>JAFWJA010000011.1 GCA_017511805.1 Bacilli bacterium
AATGAATCATCAAAGATATCATCAAACAAATCAAAATTTCTTCTTGGTACTAACATCATATCTATCAACTTCCTTTCCTAAATGTGTTGAGCCATTTGAGGTAAGCACATATCAAATATATAATTTTAATACCATAGTGAGTATCTTTTTCTCACTACAATTATAATTGTACTCAAAAATTAGCAGTTGTCAATACAGAGTGCTAATTTTTATTCTTTTGGATATAGATTTAGAAATATTTAAATCCTAATATCTTAAAATTCAAAGCAATGAAAAAGGCCAAAATCTTCATTCTAATCTTAACGGAATATTATTTATTTTGCGAACACACAAATCTATGGATTTTTAGAATCTATTGTTACTATTTTTGCACATTTTTCTGCCATCATTTTCTTTAATAAATCTTCTGGATTCATTTTCTTAACATTTTGAATATCTAATTGAAGACCTAATTTTATAAATGCACTTTTCTTTGATAAATAATAACCATTTTTATATGTCATTAATCTATCTATAAGTTCTTCATCAGTTAAAGGTGGTTCATCAAATTCTAATGATTTAATTATAAATTTTTCAACTTCATTTAAATGATCATAAGACATTTTAACTCTTTTTAAAAGTATCATACACATTTCTATTGAACTATCATATTGTTCTCTATTTAAAGATAATACAGCCGTATCTTTATCTGATTCATAAGAATAAGAATTTGCTAAATTATAAGTAATCATATAATCTTTTATATTTGAATCAATAAATATTTTAAATTCTAGATCTTCAGATACTTCATATTTTAATTTTTCTTGATATAAGGCATGAACTAACTTATTTGTAGCCAAAATATCTACTACTTCTTCAAAATTATTTTTCATTTCAATATAATTATATTGGTTAATAATCTTCTCAGGTAATGTACCTTTATTATCCAATAACTCTGCTTGTAATTTACCATCTTCTACTTTAATCATTCTACCACCCTTACTTCTAAATACTACAAAAAAAGGTGTCAATAGTATTAAAGTGTTTAAATACTACCGACACCTCTAAATAATTCAATATTAGATTTTATTAATTTCGATTGTTTTTTCATAGCTGTACCTCCATTTCTAGAGAATACCTCTTTCATTGGTTATATATATTATCACTTTTAAAAAATTTGTCAATTCCTTATTTAGGGAATGATTAATCCTGATATTCTATATCTTGTACTGGTGGAATATCTAAAGTATTAGCATAATCTTCAAATTTACTTACTGTTTCAGTTTCCATTTTATTTGTTACTCTTACATAAATATTATAAGTAGTCATTATAGTTGAATGTCCTAATCTTTTAGATACTGCTTTAATATCAGCACCTTGTTCTATTAATCTAGTTGCATGTGTATCTCTAAAGTCATGGAATCTACAGGGTATTCCTAATTCATAATTAATAACTTTAAATGCATGTCTAGGTGATTCAGTTCCTCTAAAATCTCCATTTGCTCTTACAAATACAAGTTTTGCTTCTGGTAGATCTACTTTTATTTCAGCTTTAGCATCTACTATTTTTATTTCAGGTCTATTTGTATATTCATTCATTATTCTTTTTTCATAATGTTTTAAATAAGATTCTCCATAGTATTCTCTATTTTCTTGTTGTAGTTTCTTATAATCTTTTAAAGCTTTAACTAATGTATCTCCTATATTAATTGTTCTTTGACTTTGAGGATTCTTACAAGTTCCATAACTCCATACTTCTACAGAGTGTCCTTTAGTTATACAATATCTTTTAGGCAATCCATATTTATTTTTTTTAATAATATTCTTATTAACAGTTATAGTCTTTTTATCAAAATCAATATTATCCCAAGTTAAACCATATACTTCTGATACTCTCATTCCTGTGTAATATGCTGTTAAAAATGAATAATAGATATAAGGAACATCTTTAAATCTATCTAATATCTTTTCTATTTCTTCCTGAGTAAATATATGTGCTGGATCTCCACATACTACTTCATATCTAGGAATATGTACTTTTTCAGCTGGATTCTCATTAATAAAATTAACTGAATAACATGCATATCTTAATGAACCTTTAACTACTTTCATTATATTTTTTAAATACCATTTAGATAGACTTTTCTCTACATAGATTTTATTAATAAATTCTTGTAGCATTTGAGAATCAATTTGCCATAATGCATATCTGCCTAATCTTGGTTTTAAGTAAAGTTTAATAATATTAAGATATGTAATTATAGTTGAATATTTAAGATTAAAGTTGCAATAAGTATCAATCCAGTAATCTAAATAATCAGCATACGACATTTCTTTATTCTTTCTTACTCTTCCTATCCTATAATATTCATTGTAATCTAATGCACCTTGATTAAGTGCATCCTGTTTTGTTGGAAATCCAGATTTAGTAATCCATTTCCTTGTGCCATCAACTGAAGCTGTTTCAAATCGGTATTCATATACCTTTCCACGTTTTCTTACGCTTACCATTTTATACTCTCCTTTTCTAAAATTGGTAAACAAAAAATGTCATCGCATGATGACATTTATTTTTATAAATTGTCCACAAAACGTGTACTAAATTTCACAACATTTTATGTCCTATTGTCCACAATTTTAAATTTACGTGGACAAAATGTGGACAAATGGCAATTTTCGGTCATTTTTCACGTGGACAAAATCCTCGCAAAACCTTATATTTCCTACTACTTACCACAACATTGTTTGTATTTTTTCCCTGAGCCACATGGACATGGATCATTTCTACCTACTTTAGTTACTTTTCTAGGTTTCTTTGCTCCGCTTTTATCTTTACTATTATCAGCGATTGGTTTTTCAACTTGTTTTCTTTCTAAGTTTTGTTTAATTTCTGCTTTTAATAAGTAAATAGTAGTTTCTTTATTAATCTTAGAAATCATTTGATCAAATAAATCAAATCCTTCTTTTGTATACGCTACTAACGGATTAGTTTGTGCATAACTTCTTAAACCAATACCTTCTTTTAAATGGTCCATAGTATTGATATGTTCCATCCAATGAGTATCTATTACTCTTAAAGCTATTACTTTTTCAAAGTCGTTAACTATTTCAATAGGAAGTTCACTAATCTTAGCTTCATATTCATCTATTACAGTTTTTTCCAAGAATTCAATTACTTCTTCAACTGGTCTATTAATTATTTCTGATACCTTAATTGAAGACTTAGCAAGTAAGTTTTCATTCATGTATTCCATTATTTCACTACAATCTATTTCAGTTAATTCACTTTGATAAATTGTATGACCTGTTACTACTTCTTCAATATGTTCCTTGATTAGTTTTATGATTGAGTCATGAATAGATTCTTTATCAAGAATTTCATTTCTTCTTTCATACATTATTTCTCTTTGTTTACCCATTACATCATCATATTGTAATAAGTTCTTTCTTATATCGTAGTTATTTCCTTCTACTTTCTTTTGTGCAGATTCAACATTTCTAGTCATTGTCTTACTTCTTAAATTTATAGTAGTACCTAAACCTGCGGCTTTTAATAATTCTCTGAATCTATCTGTGCCAAATCTTATCATTAAATCATCTTCAAAAGATACAAAGAATTGAGAATATCCTGGGTCTCCTTGACGACCAGCACGACCTCTTAACTGATTATCTATACGTCTTGATTCATGTCTTTCTGTACCTATTACACATAAACCACCTAGTTCTTTAACTCCTTCACCCAATTTAATATCTGTTCCACGACCAGCCATGTTAGTAGCAATTGTTACT
Source organism: Bacilli bacterium (assembly GCA_017511805.1). Classification (GTDB taxonomy): domain Bacteria; phylum Bacillota_I; class Bacilli_A; order RF39; family UBA660; genus RUG13038. The sequence continues at coordinate 3,769 of JAFWJA010000011.1, forward strand.
GATCCTTTTTCACCAGCCTTAGCAATAATTTCTGCTTCTCTAGCATGGTTCTTAGCATTTAATACTTCGTGCTTTATCTTAGCTTTAGTAAGCATTTGACTAATTAATTCACTTGTTTCAATAGCTATAGTACCAACTAGTATAGGTTGTCCTGTTTCATGTCTTTCTTTTATTTCATTTATTATTGCATTATATTTATCTTCTTTTGTTGCAAAAATAAGATCTGCCATATCTTTTCTTATTACTGGTTTATTAGTAGGAATTTCTATAACATACATGTTATATATTTCTCTAAATTCCTCTTCTTCAGTCTTAGCAGTACCAGTCATACCTGCTAATTTCTTATACATTCTAAATAAGTTTTGGAATGTAATAGTAGCTAATGTCTTTGTTTCTTCATTTATTTTAACTCTTTCTTTAGCTTCAATTGCTTGATGTAAACCTTCTGAGAAAGCTCTACCATGCATTAAACGTCCAGTAAATTGGTCAACTATAACTACTGCACCATCTTGTACTACATAATCTACTTCATTATGCATTATGAAATTAGCTCTTAAAGCTTGGTTAACATGGTGAACAAGTGCTGAATATTTAACATCATACATGTTATCTATTTTATAGAATTTTTCACACTTTTTACTACCTTCATCAGTTAAACTAATACTTTGAGTTTTTTCATCTATATTAAAATCTTCATTTTCTTTTAAATTTTCAACAAACTTTTGAGCATCCATATATTGATTTGATGTATGCATTGCACCACCAGAAATAATTAATGGAGTTCTAGCTTCATCAATAAGAACAGAGTCAACCTCGTCGACAATAGCAAAGTTTAGTTTTCTTTGAACTCTATCTTCTTTTCTAACAACCATGTTATCTCTTAGGTAATCGAAACCTATTTCGTTATTTGTTGAGTATAAGATATCACAATTATATGCTTCTTGTTTTTCTTTTGGAGATAGTTCTCTAGCATTAACACCTACTGTTAAACCTAGGAATCTAAATATTTGTCCCATCCAGTTCGCATCACGAGATGCTAGGTATTCGTTAACAGTAACAATATGTACTCCATCACCACTTAAAGCATTTAAGTAAGCAGGCATAACTTCTGTTAATGTTTTACCTTCACCAGTTTTCATCTCAGCTATATTACCAAAATGAATAGCAATAGCTCCTAATAATTGAACATAATATGGAAATTCTCCAATTACTCTTTTAGATGCTTCTCTTGCAGTCGCATAAGCATCAACTAATATATCATCTAAGGTTTTCCCTTTTTCTAATTCTTTTTTTAATTCTTCTGTTTTCTTTTCTAACTGTTTATCAGTTAGTTTTTCATATTCTTCTTTTTTTTCTTCTATTTGATCCGCTAATAAAGTAAACTTTTTCATTTCTTTATATTGGTAATCAAACATTCTTTTGAATATTCCCATCTAATCATCACCTTTTCTAATTATATCAAATCTATCAATATTAAACAACAAAAAAACATTGAATAAACAATGTTTTATTATATTTTTCTTGCTTTTCTATAATTATTTAAAGCATAAACTGCAAATCCAATTACAATTAATAATATCAAAGCTATAACAATTATAGGTTTATATAAACTACTAACAGCAGATGTACCTATAACTATATTTATACTTTTATGTGTATCTCCATTTTTTATAGTCCATGTATAAGTATTATCATTTTCTTCTTCTGCATTTATAGATTCTACTCTTAATGGAGTATTAAAGTTTATATTCAATAATTCTACATTAAACGAATTTACTACATTATCTCTTGCTTCATTATTTAAATCAAATACTGACTCTGCATTTATAGTAATCTTTCTATCACTATTACTATATTTTATTTCTCCAAATAATTCAGGATATAATTTGCTATTAATAATATAGTCTTCTACTGACATAAATTTTTTTACAAATTTAACTTGAACTATATTATCTTTGTCTTCAATTGAAAAATCTTCTTCATTAACATCATACTCTTTAATTAATTCCACAATTTTATCATATGTTTCTTCTTGCTTTTCAACAGATAAAACAACATCTTCAGTAACTGTTAAATCTTCATTAATAGTAACATTATAAACTCCTGAACAACCAGATAAAATTATAGTTAGTAAGAGTAAAATACATACCTTTATCTTTTTCATAGTTAATTCCTCACTATCTTAATGAATCTAGTACTTATAGAAAGTAATTCACCTAAATCCCAGTTAATTGAATTAGTATCCGCTTTTATAACAGATAAATATCCTTCTGAATTAGCTGGACATATATAATCTTTTTTCATGTTATTTGGATTTAGAGCATGTAATTTACCATTATAATCATAGTTATATACAACTAGATAACCAGTTGAACAAGTAACATTATTAGCTCCTGGAACATATTTAGTTTCAACTATTATAGGATTTCCATTTTGTATTTCACTAACTAGTTCATTTTGTGATATATCATAATAACTAATATTGTAATGACTCTTAATTGCAGATAATACTTCATTTATACCTACACCAGTATCACAATTAAACATATTACTTTCTAAAAGGTAGTTTAGTATTTTTATTGGATCAATATTAGTAGATAATGCTGAGGAAACTCCTATTGCTCCTGCAGTAATTGCATTACCATAATTCTTCATATATACACTTTTATTATCACATATAATCTTTTTATTACTTAAAGGTAGTTCATTATTATTAAAATAATATACACTTCCACCTTTATTATTCATATAAATCTTGTTAGTTACTATTTCATTAACAGTGTCTGGATCATTATTTTCAGAAACATGTTCACTAGAACTATAAATTGAATTTGTTTTTAAACCACTTATATTTGAATTAGTAATACATGGATTATCCATAATTCTTAATACAATTAATAAAGTTATTAGTCCTAATTCTACATAAAACAATATATTTTTTTTATTTGAATCTATTCTTTTATTTACAATAATAATTATTGGAATAACTGCTAAAATAATAATTTTTAGAATTAGAATTAAACTTAATATGACATTCTTTTCACACATAGTTATTCCTCCTCTATTATTGTAGCAATACCTTCACTATAACTATAAACATTATAATATGTAGGTTTGTTATCACCATTATTCTCTTTTATTACAAATTCATATACTCCATCAGAATCAAAATCTGCATATATATATAATAATATATTTTTATTTATTTCTTCTTCATCTTCTGAATTATATATAACAGAATCTATAAGACTAATTGAGTCTCCAGATCTTAATAATAGTAGTGAAGAGTATTGTTCACCTATATTAATAGAATATATTTCCTCTTCTTTACCATCTTTATCTAAATCAAATTTAGATTTAGAAGAGTATTTTATATTTGTATCATAACCATTATTTGAAAGAAAATTTGTAATTAAATCTTTATCTTCTTGTGATAATGACATAGTTGATGGTTTTTCAATTTCTATATCAACATTGGTAGTATACGCAATAATATCATCTAAGAAATCAATTATTTTTCCTTCTTCATTTCTTACTTCTAAATGAAATTCTGGATTATTAACTTCTCCAACACTTTTTAAATAACCTGATTTTGAAGTCGAATTAAAATAGTATTTAATTTTTTTGTTTGATATAGTTTCACCCTTACTATTTATTTTTATACCATCATCTATATATACTTTGGTATAACTTCCTAGATAAACTGTTTTTCTATCGCTTTTTAAGAAACCACAAACTATTGAAACAATTATATATATTAATACAAAAGCTATTAAAATAATATTTCTTCTTTTCATAAGTCCTCCTAAGGCATTCTTAAACCTACACCAAACCATCCTTTTCTATTTACTTTAATTGTTCCACCTGCTCTTATTGAATCAATAGAACCAGTGTCATACCATTCATCATTTCCAGCATATAAAGCTGTATGTTTAAACTCTAAATGAAGTCCATTAGCTCCAATAATATGTTTTGAGAACCAATCTTTACCTTTTCCTCCGTGAGAAGTAGATGTAGTTTTACCAAAGAATACAACATCACCTGGTTGTAAATCTTCATAGTTAGTTATTTCTACCCATCCTTGTTCAATTAAGAAATGATATAATCCACAACATCCATTATATTTTGTAGAATTAATTTCATCTGCTGTAAATATATTACCTAAGTATAATACTTGCGCTATTAAATCGGCACAAACTAATGTCTTATCAGGGCAATTAATAGAGTATTCAATATTACTTCCTGAACAACCATTATATGACCAATTTTCTGCTTTAAATTTAATCATTAATTGTTTTGCAGCATCAAGCATTGCTTGAGTACCCTCTGAATTAACAGTAATATTACTACTTCTACTAGCAGATTGTTTTTTAGTCTTTTGTACATATTTAATATCAAATGAACCAGTACTAAATATAAATGGTTTTTTACAAGTATATAAGTTAGAATCTAGTGCTAGATCATTAGGACTTATTTTTAATATTATATTAACTAAATAAGGTGTTAATAATAATAGTATTGTTGCTGCTAATCTTTTAACAAAGTTTTTTCTATTCTTTTTAATATTTTCAGGATTAGGAGAAACAACTATTTTAGCAAAATCTAAAGAACCAAATATAATTAATAAAAATGGTGCTAAAATATAGAATATGTTCATTATTCTATCTGCTATATCTTTTAAAGATGATTCCAAAACTAAACTACAATCATCCTTATTTGCATCTACTACTTCAGTTAATCTAGCTGAAGGACATGTATTATTATCATTTTCTCTAAATAGAATTGATAAGTAATAAGATTTATTAATATATAAATTTTCACAAGTACTTAATAATTCTGTATCATTAGAACCTTCTAATGTATCACCACATTGTAAATTTTCTATTTGGCTAACAATAGCATCATATTCATCTAACATATTATTAACTTTATAACAATCACTTTCTTCAGTTGGTGCTGCTTTTACAATTGGTACTAAAAATAAAAAAAGTAATATAAATAAAAATAATTTGATTCCTCTTTTCATCCTATCAACCTCTAATAAAATTATATAATAATAAGACTTTTTTTACAATAAAAAAAGTCTAATAATTAGACTTTTATTTAGTTTCTATAATACCATAGTTACCATTTTTTCTTTTATATAATACACATATTTTATCTGTATCTACATCTCTATATACAAAGAATGAATGGCCTAGCATTTCCATTTCAATAATTGCTTCTTCTTCATCAATTGGTTTTAATTCTATTTGTTTTCTCTTAACAATTATCTCATCTTCCTCAAATTCATCTTCTAGCATCATTTCAAAATCTGAGATAACCCTTTTATTATTCTTTTTATTGATCTTATCTTTATTCTTTCTTATTTGTCTTTCTAACTTATCTACTACATTATCTATAGCAGCATATAAGTCTTCATTAGTTGCTTCATTTCTTAAAGTAAAATTATCAGTAGGAATTGTAACTTCAATCTTTTGATTTCTACCTTCTTTTTTAGTTAATACAGTAGCTTCTAAATTATCAGATGTTAAATACTTTTCAAGTCTTTCTAACTTGCTTTCTATATATTCTTTAATAGCAGCTGTATTATCTCCTCTAATAATGAATTTCATAAAACCATCTCCTTTACATTATTATATAATAAAAACTGCTAAAATGCAGCAGTTAATTCACTTTGCTTTACAGGTATTACGTTAGTTGCCTGTAAACCTTTATCAGTTTTTATTAAAACATACTCTACTTCTTGACCTTCTGATAGTGTTTTAAAACCAGATGTTTTAATCGAAGTATAATGAACAAATATATCTTCATCATCCTTCCCATTAATAAAACCATACCCCTTTTCATTATTAAACCATTTTATAATTCCTTTTGACATTTTTTATTCCTCCTTCTTATGTCTAATAAAATAATAACTCAAATAATACCCATTATTTTAACTAATCAATCTAATTTTTCCGACATATGAAATAATAAATCTACAAGAACGGTCTGAACATACATATTTTCAACAATATCTGTTGTTACTTCTATACTTGGATTCTCTTTTAATATACCTTTTATAATTTTTAAACCATAACCATGTCTTAAGCCTTTTGTTGTGTAACCATTCTTACCTATTTTATTAATATCACTTTGTTTTCTAATACTATTAGATATATAAAATATTAGATAGTTTCTATCTTTTGTTATCTCAATATTTATCTTTTTTTCAATAGTATTTATTGCTTCATCTATTGAATTATCCATTAATATACCTAATATCTTAGTTAAACTTATATATTTTTTTAAATCAATTTTATTAATTAGTTCTACTGCTGAATCATATATATTAAGGTTATAATTAATTTTTGATGATGCCATTTTTAAAATCTTGTTTACTAATAATTTTTTTATTCCTCCATTTGGTAATCTAGTTAGTTCTTTAATTTCAATTTCTTTATTCATATTAAAATCATTTATTATTGTTTTTAGATAAGAATAGGTATCATCATATTTCTTACATTCTAAAAAACCACTTAAAACTATTAACTGATTATTATATTCATGATGAACCATTCTTTCTTCTTTAATAATCTCTTCATATTTATTTAAAAGAAATTTAGATTTTTGATTCTTATTTATTAATATGAATATAATTACAAACAATGAACTAACTATAATTACAAATACTACCATTATCATTCCTCCTAACCTAGATAATAATACAAATATAATATGCTACAAAATAATACAAAATAAAAAAGATTAAGAATTTAGTTTCTTAATCTTTTCATTTACTCTATCTCTTATCTTTCTAATACCCGCTACAGAATAGTTATATTTAAAAGATAGTGATACATCACTAATTTTATCTATATAAAACTCGTAACAAATATTATACTTAGTACTATTTTTATCAACAACATTTAGTATTGTTTCATCAAATTGTTCAATTGGCATACCTCTATATAAAGATTTATATGACTTCTTGACCAATTTAGAAGTAACATAAGATAAACCAACACCAAGTAATATTGGTATGAATATACTTATTCCTAATGGTGTAGTAATCTTATTTAATATAAAATATGTTACATTTGAAACTATAAAACATGTAATTACGCTTTCAAAGTGAAATGCCTTACCAAATACTGTTTTAGTGACCCAAAATGAGAAGCATATAAATATACATTCTATGATTGAGTCATTTATAAATGCTATAAAAAATACTAACAATAAAGTAAATAAGTTCCAAAATATTGATAAAACAATATATATTCTATCTGATATTTTTTCAGTTTTAGTTCTATTATCTTTTGCTTTCTTTTTATTATTCTTCTTATTTTGAGATCTTTTTAGCAATCTTGTCAGAGATTTTTTTAATGAAGTCAGTTTTTGCGAAGAAAATGAAACTACCATTTGGCATACACTATCACATCCTTTCTTAAAGTATAAATGGTGCATTATAAGCATCATTATAAAATAATCTAAATTATAAATAAAGTTAACAACAAAATTATTCATTAGTATTTCTACTTTACCATTTCTAAGCATAATACTTATTGCTTGTAATATTGTATTAATAACTATAAAGAATACTATATAATTAGATACATTTACCTTTTTCACTTTCTGTTTAGTTATTAATAAATATATTACCGCAATTAGAAATAGGTAAGTAAAATCCATCAATACAAATATTAAACTACCTGTTTTAATAGATTGTAGAAAAATAATTATTGGTAAAAAAGCTAATACATATAACACTAATCTTTTTGAATTTTCATTAATCGTAATACCTATAATAATATAAGCATATACATATAAAGTAAATCCATACCAAATATTTTCTAAATGATAATTTGTAATAAACTTATTCAAGTTTAGAAGTGCTGGATTATTTACATCCATACCAAAGTAATCTAATCCAACTATCTTAAGTATAAGCACTAAAAGTAATACAAAAGAATACACTTTTAAACTTGTCGACAAATATTTATCATAATCCTTAAACATTTTTATCCTCCTTTCCACAATAAAAAAAGAGAAGTTGTCCTATCCCTTTTCCTTTCCATTATATATAATATCTATTTTTGTCTTTTTATGTCAATAAACTTACCAGTTTTTTCCAGTCATATTTAAAGAAAAAAACAGATTTTATCTGTTTTGTCGTTTTCTACTTAATAAACGTTTAATTTTAGTAACTAATTCTGTTCTATCAAACACAATATTAGTTCCAATTATCAACCATAAAATTATTGCTAATATAATCGCATATAATACTTGACCAAAATTTGGATTTTGTAAAACATACACTATTGACGCTAATGAGAATAATATTTGTATCAAGTAAATAATTAAAACTGTCTTAGTTTGATTACCTGCTCTCTTTAATATTTGATGATGAAAATGTTCTTTATCTGCTTTAGCAAATGATTGACCTTTTAATAATCTTCTTATAATAGCAAATAATGTATCTAATATTGGAATTGCTAAAATAAGAACTGGAACTATAAATGATGTTAGAGTTACATTCTTATATCCCAATAAAGATATAACTGCTATCATATAGCCTAAGAACATTGATCCAGAATCACCCATAAATATCTTTGCTGGATGAAAATTATAAACTAAAAATCCTAATGTTGCTCCTAGCATAATTAATGTTAAAGATGCATCTAATCCATAATATACACCCATAATATTAGAAATAATTGATATAGTTATAAAGAATATTGAACATATTCCTCCAGCTAAACCATCTAATCCATCTATTAAATTAACACAATTAATAATTGCTACAATAAATAATATTGTTATAGGTTTTGCAAATATACCAAAATTTATATAAATACCATATGCAGATAAATCTTGTAATATAATATTTCCGTAATAGACTACTATTATCGCAGAAACTATTTGTCCACAAAACTTAACTAGTGGAGACAAAGGATTAATATCATCTGCTATACCTACTATAATTAAAATAAAACTACCTATCAAAATTGAATTCATTTGAATTGTCTGTGTACAAAATAACATATATCCTAGTAAAAATCCTAAGAAAATCGCTACTCCACCCATTCTAGGCATAGGATGTTTATGTACTTTTCTTTCATTTGGCATATCTAATGCATTTACATGTTTAGCTAATTTCATAACAACAGGCATTATTATTGCCACAAATAAGAATACTGTTAAAACTATTTTTGAGTTTTCTAGTATATTATTAAACATAGCACCACCTAAAAAAATTATAACATATTATATAAAAAAAAATAAGTTAATTACTTATTTTTCAATTAAGTTTATATTATTTAACATTATACCTGTACCATCTACAACACATGTTAATGGCGATTCAGCAATTGTTACTGGTATTTTTAATTCTCTATTTAATAGTTTATCTAAACCATCTAATAAAGCTCCTCCACCTGTTATTACTACACCATTTTCTACTATATCAGCAGATAATTCAGGTAATGTTGATTCTAATACTGATTTAGCGCCATCAATTATTTCATATAAACTTGTTTTTAATGCATTATATATTTCATTTGAATAAATAGTTTTAGAACTAGGTAAACCTGTTTCTAAGTTTCTTCCTTTAATTACTTTTTTACCTTTTTTATCTTCTTCTAATGCTGTACCTATTTCTATTTTTATATCCTCTGCTGACCTTTCACCTATTAATAACTTATATTTTTCCTTTATATAATCAATTATTTTTTGATCAAAAGTATTTCCTGCTACTTTTAAAGATTTACTTGTTACAATTTCACCTAAAGACAAAATTGCAATATCTGTTGTTCCACCACCTATATCAATAACCATACTACCACTAGGCTTTGAAATATCTAGACCAGCCCCTACAGCTGCTACTTTTGGTTCTTCTTCTATATATACCTTTTTAGCACCTGCTGCTTCTGCTACATCTTTGATTGCTTCTTTTTCTACCTCAGTAATATTTGTAGGACAACAAATTAAGATAGTTGGTTTTGAAAAAGTAGTCTTTGCTTGAACTTTTTTAATAAAATAATTAATCATTTCTACTGTTAATTCAAAATTTGCTATAACACCATCTTTTAAAGGCTTAACTGCTAGAACTTTTCCAGGTGTTCTACCTAACATTTTATATGCATCTGTACCTACAGAAAGTACTTTTTTAGATTCAGATTCAACAGCTACTACACTAGGTTCATTTAATACTATTCCTTCTCCTTTAACATAAATTAATATATTCGCTGTTCCTAAATCAATTCCAATATCTTTTCCAAACATCTTACACCATCCTATAACTCTTTTACCTTTTTATCAAAATAATTATCTGGATTCTCATATTTTCCATCCTTAATTATTTCAAAAAGTAATGCATTCTTAAGATTTACATCCAAAGTTATTTCTCCACTTTTTCCAATTATAGTTCCTTGTAAAACTTTGTCTCCTTTAGAAACATTCATACTTTTTAGTCCAGAATAAGAACTAATTAGACCATTAGAGTGCTTTATTTCAATAACATTACCCAGTATTTCATCAATTTTTACATCAATTACATCACCATCTAATATAGATACTACATCAAATTCATCTGTTGAATTATAGATTATACCTGAATTTTGAATATATGTTCCATTATAATATACAATTCCTTCTTCTTTATTATTTTCATCATAAAACTTTTTATAAATATCTATTTTATCAGTCCTATATGGCCTTATGACAACATCTTCTTCACTCATCACAGGTAAAGAATTATCTATTATTGAATCATTTACATAGGTGTAATTATTATCTACTTTATTATCTATATTCTCTTGTAACATAGCGATACACATAATCATTAATCCAAACACTAATCCTGAAAATAATGGAAATACAAATGGTTTTAATCTTTTTCTTTTCAATTTATTCACCTCATTTTATTTTTGGCAAATAAATCTAATAATATTCATTAAATTATACTTTTTTTATTTCAGTACCTTGATAATAATACTTTAATATATCGATATATGACTTATTTTGTTTTGCTAAAGCATTTGCGCCATATTGACTCATTCCAACTCCATGACCATATCCTTTTGTTGTTATTAAAATAGAATCTTCATTTTCAATAATTTCAAAATCATTTGATTTAAGTGAAAATAATTTTTGAAATTCTCTTCCTTTAAAAGGAATTCCATTTATTTCAAGATATAATACTCTATTTGAATCTGATCTTTTAATATTTGTTATTGATAAAATAACAGGTGTTATTTTAAGAGTATTAAAAAAATCTTCTTTACTAATCTTAATTTCTGATAAATAGTCTGTCTCTTCTAGATCAAAACTACTATCTACTGGTTTTAAATAAGGTAAATCCGCTCCAAAAACATTAACATTATCTTCTGTCGAACCATTACTAGTTGAAAAAAAGAAAGCATAGATAATATCATCATTATAAGTTATATATTCCCCTTTTGTACTATCAACAATTTCTTTTATTCTATTATAATATTCGTCAAAATTATCTCCCCATCTCTCTTTTAAATCATCTATACTAGAATAAACTTGTGACAATACGTTATCAGTTACATCATATTCTTGATTTTTATTGTTTTCCATCTGTTTTAATGCGTATGTTCTAGATGCGACTGCTTGCGCTTTTAATGCTTCTTCTTCAAAAAAGACTGGAACTTCAGATGAAACAACACCTACTAAATAATCCTCTAAATTAATACTAATTATGCTATTATCAGACCTTAATACCCTTATATCTACATCTTTTTCTTTTTTTGGATTAGATATAGAGCCAGTTATTACATCTTTACTTATTTTATAAGAATAAAAAAAGTTAATAATCAAAACTGGAATACTAACTATTATTAGCATAAAAAAAAGTAACCTTTTCATTAATATCACCTAAGATATTATATGTTACTATTTTTCTATATATTCACTTACTGTTTTATTTCTTCTATTATATCTATCTATATTAGAATAAGGTGTATTTATGAACTCCTCTATCATTCTAAGTACCCTATCAAAATTAATATCTGATGAAAATGCAATTATATTAGCATTATTATCAGTTTTAGTAATTATTACATCCTTTATTGAAGTAACTCTAGCACATCTAACACCTTTAATCTTATTACAAGCTATAGACATACCTATTCCTGAGCCACATATTGCTATTCCAAGATCAACTTTTTTAGAAACAACTGCTTTTCCTAATTTAAAAGCAAATTCAGGATAATCGCACATATCTTTTGAATAACAACCAAGATCTTCAAAATTGATATCTTTTATCTTTTTTATTAGTTTTTTCTTTAATTCATAACCCCTATGATCTGATACAATACCTATTTTCATATAATCACCTATTTTTATTATACAAAAAAATTAGACATAAGTCTAATTATTTTTCATCTTTATTTAAACCATATTTAGCTTTAAATTTTTCTACATTTCCTGCTTTTGAAGTTCTAACTTGTTTTCCAGTATAGAATGGATGACATTCTGAACAAACTTCAATATGAATTTCATTTTTTGTAGATTTTGTATCAAAAGTTGCACCACAAGCACAAATTACTTTGCAATCTTGATAAATTTCTTTCTTTTCTTTTGCCATTATAATCTCTCCTCTCGCCATAACAAATGTTATAGAATTTTTCAAAAAAATCTCTTATATTATAACAACTTTATCTTTAAATATCAAGTAAAAGTTTAATTATTTTACACTAATTCGATATCTGCACCTAAAGATTTAAGTTTTTCTACTATATTTTCATATCCTCTAAGTATATAATCAGCATTATTGATTACTGTCTTACCTGGTGCAATTAAAGCTGCTACTACTAAACCTGCACCTGCTCTTAAATCTGTAGCATTTACTTCAGTTCCTTTTAACTTTGCAGGACCTGTTATTGTAGCAGTATCTCCATTAATCTTAATTTTTGCTCCCATTTTCATTAATTCATATAAGTTTAGGAATCTATTTTCCCATATAGTTTCTTGTATTTCTGAATCTCCTTTAGCTATGGTCATTAATGAAGCTAAAACTTGTTGCAAATCTGTGGGAAAACCAGGATATACTTCTGTTTTTATCTTACATGATTTTAGTTCATCATAACTTTTTATTACTACTTTATCTTCTTTTATATCAAGATTAATTCCCATTTCTACCAGTTTTTCATTTAATGATTCCACGTGTTCAGGTATTATATTCTTAATAGTTACTTTTTCACCCATAGCAGCCGCTATTATTTCATATGTACCTGTTTCTATTCTATCTGGTATAACTTCATGGAAACAAGAATGAAGATGTTTAACACCTTTAATCTTTATTGTTTTTGTTCCTGCTCCTGTTATTTTTGCTCCCATATTATTTAAATAAGTTGCAACATTTACTATTTCTGGTTCTTTTGCTGCATTTTCTATTATAGTTACACCTTCAGCTTTAACAGCAGCATACATTAAATTAATAGTTGCACCTACTGATGCGAAATCTAAATATATCTTTGTTCCTTTTAGTTCTTTAGCATCTATTATAAAATTATCTCCATCTTCTGTTACTTTAGCACCTAATTTTTTAAAACCTTTTAAATGAAGATCTATTGGTCTTGCTCCTATAGTACATCCACCTGGGAAACACATCTCAACATGTTTATATTTTCCTAATAAAGCTCCCATAAAATAATATGATGCTCTTAATTTTTTTACTAAATTTTCATCTATTCTTTTATTTTCAATATTTTCTGATGAAATAAATAGTTCACCATTCTTTTTTCTTTTTATTTTAGCATTTAAGAATACTAACATTTCTTCTAAGGCATCTACATCAGATATATTAGGAACATTAGATAATGTTATACTTTCATCACATAAAATAGCACCTGGAATTAATGCAACTGCACTATTCTTTGCACCACTAATATTAATTGTACCATTTAATTTTTTTCCACCATGAATTATTATTTTGTGCATATTAGACCTCCCAATATCTATTACATATTATGATTAATTAATCATTTAGTTCACTTTAATTTTATCATAATTAATTTCTAAAAAAAAGAGTATTTTTAAATACTCTTAATTATGCTGAGTAAAATAATTTTTTTGCCCCATTTAAAGAAGTTGTTTTACTTTCTATAGCTTGTTTTGCTTTATGAATTTGTGTACAAGCAATATTATTCCATCCAGTTACTTCCATCTTCATAATATTTTTAGCATAAGCAATTAATAAATTACTATCATTTAATGAAATATAATATTTATTTGAGAATTGTTTAGCCATTTCTTCATCAGTTAAGTTTAATTCTTCAGCTACTTCAACATAGCTAACTGCATTTTCATAGTTTTCTTCAGTAATTAAACCTTCTCTCATTAATGTTTCAACTGTAGCATTTAAATCTCTTTCATCTTGAGTAAAGTTAATTTTAACTGTTTCAATATTTCCATATACTTCAGCTTCTAAGTAAATAGTATGATTATTCATAGCAGCAGCCATTCTTAATCCATTTACATGTGTTAAAGCTGCAACATATTTTTGACCATTTTTTGCAAAACTTCCGATATTATTTGAATCATAATTTATATCAGTAACTTCTTGTTTAATTACATAATCATAAATTGCATCTAAATCTGTTTCACCAGTTTTATTCATTACATCTATTTCATGATCTCTTACAGTTTCATATTCTTCAATTTCTTCAACTAATGCCTTTGATCCAGCTAAATTTAAATCAACATATTTAGTCAATGATGGATGAGACATACATTCAAACTTATCTACATCAAATTCCTTAGTATTAACGTTATCAATTTTTTGTCTAAATGTGTCTGAATACATAACTGTATCTATAGCTGCTGATGCTTTATCTATTCTACCATTATCAATAATAACATTTCCGTCTTCATCAGTATATTTATCATTTATAACAAATATCATATCTCTAATTGTATCTTTATCAATTGCATTCTTTTCATAAAATTCTTTATTGTCATTATAAATAGTATCAACTGTAGCTTCTATTGAAGCATTATCTTCAACATTTAATGAACCAACTAATTCTTTTTTTGTTTCAGATGTTGCTTCTGTTGTTTTTTCTGTTTCTTTTTCTGTAATAACTTCTTCTGGTTTTTCAGAAACTTTTGTTGAAGCATCTGCTACAACTTCAGTACCAGAATTATTAGTATTATTTTTACCACAAGCAGTAAAACCTGTAGCTAATGCTGTAACTAATGCTACTCTAAATATTAATTCTTTAATAGTTTTCTTATCAAATTTTTTATTACTAATCTTTCTCATATTCTAATCCCCCTATGCTAAAACTAATTTTTTAACCTTATTTACTTTTCCAGTAATGTCATATGTTATTTCATCTTCACCATCAACATTGTCTAATGATGGTAATGTTGTATTGTTGTTATTATCATCTTTATTATTGTCATTTTGTTTATTATTATCTTTGTTATTATCTTTATTGTCATTAACGACAACTTCATCATTTCCTTCAACATTATCTATTGGAGGTAATGTTGGATCTGCAGGAACTATTGTAACAATATCTTTTACATCATCTTTTTGATTATCAATAATAACTGTAGATGGTTCTATATCTTGATAATTTTCGTCTTGCTTATTATCATCTTTATTGTTATCGTCTTGCTTATTATTATCTTTGTTATTGTCTTTATTATCGTCTTTATTATCGTCTTTGTTAGTATCTTTATTATTATCTTTATTATTATCTTTGTTATTATCAGATGTTTTATTATCATCTGTTTTTGTATCTGTTTTAGAATCATCATTTACTTTTGTAGTATCATTTGATGTTTTTTTAGTATTATTTGATTTCTTATTATCTTGTCCAGATGGTTGTTTATTACTATCTTTTTTAGTTTCTGTTTTTAAATCGTCTTCTGTAATTATTTTATACTCGATTTTTTTGTCTTCTGTTGATTCAGTTGTATTTAATTCATTTTCATTCTTAGATAATTCAGTATTTTCTGTTTCAGTACCATCTTCTTTTAATTCTTCACTAGTAGATGTTTCTTCTTTTTGAAGATTATCTCTTTCGTTATTACCTACATAATTTAATAATAAAGTTAAACCACCAATTGCTAATACAGCACCAGCAGCTAAAGATGTACATAAAAAGATTTTTTTCTTTTTAGTTCTAGTACTTTCAATATTATCTAGATTTCCAGCTAGGATTTCATTAATCTCGTCTGCATTTTCACTATATACTTCTTTTTCATTCATCATAGTTTCAATATATTTGTATTCGTTATCCCATGGATCAAATCTTTTTAATTTTTGAGAAAGTACATCTGTAGGATATTTATCTAAAAGTGCTTTTTGATTTCTTAATATTAATATTTGCTTATCTAATTCATCAGCGTTATTATCCTTATCACTTAATAACCTACTAATTTCTTTTCTTATTTCTTTGTATGTTATAAATCTTGATTTTTCTTTTTCCATAAATATTCCCCCTCAAAATAACGTGATTTATATTAACACAAGTATCATTATTTGTCAAATAAAAAAGAAGATTATATATTATAAGCTATTACTTATACTTATAAAATCTTCTATACTTAAACTTTCAGCACGAATTGTTAAATCTTTACCTATTTTTTTTAAAGATTCTTCAATTTTTTCTAAATCATATCCTTTTAAGTTGTTTTTTAGGTTTTTCCTTTTAAATTTAAAGGAATCACGTACTAATTTAAAGAATAATTCCTCGTTATTTGCTTTGTATTTATTATTTCTTTTAAATTCTATAATTACACTATCTACATTTGGTTTAGGTACAAAACAATTTCTTGATACATCCATTAATTTTCTTATATCAAAATAATAATTTAAAAAAATTGTTAATGAATTATATTCTTTTGAATTAGGTTTTGCATTAAATCTCTCACCAACTTCTTTTTGAACCATAACAACTATTTTTTCTACTGGTATTTTATCATTTATTAATTTAGTAATTATAGGTGTTGTGATGTAATATGGTAGATTTGCTACTACATAAAGCTTTTTATAATCATATTTTTTTATATCTTCTATCGGATTTGCCTTTAAAAAGTCTTTAAAAACTATTTCAACGTTATCTGTTTCCTTTAATTGTTCACCAATTATTTTTTTTAGACTATCATCAATCTCATATCCAATTACACTTTTAGCACTTTTTGAAAGATAATAAGTAAGATATGCTGCTCCTACTCCTATTTCAATAACTAAAGTATCTTTATCTACTTCTGATTTTTCCACAATATTTCTTAGAATGTTTTCATCTTTTAAAAAGTTTTGTCCAAATTTTTTCTTAAAATTATAATCTTTTACTAATTCTTGATTCATATTTTATATAACTCCTTAGCATTATTTGTTGTTATATTAACTACTTCTTCATACGATATTTCTTTTATTTCTGATATTTTTCTAGCAATATATTCTAGATTTAATGGTGAATTTTGTTTTCCCCTATTTGGTTCTGGTGATAAATAAGGGCTATCAGTTTCAATTAATATATCTTTTAAATCTATATTTTTTATTATTTCTATGCCCTTTTTGTTGTTTTTATATGTAATCGGTCCATCAATTCCTATTTTAAAACCTAGTTTTATAAATTCTTTTGCCATTTCTAAACTTCCTGTGTAACAATGCATAGATCCTTTAGATACACCAGATTCCTTTATAATATCATAAACATCTTGTATAGATTCTCTTGCATGAACTATGACTGGTAAATCATACTTTTTAGATAATTCTAATTGTGCTTTAAAGTATTCAATTTGCTTATCTTTATTATCTTTTGTCCAATAGTAATCTAAACCTATTTCACCTATAGCTACTATATCATTATTTTTTATTAATTCTTCTAATTTTTTTAAATCATCTTTATTGAAAGTATCTATTTGATCATAATTTAAACCAATAGCTGCGTAAACATTATTATATTTCTTTGATAATTCTATTATTTCTTTTGAAGTATTAATATCAATTGCATTATCTATAATAGAAATATCTTTTTTATTACATTCTTCAATGATTTCTTTATAATTATCCATTTCTTCTTCATAAACATGACAATGTGTATCTATCATTTCCATCACCTAAAAAGATTATACCATAATAAGTATAATCTTTATATTCTAATATTTCTTTTAATACAAGTATTAATTAGATAGAATAAATCTTTATCAGATAAACTAATATTTTTTAAACATAATTGAGTTGCTAATCCATGAGTATATATACCAACATCTCTAAGTGCTGCTTTTGCTCTTTCTTCACTTATTTTATATTCATCAACTACATGTTTAACAGCAAATTTATTTGTTTTTATTAATTTACTATCTGATAAATCACTTAAAAATAATGCTTTAAACATACTATTTTCTTTTTTTGCATACATAGCATATGCATAACTTGTTGTTAATAAATAGTTATTGTTATTAACTATTTTGTCACTAAATTCATTATATTCTTCATTTAATTTCTTTTTTAAATCCTTTTTATAAAGATCCATATTACTATATAATCTAAATAATGGTTGAGTAGAACATCCAATATAATTAGACAATTCTCTAACACTTAGTGAATCAATACCTTTTTCCTTTATAAAATCTAGACTCTTATTAATAATATAATCCTTTTCAAAAACTGCTTTTCTTGCCATAAATACCCCCAAAAAAATAAAATAACGAGTGTTATTTTATTATATTTGTTTATTTATGTCAAATTTTTTTATTTATTTGTAGATCCAATACCGCCTTTTCTTGAAGAAGATATTTCTTCTTCATTATCTACAGTATTATAGTTTAAGAATATTCCTTGAGCTATTTTATCTCCTACTCCTACTTTATAAACTTTATCTCCTTCGTTTTGAAGAGCTACATAAATATGACCTTCATTAGCCTCATTATTATAGTAATCTGAATCAATTACTCCTACTTGGTTACAAAGTCTTATATTATATTTAAATCCCATGCTACTTCTTACTAAGATTGCTAAAAACTCATTAGCATTCATCTTAGCTTTAATTCCAGTAGGTACTTTTATTATTTCACCTGGTTCTAATTCAAATTCTATAGGACTTTTAAAGTCATAACCAGCTGAAAACTTAGTTGATCTACTAGGAAGAGTTATATCGGAATACATACATTTTCCCTTTAAATCTTTCTCGTATTGTTCATAACTTATTATTTCAAACTTTCTCATTCTATCACCCATAATAATTATAACATAATCATATAGGTAATTCAATTTATCTACTAAATAAACTTGAAATAATATCTATTATTCTTTTATCAGATTCTTCTATTTTTTCGTTAGAAAATAATATAATCATACCTGATATATTACTATCTATAATTATGTTTTTAGAATAATAAAATGATTTTATCTTAATATCAAAACAAATATCTAAATCATATTCATTATCTAGTCCTTTATTACTCAATAATATACTTTTTAAAAAGGTACTTATTTCTTTCTTATTATAATCTTGATTAGAATATAAAATTTTATCTCTATTAGTAATAATGACATTTTTATTAGTTATTTTATTAATTAGCATTCCAAATAGTTTTATCTGATTTTCATATTCATCTAATACATTATATTTTTTTAACATTACTTTATTATCATATAAACTAATTTCCATTGTTTCATTATTTTCAATCTTTAATATTCTTCTTATTTCTTTTGGAATTACTATTCTTCCTAAATCATCAATTCTCTTAATAAAACTTAAATTCATTTACTTCACCATTTTTATTGTGGAAAAAAAGATAGTGTTTATACTATCTTTTTAATATAATCTAATAAATCAGTTAAATAATATACAAAATGTTTATCTAGACCTGATAGCAATAGTTTAATGAATAATCTATCACTTTTATAGTTAAATCTGAATTTTTCTGATAAATTTGATGCATAATAGAATAATTCTGATACATCTAGTTTTTCCACAGTGTTTTTATCTAAAGAGAATTCTACATATAGATTATTTTGTACTACATCATTTATATTTAATGATTTAGCTTGTTTTTCAAACCATTCACTATACATATAAACAATAACTTCTTCTGATAATTTACCAAATCTATCTTCTAATTCTTGTTTAACTGTTTCAATCTTATCTTTTGAATCTATTTCGTTAATTAATCTATGGATTTCAATCTTTAGAGAATCACTACTTACATATGAATTATCAATATGTGTTTCTACTTCGATTAATGGTTTTTCATTTTCAATTATTTCTTCTTTTATTTCAAGACCTTTTAATCTAGCTACTTCATCATTAAGTATCTTAACATATAGATCATAACCAACTGAATCAATAAATCCTGCTTGCTCTGAACCAAGTATATCTCCCGCACCTCTTATAGATAAATCTCTCATTGCTATAGAGAATCCACTTCCTAATTCAGTAAATTCTTTAATAGCATTTAGTCTTTTAACAGCAGCTTCATTTAATACTTTACTCTTACTATGCATTAAATAAGCATATGCGATTTTATTACTTCTTCCTACTCTACCTCTTATTTGATATAGTTGTGATAAACCAAATCTTTCTGCATCATATATAATTAGTGTATTAACATTAGGTATATCAATACCTGTTTCTATTATTGTTGTACATAATAATATATCAAATTCGTTATTGATAAAGGCATTCATGGTGTCCTCTAGTTCTTCTTTTGACATTTGACCATGTGCAATTCTAATATCTGCTTCTGGTACTAATCTTTTTAATTCCATCATCTTTTCTTCAATAAATTCAACTCTGTTAAATAAAATAAATACCTGTCCTTTTCTAGACATTTCCTTATAAATAGCATCTTTTATTAATGCATTACTTTCTTCTACAACATAAGTTTGTACTGGATATCTAGATGCAGGTGGTGTTTCAATTAAAGCTAAATCTCTTATTCCTACTAATGACATTTGAAGAGTTCTAGGAATTGGAGTAGCACTAAGTGTTAAAACATCTACGTTTGCTTTATATTCCTTGATTTTTTCTTTATGTGTAACACCAAATCTTTGTTCCTCATCTATTATAAGTAAACCTAAATCTTTAAATTTAATGTTATTATTTAATAATTTATGAGTACCAATCACTATATCTATCTTACCTTTTTCTAGTTTATCATATATTTCATTTACTCTTCTTGTACTTGTATATCTATTTAATAAAGCTATTTCTATACCAAAACTTTTAAATCTTTCTAGTGAATTAGCGTATTGTTGATTAGAAAGAATAGTTGTTGGACATAAATAAGCGACTTGTTTACCTGAATTAACTGCTTTAAACATTGCCCTAAAAGCAACTTCTGTCTTACCATAACCTACATCACCACATAAAAGCATATCCATTGGTACATTTGATTCCATTGCTTTTTTAATTTTATCTATTGCAATAAATTGATCTTTTGTTAATGTGTAGCCAAACTCTGAATCAAAGTCTTTTTGAAGATCATCATCTTTTTTAAAGGCAAAGCCTTCTTTCATACTTCTTTCTGCGGATATTTTAATTAATTTATCTGCGATATCTTTTACCTTATTCTTGATTCTTAACTTTGTTTTTTGCCATTCAGTACTTCCTAATTTATTTAATTTAGGGGCAAATCCTTCTTTTGAAGAATATTTACTGATTAAATCTATCTTTTCCACAGGAATAAATAATTTATCCTTACCTTGATAACTTATTTCTAGGTAATCTTTTTTATTTCCATTCTTAACAAGAGTCTTTAAACCATTATAAACTCCAATACCATGATTTATATGTACTACATAATCCCCAACTGTAAGATTATTAACATCTTTAATCTTAGTTCCTACTTTTAACTTGTTTTTATAGTTAACATTCTTTATTTTTTGACCAAATAACTCATTTTCTGTGATTAATATATATTTATCTAGTTCAAATCCTTCATCATAATCTTCTTTTACTATATTTAATTCATTAATAAATAACTTATCAATTGTTGTTAGTTTTGGCTCTATTTTAAGGAATTTCTTAACATTTTCTATTTTTCTATCGCTGTTAACAGAAATAACAACTGTTTTTTTATGAAATAATGCTGTATTTATATATTCATTTATTAAATCTATATTAGATTTAAAATTATCTATATTTTTAGCACCAATATTATATATTTTATCTAGTTTCTTATTCTTTAGAAGATTATCCACAGTTAAAAGATAAACTGTATCCTTAAACTTAATATCATCTATATTATACATATAATTAGTTTTACATCTTTCTTCTAAAGCAGAATCATATTCAAATATCTCATTTCTTAAACTAACATATGAATTATTTAATTGATCAAAGTCTTTAATTATAGTTATTGGATTATCTAAATAATCAAATATTGAACTAGTATCACATACTAAAGGTAAGTTCTTTTGTCTATCTTCTATTTCAATACCTTTTTTATTGATAAACTCAGAATATGAATTAATTACAACCTCATTTATTTCTTTATTAGATCTTTGAGTATCAGGATCAAAATATCTTATAGAATCAATTTCATCTCCCCAAAACTCTATTCTTATAGGTAAATCTTCTTTTATTGGATATAGATCTAAAATAAATCCTCTAGATGCCATTTCACCTGTATTAGTAACAGTTGTTTCTGATATATAACCTAGAGACGCTAATTTACGAGTTAATTCATCTTTATCTATTGTATCTCCCTTTTTAAAAGTAATAACACTATCTTTCCATATTTCTTTAGTAGGAAGATATCTAAGAAGACCCATTAAGTTAGTAATTACAATGTTTCCTGAAGTGTTAGATAGTTCATCTAAAGTATTTAATCTTATTGTTAATAAATCAGGAGAAGTCGCTAATGCTTCACTAGTTAAGAAATCATCCATCGGAAATAAATAACAGTTGTTATTTAATTTTGATAAAGAGCTATATATCATATTAGCTTCATATAAAGAATTAGTTACTAATATAATATCTCTATTAGTCTTTTTATATATATTTGAAACGCA
Source organism: Bacilli bacterium (assembly GCA_017511805.1). GTDB lineage: Bacteria > Bacillota_I > Bacilli_A > RF39 > UBA660 > RUG13038. The sequence goes on from JAFWJA010000011.1 coordinate 26,756, forward strand.
AAAAGAAATTAACTCATTCGTTAACCCTGTAATTCCAATATTATCAAATTTGTTAATTTCTAATACTTTTTCAAACATAAAATCATCTCTTATTATATTTTCCCATCAATAAATCAAAATTCATTATGAAAAAATCATCTATGATATTTAAACAAATTTCATATGTTTTTTCAAGTGTTTCTTTCTCTTCTTTTGATATTTTTCCTAAAACATAATCTTTTGTATCCATCATTTTATTATTAGATATACCTATTTTTAATCTTTTTATGTTATTTGTACCTAATTTTTCTTCAATATCCTTAATTCCATTATGACCACCAGAGCTAGAATTCTCTTTTAGTTTAATCTTTCCTATCTCCATATCTAAATCATCTTGAATTATAAGTACTTCATCAGTCTTAATTTTATAAAAATCCATTATTTTTCTTACTGAATCACCACTTAAATTCATATATGTTTGTGGTTCTAGAAATATAACATCTTCATTATTAATTGAAGTTTTAGTATATTTTCCATTAAATTTTTCTTTATCTAGTGTTAAATTGTTATTTCTTAAGTATTTATCTAATATGTTAAAACCTATATTATGTCTTGTATTTTCATATTCTTTTCCTGGATTACCTAATCCTACTATTAATTTCATGTTATACCTCCATCTATTTTCTATCAATATATTGCTTATATACTTCGTTTTTAGGTAAATTATGAAGTTTAGCAACCTCTTTTATAGCATCTTTATCTCTCATACCTGTTTTTACAAGCATATTTATATGATCTATAATATCTAGATCATCATAAGATTCTTTATCTTTATTTCCTTCTAATACTATTACAAATTCACCTTTTGGATCTTTTAATTCTTCTAAAACCTCAGAAATTGTACCTCTATATACCTCTTCATGCTTTTTACTAATCTCTCTAGAGATACTAATTTGTCTTTCACCCATAATATCTTTAATTAACTGCAGTGTTTCTATAACTCTATATGGTGATTCATAGAAGATTATTGTGTATTCTAGCAGTTTTAAATCATCTAATTCCTTCTTTTTTTCTGTCTTCTTACTACTTAAGAAACCATAGAATAAAAATTTATTAGGATTTAGACCACTATTTACTATTGCTGGTGTAAAAGCTGTTGCGCCTGGTAAACATACCACATTAAAACCAGAATTAATTACTTTAAATACTGATACATAACCAGGATCACTTATTGATGGTGTACCTCTATCTGTGATTATTGAAACATCAAAACCTTGATTTAAATAATCAAGTACTTTTAAATATACATCGTCTTCATTAAATTTATGACAAGGAATTAACTTTTTCTTTATATCAAAATAATCTAATAACTTTTTAGATTCTCTTGTATCTTCAGAAAAGATTACTTCTGAATTCTTTAATATTTCAACCCCTCTATATGTCATATCACCCATATTACCTATTGGAGTTGGAACTAAATATAAAGTAGGTTTTCCATCATAACTCTTTTGACTCACAAAATCACCACCAAATTACAAGAATAATTATATCATAACAATTAAAAAATAGACAAATCATTGCCTATTTTCTTTTATATTTAACATCTGATCCTACACTATCTTTAATTATTAACATATCATCTTCAATCACATATTCAAATTCATTTGGAATAGTTGTATTTTCATAACTAATTTTTACTTTATTACCTTTATCTTCATAAGTAAATTTCTTTTTATCGCTATAGAAAGTATAACTTCCTGTATTATCACCATTAAATGTGTAGTAAATATCCTTATTTTCTTTTTTAGATGATTCATCGTAATAATTCCATTGACCTTCTAATCCTTTTGAAGATGATCCACATCCTGTCATTATAACAATTAAAAATGTAGATAAAAATAAAACCCCTAATCTTTTAATAGTTTTTCTCATAATTTTATATCCTTTCTATTATTATTATAACATAAAAAAAGAATATAAATACTTATATTCTAAAAAAATCTTGTATTTCTTTTTTATATTCTCCATTTTCAGCATGTATTATAAGAGGTTCTAATACTTTTAATGAATTATTCCCATTCTTAGTACCCTCAATTAATAACATGTTACTTTCTGTATTTTCTTTTGGATATATAAATTGTATTCTTTTTGGAGATATATTATTATCAACCATAGTCTTTATTATATCACTTAATCTTTCAGGTCTATGTACAAGAACTAAACTACCATTATTCTTTAGTAATTTTCTAGATAGTTTAACTATATCTTCAATATTGATCATTATTTCATGTCTCGCAATTGATTTAATATCATTATTATTCTTTTTGGATTGCTCATTTACTTTAAAATATGGTGGATTACATGTAATCAAGTCAAATGTATCAGTCTCAAACTTATTAGTAAGCTCTTTAGCATCCATATTTAATAATTCTATTTTATCTTCTAATCCATTAATTTTAATAGATTCTTTTCCCAATTCATATATTTCTTTTTGAATTTCAACCGCATATAATTTATTGTCCACTACTGTGGATAACATTAATGGAATAGGACAATTACCAGAACAAATATCTATTATTTTTTGATTCTTTCTAATATTTAAAAACTTAAATAGTAGAACTGAATCTAATGAATAATTAAAATAATCAGTATCTTGAACTATTTTTAAATTATATCCTAATAAATCATTTACTACTTTCATCTAAGAATAATTCAATAACTTCTTTATCTTTAGTTTCAATCTTATATGATTTTCTAAAAATATCGACTGAAGTTACTTTTCCTTTCTTACCATCTTTTTCAATTATTTGACCAATTGAAGGATATTTCTTCTTTTCTTCTAAATAATTTTCATCTTCATATTCTAAACAACATAATAATCTATTACATGCACCATTAATCTTAGTAGGATTTAATGAAATATTTTGATTTTTAGCCATATTTATAGTAATATTATTAAAACTATATAAATATGAAGAACAACATAATGGTCTTCCGCAAGGACCTAATCCTCCTACTTCTTTTGCTTTATCTCTTGGTCCAATTTGTCTTAACTCTATTCTAACTTTATAAATACTTGCTAATTGTTTAGCTAATTCCCTAAAATCTACTCTATCATTAGATAAATAAGTAAAGTATAGTTGAGTTCTTTCAAAATTATATGAAGCATCTATTAATTTCATATCTAATACAGATTTTTCTATTAATTCCTTACATTTATTAAATGCACTTTTAGAATCCTTTATATTATTTAAATATTGGTTATAGTCTTTTTTTGTACTGATTCTAATTACTTTCTTTAAATTATCATTATATTCTTCTTTATCTATTTCTTTTAATTCTTCAACAGTTCCAAATTGTAATCCTCTTTCTGTTTCAACAATAACTGTTAATCCCTTTTTTAGGTTAAGATTATTTGAATCAAAGTAATAATTTCTTCCATTTTTAACAAATGATACACCTGCTATTTTTATTTTATCCATTATTACACCTCACTATATTTAATTATAAAATCATCTATTAATAATTTTAAATTCATGTTTGTATCTAATTTATTTAGTGTTTCCTCAATCAAATTCAATTTCTTTTGAATATCAATTAATTCATTATTATTAGCTATTTCTTTAACAATGTCAACATAATTAATTAAAGAATTAATTGATCTATCAATTTTCATGTTTAAAACATCATAATAAAAGTATAACATAAATTCAAATAATAATTGAAAATCTTCTTTTGTTTTAAAGATATCAAATATATCAGATTTATAATGACTAAATGTATTTATACCTATTTTTTCTATTAATTTGATAAAATTTATTATATTTTTAGACTCTTCATTAAAAGTATCCATTGAATATTCTTCATCTTTATATATAGAATATTTAGTATAAAGTAAATCCAAATAATTATCAGTTATTTTATTGTTAAATAATAATACTTGGCATCTAGATTTAATAGTAGGAAGAACCTTTGGTAAATTATCAGTTAAAAGAATTGCAATTATATCATCATTTGGTTCTTCTAGAAACTTAAGTATAGTATTTGCTGACGATGAATTAAGTTTATCTGCTCCATCTATTATATATATTAGTTTTTCTCCTAAAGTAGGTTTTACCATAAATTCTTTTTGTAATGCACTTAATTCTTCTTTTTTTATCAAATTATTAGTTGGTTTAATAATTTTTAGTTCTGGATAATTATTATCATCAATATTTTTATTAATTTTTTCATTATTACCTGGATTTATTAATTTCTTTGCAAATGCTAAAGAAAACTGCATCAAAAAACTCTTATCATTTGAAACAAATAGATAAGCTTGAACTATTTTATTGTTATCAATACTATTTATTAACAATTTAGTAATAATTGGTTGCTCTTTGATATAATCCTCTAACATATTCATCACCTAAAATTTATTAAATAAAATATTATCAATCCTATAAAACCAGGAATACCTAATATAGATGTAATTATAATAGTAATAATATTAATAGGTACTGGAAGATTATATTGATTCATAAATATATTATATGCATATAATATTCCTAAACTAACTACTGCTCTTCTAAATATCTTATACAATAGTTTCAATTAATATCACCTATTAAACTATATTTATAAAATTTAAATTTATGATAACTTATTTCTTCCTTCTAGAGCTCTTTGTATTGTTAAAGCATCTAGATATTCCATATCAGCTCCTACTGGTATACCTGCAGCTATTTTTGTAACAGATACATCAGTTCCTTCTAATAATTTAAGTATATAAAGAGATGTTGTTTCTCCTTCCATACTTGTATTCAAAGCTAATATTACTTCTTTAATTTTTTCTTTTTTTATTCTATTAATTAATTCATTTATTTTAATATCTTCTGGATTTATTCCCTCTAGTGGTGAAATTAATCCTTCTAAAACATGATATTTTCCTTTATAGGCATTAGATTTTTCAAATAATATAAGATCTTTTGTACTTTCAACAACACATATTGTTGAAGAATCTCTTGTATCATCACTACAAATGGAACATATTTCACTATCTTCAGTTAAATTGTTACATATTGAGCACTTAACTATTTTTGTTTTAACATTATTAATTGAATTAGAAAACTTTTCTGCATTTTCATCAGAAAACTTTAAAACTGCAAAACTTAATCGTTCTGCATTTTTTTCTCCAATACCTGGAAGCAATTTAAAACATTCAATTAATTCTTCTAAACTTTTTGGAAATTTCATATTAGAATAATCCAGGCATCATACTAGAATAGCGGCCTAATTTACTTTCCATTGCTTTATCTGCTTGATTAATTACATCATTAACAGCAATTAAAATCATATCTTCTAATGCCTCTATATCATCTGATTCTATATCTTTACTTATAACTATTTTAGTTATTTCTTTATTTCCTGTTCCTTCTACTTCAACTAAATCTTTTTTACAAGTAAAAGTCATAGCAGCTACTTCTTCTTGTGCTTTTTTCATATCCTTTTGCATTTTTTGTGCTTGTTGCATCAATTGATTCATATTCATATTCTATTCTCCTATCTCTAATAAATCTTCAAATTCACTTTTTTTCTCTGATTTATTTTCTTTTATTTTATTATAAAGATCATTTTCATCTAATATATCAATCTTTTCTTTATTTTTTATTTTATTTACATAGATATTTCTTTTTTCTTCCCATAATTTTTCATCATAGAAGCATACTTTTATATCTTTTGATAATTTATTAATAAAGAAATTTTCTAAATTAAATAAATCTTCAAATAATTCATTCAATATATTTATATTAGATGCAGTTATTATTATACCATCTTTTGAACCAGCTTTGATAGTACAATCAGATAATAAGTTAAAATATTTTCTATCATCTAAATTATCTAATTGTTCCTCTAAATGATTCTTAAACTCTAAATATTCTTTTAATGACTCTTTATCAGCTTCTGCTAATATATTATTTAACCTTATATCCATAAGTTCATTATAGATTTTGTATTTTTCATCAGGTTCTTTTTTTGTAATAGCATTTGTTTCTTTCTTTTCTTCAACTTCTATTTGTTTTTCCACTTCTTTTTTATTCAAATCTAAAGAATTTTTATTTTTAATAACAACCTTTTCTACATTATCGACACGAACATTTGTTTTATTAACAATATCTAATATCCTTATTAATAATAAATCAAAATATATTTTTTTATTTTTTATATTTCTCATTTTATTGAGATAATCAGTTATTTCGAATGTAATATTAATTACATTATCTTTACCTACTTTTTCAATTAGTTCATTATTTTTATTTATTTGATAGTTAATAAGATTATTTTTTAAATAATTAACTACATCTTCACAAATAAATGTATAATCTTTTCCTAATTCTTCAAATGAATCACTTATTTCAAAAACTTTATCCACATTATTATTGCATAAATTATCAAATAAATTTGTTATTTCATTATCACTAATTCTACCATTTAAAAGTAATACATCATCTATCTTTATATCAGAGTTTGAATAAGAGTTTAATTGATCTAACAAACCAATTGCATCTCTTAATCCACCGGCAGAATCAATACATATTTGATTAATTGCTTCATCTGTGATTTTAATATTTTCAGATTCACATATACTTTTAATTTTTTCAATCATTAATGGTTTAGGAATAGATTTAAACTCAAAATTTTGGCATCTAGATATAATAGTTAAAGGTACTTTTTGAATTTCTGTTGTTGCTAATATAAAAATTACATGTTTTGGAGGTTCTTCTAATGTTTTTAATAAAGCATTGAATGCACCAGCTGATAACATATGAACCTCATCAATAATATAAATCTTATATTTAGAAAATGTAGGCATTAAAGAAATATGATTCTTTATTTCTCTAATTTCATCTACTCCATTATTAGAAGCAGCATCCATTTCTATAATATCAACATTTTCATTATTATTACTCATTTTACAAATATCACAATTTTCACAAGATATTCCATCTTTAACATTTTCACAGTTAATTGTTTTTGCAAAAATTTTAGCAATACTTGTTTTACCTGTACCTCTAGGACCTATAAATAAATATGCATGTGTTAATTTATTATTCTTAATAGCATTTTTTAAAGTATTCACAACTATAGTTTGCCCACATACTTCATCAAAAGTTTTTGGTCTATATTTTCTATATAATGCTTGGTATAACATGTTGATCTTCCTTTCAATATAATTATACCATATTTTCCTTTATTTATAATATAATTTAGATATATAAAACAAAACATTTTTAATAAATCAAATTAATGTTTCACGTGAAACATTGGTTAAAAAATATATCTATATGTTTCACGTGAAACATAGAAAAATAAAAAAATATTTCCCGGGAAATATTTTTTGATTATTTTTCAAAAAAAATAATCAATGTTTCACGTGAAACATTGATTATTATCTTTTGTTTTTAAAAAAATTAGTTAGTACATCTGCAAAATTATCATTTTTTATATAATTATAATTAGGATTAGATTCTGTTTCTTCATTATTTTGTTTTATAAAATAATAAATGTTATTAATTCTCGCTTTTTTTATTATTTCTTTACACATAGAACAAGGTTCTAATGTAACATATAGAGCACAATTATTTAATCTCCAATTATTTAATTTCTTTGAAGCTTTTTTAATAACGTCTATTTCAGCATGACCCAATACATTTTGTTTTTGTTCAGTTTTATTATAAGTTCTTGCAATAATTTTATTATTATAAACAATTAATGCAGCTATTGGTACTTCATTATATCTTTGTGCTTTTAATACTAATTTATTTAATTCTTTTATTATTATTTCATTATTCATATAAATTCTCCATAAAAAAAAGCACACACGAAAATTAAATGTTAAGGCTGCTATATTTCTATCCTGACCTGGTTCCAAGTTTTTCGTTGTGCAAATATAATATACTATGTTTTAATTTAAATGTCAATTTTATATTATATATGTTTCACGTGAAACATTGATATTTACTTCTTATGTATGTTTCACGTGAAACATTGATATTTACTTCTTATGTATGTTTCACGTGAAACATTGATATTTACTTCTTATGTATGTTTCACGTGAAACATTGGGTGTGAATATACTTTTATGTTTCACGTGAAACATTAATTTTTTTATGAATAATTAATTTAAAGTAATAAAAAAATATTTCCCGGGAAATATTTTTTTATATTTTTTTTGATATGTTTCACGTGAAACATTAGTTATTATTATTCTTCAGATGTAGGCTCTTGTTGTTCTAGATTTTCAGTTTGCTCTGATTCCTCTTCTTTTTTAGAAATTGATACAGTTGCAACTTTTTGATTATCTTTTAGATTAATTAATCTTACCCCTTGTGTTACTCTACTCATTTTAGATACTTGTTCAAGTGGAATTCTTATTACTATACCACTATCAGTGATAATAATTAGATCAGAATCTTGTTCAACTTTATTAATTGATACTAAATTACCGTTCTTTTCAGTAACATTTAATCCTTTAACACCTTTACTTCCTCTATGAGTAAGTCTATATTCACAAACATTTGTACGTTTTCCATAACCCTTCTCAGTTATTATAAGGATTTCATCTTCTTCTGATACTACCTCTGCACTTATACAATCAGTTTTATCATCTATATCAATACCTTTAACACCAGATGCAGTTCTTCCAAGTACTCTTATTTCATTTTCATCAAACTTAACCATTCTACCATTTGATGCACCTATTAATACTTGATCATTACCACTTGTTAAGAATACAGTTAATAATTCATCATCTTCTTTTAATCCAATTGCTATTTTACCTGTTATTCTTATATTTTCAAACTCACTAATTGAAGTTCTCTTAACAAGGCCTCGTTTTGTTACGAATGTGATTAATTTATTTTCTATACCTTCTTCATTTCTTACAGGAAGTATAGCTTTAACTAATTCTTCTTTTTCTATTGGTAATAAGTTAATTATTGGTAATCCTTTAGCTTGTCTACTAAATTCTGGTACTTTATAACCCTTGATTCTGTATACTTTTCCTTTATTTGTAAAGAATAATACATCATCATGAGTCTTTAATGTAACCATTTTTTCAACAAAGTCTTCTTCATTAGTTGTCATTCCTTTAATTCCAACTCCACCTTTATTTTGTACCTTATAAGTATCAATTGGTAAACGTTTAATATATCCTTTATTAGTTAAATTAATAATGATATCCTCAACTGGAATTAATGATTCATCTTCGATATAGTCGATTGCTGTCATATCTATAGTTGTTCTTCTATCATCTGAATATTTATTCTTAATTTCAATTAATTCTTCTTTAATTATAGCTAAAACCTTTTCTTCACTAGCTAGAATTGATTTGTATTCTTCAATTTTCTTTAATAATTCAGCTAATTCTGATTCAATCTTATCCCTTTCTAATCCAGTTAATCTTCTTAACTTCATTTCTAGAATAGCATCAGATTGTATGCTAGTTAAAGCAAAATTACTCATTAATTTATCTTTTGCTTCTTGATCAGTCTTAGATCCTCTAATTATTTTAATTACTTCATCAATATGATCTAACGCTATTTTTAAACCTTCTAAGATGTGTACTCTATCTTCTGCTTTCTTTAAGTCATATTGAGTTCTTCTAGTAATTATTTCTTTTTGATAATCAACATATTTAGCTATTATTTCCTTTAAACCAAGTATTTTTGGTACCCCTTTATCAAGCATTAAGAAAATAATACCAAAATTTGTTTGAAAATCTGTATGTTTATATAAATTATTTAAAATTACTTGTGGATTAGCATCTTTTTTAAGAGTAATTGTTATTTTTACTCCTTCTTTTAAGTCTGTATGGTAATCAGATATGCCATCTATAACCTTATTATGTACTAATTCAGCAACTTTATTCTTTAATGTTTGTGTATTAACACCATATGGAACTTCATCAATAATAATATAATGTTTACCATCTTTTTCTTCAATTGTTGCCCTACTTCTTATTGTTATTGATCCTCTACCTGTTTCATATGCATTTTTAATACCACTATTTCCTAGAATTATACCTCCTGTTGGAAAATCAGGACCTTTAACATAATTCATTAATCCTAATGTATCTATTTCAGGATTATCTATATATGCTACACAACCATCAATTACTTCTCCTAAGTTATGTGGTGGAATATTTGTTGCCATACCAACGGCAATACCCATAGTACCATTAACTAATATATTAGGAAATCTTGATGGTAAAACTGTTGGTTCTGTTTCAGATTCATCAAAGTTTGGTGTCATATCAACAGTTTCTTTTTGTATATCTCTTAATAATTCTAATGATATTTTTGAAAGTCTTGCTTCTGTATAACGCATTGCTGCTGCTCCATAACCTTCAATATTACCAAAATTACCATGTCCATCTACTAAACAATTTCTATAACTGAAGTCTTGAGCCATGTGAACCATTGCTTCATATATAGAAGAATCTCCATGTGGATGGTATTTACCCATAACATCTCCGACAATTCTTGCCGATTTTCTATGAGGTTTGTCTGGTGTGTATCCTGATTCATACATTGACCAAAGTATTCTTCTATGTACTGGTTTTAAACCATCTCTTAAATCAGGCAATGCACGAGCTACTATAACACTCATTGAATATTCTAGGAATGATGTTTCAATTTCTTTAACTATGTTATTTTCTTGTAATCTATCTCTACTATGATCCATATTCTAACCTCCTAAAAATCCAAATTCTCTGCATATACAGCATTTTCTTCTATAAATTGTCTTCTTGGACCTACATCCTCACCCATTAACTTAGCAAAGGCAGCATCTGCTGTTGCTAAATCATCAACAGTTATTTTTCTTAAAATTCTCTTATTAATATCCATTGTTGTTTCATTTAATTCTTCAGCATCCATTTCACCAAGTCCCTTCATACGAGCTATATCGTACTTAGTATTTGGGTTTAAAGAAGCTAGATATTCATCTCTTTCTTCTTCATTTAAAACATATTTTATAGTTTTACCATGTTTTATACAGAATAATGGTGGTTGAGCAGCATATACATGTCCTGCTTCCACTATTGGTCTAAAGAATCTATAGAATAATGTTAATAATAATACTCTAATATGTGATCCATCAACATCTGCATCGGTCATCATTATAATTTTGTCATATCTTAACTTACTTAAATCAAATTCATCACCAATACCAGTACCAAATGCAGTTATAATTGTTCTTATTTCTTCATTTGATAATGCTTTATCTAATCTTGCTTTTTCAACATTTAATATTTTACCTTTTAAAGGAAGTATTGCTTGAGTCATTGAATCTCTACCTTTAATAGCAGATCCACCTGCAGAATCTCCCTCGACTAGGAATATTTCACATACTGAAGGATCTTTTTCCTTACAATCAACTAGTTTTCCACCAAAATTAATTGGATCTAAATCACTTTTTCTTCTAGTTAATTCTCTTGCTCTTTTAGCAGCTACTCTTGCTCTTGCAGCAGTCATAGTTTTATCTATAATAACTCTTGCTTCTTCTGGATTTTCCATTAAGAATCTTTCAAATCCATCTGCAAATACGTTATCTGCTATTTTTCTAACTTCTGAGTTACCAAGTCTTCCTTTAGTTTGCCCTTCAAACTGTGGATTTGGATGTTTACATGAAACAATCATTGTTAATCCTTCTTTAACATCCTCACCTGTAAGAGCTTCATCTTTTTCTTTTAATATATTATTCTTTCTAGCATAGTTGTTGATAATTCTTGTTAAAGCTCTTCTAACTCCTTCTTCATGAGTTCCACCATCATGAGTATTAATATTGTTAACAAATGAGAATATACTATCTGTATAACCAGTATTATATTGCATTGCTACTTCTAAGAATACTCCAGCTTCTTCTCCATCTAAATGAATTATTTCATCATGAATTGGAGTCTTTCCCTTATTTAAATACTTAACATATTCACTAATACCACCTTCATAAAGGAATGAATCTTGTTTTTGTTCTTCTCCTCTTTCATCAGTAAGTGTTAATCTTAAGTCTTTATTTAAGAAAGCTAACTCTCTAGTTCTTACTTTCAATGTATCATAATCATATATATCAGTATCAAATATATCAGGATCTGGTTTAAATGTAACTGTTGTTCCTGTTGTATCTGTATCACAAACACCTATTTCATGTAGTTTTTGAGTAGTTTTACCACCATTTTCAAACTTACATTCATATATTTTACCTTCTCTTTTTACTGTTACTTCAACCCAAGAAGATAAGGCATTAACTACAGATGCACCAACACCATGTAATCCTCCAGATACTTTATATCCGCCTCCACCAAATTTACCACCTGCATGTAATACTGTATAAACAGTTTCTACTGTGGAAATTCCTGTTTTTGGATGTACTGCTACTGGAATACCTCTACCATCATCTACAACTGTAATAGAATTATCTTTATGAATAGTAATTTCAATATGCTTACAGAATCCTGCTAAAGCTTCATCTATAGCATTATCAACAATTTCCCATACAAGATGATGTAATCCTTTAACATCAGTTGTACCAATATACATACCCGGTCTTTTTCTAACTGCTTCTAATCCTTCTAAGACTTGAATATCGGAAGCATCATACTTATTTTCTGCCATTTTACTCACCTCTTGTAACCTTTCCATCTTCTATTTTAAATATATCTGCATTTTTTACTATTTTCTTACTTATATTATCTAAATCTGTTGATGTAATAAATACTTGTAATCCATTTTCTATATATTTAATAATATTAGTTTTCTTAATTTTATCTAACTCACTAAATATATCATCTAATAATAATATTGGTTCTTTATTAAATTCATTCTTATATATTTCTATTTCTGCTAGTTTTAAACATAATATAGATACTCTATGTTGTCCTTGTGAACCATAATTATTTATTTTTACATCATCTATATAAATAGAAAAATCATCTTTATGTACTCCTAACAAAGTTACTTTTTGAAATACTTCGTTATTAAATACACCTTCATACTTTCTTTGTAACTGGTAGAATAAATCTTCATCTGATTCTTCATTTTCTATAAAAGAATCATATTTAACTAATATACTTTCCTTGCCAGTTATATTTTTATAGATATCTTTTATATACTTATTTATTTTATTAACAAAACTGTTTCTTTCCTTATATATATAAATATTTAATTTTATCAACTTATCAGTTAGAATATTAAAATAATCTAAATCAATTTTTTCTGTTGTTTTTAAATATTCATTTCTAGTTTTTAGTACCTTATTATAATCACTTAAATATCTAACATAATCATTATTTAAACCAGATATTTCTACATTAAAAAATGACCTTCTATTTAATGGTGTTCCTTTAATTATTTCTAAATCATCAGGACAAAACATAATTGCATTAATTCTAGATAAGTAAGAACTTACCTTTTTTAAAGGGTTACTATTAACAGAAACTCGTTTTCCTTCATTATTAATAAGTACCTCGTAATTGGTTGTTTCATTATTATCTTCAACATCACCAATTACTTTAGTAAATAAAGAATTTTGTTTTATCAAATAAGTATCCTTAGATGTTCTATGTGATTTAGTTAAAGCTAATACATAGATACTTTCTAGTATATTAGTTTTACCTTGAGCATTGTTTCCAATGAATATGTTTATATTTTTATCAAAATTTAGTTCAAGATCATCATAATTTCTAAATTTTTTTAATGTTAATTTCTTTAAAAACATTTTAAACCTATTTTTTTGACCATTTTATAAACCTACCACCTTAATAATGCTCCTACACATACAATACCATTATACCACAAAATGAGGTATTTTTGTGTATATTTTTGATTTTTTTATTAAAAAAATGCCACTTATTCAGTAGCATTTATTCTTTTTCTTAGAACGGACTCTAATTTAGTTGCTCTAAGATATTGGTTGTCGAAAGATCCATATGAAATTGGTAAGTTAATCTTCTTATTATTAGAGAATAATAATTCTGTTTTTCCATTGTTATTTTCATACTTTTTTATATTATTTAAAGCAATCCAACAACACTTATCTAGTCTAGGACTACAAGTAGGAAAATAAATTAAATTACGTGATTCTTCAATTATAATTGGTGACTTATGTGAAATACCAATTAATTTCTTTGTTCCTTCATGTCTTCCAGTGTAGCTACTACCAAAGAATTCACAGCTATTTTCAATAATTTCCATAACTGGTTTCTTTACCAAATACATATTCTCCTTTTCCACAACCTTTGTTTCATTTTGTGATACTGGTAATAAAGCTAATGTATCACAATTAATCTCATAAGAAATCATATTCATTCCCCCTAACATTTTTGACTTCTTAATAATTATTTTCTCCGTAAAAAAAATAATTACCCTTTTTATACTCATATTTTTTTAAAAAATTGACGATAATAGTCGAAAACTAAAAAAAAGTACAATTTTTTGTACTTTTTCTTATTAATAAGTCTTGATTGGCATTAATAATTGTAATAAATCATCGTTGTCGCCAGTATTTAAAATAATTGGACTAATTTCTGTATTTAGAAGGATTCTAACATCTTTACTATTAATAGTTCTTAATGCATCCATCATATGTTTAGCTGAGAATGCTATCTTAATATCTTCATTTTTATCTTTAGAAATAGGAAGTTTTTCTTCTACTCTACCTATTTCTGGTGTATTACTTGTTACTGTTAATATATTTCCATTAGTTTCAAACTTAATAACATTCTTTTCTTTTTCACTTGTTAATAATGATGCTCTATCAACAACATTAAATAATTCATTTAGATCTGCCTTAATTACTAATTTAAAATCATCTGGTATTAATCTATTTATATTAGGAAATACATCATTTAATAATCTAGATTGGAATAATATGTTATCAAATTCAAATAATACTTTATTAGTAAATATATGAATATTAACTTTATCTTCTTCATCATCTATTATTTTAACTAGTTCTCCTATATTTTTTCCAGGTATAACTATATTAATTGGATTTTCCACAGTTTTATCTAATTTAACTGTTTTCTTAGATAATCTATATGAATCTGTTGCAATACATTCTAACTTATCAGTATCTATTTTAAAGTTTAATCCTGTTAATATTGGTCTTGATTCTTGTGTTGATGTAGCATATATAGTTTGATTTATCATTGTTTTTAATACTTTTTTATCTAAATTTATAGGTTTACTACTCTTTTCTATATTTAAATTAGGAAATTCATCTGGATCTATACCATTTAAATTAAAGTTAGATTTTAAATTATAGATCATAATTTTTAATCCATCTACTACTTCTATGTTGATAACTCCTTCATCAAGTTTTCTAACAATATCTAGTAAGAATTTACCTTGTATAACAATAGATCCTTCTTTATCTATTTTATCTATAAACTTTTTATCTATAAATACCTTTATATCTACTTCATTATCACTTGCTATTAAATATAAACCATCATTTGTTAAATCAAACTTTATTCCTGATAATACAGGTATGACATTCTTAGTTGATACTGCATGTGATACATAATTTAAATTTTCTAATAATATTTCTTTCTTTATACTAAATTTCATTTTTAAAACCCTCCTACTTTTTCTTGTTGAATTTTTTCTTTATATTATTATTTTAATACTTTTTTTATTATTATTAAAGTGGAAATTGTTAATAACTTAATAATTACTTTATTTTATAACGATTTTTACTGTTGATAAATTGTTAAAAGTTTTAAACATAATCCACATTATTATAGTTTTTTCTTAATTTCTTCTAAAATTTGTTCTAATTGTTTATTAGTTTTTAACTCATTTGTTATCCTATCACAGGAACTCATTACTGTTGAATGATCTCTTCCACCAAATTCCATACCTATTCTTGGGAAAGATTCATCTGTTAGTTGTCTACATAGATATATTGCTATATGTCTAGGAAAAGCTATTGTAGATACCCTTTTCTTTGATTTTAAGTCTTCCACAGTAATATTATAGTAATCTGCGACTACTCTTTGAATCTTAATTATATCATTTGTTGTACTAGTTGCATTATGTACTGTACCTTTTAAAGCCTCTATTGCTAGATCTAATGTTATTTCTTCTTCAAAGAATATTGTGGAATAAGCACATACTCTTGTTAAAGCTCCTTCTAGATTTCTTACATCTGACTGGCATGTATTAGCTATAAAATCAATAACATCATCTGAGATATGCTGTGCAAAATTCATATTAGCTATTTTATTTCTTAATATTTTCTTTCTTAATTCGTTATCTGGTGGAAAAATATTTACTTTTAATCCCCAGCTAAATCTAGTTTTTAACCTATCTTCTAGGTTTTTTAAGTCTTCTGGTGAATTATCACTTGAAATTATTATTTGTTTCTTACTATCAAATAATGTATTAAAGGTGTGGAAAAACTCTTCTTGAGACTTTGGAGCATTTCCTAAAAACTGTATATCATCTATTATTAATACATCTATATTTCTATATTTATCTTTAAATGCATCTGTTTTATCAAAGTTAGTACTTTCACTATTACGTCTATTTAATCCTAAGAAATCTGTTACAAATGTTTCTGATGTTACATAAAGTACTCTTTTATTTGAGTTTTGCACAATATAATTACCTATAGAATGCATCAAATGTGTTTTACCTAATCCACTATTTCCATATATAAATAAAGGATTATACATTTTTCCAGGGTTTTCTGCTACTGCTAAAGCTGTTGCTTGTGCAAATCTATTACTTTCCCCTACTATAAAATTTTCAAAGGTATAATCAGGATTTAAATTAGCTTTTTTATAACTATTATAAGGAACTCCTTCTTGTGTTTCTTCTTCATTGATTACTATTTTTTCAGTCTTTTCTTGTTTTTCTATTTCGTTTTCTAATACAAATTTTAAATTGAAGTTTGTTCCAGTTACGTCATTTAATACTTCATCAATAAGATCTTTATAACTTTCAGCAAGGTGTTTTTTATGGGCAGCTGTAGGAACAATTATAATAGCCTCTTCATCTAATGAATAAAGATGAGTATCTTTAAACCACGTATCATAACCTAACGAAGATAATCTTTTCTTTATTAGACTAAGAAACTTATTCCATATTATTTCATTATTATCCATAACTAACACCTCCCCCTGTGTAGTTTAATTTATAAGTTAATTATACCTTATTTCTCTTATATTTCAACCTATTTTAGGTAAAAATAATTGTCCACAAAGAATCCACAATTCTTTTCCACATATAAAATTGTTGTAATAAAAGGTATAAAATCACTTTTCCACTTTTTCCACAAATTTCATTATCCACTTTAAAATAATCCACATCAATGAATTATCCACATATCTGTGGTCAATTGTTGAAAAATAATTTATCTATATATTATAAAGGAATCTGATAAAGTTTTCCACATTTTTTTGTTAAAAACTTATTTTTCTTTCCTTATTATATATATAGGTAAAAAATAAATAAACTAATAATTGATAAAAATAATTGACTTTATTATAAAAAAATATTATAATTTAACTTGTTTTATGGACTTGGAGGTGTATTATGAAAAGAACTTTTCAACCAAATAATAGAAATATGAAGAAAAAACATGGGTTTTTTTCAAGAGTTAAAGGTAAAGTATTAAATTCAAGAAGACAAAAAGGTCGTAAAAGACTTTCTAAATAAATTCCACTATTGTGGTTTTTTTTGTATGAGGTGTCTATGAAAAAGTTAAATATAATAAAAAAACAAGATGAAATTGATAATGTTATTAAAAATGGTAAGATGTTTAAGAATAGATTTTATTTTGTTTATAAGTTATATAATAATGATAATAAATATTATAGATTCTGTATTTGTGTTTCAAAAAAATTAGGAAATGCAGTAACTAGAAATAAAAATAAGAGACAAATTAAAGATATTATAGATAAAAGTAATTTAGTGTTTAAAAAAGAAAATGACTATGTTATAATATTAAGGAAAGAAATTAGTTTAGCCTCTTTTGAGGAAAAGAAAAAATATTTATTAGAAATATTATGTAAACTAGAAGGAGAAAAAAATGAATAAAAAAATAAAGAAAATATTATTACTATTTTTAGTAGTATTTGTACTAACTGGTTGTGCTACTGCACTTAAGGACAAAAAGAAGAATCAAATAGTCTATTATGAAAATGATTCAGTAAAAATTCAATTAAACGAAAATATATTATGTCAACCTGAGGATAAAGGAGTTATTGATAAATATAATGAATATAAGGATCAAATAGATATTAGTAAACTTCCTAAATGTAAGAATATGAGTTTATCTGATAGTAATTACGAAGGAATTTGGGAAAATGTTTTTGTTAAACCACTTGCTTGGTTAATAATAAAGATTAATGGTCTTGTAGGTAATTATGGTCTTGCTATTATAATTTTAGGATTATTATTAAGATTAGTGTTAGCTCCATTTACTCAAAAAACAGCTATGCAATCTGAAAATATGAAAGAAATGCAACCAGAATTAGAAAAGATAAATAAAAAATATGAAGGTAAAAAAGATCAAGAATCAGTTCAAAAGAAATCAATGGAAACAATGCAATTATATAAGAAATATGGTGTTAATCCATTCTCAAGTTGTTTATTCGCATTTATACAAATACCTTTATTAATTGCTTTCTATGAAGCAGCTAATAGAGTTCCAGTTATTTTTGAAGGAAATTTATTTGGATTAGTTTTAGGAACAACTCCTTTAAAAGCAATAACTAGTGGTCATTATGAATATGCATTAATTGTTATATTAATAGTTGTTACTACAATAATATCTCAAAGATTAAACAAAACAGCATCAACTCCTCAATCTGGAGGATTAAATCCAAATGTAATGATGAATATAATGGTTGTTATGATAGCTATTATGTCAATTAACTTCTCTGTTGCTTTATCATTATATTGGATAGCATCAACAGTATTTACTATTGGACAAAATTTATTAGCTAAATATTTGAAAAAGAGAAAAGCAGAGAAAGCTAATAATTAACAGGAGGTTGTAGTATGAAGACTTATAAATTTGAAGGAAAGAATGTAGAAGAATTAACTTTACAAGCATTAAAAGAATTAAATGTTAAAGAAGAAGAAATGATTACTTCTGTTACAGAGGAAACAGTTGGATTATTAAAAAAGAAAAAATATACATTAAATGTTGTATTAAAATCAGATATATTAGAATTTGCTAAGGATTATGTAAAAAACTTAGTTGAAGGAATGGGTTTTGAAGATGTACAATTAGAAACTCAAAGAAAAGATAATTTTATAAAAATTACTATTCATACAGATAATAGTTCATTATTAATAGGAAAAGGTGGAAGAACACTTGCTTCAATTCAAAACTTATTAAGAGCAGTTCTTGCTAAAGAAACTCCTATATTTGTAAATGTACTAATAGATGTTGAAAATTATAAAGAAAAACAACAAAAAAATATTGAAAGATTAGCTATTAAATTAGCTAAAGAAGTTAGAAAAACAAAAGAACCAATTTCTATGGATTCTATGAATTCATATGAAAGAAGATTAGTTCATAGCGTACTTTCAGAATTCAAAGGAATTGAGACTGAAAGTGAAGGAGAAGAACCTAATAGAAGGGTTGTAATTAAACCAAAAGAGTAATATAATAGTATTAGGAAAGGAGTTAGCTATGAAAGAGAGAAATATTGCTACTTGCATCATATTAACAATTGTTACTTTAGGTATCTATGGTATCTACTGGATGGTTGTATTAAATGATGAAACAAAAGCAGCTGCAAAAGATACTCAATTTGTTACTGGTGGAGTTGCATTCTTATTAACTTTAGTAACATGTGGTATTTATGGTATTTATTGGTGCTATAAAATGGCTGAATTATCTGCTAAAGCTCAAGAAAATGCAGGAGTAGCTGTAAAAGATAATAAAATCGTTTATTTATTACTAGCTTTATTTGGTTTATCAATCGTTGTTTATGCTTTAATGCAAAACGATTTAAACGAAATAGCAAGAAAAAATGGAAATGTAGCTTAATGCTACTTTTTCTTTTGCAAAAAAAGTGTTATAATCTTTCGTACTGAGGTGAAGTATATGAATGATACGATTGCAGCAATATCAACAGCGGTTGGAGTAGGTGCTATTTCAATTGTTAGGATATCTGGTGATGAAGCATTAAGTATTGTTAATAAAATATTTGATAGGGATGTTTATAGTTTCAAATCTAATACAATTAACTATGGACATATAATAGAAGATAATAAAGTTATAGATGAAGTTCTATTATCTGTTTTTCTTGCACCTAAAACATATACAAAAGAAGATATAATAGAAATCAACTCACATGGTGGAATTTCAGTTACTAATAAAATACTAGAATTACTACTAACAAATGGCGCAAGACTTGCTGAACCAGGTGAATTTACAAAAAGAGCGTTTTTAAATGGAAGAATAGATTTAGTAGAAGCTGAATCAGTTATGGATCTAATAGATGCTAAAACAGAGAGTGCTAGAAAGATGGCCATTAATGGAGTATATGGTAAATTATCTGAAAAAATAAATAAACTAAGAAATAAAGCACTAGATATAGTATCAAATATAGAAGTTAATATAGATTATCCTGAATATGAAGACATAGAGGTAATGACTATTGATGATATTAAGTCTTATTCAAAAGAATTAAGTAATGAAATAGAAGAATTATTAAAAACATCAAAAACAGGTAAATTAATTAAAGAAGGTATAAATACAGTTATTCTAGGTAGACCTAATGTAGGAAAGAGTTCATTATTAAATAGATTACTAGATGAAGAAAAAGCAATAGTAACTGATATTCCTGGTACTACAAGAGATATAGTTGAAGGTAGTATAAGATTAAACGGAGTATTAATAAACTTCCTTGATACTGCAGGTGTTAGAAAAACAACAAATACTGTGGAAAAAATTGGAGTAGAAAAGAGTTTATCATTATTAGATAAAGCTGACTTAGTACTATTAGTTCTAAATAATAATGAGGAATTAACAGATGAAGATAAAGAATTATTAGAGAAAACGAAAAATAAAAAGAGAATAATAGTTGTTAATAAAATAGATTTAGATAATAAATTACAATTAGATATTCCATATATAAAAGTAAGTGCGGAAAATAATGATATTGATGCTTTACTTGATGAAATAAAGAACTTGTTTAATTTAGAAGAAATAAATAATGGGGATTTAACTTATATTTCAAATGCTAGAGAGATATCATTATTAAAACAAGCTAAAGAATCATTAAATAACTTATTAAAAGGTTTAGAAGAAGATATTCCAATAGATATGCTTGAAATAGATATTAGGAACATAATAGATTACCTAGGACAAATAACTGGAGAAAGTTATGATAATGAATTAATAGATAAATTATTTAGTAACTTTTGTTTAGGTAAATAGTATTTACATTTTAATAAAAAAGTGTTAGTATAAATCACAATTTAAAAAAAGAGGTTTGACAGATGAACGTAGAAGAAAATATTAGAAAGATAGAATCAATATTAAGAAAAAGTTTACCTAAAAAAGATGGGGATTATGTAGTGGATGCTACATTAATGACTGAATTGCTTAAAAAAAGTGATAAATTATCTAAATTATTCAATGAAATAATATCAAAATATGTAGTAGATGGACAAATTGATGATGAAGATTATGAAAAACTAATGGATACTATAATATTTACTCCTTTAGAGGATTTTATAAATGTGTATTTAAATATAAATAATATATCATTATCTGTTGAGAAAGAATTAGAAAATCCAGTTATTAATAAATCATATGATGATGATTATATAGCTCCAGTAAAGGATCAATTATCTGATTATTTAAATGAAATTAGTAAGATTCCATTATTAACTCCTGAAGAAGAACTTGATTTATTTACTAGATATAAAAATGGTGATACTTCAGTTAAAAATAGAATAATAGAATCAAACTTTAGATTAGTTGTATCAATCGCAAAACACTATACAAATAAAGGTGTTGAATTAATGGATTTAATTCAAGAAGGTAATATTGGTTTAATAACTGCTATAGATAAATTTGATGAAACTAAAGGATTTAAGTTTAGTACATATGCTACATGGTGGATAAAACAAGCTATAAGAAGAGCAATAGAAAATACAAGCAAAAGTATTAGAATTCCAGCTAGTTTATATCAAAAAATGAAAAAAATTCAATATACAACAAGCATATATATGACTAGTCATGATGGTGAAGTACCTACTAATGAACAATTAGTAGAAATAACAGGATATTCTTTAAAAACTATAGAAGAAGTAAAAAGTTATATTATTACTGAAGTAAGTCTTCATTCTCCTGTTGGAGAAGCAGAGCATGGTGAACAAAGTGAATTAATTGACTTTATAGAAGATGAATCAGAAAATAATGATGTAGAGTATTCAGCAGTTCAAGGTGTATTAAAAGACGTAGTAAAAAAGGTATTAGATGAAATCTTTCCAACAAATACTCCAGATGATAAGAGAAATAGAGAAAATGCTAAAGAAAGAGCAATTATTGAACTTAGATTTGGTTTAACAGGTAAAAAGATGAATCTAACTGCATTAGGTAAAGAATATAATGTTTCAAGAGAAAGAATTAGACAATTAGAAGTAAGAGCATTAAAAAAACTTAGATTAAGTAAATCAACATCAAAATTAAGAGATTTTTATTAATCTCTTTTTTTATTTATAAAAAAGTATTATAATTAATAAAAATAGGAGGTATATATGAAAACAGAAGAACCTAAAATAAAAAGAACATCAAAAGGTGCAATCGCAGCTATTATAATAGGAACAGTATTATTCTTTATAGGAGTAATAGTAGGAATAATATTCTTAGTAATCTATTTAATTCCAAAGGATTATAAGGGTACATGGGTATGTGATAATAACATACAATTTGAAATAGATGATAATTTTGAAATGTATGTTAATAATTCTTTAGCGTCTTTAGATGATTATTCAGTTAAAAACATGGAAATAAAAAATGAAAGAAGAAATTATTTATTAGAAGTAGGTAATAAAGAATACGATATTTCTATTAAAAATAAAGAAATGTATATGATAGAAACAAATAGTTATACAATATATAAGTGTACAAAAAGAGGAAACTAATACTTGATATTAGTTTTTTTTATTGATTATTACTATTAATTATAGTATAATACATATGCCAAAAAAAGGGAGGTGAGTTTATGAATTTTGATGCTATTGTAGTAGGTGGAGGACATGCTGGATGTGAAGCTACTCTTGCTTTAGCTAAAATGGGATTTAAAACACTATTAGTATCTGGTAATTTAGATAAAATAGCTATGATGCCTTGTAATCCACATATTGGTGGTTCTGCAAAAGGTATTGTTGTTAGAGAAATAGATGCACTTGGTGGAATGATGGGTAAAGTAGCGGATAAGACTTTACTTCAAATGAAAATGCTTAATTTTAGTAAAGGACCAGCTGTTAGATCATTAAGAGCACAAGGCGATAAGGTTACATATCCTAAAGAAATGCAAAGATTATTAAAAGAAGATAAGAATATTACACTAATTGAGGATATGGTTGAAGACCTAATAGTAGAGAATAATAAAATAACAGGTGTTATTTTATCCACAGGAGAAAAGATATCAGCAACTTCAGTAATATTAACAACAGGAACGTATATGAAAGCTGATATTTTAGTAGGAAATACTAGAACAAGATCAGGACCTACTAATACAAGACCATCATTATTCCTAAGTGAGAACCTAGAAAAGTTAGGTTTTAAAATACTCAGATTAAAAACAGGTACACCTCCTAGAATTCAAAGAGATACTATTGATTTTTCTAAGACAAAGATGGAACCGGGTGATGATAAGTACTATACTTTCAGTTTTGATGATAAACCATATTATAAAATTGAAGAACAAATGCCTTGTTATTTAACTTATACAACAGAAAAAACTCATCAAATAATAAGAAATAACTTATCAAAATCAAGTATGTATGGTGGAATTAAAGAAAAACTTGGTACTGGACCTAGATATTGTCCATCGATAGAGGATAAAATAGTTAGATTCGCAGATAAAGAAAGACATCAATTATTCCTAGAACCAGAAAGTAAATACTTTGATGATATATATGTACAAGGTTTTTCAACAAGTATGCCTCATGATGTACAAGAAGAAATGGTTCATAGTTTACCAGGACTAGAAAATGCTAAAATACTAAGATATGCATATGCAATTGAGTATGATGCAATAGATTCAAAAGACTTATATCCTAGTTTAGAGACTAAATTAATAGAAAATCTTTATACAGCAGGTCAAATTAATGGTACATCTGGATATGAAGAAGCTGCTTGCCAAGGTTTAATGGCAGGTATAAATGCAGGATTAAAGATGCAAGGTAAAGAACCACTAGTATTAAAAAGAGATGAAGCATATATTGGTGTTCTTATAGATGATTTAGTTACTAAAGGAGTTAGAGATCCATATAGATTACTTACATCAAGAGCGGAATATAGATTACTTTTAAGAAGTGATAATGCTGATTTAAGACTTAGAAAATATGGTTATGAAGTTGGTTTAATATCAAAAGAACAATATGATAGATTAATAGAAAAAGAAGATAATATTACTAGAATTATCAATGAATTAAACGATATTTCTATTAAATCAGAAAAGAAAATGAACGGTATAGAGTTTGTTAAAAGAACTGAAAACAATATAAATGATATTAAAGATAAACTAAGTAAAGAATATGATGAACTTGAATTAGAACAAGCAGAAATTCAAATTAAATATGAAGGTTATATTAAAAAAGCTAGAAAAGAAGCAGAAAAGATGAGAAAACTTGAAAATAAAAAGATTCCAGCGGATATAGATTATGATAAAGTTCCTAATCTAGCATCAGAAGCTAGAATTAAATTAAAAGAAGTTAGACCATTATCATTTTCTCAAGCTAGTAGAATAAGTGGGGTTAATCCTAGTGATATAGCTATACTTTCTGTATATATGAAGAGGTATTTTGATGAATATAAATAGTTTTTATGATGCAGTTAAAGAATTAGGTATTACTTTAACTAAAGATCAAATGAATAAGTTAGAAGAATACTATAATTTATTAGTAACTGAAAATGAAAAGATAAATTTAACTACAATAACTGAAAAAGAAGATGTATATTTAAAACACTTTTATGATAGTTTAACTCTTATAAAAGCATATAATTTAAGAAAAGAAGCAACACTTTGTGACATAGGAACAGGTGCTGGATTTCCAGGAGTAGTTCTATCAATTTGCTTTCCAAATCTTAGAGTAACTGTTGTTGAAAGTATTAAAAAGAAAATTAACTTTTTATTCCTAGTAAAAAATGAATTAGAATTAAAAAATCTATTCATTTGCAATGAAAGAGCGGAGATATTTGCTAGAAATAATGTGGAAAAGTATGACATAGTAACAAGTAGAGCTATGGCTAGATTAAATATGCTTAATGAAATGTGTATTCCGCTTGTTAAAGTAAATGGATATTTTATACCTATGAAAGCTAATTTAGATGAAGAATTAGAAGAAGCTAAAACTTCTATTGAAATAATGAACTCTAGATTAGAAGATGTTATTACTTTTAACTTACCAGTAGAAAATAGTGTTAGAAACCTAGTAGTTATAAAGAAATTAGGTAATAATAAAAAGAAATATCCAAGAGATTATAAACAAATTAAAAATATGCCTTTATAAAAAAAAATAAAAAAATCCATTGTAAAAAATGGATTTTTATTATATTATATATATAGAATAAAAGAATAAGAAGTGAGTGATATTATGAATAATAACAATATGGAAAAAGAAATAGTATTTGTATCATTAGATGACATAATACCTAATAGATTTCAACCAAGATTATCTTTTGATGAAGAAGCATTAAATGAATTAGCTAAATCTATTAGACAACATGGTATTATTCAACCTTTAGTACTTAGAAAAGTAGGTACTAAATATGAAATAATAGCTGGTGAAAGAAGATACAAAGCTTCATATATCGCAGGATTAACTAAAGTACCTGCAGTTATAATTGATTTAAATGATAATGAATCAGCTGAAGTAGCTATTGTTGAAAACATACAAAGAAGAAACCTTTCTCCAATAGAAGAGGCTAAATCATATAAAAAATTACTAGATAGAGGATATCTTACTCAAGATGAACTTGCTTCACGTATGGGTAAAACTCAAGGTGCTATTTCTAATAAATTAAGATTATTAAATTTATCACAAGAAGTTCAAGATGCACTTCTTAATAATCAAATTAGTGAAAGACATGCTAGAAGTTTATTAAGACTTGAAAATGAAGATGAACAACAAGAAGTGCTAAGTAAAATAATAAATGAAAGATTAAATGTAAGAGATACAGATAATTTAATAAATAGTTATGTTACTGGAGAAGAATATACACCATTATCAAATAGTTCAAGTGTAGAACCTAATGATATGAGTTTTAATACATTCTTTGAAAACAAACCAGAAGAAGATGAAGAAGAAATATTAACAATTGAGGATAAAACTTTCCCAGCTATTGAGGATAAAGTATATCCTGCTATAGAAGATAAGACATATCCAGCAATTGAAGATAAAGTATTTACTCCAATTGAAAATACATCTAAATCATTATTAGGATCTAAAAAAGATTATAAAACAGTTTTAAATACTAAAGTAAGAAACTTTGTAGAAAGTCTTAAAGAAGAAGGAATAGAAGTAACTTACGATAGTTATGAATTTGATAAATTATTTGAATTTATAATAAAAATAAATAAAGATACTGATTAATCAGTATCTTTTTCATTATCTATTTCTTTAGGTTCAGTTCCTTTTAAATAATATATAAACTTCTTTCTTTTAGAAGCATTAGTAGCTATCTTACCATTTAAAGGATTAACTAATACTGCAGTTACATTTTGAGGTTTTTCATACCAAGAATCTTCTTCATTTCTTAAATAGTTTTCTAATGTATCTGCCCATATATTCCTACTATATTTAGTATCTCCGGATATTAGTTTTCTATTATCATCATAACCAACCCATACACCCATAGTGTATTTTTTATTATAACCAACTATTAATGAATCAGTATCAGAACTACCTGTTTTAACCGCATATGTTTTAGTTAGTTTTGGCCTTAAACTAAGACATGTAGGTTCATTATAATCTATTAGTGTAGCATCATAACAATTATTTAATAGATTACTCATAATAAAGGTAAGATTATTATCTAATACTTGTTTTTCATTATCTTGATGATTATATAGTTCATTATCATTATTATCCTTAACAGTTCTTATTAAATAACTATCATTTTTCTTTCCTTCATTAGCTAAAACTGAATATCCAGTAGTTAAATCTTTAATACTTATTTCACTAGTACCAAGTGGCAAAGATACATTATTTTCAATACTATTTATTCCAACTTTCTTCAGTGTATCAACAAAGACATTATCTCCTAAAAACATATTTGTTTTTAATGCATAGATATTATCTGAATATGCAAGTGCTAAAATCATAGGTATTTTTCTATCAGGATAAATATCAGCGAAATTACTTGGATTATATAGCTCATTTCCTATATTAAAACTAGTATTTGTGGATAAAAATAATGACGAAGGAGTAAATCCATTTTCTAAAGCAGCATAATATAAAAATGGCTTTATTGTAGATCCAACTTGTCTTTTAGAACTAGTAACTCTATTAAATTGACTCTTTTCATAATCTTTTCCACCGGTTAACGCAATTATCTTACCAGAAGAGTTTTCTATTAAGACACTTGCAACTTGTATATCAGTGCCTTCTTCAATATTATTTTTAACGGCATTTTCTAATTGTTCTTGCGCTTTAATATCTAAATTGGTATATATCTTAATACTATTACTCTCTAAATAGTCTTTAGGAAGTATATCTAAATCATATAGTTCATCCATAACCGCATCTTTATAATACATTAAAGTAGTCATATCAAGAGTTTCTTTTTTACCATAATAAACAAGTTCTTCGTTATAGGCTTCATCAGCATCTTTCTTAGTTATATAATTGCAGCTAACCATATTATCAAGTATCTGTCTTTGTCTTTTTTTAGCACTTTCTATATTATTAATAGGAGAATATTCCTGTGGATATTTAGGTATACCTGCGAGCATTGAACTTTCCGCAAGAGACAAGTTACTAGCACTCTTATTAAAATAATAATGAGCGGCATTTTCTATACCAAAGACACCATTACCATAGTTAATTGTATTAAGGTATCCTTCTAGTATTTCATCTTTAGAATAATTAACTTCCATTCTTAAAGCTAAATATGCTTCTTTAAATTTTCTTTTATATGTTCTATCAAAAGTTAAATATAAGTTTCTAGCGTACTGCTGAGTAATAGTACTTGCACCTTCAACAATACCACCAGAACTTACATTATTAAAAAATGATTTAATTATTCTTACATAATCAAATCCATTATGTCCATAGAACCTTTTATCCTCAGTTGCAATTGTGGCATTTATAAGATCTTTATCTATATTCTTAAGACTAATCCATTCTTTATCTCCATTTCCTTTAAATATAACGTTGTCATCTTTATCATAAATAATTACATTATTAGCTTTCTTTAAATCAAGTTTAGGTGATAACTTTAAAAATAAATATAATAAAGAGAACAATAAACATATAAAAAAACACATAAAAACAAATATTTTTAATAAAATTTTTCTCTTTTTCATAAAATATCACCTATAACTATTTTTATTATGTTAAAAATAGGGTAAAATATAAGTGATTTTTTTTAAAGTATATGTTATAATGCTTTTGTTAAAAAGAGGTGTTTCATATTAAATTAGATTTATATATTAAAAATAATGATGAAGAATTTAATTATAAAGATATAGATTTTAAGACTAAGAATAACAAGTATTTATTTAGTATCGAGAACGATGAATATGAAATAGATTTAGACAAATTAGTTTTCCACAAGAAAAATAGTGAGTCAGAATTAGATTTCATATTTGATATAAAAAATAAAACAACAGGAACATATTTAATAAAAGAATTAGAATTTTATATGGACGCAAAAGTAGAAACAACTAAAGTAGATAGAAGAGATAAAGATCTAGATATAGAGTATAAATTATGGCTTCAAGATGAATATGTTGGAGAATTTATATTTAGAATAAAAGTAAAGGAGTAGGTATTATGGTTGATATTAAAAAAGAATTAAGTAATATTCTTAATAAAAAAGTTAGTATTGATACATATGATTTAATTAAGGAAATTAAAGAAAAAGATAAAGGTGATTATACTTTTCCTTGTTTCGCACTCGCAAAAGAGTTACATAAGGCACCTAATCAAATCGCTGATGAATTAAAAGACTCAATTAAATCAGATATTATAGAGAAAATTGAAAGTGTTAATGGTTATTTAAACTTCTATATAAATAAAGAATTCTTAATGAAAGAAGTTTTTAATGAATATGAATCTAAAAAAGAAGATTATGGTAAAGAAGAATCAAACGGTAAAACAGTATGTATTGATTATTCTGCACCTAATATTGCAAAACCATTCCACGTTGGGCATTTAAGATCAACAGTTATT
The DNA here is from genome assembly GCA_017511805.1 of Bacilli bacterium. Lineage (GTDB taxonomy): Bacteria > Bacillota_I > Bacilli_A > RF39 > UBA660 > RUG13038. The sequence continues at coordinate 56,374 of JAFWJA010000011.1, forward strand.
GGTCATGCACTTTATAACATATATAAATATTTAGGATATAAAACAGTTGGTATTAATCATTTAGGAGATTATGGTACTCAATTTGGTAAATTAATCGAGGGTTATAAACTTTGGAGTAATGAATATGATATAGAGAATAATCCTATAGATGAATTAGTAAAAATATATGTAAGAATAAATGCACTTGCAGAAGAAGATCCTGAAGTACTTGAAAGATGTAGAAATAATTTTAAACTTTTAGAAGAAGGCGATGAATACTCAGTTGGTCTTTGGAAAAAGTTTAGTGAATTAAGTTTAAAAGAATTTGATAAAATTTACAATTTACTAGGAATAGAATTTGATAGTATAAAGGGTGAATCTTTCTATATAGATAAGATGCAAGAAGTAGTTGATATCTTAGAAAAAAATAAAAAGATTACTATTAGTGAAGGTGCTAAGATAGTAGATTTAACTGAAGATGGGATTAAAACACCTTGTATTATAATTAAAAGTGATGGAACAAGCATATATGCTACTCGTGATTTAGCAGCAATACTTTATAGATCAAGAACATATGATTATGATAAATCTCTATATGTAACATCTTATGAACAAGACTTACAATTTAAACAAACATTTGCGGTTGCTAAATATTTAGATTTAGATGAAAAATATGTTAAAGGATTAGAACATGTATCATTTGGTATGTATAGATTACCAGAAGGAAAGTTTTCCACAAGAAAAGGTAACTTTATAAAACTAGAAGATATTTTAAATGATGCAATTGATAAAGCAAAAGCAAAGGTATCTGATAAAAATCCTGATCTAGAAGACATTGATGATGTTGCTAAAAAAGTTGGAGTTGGAGCAGTAGTATTTGGAGATCTATATAATTCAAGAATTAAAGATGAAGTATTTGATATTGATGAAATGTTAGAGTTCCAAGGAGAAACTTGTCCATATATTCAATATATGTATGTAAGAATTAAGAGTATTTTACGTAAACTTGATAAAGAAGTCTTGATTAATGACGTGAAATATGATAGATTACATAATGATTTGTCTTATGAATTAGTTAAACAAATCTATAATTTTAATTCAGTTTTAAAAGATGTAACTGAAAAGAATGAACCATATATATTATCAAGATATTTAATTAAACTTGCACAAACATATAGTGATTACTACAATACTTATAAAATATTAAGTGATGATATAGATGAAAGAAATTCAAGAATTTATTTAATTTCAATAGTTGCTAATATTTTAAAAACTGGATGTCATTTATTAGGTATAGAAATGCCTGAAAAAATGTAGAATAAAATAAGAAATCTCATATAAATAATAATGGAAGGATGAATTTTAAAATGAGTATTAGAAAAAAAGATTTATTAGATTTAGAATTAATGAGTTATACAGATATAGCTTATGAAATAATTAAGGAAGATAAAAAGAAATATAATACACCTAAGTTATTTAAGGAAGTATGCAAATTATTACAACTAGGTGAAGAAGAAATGATGGAGAAAATAGGGGATTTCTTTACAGCATTAACTACTGATGGAAGATTTATATTAATAAATTCTACTAATTGGGATTTAAAAGAAAACCATGTAGTAAAAGTTGTTGTAGATGATGGAGACGAAGAAGAAGTAGAAGCAACTGAAGAAGATGATGAAATTACTGATGAAGAAAATCAAGATATTGAAGATGATTATTCTGATGAAGCAGTAGATGATTCAGCTGATGATGAAGAAGATATGAAAGATTTAACTATAGTAGACGAAGAAGACTTAGCAGAATAGGAGGGCTCTTATGATAGAGAGGTTAGAAACAACATTAAATAGATATAATGAACTAAGTGAAGAACTATCTAAACCAGAAGTACTTAGTAATGTAGAGTTGATGACTGCTCTATCAAAAGAACAAGCATCAATATCTGAAATTGTTGAAAAGTATAAAGAATATAAAAAGATATTAAGTGATTTAGAAGAAGCTAAAGAATTACTTAATGATAAAGAAATGGCAGAACTAGCTAAAGAAGATTTTAGTAGTTTAACTGTGGAAAAAGAAAATGTAGAAAAAGAACTAGAAGTATTATTATTACCAAAAGATCCTAATGATGATAAGAATATCATTGTTGAAATAAGAGGAGCAGCTGGTGGTGATGAAGCTAATATCTTCGCTGGAGATTTATTTGAAATGTATTCTAGATATGCTGAAAGTAAGAACTGGAGAATTGAAATAACAAATGCAGAACCAGGATCAGCAGGTGGATATTCACAAATAGAATTCATGGTTAAGGGTGAAAATGTTTACTCTAAATTAAAATATGAGTCTGGATCACATAGAGTTCAAAGAGTTCCTGAGACAGAGTCACAAGGAAGAGTTCATACATCTACCGCTACAGTATTAGTAATGCCAGAAGTAGAAGATGTAAATATAGATATTAAAGAAACTGATCTTAGAATAGATGTATATAGATCAACAGGAGCAGGTGGACAAGGAGTTAATACAACAGATTCTGCTGTTAGAATAACTCATTTACCTACTGGAATAGTAGTTACTTGCCAAGACGAAAGAAGTCAGTTAAAGAATAAAACAAAAGCTCTAGGTATATTAAAAGCTAGAATATATGATGAAATGCAAAGACAACAAGAAGCTGAGGTAGGAGCAGAAAGAAGAAGTAAAATAGGTACTGGTGATAGATCAGAAAAAATCAGAACTTATAACTATCCACAAAATAGAGTAACTGACCATAGAATAAATCTAACACTTATGCAATTAGATAGAATAATGCAAGGTAGATTAGATGAAATAATTGAAGCATTAATAAATGAAGACGTAAGAAGAAAATTAGCAGGAGAATAATTTTCTTCTTTTATTAAAAAGAGGTTTTTATGAAAGATATAGATTATTTAAAAAAATATTATAAAGGTGATATTACTGAAGCTACTAATAGATTAAATAATGGTGAACCAGTTCAATATATAGTAGGTAATGTAGATTTTTATAACTATAACTTTATAGTTAATAAAAATGTACTAATTCCTAGGTTTGAAACAGAAGAGTTAGTTGACCAAACTATTAAGAAAACAAAAGAGCTTTTTAAAAATAAGGTTGATATACTAGATATTGGTACAGGATCAGGAGCAATTGCAATAACTTTAAAAAAAGAATTAGATTCAAACGTAACTGCTACTGATATTTCAAAAGAAGCACTTACTGTAGCTAAAGATAATGCACAAAAGAATAATGCAGAAATTAACTTTGTTAATACTGATATCTATAAAGGAATTAGTACTAAGTTTGATATAGTTATAAGCAATCCACCATATATTTCTTATGATGAAGAAATAGAAGAAATAGTAAAAAATAATGAACCTAATCTAGCTTTATATGCAGATAATAATGGTCTATATTTTTATGAAGAAATACTTAAGAATATTAAATCTATATTAAAAAAGAAATATCTTATATGTTTTGAAATTGGTGAAACTCAATTTCAAAGTATAAAAGAAGTTAAAGATAAATACCTACCTGAATCTAAAATTGAATTAAAAAAAGATATGCAAGGAAGAGATAGAATGGTATTTATTACAAATATTGAATAAAAATAAATTAATCATCCATAACATATGTGAAGGGATGATTTTTTTATGAAGAAATTTATATTATTATTAATAGCAGTTTTAGTTATATTTTTTGTTAGTAAAAATGCATCAGCAGAAGAAACAATAATACCAGATACAGCAATTAGATTTAGAGTAATTGCAAACTCAAATACAGTATATGATCAGAATGTTAAGATTCAAGTTAGAAACCTTGTTCAAAATGAATTACTATCACTTATAAAAGATAGTACATCTATTGAAAACACAAGAAATATCATATTAGAACACAAAGAAGAGTTATATGATAAAGTAAGTAATAAATTGCAAGAAATAAAATATGATAAAGATTTTAAAATAGACTATGGTTTTAATCATTTTCCTGATAAAAAATATAAAGGAGTAACCTATAAAGAAGGAGATTATGAGTCATTAGTCATTACTTTAGGTGATGGGAATGGAGATAATTTTTGGTGTGTTCTTTTTCCACCGTTATGCATGTTAGAAGAGAACGATAATACATCAGAAGTAGAGTATAAATTCTTTATTACAGAATTAATAGACAAATTTTTTAATTAATATTTTATTTTTAATTTTTTTATGATAGAATTGACTTAGGGTGATAGTATGGAAAATTTGATGCAAAGAATCAAAAAGATGAATATAACTTCAATGATATTTTCAGTTATATTTATAATTATTGGTTTCTTCTTAATTTTGAAACCAGAAGGAGCAATTAATTTTGTTGCTTATGTACTAGGCGTAATGCTAATAATATGGGGAGTAGTTCAAATAGTTCAATTCTTTACTAGAAAAGATAAAACTGGTAACTTTATTGAAGTAAGTTTTATTGGTGGATTATTAGTATTTATATTAGGAATTGTTTTCTTAATTAAGCCAAAAACAATCGCATCTATAGTACCTTTATTATTAGGTGTATGGATGATCGCAGACGGAGTATTAAAATTCTGTTATGCATTAACAGTTAACAAGAGAGCTAAATCAATTGTACCTATTATTTTATCTGTATTAATAGTAATTGCTGGATTATTCTTAGTGTTTAATCCATTTGAAGGAGCTGAAATAATAACTCAAGTAATTGGTGTTGTTATGATAGTTTATTCTATCTTAGTAATTGTAGAATGTTTATTTGTTAAACAATTAGTTAATACATTTACATCAGATGAAACTGGAATTATTGAAGTAGAAATTGAAGAAAAGACTGACGAAAAATAGTGGTTTACACTCCTTATTAAAAATGACTTGTAATAAAAAAATAATTATATTATAATTAAGGTAACATTATACTAAGGAGGGATTATATGAAAGTTACATCAGTTAATGTTAAAAAAATCGAAAAAGATGAATCAAGAATGAAAGGAATCGCTTCTATTTTATTAGACGACTTAATCGCTATTCACGATATAAGAATTATTCAAGGTGATAACGGTTTATTTGTTGCTATGCCAAGTAGAAAAACTCCAACAGGTGGTTATAGAGATATAGTTCATCCAATAACTCCAGAGGGAAGAGAAATGATTGAAACTGCTATTTTAGGTGAATACGAAAAAGCAGAAGATCCTAAGGAAGAAGAAACAAAAGAAGAAGAATAATTCTTCTTTTTTTCATACTCTTTTTATTAATGCATATTATTAAATAAAAGGAGAATAATATGGATAAACTAAAAGAAATAAATACTAATTTAAGTCATTCGTTTTCAGTATCAGAAAGAAAAAACATAATAATTACTGGTGTAGTAAAAATAGAAAGTTTTGATAAAGAAGAATTCTTGCTTGAAACAGTTCAAGGTATGATGAATATTAAAGGAGAAAACTTAGAAGTAATAAAACTAGATACATATCAAGGAAATGTTACAATTAAAGGAAAAATAGATGGCATTAATTATATAGAAGAAGTTAAAAATAAGGAATCTGGTTTATTCAATAGACTTTTTAAATGAGCTTAATCGTTCAAATTAAATCTATTTTTCTATGCTTCATATATGGTCTTTTTTTTACGTTTTCACTTTACATTAATAAAAGATTTTTACTTAGTAAAAATTTCATTTTTAAACTAGTAATTAATTTTTTATTTATAATTGATCATATACTAATTTTATTTATTTTACTTAAGTTTATTAACAATTTCGTACTTCATATTTATTATATTCCTCCGTTTGCTTTTGGTATATATTTCTACAAATTATACTTTACACATGTTAAAAAATGAAATTGACTATAAAAGAAATAATTTGATATACTTAAAGTAGTATGCATAGGAGGTTAGTATGGAAAAAAATAAAATTAAAAAGAAAATATTTCTAACTGCCTTATTGTATATTGGACTAGGTATATTATTACTACAAACTGTTGGTACAACTTCATATCAACTATATACTAAGTCTAAAGAAAAGAAACAGTTTGAAAAAGAACTGGCAGAATTAAAGGATAAAGAAGACGAATTAAAAGCTACTGTATCTAAATTACAAGACCCAGATTATGTAGCTAGATATGCTAGAGAAAAGTATCTTTATTCAAAAGATGGAGAGATAATTATAAGAATACCTGAATAAGGTATTTTTTTTTGCAGAAATTACGTAAAAAAATTGAAAAAGCACTTGAAAAATGCTATAATTTATAATAGAGGTAAAATAATATGAATAGTGGTAATGATAAGAATAGAAATACTATTTTAAAGATTGCTTTTTCAGTTATAATTATTATCATTATAATCCTTCTTTTACTAAGAGGATGCAATAAAAAATGCGATAATCCAACTGGAATAAAGATTACTAATATCAATGAAAAAGTTGATAGTTTTAATGATGACACTATTTTTATTAAAGAACTTGATCAAGGAGAATATACATATAACGTAACTATTCATAACTATTTAGATGAAGATTATTATTTATACAAAGAAGAAATAAGTGATCCAAATGTTGCTTATGTAAAAATAATAGAATTATTACAAGCAGGAAAAGATACTAAGATTAAATTCAAAATTTCTCTAGCTCAAAAAGTAAAAGATTTTAATATAAAATTCTACTATGGAAAACTAAAAGAAATAAAAATTGGAGATGAGGTAATCTCTAGTTATGGTGATGAAAAAATAAAAATACCAGTAACTGAAGAAAAAGAAGGATCTCATGTAATTGGTTATACTGATATTGAGGGATCGAAAGTAGTTAAATATACATTAACAGATGAATATAACTTAAAAGATGGAACTATATTATATCCAATTTATGAAGAAGATAATCCTTCAACAGGTCCAAATGACAACAACAATAATAATTCTGGTAACAATAATGATGATAATAATAACACTGATGGTGATACTGGATCTGATACTGATACAACACCATCACAGGAAGAAGCAAAGAAATATACAGTAACATTTAACTACAATAATGGTAACCCAAATACAACTAAAGTAGTAACAAATAAAGAAACTTATGGTGATTTACCAGGAGCAAGTAAAGAAGGATATACATTTGATGGATGGTATTTAGGAGATAAATTAATTACAAGTTCATCAGTTGTTGATTTAACAAGTGATGTGACATTAGATGCTAGATATACAATTATCAAATATGGAATTAAATATAACTTAGATGGAGGAAGTGCATCTAATCCAAGTTATTACACAATTGAAACTGAAACAATTACTCTTGATAATCCTACTAAGGTAGGAAACACTTTTGTTGGATGGACAGGAAGTAATGGAGAAACTCCAGAAATGCTAGTTAAAATTGAGAAAGGAAGCAGGGGTTTTAAAGAGTATACTGCAAATTATTCTGAAAATGAAAAAGTAACTTATAAAGTTATTCATAGAAAACAAAAATTAGATGAATCATATGAAGATGGAGAAGTAGAAGAAAAAGAAGCTCCTTATGGGTCGCAAGTCACTCCAGGTGTTAAAACATATGAAGGGTTTGTAAGTCCAAATACTAAAACAGTTGAAGTAAAACAAGATGGAACAACAGAAGTTGAATATTTATACAATAGAAGAAATTATAATTTAGTATTACCAGACACTGAGGATATAGATTTAGAACATAGTACACCAGCAGGATCATACCCATATGAAACAGAAATTATATTAGTAGCAAAGGATAAAGATGGATATTCATTTACAGGTTGGAGTAATGGAGAAACTGATCAAACAACAACTTTTGAATTAAAAGATAATATAAATATATATCCTACATATGAAGCAAAAACATACCAAATAGTATTTAACGCAAATGGAGGAACAGGAGCAATGGAAAATCAAAGCGTTAAATATGATGAAGAAAAGAATTTAAGTCCAAATACATATGCAAAATTAGGGCATGATTTTATTGGATGGAATACAAAAGTAGATGGAACAGGAACATCGTATGAAGATAAAGCGTTAATTAAGAATTTAACAACAGAAACAAGTATTACATTATATGCACAATATATAGCTCATGAATATACAATCACATTTGATAGTAAAGGTGGAAGTGAAGTATTCTCAGTAACTAGAAGATATGGTGAAGCATATGGTGAATTAGCTAGTACAAGTAAAACAGGATATAACTTCTTAGGATGGTACTTAGGTGATACAAAGATAGAATCAGAAATGTTATATGAAAATACAAATGATATAACATTAGAAGCAAAATATGACATAATTACATATCATATTACTTATGATTTAGATGAAGGAACAGTAAGTGGAAATCCAACAGAATATAATGTAGAAACAGCAACATTCACATTAAATAATCCAAGCAAAACAGGATACACATTTAGTGGATGGACAGGAAGTAATGGAGAAAACTTACAAACAAGTGTAACAATAACAAAAGGTACAACAGGAGATTTAAATTATACAGCTCACTATTCTACTAATCCAAATACACAATATAAAGTAAATCATAGATATCAAAATTATGATTTAGAAAGTTATGATGTTGTAGAAGAAGTATTATATGGAGCAACAGGAAGTAAAGTAACACCAGCCTTAAAAGAAAGACATGGATTTATTAATCCAGAATTAGAAGAACTAGAAATAAAAGGTGATGGAAGCGCAGAATTAACATATACATATCAAAGAGATAGTTATGAATTAGTATACACAAATACAGAAAATATAGATTTAGAAAATAGTGCAGCAGAAGGAACTTATCTATATGAAACAGAGATAACTGTAGTAGCAAAAGACAAAGAAGGATATACTTTTGATCATTGGAGTAATGGGGTTGATACACAAGTTGCTATTTTCCAATTAGACGATGATATAAATATTTATCCAATCTATGAAGCTAATAAATATACAGTAGTATTTAATCCAACAAGCGGAACAGGAAGTATGTCAGATCAAGAAATGACATATGATATAGAAGCAAAATTAAATAAAAATTTATTCACAAAAGAAGGTTATGCATTTGATGGATGGAATACAAAAGAAGATGGAGAAGGTACAACATATGTAGATGAAGCAACAGTAAAGAATTTAAAAACAAGTGGAAATATTATTCTTTATGCAATGTGGGAAGCTAATACAGATACACCATACAAAGTTATCCACAAGAAACAAAAGTTAACATTAGATGGATATGATGAAGAAGTAGAAAATTTAACTGGAACAACTGATACACCAGTAACACCAACAGTTAGAGAATATACAGGATTTACAAAACCAAATGCTCAAACAGTAACAATTGCTAGTGATGGAAGCACTGAAGTAGTTTATGTATATGATAGAGAAATGTATACATTATCATTTGATGATAACGAAGATGTAATATCAAATATACCAGAAGGAAGTTATCCATATGGCACAGAAGTAGAGTTAACAGCAAAAGAAAAAGAAGGATATACATTTGTAGAATGGGATAATGGATCAAATAATAATCCATATGTATTTGAATTATCAGATGATATAACAATAAAACCTATTTATAGTCCAAATACAGACACATCATATAAAGTTATCCACAAGAAACAAAATTTAGATTTAGTAACATATGAAGTAGAAGTAGAAAATTTAACAGGTGTTACAGACGCAGAAATAACACCAGCAGTAAGAACATATAGTGGTTACACAACACCAAGTGTTCAAACAACAACTATCAAGGGTGATGGAAGTACAGTAGTAACATATACTTACAATAGAGAAATGTATGAATTATCATTTGATGGTAATGAAAATGTAATATCAAATGTACCAGCAGGATCTTATCCATATGGGACAGAAGTAACATTAACACCAGTAGAAATACCAGGATATGTATTTGGAGGATGGACAGATGGATCATTATCTAATCCATATACATTTACATTAGAAGGTAATAAAATAATTAAACCACTTTATACAGCAATAGAAGTTGGTTATAAAGTAACACATAAAAAACAAAATTTAGATTTAGTAACATATACAGAAGAAGTAGAAAACTTCACTGGTACTACTGGAAGTGAAATAACACCACTAGTAAAAACATATGATGGATTTACAAGTCCAGAAACTCAAACAACAACAATTGCAGGAGATGGAAGTACAGAAGTAATTTATATATATACAAGAAATACATATAGATTAACAGTTGGAAATCCTGAATATGTAGTTGAGGATAAATCTGGAGACTATTTATATGAAACGCGAGTAGAGTTAACAGCAATAGATAGACAAGGATATGATTTTGTAGGTTGGTCTACAGGTGAAAACACTAAGACTATAACTGTTACTATAGGAAGTTCTGATTTAACAGTTATTCCATTATATACAGGTAGTGATGATACAACATATACAGTAATTCATAAATATAGAAAACTTGATGATACATTTGAAGAAGAGGAAATCGTAGAAATTGGAACAACTGGAAATACAGTACCAGCAGCTTTAAATCCTAAATATGGTTTTGTAAACCCAGAAATTCAAAATGTAACAATAACAGCAGATGGACAAGCAAGTGTAACATACATTTATGAAAGAGAAACATATGCATTTAGTATATTAGATAGAGAATATCTAGATGAAGAAAGTACAGCAAATGGAACATATCCATATGAAACTACTATTACATTAAAAGCAGTAGAGAGAGCTGGATATGACTTTAAGTGGAGTGATGATGTTGAAGGATTAGAAAGAACATTTAATTTAACTGAAGCTACATCATTATCACTAGTATATACACCAAGAACAGATACTAGATATAAAGTATTACATTTAACTCAAAAGATTGATGGAACATATGAAGAAAGAGAAAGAGATAATCTAACTGGAACAACAGATACAGAAGTAACACCTGAAGTAAAATCTTATGAAGGATTCACAAGTCCAAGTACTCAAACTGTAACTATCAATGGAAATGGATTAACAACAGTAACATATGAATATACAAGAAACAAATATGAATTAACAATAGAAGATAGTGAGTATGTACTAGAAGATAAGAGTGGATCATATTATTATGAAGAAGAAGTATCATTAACTGCAATTGATAGAGAAGGATATAATTTTGTTGGATGGACAACAGGAGAAACAACAAAGACTATAACAATAACAATTGGAACAGAAAACATTACAACAAGACCTTTATACACAGCAAAAGATGATACAACATATACAGTAATTCATAAATATAGAAAATTAGATAATACATTTGAAGAAGAAGAAGTTATGGGAACAGGAACAACTGGATCTACTGTAGCAGCTGCTTTAAAACCAAAAACAGGATTTATAAGTCCAGAAAGTCAAAATATAACAATAGCAGCAGATGGAAAAGCAAGTGTAACATATGTATATGAAAGAGAAACTTATGCATTTAATATAAGCGATAGAACATATTTAACAAGTGATTCTACAGCAAATGGAACATATGCATATGAAACACCTATAATAATAAAAGCAGTAAATAGACCTGGCTATAACTTTAAATGGTCTGACAATGTAACAGATTATGAAAGAACATTTAATTTAACAGAAGAAATAGAATTAACATTAATCTATGAAGCAAGAGAAGATACAGCATATAAAGTAATCCACAAGAAACAAAATATAACATTAGATGGATATGAAATAGAAGAAACAGAAAACCTAACAGGTGAAACAGATTCTTCTATAACACCAGCAGTAAAGACATATACTGGTTTCACATCACCAAGTGTTCAAACAACAACAATAAGTGGAGAAGGAAATACAGAAGTAATATATCAATATACAAGAAATACATATACATTAACAATAGAAGATAGTGAATATGTAGAAGAAAATAAGAGTGGAACATATCCATATGGCACAGAAATAACAATAAAAGCAATAGAAAGAGAAGGATATGACTTTGCAGGATGGAGTAATGGAGAAGATACAAAACAAATAACAATAACAGTAGGAGCAGATAATATTAGTATTAAACCTATATATACAGCAAAAGATAATACAACATATACAGTAATAAATAGATATGCAAGATTAAATGAAGGATATGAAGAAGAAGTATATATAGGAACAGGAACAACAGGTTCAACAATAGAAGCTCCATTAAAACCAAAAACAGGATTTGTTAATCCAGAAGTACAAAATATAACAATAAATGGAGATGGATCATCAAGTGTAACATATACATATGAAAGAGAAGAATATGCATTCTCAATAACAGATAGAGAATATCTATATGAAGAAAGTACAGCAAATGGAACATATGCATATGAAACAGAAATAACTCTTAAAGCCAAAGAAAGAGTTGGTTACACATTTGCGTGGTCAGATGGAATAACTAATTATGAAAGAACATTTGAATTAACAGAAGCAACTACATTATCATTAGTTTATACACCAAATACTTATGAAGTTGTATTTAATAAAAATAATGAAAATGCAACAGGTGAAATGATAAATGAATCATTTACTTATGATGAAACAAAAGCATTAACAAAAAATTCATATGTATTAGCGGGATATGATTTCTTAGGATGGAGTATTAATCAAGATGGAACAGGAACATTCTATGTAGATGAAGATGAAGTATCAAATTTAACAAGTATTAATAATGGAACAGTAAATTTATATGGAAAATGGGAATCAAGAACAAATACACCATATAAAGTTATTCATCAAAAACAAAATATAACATTAGATGGATATGATATAGAAGAAATAGAAAACTTAACAGGAACAACAGACAGTGAAGTAACACCAAATGTTAAAACATATACTGGTTTTGTATCGCCAAGTACACAAACAGTAACAATTGATGGAGATGGAACAACAGTAGTTACTTATAACTATGATAGAGAAATGTATGAGTATTCAATAAGTGATCCAGAGGATGTAATATCTTCAGTACCAGCGGGATCATATCCATATGGTAAGGAAATAACAGTAGAAGCAAAACAAAAAGTAGGATATGAGTTTACAAGATGGAATGATAATGAAACATCTAATCCATATACATTTACTTTAGAAGATACTAAAGCAATAACACCATTATACACAGCAATGGAAGTATCATATAAAGTAATCCACAGGAAACAAAATTTAGATTTAGTAACATATGAAGAAGAAATAGAAAACTTAACAGGTATTACAGATAGTGAAGTAACACCAAGTGTTAAAACATATACTGGTTTCATATCTCCTGAAACACAAACTATTACGATTAAGGGTGACGGAAGTGCAGAAGTAATTTATGTATACAACAGAGAAACATATACATTTACACTACAAGATTCTCAAAATGTAATATCAAATATTCCAAGTGGATCATATCCATATGGAACAATTATAGTATTAGAAGCAGAAGAATTAGAGGGATATTCATTTGTTAATTGGAGCAATGGTGAAGATGATAACCCATATACATTTACTTTAACTAATAATTTAACAATTTCTCCTATATATGAAGAAAAAGATTTAAATGTAGGCTATAAAGTAATACATAAGAAACAAAATTTAGATTTAGTAACATATGAAGAGGAAATAGAAAATTTAACTGGAACAGCAGGATCACAAGTAACCCCAGCAGTAAGAACATATACTGGTTTAACTTCTCCAAGTGTTCAAACAGTAACAATCGCAGGAGATGGAAGTACAGAAATAATATATGTTTATACAAGAAATATGTATACATTATCATTTGATAATAGTACAGATATTACATCGAATATACCAGCAGGATCATACCCATATGGAACAGAAGTAACAGTAAAAGCAAATGAAAAAGAAGAATGTGAATTCTCTAATTGGAGTAATGGAGAAACATCTAATCCATATACATTTACATTAACAGAAAATATAACTATAACACCAATATATACATCAAATAAATATCTAGTAACATTTAATGCAAATGGTGGAACAGGTGAAATGCCAAATCAGACTATAACTAAAAATGTTACAACTAAGTTAAGTAAGAATTTATATACTAAGAGTGGAAGTATTTTTGCTAGTTGGAATACAGCAGCAGATGGTAGTGGAGATATCTACTATGATGAAGAAAAAATCACTAGACAAGAAAACTTAACTCTATATGCTCAATGGACAACGCCAGATAAAATAGCAAGAATAGGAAATTCATACTATACATCGTTAGTAAATGCTATAAAAGCTGTACCAACTACTGGTGAAGAAACAGAAGTAGTATTATTACAAAATACTGCTGAAAAAGTAGAGATAGCAAATACAAAGGATGTAATAATTATTTTACAAAGCAATACTATAAGTAACAATAACAACGCTAATGTAATTATAAATAATGGTTCATTAAAACTATATAATGGAACAATTACAACTGAAGTTGCACAAGGAGCTATTAATAATAACTCTACAGGTACATTAGTTATTGAAGATTTAGATATTATAGTTTCAAAAACAACATCAAAACAAGCATTATATAATGATGGTGGTAATTTAACAATAAATGGAAATTCTAATTTAAGTTCTGAATCAACTCAAAGAGCAGCACTACATAACTTAAATAATGGTATTATTAATTTAAATAGTGGTACTATTGTTTCAACAGGTATTTATGCAATTTATAATGAAAAAGGAACACTAAATATTGGTCAAAAAGATGGAATAGTTAATACAACATCTCCAGTAATTCAAGGAAAGACTTATGGTATAGTTGCTAATAATACATATAATTTCTATGACGGAATTATTAAAGGAATTACAAATCATGCTGGAAAAACCAGTAGCACAGGTAATACCCCATCAATTTCTATAGATACTAATGAAACAAAAATAACTGAAATTGAAAATAATTCTTCAAAGATATATGGGACAGAAGAAATAGGTGGATCAACTTATAAAACACTTTCTCTTGAATCTTTAGATGAATCATATTTGATTACGTTAAACGCAAACGGAGGATCGGTTTCACCTTTATCTTTAACAGTAAAAAAAGGAGAAGAAATTGGTGAAATCCCTACTCCAGTAAAAACAGGAAGTACATTTATAGGTTGGTATACTGGTTTAACTGATGGAATAGAAGTAACATCTAATTATGTTCCAGAAAATGATATGCCAATCTATGCAAGATATTATAAAGATCTTTCTGGAGTTACTATATCTCCAAGAAATATTACAATTGATATTGGTCAAAGTGAAACAATAAATATTACAAATATAGAAGAAGAATATACGTTTGTATCTAATAATCCAGATGTTGCTTCCGTAAATCAAGAAGGCCAAGTATTTGGTCTAGAAAAGGGCAATGCAACTATAACAATTACAGGATCTTTTTCTGGAAAGACTGTAACTATACCTGTAACAGTATTATCTAATGTATACTATACTGTAACATTTAATGCAAATGGTGGAGAAGTTGAAGAAGAAACTAGAAGAGTAAGAGAAGACTTTCCAATTGGAGATTTACCAACACCAACATATAACGGGTTCATATTTAAAGGTTGGTATAGTAGTGAAGAATTTGGTTCACAAATAACTAGTAATACTGTAGTAACAAATGATACTACTATATATGCTAGATATACATCAAATAGAACAATTAATTATAATAGTAATCTAGGTGTGTTTGATAATGAACAAACAATTAATACTATTAATTATACATACCTAAATGATAATGTAGTTAGATATTCACATACGCCAAATGTTGATAATACAGGAGTAGCACATGGCACATATGATAATATGACTAACAATCATATTGTTAAAATAGATGGTGCAACATCTCTTAATGTAGAAGTATGGTATTCAACTTATGCTCCAGGATCTGAATATTTAGCAATCTATGATGGAAGTGTAACTCCAAATGGTAATAATACTAATTTATCAATAAGCGGTAGATTAGGTGGAGGAGCAAGTAATACAAAACCATCTGATTCTTCTGAATATCATAAAACATTTACAATCTCTGGTGATACAGTACAGTTTTATTTCCAATCAGTAGTGGTATATCGTTATTATGGATATTATGCAATAGTAACAGCAAATGGATATGAATATAAAGGGGATAATCTATATAAGGAACCTACAAAATCAGGATATAAATTTATAGGATGGAATACAAGAGAAGATGGAACTGGTAATACATATTTAGATGAATTAGATGTAAAAAATAATATGATTGATTTTGCAAACAATACTAATTTATATGCACAATATATAAAAACAACATCAACATTTATTAAAGGAGAATCATTAAATCTAAAAATGAAGAGGTTATCAGGTCAATCAGTAACTTATACTTCAGATTCAAATGATACAATAACATCTATAAAGCGTATAACTACAAGACCAGATGATTCAGTTTTGTTATCTGATAACATTGTATCAACTCCAGATTCAGACTGTCCAATATATATGTGGTATGATAATGGAAATATATATTATTGGAGTGAATCTTCAATTATTTATCTAAATCCTATTAGTTCAAGTTTATTTGAAGATATTAGAAATTTGGTTGAAATAGATTTCAGTCAATTTAATACAAGTAAAGTAACTGATATGAGTTGGATGTTTGAAGATTCAGATTCATTATCAACATTAGATTTAAGTACTTGGGATACTAGTAATGTAACAAATATGTTTAGAATGTTTGGTTATATGGATAATTTAATATCAATAGATTTGAGTACTTTTGATACAAGTAAAGTAACAAATATGGGTAGTTTATTTATTCTTTGTCGAAAATTAGAGTATGTTAATCTAGCTAACTTTGATACAAGAAATGTAGAAGACATGTCTCATATGTTTGATATTTGTTCCAAACTAAAAATACTAGATTTAAGCAGCTTTGATACGAGAAATGTAACAACTATGTATGAAATGTTCTATAGTTGTGAAGATTTAACTACAATTTATGTTACTGACAAATTTGTAACAAACAAAGTAACTGATTCAAGTGATATGTTTAATAGTGATTATAATATTGTTGGAGGATCTGGAACAACATTTAATCAATCTAAGGTTAATAAAGCATATGCAAGAATAGATTTAGGAATGATACAACCTGGTTATTTCACTGATAAAACAAACTATAATATTATACTAGATGCCAATGGAGGAATAGTTTCCCCTAGTTATGTTAATGTTAGAAAAGGTAATATGATTGGTAGTTTACCTACACCAGTTAAAAATGGTTATACGTTTATAGGATGGTTTACAGGTTTATTAAATGGATTTGCTATTAATGAAGGTTATATACCAAATTATAATATGGCTTTATATGCTAGATATTATAAAGATTTATCAGGTGCAAATATAGAGCCATCAAGTATCAGTATTGGTATTAATGAGCAAAAGACAATTTCAGTCACTAATATTGAAGAAGAATATACATTTGAATCTAAAGATCCTTCTATAGCATCAATAGATTCATCAGGTAAAGTAACAGGAATATCTCAAGGAAATACTGAAATTATTATAACTGGAATTTCTTCAGGAAAAACTGTAACAATACCAGTAAATGTTATTGAAAACTATTATGTTATTAGCTTTAACACAAAGGGTGGATCTTCAATTGATGATTTAAAGATAAATCAGGGTTCTAAAATTGGTAGTTTACCAACACCAATTAAAAGTGGCTATACATTTGATGGATGGTATTTAGAAAGTACATATCTAACTAATATAGATGAAAACTATGTTCCAACTGGAAATACAAATTTATATGCAAAATGGTCAGGTAATCAATTTGAAACTGTATTTAGTCAAGAGGGTGCATGTACATTTAATGGTTCATCATCAAATATAACAGGCTCTGAATGCAGTAATTATTCGGATCAAACATATATTAATACAAATATTAAACTATTTAGTGAAGAAAACTATCAAAAAGATTTTGAAGTAGGATTCACAATTGTATCAAGAGGAGATAATTCTAACAATGATACTATGATGAATGCTAAAGATGAAAAAGGAAGTCCATATCCTGGTATCGTATATAGAGTAAAAGATGCATCATATGATAATATCTCAGTGGCGGCTAATAGTTCAGTTAGTTTAAAAACTGATTATGATAATTCAACAATAACTAAAGTAGTATATAAAAGAATAAATGGTATGTTATATATAAGCTTTAATGATGGAGAAGATGTTGAATTAATAGATATGACTGATTTGATTTATAAATTTGATACACCAGTAACTTTTGGAGCAAGTTTAAATGGTTCTGGTAATCCGCAAAGATACTTTAAAGGAACTTTATCAAATATGTATGTCAAGCTAGGCACATATAAAGAAGAAGGAGTGAGAATTGTTACTCTTGATGCAAATGGAGGAACTGTTTCTCCTAAGTCAATTAAAGTAACTAACGGCTCACAGGTTGGCGAATTACCAACTCCTACAAAAGATGGCTCTGTTTTCATTAATTGGTATACAGAAGCTAGTAAAGGAGAGGTAGTAACAAATAGCTTTTCTCCAGAAGAGGATACAACAATATATGCTCATTATTATAAAGATGTATCTGGAGCTACAGTATTCCCTTCGAATGTAATACTTGAACCTAATGAAGAAATAGGATTGACTATTACAAATGTAGACGAAGAGTATACTATTACTTCAAATAATCCATCAGTAGCAACAGTAGATCAAAATGGAAAAGTAACTGGAGTAGATATAGGTGAAACTAGTATAACTCTAACTGGAAATACATCAGGTAAGAGTAAAACAATAAGTGTCTTAGTAGAACAACCAAAATATACTATTACACTAGATGCAAATGGTGGAAGTGTAGTTACTTCATTAATAACTGTTAATAAAGGATCTGCTATAGGAGATTTACCACCAGCAACAATATCAGGATTTAATTCATTTGATAATTGGTATACTGATCCAGTTAACGGAGAAGTAGTAGATAGTAGTTTTGTACCAACATCTAATATGACAATATATGCCCATTATTATAAAAATATATATGGAGCAATTATTTATCCTTTGAATATTAAAATTATAAAAGGAGAATATGAAAATATTTATGTATCTAATATAGAAGAGGAGTATATATTTACATCAGATGATCCTTCTGTAGCGACAGTAGATCAAACAGGAAAAGTAACTGGTCAGTCAAAAGGTACTACAACAATTAGAATTAAAGGTGTTAAATCTAATTTAGAAAAAACTGTAAATGTAATAGTTTTATCAGATGTACTATATAAAGTAACATTTAATGCAAATGGAGGAAGAGTATCTGAGGACTATAGATATGTAAGAGAAGACTTTTCAGTAGGTACATTACCAATTCCAGAACATGATAATAGTTCATTTGTTGGTTGGTATGATACACCAGAATTTGATAATTTAATAACAAAGGATACTATAATAACATCTGAAACAACATATTATGCTAGATGGGAACCTGAAAAGACAATTATTTATGATTCAAATAGTGGATTGTTTGATAATAATCAAAACATAAATTCTATTAAATATAAATATGATTTTAATCTTATCCAAAAAAGGTATTCTCATACAAGCAATATAGATAGCGATGGTGTAGCTTCCGGAAGATATAATAGTAATTTATCAAATACAGATGTTGTTACTATTCCTGGAGCTGATTCATTAAAAGTAGAAGTATGGTATTCTACAGAAAGTACAACTTATGACTGGTTAGCAATATATTCTAAAGGAATAACACCAACATCAAGTAATTATTCATCTTCAATTTCTGGTAAATTAGGTGGAGGAGGAATTAATAACAAACCTTCTGATACATCCCAATATCATAAAGTATTTATTGTAAATGGTGATACAGTTCAATTCTATTTCAAATCAGATTCATCAAGTGAATATTATGGTTATTACGCCATTATTGAATCAAATATCAGATATATAACTGATAATGATTATAAAGAACCATCTAAACATAATTATCATTTTGTTGGTTGGAATACAGAAGAAAATGGAACAGGTACTTCATACTTAGACGAAGAAGAAGTAGAAAATAATTTATTAAATATAGATGACAATACAACTTTGTATGCACAATATGAATCATTCTCAGCAACATTCAATACTGGAAGTACAATATCACAAAAAATGAAAACATTATCAGGTGATGATAATCCATCTTATTCTTCTACTAATACATCAATTACTTCATTTAAAAAAGCGTTATCAAAGCCTGATAATTCAGTATTAATTGATGAAAATATAGTTTCAACATCAGATTCTGATTGTCCAATATATATGTGGTATGAAAACGGTGAAATCTACTGGTGGAGTGAAGCTGGAATAGTATATTTAAATCCAAATAGTTCTTATATGTTCTATGGTTTTTCTAATATTAATGATATTGAATTGAATACAGTTAATAAATCAAAATTAACTAATATAGCTTATATGTTCTCACATTGTAGTAACTTACAAGAAATAGATTTAAGTAATTTTGATACAAGTAAAGTAACAAATATGATGGGATTATTTAATCATTGTTCTAGTTTAACTTCTTTAGATTTATCAGAATTTGATACTAGTAATGTAGTTTATATGGGTGGAACAAGTAGTTCAGATGGTATGTTTGCTTATTGTAATAGTATTAATACACTTGATCTTTCTAGTTTTGACACTAGTAAAGTTACAAACATGGGTTATATGTTCTATTCAATGTCATCATTAAAAACAATATATGCTAGTAGTTTATTTAACGTTGATAATGTTTCATCTTCATCATATATGTTTAGATATACTAATAATTTAGTAGGAGGCGCAGGAACTACTTATAATTCTAGTTATATAAATAAAGTTTATGCTCACATAGATGGAGGAACAAGTAATCCTGGATACTTTACCGAAAAACCTGGTTTAATAATTACTTTTGATTCTAATTCAGGAACAGGTGAAATGCCTAATCAAATAATTTCATATGGCTCAACAGAAGAATTACATGAAAATGAGTTTGTTAAAAATCAATATAAGTTTATAGGATGGAATACAAAAGCAGATGGAACTGGAATACCATATCTTGATAAACAAGAAGTATCTGCAATTACAGGAAGTTCAGATTTAACTTTATATGCTCAATGGGTAAGACATGGTTGGTTATTTGCAAATGAATCTGAATTTGATGAAACTGGAGAACCATTGACTGAACAAGTTTGGGAATACTATAGAGATGGTTTAAAAGTTCAAAATGAACTTATATATGTTGATAATATAACAGATTTAGAACCTTCATCAATGCATCATTATTTAATAAAAGAAGGATCTGCATATATTGGATGGTATGAAGAAAATGATAACCATTATTTCTTTAGCTGGTTTGATAAGGACCATAATGGATATGTTGATGCTTATAGATATGAAAGTACTGTTCAAATGATTGGTGGTAGGGCTTATACATTTGATTCAAATGGAATTTGTATAGACTTTGATCAAGCAGTATCATATATAATCACTTTTGATGCAAATGGTGGAAGTTTATCTGAATCAGAAAAAGAAAAAGTAATAACTATCGGTTCTCAAATAGGTACTTTACCAATACCAACAAAAGAAAATAAAATAATAGAAGGTTGGTATACAGAAAGAGATAGTGGTACAAAAATTGAAACAACAACTATACCAGAAACAAATACAACATATTATGCACATTATATATCATCTATAGATCAATCTAACATAAGTCCAAGCAGTGTCACATTTGATTTAGATGAAACATCAACAATAACTGTAACTGGACCAGAAGATATGGAACCTTATACATTTTCATCAGAAGATGAAACAATTGTTACAGTTGATGCAAATGGTGTATTGACTGGTGTATCTGGAGGTACAACTACTATTAAGATTACTGGTAATGCATCTGGTATAACAAAAGAAGTTGAAGTAACTGTTAATGCTCCTACTATATATAATGTAAATTACAATGCTAATGGTGGAAGCTTTAATGGTGAAAATAGCAAAAATATTGCATATTCTGTATATTCATTTGAAACTACAAAATATTCTCATACTTCAAATATAAGTGATGATGGAGTTCAAAATGGTAGTTACGCAAATAATTTAGCGACAAAAGAGGTAGTAACTATCCCAGAAGCATCATCAGTACATGTTAAATTAACATATGGCACTGAAGCACGTTATGATTATGTATATGTATTTAAAGGACAATATACAGGTAATGTTTCAAAAAATATGAGTGCTGGTCAATTATATACTTATAATGGTGGTAATAATACTACTACAACTGTAGAATTTGATGTAGAAGGTGATACGGTAACATTTGCATTCTATTCTGATAATAGTCAAGTTTACTATGGCTATTATGCAGTTATAACATCATCTGGAAAATATAATCAAGATGTTCAATATGCTGAACCAACTAGAAGTAATAAAACATTTACAGGTTGGAATACATCAGCAGATGGTAGTGGTACTACATATGCTAATGAAGAAGAAGTATTTGAAAACTTAGTTGCTTTAAGTGGTACTACATTATATGCACAATGGTCTTATAATTTAACTTATGACTTACATGATGCTAATGATATTAGATC
Source organism: Bacilli bacterium (assembly GCA_017511805.1). Taxonomy (GTDB): domain Bacteria; phylum Bacillota_I; class Bacilli_A; order RF39; family UBA660; genus RUG13038. The sequence goes on from JAFWJA010000011.1 coordinate 78,899, forward strand.
ATGGCAATTTATAGGTGAAGACTACTTTAATATTACATATGATTCATCAACCGGGTTAAATGATGTTACTGTTAATGGAAATAGTAGTACATGGGAAAATGTTTACATACCTATTACCACAGTTCCAGGCGAATCATATACTTTTGAAGCAGATTATTTAAATACTGCTGGATATACAAGTTCATATGAAGGTATAGGCATGCAGGCATTAACATCTGTTACAAATGGTAATAACTCCTCAACTCAAAGAGCTATAAGTTATTTACCTAAAGAAGCAAATCCTGATATACAACATATTTCAGTATCATTTACAGCATCTGGGACGACTACATATATAGCCTTTAATTTTGGATTTGCAACAGATGGACAACCAGCAAATGTTAAAATTGGTAACTTTAAGTTAATTAAACCATTAACAAGTAGATATACTATTTCACCAATTCATTTAGTAAACTATGAAGAGGGTATTAATTTTAGATATTATACATCTCCTTCAAATGGTACATTAATAGTTGATAGTACTGAAATAAATGATGATGTAACTTATTATGGATTACTTACAAGAAATACATATAAAATTAAATTTGATGCAAATGGTGGAGAAGGTTCCATGGAAGAACTTAATATGCTATATGGAATATCAGAAAACCTTCCATACAATACATTTACATTAGATGATTATGGATTTGTAGGATGGAATACAGAACAAGATGGAACAGGGGCATCATATTTAGATGGTGCTAAAGTAAATAAATTAACAAATGTTAATAATGGAGAAGTAACTCTATATGCACAGTGGTTACCTGCTGAAACAACATTTGATACTGGGTCTAATGTTAATAGTAAATTAACTTCATTAGCTGGTGCAAAAGCTAATATTACTTCAATAGAAAAATCAGATACAGCTCCAACAAGAGCAAATATGACTTCAAGAAATAATATTGCAACTTCAACTTCTAATGTACCTATTTATGCATGGTATGAAGAAGGTACAATTTATTGGTGGACATTAGATGATGACCCAGAATTAAATGCAAATGCAGCATCTATGTTTAGTGATTTTACTAATGCAACTATTATAGATTTAAGTACTGTAATATCTACTAATACGACAACAATGTACCAGATGTTCTACAATTGTAGTGGTTTAACAGAACTAGATTTAAGTAATTTTAGAGGAGATGCATTGACAACAACATATCGAATGTTTTATAACTGTAGTGGCTTAACAAGTATAGATTTAACAGATTTTAATATGAATAAAGTAACAACAATGTTTCAAATGTTTTATAATTGTAGAGGATTAACAGAATTAGATTTAAGTTCGGCTTTAGGAGGAAGTGTTACAGATATACAAGATCTATTTGCATCATGTACAGAATTAGTAACATTAAATATAAGT
>JAFWJA010000012.1 GCA_017511805.1 Bacilli bacterium
CATCCCGTAGTTTCTATGTTGGAGATGAAGTTACAGAAGAAGATATCAAAGCTAAATTTGAAGATGGAACATTAAAGATTGAAGTTCCTAAAAAAGAAAACAAACAAATCAAAAATAAAAAGTATATCGAAATCAAATAATGAATTGCAAAAGGATTGGTTTAATCCTTTTGCTTTTTATAATTATGATACGTAAAAATCTCTAAAAAAAAGAAATATATTTAAAGATTAAGATATTAAGAGAATGCAAAAATTCTCTTTTTTCATGGTATAATTGATATAGGTTGGTGATACTATGAAAAAAGACTTTAATTATTATGAATTATCAAATATGTCTAAAGAAGAAATTTTTTCAACTTTTAAAACAAATGAAAATGGTTTAACTAGTGAAGAAGTTAAAAATAGATTAGATTTATATGGAGAAAATATCCCAACAGATAACAAAAAAAAAGGAGCTTTATATTTCATTATAGATAGTTTAAAAGATAAATTTATAATAATATTAATAATTCTTGCTATTATCAATTATTTTACTGGAGACAGGATAGGTTCATTAATTATTTTAGTTATTGCAATAATCAGTGCTTTAATTAGTTTCTTTCAAAATTATTCTACGTATAGATTTAATTTAAAACTAAAAGAAAAGATTAGTATATTCACAGATGTTATTCGCAATAATAAACAAAAAGAAGTTAAACAAGAAAAAGTAGTACTAGGTGATATTATAACTTTAAGTGCTGGTTCAGTAGTCCCAGCGGATTTATATTTATTTCAAAGTAAAGATTTATTCATTAATCAGGCTTCCTTTACTGGTGAAAGTATAGCTGTTGAAAAGATAGCTGAAAAGAAAGCTAAAATAAATGATGAAGAAACAAGTATTAAGAATATCTGTTTAATGGGAACTAATGTTATTAGTGGAAATGGTCAAGGTATTGTTATTAAAACTGGTCTAGATACATTTATGGGAAAAGTTAATAAAAAATTATCTACTGTTAGAGAAGAAACAACATTTGAACAAGGAATAAATCATATCAGTTCAATGTTAATTAGATATATGGTTGTTATCTCAGTATTTGTATTTATAATATATGGATTCATTAGAGGTAATTATCAAGAAGCTTTATTATTCTCTTTATCGGTCGCTGTCGGAATTACTCCGAGTATGTTACCAATGATAGTTAATGTTAATCTAACAAGAGGAAGCAAATTACTAGCTAAGAAAAAAACATTAGTTAAGAATATTAAGTCAATTCAAAACTTAGGCTCTATGAATATACTATGTACGGATAAAACAGGAACATTAACAAAGAATAGTATTATTCTTCAAAAGTATATTAATTTAAAGGGTGAAGATGATGACTATGTACTTAAATGTGCTTATGTTAATAGTAAGTTGAGTACTGGGTTTAAAAATTTAGTAGATAAAGCAATAAACACTTATGGAAAAGAACATCATATTGATATATCTAATTATAGTAAAGTAGATGAAATTCCCTTTGATTATACAAGAAAGAGAGCTTCTATTGTTGTTCAAAATGAAAAAGAATATTCAGTAATTGCTAAAGGTGCTTTAGAAGAAATATTAAAAGTCTGTGATAATGCTTTAATAGATAAAAAAGAAGTTCCTATTTCTGAAAAAATATCTAAGCAAACTGAAGAAAAAGCCATTGAATTAGCTAAACAGGGAATGCAAGTAATTGCTTTAGCTGTAAAACATGAATATGAAGGTATAGAAAACTTTAATAAAGAAGATGAAAAAGATTTTACTTTAATTGGTCTAATAGCTTTCTTAGATCCTCCTAAATTAGATGCTGCCAAAACAATAAAAAAATTAAAAGATATAGGAGTTACTACTAAAATACTTACAGGTGATAATAAATATGCTACTGAAGCAGTCTGCTCTGCAGTAGGAATTGATAGTAAAATAATGCTCGGTATTGAAATAGAAAAAATGGATGATGATAAGTTATCAGAAACATTAGATACAGTAGATGTTTTTGCTAGAATGAATCCATTGCAAAAAGAGAGAATAGTTTCTCTACTTAGAAAAAAAGGCTATTGTGTTGGTTATATGGGAGATGGTGTTAATGATGCACCTGCTCTTCATTCTGCAGATGTTGCAATAAGTGTAGATGAAGCAACAGATATTGCTAAAGAATCAAGTGATATTATTCTTTTAGAACAAAATCTAGAAGTTGTATATGATGGAGCTATTGAAGGTAGAAAAGTATATGGAAACATTATTAAGTATATGAAACTAGCTCTAAGCCAAGACTTTGGAGATGTATTCAGTATTATGCTTTCTAGTATTTGTCTTCCATTTTTACCTCTTCTACCAATTCAAATGCTTATTCAAGATTTTATTGTTGAAATATCCCAAATTGGAATTCCTTATGATAATGTTGATAAAGAATTCTTACAATCACCAAAAAAATGGGATACTAAAGACTTAAGTAAATTCATGAGAATATTTGGTATTATAAGTTCAATCACTGATATATGCGCATTCTTGATATTCTGGTATATATTTAAATATAACAACATAGAAAAACAAGCCTTCTTTCAAACAGCTTGGTTTGTTGAATGTATATTATCAGAAACATTAATTATATATTATTTAAGAACAAATAAATTAAATTACTTTAAAACTAATCCAAGTAAGATATTAGTAGTTCTTTCACTAATTACAATTATATGTACAATATCTATTCCAATTATACTAAGTGGTATTGAAGGGTTCCAATTCGTAATATTACCACTTAATTATTACTTGTATGTAATATTACTGGTAATATTATATGCATTAATAGTTCAAATAGTAAAAAGAATCTACATTAAGAAAAACAATTCATGGTTATAATAAGTAAAAAAACACTAACAAAATCAAGTTAGTGTTTTAAATCTCTAAATGGCACGTATATCATAAGGGTTTAAAACTATTTGTATTACCTTTCCAACAGTATTATATTACCTATAATTAAGTTATTAGAACAGTTCGTAATATTTTGAGATTGCGAACAAAGTGGGTAGAAATACCTGCTTTTTTTATGTAGGAAAAATTTAGGAAAAATGAATATAGTTTTCTAGGATAAAAATAGAGAATTTTTTGACATGTTTTAAATAATCAATATTAGAGATAATGATATTGAACAAAGGCCGATGTTCAGTAATTTGAAAGGAGATTAAAACATGGAAGACTATATTGTAATTTATGCAGTAGTACCAAAACACATTTATGAAACAAAATTATTAACACCAGAAGAAAAATTGATTGCTGAACGTATTATATACTTATGCAAAAAGGAAGGATATTGTTGGATAACAAATAAGAGATTATCTGAAATGTATAGTATAACAATAGAAACAGCTTCAAGACATATTAAGAAGTTAGAGAAAATTGGATTAATAAAATGTATTTATGATCATAATGATAAAAATACTAGAAGGGTTATTCAACTAGTTGATGATATATGGACTAATTGGTCAACTAGAGATAAATCAAATAATCAAGATGAAATTGATTATTCAGTTAAACATAATAATAAATATAATAATAGAAATAATTATAAATATAATAGTGATAAATATGATAAAACACCAGTTCCTTGGTGGCTTAATGAAGATATTAAATCTGAACCTGCTACTCCAGAAGAACAGGCTGAAATGCAAAGAATGATAGATGAAATAACAGGTGGTTCTAATGAATGATAAGTTAGTTTATACAGTTCACGAAGTTTCATCTATATTACACTCTAGTCCAAATTATATTTATGAATTAATTAAAAAAGGGTATTTACCAGCTATTAAATTAGGAAGTTTAAAAGTGTTAAAATCTTCACTAGAAAGATTCTTAATTCAAAATGAGGGAAAAGATTTATCCAATTTATCTGACATTAAAAAGATAGTAGTTGAGGTAGAAGTAAATGAGTAAAATAAATATCAGAAAAAGAGGAAACTTCTATGAATATAGAATTGAAATAGCTAAGGTAGATAATAAAAGACAATGGTTAAGTAAATCAGGATTTAGAACTAAAGCAGAAGCTTTAGAATCTGGATCCCTTGCATATACTGAATACTTAAATGCAGGTATTCCATTTAAACAATGTGATTTATCCTATTCAGATTATCTTGATTATTGGTTAGAAAATTATTGTATGAATAATCTAAAATATAATACTATTCAAACATATAAAATAATAATAAATAAGTATCTAAAAAAGAGTATAGGAAAATATAAGTTATCAACGATAACAAGTGTTGCTTTAAATTCATTTATAACTGATTTAGTAAATGAATATAATCATTCTAAAACATATTATAAGAATATATTAAAAGTTATAAAAGGATCATTTAGAGATGCATGTAATCTTTATGGATTTATTAAATATAATCCAGCTCTTACATTAAGACTACCTAAAATAGAAGAAGAACTTAATAATAAAAGACATTATTATACAAATGAAGAAATAGATAGAATAATAGATAGATTTAAGGACAATGCTACTTTTATAGCATCGTTCTTAACATCTTGTTATACAGGAATGAGAACTGGAGAAGTATTTGCTCTTACTTGGGAAGATATAGATTTAGAAAATGGAATCATTAATGTTCAAAATAACTTATATGATAAACCTAAAGATAGTTTAGGAAGATGGTATTTAGGTACAACTAAAACTATATCAGGAACAAGACAAATATATATTGGAAAAACATTAATAACAGCTTTAAAGAACTATAAAGAAAGACAAGAATATCTTAAAGAATTATTTGGAAAAGATTATAAATATTATCATTTAGAAATAATAAAAAATGAAAATGGAAAAGTTGTTGATAAAAGGATAGTTATTAACAAAGAAAATGAAGAAATATTAAATCTAGTATTTACTTATGATGATGGATCATTCTCTGGAACTGATGTTCCTAAATATCCATTTAAAATAATTCATAGTGAATTAGGAATAGAAAAATGTAGATTCTACGATTTAAGAGGAACATATGCAACTAAAGTATTAAATAATGGAACAAAGATTAATGATGTAGCTAATTTATTAGGACATAGAAATGTAGAAACAACAGAGAACTATTATATTACCAGTTTAGAGGATAATAGAAAGAGTGCTGTAGAGTTATTTGATAAAAATAATAAGTCTAATGTTATAGAAAATGCTATAAGATTTCAAATACAAGAAGGTAAAATAGTATGAATTATGCAATATTTAGAAGTGAACCGATTTATACTTTAAATGATTTAGCACAAATTGGATCACATAATAAAAGAGAAAAGAAAGCATATCAATCTAATCCTGATATAGACTTATCTAAAACTAAAGATAATGTAGAACTTGTTCCACTTAATATGAAGTATGTTAAAGGCTTTTATGAAATAACTAAAGAATATAAATTAGAACATGAAGAAAGAATGAAAATAGAAAGAGAAGATAGAAAAAGAACTTTTAAACAAATGGTAGATAAATCAAAAAGTGTTGTTGCAGATGAACTTGTATTCACTGCAACACACACATTCTTTAATGATATGAGCAAAGATGAAATAAAAAATTGGGCAGATAGATGTATGGAATTTGTACATTTTGGACTAGGATATAAAGATAATCAAATATTACATGCAACATTACATATGGATGAGAAAACACCTCATATACATTGTGTAGTAGTACCTCTAGTAAAGAAGTTAGATAAAAGAACAAATACAGAAAGATATACAATATCTAAAAAACAATTTATACATGATAAAGAACACTTGAGTGAGTTACAAGATGAATATTGTGATTACTTAAATATGTGTGGTTTCACTTTAGAAAGAGGAATTAAACATAGTGATAGAGAGCATATTAATATTAAAGAGTTTAAGAAACTAACTAAATCATTAACTAATGAACTAGATTTAAAAGATGATAAGTTATCAAAATCAATTGATGAATTAGAAGTAAAAATGAAATCAAATAAAACTATTATGTTTGATAAAGAATCTGTTAAAGTTAAGAAAGAAACTTTTGATAGTATGAATAAAGTAGTAGAAGAAGCAAAGAAAGTTAAAGATTTAAAACCTAAACTAAATAATGCTTATAAGAACCTTAAAGAAGTAACAAATGATTATTCAAAAATACATCAACAAAATATGAAACTAGAAGATGAAAATAGAAATTTAAAATATGAAAATACCAATTTAAGATATAAAGCATTTACTTTATCTA
>JAFWJA010000013.1 GCA_017511805.1 Bacilli bacterium
CAAAGTAACATAGATGTTTATTATAATTATGATACTTCCTTAACATTATTACCTACTACAGCTCAATGGAGTAATTTACCAGTAAAATTTGAAATTCAATCTGGTGATTATAGACCAGCTAGAATGATTAGATTAGAAGAATTAGAAGAAATGACTGGTTTAAGCTATAGTGAATTAAAAACAGATGGCGCTCTAAATGATTATGACTTCTTATTTGAAAATAGTTTATATTCAGGTATAGGTCAAAGAAGTACAGTTTGGCTTGAACAAACAAATATTGATGGTAACGACACAAGAATTAGATATCGTAATGATACAAGAAAACTTGATGAAGTAACTTCAGATAAATATAATACTTCAAATAACTGTATTAAACCAATTATTGAAGTACCATTTGATTTAATTGAAGATGCTTATATAGTTAAATTTGATGCAAATGGAGGAACATCTACTTCAGAATATTCAAAAGTTATAAAAGGAAATAGTTTAGGTACACTACCTACAGCTACAAGAGAAGGTTATATATTTGATGGATGGTATACTTCTTTAGAATTTACAACAGAAGTAACTGAGAATACTATACCAAATGGATATGTAACATATTATGCTAAATGGACTGGTGATATATCAGATGCTTCATTTGCTTATAGTTCATTTATTCTTAGCGTAGGTGATGAAGATGATATTGTTATAAATAATTCTTCTGATTATGAATCTGTAACTTATACTTCTAATGATACAAGTATCGTTACAGTAAATAATAGTGGTCACTTAACTGCTGTTGATGATGGTGAAACAACTATTACAGTTACAGGTTCTAGATCAGGTCATACAAGAACAATTAATGTTAAAGTAACAGAAGAAATAACAGAATTTGTTGTACACTTTGATTCAATGGGTGGATCAAGTGTAAATGATATGAATGTACCAAAAAATACTGCTATTGGATCATTACCAGAAGATCCAATATTAGCAGATAATATATTTGCAGGTTGGTATACAAATACAAATTATTCAACAAAAGTTACAACAGATACAGTTATAAGAAGTGATGTAACATTCTATGCTAAATGGATACCAGAAAATGCAGTAGCGGAGATTAATCATTCATACTTTACTTCATTACAAGATGCATTTGATTCAGAAATGACTGGTAAGACTACAATTATATTATTAAAGGATATAAGTGTTAATAATACATATTTAAATCTATATACTAAGAATCTAGGTAAAGATATTGTGTTAGATTTAAATAATAAAACAATTACAGGTACTGGTAGTCAAACTATTAAAACTAAAACATCTTTAGAAATAAAGAATGGTACTATCACTCAAAGTTCTTCAAATGGTACTATAGATATTGGTTCTGGAGGACATTTAATTATAAATAGTGGAACAGTTATTAATACTGGTTCAAGAGCTGCTATATATAATGATGGTGGAACAGTTGAACTAGGTGGAACAGTTAATATAACTTCTAACGCGGAATGGGCAGGTAATAATAATAGAGGAACTGTTCAAAATAAGAGTGGAACAACTATTATAACAGGTGGAACTTATATTAATACTCGTTCATCTAATTCATATGCAGTTTCAGCTACTGTAGGAACATTAACAATAGGAACAAAAGATGATATATATAATACATCTAATATAGTTATTCAAGGTGAAACAGGTGGTATTTATTCAGCAGTTAATTATTCTCTATATGATGGAATGATTAAAGGTATAACAGCTGCTGTTGAGAATGAAAGTAAAATAACTAGTATTGAAGATAATGCTACTAAAGTTAATGATGTAGATGGTAGTTATAATATTTTATATTATACTGTACCAAATAATAAATATAGAATAGATCTTGATGCAGGTGAAGGTACTGTTAATCCAACATATATATTAATAGATGCTGGTGATCAAATAGGTACACTTCCAACACCTACAAGAGGAGTATATACATTTGATGGTTGGTTTGATTCAAATGATGTAGAAGCTGATCCAACACATCAACCAACAAGTAGTGAAACATATTATGCTAAATGGCATTATGAAGCATCTAATGAAATAGTTGAATTTAGAACAACAAATGATGCTATGGCAGAGTATTATGATAAAATTGATACATGGAAGGTTAGTTCAAGTAACTTCCCATCATGGTCATCTAGTAATAACTCACCAAATTGGGCATTAGACGCAACTGAAAATACACCTATGAAAAATAATTTTGATGCTAATAACTGTCAATGTGCTGATGGACAATGTTCATCAAGTGGAACAGTAGCTTGTGATAAGCCAAAAGGATATTCAACAGGTTTAAGTGAAAAAGTAAACGTTTACTTATCTGATGCAGTTACTAAAGCAAAAGGAGATTTAGTTACATATGCTAAATCAAATAATGGTGTAATATATAACTTAATCCCTGGACAAGTATATTATTGGGAAGCAGAAAGTGATGAAAACGTTCATGGTTATGTTAAATTTACTGGTGAAAGAAGAATATTAGATACAGGAGATGTTAGAAATACTCGTGATCTAGGAGGATTACCAGTAGATACAGATTCTGATGGAACTATAGATGGAGAATTAAAGTATGGTAAATTATTTAGAGGTATAAAACTTAATTCAGCTTCAAGTGTTACAGAATTAGTTAATTTAGGAGTAACTGAAGAGTTTGATTTAAGAGAATCTAATAGTGATCCATATAAATTATCAGATGTATCTGGTAAAAAATATCATAGAATAGAAGCACAAAACTATTATGTAAATTATAATCCTGATAATGCAACAGAAATGGGTTATTACAATATGACAAGAGCAGCTGTTAAATATGCTATGGAAGAAATAGTAAATGGTGAAAATATATACTTCCATTGCCGTATTGGAACAGATAGAACAGGTACTGTTGCTTATGTTCTAGAAGGATTACTTGGTGTTCCTGAAGAAGATCGTATACAAGATTATGAATTATCATTCTTCTATGGATTAATTAGAATTCACCGTTATCATAATGAAAAACCTGGTTCTTCAGTAGGAACAGGTAAAGAAAGATTTGTTTATATGCATAATTTCATGCCAACAAATTCTGATATTTATGATTGGTATATGGCAGGTTCAACTAATGTATCTGAAGACCAAGCATTAATTAATTCATTTAGAACAAAGATGATTAATTCGTACTAAAAAAACTCATTCTTTATGAATGAGTTTTTTTTAATATTTAAAGAAAGTATATTCAGAATAAATATCAAGAGCATCTGGGAGATTAAATAAATTTGTAAATACTAGGTTATATATTTCATCTATTAGTATTAATGATACTAGTGTAATTCCAACTGTTAAGAATATTTTTTTAGGAATTTTTTTAGATAGTTTAATTAAAAATGGCATTAACATATAGTTTAAAAATAAACCACCTACAGCGAAACCTGATAAACTTAATAAACAAACATATCCATGGAAATTTAATATTTCATTTTTATAATTCCAATATCTTATACCAAATACCTTATCAAATATAAAACCAGTTGTTAATTCAAATGTACCAGCGACTAATAAAGATATTAGTAATACTTTTAATGGTTTATCTCTAAATCTATATGTACAAGCTAGTATTAAAAATGAACCTATTGAATACATATTTATCCAAGGAAGAAAGTTTCCACCTCTCCAATACAAATCCTGCATACCATTATCCCAGAATGCAAACCAAAATTCAATTAACCATCCTATGAATCCTGGTATAATCATTATTCCACAGGCAATCCCTATCTTTTGCCATGTTTCTAACTCTCTTATACTGTACTTCATACTGCACCTCTATTTTAATAATAACAAAAAAAAATAAAAAATCAAAGTGTTTTGTCAATTTACATAATAGACTATACATGATATAATTTATTTAATTAGGGGGGAATAATAAATGAAAGATTATTCATATTCATATAATATTCTATGTAAACACAAAGAAGAAAGTGAAGATTACTTTTTATTTTATGAAAAAAAAGATGGAAAAATTATTGTTCATTTAGCTGGAGGTAGTGTAAAGGAGTTTACATATTCTAAAGAGACCGAGAATATTATTTTAGAGAGAATGGAGTTACAGGTATTAAAGTATGGAGAGTCTCTAATAAACAATTATGAAATAGATGCAGAAGAATTAATAGAAAGAGCTAGTCCATTTGTTTTATTAAGTAGTTTTGGTTCGATTACTATGATTGATGCTTCATTATTATTCTCAATATTGAATTACTCTGTTTTAAGTGGTTGTAGTTTATTAATTGGATATGGTGGAATAGAATACTATTATTCAAAATATTTAAAAAAAGACTATGTTAAACACAAACTATTTTTAGATAATAAAGAACTTATTCAATCTAGTACATATAGAGATTTAAGACCATTAGTTGGAGTAAATAAAAAAGCTTTAAAAGAAGCTAGGCAAAATCTTGATGAAGATCAAGCCTCAATAAATATAAATACAATTAGATTATTTAAAAAAAAAGAGATTAATTCAATTATTAACTATATTAAAGATAATAAAAAAATCTATTCTTTTAAAAGAGAATAGTTTTTTTATTGACTAAGGTCTTTATTAAATATATAATTATATATAATAGGAGTATGATAATATGAAGAAGTATAGAAATGTATTTATAGTTGCTTTTTTTATTGCTTTTTTCTCAACATTAGTTTTTTTATCATATAAAGTAAATTTTGGAAGAATAATGTCAGATATTTCTTCTGTTACAAGAGAAACAATTAAAACATATGATGTAGGTGATATTGTAAAATTTGATCCAGTTAATTATGAGATATGTGATGAAGATAGTTCTAGTAGTACTTGTCATAATTGGTACGTAGTAAGTAAGAATAACAATGTTTATGATTTATACTATGAAGGATTTGAATCTAATATGCTTTGGACAGTTAAAAATCCTGTGGATATAATTAAATCATATACTGAAAACTGGGATAATAGATTAACTATGGATAATTCACATGATATTACATTAACCGATGACTATGGCTATTATTTTAGTGAAACAAAAGCTAGAATAATAACAGTAGATGATTATTATAATATAGATGAGTCAGTAAGAAGAAAACTATTAATTCCATATAGTCCAGAACTAAATCCATCTACACCTAGATATAAATATATGATTATTAATCCAGGTGAAGAATGTATATCTTTTTTTGGTGAAGCAGATCAATATGGTACAGGTGTTATTACTACTATGACTTATAGTAATAACATAGAGGGTGGTTATAATCCTAGTGTATATATTAGACCATTAATAAATCTTGATTTAGAAAATGGTGTAGGTAATGCATATCATGTTGTTACTGAACACGAGGTTGAATTTGTAGTAGAAGGATCTACTTATGGTGATAAACAAACTATTATAGAAAATAATTTAGTACAAAAACCAGAAAATCCTATAAAAGAAGGGTATAGATTTAAATATTGGAGTCTAGAAGAAAATGGAAGTGCATATAACTTTGGAACTCCAGTAACAAGTAGTTTTTATTTATATGCTGTATTTGGTGAAATAGATCCAAGACAAAAAAGATCATTTGAATTATATGACACAATAGATTTTGATCCAGTTAATTATGAATTTTGTGATGAAAATTATGAAGGGGATACTTGTTATCAATGGACTGTAATTAGTAAGAATGAAAATGAATATGATATTTATATGAATTATGCATTACCATCTATGGGATGGAGTACTGCTAATCCTGTAGATGTCATTAAGAGTTATACAAGTAGTTGGGATTCTCAGTTAACAGTAGATTCCTCATATGATGTAACTGTTAATCCAAATTATGGTTATAAATTTAGTGAAACAAAAGCAAGAATGCTATTAGCATCTGAATATAATAATTCTGGTTCTAATATAGATAAAGTTGTTAGAAGAAATGTAATTGTAACTCTATTAAATCCTGATAATAGATACATAGATTTAGTTAGAACTGATACTGAGTATACAACAACACCATCAACTAATAATTATAATTTAATTGACTACTATTCATTTGATAGTAATGCATCGGGTACTTATGAATATAAAGCATATGTTATTCCGGTTGTTCATATTAACTTAGATAATGGTATTGGTAATTCTGAAGAAAGAGATAGAAAAAAATATACTTGTAGAAGAGCAACTAAGAATATTACTTTAGGTAAACTAAATACTGTAGGAACTTTAGAATCTGGTGATGAATTTGATTGTGATGTTGATGGTAAAGGATATAGAGAAAGATTTTACTATGTAACTGATTTAGATTCTAATAATGATTATGGTGTATTATTATATAATCAAAATGTAAAACAAGGTAATATATATAATTTTATTTGTTATAATGACAATGGTTGTCCAAGAGAAGATAGACAGTATTTTAAATATGATGATAATCCATTTCAAAATGGACCTAGAACTGCAATAACACAGTTACCAACAACAAGTCAGTGGACAAATATTTCTTTATATAATAATGTAAGAAACATATATGATACTAACAAGAATAAGATAGTAAGTAACTTTAGTTATGAAGGAAAGGCAGCTAGATTATTAACATATGAAGAAGCATTAAAGGCTTGTGGTGTTGAATATAGAAAAATCTATGATTCTTATATTTCAATTCCACTAAATGAACAATGTTTCTATTTAACTGATAATCTTCATTCACATTCTGGTGATGTAGATACAGATAAGTGGATGGAAAAAGGGTTACCAAGATTAACAAAATATAATGGACTTCCATGGGCATACTGGTTAGAAAATGTATTTGTAAGTAGTTATTTAGATGATCATGGTCGCCCAGTATATGATTATAACAATCCAAGAGTTATGAGAATGTTTGGTAATTATCAAGGTGAGGAGATGATTACCATTGAAAATGGTAATGATGAATCAGATAAAGCAATAAGACCTGTAATTGAAGTTAAAAAAACTAAAATATATTATGGTTTAAAAGCAAATGTTACATTTAATGATGAAGAAAGATTAACTGTTAAAACTATTGATTTAGGATCAACAGTAACACCAGTTGATAACCAAGGCAAAACTAATTATCATTTTAAACATTGGAGTTTAACAAAAAATGGTGCTGAATTTAATTTTAATACATCTATTAGTGAAGATATAACTTTATATGCAGTATATGAAATAGATAGATATAACATTACTTATAATTTAGATGGTGGTGTAGTAACAGGTAACCCAAGTACTTATACACCAGAAGATACATTCACTTTAAATAATCCAACAAAAGAAGGATATAAGTTCTTAGGATGGATAGGAACTGATTTAACTGATAAAACTATGACAGTAACAGTTCCAGTTGGTTCAACAGGTGATAGAGAATATACTGCTAATTATGAAGAAATAGAAGATGAATGTAAGATTTATATAGCAAGTAGTGTTTACTCTGTGGATAATGATAATTTAGTAATTAGTGGTGTTCCAAAAGATGAAACAGAAGAACAAATAGAAAGTAATTTAAATATTGAAGGTAAACTTGAAAAGATTACTAGTGAAACCGTAACTGTTTCATGTAATGATACTAAGAAAGTATATACTATTCAAAGAATATGGATGCCACATACTGGTATGAATATAATTAAATTCTCATTTATATTCTTATATAGTGCAGGTATAATCACAGTATTAATGTTTATAAATAGAGAAAGATTAAAGAATAAACTACTAAAAGTATCTATAAGAAATAAAAAGGAATAAAATGGTTAACTATTTTATTCTTTTTTAGTATAATTAGATTAGGTGATATTATGAAGAAGATGTTTTTACAGGATATAGTTAAAGTTACAAAAGGTAGACTTGTTTGTGGTGATGAGAATTTAGAATTAGGTAGTTTTTCTATAAATACTAAGACTATAAATAATGATGAGGTATTTGTTGGAATAAAGGGTGAAAAAGTAGATGGATCTAAATTCTATTTAGATGCATTTAATAATGGTGCTATAGGTGCTATTATTAATAAGGAATCTGTTGATATTAAAGAAGTAGAAGGCAAGTTTATATTAGAAGTAGATGATACTGTTATAGCATTACAAGAAATAGCTAAATATAAAAGAAGTTTATATGAAGATTTACTAGTTGTAGGAGTTACTGGTTCAGTTGGTAAAACTAGTACTAAAGATATAATAGCGTTAACTTTATCTAATAAGTATAAAGTATTAAAAACTGAAGGTAATTATAATAATGAATTAGGTTTACCGTTAACAATATTAGGTCTTAAAGATGAAACAGCATTAGTACTTGAAATGGGTATGGATGGTTTTGGTCAACTTAGTACTTTATCTAAAATAGGTAGACCTAAATATGCAGTTATTACTAATGTAGGTACTGCGCATATAGCTAATTTAGGTTCTAGAGAAAATATATTAAAAGCTAAATTAGAAATATTAGATGGACTAGATAAAGATGGTAAATTATTTATCAATAATGATAATGATATGCTTAATATGTGGAATAATAAAGAAAAGAAATCTAATGTAGTAACATTTGGTATAAATAATAAAAGCGATTATACCGCTACTAATGTTAGTTATGATGAATTAACTACTTTTACTTGTAATAATGAAGAATACAAAGTAAATGTAGGTGGTGAAGCATTTGTTTATAATGCACTATCCGCAATTGCAATAGGTACTACTTTAGGTATAGATAAATCTATGATTAAGAACAGTTTAAGTAATATAGTTCTTACTAAAAACAGATTACAAGAAATAGATAAAAAAGGTTATAGGATTATAAGTGATTGTTATAACGCAAACTATGATTCTATGAAAGAAGGTTTATCTAATTTAGGTAAATATAAAGATAAAAGAAAAATTGCTGTTTTAGGTGATATGTTAGAACTAGGAGAATATTCAAAAAATCTACATGAAAAAGTAGGAGAAGAAGTTCTAAATAATAATATAGATATACTTGTTACAGTAGGAACTGAAGCTAAATATATAGCAAATATAGCTAGTAAATCAGTAGAGGTACATGAATTTGATAATAATAAAGATGCAATTAAATACTTAAATGAGATAATAAAAAAAGATGATGTAATATTAGTAAAAGCATCTCATGGTATGAATTTTACAGAAATAGTAGAAAATATATAGAAAAAGCCACTATTTTTCATTATAAAAAAATTGCTATTTTAAAAGACTATAAAAATAGTCTTTTTTTTAGTAAAAAAATCGACAAAATTCTTTATAAAAACAAGCAAATATGGTATAATTTTATATGGTAGGAGTATGAAGAATATGGGGATTATAAAAAATAAGACAAATTATTTATTTTTATCACTATTTTTAGTATATATTTTCTTATATAGAATGCTTATAATTCCTAAGTTTTTAAAGTATTCAGAAAGTATTACTTCTGTCTTTTTAATTTTTATGTTTATTTTATCAATTATGTTTTATGGATTTAAAAAGACAACTAATACTAATTTTAAAAAGAATGTTCTTAGAAAAGTATTAAAAATAACTGGTATATATTTCTTACTAATTTATTTTATTGGATTATTTACTGGTTATTTATCTAATGCGTATTCATTAAATCCTATATCAATCTTTAATAATATATTTTTTCAAATAATTATTATAGTAATGATTGAATTAATTAGAAGTAATTTTATAAATTACAACAAAGGTGATAAAAGAATAATAGCGTTACTTGTTATATTACTTACTATTTTTGAAATAATACTTAATTTTAAAATGGAATATATAAGTAATACAGAAGCTATATTTAAATTTATTACTTCTAAAATATTACCAATAGCTTTTAAAAATTATATGTGTTCATATTTAACATATTATACTGATTTTGAAACTTCACTTGTTTATTCATTAATAACTGGTTTATATAAATATTTAGTTCCAATAGAACCTAATTTAGATAATTTATTAATTTCACTTATAAATATTTTAATTCCGTTTATTATAGTTATGAGTGTTTCTAAATATAGATTTAATTATGATGAGACAAGAGAAAATATAGTGAGCAAGAAATATGTTAGAAAGTCTGATATACCATTAATAATTCTCCTTGGAATATTAGTTTTACTAGTATTTGGAGTTGGACCATATAAAGTGGTTGGTATAAGATCCGGTTCTATGTCACCTGCGATTAATGTTGGAGATGCAGTTTTGTTAGAACAAAATGTATCTAAAGAAGATTTAAAAGAAAATGATATAGTTGCTTATACAAATAAAAATAATGAAACTGTTGTTCATAGAATAATAGCAATAAATAAAGATGGTACTTATATAACTAAAGGTGATCATAATAACACTGCTGATAAAGATTATGTAAGTATAGATCAAATAACAGGGAAGGTTAAATTTAGAATACCATATATAGCTTATCCTGCTGTATATTTTGATAGGAGATAACATGAGTAAAAATTTTAAATTGTTTACTTTGTTTGTAGTATGTGCAATATCATTTATGATAGCGTTAATGACATATTATAACGATGATAAAAACTATACAATCTTATTTATATTTTTATTAGTAGTTAGTTTAGGATATATGATTTATATAATGTTTCATAAAACTGATAAAAAAGCAGTTTACAAGAAAAAGATAAAAAAGATTATGAAAGTATATCATTCAAAACTAGTTAGAATAAATGATAACTATGAACTAACTAATGAAAATATAGTTAAAGCAAAAAACTTAGAAGATATATTTGATTTATCAGAAGAATTTGATAGACCAATAGTTTATTTGGAAGAACCTGAATCTTGCTTATTCATTCTTCAATATGGAGAAGATATTTTATACTATATACTTAAACAAGATGAAGAAAAGGAAACTAAATTTGAAATAGCTCTAAGAAGTTATAAAGAAAGAAATAAGAAAACAGAAAAAGAATTATTATCGAATATTAATAAAACAACAATAATTCAATTAAAGAACAATAAGTTCTATAAAATAAAACCAATTAAAAAATAAAAAGAAAGGTGCTGATGTAGTATGAATAAATTAGTTAATTTAATCAGAAATAATAAAACTAAATTTATTCTTTTTGCTATGGCTATATTAATAGCAAGTATTACATTAGTAACAGCTTTATTAAGTAGTAATTTAAATATTAATGGTACTGCTTATATTGAAGAAAGTAGTTGGGTTATTTATTTTACTGATGTTAGAAAGAGTACTGATTCTGTTGCATCAGATAATGATGCTAGAATAGTTAATTATGAAAAAACTAAAATTGAATTTTCAGCAGACTTACATAGAGGTGGAGACTTTTATGAGTTTACAGTATATACAGTAAACGATGGATCTATAGATGCGATGGTAGATTCGATAGAAAAGAGTGCTTTAACAGAAGAACAATTAAAATACTTAGAATTTAATGTTACTTATGATGATGGAAGGCAAATTCAAAGATGTGATCCACTTGATGCTGGAACTAGAAGAAGAGTAAAAGCAATTGTTAAATATAAAGACGGAATAGATATGAGTGATTATCCTGATGAAGATGTTCATTTAGATTTATTCTTTAATATAAACTATGTACAAAAAGATAATGCATGTACTCCACAAGATTTTGGTGATGAACATGTACTTACAATTGTTCCAAATGGAGGTATTTATCAAGGAAGAACAGATGAAATAAGAGTATATCTTGAAGAAGGAGATACTTATACATTTACTGAACCAACTAGAGAATTCTATAACTTTACTGGTTGGGAAGGTGATCCTGCTGAAGGAACATATACACTAGAAGATAAAGTATTCACAATGGGTAAAGAAAATGTTACAATGACTGCTTCTTGGGAAGAAGGAGACTATGTAGCAAGAATAATGAATGTATATTATCCTTCAATTCAATTAGCATTTGATGCGGCTGGTAATACTTGGGAAGATAATACAGTATATTTATTAAAAGATACTACAGAAGATCCTACAAATAATACTGATGAAAGTTTTGTATTTAATTTAGGTGGACATACAGTTACAGGAACACTTACAAATAGTGTTGATGGTAATTTAACTATAGTAAATGGTAGATTTGAAAATGAAGATGAAAATGAAATAACTGTTAGAAACTACGGTATACTTACTATGGGTGTTGATGATGATGATGTACAAGTAGAAAGTAGTATAGCTATTTGTGGTGAAACTATTGGATTACAAAATGAAGCTGGTAGTGAATTCTATTTCTATGATGGTTACTTACAAGCAGTACATGCTTTAGTAGGTGGATATACTGATAAAGCTGATGGTTACTATGTAATAGTTGATTATAGAAAATCTATTAACAAAGATAGAGTATACTTAGTTAAGAATAATAACAGAGCAGTTGCTAAAACGACTACTAATGGAGATTTATATTACTATAACTTACAAAGTGCTATAGAAGAAGTAGAAGGTAATAAAAAAGATAATCCATCTTTAACTGATTCAGATTATATTATAACTGCAATAAGAAGTTTTGAAGCTGCTTATGAAATAGATGTACATAATAATTCAAGAATATTCTTTGATACTGATGGTTATAATATAGATTTTGGTGAAAACATTACTAACGATGGATACTTTAATATTTATAATGGACAAGATAGTATTAGTACATTAAAGATGGCTAAGACTATTGCAAATAACGGTTCATTAATAATTAATAATCTATTATTTGAAGAAACTACTAATTCAAATATTATTAATAATACTGGTACATTAGCAATAACTAATTCAACGTTACATTCAAAATATGGTAATGCAGTTAATAATAGTGCAAATGGTACTGTTAGTTTAGATAATAATACATCATTAAAATCTGATGATGGATATGGATTAAATAACTCAGGTTCTAATTTAACAATAGGTGCAGGAACAATATATGGATTTAGTAATAGTGGTACTGCTACTATAACAGGTGGAAATTATATTACATTTGTTGATAAAACACAAAATGAATATAATACAAGATATACTAATGGTATATATAATACTGGAACTATTAATATGAATGGTGGTAGTGTTCAAAATAATATATCTACTAATCCAATTGTTAATAGAGGAACATTTAATTATTATGATGGTGATTTAGATTCTAGTACTACATTAATTGAAAACTATTATGGTACAGTTAATATTTTAGATAATGAAATATCTACAACAGGAACTGCAATTAATAATGGTACAGTTAATATTAATGGTGGTGATTTAATATCAGATACTACTACAATTACTGGATCAACTAATGTAACTGTTACATCAGGTGAAGTTAAATCAAATGAAGGAACAGCAATTAGTATTTCTGGTTCAGTAAATGTAAATGGTGGTACTGTTACAGGTAAGACACAAGCTATTTCAACTAATAACTTTACTATTAGTTCAGGAACAGTTACTAGTGAAGGGGCAGGTGTTAGTGCTAGTTCATCAAATGTATCAGGTGGAACAATCACTTCATCAGGTGTAGGTTTATCAACAACTAATTTAAGTATGACAGGTGGTACTATTACTTCTACTGATAATACAGGTGTATATGTATCTAATGATGGTACAATTACTGGAGGTAATATTAATGGTGATCTATATGGACTATATACAAATAATAAAATTACTTTAGGTAGTAATGATGAAAATATAAGTACAGATAGTCCAGTTATTACTGGTAATAGTTATGGTCTATATATGAATGGAAATGACAACAATTTCTATGATGGATTTATTAAAGGTCAAGTAGATAGTTATGAAGGAGAATTTACTGGTTTACCATTAGGAGGATTTGTTGCTAGAGAAGAACAAACAATTTCTGATACTAATTATGTAGTAAGTTATGTTTCATTCTATGAAAACTGGTTAAGAGTAGGAGAAAATGAATATAATACAATAGATGCTGCTAGTGATGCTATTACTGGAGAATCTGGAACAATAGAAGTTATTAAAGATGCTGAAATTAACTTTGAACAAACATTTAAAGCTAATTCAACAAAAGTAATTACTTTTGATTTAAATGGTCATAATATTACAACTACTCAAAATATTACAAATAGTAGTTTAGTAAATTTAACTATTACTGATAGTGGTAATGTAGCATTTAATGCTAAAACAGGTTTTATAAATAATGGAAATGTCACTTTTGAAGGTGGAACTTATACTTCAACTAATCCATATATAGTTACAAATAATAATGTTGTTACAATTGATGGAGCAACATTTACAACTAATAGAGATGTTATTAATAATGGTAGTCGTACATTAATAATTAATAGTGGAACTTTAAATGGTTCAACAGTAGTATCAAATAGTTATGGTTCAGTTACTATGAATGGCGGTACTATTAATGCTACTAATTATGGTATTATTAACGGTTCATTTGAAATGAATGGCGGTACTATTAATAGTAATGACTATGGTACAGCATATACAACTGTTCATATAATAGATGGTACGATTCATACTACAAATACTGCAATCTTCTCATATGGTACAAGTACTAATATTGAAGGAGGTACTATAACAAGTGATAATAGTACAGCAGTTGATGGAAGAAGATATGTTTCAATTAGCGGTGGTACAATTACAGGTACTATTGGTGTATATCATACAACATATTCTGATGGATATTATATATATCAAGATAATATGTCAATTACAGGTGGTACAATTACAGGTACTACTGGTGAAGGTATTATTACATATTGTGGAACTCTTACATATAGTGATGCTACAACAACTGGTAATACAAATGGTTTAGTAGTAAGTTATGATACAAATAATTATGGAGCAACTGCTGTAATATTATTTGGAACTATTAAAGGTAATACAAATGGTATTTTAAATAATGATACTTTAGTATTAGGAACAAATGATGAAACAATATCTAAAACAATACCATTAATTATGGGTGGAGATTATGGTGTTTATAATAACGATAATAGAAATGCAACATTTAGATTCTTTGATGGTATTTTAAAAGGTTTAGAAGATGGACATTATGGTTTAGTTACAGAAATACCTGATGCATCAATGGTAGTAGATGATTATGAATTTATTGATAGAGTAGAATATCAAACTGAATATATAGGTGAACAAGCTGATTGGATTAGAGTAGGTACTAGAACATTTAATTCAATTAATAAAGCTGCTGATTATATTGGTGAATCAGGAACTATGTATTTAATGCATGATGTATCTATATCATTTGATCAAGAATTACCTACTGGTAAAGATATAACATTTGATTTACAAGGTCATAGTTTAATGATGACTAATTCACTAAAAGTAAGTGGAACAGGAACAATAATTGATTCAGTTGGTAATGGTGGTATTACTAATATTAAACAAAATGTATTTAATGTTACTGGCAACTTAATAGTTAATTCTGGTACATATACTGCTACTAATACAAATACAATTAGTAATTCTGGAACAACTACTATAAATGGTGGAACAATTAGAAGTACTAAAGATGGAGCTCTTGGTATATATACAACAGGAACTACTAATGTAACTGGTGGAAGTATTGATGCACCAAGAGGTATAGAAAATAATGGTGGAACACTTAATGTATCAGGTGGTACAGTTAGTGGAACAAATGGTATAGCTATTACAACAAATGCTACTACAAGTATTTCTGGTAGTGCTTATGTAGTATCTAGTACAACAGATGGTGTATATGTAAGTAATGGAGAAACAACAATTTCAGGTGGAACAATAAAATCACTTGGAGGAACAGCAATACATCAAAATGATTATTATAATTCAACATTAAATGTAACTGGTGGAGAAATAGAAGGTAATTATAATGGTATTACTTCAGGAACAGGTACAACTAATATATCAGGAGGACATATTGTTGGTATAACTAATGTTGGTATAAATGCTGGAGGTACTAATTATATTACTGGAGGTACTATTGAAGGAGCAACTTATGGTGTTTATTCAAATGGAACAACAACACTAGGTAATAATGATGGAACTATATCAATAGATGAACCTTCAATAAAAGGTGAACTATATGGTTTATATATTTATTCAGGAACAGTTAATTTCTATGATGGTATTTTAAAAGGTATAACTGATGCATATAAAAATGAAATAACTAATATACCAGACAGAACTGAGATATTTAATGATGTTGAAAGAATAGATAATTATGATTATAAGACAGCATATTTACTTACTGAATCTGTAATCGCAATTAATACTACAACAAATGAAGAATATACAAATCTACAAGATGCATTAGATGAAGCAAAAACTGGTGAAACAGTTAAATTACTTGCTAATGTACCTTTATATTATGAAGTAATTAATAATAATGATGATCCAATTATATTAGATATGAATGGATTTAGAATTACAACAAATAAGAGAATTATTAATAATAAAAATTTAACAATTAAAAATGATGGAGAAAATGATAGTTTCATTAGAACATCATCTGGTATTAATTTAATAACTAATACTGAAACATTAAATGTTTATAATGTTGAAATTATTAATAATTCATCATCAGTGTATGTAATTAATAATACTGGAACTTTATCACTTACCGAATCAAAAGTAACTGGTATAAATGATATTTCAAGTTCTAATAGTGTTACTTTAGATCATTCAATTATTAGTTCATCTAACATAGCTATTAATACTAGTGGAAGTTTAAATGTAACAGGTGGAAGTATTTCAGGAAGTTATTATTCAGTATATGCAAATAATAATAAAACAAATACATTAAGTGAATGTACTATTACTGGAACATATTATAACCAAGGTGGTAATTCAACTACATTTAATTATGTAACAATGAATTCAAGTATTCAAAACTATAGTAGTACTATTACTGCTAATGGAAGTGTATTTAACTATAGTATATTAAATGCTGGTACATTTACATTACAAAATAATTCAACATTAAATGGTGTTATATCACAAAATAGTGGAACATTAAGTGCTATAAATTCAACTATTAATTCTAGTTCAGATAGAGTAATTTATAACTCTGGAACAATGAATATAAATAATACAAATGTTAATGTTGATAGAGATTATGGGGATAGTAGAATCTTTAATAATAACGGAACATTAAATATTACAAATGGTTCAACTATTAGTGGTGGAGCTTCTACTACTGGTGCTAGCTACATGGGTATTTATAGTTATGGTAGTGGTAATGCAACTATAGAAGATTCTAATATTATCTTAAATAGTAGAAGTAATGTATATGGTGTATATGTTGATTCTACTAATTCACATGTAACTATTAAAACAGGTAATATTGAAGTTACAGGAAGTACATCATATGGTGCTTATTTATCCGCAGGTACATTTACAATGGGTGAAGTCGAAGTAGGTGAACATTCTGGTACAGAAGATGCAGATGTTTCACAAACTAATCCAAAAGTACAATCAATTGGTAGAGCACAAGGTATTGGTGTTAAACATAATAATGCAAACTTTGAATTCTATGATGGTATAGTATGGGGTTCTAAATATTCTAAACCAGATATCACTACATTAGTTGAATTAAACTACGAAGTTACTACTTATGTAGATATGGATAATGGTTATGAATATTCAGTACTTGAATTCATGAAACACGATTATCAAGATTCAGTTGCTATATTAAATAATGTTTATTATAGAGATGTACAAAGTGCTATTGATAAATGTGAATCTCCTAATGATGAAATCTTATTATTAAGATCTACATCAGAAAACACATTAAATATACCAGAAGGTGCAAGTGTTAAGATTAATTTAAATGGTTATTCAATAACAACTAAAGTTACTAACAATGGTACATTTAATATATATAATGGATCTCTTCAAAGCTTTGATGAAGTAACAGTTACAAATAATGGTACTTTGATTATAGGTAAAAATGATGGAACTATATCTAGTACAAATGTCAGAATAATAAGTGAATCAACTGCTATTCAAAATAATGGAACTGTTAAGATGTATGATGGATATATTCAAGGTGTTCCTTCAATTAATGGAACTATTGATGAAATACCAAATCTTTCTAGAATTTATACTGAAGTAACAGATCAAATGGAAAGAAAGTACTTACAATCATTAAGTGAAGAAGCAATTATAAGTGGAGAAACAAAACTTATTATTACAATAGATCCAAATGGTGGTTCATATAATGGTAGTAAAGAGGTACAAGATGTATATGAAAACTATCATGTACCTTATACATTATCAACTCCTATTAAAAATGGATGTACATTTATTGGTTGGGAAATAAGTGATCCAAGTGTATTATCTGGAACAGGTACAGAACAAGATCCATATGTAATTACATTAGAATTAAGTGATATTACTTTAAAAGCTAAATGGAGTATTAATGATGATGTAGTTGCTCAAATAGGAAATGAATACTATACAACAGTAATGTCAGCTATAGAAGATGCAAAAGATAATGATACAATTACAATACTAAAAGACGTTACTGAAGATGTAACAAATAATAAAAATGTAACAATAGATTTAAATAATAATACAATCACAGGAGCATTTATTAATAACGGAATATTAAGATTAATAAATGGTGTTATTGAAAATGCAAATGGTACAGGTCTTGTTAATAATAAGACATTGACTATGGGTGAAAGAGATGGTGTAGTAGTTACTGATAGTGTTAAGATTATGGGTACTACACTAGGTCTTGAACAAAATGGTTCATTCAATTTCTATGATGGTTACATCGAAGGTGATGTAGCTATGTTAGGAAGAACTAATTCAGTTCCAAATGGATATTTCTTATATAATGAAAGAAATGTTATTAAGAATTGTCAAAGAGTATACTTAATTGGTAATCCTGCTAATGCAGTTGCGGTTATTGAAGAAGGTGGAACTCAATACTTCTTCAGTTTGCAAGATGCTATTAATACAGCAACAGTTTCTGGTAGTGAAATATTTATAGTAAGAGACTTTGAAGCTACATATACAATAACTGTAGATGAAGGTGCAGATATACTAATTAACATGAATAGTTATAATATTACAACTGGTAATGATATAACTAATAATGGTACTTTAAAAATATATGATAATTCAGAAAATAAGGGTTCAATTACTAGTGCTAGAACTATTACAAATAATGGAACATTAACAATTGAAGATATTAGCATTACAGAATCTAATACAGATAATATCGCAATTAATTCTGTAGCTAATTCTTCACTTAATATTAAAAATGCTAATATAACAGCTCAAAATGGTTATGCAGTTAAGTCTTTAGGTAATTTAAAACTTGAAGGTGATTATAATCTAGATTCAAATGATTATGCATTATATGCTGGTGGTACTACTGAAGATATTACAACTGGTAATATAGCAGGTATGGAATTATATTCAGATTTAAATATTGGTGGTACAGTAAACGTAATATCTAAAACCGCAGCAATTGCTATAAGACAACCAGTAAATTTAACTATAGATGGTGGTTATTATAAAACAATAAATAGTAATTCAGGTATCTATAATGAAGGTGGTTCATCTACTATAACTATGAATTCTGGAACTATTGAGGCATACTATGGATTCTCATGTAGTTCAGGAACAACTACTTATACATTGAATGGTGGAACAATAACTGCTAGTGATCAAGGTGCTAGAATGTATTCTGATAACTGTAATTTAACAGTTAACGATGGATCTATAACAGGTACTAATTATGGTGTTTATACATATGGTCAATCTAATAAAATAAATATTAATGGTGGAACAATTACTGCTACTAGTTATGATGGTATTAGAGATGATAGAAGTAAAAATACAACTAGTTCTGATGGTGAATATCCATATTTCTCAAAAATCAATGTATTAGGTGGAACAGTTACAGGTGCAAGATATGGTATTTATGAAATATATTCTAGAACAACTATTGGAAATGCAGAAGTAAAAACAACATCAACTAGTAATAGTTATTATGCTATATATAATGGTGATTGGTCTAACTTATATATTAATGATGGAGCATTTGTTAATGCACCATATGCATGTGGTATATATTGTTCAGGTGGTGTTGATATTCTTGGTGGAAGAGTAGTAACTGGACATAATAATGGATATGGAATCTACAGTAATTTTATGGGATTAAATATGAGTGGTGGTTCTATTGAAGCAACAGGTAATAGCTCATATGGTATTTATTCTAATTCAAATTACTTTAAGATGAATATGACAGGTGGATCTATTACATCAAAGAATATAGGTGTTGCATTAGTAAATAGTGGAAACTACACAAGAGAATTTACTATGACAGGTGGATCTATTCAAGGTGATACTTATGGTGTATATCAAACACAAAACTTTACAACAACTATAGGTAATGCTGAAGATGAGTTATCCACAACAATTCCTTATATAACAGGTGGTTTATATGGATACTATAAAACAGCAGGAACTGCATATTTCTATAATGGTAGATTAAGAGGTCTAACATATGGATATAATGATATATTCAATAATATAAGAACAAAGATGGATATCGCAGAGGTAACAGAAACTAGTGATATCGATCAAAATATAAAAACATATTCTGTTTCAGAATATTCATCTACTCCAGAATCAAATACACCAAAAGCTGGTGCTGGTTATGCAAAAATTACATATCTAGATGATTCTGGTAGTGTATATACTCAAAATCAACAATTTGATTATCCATATATGGGTTCTGAAGATACATTCATACCTCTAGATTCAGGTAGATATTCTATAGAAGTATGGGGAGCTCAAGGTGGTACATATGATTCAACATATTATGGTGGCTATGGTGGCTACTCATATGGTGAAATAGAATTAAGTGCTGGTGAAACACTATATATTAATGTCGGTGGACAAGGTTCTTATACTGGTTCAATAGTCGACGGAGGATATAATGGTGGAGGATCTGGTAGATATCGTGGAGGTTCTGGTGGTGGAGCTACATCAATAGCTACAGCATCTGGATTACTTTCAGAATTAGAAAATAATAAAGCTTCAATCTTAATTGTCGCTGGAGGCGGCGGTGGAGGAGCTTATACAAATAGTGCAAATGGTAGTGCAGGAGGTTCTGGAGGAGGATTCGAAGGAGCAGACTCAATTATTAATGCACGTGGAGATAACGTTCCTAACGGTTTCGGTAAAGGTGGAACTCAAGATCATGCTGGATGTGCAAGTAATAGTAAAAATTACTGTGGTGCATTTGGTCAAGGTGGTACATCTACAATGGATACTAGTTATTATGGATCCGGCGGTGGTGGCGGAGGCTACTACGGTGGTGGTACTGGTTACTATGATGGTGGAGCTGGAGGTTCTGGATATAATGGAAACTCTAGATTAACTAACAAAGTAATGTATGGTTACAGTGTTCCAATGACAAACGATGTTTGGATTAATAATTACTTAGTTGAAAGAGCGGGATTCATCGAAGTAAATGGAGAAACATTTAATAGCTTTGATGATGCATCAGAATATATCATAGATAACCTAAATGGCGTAGGAACAATGAATATTGTTAAAGATGCTACTGTTCAAGAAGTAAGTACTATTTCAGGAACAACAATCACTTTAGACTTACAAGGACATGTATTAACAACAACTAAGACTATTAACAATGAAGCAGACTTAACTGTTGAAGATGGTTCTACTCTAAAAACAGGAAAGATTGAAGATAATAAAGATAACGCATTTACTAATAAAGGATCTATTACATTAGATGGTGTCTATGTTAAATCAACTGGATACAATGTAATCAATGGTTCTACCGGAACAGGTAGTATCGTTCTTAAGAATGGTAGTACACTTGAAGGTGCTAGAGGTATTTTATTAAATGCAGCTCAAAGTGTTACTATGAGTGATACAACAATTATTGCTACAACTGATGCTATTAGAAGTGATGCTGCTGCAACAGTTACAATTAATTCTGGTACAATAACATCTTCAGATGTTGGTATTAGACTTCAAACAGATAATAATACATTAACTATTAATGATATAACTTTAACAGGAACTAATTATGGTGTTTATAACTATGGTCAATCTAGTGTAATAACTATTAATGACGGTACTATAACTGCTAATAATTATGATGGTGTTAGAGATGATAGATCTAAGAGTACAACTACTTCAAATAATGAACATATATATTTCTCTAAGATTAATATTAATGGTGGAACAGTAACTGCTGGTAGATATGCAGTATATGATATTTATAGTTATGTTAATGTATCTAATGCAGAATTAAAATCTACTTCAACAAGTTATGCAGTATATAATTATGATTGGGGTATATTTAGCTTAAATGATGGAGCATTTATTAATTCTCCTAATGGTGATGGTGTATTCTTAAACTCATCAATTTATATACATGATGGAAGTAGAATTTATGCAGGACATACTTCAGCATATGGTATTGGTGGATATTATATAAATGTTGTTATGGATGGTGGTTCTATTGAGACACCAGGATCTAATGCTTATGGTATTAGAGATACTCAATATGAATGTAATATTAATATCTCAGGTGGTTCAATTACTTCAGGTAATATTGGTGTTGGTTTAAATAATAGTGGAAACTATACAAGACAATTTACTATGACAGGTGGATCAATTCAAGGTGATACTTATGGTGTATATCAAACACAAAACTACGCTACTACAATAGGATCTGAAGAAGCAGAATTATCAACAACTATTCCATATATAACTGGTGGTTTATATGGATACTATAAAACAGCTGGAACATCTAATTTCTATAATGGTAGATTAAGAGGTTCTACATTTGGTTATAATGATGAATTTAATAACATTAGAACTAAAAAGACTATAGTAACTGAATATGAATCAGGAACTATTGATTCAACATTAACTTATTCAACTGATCAAGTATCTGAATATCCTATTTCAAACTATGCTAAAGCAGAAAATGGTTATGTAAAATTAACATATCTTGGTGAAACTGTAGGAACATGTACTAATAACCAAGTATATGAATTTGATTATACAGGTGAAGAAGAAACATTTACGGTAGAGTGTCCAGGTGATTATAAGATAGAAACTTGGGGAGCTCAAGGTGGTTCTTATAGTGAAACATATAGAGGTGGTTATGGAGCATATTCAACTGGTACTATTTCATTAGTATTAGATGAAGTATTATATATTAATGTTGGAGAACAAGGTTACCATTGTGAAGTAAACTCTGGAAGATGTGAAGGTACATATAATGGTGGTGGAGTTGCTATCGCAGGTAACCAAGATTCAAGTACTGGTGGTGGTGCTACTTCAATTGCTTTATCATCAGGAACATTATATGAATTAGGTCAAAATAGTTTACAATCTGACGTTATCATAGTTGCTGCCGGTGGTGGTGGTACTGGACAAACTGGTTATGGTGGTGAAGGTGGAGGTCTTCTTGGATCTTCAGGAACTGCTAGTAATCTTGATTATAACCATTTATATGGTGGTACCGGTGCTTCTCAAACAACTGGTGGTACTAGAGAATCTGGTGGACTATGTGGTTCATCTGGATTAAACTCAACTGGACAATTTGGATTAGGTGGAGCTTCAGCCGATTCTTCTTGTGGAGGATCTGGTGGTGGAGGTGGATACTACGGTGGTGGTGGTTCACTTCGTCAACATAATGGTGCTGGTGGAGGATCAAGTTATATTGGTCATTCTAGATTAAGCGATGCTGTTATGTATGGATATAAGGTTCAATCTTCCGCAGGAGTTTGGGTAAATAACTATCTAGGAGATATGGAAGGATTCTTACAAGTAGGTTCTGAAGTATTTAATAGTTTTGAAGATGCTAATGCATATATAGTTGAAAATCTATCTGGAACAGGAACTATTAATGTTATAAAAGATGCAACTATAACAGAATCAATAACATTCCCAGAAAGTACAAATATAACAGTTGATCTAAAAGGTCATAAGTTAATTACATCAAATACAATAATTAATAATTCAAGTCTAGTTATTCAAGATACAGTAGGTAATGGTGTTATTCATAATAAGAAAGGTGACACAATACAAAATAACTTAAACTTAACAGTAGATGGTGCTAAGTTAAAGACATCTGCGGATGCGGTTATATGGGCAAAAACTGGAACTGGAGTTCTATTAATTAAAGGTAATTCAGTATTAGAAGGATCTAGAGCGATAGTTCTTGATTCTGCTCAAAAACTTACTGTATCTGATACTTATATGCATACTACATCTGATGCTATAAGATCTAATGTAGCTAATGCCAATATTACTATTAATTCAGGTACTAATATTGATGCTGGTGATCTAGGTATTAGACTACAAAATTCTGGTAATACTTTAGTAGTTAATGGTGGTACTATAAAAGGTACTAATTATGGTATATATAGTTATGGAGCTACTAATACTATTACAATTAATGATGGTATTATAACAGGTACTAATAATGATGGTATTAGAGAAGATTATACTTCAAGTGGAGGTACACTTTCAGTATTAGGTGGAACTGTTACTGGTGGTAGATATGGTATTTATTGTTATGGAGAATTATTGACAGTAGAAAATGCAGAAGTTAAAACTACATCAGCTAATAGAGATCACTATGCAATATATACTAGTTGGGGTACAACTCATATTAATGATGGAGCATTTATAAATGCACCTGATGCATCAGGTATCTGGGCAGAAGATGATTTATATATAGAAGCAGGCAGTAGAATATTTGCTGGTAATAGATCAGCATATGGTATCGCAGAAAGATGGTCAAATACATTTGTTATCAATGGTGGTACTATAGAAACTCCTGGTTATAATGCAATGGGTATTTATTCATATGATAATCTAGTTAACTTAACTATGAACAGTGGTACAATAACTTCTGGTCATATAGGGTTATACTTAAATACATCTAGTAATTATACTAGAGTAGTAAATATTTATGGTGGTTCTATTTCAGGAGAAACTTATGGTATTTATCAACCACAAAACTATACAACAACAATAGGTGATAATGAAAGTGAATTATCAACAACAGTTCCATATATAACTGGTGGATTATATGGTATATATAATACAGCAGGTACTGTTAATTTATATAGTGGTAGATTAAGAGGTCAAACTTATGGATACTACAATGCAATTAATGATATAAGAGAAGAAAAAGTCATAAAAGAAGAAATAGAAGGTAATGAAGATATTGGTGTAACATCAACATATTCAGTTAATACATCATCAAGTACCGCAACTGCTAAAATTCCAAAAGCGGGCGCAGGATATGTAAGAATTACATACTTAGATGAAACTAATGCTACTTATACACAAAATCAAACATTTGAATATAGTTACTTAGGTTCTGAAGAAACATTTACTCCTTTAGTAACTGGTAATTATTCATTAGAAGTATGGGGAGCTCAAGGTGGTTCAATTAATTCTAGTTATCTTGGTGGTTATGGTGGTTACTCATATGGTGAAATTGAATTAACTGCTAATGAAACACTTTATATTAATGTTGGAGGACAAGGTTCATATGGAAGTTCATCTATTCCAGGAGGATATAATGGTGGTGGTATTGGTACAGGTGGTTACTGTAACGGTACACGTTATGCTGCTTCTGGTGGAGGTGCTACTCATATAGCTACATCATCAGGAGTATTATCTTCACTTGAAAATGATAAATCATCAATCTTAATTGTTGCCGGTGGTGGTGGAGGTTCATCATCATATGGAGCATATGGTTCTGGAGGATCCGGAGGAGGATTCAAAGGAGCAAATGGTCAATTCACATTAAGTGGACATAGTTATTCACAATATGCTACAGGTGGAACTCAAACATCAGGTGGTATCTTTGGTAACAGTTATGCTTTACAAAAGAATGTAGTTTCAGGTTCATTTGGACAAGGTGGAAATCTTGATACAAGATCTTGTTCTGAAGGTTCTGGAGGTGGTGGAGGCTACTACGGTGGTGGATCCGCACTATTTGGTACAGGTGGTGGAGGTTCTGGTTATATTGGAAGCTCTAGATTAACTAACAAAGCAATGTATGGTTATAGCGTACCAATAACATATGGTTCATGGATAAATAATTATTTATCTGATCCAAAACAAACTATTCTTAATGTAGAACAAGATGTTACATACTCAAATCTTCAAACTGCATTAGATGAAGTAGAAGATGGAGAAACATTACAATTATTAGATGATATATCTATAACATATGATTTAGAAACTCAAGAGAATATTAACTTTACATTAGATATGAATGGTTATAATTTAGATACAACAAAACAAATAACTAATAATTCTAATATGAAGATAATTAATAGTACTGTGGATAGTACAGAAGAGGAAGAAATAGTAGTAGAAACTAGTGAAAGTATTTATTACTATAATGGTACTAAGTATAATAACTTATATACTGAAAATACATATCAAGTAGATCAAGCTACATTTGAAACAAATTATATTGATTTACCAAATGATGGTTCAGGTTATTATATTGTGTATACTGATACTATTGATTTAAGTCAATATAATACAATAATAGTAAAAAAGACCAACTTTGTTGGCACAAGAGCTAAGTTTGCAGAAAATCCTAACTTAGTAGGAAATGTAGGAGATACTATTTCTCCAACATGGCAAAATATATCTGGTGATATATATGCTGCAGATATTAGTTCATACAATGATGGTAATAAGAAATTCTATATAGATGCAGATTCTGGAGAAAATGCAGGATATGTTTACTATATAGCATTCTCATCAAAAACATTAAGTGAAGTAACAGAAGATTCAAGTTTTGTTGATAATCCAACAGTAACTTATTCAAAAGCATTTAATTATACTGGAAATGAACAAGTATTCACTGCTCCAGAAGATGGAGTATATAAATTAGAATCTTGGGGAGCTTCTGGTGGAGATGCTATTTGGAGTGATAGTGTTAGATATCCAGGTGGATATGGTGGATATTCAACAGGAACTATAAGCTTACATAAAGGTGATAAATTATACATCAACGTTGGTGGAGCTGGAACAGATGATTGTAGAGAAGACTGTGATGGTGGATACAACGGTGGTGGTATTGCATCAGGAAGTGATGGGGCAGGTTATGGAGCAATATATGTCATAACTGCTGGTTCAGGAGGAGGAGCTACTTCAATAGCTACTGAAACTGGATTACTTGAAGATCTAGAATCTAAAAAATCATCGATTGTCTTAGTATCTGGTGGAGGAGGCGGAAGCTTAATCCACAGATACGAAAATGCTGAAAACTGGTGGCAAGGTTATGGTGGTTCTGCTGGTGGATTTGAATCTACCGCAGGTGCTATTCCAGTAGCTGGAAGAAGTATAAGTCCAACTGTAGCTACTCAAACTACACCAGGTACAGGTTATAGCCAAAGTAGTTATTATGGACAAGGATCATTTGGTAAAGGACAAGATGGTAACTTACATAAAGATGTTGCTAACTGTGCTGGTGCCGGTGGTGGTTACTATGGTGGTGGTGCATCTGGTTATACATCAACTTCAGGTGGTTCAAGTTATATTAATACATCAGTATTAAATAATGCTTATATGATGTGTTATAACTGTACTGAATCTAATACCACTGAAACAAAGACAATTTCAACAACAAATACTGCTTCTACACCAACATCTGAATATGCAAATGAAGGTGATGGGTACGTATTAATTACATCAATTAATGCAAAAGAAAATAATGATCAAACATTTAATTATACTGGTTCAGAAGAAGAATTCACTGTTCCAGTATCAGGTATCTATAAATTAGAAACTTGGGGAGCTCAAGGAGGAGCAGCTATTTGTAATAATGGAGACTGTGAATCAACACCAGGTTATGGTGGATATGCAGTCGGTGAAATATATTTATCACAAGGTACTAAACTATATATTAATGTAGGTGGTAAAGGAGGAAAAGGAACTCTAAATGCTTGCTCTACTGGAGGTTATAATGGTGGAGGTACAGGAACTAACGATGGAGGTTCTTGTGGTTCAACAGAAGATAATGAAGCCTCTGGTGGAGGAGGAGGAGCTACATCAATAGCGACAACATCTGGTCTTCTATCTACATTAGAAAATAATAAAAATAGTATATTAATAGTCTCTGGAGGAGGAGGAGGAGCTTCATACAATTATGACTCTGGTTCTGGAGGCGGTGCCTTTGGTGGTATTACTTCTACAACCAACCAAACTGAAGTAAGTCAGACTACTGGTTATGCATTTGGTCAAGGACAAAATGCAACAGGAGCTGGTGATTCAGATGGTGTTGGAGGAGGAGGAGGAGGCTACTACGGTGGCTACTCTAACAACGTAAGCTTTAAATCAGCTGGATCAGGTGGTTCAGGTTATATAGGAAATTCAAGATTAAATACTAAACATATGGCTTGTTATGATTGTGATATATCAAGTGAAAGTAGTTCAAAAACTATCTCAGTAACAGATGTATCTGAAACACCAGTTGCTAACTATGCTAAGATTGGTGATGGTGCTGCAAAGATATCATTTGTAAGAACTACATCTACAGTTGAATTTGATTATACTGGTGATGTTCAACAGTTTGTTGCTCCAGAAACAGCTAAGTATAAAATAGAAGCTTGGGGAGCTCAAGGTGGATCGACAGATTTAAATTCTGGTGGTAAAGGAGCATATACATCAGGTATCATTGATTTAAATAAAGATGATGTCATATATGTTTACGTTGGTGCAACGCCAGGTGATGATTCTAGATCAGTTGCCGCATATAATGGTGGTGGTTTATCGTCAGGAGAACCTGAATATAGTTCAGGTGGTGGTGGTGCTACTGACATTAGATTAGTATCAGGAACTTGGAATGATCAATCTTCATTAGCTTCAAGAATAATGGTTGCAGGAGCTGGTGGAGGAGCATATACATATGAATTAAGTAACTTTAAATTTGATGGTGGTGCAGCCGGTGGATTAGAAGGAGCAACTGGAGAATACTCAAATACTTGTGCTTCAACAGGTGGTACTCAAACTAGCGGTGGAACATGTTCATCGAATAATTCTACTGCAGGTTCATTTGGACAAGGTGGTAATTCTGTAGGAGGAAGAGCTTCTGGTGGAGGTTCAGGATACTATGGAGGAGCTGCTAGATATGATGCACCTGGCTCTGGTAGTGGAGCAGGAGGTGGATCATCATATATCTCTGGATATAGAGGATCTATAGCTATAACTTCAGGATCAGATTTAACTCCAAAAACTGGATGTACAAGTGGTACAAACGATATCGAATGTTCATACCACTATTCAGGAAAAATATTTACTAATTCTAAAATGATAGATGGTGCTTCAACTATGCCAACACACGATGGAACTAGTACAATGGTTGGTAATAGTGGAGATGGATATGCAAAGATTACTAAAGTAGAAGCAAGTCCAATAACAGAATTTGATTATACTGGTGATGTTCAAGAATATACAGTTCCAGCAACTGGTACATATAAGATTGAAGCTTGGGGAGCTCAAGGAGCAAGCCAAACTGACACAAATGGTGGAGCTTATACATCTGGAACAATTACATTAACAAAAGATACTAAATTATACATATATGTTGGTGAAAAGGGTAATTACACTAGAACTGCTACATTTAATGGTGGTGGTGTTGGTGGATTAAGTAATGAGTCAAATCCTGATGATCTTGGAAACTCTGGAGGAGGAGCAACAGATATACGTCTAGTAAAAGGTACAACTTGGGATGATTCAAGTTCTCTAGCAAGTAGAATTATGGTTGCTGGTGGCTCTGGAGGAGGAGCTGATAGTTTATATGAAACTGCTGGTGAATATTCAATCGCAGGTGGATTAACTGGTGGCTCTGGCGGATATTATTCTGGTCATTCATATGTAGGTCAAAATGGACAAGGTGGAACTCAAACAGCTGGTGGAGCAGCAGGAGTAAATCATTATTCAGCATCAGGTACAAATACATCAGGAAGCTTTGGTCAAGGTGGTTCATCACAAAGTACATCTGCTTATAAAGGTTCCGGCGGTGGTGGCGGAGGCTACTACGGTGGAGGAGCTGGAGGAAGTACTATGTCTGGCGGAGCTGGTCAAGGTGGTGGCGGTGGTTCATCATATATCTCAGGATATAAAGGATCAGTTGCTATAACATCTGAACAAGATCTAACTCCAAAATCAGGATGTTCTGATGGAACAACTAATGTTGAATGTTCATATCATTATTCAGGTAATGTATTTAAGAATGCAATAATGAAAGATGGTGCTTCAACTATGCCAACACATGATGGAACTAGTACAATGGTTGGTAATAGTGGAGATGGATATGTAAAGATTACATTTATTGAAAATGATCCTGTTACCGAATATGGCTATACAGGAACTGCTCAAGAATTCACTGCTAAAAAGACTGGTAAATATAAAATAGAAGCTTGGGGAGCTCAAGGATCAAGTAGACCTGATAATAGATCTGGTGGTCCAGGAGCATATACATCTGGTATTCTAGATTTAAATCAAGGTGATACTTTATATGTTTATGTCGGTGGAACAGGAGCTTCTGAAAAAAATAATGGTGCAGGTAATACAATACCATATGGTGAGTATGCATTTAATGGTGCTTCAGGTGGTAATTACACTTGTTATTCATATAACAATACAACTGCTTACAACAATTATGGTGGAGGAGCAACGGATATTAGATTAGTTTCAGGAAACTGGGATGATAGTACATCACTTGCTTCAAGAATTATGGTTGCTGCTGGAGGAGCTGCTGCTAATGAAAATGCAGATGGAGTTCCAGGAGGAGCATTAACAGGATACGATGGAATACATGGTACAGGTGGTACTCAAACATCTGCAGGTGGACCAAGAAGTGGTTCATTTGGTAAAGCTGGTATTCCAGTATATGGTGGATATAGATGTAATGGTAGTATTGCTTCTGGTGCAGGTTCTGGATATTATGGTGGAGGAGCTTATGATCAAGATAGAGATAACAATGGAATGGGATCAGCTGGATCAGGTTCATCATATATTTCAGGATATAAAGGATCAGTTGCTATAACATCAGCATCTGATACATCTCCAAAAACTGGATGTACAAATGGAACAACGGATGTTACATGTTCATATCACTATTCAGGAAAAGTATTTACAAATACATCAATGAGAGATGGTGCTTCATCAATGCCAACGCATGATGGTGAAGGTACTATGACCGGTAATGAAGGTGATGGATTTGTTAAGATTACATATATTGAAGAAAAAGAAGAAGTAAGACCAGTAGACTTTGATTATACAGGAAGTGAACAAGTATTCACTGCTCCAAAAACTGGTACTTATAAATTAGAAACTTGGGGTGCCCAAGGTGGTGGACCAGGTACAATTAATAATAAAGTAGCACTTGGTGGTTACGGAGGTTATTCAACAGGTGAAATAACTTTAAATGCTGGTGATACATTATATATCAATGTTGGAGGAAAAGGTACTTATGGTAGAAGTGATCCTCAAACAGGTGGATATAATGGTGGAGGTAATGTCTCTAATCGTCATGGTGATTCTAATGAAGTAAGAGCATCAGGAGGCGGAGCTACATCAATAGCAACTTCAACTGGTACATTATATGAATTAGGTCAAAATAGTAAACAAGGTGATGTAGTTATAGTTGCCGGTGGCGGTGGTGGTTCACATTTAAATAGTGTATCTTCGTCATACTCTTATGGAGGCTCTGGTGGAGGATTCATCGGAGGAGGATCTTCAGGAGTAGGAGATGGAACATATAACTTAAATAATGGTGGAACACAACTTGAAGTAGGTAGCTCAAGTACAAGCTGGGGTGTATCTGATTATGGTGACTTTGGAAAAGGTGCTTCTGCTTCACAAAATGGTGCAGGTGCCGGAGGTGGATACTACGGTGGTGGTGTCGGAGTAAGAGGTTCTGGTGGAGGATCTGGATATATTGATACTAGCGTTTTAGCTAATGCTAAAATGGTTATGTATCAAACAGATCAAGGTTATAAATCAACTGAACCAGAAACATATACAGATATTACTAGTGATGTTAATGAAGAAGCAGTATCTGATAATGCTAAATCAGGTGATGGTTTTGCAAGAATAACATACGTACCTGATAATGGAGAAAACATAACAGAAGAAGTAATTAGTGTTACAACTGTTACAAACTTCACATATGATTCTGTATTGAATAATCAATATGATGAAATGGTAGTTAGTAATGGTAAGTTAATATCAACTGTAGCTAATTCAGGAAATGCTTCAGTAACTTATTACAATAATCCAATAAGAGTTACAACTACTAAAGTAAATAATATGACTATTATGGGTTCAATAGATTACTATAATAATAAAGATGATAATTCTTTAGGAACTCTATATGTTGGATTATCAAAGACTAATTCAAATAACATAGACTTTGATTACTATGATGAATATGAAATTGACTCAACAACCGCAAAAACAATAGACTTTGAATTTACACCAGATGAAGTTGGAGATTATTATTTCAAGATAATTCTAGTTCATAATGATTCATATGCATATAGCAATATATTTGCTGAATTAAATAATTTAAAGATTAGAACTATAAAGAAAAAATCTGAAAGAGAATATAGTCCAAGTTCTATAAATAATGGTGTAAGTACAACATTATTTATAAATAATAGTACATTAGATATAGAAAATGTTAACTTTGATGTATATAACCTAGTTGAAGGAACAAGTAATTCAGTATTAACAATTGATGGTTCAACTATTAAAGGAGATAATAAAGCAATTAATAGTTCAGGTGATATAACTGTAACTAATTCAAGTATTGTTTCTCCATATGGTATAGATTCTAAGAAAGACTTGGTATTAAGTAATTCATCAATTAGATCTACAAATCAAGGTATAATTAATTCTGGAACAATGACTATTACTAATTCATCAGTTTCAGGAACATCATATGGTATATATGTTAATTCTTCTGGAAATAGTACAGTTACAAATTCAGTTATTAAATCTACATCAGTATCTGTTTATAAACAAGGTTCTGGATCAATAGATTTAACAAATGATACTATGACTGGTAGTGTTCAAAATAGTGGAGCATCAAGTACATTAACTGTTACTGGTGGAAGTATAACTGGTCAAATATCTAACTCAGGTACATCAACATATTCTAAAGTACCAATTACTTATACAAGCAATTATTACAATGCAGAAAACTTAATTAATAACTCAGGTATATTAAACATGAATGAATCAGAAGTTACATTTAATAGTACTTATGCATCAGGTTCAAGTTATAGAACTAGTGCTCTATATAATACAGGAACTGTTGATTCATATAAGACTAAATATAATGTATTCCATACAAATGGTTATTATAAATGGATGATAGGTATTAATAATAGTGGTTTATTAACATCTAATAGAGACTCAATTGAGATAACAGGAGCAGGTGCTTCATATGCAATCTTAAATGATACAAGCAATGATTGTACTATAACTAATATCAATATTAATTCTCATGATAATGGTAGTGAAATATATGGTATTAGAAACTTAAGAGGTAAGATTAATCTTAATGGTGGTTCTGTTTCAATGAACAATAATACATTTACTCATGGTCTATATACTAGTGGTACAAGTAATACTATTGTTACAGATACAGTATTTACATTAACTAATAACTCTAATAACAGTAAAGCAATTTACATGCAAGATGATGGAGGTACTGTTACAGTAGTAAGAGGTACATTTAGTGCAAGTGCTACTGGTGAAGCAGATGCTATATATATGGATAATGGTACATTAAATATTCAAGATGGTATATTTAACGCTAACTCTACTAGTGGAACAGCATATGGATTAAAGATGTCTAATGGTACTGCTACTATAGAAAAAGGAACTGTTAGTGCACATGGTACAAATGCTTATGGTATTTATATGACTAGAGGTACTTATACTCAAGGTATTCCAGATAATTCAGGATATGAAACAGCTGATGTATCAATTACTGATCCTCATATTGAGGCTATTGGTACAACAGAAGGTACTGGAATAAGTATGGGTTCAGGTTCATTCAATTTCTATGATGGTATTATTATAGGTTCAACTAGATCAAGAGTTGCGGGTGACATAGTAACTAATACAGATACAAACTTTCAAGTTAAGACAGATATAGATGAGAACAACTATAGTTACTCTATACTAGAATTTATAAAGTAGGTGATAATATGAAGAAGATGAAAGAAATTTACAAAAAATTTATTGCTTATGCTAGTAAAAAAGAAAACTTTGGAAAGGTATTACTAGGAATATTACTTTTAATATTCCTAGTACTTACCATTATTTATTTTATCGGTACTGGTAGAATAAGTAAGATAGAAGAAGAAAAGATTACTAGAGAAAGTGCAAAATATTTAAGTTATATAGAGGATATAACAGAGTCTGATAGTGATGAAATAGATAAGTACATTATATTTGCTTTAGATTATTCTTTATATAATGAGAATAATTCAAGTATGACTTCTGAAGAAATATCAAAATTTATAAAAACTAATTTAAATATAGATGTTGATAAAGAAAAGATTATTAATTTAGGTATTACAGAAGAAATGCTTGCAAAGAATATTACTTATGATGCCGGTAAAGATATATATACCATTAATCAAAAAGAAGTAACTGGTAAACAAATAAGTGAGACTAAAATTATTTATTATAAGTTAAATAATATTAAAAAAACTACAAAGTCTTCTTATAAAGCATTTTATGATAAATATGTTATTACTAATCCATATGATATGTTAAATTATTATATTGATAAGAATGCTGAAGAAGATAATAAAGAAAAAATAGTAGATATTACAGCAATAAGAAATTATTTACTTGGTTCTAGTAGTGTTTCAAATGTTAAAGAGATAATAAAGAATAATGAAGATGATTTAAGTAAATATGCTGAAACAGATGGTAGTGTTACTATATCTTATAGTCTAGTTGGTGATGAACTAGTTATAGATGGAATTAATTAGGTGATATTATGAGAAAAAAGAAAAAGAATGATATGATTAATATTGGTAAGTATTCTATCAAAAAAACAATATTGTTAAATATACTAGTTTTATTATTAATAGTCAGTTTAATATTTATATTAATATATAATTTTAAATTAACTAATCTTGAAAGAGTAAAAATAGAAGAATTTAATAAAAGAACAGAGAATTACATGGAAGATTATGTAGATTCTGATGATGATGGTAAATATATAATTTACGCAATTGATTATTTAAGTAATGTAAATAATCAAAATGAAATTTCAGTAAAAGAAGTATTAGATGTTATTAATGATACTTTTAATGAAGAGATAGATGAAAAAAAATTATATAGCATTGGTATAACTAATAAGATGCTAGAAAAAGGAATTGTATTAGATGATAAAAATAAAAAGTATATTATTAGTAATGTTAGAACTAGACAAGATATCGCAGAAGAAAAAATAATAAAATATGAACTTATTAATATATCTAAAAAAAGTAGAAATAAGTTTGTGTTAACATATAAAAAATATGTAATAGATGATCCCTATCAAATGCTGAATTATTATAATAATTCGGATAGTAAAACATATGATGAAAAAATAAGTAAGACTATTATTTCTTATTTAAAAGGTGAATCTGATGTTTATAGTGTAAAGAGTATTATTAATAAGGATAATATAGATAAATTTGGTAAGGAAGATGGAAAAAGAGAAATTACTTTAATTGTTAATAGTAATGATAAATTAACTATAGAAAAAATTAAATAAATATGTTATCATATTATATAATAGGAGTCATGTATGAAAAATAATGTATTCAAAAGTGGTTTTATATCAATATTGTTTGTAATAATATTAATTATTTTTCTAATTATGGGTAAAATAGAATTTGCTTTAATAACAATAGTTTTACTTATAATATGTTTATTAATATTCTTTATGTCAGTAAGAACTATTAACAAACCTAATGGATATTTTTATGATTATATTCATAATATCCTGGAACAAAATGAAAATATATTAGTAGAAATTGATAAATTTCCTAGTTTTACAAATAAGAAGATATATAGGACTACAACAATAGAAGATTTATTTAATTTAGAAAAAACAGTAAAAAAACCAATTTATTATACTTATAATAATGATTCTTATGATTTTATTCTTATAGATAATAAAAAGATATATGTTAATACTATAAAGAAAGATGAAAAAATAATATCTTGTTTAGATTTATATCTTAAAGAGTTAAATGATAAAAAAAATGCATATAACTTGATTGAGGATTTAGACAAGACGACTATAATAAAGGTCGATAAGGATAAAGAATTTATTGTTTATCCTTTGAATAAATAAAAAATAGATTACGAAGGGAGTAAAAAAAATGAATAAGAAATCTAATTTTTTAAAGAAAAGATCGTTTGTAATTGCATTATTTCTATTATTAATTGCAGGAATTACATTAGGATATTCTGCATTACAAACACAACTTGAGATTAACGGTAATACAACAATCGACGCAGTAGGATGGGATATCCATTTTGCTAATGTAAATGTAACACAAGGATCAGTAGCTATTGGAGCTGGAAACCAAGCAGCAACTATTGATTCAGAAGATACAACTAAGATGAGTTATAACATAACATTAAAAAATCCAGGAGACTTTTATGAATTTACAGTTGATATAGTTAATGCTGGAACAATTGATGCTAAAATAAGTGAAATTGTTGCTGATCAATTAACAGCAGCTCAAGATGTATATACTAATTATACAGTTACATATACAAATAATACTATTCCTGCCGCAGAAGATAAACTAGCTCATGGACAAACTAAAACTTTAAAAGTTAGAATTGAATTTGATACAGATATAGATCCAGATGATTTACCTACAGAAGGTGCTAATCTTGATTTAGACTATCAAATACTATATGTTCAAGATAGATAA
Organism: Bacilli bacterium; assembly: GCA_017511805.1. Classification (GTDB taxonomy): domain Bacteria; phylum Bacillota_I; class Bacilli_A; order RF39; family UBA660; genus RUG13038. The sequence goes on from JAFWJA010000013.1 coordinate 36,941, forward strand.
AAAAACATATTTAATATGTTTTTTTTTGTCTTATTTTATGGTATTATATAATATATAATAGGTGATAAAATGAATACAAAAAAGAATAATCGAAATAGATTTATATATGCCTTTTCTTTAATAGTAGTTTTAATACTTGTATCTATTATATATGCATCTTTAGCAGTTAATATAGGTATTAAAATCAATAAAGAAAAAGCTTTAAATCCTGATACATCAACTCCTATAGATGTGGTTCCAATTCCAGAACCAGAACCAACTGGTACTAGAAAGAGAAGAGTTATACCAACACCAACACCAATTCCAGAACCAGATATACCTGTAATAGTTCCTGATGATATTAATTGGAAAATAGAATTTGATAATTTAGTTGTTAAAAGTGGTTCAGTACAAGCTGTAACTGATGCTCATATATTATCTAGTAAAACTGATATAGCATATGAAATAATATTAACAAAACCAGGTCAATATTATGCATTTAGTGTTGATATTAAAAATGAAGGTAATTTAGATGCTAAAGTATATGAGTCGGTTAAAACAGGATTATCTAGTATGCAAACTAAATATTTAACATATGATGTTACATATAATGATGGAACACCTATATCTGTAGATGATGTGTTAGAAGCAGGAACTAGAAAAAAAATAAATGTAATTGTTAAGTTTAATGATGATGCTTCAGAAGATGATTTACCTGATTATAGTGAAACATTAAAATTAACTTATAAGATTACATATGTAGAGAAGTAGGTGATAATATGGATATACATAAGAAAAATAGAGTTATTATTTCTAGTATGATATTTTATCTAATATTATTTTTCACTTTAATATTCCTTTTATTACCTAATTATGCGACATTAATAAATGGTATATTTGTACTTGCTTTAACAGTATCATCATTTCTAATGTTTCATTATAAAAAACTAGAAGTGAATGAATATGAAAGTAAAATAACTAGATTAGTATTTATATCTATACTGGTATTCTTTACAATTATATATTTATTAGGAATATTTACTGGTTATGGAAGAAGTGTATTTTCAGTTGATTTTATTTCAATAATGAAAAATGCATTTATTCCTTTAACAACTGTTATATTATTAGAGTTATTTAGATATATGTTTATATCTAATAATAAAGGTAATAAACACGTAACTAGAGTAATAACAATATTAATAATATTTTTAGATATTGCAATTAATTTATATAGATTTGATTTAACTATATCTAATATATTTATATTTTTAACAGTAACTGTATTACCACTAGTATTTAAAAATATAATGCTTAGTTATATTACAAAGAATGTTAATTATGTTCCTTGTTTAATATATGTAATACCATTATGTTTATATAAATATATAGTATTATATAAACCATTACTAGGTAATTATTTGAGTTCTGTATTATTCATCGCATTACCTGCATTAATATATATTTATTCTTCAAGAATAATATCTAGTAAAATAGAAGGTAAAAAAGGAATGAGTGTTCTAAGAGTAGTTAGAATATTTGTATTAGATATACCTTTAATACTATGTTTTACTATATTTATAGGTTTAATATCTGGTTACTTTAAATATCATCTAATTGGAGTAGAAAATAGTACTATTTCTTACATAAAAAGAGGAGATGCGATAATGATAGATAAATCTTATTCATATAGAAAATATGAAAAAGGTGATATTATTGCATATAAAGATGGTAAGAAAAATATAATTGCGACAGTATCTAGGGTAGAAAAAGATAACTATAATAACATAAAAGTATATATTACAACTGTAATAAATACTGAATCAAAAGATACTTATAAATTAATTGAAGAAGATAATGTTCTAGGTAAATATGTTAACTTTAAAATTGATTATATTGCTAAACCAACTGTTTGGTTTAAAGAACATGTTACAGATAATTTAAATTAAGTTAAAAAGGACTAACAAAGTTAGTCTTTTTATGTTATAATACTTTCGTGTTGGAGGCGTTTATGGAAAAGATAAAACCTTCTTATTCTAAAGCTAGAAGAAGAACTAAAGAAGAAGTTAAAATATTAACTGATGCATATATAATGAATAATGAATTAAGTAAATTAGGTATAGGTAAAACATATCATATTATTACTTATGGATGTCAAGCTAATGTTAGAGATAGTGAAACTATTAAAGCAATATTAGAAGATATGTCATTTACTGAAACAGATGATATGGAAAAGGCTGACTTAATATTACTTAATACATGTGCTATTAGAGAAAATGCTCATAACAAAGTATTTGGTATGATAGGTAGAGTTAAACATTTAAAAGAAAAAAGACCAGATATAATACTTGCTATTGGTGGATGTATGGCTCAAGAAGTATCTGTTGTTAATGAACTAGAAAGAAAGAAAAAGTACGTTGATGTAGTATTTGGTACTCATAATATACAAAACTTACCTAAATTAATTAGTGAAGCAATGGATAAAAATGAACAAGTAATTGAAGTATTCTCAAAAGAAGGGGATATAGTAGAAAACTTACCTGTTAAAAGAGATAGTATGTATAAAGCATTTGTTAATATCATGTATGGTTGTGATAAATTTTGTACATATTGTATAGTACCATTTACTAGAGGTAAACAAAGAAGTAGAAGAAAAGAAGATATATTAAAAGAAGTAGAAGATTTAGTTAAACTAGGTTATAAAGAAGTAACTCTTTTAGGACAAAATGTTAATGCTTATGGTAAAGATTTAGATGAGAGTATTACTATGGCTGAACTTTTAGAAGAAGTATCTAAAACAGGTATTGAAAGAGTAAGATTTGTAACATCTCATCCGTGGGATTTTACTGATGATATGATTGATGTAATAGCAAAATATGATAATGTTATGCCATATATACATTTACCTCTTCAATCTGGATCAGATAGAATATTAAAATTAATGGGTAGAAGATATAATAAAGAAAGCTATTTAGAATTATTTCATAAGATTAAAGATAAAGTTAAGAACGTTACTATAACAACTGATATAATTGTAGGTTTCCCAGGTGAAACAGAAGAAGACTTTAAAGAAACATTAGAGGTTGTTAATGAATGTAAATATGATGGTGCATATACATTTATATATTCACCAAGAGAAAATACACCAGCAGCGTCTATGAAAGATAATGTTTCTTTAAAAGAAAAAGAAGAAAGATTAGCTAGATTAAATGAACTTATTAATAAATACTATAAAGAAAGTAATGATAAGATGGTTAATCAAGTTGTACCAGTTCTTATAGAAGGTGTTTCTGATAAAAATGAAACTATGTGCGCAGGTTATACTGATACTATGAAACTAGTTAATGTTAAATGTTCTAAAGATTATATAGGTAAAATAGTAAATGTTAAAATTACTGAAGCTAAAACTTGGAGTTTAGATGGAGTACTAGATGAATAATATTTTAGAAGATGTTCTAGAATTAAAAGAATTAATACTAGAAACGGATGAATATAAGAATTATAAATCTAGTTTAAATAAAATAGAAAGTAATAACAAAGTTAATACTTTAATAAAAGATATAGTATCTAAACAAAAAGAAATAACTAATAAAGAATATAAAAAAGTAGACACAAGTCTACTTGAACAAGAACTAGATTCTTTATATGAAGAACTAAATAATATAAAAGAGTATAGTGATTATATAGAGAACTCTATATTATTAAATAATTTAATAACAAATATTCAAAATAGATTTGAAGAATACTTTAATAGTTTAGTTAGTTAAAAAAACAATTCAGATTATTTTTCTGAATTGTTTTTTTCTAATTTATTTAGATAATATATAACTATACCACCTAAAACAAACGCAACCATTAATCCACATACTTTTTCGGTAGTTAGATTTAATGTTCCTTCTAAGTTCATTGGTAATATTATTGCACTTGCTATTATAAATCCTAATATTAGACTCATAGTATTTCCTTTATGATTCTTTAATAACCTAGTTAATATCTTAGAACTTACTACAATACCAATTAAAACTCCTATTGCTAATATACCAAGTTTAATATATATATTAAAATCAAATTTAGTTATATCAGCAACATATCCTCTAATTAAATCATATCTTCCTAATACAAGCATTACCATAGATCCAGATATACCAGGGAATATCATTGTAGCACCACCAACAATACCTAATCCAAATAATATTAACATATTCATAAACCCACTATCATCAGTTACTTTACTTATACCACCATGTAAGTTAAAGTATTCAAGTATGCCTATAATAGCAACTCCAACTAAGAAATAAAAAATATTAAATCTTTCGCCTTTCATTTCTTTATTATATATTAATGGAATACTAAATATAATTAATCCCATAAACCAGAATATTGTTTCTGCTTCCATATGATCTAAAGTATATCCTAATATTTTAGCAAATACAACTAGACCAACTGCAACACCAATTAATACTTTTAATACAAATATAATACTTTGTTTTCTAGTATCTGTTTTTCGTTTAAATATATCACTTATTGAATATGCTAACTTATCAAATAGACCAAATATAACCATCATTGTTCCACCAGATACACCAGGAATAATATTAGCTATACCAACAGCAATACCTCCAAAGAATGATCTTAATTCGAATCTTTTTTCTTTATTTCTCTTTTCTAATTTCTTTTTATTCTTTTCTTCTTTCTTTAATACTCTTAGTTTTTGTTTTTTTGCCTTAGAAAGATGTTTTTTCTTTTTTTTAGGTTCTTTTTCTTTTTTACCAAATAGTTTCATGTTCTTAACCTCCAATATAATTATATCATAAATCGTTGACTTTTAAACGAATTATTGATAAAATGATAACGAATTTAAAGAGAGAGGAGTGAAAACATGAAGATAAGATTTTTTGATATTTTAAATTTGTTTAAAGTTAGTAGTGAGATTAAGGAGAAAAATCGTTTTGTTTTTACTCCTGGTTTTGCTTGCTAACTACTTTTAAAGTAGTTTTTTTAATGGAATAAAAGAGGTGATATTATGAAAAAAAATAAAAAAGAAAAAAGAAATAAAGAATTAAAAAAGTTTAAAACCATTTGGGATTTATTAAAAGAAGATAAAAAGAATTTAATTATTTCATCTATTTTATTAGTAATCGCATCACTTGCTACATTACCTACTGGATTTTTAAATGGTGCTGCTACTGAAAGTATTACTAAGATGGAATTAAATAAAGCAGTTATATATCTTATAATTTACTTTTTAATAGTAGTATTAATGGAGGGTGTTTTATATAGCTCAGCTAGTGCAATGCTTCAAAAAGTAGAGTCAAGGTTAACTAGAAAATTAGGTTTTAATACATATATTAAAGCACTTGATTTACCTGCTAAAGCATATGAAAAACTATCATCTGGTGAAGTAATTAATAGAATAACATCAGATGCTGATTCACTATCATTTGTTTTTGGTAGATTATTAGATACATTTACTCATATTGTAGGTTCTATTCTTCTATTATTTTATATTTTCTTTATTTCACCAATAATTGGTTTAGAAATAGTATTAGTTGTTACTATATTAATATTTGTTATAAAAAAGTTTAATCCAATACTAATTAAGACACATAAAGAAAGAAGAAAAGAACAAGATAAATTCGCATCTCTTACTAATGAATCTATAAGAGGTATTAGAGAATTAAAAACTCTTGGTATTAAAAATAATTTAATTACTGATATGAGAGATTTAATTAAAGATATATTAAAAACTAGTATTAAAGAAATTGATACTAGAAGGAAATATGATATTATTACTAGATTTATTAGAGTTATATTAGAAGTAGGTTGTTTTATAACATGTATCATATTACTTTATTATGGAAAAACAAGTCTAACTTTCTTTATAGCTATGACATACTATATTTATAGATATATGTATTTAATGGATGCGATAAATATGTTAACAACTGATTATCAAAAAGTATCAGTTGCGGTAGGAAGAGTTAATGAATTATTACAAAATGAATTATATCAAGATGAAAAATTTGGTGATAAAGAATTTGATTCTAAAGGTGTAATTGAATTTAAAAATGTTACATTTGGTTATCCAAGAGAAAAGAATGTATTAGAGAATTTTAATCTTAAATTAGAACCAAATAAAAAGATTGCTATTGTTGGTAAATCTGGTCAAGGTAAATCAACATTATTTAATCTTTTAACAAGAGTATTTGATGTTAAAAAAGGATCTATTACATTAGATGGAGTTAATATAGAATCATTAACAGAAGATAGTTTAAGAAAGAATATTTCTATTATTAGACAAGAACCATTTGTATTTAATAGAACTATTAAAGAAAACTTTAAATTAATTAATCCTAAAATAAAAGTAGATGAAATAAGAGAGTATACAAAACTTGCTTACTTAGATGAATATATTATGTCTTTACCAAAGGGATATGATACTTTACTTGGTGAAGGTGGAGTAAACTTATCTGGTGGACAAAAACAAAGACTTGCTATTGCTAGAACACTTGCTAAGAAGTCAAAAGTTATACTATTTGATGAAGCAACTTCAGCTCTAGATAATAGTTCTCAAAACTACATAAAAAAGACAATAGATAATTTAGTTAAAGATCATACTGTTATAATAGTTGCGCATAGATTATCAACAATAATAGATGCTGATATTATATATGTAGTAGATAAGGGTAAAATCGCAGGTTCTGGTACTCATACAGAATTATTAAAAACAAATAAAATATATAAAAACTTATATGAAACCGAATCTTTAAATTCGTAAAGATAGTAAAATTTTACTATCTTTTTTTCATTCTTTTGTGTTATTATAATTAAGAGGAGGAGTATCAATGAAAAAAATTGACAATGATAAGGTAAAAGAAAAGAGTAAAGGTTTCATTGAAGAATTTAAAGCATTCGTTTTAAGAGGAAACGTAATGGATATGGCAATAGGTGTCATTATAGGTACTGCATTTGCAGCTATTGTAACAGCTTTAACAGAAGATTTTATTAATCCATTAATTGATTCTATAGGTGGAGCTGAAGTTCAAGGAAAGATTGCTATCTGGGGTGGTCAATCGCTTAACTGGGGACATTTTGTAACAGCTATTATTAACTTCTTAATAATGGCACTAATATTATTCTTAATGCTTAAAGGTGTTAATAAACTAGTATCTAAGAGAAAGAAGAATGAAGAAGTTGCAGCTCCTGTTAAATCAGATGAAACTATTCTTTTAGAAGAAATAAGAGATTTATTAAAAAAACAAAATAAGAAGTAGGAAGGAATAAAAATATGGCAGATATGTTAGTTGCTAGAGATATTGTAAAAATCTATGGCAAAAGAACTGTATTAAAAAAAGTAAACATGAATATCCAAAAAGGTGATATTTATGGTTTTATAGGTAAAAATGGTGCTGGTAAAACTACTTTCATGAGAGTTATTTTATCACTTACTTATCCACAATCTGGAGATGTAAAATTATTTGGTGATAAAACACTTCAAGAAGTAGGTTTAAAAGTTGGATCATTAATAGAAGCACCAGGTATTTATAAGAATTTAACTGGAGAAGAAAACTTAAGAAGATTTTCTATTCTATATGGAGCAGATCCAGATAAAGCACCAGAATTATTAAAATTAGTAGGTTTAAATAATACTGGTAAAAAGAAAGTAAAAGATTATTCTTTAGGAATGAGACAAAGACTTGGAATAGCTATTGCTTTAATAGGTGATCCAGAATTATTACTTCTAGATGAACCAATTAATGGTTTAGATCCAGAAGGTATTAAAGAAATAAGAGATTTAATTCTTAAATTAAATGAAGAAAAAGGTATCACATTCTTAATTTCATCTCACTTATTAGATGAACTTGGTAAAGTTGTTACTAAGTATGGAATAATAAATGATGGTGAAATGCTAGAAGAAATAGATGCTGAAGAATTAAGAGAAAAATGTAAACAAAAATTAACTATTGAAGTAGATGATTTAGCTAAAGCTATGTCTATAGCTGCGAAAATAGTTAAGGAAGAAAATCTATCTGGTAATAAACATATTATGACTGTTGAAGGTGAAGTATCTAAAGCTGCTGAGCTTAATACTGCACTTGTAAAAGGCGGAGTAGCTGTTAAAGCTATCTATCCTAATTCAGATACTTTAGAAGAATACTTTATGAAAAGGATAGGTGAGTAATATGAGTAGATTATTAAAAGTTTATTTAAGAAATATATTTAAACAAAAAGGATATTATGTATGTACAGGTATTAGTTTACTAATAGGTGTAATTATTCCTTTTATAATATCTTTATTTATTAAAAGCACTGATACAATTACATTAGCTAGTAGAATAGTAGATTCATTTAAAGTAGATATAATTATAGTTATATTTGTAACATTATTTGTATGTAGTGATTTTACTGATGGAACTGCTAAAAACTTTATAGCAAGAGGTTATTCTAGAAGACAAATACTATATGGTAAATATTTAGCTTCTTTAATAGCAGTAGGAGTATACTTCTTAGGATGTTTAGCATTCACATTAGCATTCTTTGCTAAAGATGGATTAAACTTCACAATATCTGATCTTTATATGATATTAGCAGCAATAGCTACAGCAGTAGCATCAACTGGTTTATATGTAATAGTTGCTAATACTGCAGAAAAAGTATCAACAGGTATTGCAGTAAACATAATAATGTTCTCATTCTTCAGTTTATTATTAGAAGGATTAACTACATTATTAAAACTAAATATTAATTTATCTAATTATTGGATTACTGGTCTAACTGGTTTAATGGGAGAAAAAGCTGTATTAGTTGATCTATTCAAGGTAATAGGTATAGCAGCAGTATATCTAGTATTACTATTTGAGATAAGTAATTTTATAATAAAGAAAAAAGAAGTAAAATAAAAAAATATACAAAATATCTTGTATATTTTTTTTTATTTTGTTATAATCTATATGTAATTTTGATGGCGATGTAGCTCAGTTGGCTAGAGCGTTCGGTTCATACCCGAAAGGTCGTGGGTTCGACCCCCTCCGTCGCTACCATATAGATTATAACCGAACTTAATAGTTCGTTTTTTTATGAATACTTGTAGTTTACATGGAGGTTTAAATGCAAATAATACATAATAATAACTTAAATAAAATAAGCACGAGAGAAGATCTTATTGAACTTCTAAAAAAATATAAAGGTATATTAACTGATCCAACTATCAGTTATTTAAAATCTTTAATAGATTTAGATTTTTCTGTTATTAATAATTATATAGATGAAAGTGGAAGATCTGCTTTATCTGAATTAGAAATATATAAAAAGGCAACAATTTATAATATTTATAATAGAGCATTAAACTTATTTAAACAAAATGATTCGGAATTAACAATTTCAGGTAATGATGAAGGTATTGAAGGATTAAAAGTATATTCTAAAATAGGAGATAGAAACTTAATATTATTTGATTATGATTATAAAGATAGTATAGTAAATTTATCTTTATTTAAAACAATTGAAAGTAAAGAACAAAGAGATGAAGAATTAAGAAGAGTAATGTACGAATTAGATAAACTATATGATGAAAAAAATCCATATCATTCTATTCCTAATACTTATGGTGGACCTGCTTCTCAATGGGTTTTTGAACACACTAAAAAAATACAAGAATATGAAGAAAGATTTAATCAATTAGTTTCTAAAAAAGAATTAACTGATGAAGATAAAAAAGAAATAGAAATAACAAAAAAGTATCATGAATTATTATTAGAAGATTATGGATTAATAAATAAGGACTTTGAAAAAGAACCTAATTTTCATATTTTAGATTTTGATAGAGATAGAACAAAAATGCATAAAACTCTTGTTAAAAAGATGCCATGTACAAATATTAAAAACAATATTAAATTTATTTAAAAAGTCGAACTAGAAATAGTTCGTTTTTTTATTTTGAAATATTGTAAAACGTACAAATGTATGATATAATTAATTGCGAAAGTAAGGAGGGTAATATGGAAAATAAAATAATTTCGTTAACTAAATCATTTGAGGATGAAAGAATTAGAACTGTTTGGGATAAAGAACAAGAAAAATATTTTATAAGTGTTGTTGATATAGTTAAAGTTTTAATAGATTGTGATTATCAGCAAGCAAGAAATAATTGGAAGGTAATAAAATTTAGATTGAAAGAAGAAGGAAATGAAACGGTTACAAATTGTAACCAGTTGAAATTGAAAGCAACTGATGGAAAAATGAGAATGACTGATGTTGTTGATATAGAAGGAATGTTTAGAATTATTGAATCTATTCCTTCAAAGAAAGCCGAACCTATAAAACAATGGCTTGCTCATTTAGGTAAGGAAAGAACAGATGAAGAATTTGATCCTGAAATAACAATAAATAGAGCATTAGAAACCTATAGAAGAAAAGGATATTCAGATGATTGGATTAACCAAAGATTAAAGGCTATTGATGCAAGAAAAGAATTTACTGATGAACTTAAAAATAATGGTATAGAAAGTTGTAAAGATTATGCTATATTAACAGATTTACTTACTAAAACATGGAGTGGTTTTTCAACAAAAGAATATAAGTCATATAAAGGATTAAAAAAAGAGAATTTAAGAGATAATATGACAAATATGGAATTAGTGTTAAATATGCTTGCTGAAGTATCTTCAACGGAAATATCAAAATCAAATATAGAAAAGAATAAAGCTAGTGCAAAGGATTCTATAATAAAAGGTGGAACTATTACTAAAAATACAAGGGAACAAATAGAAAAAGAAACTGGTAAGAAAATAGTTACTAAAAAGAATAATAAGAATATCGGTCAAGCAAAAATGATAGATAATTAAGTCGAACTATATAGTTCGATTTTTATTTTATTTTTTATATATATGTGTTATAATTTTCTCGGTGATTACATGAAAAACAATAGAATAGTAGACATATCACAATTTTATGATGAAAATGTAGGAACAATAAATAGATTAACAATGAATAGTTCTATAGAAACTCTTTCAAAGTTTGATAAATTGCTACCGGATGAAGATGAAATTTCTTCTGACGATATTGCTACTTCATGGAGATATGGATATTTAATGAAATACTTTATGGGTGTAATAGTTACAGATGAATTAGATAAAGATACTACTCAAGATGTTCGTAATTATAATAATATTATAGAGAATATTAGATTTAGAATGTTTATTATGTTTTTTAGAGAAAACTATAGTAACAATGTTATATATTATGAAGAATTTGTTAAGTTTAGTAGATTATTAAATGAAACTATTATTCATGATGAAGATATAGTTAGTGTCGATTTTAAAGATAAAATTATTAGTTCATTAAAAACATATTCTAATGATAGTTTAGGAGTAGTTTATAATATTATTCATGAACTAAGTGGTAAAGAATATAAATTTGATAAGAATAAATTAAAATTAGTTATTGGTAGGGTTAAAACTATGAGTTTAGACTCTTTTGATGAAGAAGTTGATAAAATAGAATCTAGAAAAAATATTTTGAAATTAATAAAAAAAGAAGATTAATGATATAATCTTTTTTTTATGTTATAATTAAATTGATAGTATAGTGAAGGAGTGAATATTATGAAAAAGAAAATGCTATTAGGATTATTAGTAACTATTCCATTTTTAACTGCATGTGGAAGTAATGGTGGTAGTGGTAATGTTATGAGATGCTCAGATTATTCAGGAGCTGAAATGAGTGGTTACGCATTCAAGTTTGATGGTGATAAACTATCAAAAATGGGAATGTTTGAAGGTATTGATTTAAATAAAGTCAGTAAAGAAGATGGATGTACTGATAAATCAAGTTGTACTAAATTAGCTGAAACTGCATTACCAGAATGTGAAAATGATGAGTATATGGAAAGTTGTAATATTGAATCTGATGATGATACAGTAATAATAGTAGGTTATTATAATGAAAAAGGAATGAAATCTGAAAGAAATTATAGTGTAGGTATGTCTAAATCTGAAGTTAAAAAACAAGCTGAATCAGAAGGATTTACTTGTAGATAAATGAACTATTAGTTCATTTTTTTCTTGCTTTAAATTATTATTAGTATATAATAGTTTGTTATAGGTGATATTATGTCAAAAGAAGAAAATGTATTTAATTATTATCTTTTATGTAATAAATTAAAAGATGTTGTAAGAACAGGTTGGAAAGATTGGAATGTTAAAAGAGAAAGAGTAGAAAGCATTGCGGAACATATTTTTGGAGTTCAAATGCTTGCGATTGCGATGAAATCAGAATATCAATATAATATAGATATTAAGAAAGTAATATTTATGCTTGCTATTCATGAACTAGGAGAAACTATTATAGGTGATTTGACACAATTTCAAATAACAAAAGAAGAAAAAGAAAAAATAGAACATGAGGCTGTTCATAATATTTTATCTTCATTAATAGATGGTGAAAAAATAGAAGAATTATTTTTAGAATTTGATGCTCATGAGACACTTGAAGCTTTATTTGCGTATCAATGTGATAAACTAGAATGTGATATACAATGTAAGTTATATGATCAAGAAAACTGTGTAGATTTAAATCATCAAGAGAATAATGCTACTGCATCTAATAAAGAAGTAAAGGAATTGTTAGATAGTGGTAAGTCATGGTCAGATATGTGGATGGAGTTTGGTCAAAAAAGATATCCATATGATAATAATTTTATGTCAGTGTCTGAATATGTAAAAGGAATAAAGAAAATTAAAAAACTAAAACTAGAAAATAACTAATATGTTATAATTTAAGAGGTGATAACATGAAAATAGGTATAATATTTGCTATGAAGGAAGAACTAGATGCACTTCTTTCTAAAATAGAATTAAAGAATAGTTATGAAATATTTGATTTAACATTTTATGAATGTGAATATAATAATTTGGAATGTGTATTAGTAGAATGTGGTATTGGTAAAGTAAATGCTGCTAGATCTACTCAAATACTTATAGATAACATGAAAGTAGATTATATTATTAATATAGGTGTTGCAGGAGGAATATCTAGTGATTTAGACGTATGTGATATAGTAGTAGGAGAAAAATTAGTACAACATGATTTTGATTTAACTGGTTTTAATCATGAAAAAGGATATATACCAAATGTAGGAAAATATATAGATGCTGATGAATACTTAGTTAAAGTTGCTATGGATAATAGTGAAGGATTAAGTGTTCATAAAGGAGTTATTGCGTCAGGAGATATATTTGTTACAGAAGAAAAAATGAGTGATAAGATTAATACTAAATTTGATGCTCTTTGCGTTGAGATGGAAGGAGCTAGTATAGCGCAAGTTTGTTACTTATCTCATATACCATTTTTAGTAATTAGATCTATATCAGATTCACCTAAAAAAGGTAATAATAAAATGACATATGATGAATTTGTAGTTAAGAGTTCAGACATAGTTTCTAACTATATGATAAAGATTTTAACATCATTAAATAATTAATGATGTTTTTTTGTGTAAAAAACGTGAAAACAATGTAAAAAAATAAAAAAGTAAAATCAACTTAAAAGTACATTATTAAATGTACTTTTTTTCTTTACACGTGGTATAATTATATAGAGGTGGCACTATGTTTAATAACAAAAAAATATTCATATTAGGTATGGCAAGAAGTGGTTATGAAGCTGCTAAATTATTATCTAATTATGATAATGAAATTCTTGTTACTGATATGAATGAACAAGATAAAGAACAGGTATCTGAATTAGAAAAGAAAAAGGTTAAAGTAGTTATAACAGAAAATCCAATAGACTTATTAGATGATACATATGATTATGTTATAAAGAATCCAGGTATTAAATTTGATCATCCATTATTAGTTAAAGCAAGAAGTCTAAATATAAAGATTATAAATGAAGTTGAAATGGCATATGACTTTTTAGATAAAGATATAAATATTATAGGTGTTACAGGTAGTAATGGTAAAACAACTACAGTTAATTTAATATATAAGTTCTTAGTAGAAGAAAAAGATAATGTTATATTAGGTGGTAATATAGGAACACCACTTTCACACTATGCATTAGATGTTAAAAAAGGAACATATTTAGTATTAGAAATTAGTGACCATCAATTACTAGATATGTATAACTTTAAAACTAATGTGTCAGTATTAACTAATATTACACCTACACATTTAGATTTCCATCCATCTTATGATGTATATAAGAATACTAAAAAGAAAATATTTCAAAATCATACAGAAAAAGATATTGCTGTTATAAATAGTGATGATCCAGAAAGTATGAATGTAACAAAAGATATTCCTAGTACTAAATATTATTATGGTACTGATAAAAATGATAAAGCTTACTATGATGAAACAGGAATATATTATGATAATAAATTAATAATAAAACTAGAGGATATAGTTTTAAAAGGTAATCACAATTACCAAAATATATGTGCATCTATCGTTGCTGTCAAAGAGTATGGTGTTACGGATGAAACAATCTCTAAAGTACTTAAATCTTTTGGTGGTGTTGAACATAGATTAGAATTTGTAAAAGAATATAATGGTATTAAATTTTATAATGATTCAAAAGCAACTAATTGTGTATCAACAAATATTGCATTAAAGTCATTTAGTGATCCAACAATACTTTTATTAGGTGGAACTGATAGAGGTCATTCATTTTATGATTTAGAAGAATCTATATCAAATGTTAAATGTATATTTGCGTATGGAGAAACAAAGGATAGAATAGAAGATTTTTGTAAAGATAAAGGTATAACTTGTTATAAGTTTGATACATTAAAAGAATGTATGATGAAAATAAAAGATGTAATGGAAAAAGGTGATATAGTACTTTTATCACCAGCATGTGCATCTTGGGATCAATATAAGAAATTTGAAGATAGAGGTAATGAATTTAAGGAGTTAGTCGAGGTGATAACAAATGCTTAAGAAACATATTTATATGATAGGTATTGGTGGTATCAGTATGGGTGGTATTGCTAAAATACTAGTTAATTATGGCTATAAAGTATCTGGTTCAGATATGGTAGAAAATGATGAAGTAAAAGAACTTGAAGAACAAGGTATTAAAGTAAATATAGGTCAAGTAAAAGAAAATATTACTGATGATATAGATTTAGTTGTTTATACAGCTGCTATATCAGATACTAATGAAGAATTAGTTGAAGCAAGAAAAAGAGGAATTGAAACTATAGAAAGAGGAGTGTTCTTAGGAGAATTAACTCTTAACTTTGAAGATTGTATAGGAGTTGCGGGTACTCATGGTAAAACAACTACTTCATCAATGGTATCATGTGTATTTGTTGAAGCTAAAAAAGATCCATCTATTCAAATAGGAGCTAATCTATCTGTTATAGGTGGAAATTATAGAGTAGGACATAGTGATTATTTTATAATTGAAGCATGTGAATATAAAGATAGTTTTCAAAACTTTAAACAAAGAAGTGCAATAATTACTAATGTAGATAATGATCATTTAGATTATTTTAAAACATTAGACAATATATCTAAATCATTTGAAGAATATGTATCACATTTACCAGAAAATGGTGTACTAGTTCTTAATATGGATAATGAAAGATGTTATGATTTAAGAAATTATACTAAAGCAGAAGTAGTAACTGCTAGTTTCAATAATGAAAAGGCAGACTTTAATGCTAAAAATATAGAGTATGATGATAGAGGTTGTGCTTCATATGATGTATATAAAAAAGGTGAATTTGTAACAAGAGTTAAACTTAATGTAAAGGGAGAACATAATGTACTTAATTCACTTGAAGCATATGCATTATGCGATTGGTATAAAATAGATTCTAAAGATATAGTAAAAGGACTTGCTAATTTCACAGGAGCATCTAGAAGAATGGAATATAAAGGTAAGTTTAATGGA
This sequence comes from Bacilli bacterium, assembly GCA_017511805.1. GTDB lineage: Bacteria > Bacillota_I > Bacilli_A > RF39 > UBA660 > RUG13038. The sequence goes on from JAFWJA010000013.1 coordinate 52,823, forward strand.
GCTAATGTATATGATGATTATGGTCATCATCCAACAGAAATAGAAGCTACATCTAATGCAGTACTTAAAGAAAAATATAATGAAAGTTATGCTATATTTGAAGCTCATACTTATAGTAGATTTTATGAACATAAAGAAAGTTTTGCTAAGTCATTATCAAAATTTGATCATATTATAGTTATTGATATATATGCAGCTAGAGAAGAAAATACATTTGGTGTTAAACCTGAAGAACTAGTAGATATACTAGTTAAAGAAGGAAAAGATGCAGTTTATATTAGTGATTATGATGAAATAAAAGAATATTTAAAAGAAAGAGTAAAAGAGGGCGATTTAATTATTACATTAGGTGCAGGAAATGTAACAAAGATTGCCTCAAAATTAGTGGAGGATTAATATGAAGAAATTATTTGGTGGAATTAATTTAACTTGGAAAAAACTAATTGTTTTTTCCATACTTATAGCTATATATGTTGCAGTTATGATGGTAATACCTATAACAAAAGATACTTCTTTTAGAGATATAGGAACTACATTTGAATGGTGGATATTATTTGGAGTATTAATAATAGTAAATAGTAAATCTCCAGTAGATTCGATGTTAAAATGTTTTGTATTTTTCTTAATAAGTCAACCACTTATTTACTTATTACAGGTACCATTTTATGATCAAGGATTTAAAATATTTGTTTATTATCCATATTGGTTTAAATGGACACTAGCAACAATACCTATGGGATTCATTGGTTATTATATTAAAAGAAAAGACATTATTAGTGTATTAATACTATTACCTGCATTAGGTTTATTAGCATTCCAAGGTATAGGTTTTTTATCAGCAACATTAGATAGTTTCCCATCTCATTTATTATCTACAATATTCTGTTTTGCATCAATTATATTTATAGCAATTGGAGTATTTGATAAGTGGTTATATAGATTAATTACAATAGGGATAATTGCAGTGGGTTCAGTTGGATTCTTAGTATATGAAGGTGCTTTTGATAAAAACTTTGAACAAGTATATCAATTAAATCAATACGATATTCAACTTACTGAAACAGCTGAAATAACTAGTTTTAGTGGTTCAACTAATGGTAATGCTGAAATTGTAAGTACAGAATATAATACAGTAAAACTATCAGGTAAAGGTAATAATACTTATAAATTTACCATAGATGATGGTAATGGTAATAGTTATGATTTTAAATATTACTTTGATTCAAACACAAAAGAGATAAAATTAGAGTTAGTTAAATAAAACATGTAAATAGAATATAGAAATATATTCTATTTCTTTTTTTTATGTTATAATGATACTAGGAGGGTAATATATGAATGTAGAGATATTAACTAAAAATAAAATAGATGTTAACCATGGATTAGAATTACTAGGAGATATGGATTTTTATAATGAAACACTTGGTACTTTCTATGACAATATAGATAAAAATTTAAAAGATTTAAAGAAATTTAAAGAAAGTGATGATTTTGAAAATTATGGAATATTATCACATTCTATAAAATCTGATTCTAAATACTTAGGATTTATGGATCTTGCTGAAATAGCTTTAAGTCATGAAATGGCTGGTAAAGGATCAGATAAAAAGTTTATTGAAGAAAACTATGATTCTTTTGTAGAAGAAATAAATAGAATTGTTGGTGTAGTCAAAGAATATTTAGGGAGGTAAATATGAGTGAATTTAATCCAATTATAAGTGAGAAAGCTATATTAGTAGTAGATGATAGTAATATTACTAGAAATCTAATAGATCATGTATATAAAGATAAATATAAAGTACTTATGGCTAGTGATGGAAAAGGCGCAATGGATATAGTAGATGTTATGAAAGACTCTATTGTGGCTATTCTATTAGATTTAAATATGCCAGATGTAGATGGATTTGAAGTACTAGATTATTTTGTACAAACAAAAGTAATGGATACAATACCAGTATGTATTATTACAGGAGAAGATGCTCCTGAAATAATAGGTAAAGTTAAAACTTATCCAGTTAGTGCTATTTTATTAAAACCATTTAGTACTGAACAAATAGAAACTGTTGTTACAAAAGCAATGGAATTAAAGGGAATTAAATAAAGCAAGAAATTGCTTTTTTTTTGTATTTGTGGTATTATATCTACTCGTTGTGAAAGGGGTTTTACAATGAAAGATATTATTACAAATGATAATATCGAAGTATTAGATGAAAGAAAAGATTTTTTACTTAGACAAAGATATGAATATAGAAAAAACCTTGAATCTAATTGCTTCGCACTAGATGTATTAAAACGTTCAATTAAAGTATTAATTGAATCTTTTTCTGATGATGGACATCAAGTTGCGTATATGGAAAGTAGAATTAAATCTGAAAATAGTTATTTAAATAAAGTTGATAAAAATCTTTCTAAGAATAAGCTTTTACCTTATGAAGATTTTCATGATATTGTAGGATGCAGGGTAGTCTTCTTAAGTATTTCTGATATTAAAGATTTTATTAGTCTTATTAAAAAATCAGAAGATTTTAAAATAATAGAAGAAAAAAACTATATATCTGAAAGTAAAGATAGTGGTTATAGAAGTTATCATTTAATATTAGAGATGCCTTTAAGAATTCAAGAGGAAGAAAAAACAGTAAAGGTAGAATTACAATTAAGAACTATCCTAATGGATATATTTGCACGTGAGGAACATAAATTAAGCTATAAAGGTAACTGTTCAGCAGAAGATAAAAAAATATTAAAAGAACTTAGTGATAGATTATTATTCTATGATATAAACTTATCTGGATTTCTAGATGTTGCGAATAGAACATTTAGTTCTGATAGATATATACCTACTCAAAATATTTTTGAAATATCTAAATGTAGTTATGAGTTTGAAAAGGTATTCCATTACTATGAATTTATTCAAGGTGAAATGGAAAAAATGATAAAAGAAATTATTTCTGGATTTAGTGGTTCTGATGATATACTTCACGTTAGTTCTAGAATTAAAAAAGTTAAAAGTATAACTAGAAAAATTAAAGAAATGAATGAAGAAAGAAAAGCAAAAGGTTTAGATGAATTACCTATATCTATTGATACTATTTTATATCAATTAAGAGATGTTGTTGGTTTTAAAATTGTATGTACTGATATAGATACTGCAAAAGAATTTATTAAATATGTTAAAGAATATTTTGAAACTAGATCACAAGTTACAATGTCAAATGAAAAAGATAATCTTGAAATAGATAGACAAAAAGATACTGGTTATAGAGGTTATAAAGTAAATTTAAGTTTTATGCTTCCTGTATTAAATGGTACTAAAGAAATACAAACTGAATTAATTATTAGAACGATGGTTATGGATGCTTGGGCACTTCAAGATGATAGAATTTATTCTAAGACTAATGTTCCAGAAGCTTTATCTACAAACTTAAGAACATTAAGTGGAGAATTATTAAATCTTGAATATACACTTAATGAATTAAGAACTCATAGAACTGAAAAATATAAAGCTAAAGATATAATATCTGAATTAGATCAATATGAAAAAACTAAAAAGAAACCTAAGAAATTAGTGTTAGAAAAAAAAGATGAAGAATAATTCATCTTTTTTTATTCCCAAAATTTCACACAATTTTTACATAATGATTTTACAGTTATTTTCTAATATATTAGTCAAGAGGAGGGATATTATGGCTATAACCATAATAGATAGAATGGAACAAAAATACTTTATTAGTTTTGACAAGTATAAAGAATTAATGAATAAAATAGAAGATAAACTTGTTAAAGATAAGTATTTTAATGAAAGAATATATAATATTTATTTTGATAATGATGAATATGAATTTATTGTGAAATCATTAGATAAACCTATCTATAAAGAAAAGGTTAGATTAAGAAGTTATTCTGAAGCTAAAGAAGGTACTAATGTGTTTTTAGAAATAAAAAAGAAGTTCATGGGTCATGGTAATAAAAGAAGAGTTGTTATTGATTATAATGATGCGATTAATTATATAGATAATAATATTATTCCAGATACCAATAAACAAATAATGTATGAGTTAGACTATACATTTAAAAAGAATAATTTAAAACCTAAAATAAGTTTAACTTATGATAGATTATCTTATGCATTTAAAGAAGATGAATCATATAGAGTAACATTTGATACCAATATTAGATATAGTAATAAAAAACTAGATCTAGTTAATATAGATGATGAAGACTCATTATTTAATGATGGATATATTATGGAAGTTAAAACTTTAAAGGGATATCCAATATGGTTTTCAAAAGCATTAAATGAATTAAAAATATATCCTACTTCATATTCAAAAGTAGGTGAAGCTTATAAAAAATTAAAAAAAAGGAATGAATTATATGTTTAATAGTATTATAGGTGATAGTTTAACTTTTTTCTCAGCAAGTATATGTATTCTTACTTCTATTATATTAGGTATATTTATATCTTTTATACATATGAAGACAACTAAATATAATAAAAACTTTATTGTGTCATTATCAGTACTTCCTTTAATAGTAAGTATGATTATAATAATGGTAAATGGTAATCTAGGAACATCTGTTGCCATAGTAGGTGCTTTTTCATTAATTAGATTTAGAAGTATTCCTGGTAATTCAAAAGAAATAGTTTCTGTATTCTTAGCGATGTCAGTAGGACTTGCTATAGGTATGGGACAAGTAGTATTCGCATCCCTAATAACTTTAGTAACAGGTTTAGTATTATTAATGTTAACTTATTCTAAATTTGGTATAGAAGAAACTAAATATAAAACACTTGATATACTTATACCAGAAGATTTAGATTATGATACAGTATTTGATAAAGTATTAAAAAAATATACTGAATTATTTGAAATAATAAAAGTAAAAACATCTAATATGGGTAGTTTATATGAACTAAAATATAAAATAGAAATGAAGAAAAATATTTCTGAAAAGAAATTTATAGATGAACTTAGAGTGTTAAATGGTAATTTAAAGATAAGTATTAGTAAAGCAGAAACGGAGGAGATGTTATAGTGAAAAATAAAAGTATAACTATATTAATTATTGTGTTATTAGTATTAATTGGAGGAATAACTACTTATTTAGTATTCTTTAATAATAAGGTAGATGATATTAAGAAAGAAGATACTAAGACTGAAACTAAAACAGAGACTAAAACAGATACTACATCAACAGATAAATATGATTTTAGTAGTTATGAAACTAGTGATATAGATTTAAATAAAGAAAGTAAATTATCTATTACAAAACAAGGTGTTTATAATTTATCAGGTACATTAAATGGTTATATTGAAATAAATACTGAAGAAAACGTGGTGCTTTCTTTTAAAAATGTAACTATTAATAATACAAGTGGACCTTGTATAAATGTAGTTAACGCTAAAAATGTATATATTAAATTAGAAGGAGAAAATACTCTTACAGATGGATCAAATTATACTGGATTTGAAGAAGCTGATGCCTGTATTTATAGTAAAGATGATTTAATTATATATGGCGATGGAATACTAAATGTAAATGCTAATTATGGCGATGGAATTGTATCTAAAGATGATTTAGAAATAAATTCAGGTACTTTTAATATAACTTCTAATGATGATAGTATTAAAGGTAAAGATTCAGTATCTATAGAAACAGGTACATTTAATATTAAAGCTGGTGGAGATGGTATTAAAACTACTAATGAAGAAGATATAAATAAAGGTATTATTACTATTAATGGAGGAGATATAACTATTAATAGTACAACAGATGGTTTTGATTCTACAAATAAAATAATAATTAATAATGGTAATATAAATATTGATTCAGGTGATGATGGAATACACGCAGATGGTTATATAGAAATAAATAATGGTACTATAAATATATCAGGAGTAGAAGGAATAGAATCTACTACTATTAAAATAAATGATGGTACCATCAACATATCTGCATCAGATGATGGAATTAATTCCGGTAACAAAAGATCTGATTATCAAGTATTAACTGAAATAAACGGAGGAAATATAACAATAAAAATGGCTCAAGGAGATACTGATGGAATAGACTCAAATGGTGATTTAACAATTACTGGTGGAACTATAAATATAACAGGTCAATCTGCTTTTGACTATGATGGAACAGCTACATATACTGGAGGTACATTAATTGTTAATGGAGAAGAAATACATGAATTAACTAATCAAATGATGGGACCAGGTGGTATGGAACCAGGAGGAATGAACGGTCAAAGAATGAGATAAAAAAGTGGTAATTATTTACCACTTTTTTAATATTCATCTGAATGACTAAAATATCCGTTTATTAATTCTTTACTTTGATTAATACTAATAAATGCATTATTATCAATAGAATTAATTAGACTAATTAATTCATTCTTTCTTTTATTATTAATAAAAGAATAAATTATGTAATTCTTTGTTCCATATAATCCATGCGCATCTATTATAGAACCTGAATATCTATGATTTTTTAATATATCAAATACTTCATTTTTATTGGTTATAATTTGAACAAGTAATTTCTTTTTAGATAATTTAGTAGTTAATAAAGAAGCAAGATATGTTCCAATAGAATATCCAGCTGCGTAACTAATCGCAATTAATATTTCATTCCCATCGTCCAAAGCTAATTTAATTATTAAAAACCAAATAATAACTTGAATAAAACTAAGTACTGAACTCATTATTCTTTTTTCATCTATTAATAATATTGTAGATATAGTTGAAGTAAAAGCTTCAACTATTTTTAAAACAAGTATAAGTATAAATAACATATAATCACCATTATTAGTTTTTAATTTATTTAAAAAAATATTCTAATATGATAGAATATTTTTAGGTGGTTTTATGAAACTTAAGGTAGATAATTTTAATTTAAAAGATACTGTTACTTGCGGACAAATATTTAGATTTGAGGAAGAACAAGATAATTCATATACTGTTATTCTTGCTGATAGAGTAATTAATATAAAACAAGTAGGAAATGAATTAGAAGTTACATCTTCTAATGAAGATAATTTAGAAGAAGTAATTAGAAACTATTTTGATTTAGATTTTGATTATGAAACCATTAATAATAAATTAATAGAAATAGATAAAAATAATAAAGAAATAATAGATTCATGTTTAGGACTTAAAATGATTAATGAACCTAGATTTGAAACTATCATTAGTTATATTTTATCTTCAAATAACAGAATACCTCAAATAAAAAAAGCACTAGATAATATATCTATGACATATGGTCATAAAGTTCTATTTAATAATAAAGAGTATTACTTATTTCCAACTAAAGAAAAGTTAAGTAAATGTGATATAGATACTTTAAGAAATTGTAAAACAGGTTTTAGAGATAAATATATTTATGAATTTTTAAACAGTAATTTTGATATCAATAAAATAGATACTTTGTCTTCAGAAGACGCACTTAATTATTTAAAGAGTTTAAATGGTGTAGGAGATAAAGTAGCATCTTGTATATTATTATTTGGTTATCATAGATTTGATGTATTTCCAATAGATACATGGGTTAAAAAATATATGAAAGATAAATATAATATTGAGGGTGTAGATAACATACAAAAATTTGTTAAAAATAAATATAATGAATATTCAGGTTTAGCTATTCAATACATGTTTCACTATAAAAGAAATAAGAGTTAAATTTTATTTCTTTTTTTGGTATAATTATTATAGGTGGTTTCCATGAGTAAAAAAAGTGATTTTTTTAGTAAGTATTTTTTCATTATTGTATATTTAATTTTTGTGGTTGGTCTTATTATAGTTTCAAACATATATTTTTTAGAAGCATCAAATACAGATAACAGAGGATTAGATTATATAGGTGAAGCAATTGCGAAAGGTATTTTTATGTTAGCTGTCATTAGGTTATTCTTTATAATAGTTCCTGTAATTGTTTCTATAGTGTTCATTATTAGATATGTAGGATTAAATATTAATGAGAATACAAAGAGTTCTATAGTTTGCGTGCTAAAAACTATTAGTTCATATTTTATTTATTATTCTATTTCATCATTGATATTGCACTTTGCTTTAAATATTGATTCTGAATTATATATGTCAAGGATATTTATTAGATATATATCAGTAATTTTAGCTTTATATCCAGTAGGTAAGTTATTATTGAATAAGGAAAGATTGTCAAGATTATCAGTTCTTTTTTTGATAGTATTTATTCCTGCATGCAATTTTATATTACCTTTCTTTACTAATAATATATATGATATGGATTTTCAATTAATAATTCTTTATTCTTTATTAGAAGTATCATGTTTAATTACTTGTTTTAGGCCAGCATATAAGGAAGATTCTTATAAAACTGAATCAAATAAAATCAGTTATATAGTATTTGTAGGATCTATTATTACTTTAATAATTAGCTCATTATTGTTAAGTAACGTAGATAACTATATTTATTCTAAAGATATAGATAAAGTAAAAAATGAAAAACTAAGTGATAGAAATATATATTGTCTAACTCCATATAAAACAAAAGATAATTCTATTTATTTTACTGTATCCATGACATCAGATTGCTCCTATGAATATTCTAATAATAAAAATGATTTAGTAGATTACAGATTATATTCTGTTGATAAAAACTTAAATGTAAATTTTGTTAAATACATGTTTAATTATTTGAATGATTTTGGTGGAGAAACAGATTATTTATATTATATAAGTGATAGAAATTTATATAAATTATTAAATAATAATGAATCAGAAAAATTGTTCAACAATGTTTATATATCAGATTTAGCGGGTGTTTATGATAATAAGTTCTATTATGAAGAAAACTATGGTGATTGTACAACTATAGATATTAGTACAGGTGAATTAAATACTAAAGTTAATTTTGATTGTAGATTTATGCCTAGAAGTATGAATGAGTATTATTTTGTGAATGAAGGTGATACTTTATTAAAGAATGCCTATTTTATTAATAAAAAAACTAATGAAAAAATATGGGTCGATAGCTTTAATAAAGATTATGAGAATAAAAAAGGTATTCTATATGCTAGTGATATTATAGATATATATAATGATGAATTATATTATACTAATATTACTAATAAGCATATTTATTTAAGAAAGATTAATATGAGAACTGGAGTAATCACGGATATATCAGAATTAAATACATTGTTGAAATTAGATTATTATGAATCTACTAATATTTGGTATGAAAAAAGAAAAACGATTATTATTCGAGATAACTATTTATATTATTCTAATCGTGATGATAGTGGATTAATATACAAAATAAACTTAGATACTTTAGAAAAAGAAAAAGTTAATAATATACAGAATAGTTATCCATATGATGTTATAGATGATTATTTATATTACACAACATATAGTAGTGATAAAACAACAAGTTTCTATAGAATAAAAGATGGTATAAATGAGATAATAGTAGAATAGAAATAGGAATTAAATCCTATTTCTTTTAATTATATTAAAAGAAATAATAATTAATAATATTGGATTGTAGTAAATAAATAAGTAATACTTTTTAGTAATAATACTAGCGATAGTAGTATTACTAAACAAAACAAGTGATAATATAAAACTAATTGGTATAACTATATATTTTAGTCTTTCTTTATTAATATGTTTTAAATATTCAATTATAAAATTTAAACTCATAACAGTAGATATGAATATAGAAAACAACCATTCAAATGTTGATATATTTTCAATATGCTGAATAAAATCAAAATAATTAATCTTCTTCATTAATGAATATTCTGGATAACTAAATAGACTAGCTAGATCTATTCCAAATACTCCAATTATATAAATGAATAATAGTAATAGATTTACTAAACTAATTATAAAGAATAGAGTGGTATTCTTAGTTTTAATATCAGGTATAGTAAGTAACATAAACATAGGTGTAACAAAATAAGAACTAAATATAAAAGAGTCTTTAATAATAGTTATTATTGGTGTATTAAATAGAGGTTTAAAGTTATCTAAATCTATGCCAGAATATAAATTAGTAACAGAAAATAATATTATTAAAAAAGTAATAATAAATAATAAACCAGATACTTTTGATATTGTTCTTATACCTTCTTTTTGACACCATATAACAGGTATAAGAAATAGTAAAATAATTATAAAACTAGGTGTAGAATCTAGATACTTATTTTGTATATAAGTATTAATACTCCATAAAAGATATATAAAATATAGAATAAATATAAGTACTAAAAATAGATTAATAATCTTACCAAGTTTTCCATAAACTAGATCTATCTTTTTAAAGATATTTAATTCTTTTTTATAATTAATAATCTTAGTAATAAAGAATAATATAACTAATGAAATAATACTACCTAAAATACAAGAATATATAGTACCTGTTTTAGAACTATTTAGTATTTCATTTAATCCAGTATGAATAAACATAGTCTCTGTAATAAAAAATATAATTGAATAAAAACTAATACTCTTTAATTTATTCATTTTTTTCTCCTTTAATACTATTATCTAGTTCTCCTTTTCTAGATATATTTACATTAGTATTTATATATAGTTTATATTCTTCATTATTATAATCCGGATATTCTAAATAGATTAATCTTTTTAAACCAAGAAATTCACTTTTAGAACTATCTTGTACTTTTAATACTTTATCAATATATTCTTTTAATTTATCTTCAGTTTTAGACTCTAATTCTTTTATAGTATCTTCATTTATATCTTTATTACAGTTATATTCATTTAAATTACCATTACTATTAATATCTATTTTTATTTTATTTTTATTAACATCGTATTTAGTTTCACTTTTTATAATAGAAATAGATGCATAGTTATCACCACATTTTATTGGTACAATTAATTCATTTATATTATTTCTAACTAGATTATAACCAATAGTTTCTTCTTCGTTTAAATATCTTTCTAATTTACCATTACTTGTAATCCCTATATTACTAAGTACAATTTTAGTATCAGGATCAGTCGTTTTAGTATTATCTAAACTAGTACCCTCATCATTAAAATTTTCTACTTCAATTACTGATACAACTGGATCAATATAATCTTTTAAATAAAATGAAACAAATTCATCTAACTTAGAAGAATAGGTAAGAGCGCTATCAAGATAAGCACTATCTATTTCATTTTTAACAAAGTCTGCAGGTATTGTTCCGCCCGAAGTCATAACCTTAATAACATCAACAGCCTTTATATTTTTAGAAATAGTAATATTAAATTCAGTTTTAATTTCAGGTAATCTTTGAAATAAATCAATAACGTCTATAATACTATCTTTCGCTACTTCTTCTGATATAACTAATTTGCTTAAATGACCTCCAAATAACTTTTTATCTGCTTTATTAGTCATATTTCTAAGTGCTTCTTCAATAGTATTACCTTCTTCAGTATATACAATTACTTTACTAGAATCAGTATCTTCATTTTTTATATTCATAACCTGCGCACCAACTATATATTTATTATCTTCTTTATCTATTGAAATAGATGAAACTATTCCAATTTTATTTAATTCTTTATAGTTATAACAACCAGTTAAAAATATAATTAGAATTATTATTAATATCTTTTTCATAGTTTCTCCTTTATATAATCGTAACTAAAGCTTTTTATTGAACATATTCTAGTAAAGAATAAAACTGTTCCTATAAATATTCCATATAATCCAGTAAAAGAACCAAGTATTAAAAATATTAATTTCCATATTCTAATACTATTTACTACATCATTATCATTAAATAAAAATGATGATACAGATGAGATAGCAATTACTATAATCATAATAGGTGAAATAAGACCAGCTTCTACTGCAGCTTGTCCTAGGACTAAAGCACCTACTATAGACATAGAAGAACCTACTACAAAAGGTACTCTTGTATCAGCTTCTCTTAGTATTTCAAAAGTAACCCATAATATTATTGCTTCTATAAAAGATGGAAAGGGAACTCCTTCTCGCTGCATAGAAAAATTAATAAGAACTGATGTAGGTAATGTTTCTTGATTAAAAGTAGTAAGAGCAATATATAAGCCAGGAACTATTATTGATGTTAAAAACGCAATTATTCTAATAATTCTAGTAATAGTTACATTTATTCTATTTTGATAATGATCATCTATAGATTTAAAAATATCTATAAAAAATGTTGGTATTATTAATACTTCTTGATTATTTTCAGTAATAATAACAATTCTACCTTCCATAAGCATAAAAGATACTAAATCTGGTCTTTCTGTCATTATATATGTTGGAAAAGTATATGATTTTTTACATATATTATTATTTATACTAAGTAGATAATCTATATCAATATTTTTAATTTTTGTATCTATTTCATTAACCAAATCTTTATCACAAACATTATCTAAATATAATAGTCCTACTTTAGTTTTACTTTCGGAACCAACAACATATTCATTTACTTTTAAATCTTTAGATCTAATTCTTTTTCTAATTAAACCAATATTATTTTGATAATTTTCAGTAAAGGCATCTTTAGGACCTTTAACTACTTTTTCATTTGTTGCTTCACTTATACTAGAATTAAGTGGATATTTAGTTTCACACGCAATAAATTTATTTTTTATATTAATAATTGTAAAACCAGAATATAAACAAAAGAATAAATCTTTTTCATTATTTATTTCTTTATAATTTCCAAATGGTATTTTTATTAGTTTTGAATAATCATTAATATTATTCATAACAATAGGTTTTAGTATAAAATCATTAATATCATTACTATTACATAATGTTTCAAAAAATATAATATTTATATTATTTATAGTTCTTATTTTTAAATCAGGTGCTTCTTTTTGTAATTTTTTTAATATATCTATATTCATAGTATCCCTCTATATTAGTTTAACCAATTATAAAAAATTGATACTTATGTTATAATATTAATAATGAGGTGGAATATATGATTATTACTGAAGAGTTTGCTAGAAAATTAGAAGAGATAAAAGATATTTATGAAATAATTGTAGGAAACAAACCATTTCAAAAAAAGATGTAGGTGTTTGTATGGAAGTAGGAAAAGAATTACAAGTTAGAATAGAAAGATTTACTAATGAAGGATATGGAGTTGCTTTATATGATGGTTTAGTTATTTTTGTTCCTGATGCTTTAGTAGGAGAAGAAGTAAGAATTAAGATTACTGAATTAAAAAAGAATTACGCAGTTGCAAGTCTTTTAGAAATTATAAAGATATCTAATGATAGAACAATACCTATTTGTCCTTTTTATGATAAATGTGGTGGTTGTGATATTATGCATATGAGCAAAGATTTACAACTAAATTTTAAGAAAGTAAAAATACATGATGTATTTAAAAAAGTATGTAACTTAGATGTTGATGTTAATGATGTATGTTCTTTTAATAGTAGCAATTATAGAAATAAAGTAGTGTTTAGAGTAGAAGGTAATAGAATAGGTTTTTATGAGCCAAAAAGTAATACTATTATAGATGTTAGAGAATGTATGATATGTGATGATTTAATAAATGAAACATTATTTAAAATAAGAGATTTTATTAATTATTATACTTCTCATGGAATAGAAGAAGTAATGATTAGAGTAGCAAGAGAAGAAGTAATGGTTTATTTAAGTAGTCTAAATAAAAGATGGTATCCATATTTTATTAAAAGATTAAATAATGTTGCTAGTATATATGTAAGAGATGAATTAATATATGGAGTAGATAGTATTAATCAAAAGATAAATGATTTAGTATTTGATATATCTCCTAAATCATTCTTTCAGATAAATCCTAAAACAGCAGAAAAGATGTTTGAATATGCATTAAAGAATATTGAAGATCAAAATGTATGCGCAGATCTATATTCTGGAACTGGAACTATTGCTTTGTCACTAGCTAAAAAATCAAGAAGAGTAATCGCTATTGAATCAAATGAATCCGCAGTAGAAGACGCTAAAGAGAATATGGTTTTAAATGGTCTAGATAATATAGAATTTAAACTAGGTAGAGTAGAAGACTTAATAGACGAATTAATAGAATTAAATATTGATACATTAGTACTTGATCCACCAAGAACTGGTAGTGATAAAAGAAGTTTAAGAGCACTATTAAAAATAAAACCTAAAAATATAATATATATTTCATGTAATCCAGTTACACTAGCAAGAGATTATAACGTAATTAGAAATCTATATGACATAAAAGATATACAACCATTTGATATGTTTCCTAATACTCATCATGTTGAAACAGTTATGGTTTTAGAAAGAAGGTAGAAAAATCTTTACTAAAGGTAATTTTAATATATAATATTTTATATGGAGGGTTTGTTTATGGATAAAACAGAATATAAAACAATAATGAGTTTATTAAGCGAAGATAAAATAGATGAATTAAAGCAGTATTTAGAGAAAAGAATGAATTCTAGATATTCGAATAATGCAAGAAAGGCGATAATGAGTTTGATAAATGAAGATTGTATTAAAGATTATCCAAGTTATTATCAACGAACAAAGCTACATCAAAGTGTATTAAAAACTTATTGTGGTATTTTTACAAAAACTGATGATGGTATTATTTTACTTCATAAAGGTAGCAATTTGTTTCAACTATATGATGAAAATGTTTTAGACTCAACATTAGAAGAAATAATGGAAAGATCATGGTCTTATGGTGTTGAAACAAAAAATAAAAAATTAGAATTTGCAAAAAGATTATTATCAATTTTAGATAATAGATATCAAAAAGATATATATTGTACTAGAGAAGATGATAAACATATTGAAGTTTGGCCATCCGACGAAGCAACTTCTGTTTATGTTCCGAAAAATTATTACGATACTGCTCATATCCTTTTAGGAGAACCGGTAGAAGAATATATGGATAATAAAGGTAATGGAATTTATCTCAAGTCTCCAAATGGCAAAGCATTAATAATGAAAATGATACATGAAGAAAAGAAGTAATGAATCCTATAATAAATAATTGTAAAATCTAACTTGATTTATAAATAAAATAATGGAATTAGATAATGTAAAAACAAAGGAGATTAAAAGATGAGTAATTATACTGATAAAGAGAAAGAAATTATAAAACAATGTAATAATGGACCTTTTCATACACTAATTACAAAATTATCTAATGATGAATTTGACAATTTGGTTTTAAAATTAATTAATGATGACAATTCATATACTTTGACAAGTTTAGTTTCTATTTACTGGGATTATAACAGAAATAAAATAATAGATTATTTTATTGATACAGGAGATATTGAGTTGTTATTGGGATTCTTAGATTATTGTAATGATTTTAGTACACTAAATAATCAATTAGATCAAAAATATGTTGTAGATAAACTATTAGAAAAGAATGATAAAAAGTTTATAAAAGATATATTAGAGAGCAACTCTATATACTTTTTAACTAATACGGAAGAAAAAAAAAGATTATTAGATTTTATTTCGACATCGTGATATTTAAAAATTATGCTTTGTTAAAATAATTGGAAGATTAAGATATTGCGATATGTTCTTGATCCACAGACATATCTGTAACAATGGAGATAAATTGATATGTTCGTTGTGCAAAAACATGGTTAAATGATATGTTCGTCATCTCCATACTAGGCATGTGGAAACAGTTATGATTTTAGAAAAGAAAGATGTTTGAAAGACATCTTTTTTAATCGTAAAATAGTAATATTCCGAACATTATAGTTTGAAAATTTGTGGTATAATATTTATTGAAAATTAGGAGGAATATGATGAAAGAAGAATTAAATCTAGTTCAAGAATGGGATAAAGTATTCCCTCAAAGTGATAAAGTAAATCACAAAAAAGTAACATTTAAAAATCATTTTGGCATTACATTAGCAGCTGATATGTATGAGCCAAAAGATTATGAAGGTAAACTACCAGCTTTAGCTGTAAGTGGTCCTTATGGAGCAGTAAAAGAGCAGTCAAGTGGATTATATGCTCAAGAAATGGCTGAGAGAGGATTCTTAACAATTGCATTTGATCCATCGTTTACTGGTGAATCAGGTGGAGAACCAAGATATATGACATCTTTTGATATCAATGTAGAAGACTTTCAAACAGCAGTAGATTATCTAATTAGTTTAGATAATGTTGATTCTGAGCGTGTTGGAATTATAGGTATTTGTGGTTGGGGTGGAATGGCACTTCAAACTGCATGTATTGATACAAGAATAAAAGCTACTATCGTATCAACTATGTATGATATGTCTAGAGTCGCTGGAAATGGATATTATGACGAACAAGATAATGAAGAAGCAAGATACCAACAAAGAGTTAATTTAAATAATCAGAGAAATGAAGATTATGAGAATGGAGAATATGCTCTAGCTGGTGGAGTAATCGATCCGTTACCAGAAAATGCTCCTGAATTCTTACAAGGTTATCATGCATATTATAAAACTCCAAGAGGATATCATAAGAGAAGTTTAAATTCAAATGGAGGTTGGGCAATACAATCTAGTACTTCAATGATGAATGTAA
>JAFWJA010000030.1 GCA_017511805.1 Bacilli bacterium
AAAATATAAAGATTGTTATATTTATACAGGAACAACAAGTACAACAGGAAGTGCAACAGAATTTGTATCAAATGCTAGTGGAGAAATATGTATAGTAAAAACACCAAGTGATACATATACAGCAATAGAAACAGAATCAGGTAACCCAAGTTATTATGTAGATCCAAATAATAATACAATAGAAAATATAACAACAAAAGTAATAGATGAAAATGAAACAAGAACATCAATAACAGATCAAAATGCACTTAAATTAGTTAATAATCCATACGTACTTAATTTCTATAAAACAAGTGAAGATGGAACAAGTGCGATAGATGGTGCAGTCTTTAAAGTTAAAAATAATGAAGGAAAATATATTGTTAGTAATGGTAAAAGTACACTTAATGGATATACAGATTGTTATGAATATTCAGGATTAACAAATGATGAAGAAACTGGTACAGAAATAACTACAACAGGAGGTTTAACTTGTATAGTTAAAATACCAAGTGGAACTTATACTGTGGAAGAAAAAACACCAGCAATATATCATACATTTGGTAATGAATTGTCTAAGGATATAGCTGCAACCACATCATTAGCGGCAAGAACAGACTTAAATAAATTTATTAACTATCCAACAGAATATACATTTACTAAAGAAGTAGATAATAATTCTATTCCTGAATTAACTACTGATATGTTAAAGACTATACCATTTAAAGTAATAGATACTAATACTAATGAAGAAATAGGATTTGTGTTAGTAAATGGAGTATATCAATATGAAAATGCTGAAGGAATAAGTGGAGATAGAACTACTAACCTATATCTAGATAATAATAGAAGAATAAAAGTAGAACACTTACCAGTAGGTACTTATAAAATAATAGAATATGGAGTAGAAGGTAGTTGCCAAGGTGAAGGATGTGTAGGATTCTATACACCAAAAGAAGGAACAATATTTGCGATAACTAATTGTTCAAATAGTAATGCAGATAGTAGTTCATGTACTGGAACAACTATAATTACTAATACTATTAGAAATGATGTTACAAAAGTAGAATTTACAAAATCAGACTTCTATTCATATGTAGATTCACATGAAACAGTAAAATTTGAGAACGATGAAGAAAGAAGTGCCTTTGATGAAATAACATTCAAAGTATTCTATCTAGATAGTAATAACAATAAAGTGTATGTAGATTTTGCAAAGATTGGTAATATAGGTACTTGTAAGACAGATAATAGTTATTCAGAATATAGATATATACCTGAAGGCACAAACAGTTCATTAATAAGTGGCTATGAATTAACTAAAGAGATTCACACTTGTGGTGGGCATATCAATATAACTCATTTATGTAGAGGTAAGACATATTATATAGAAGAAGTAAGTGTATCAGGTAATTCAGTATTTACTTTACCTGAAAGAGAAGAAGATAGAATAAAAGAAGTAACAGTAGGATGCACTACTGATTCAGAAAGTCAATCATCATCTCAAACTGTTGTGATAAATGATAAACCAACAAAAGTTAAGTTTGAGAAGAGAGATAGTAAATATGGATATCTAATAAATGATGAAAGAACAACATTTGAAGTATATAGATGCGCAGAAGGAACAACATGTCATCCAGGAGATTATGATACAGTA
>JAFWJA010000014.1 GCA_017511805.1 Bacilli bacterium
AGAATAATACTGACTTAATACATTGTTTAGATTGTTTCTTAATTGGTTTTCATCCGTTGTATTCAAGTCTGTAGCCTCAGCCTCCATCTGATTTTTTAATTTATTGGTAGCATAGGTATTATATAAGTTCAAATCATTTAATCTTGATTGATTTAATAGATTTAATTCATTTGATGCAGCTTGGAAGTTTAATTGATTTTGTAATTGTTGTTCAGGAGTTCTAAATGCTGCTGTTTGCATTGCAAATCCTAATCATGCTAATTTATTATTAAACACTCTACTATCTTCAGCTCATTGCATTTGTAAAGCTGTTGCACTTTGATTTGCTATTGCTAGATTTTGTTGTCTTTGATTGTATAAAGCATTATATGCATTCTGTAAATCAGCATTTCTTGCATCATATATTGCACTTGTTTTTGCCATCTCAGCATTAATTAAATTCTGAGCTTTTCTTCATGCTCATTCTTTAGTTATTCTTTCTAATGCTCTTGTTCTTTCATTAGCATTTTGTTCAATCTCAGCTATCTTTGATTCTAGCCTAGAATTCAATGCAAATACTCCTAATTGTTCACACATTCCATACCAATTTTCATAGATTTTGTATGGATCTCATTGTTGTAATCCTAATTTTTCTACTAATTGATTAAAAAGTTCTGCTGTATTTACTGGATCAGCAGGTACTGTATAATTAGCTATCCTTTTATTGACTAATTCCTCCTGTTTTTGTTGCCATTCTCTATATGCTTCAGGATTCATTGATTTAATATAATTCATTTGGTCTGTAGTGATTTCTCAACTATTCATACCTTGAACTATTGAATCTCCTGTAGAATAGCTGCTAGCTTTTTTTCTATCTTCTTGTCCTTTCCAAAAGCTATCTAATAATGCTTTTTGTCTCTGATTTCTTTCAGAATAATGAAAATTCTGATTAAATGTAGCTCTATCAGAAAAGAATTCAGGATTAGAATTTATGTAAGCATTCAAATTATTTACTATTTCATTATCTCTTGCATCTGAATCAGCTTCATAATCAGGCATTCAAGTCTGTGCTGCAGTTCATTCTTTTACACTTACCTGTGCATTATCATTTGTTAATCTGCTTTGGTCAAAATTTTCTGCAACTACTGATTTATCTGTTTCAGGTTTTTTTTGTTCTGAAAAATTAGTCTGATTTTGTCAGTTAGTTTCGTTATCATTTGTTTGATTTTGATTATTCACTACTCATTGTTGAGTATTTGTTCACTGGTTTGTATTTGTATTCAAATTTTGATTTACATTTCATTGAGAACCAGCATTTTTCATTTCTTGAGAATATTGGTTAGCAAATTGCTGAAATTGTGCATCATTTTTATACTGTTCTGTGTATTTCTTTCTTTCAGCATTTCACATACTATTCCATGCTTTTTTGAATTGATCATAATTAGGCATTTAAACTTTATAAGAAAATAAAGACTTCTTTATTAGAGGTCTTTATAATCAGAATTATAATTTTGGTTATTTTTTGTAGTATTGTATGCTTTCTCTATACTCAGTTGTATTCTTTAAAGCAGCTGCTCTTTCTTCTATTTTCTCTTCAACATAAGCAACTTCTTTATTATAATTAGTTACTATATCTGTATTTCTAAGAATAGTCTGAAATCGGTTTATTGGATAATCTTTTATTCTGATTTCATTTCAGTTTTTTCAACTTCAACTATTCTTTCAGGTTCAATTCTGTTCTAATACATAGACTCTATCATTTAATATATGGTCTACTATAGCAATATGTCAGTATATTCACTGAGTATGTACTATAATATCTCATTGAATCATAGTCTTTTTTGGATCTAGCTTGCAGAATCATTTTTTTTCTAAATTTTTTGGTACTTGATTAGCATTTCATAAAGCTCCAACCTTTCACCATCATAAACATACATCTAAGTATAGCTTTATAAGGTCAATACATTGATAGCCGAATGCCTTATCATAATCAATTCTATTTCAGATACATTTATCTCTGAATTCTTTATACGGTCTATTCATCTTTTAATATTCAGATAAAATTAAATATAGGTGAGATACATCTTGTTTGGATATTCTTTCAAAAATATAAAATATCATAATAAAACTGATTATTTTTGCTATCATCTCACCAAGTTCAGAGTTCTTTTAATAATTTTTTTTCTGGATCATAATAGATATTAGTACTATGCCAACCTGTAGCTTGATATGGTTTATAAACTTCATTTACTTTTCAATCATCATGAGCATCTAAATAAAGCATTGGAGAATTAAATCTGCTCATCTCAAATACTACTCATTTCTTTAATAATTCAGCTAATTTTAGAGTATCTTTATAGAAATCTATCTGAAAACATCTTACAGGTAAATCTAATTTTTCTGATAAGTATTTAGCAATAAATGCTCAAGATATACTTCAATCTCATCATTCTTTCATATTAAATCATTCAGATTTCATAATATTTTTTACTTCAATAAGATCAGAAAGATTAAAATTCTGAAGATTATAATAAGCATTATTACACATTGAATAGAACCAACAATTACTAGCATCTTGTTCAAATTGTGGAGTTTTATCAGAATTATTTTCTTCTATTTCTGCAAGTTTTCGGTCTATTCATGAATATTTATTCATCATCTCAAGTAGTTTGTTCATTTTTCATATCTTGATAAGCACATAAATTGTCATATATATTAAATCATTTATAATATCTATTTCGAGCGACTTTATAGTTGATATTGTATTTCCTGCAAAAATCAGACAGAGACATTCTTTCTCATTTGTATTTTATAAATACATTGTTTGTCCTATTATTTGCTTGCTCTATACGAGTTGCCCATCTACAATTCTCTTTACAATAATTTCAGTTTACATCTATTCTTTCTATTGTAGTTTCTTTTTCTCAGTATTCCTTTATGTGATTCTCATACGATTCATTCATATCTCTATAAAAGTCTTCAAAAGAATTCCATAATAATTTTATTCATCTTCCTCAATATCTACTGTAATTTGGATAATTTGGATTGTTGCATCTTCAATACATACACCTAAATATCGTATATATACGAGTTCAGAACATTCAATGTTTTATAATCATTTTTTTTAGTCTTTCTCTTGCTCATCTTATAACCTCACATCAGCAACTTTTTGATGCTCATCTCCTTAGATGATTACGAGAAATCCATTTTACATTTCAGCAGTCGCATAAACATTTTTCAAAGATTCAGCTTTCTCTTTTTTCTCGTTCTCAAAGGATAATCAGCTTTCAGAATCTTTCTCATTTTTGCATTGGTTTTACATTTACCATAGTTATTATAGTTAAGGTATAAAACTTATTTTATGGGAGGAGTATATTGCCTTAACCAATACACTCCAATTACGATAGCTAATCAACCATATTTTGTTTATTTCTGTCTTCTAGTCAGCATAACACCTCAAAAAGACATTTTTTACACGACAATATCTGTATTCAGTTTCTACAAACATTATTTTCATCTCTACTTTCTCTTTTTTCCATTTTTTA
>JAFWJA010000015.1 GCA_017511805.1 Bacilli bacterium
GATTAGAAATGCTGTAATGATTGTTCATGGAGATAAAGCTCATTCATTTTATATGGGAAAAGATGCTTATGATAATATGATTAAAGATTCTAAATATACTAGCAATAAAGAATTAGTAGTTATACCAGGAGCAACTCATACAGATTTATATGATCAAAAAGATAAAATACCATTTGATAAGATAGAAAAATTTTTAAAAGATAATCTAAAATAAAATACATCGTAAGATTAAGATATTTCGTACTAACTGATGAGAGAAATCTCATCTTTTTTAGTAATATTCCATGTATTAATACAATTAAATTGTGATATAATCAAATGGGTGAATAAAATGAATAATAAACATCTTTCCACTGGTAAAAAATTTTTAATAATGACACTATTTAGTATTTCACTTATATTCTTTGGAATATTTTTAGGCTTTTTTATTAAATTTTTATATTTAGGAATTATTAATAATGATATAGATAAAATTGATATGTCTTTAATGTCGTTAGTAGTTAGTTTTATTGTTGGTTTAGTATTTTTTATAACACTTATTTCTATACTTAAGTTTTATGATAGAAATAAGAAAGATAAGACTAAAAAGTGGTATATAGATAAAGTATTATTTTCTTTAATTATAGTATGGGTTGTTATCTCGGCGGTTTTATTTTCTTTTTATACGGATGAAAATGAAATTGGGTATTTAATATTATCAATTTTATCATTTCTTATAATTGGAATTCTAACCACACCAAATATAGTAATATATGCCATAAATGATATGAAGAATTGGAAAGATATATTTTATAAAAATGGAAATTTAGGTGATCCTAAAAAACCAAGTCAATTTTATAAGATGCAGGCTCCTGTTTCTTTTGAAAAAAAGATATTTTTTAGAGTTTTAAGAGATCAGTTATTAGATATTTTTACTGTAATAGTAGTTATATTATTTGTTTTAATTTGTTATTTATTTAAACATTCAACAAATCTTTTAATTAAAGGTGATTTATTGTATGCTTATTTTCATACAAGTTCTATTAGATCAGAAGGATATATGTTTTTTGGGGCAGTATTTTTAGCGGCTTTTTGGATACCAATATTTGCGTACTATATAACTAATGCAATATATAAATTAAGAGTAGTTAAAGGTCATGAATATATAGTTTATCATGCGATTGTTGATAAAGTTGATACATTTAAAATAAGAATACATAATAGTGGTTTTCATTACAAGTATGATTACTGTTCATGTGTTGGAATAAAAGCAAAAGACGTTAATAAAACAAAGGCAACATTAATATTTGTTCCTGATGATTTATTATTGTTTCCAGATAAATAATTATCGTAATATTAAGATATTAGGAACGAATGTTCCTTATGTTATGGTAAAAAAAGTTTATATTTAAAAAATATGTAATAATAAGAGCAATAATTGTTTTATTATTAGCAGTCCTTTTATATTTTGTTTTTAATAATTTAAGAGTTAGTAAGGTTGATGAAATTATTAAATCAAATAAGTCAAGATTGATTATATGTTAGGAGGAAATTATGAAAAAGAAAATATTATTAAGTTTATTAGCACTAGTAACATTATTTACTATAACTGGATGTGGTACTAAGGAAGAAAGTAAAAATAAATCTAATTCAAATAAAGAAGCTAAGAAAAATAGTAATTCAGTAGTATTATATTTTTCAGCGACTGGAACAACTAAGTCCATAGCAGAAAGAATAGCAAGTAAGTCAGGTAGTGATATTATAGAAATAATACCTAAAGAAAAATATAAGAGTGAAGATTTAAACTATAATAGTGATTGTAGAGCTAATAGAGAACAAAATGATTCTAAAGCAAGACCAGAAATAGAAAATAGTATTGACATAAGTAAATATGATACCGTCTATTTAGGATATCCTATTTGGTGGGGAACAAATCCTAAAATAATATTAACTTTACTTGATACTTATGATTTTACTGGTAAGAATATTATTCCTTTTTGTACATCCGGAAGTACTGGTATAAGTGGTAGTGTTAGTGATTTAAGAAATTATAATTCTAACTTAAATATAAAAGATGGAAAAAGATTTTCAGCTGATGCTAGTGATGATGATATAAATGAATTTATAAATAATTATTAAAAAAGGAGATTAAAAATCTTCTTTTTTTATGTTAAAATAAATTATAGAAGGTGTTAAAATGAGTTTTACTATTAATATTTATTATAAAGGACAAAATGGTTCAGCTAGAAAGTTTGTTGAAGAAATGATTTCTTCTAAAATAGTAGAAGAGATAAGAAATAAAGAAGGAAATCTTAGATATGAATATTTTATACCATTAGAGGATGAAGAAACAGTTTTACTTATAGATAGTTGGAAAGATCAATAGTCACTTGATAAACATCATAAGTCTGAAACTATGGATAAAATAGCTAAATTAAGAGATAAATATGATTTACATATGAAGGTAGAGAAATATATTTTAGAAGATAATGATCAAGATGAAAAGTATATTAGAAAGTAGGAATTATATGAAAAAAATAATCTATGGTTTATTAATAATAGTTTCTTTTTTTGTAGTTATAGGTTGTAATTCAAAAACTAGTGATATTAATAATAAACAAGAAAATAATTTAAATGAGGTGAATAAAGAAGTGAAAGTAATTATTAATGGTAATGAATATATAATTGATCTAGAAGATAATGATACTGTCAAAGAATTTATTAATTTATTACCTCAAGAATATACTATGAATGAATTAAATGGTAATGAAAAATATGTTTATATGAATAATTCTATAAAGACTAATTCATATAATCCTAAACATATTGAAAAAGGTGATGTGATGCTTTATGGAGATAACTGTTTAGTTATATTTTATGAATCATTTGATACATCATATAGTTATACTAAAATAGGACATATAAATAATTTACCAGATTTAGGAGAAGGAAATATAAAAATTAAATTTGAAAAATAATTAATAAGGAGGATAAAATGAAAGATAAAAAAAGTTTAATTATTTATTATAGTAGAGCAGATGAAAATTATTCTGTTGGATATGTAGAGAAAGGTAATACAGAATATGTAGCGGAATATGTTAAAGAATTTACTAATGCTGATATGTTTAAAGTAGAGCCTTTAGTACCATATTCAAAAGATTATGAAACATGTATTAAAGAAGCTAAAGAAAGAATAGGTAATGCTCCAATTAAAGAAGCAATAAATGATATATCTATGTATGAAGTTATTTATATAATGACTCCAATTTATTGGGGAACATATGCACCTGAAATAGAAACTGCTATTAAAGATTTAGATTTTAGTGGTAAAATAGTTAGAGTTATTACTACACATGAAGGATCAGGTCTTGCTAATGTAGTTAATGATATTAAAAGAATATGTGTTGGTGCAAATGTATTAGATGATGCGCTTGCCATATTTGGTCATGAAGCAAAAGATTCTAAGAATAAAATAGAAAATTGGGTGTAGAGGTAATAATGAAGAATAATCGTGAAAAATTAGTTATTAGAACAAGTATAATAAGTATTATATCTAATATTGTACTTGCTTCCTTTAAAGCATTTGTTGGATTACTATCTAATTCCATAGCAATTATATCAGATGCTGTTAATAATTTAAGTGATGCATTATCTAGCATTATAACAATAGTGGGAACAAAACTAGCAGGTAAGGCACCAGATCAAAAACATCCATATGGATATGGAAGAATAGAATATATTACATCTTTAATAGTATCCGCAATTGTACTATATGCAGGTATTACTGCTTTAGTAGAATCTATTAAAAAAATAATTAATCCAGAAATACCAGATTACAGTACTATAACATTAATTATTTTAATCGCAGGTATAATAGTTAAATTTATATTAGGAATATATGTTAAGAAAAAAGGTAAAGAAGTTAATTCTGATTCTTTAGTCGCAAGTGGATCAGATGCATTTAATGATGCAGTTTTATCAATTTCAGTTCTAGTATCTGCTATTCTTTATATGATATTTGATATAAGTATAGAAGCATATGTTGGTGTTTTATTATCAATCTTTATTATTAAAACAGGATTAGAATTAATAAAAGATTCTGTTGATAATATGTTAGGATTAAGAGTAGAAAGTGATTTATCTAGATCAATAAAAAAAGAAATTACTAAAGAAAAGGATGTTCAAGGAGCATATGATTTAGTACTAAATGATTATGGACCAGATAAATATTTAGGTTCTGTTCATATAGAAGTTAATGATACTTTATCGGTATCAGATATAGATAAAATATCTAGAAGAATATCAAAGAATATTATGAAAAAATATGGTGTAATATTACATACAATTGGAGTATATTCAGTAAATACTAAAGATAAAAAAGTAATTGAAACAAAACAAGAAATAACAAAGATAGTATTTTCTCATAAAGGTATATTACAAATGCATGGTTTTTATTTAGATGAAGATGATAAAAGTATTAGTTTTGATATAATTATAGATTTTAAAATAAAGAATAAAGAAGAATTATATAAAGAAATATATAATGAAGTAAAGAATAAATATAAAGATTATAAGATTGAAATAACATTAGATATAGATGTAAGTGATTAGGAGGTATGTATGTCAATATTTGATTATTCTATAGTAGATAGAAATGGTAAAAAAGTAAGTTTAAAAGAATATAAAGGAAAAGTATTAATAGTAGTTAATACAGCGACAGGATGTGGTTTTACTCCTCAATATGAAGGATTAGAAAAACTATATAAAGAGTATCATGATAAAGGCTTAGAAATAATTGATATTCCATGTAATCAATTTGGAAATCAAGCACCAGGTACAGATGATGAAATACATGAGTTTTGTGCATTAAAATATAATACATCATTTGATCAATTTACTAAAGCAGATGTTAATGGTGAAAATGAATTAGAATTATATACTTATTTAAAAGACCAAATAAAGGAAGATACTATTGAAGGTATGAAGAATAAAATGGCTATGAAAGCTATTGATAAAATAAGTAAAACTGCTAAAAAAGATGGAGATATTAAATGGAATTTTACTAAGTTTTTAGTGGATAAAGAAGGTAATGTAGTAGGTAGATATTCTCCTACATATAAACCAGAAAATATGGAAGATAAAATTAAAGAGTTATTATAAAGAATTGATGTCTAATTGACATCTTTTTTATTGTACTTAATGTAATTTTATGTTATTATAATTATATTAGAATAAAATAAAGGTAGATGTGTAATATGAAAAAGAAACTATTATTGTTTTTATTAATATTTATATTTGGTATTACAAATGTTAAAGCTATTCCATCTGATGCGGTTGCTGAAATAGATGGATCATATTATAAATCTATTAATGCAGCTATTAAAGCTATAGATACTGATGCTAAAACTACTATTACTTTAGTAAAAGATAGAACTGAAAATATAACTATACCAAATAATAGAAATATAGTATTAGATTTAAATGGATACACATTAAGAAATAGTGGAGCTAATTCTACCGTAATAACTAATAATGGAATATTAGAAATAAAAAATGGTACTGTTACTACAGATGCTAGTTCTGGTATGATAAATAATAATTCTGATGCAGTATTAACAATTAATAGTGGAAATTATATAGCAACATATTCTAGACAAGTTTTATATAATAAATCTGGTACTGCTACAATAGGTGGAACTGCTTATTTAGAATCAGCTACGGAAGAAAGAGCAACAGTTCATAATTTAAATGGAGGTACTCTTAATATAGTAGGAGGTACTATAGTAGCTAATAATTCATATGCTGTTTATAATGATATAGGTACTTTGAATATAGGCACTAAAGATGAAGTATATAATCAAAATAGTCCTGTTATACAAGGTAGTACATATGGTGTAATAGCAAATGATGAAATTAATATATATGATGGTATTATAAAAGGTAAAACATATCATATAGGAACTGCTAATAGTGCAAGTGCACCAACAACTGCTGATAATATAGATGAAACAAAAGTTAGTGATATAGAAGAACTAGCTGAAAAAGTATTAGATGAAGAAGAAATTAGTGGAGATACATATCATACTTTTAAATATTGGTTAGATTCTGAAAATATAGTTAAAATTACATTTGACCCAGTAGGAGGAACAGTTAATCCAACTTATAAAAAAATATTTATAGGTGATTCTGTTGGTGAATTACCAACACCAATTAAGGTAGATAATAAATTTAATGGATGGTTTACAAATTCTTCAGGTGGAGCAAAGATTACTGGAGAAGAAAAACCTACATCAAATATTACATATTACGCTCAGTGGACTTATGTTGATCCAAATAAAGTTGCTTATGTTGAGGGCATAGGTTATATGTCATTAGAAAATGCATTTTTAACTGGTGGTAATATTAAATTAATGGAAGATGTAATAGTAATAAATTCATTAGAAATGAGTGCAGCTGCTAATTTAGATTTAAATGGTCATCAAATAATACTTGGAAATAAGACAATTACAATAACTGAAGAAGTTACAATAGATGATTCATCAGATGATAAAACTGGTTTAATTACCTCTAATGCACTATTTGGCATCATAGTAGGTAGTGAAACTACTCCTACAAATGGGTCTTTAACACTTAAAGGTGGAACAATTGAAGGTAAAGATACTTATGGTGCAATTAGAAACTTTGAAGAATTAGAAATTGATGGTGGAACAGTATTATGTAGTGGTAAATGTACTGGACATGCTGTTTATAATAATAGTGAATTCAATATGAAATCAGGAACAGTGTATTCAGAAAAAGGACGTGCTATTAGAAATAGTGACAATGGAACATTTATTATGGATGGAGGACTTGTTAAAATAGATTCAAAAAAAGAACAAGCACTTGATTTAGGTGGTAATTGTTCCGCTACTATTAATGGTGGAACAATAGAAGCATTAAATGAAAATGGAGCAGCAATAGTAGCATTTGGAAATTCTGAACTTACAGTTAATGGTGGAACTATTAGTGGTTATGATATGGCAATTTCAGGTAATGGTAATGATAATAATGGAAATGTTAGTATAACTATTAATGGAGGAGATATAACAGCTACAAATGGAGTAGGTATGTATTTACCACAACAAGATAGTACTACTATTATTAATGGTGGTAATATTACTGGATCAACAGGTATTGAAATTAGAGCTGCTAATTTAATAGTAAATGGTGGAACAATTACTGCTACTGCTGATTATTATGAAATTAAAAAAAATGATAATGGAACAACTTCAAAAGGAGCAGCAATCGCAGTATCACAACATACTACTAAAAAACCAATAATGGTTGAAATAAATGGAGGTAACTTAAAAGGTATGTCTCCTATAGCAGAAGGTAATCCTCAATCTAATCCACAAGAAGCAATTGATCAGGTTACAATAACTATAAAAGATGGTGATTTTGAATCAACTGGGGATTTAGTAATTAGTGCAGAAAATCCTGAAACTATAATTCAATTAGTAACAGGTGGAACTTATAATGAAGATCCATCATATTATGTAAAAGACGGATATGGAGCTGCTAAAATAGGTGAAAATCAATATGAAGTTACAAAATTATATAATATAATTCTTGATTCAAGCGCTGAAGGAATAGTTTCAGCAGGTACTGATAAATTTCCTTATAAAGGAACATTAGAATTAAGTATAAAAGATCACTATAAAGTTACATTAGAAGTAACTGATTCTGATGGTAATAAAATAGAAGTAAAAAATAATAAATTTGTTATGCCAGAAAAAGATGTAACAATTAAAGTTATTGATAAAGAAATTATTAACCCAGTTACAGGAGATGGAGTAGCATCTTACATATTACTAGCATTATTAAGTGTTATTGGTCTTCTATGTACTAGAATATATAAAATAAAAACAAAAGGTATCTAATAGATATCTTTTTTTTATGATATAATGCATATAGGGTGTGATAATAATGAAAAACATGAGAGATATTTTATTATTACCTAACTTTGATAACATGGATGTTATAGAAAAAATTCGTAAAGATAATGATGAATTATATGGAATTGTTCCACCACACATAACTATAGTATTTCCTTTTGAAGATGATATGAGTGATGATGAATTAGTTGTTAAAGTTAGAGATTATTTTAAAGATAAAAAGAAGTTTTATGTAAAATTCTCTGGTGTATCATTTTCAGATGATAATTATATATTTCTTGATTGTGTAGAAGGTAAAAAAGATATTATAAAAATACATGACGAACTATATAATAATTATTTTCAAAAATATCTAAGTGATAGAGAATATATCCCACATATCACAATTGGTCAGACATTTAATTCAAGTAATGAACAATTAAAAAAAATAGAGAATATGAAAGATGAATTTGAGTGTTATATTGATACAATTATCATTGAAAAGATAGGATTAAATGAAGAATCAATAATATTAGATAAAATAGTTCTAGGAGGCAAAAATGAAAGTATTAACAATAATGGGAACTGCTCATAGAGGTAATACAAGAGCTGTAGTAGATTTATTTTTAAAAGAATTTGAGAATAGTAAAAATGAGTTTGACGAAGTTGTTCTTCCAATTGACTTTAATAATATATGTATGGGATGTGCGAACTGCATATTAAAAGGCGAAGAAAATTGCCCTCATTATAATGAAATAAATAAAATTATTAAAAAAATAGAAAATGCAGATTTAATTATATTAGCAACTCCAGTATTTGTAGGATCTTGTTCTGGAGCATTAAAAGTATTTTTAGATCACTTAGCGTATATGTGGTTAGTTCATAGACCAAAAGAAGAAATGTTTAATAAAGTTGGTTTAATAATTACTTCAGCGGGAGGTTCTGGAGTAAAGAATACAGTTAAATTATTAAAATCAAATCTATTCTATTGGGGTGTTCCTACTATATATAATTATGGTGTTACAACTATGAAAATGGGTGGTAATTATGTTGATTATGATAAGAAGGATAAAATACAAAAACAAGTTAGTAAGAAAGCTAAAAAAGTAAAGAAAGCATTAGTAAAAAGAAAAGTTGGTTTTAAAACAAAATTTTTCTTTAAATTATTTGGAATGACTCAAAAAAATGGTTGGAATAAAACTGATGTAGATTATTGGAAAGAAAAAGGTTGGCTTAATGGTAAGAAGCCATATTAA
The DNA here is from genome assembly GCA_017511805.1 of Bacilli bacterium. Classification (GTDB taxonomy): domain Bacteria; phylum Bacillota_I; class Bacilli_A; order RF39; family UBA660; genus RUG13038. Next base: position 9,149 of record JAFWJA010000015.1, read on the forward strand.
GAAATAGTAGAAATACTATTTTTTTGTATATATGGGATTATAAGTGACTTTTATGTTATTATGTGTTAATATATAATTGAGGATGATTTTATGAATAGCAAAAGAGAACTTAAGATGGATATAATGAAAGTAATTGGATTATTTGCGATAATTTTAGCGCATGTTAGTCCACATGAGATTATTTTTCAAATCCGTAATTTTGATGTCCCTTTGATGGTTTTTGTATCAGGTTATTTATCGTATAATTCTTATAAATCTTCAAAATCATATTTTAGTTATGTTATTAAGAGAATAAAAAGATTATTAATACCTACATGGATTTTTTTAACAATTTATTTTTTTATAGTATATATATGTCATAATTATTTTAATGTTCAATTCTACTATAGTAAAAATCAAATGATTGATAGTTATTTATTATTAGAAGGAATAGGATATATTTGGATAGTTAGAGTATATTTATTAGTTGAATTAGTAATGCCACTATTCATTAAAATAGTAGATAGTTTTAAAAAGTATATAGTTTTTATAATAATAATTTCTCTATTTATAATAAATGAATTAATGTGCCATTATAATATATATAATATAAATATGTTTACTAATTATTATTTAAGTAATTTAATTAGTTATGGTACTATTTTATTATTAGGTTTATTTGTTAGAAAATTAAATAAAAAGGAAATAAAGTATTTATTATTACTATTTATAATGATATTTACAGCTTATGTTTTATACTTTTTTAAAACGGAAGGTTTATTTGTATTTACTCAAACAAGAAAATATCCACCAAGTTTGTATTATTTAAGTTATTCTTTAATAGTTTCACTATTATTATTCTTAATTGAACCAAAAATTAAAAATATTAAATTAAATAATATAATAGTTAGTATAAGTAAGAATTCATTTTGGATTTATTTATGGCATATATTAGCTATTTATATTGTTAGTATTATAAAACCAGATATTCATTGGACATTAAGATACATATTAGTTATTTTAATAGCAATATTAATTACATTTATTCAAGAAAAGATTATTAAAAAAAGAGTGTAATAAAAGTGTAAATCTTATTATTCTACAAGACTAAATCGATATAAAATGTTATGATAAAAGATACATAAAGAGGTGATTTCATGTTTAAAAGAAAAAGCATTATTAATTTATTAATTGTTATTACGTTCTTTTTTGCATTTAAGACCTCTGTTTTAGCATCTTCAAGTAATATAGAATTATCAACTCAATCAAGTAATATTAAAGTTGGTGATGAATTTGAGGTAAATGTAAAAGTACAAAGTGACACAAATTTAGGTACTTGGAATTTTATAGTAAATCATTCAGATAATCTTGCTTTAGTTTCAGGTACTGAAAATATTTCAGATGTAGCTAATGAAGTCATTCAAAGCAAAGACTATTCAATTAGATATAAGGCTATTTCAACAGGTGAATCTAATATTAGTATTTCATCAATTTCAATAAATGAATATGAAACTAATAATAGTATTGAAATAGGTAATGTAAATAGTATTAATATTAGTATTAATAGTTCTGGAGAATTTGTTAATGAAGGTGGCCATATTTTTTATTATAAAGATGGTGTAATGCAAAAGGGAATTGTTGAAATAGATGGTAATAAATACTTATTTGGTGTTAATAGTGGTTATTTATATTATGGATGGGCAACAACACCAGATGGAAATAAGTACTATTCAGGAGAAGATGGAATACTAAAATCAGGAGTTGCAGAAATAGATGGTAAAAAATACTTATTTGGAGTAACAAGTAATAAACTATACTATGGATGGGCAACAACACCAGATGGAAATAAGTATTACTCAGATATAACAGGAGTTTTAAAAACTGGCTTCGTTACTATTAATAATCAAAAATATTATTTTGATGAAAAAGAATGTAATATGAATGTTGGTTGGTTAGAAATAGATGGCAAAAAGTATTACTCAGGAGAAGATGGAATACTAAAATTTGGTATAGTTGAAATAGAAGGATATAAATACTATTTTAAAGACAACAAATTACAATTTGGATGGATAGAAGTTAATGGCAAAAAGTATTACTCAGGAGAAGATGGAAAATTAAAATCAGGGGTTGCAGAAATAGAAGGCAAAAAATACTTATTTGGAGTAACAAGTAATATGCTTTACTATGGATGGGCAACAACACCAGATGGAAATAAGTATTACTCAGATATAACAGGAGTTTTAAAAACTGGCTTCGTTACTATTAATAATCAAAAATATTATTTTGACGAAAAAGAATGTAATATGAATGTTGGTTGGTTAGAAATAGATGATAAAAAATATTACTCAGGAGAAGACGGAATACTAAAATCAGGAGTTACAGAAATAGAAGGTAAAAAGTATTTGTTTGATGTAACAAGTAATATGCTTTACTATGGATGGGCAATAACACCAGATGGAAATAAGTATTACTCAGGAGAAGATGGAATACTAAAATCAGGAGTTACAGAAATAGAAGGTAAAAAATACTTGTTCGGAATAACAAGTAATATGCTTTATTATGGATGGGCAACAACACCAGATGGTAAGAAATATTATTCAGATGAAGATGGAGTTTTACAAGAGGGATTCATAACAATAAAAAATAATAATTATTATTTCGATGAAGAAAATTGTTATATGAGTACTGGATGGGTAGAAGTAAATGGTAAAAAATATTATTCAGGATCAAATGGAATACTAAAATCAGGAGTCACTGAAATTGATGGCAAAAAATATTTGTTTGGTGTATATAGTAATATGCTTTATTATGGATGGGCAACAACACCAGATGGAAATAAGTATTATTCAGGAGAAGATGGAATACTAAAATCTGGTATAGTTGAAATAGACGGTAATAAATACTTATTTGGAGTATTAAGTAATAAATTATATTATGGATGGGCAACAACACCAGATGGAAATACGTATTACACAAACTCAGAAGGTATTATTCAAACAGGTTCTATGACTATAGATGGTGTAGATTACAATTTTGATGCAAATGGCGTTCTTCAAACTGGATATCAAACTATATTTGGAAAAACATACTATTTTTATACAAATGGTACAAAAGCAAAAGGTGTAGTAAAAATACAAGGTGAAAGAAATTATTTTGATTTTAATACAGGTGAATTATTAAATAGAAATGTTAAACATATAGTCGATGTTTCTACTTGGCAAGGATATTTGAATTGGGATGCTTTATGGAGTTCTGGTCAAATTGATGGAGTAATTATCAGATTAGGATATGGTAGTGCAGTAGGTGAACCATGTATATTAGATAATAAATTTGAATATAATTTAAGTGAAATAAGAAGACTAAATATTCCATATTCAGTATATTTTTATACTTATGCACAAAATGCAGATTCTGCAGCTGTTGAAGCTAATTATGTTGCAGATGTATTAAATGCTTATAATGTTAACGATATGTCTTTCCCTATATTCTTTGATGCAGAAGAAGGATATTTCTGGGGATTTACATATACTTCAGATGTATATGCATTGACAACTACTACTTTTGCAAATATTCTTAGATCAAGAGGGTATAATAGTGTAGGAGTATATGGTAGTGTTAGTAAATTTGAATCGGGTTATTTAAATAATCCTTCTATTAGAAGTTTCCCATTATGGGTTGCACAATACTATACAGTAAATCAATACTCAGGGCCAAGTATGGGATGGCAATATACAAGTGAAGGTAGAATACCAGGTTATGATGGTAATTTAGATTTAAGTATATTTTATTAAACAGATAGATGATTCTATCTGTTTTTTTATGATATAATTAAATTGGTGATAATATGGCTACTACAAAAGAATATAAAGAATATGTGTTAGAACAGCTAAATATATTAGATGGTATAACATGTAGACCTATGATGGGAGAAAATCTACTTTACTATAATAATCTATTATTTGGTGGAATATATGATGATAGATTACTTGTTAAAAAAGTAGATAATAATAAAGAATATAATATGGAAGAATCTATTCCATATGAAGGAGCTAAACCAATGTATTTAGTTGATACTGATGATCAAGAATTATTAAAAGATATAGTACTTGATACTGTGAAAGGATTAAAAAAATGAGTAAGTATGAACCACTTTGGAAATATGTAGAAAAACATAATAAAGATGAATATAAACTATCTTTTGATGAAGTAGAAAAAATAGTAGGGTTTAAATTTGATCATGCTTTTCTTACTTTTAAAAAAGAACTATTAGATTATGGTTATGAATTTAAAAACTTATCTTTAAAAGAAAAATGGGTTAAGATTGTTAGGAGAAAGTAATTATGAATAAGAAATTAGGAATGATTGGATCAATTATAAATGCGATTACAGTTTTATTATTCGCAATATTTTTATTAATTGATTTTAAATTTGGGTATTTTTTTGTATGTATATTATTATCAATAAGTTTTATAATGATGATTGCTTCACTTGAAAATGAATGTACAGAAAAAAATAAAGTAGCTGGTAAAATTGCACTTATACTTGCGGGTGTTTATTCAACTCTAATTATGATTGTATATTTTACTCAATGCACAAGTGTATTAAATGATAATTTAAGTAAAGAAGCATTAAAAGTATTAGATTATAGTAGTATGGGTTTAATGTTTAACTTAGATCTACTAGGATATGCTATTATGGCTTTATCTACATTTTTTATAGGTTTAACTATAAATGTTAAGAATAAATATGATAAAATATTAAAGTACTTATTACTTATACATGGAGTATTCTTCTTATCATGTTTAATAATGCCTATGACAGGTATATTTGCAAATAGTGATGGAAGTACTTCTATGGGAGGAGTAATGGCACTTGAAATTTGGTGTTTATATTTCTTACCAATAAGTATACTTTCATATATACATTTTAAAAATAATAAATAGAGGAGGTTTTGGTTATGACAAACAATAAATTATTATGGATATGGTATTCAGATATCGATAAGGAAAATAAGACAACAATAAAAGTAGATTATTTAAGTAAAACAGAACTAGGTAGTGAAGAATATACTAGTATACAAAATATGTTTAATGATTACATCAAAAATAATTATGATAGTGAAAACGATGATGTTGTTGACGTAGTAGATAGTATAAGATATATTACTAAAGATTTAAATGAAAGAAGATTAAGAGTATGTATAGAAAAAGATAATTATGGTGAAGAAGTCTTCTTTGAAGAAGGTATGGCATATTCTTGTAACTTTCATAAAATAGTGTGGGATGATGAAATAAGTGTATCTAGTAGTCATAAAGGGATAGATGTTAAATTTAGAAAGATGAATTTTTATCTTGATAATCCAGAAAAAGTAGAATTAATTAATAATGAATTAAATACTTTTTATGAAAAGATAATGGCATTAAATAATATGACTAAAGAACAAAAGAAAGATAATTCTTTTAGATTAACTAATATTCCAAGACATAGTAAAATAAAGGAGTGATGTTATGAAGAAAGTATTAATATATTTATTCGCAATAATAGGTTTATTTACAATTGTTGGATGTGGTTCTAGTAAAAGTAATAAAACAAGTTCTAATGATAAAAAAAGAACATATGAGTCATTACTTGATAATTTTATAGATGGATATACTAAACCTGATATAGAGATAGTAAAAAAGATATTTCCACCATATTATATGGAATACGCTAAAAATAGTTTGACACAAGATTATCTTGAAGCTGGTTTATTAGATGATAAAGAATATTTTGGTGATGATTTTAATATTACATATGAAATAGAAGGTAATGAAAAATTAAGTGAAAGTGATTTAAAAAAAATGAATGATGATATAACTGCATTATTTGACACTAAAGAAGAAGCATCTGAATGTAAGAAGTACTCTGGAAATATTATTTATAAAGGATCTAAGACAGAAGAATCTGTATCTTTATCTTCTTTCTTATATTGTAAATATGAAAATGATTGGTATATAGTTAGACATTAGGAGGTAATTATGGATAATAAAGAATATTTAGATAAAGAATTATATATTAAAATAGATAGACCATTTGGTAGTAAACATCCTAAACATGGTTTTATATATCCTGTTAATTATGGATATGTACCTAATACTGTTAGTGGAGATGGAGAAGAATTAGATGTATATCTACTTGGAGTATTTGAACCTGTTGATGATTATACAGGAAAATGTATAGCCATTATTCATAGAACTAATGATAATGATGATAAATTAATAGTTGTACCTTTAAATAAAACATATTCAGATGATGCGATAGAAGCATTAGTGGAATTTCAAGAAGAACATTTTAAACATGTATTAATAAGAAAATAAATGTGTAAAGAGAATAAAATATTATTCTCTTTTTTTTATAAAAATGTTAGAATAAATATATATAATAGAGGTGATATAATGTTTTGTAATAATTGTGGAAAAGAAGTTTCTAATACTAATTTTTGCCCATTTTGTGGACATCCAGTAGAAATGGCTACACAACCTACTAATGTAGAACAACATAAATATGTTATTCCAGTTGGAGAGCCAACACCTGTCGTTCCTAAGAAAAAGAAAGATAAGAAAGGAATAATACTTATTAGTTTACTATCTCTTATTGTAGTATTATTAGGTATTGTTGCATTCTTTATTCTAACTGGAAATAAAAATGGTAAGAGAACAATTATGATGTACTTAGATGGTACTGATTTGGAATCAAAAAATGAAATAATTACTGCTGAATTAGCAGCTATTGATCCAAGTAAAATAGATTTAGATAATGTAACAATACTAGCTTATACAGGTGGTACAGAAGAGTGGCATAATGATTATATAAGTAATACTGAAAATGCTATATTTAAATTAACAAAGAATGGATTTGAAAAAATAGAAACTTATCCTCAATTAAGCATGGGTGATCCTAAAACCTTATCTGATTTTTTAACATATGGTTATAATAATTATCCAGCTAGTAGATATAATTTATTACTATATGATCATGGTGGAGCAATAGATGGTGCGATATATGATGATTTTTCAGGAGATAATATTCAACTTGATGAATTTACAAAAGCTTTAGAATCTAGTCCTTTTAATAGCGGTAATAAACTTGATAGTGTTATTTTTAGAACTTGTTTAAATGGTACTTTAGAAGTTGCTGGATTATTTGAAGATTATGCAGATTATATAGCATTCTCAGAAGAAGTATCATATGGTTCTAAATATTCAAATGTATTAAGTTTCTTAAATGGAATAGAAACATCTGATGATGGATATTTATTTGCTAAAAAGTTTGTTGATCAATATCAAAAACAAATGGAAGAATTGGATCCACTTGGATCAAAAGGAGTAACATACTCAATTGTAGATTTATCTGAAGTAGGTTCAATTATAGATAAATTTAATAATTTTATAGACGGAATAGATCTTAAAACAAATTATAGTAATATATCAAGAGTAAGAGCTAATCTATATCAATATGCTAGTTCACAATATAAAGATTATGATACAATTGATTTATATTCATTTATAGAAGGTATAAAGAGTTATTCATCTGTTGATTCAACATCTTTACTAGAATCATTAAGAGATGCGGTTGTATATAACTATACTAATATGACTAATTCAAATGGAGTATCAATTTATTTCCCATATAACGGAAAATCTAGAAGTAAAACTAGGTTTTTAGATGTTTATAAAAAATTAAACTTTTTAGATGATTATAGATCTTTGATTACAAGTTTTGTTTCTATGCAAACTGGATCAAAACCATTTGCCTATAATTTTGCTGCAAATGAAACTACAATTGAGGATGATGGTAGAGAAGTTACATTAAAATTAACAGAAGATGAATTAGCTAATTATTCAACAGCTAACTATATAGTATTTGAAAGAAGTCAAGAGCATCCAAATTATTATATGCCTATATATAAATCAAATGATGTTACTTTAACAGGAGATACATTAAAAACTACTATAGGTAATAATTTAATTACTATGTATAATGATTCAGATGGTCAAAGACATATTATACCTATAATGTATAATAAATCAGATGGTGTAGATACATTTGAAACACCATTCGCAATTATTTATGATAAGAGTAAAAGTATAATGGATGTAGGATTTAGTTATAATGTAACTGCATATTTTAAAATAGATGGAGATAAAGCTAATTTCACTAGTGCTGTTGTATCAAATGATACAGATGAAAGATTAGCGGGTGTATTACTAGATATAAGTCAATTTAATTCATTAGAAATATGGACACCAATATATAAAATATTAGATGATAATGGAAATTATACAACTGAATGGGAAAGTGCTCCTGAATTAACTGGATATGGTTCTACTATAGATACTTTAGATTTACAAACATCTTCATTACAAAGTGGAGAATATTATGTAGTATTTAATATAGTAGATATAAATAATAATTCTTATTCTTCAAACTTAATAAAGGTTGGTGATTAAAATGAGATGTAAAAATTGTAATTTTGAATATGATAAAAAAGCAGAATTTTGTCCTAATTGCGGATTAAAAAAAGAAAAAAAAGATTCTAAAAAAATAATAACTATTTCTGTATTATTAACTGCTTTAATAGCACTATTAGTTGTAACTATAATTTTAGTTATTTCTAATCCAAAATCGAATAATAATAGTCAAAAAGGTAATGATACATCTACTTTAGATAAAAAAACAAAATCTACTAAAAAGAAAAATGAAATAGGTGGATATGAATACTATGAAATGGATATAGATGTAGATAATCTAAAAATTGTCTATGATGGAGATTTAGGTCAAAATATAAAAGTAGACAAAGTAATATATGATAAAAATGGATTACATGTATTATTAACTAATAATAATACAATAGCAGTATCTCCAAGTGTAGATTTATATTTCTTAGATGCTGATGGTAAAAGAGTAGATAAAGGATATGGTTCTTCATCTAATGTAGCTCCAGGTAAGAAATTTGCTACTGATGTAGTATCAACTTCAAAAAAAGAATTTTATGATTATGAGTTGCATGTTTCAGCAAAAAAGATTAAGTCATATGAACATATGATGGATATAGATTCATCTAGTATTAATGTTACTGAAACAGATAATTCTCTTTTAATAAAATATGCAAATAATTTTGATAAAGAAGTTAATTTATATATTACAGTTATTTATTATAAAAATAATCAAGTACATTTCTACGATGATTTATACATATATGTAAAACCAGGTACTGAAGAATCAATTAATTCATATTATTTATATTTACCAGCAGGTGATTTAAATACAAAAGATTATGATAGATATGAATTAGTAGTTTCTGGTGCTAAATATAATGATAGTACATATTAAGAAGCATAATATATGCTTCTTTTTATCTTGCATTTTTTTAATTCACATTATATAATAAGCAGTATTCGAAAAGGGTGAGTTATTATGATAAAAAGAAACCTATCGTTAGCGGTAATTTTTGATTCATATAATGATATGTATGACTTTGATACAGTTGCTCTTGTATCTTATAATCCTGAATATGATGAGTTTGATATTATTTCAGGTAAGTACTCAGGTCTATCTACAAGTGAATTTAATATTTTAATTTCAAACGGACCTATATTTGAAGAAAAAAGCGAGATTAATTTTATAGAAGAAGATAAATCTTTAAAGAATATGTATATATTTGATCATGAAAAGTTTTTAAACTTAGTAAAAGATAATGATGATTCAATTAAGAAAACATTAGTTGAAACTGCTAAGAAATTAAAGAACTTTACTTTACATATTAATAGAGATTTATCAATATATACTAAAATAGATGAAGATAGTGAAAGAAGAATTAATAAAGAAGAATTATTCTCTAATTGTGATTTTGATGATTTATTTGTTGAAGATGAAGAAGAAAATAGTATTGATTTTGGACCTGCAGAATTAGGTATTATTTTTAGAGCAATAGCGGATGCATTAGAGAATTCTAATGAGGAAGAAAATGAAGAACAAGAATTACCTGAAGCAGAGATTAAGTTTATTCCACTAGATTTTTCTTCAACTGTTCATGATATGGATATACAAAGACTAATGTTAGATAAAAAAATAAAAGATTTACAAAAGGATAAAAAAGTATTAGAAAAAGTTAAGAGTAAAAAGAAAGAATCTGATTCATTTAAAGATGTAAATAAAATGATAGAAATTATCAGTAAAAAAATAGTTGGTCAAGGTGACGCTATTAAGACACTTGTATCTAATATAATATTTAATCAAGTATTAATAGATGATGTTATTGAAAAAGATGGTAATAATCCATCTAGATTAGATAGTAGTAAAGTAACTATATTATTAGATGGAGAAACGGGTACAGGTAAAACTGCTATTGAAAAAGAAATAGCTAGATTAATGGATTTACCTATTGTTATAACTAGTGCTAATAGTTTTTCTGAAACTGGTTATGTAGGACCAACTATTACAGATATACTTAATAATTTGTTAGAACAAGCAAATGGTAATATAAAAAGAGCAGAAAGAGGTATTGTAGTTCTTGATGAAATAGATAAAGTTGCTATAAAAGATAATGTTTATGGTAAAGATATGGATAGAGGAGTACAAGAAGAATTATTATCATTTATTGGTGGTGGAGTATATGATGTTAAAGATGGACAATTATTCTCTAAAGCTACTAAATTTGATACAAGTAAACTCACTTTTATATTAAGTGGAGCATTTACTGATTTACGAGAAGATAAAATAAAAGAAGAAGAAAAGAAATATAAACCAATGGGATTTAATACTTTAAGTGAAGTTAATAGTAGAACTTATACTGTAACACCAGATGATTATATTAAATTTGGTTTAATGAGAGAATTCTTTGGTAGAATTAAAGTATTAACTAGTACTAAATCATATAAGCTAGAAGACCTTAAAACTATATTATTAACATCTGAAATTAGTCCATTAAAGAATTTTGAAAATACAGTTAAGATGTTTGGATATAAAGGTATTACTTTTAATGACGAATTTGTAGAAAAGTTAGCAACTGAAGCTCTTTCTATGGGAACAGGAGCTAGATCATTACAAACAATTATGTCTGGTATTCAAAATAAGATGTTAATTGGTTTAATTAATCAAGAATATGATTTAGATAAAGAAATAGAATTAACACCTAATTTAATTAATGAATATAAGAAGACTAATATAAGGGAATATTAATATGAATTATGATTATAATGCAAATCTTTCTTATGAAGAAAGAATAGGTCTTATTACTAGAGATATTATGAAAGAATATCCTATAAATAAAGAATTAGCTATGAAAATAGCTACTATTGAAGAACCTATAGATACTGATAATAAAGAAGATGCTATGTATAAAAGATTATCTAATATATTATTCTTTGTCCAAAATGATAAAGTAATTAAGAATATGGTTATAGAAGATATGTTAGATAATTATAAAAGTATTAAAGGTAAATATGAAAAAATAGATCAATATATTAATGATTTATTAGTATATATAAAATATGATACTAATTTACCTGAATATAAATAATGTGTTATAATTAAGATGGTGATAGTATGAAGAAAAGAATATTAATTTTATTAATTTTATTTACAGTTATTATAACAGGTTGTGGTTATGAAGAACCTGAAGTAAAGGTAGAAAAACTAACTGATAAAGCTACAAGAGTATCAGTAGATTTTAATGATCAAAAGTTACCTGAATCTACTAAATTAGCAGTAACTGAAGTTGCTACTGATTATAGTGGTTTATCTAGTGAAATACAAAAATCTATTGCTTATGATATATCTTTAAAAGCAGATTCAGATGTGAAGTTAAAAGACGAAGTAACAGTATATTTAAATATACCAGTAGATTTTAATAGAAGATTTTTAGCAGTCTATTTAGTTGATAATAATAAAATTAAAAAGAAATATGAAGTACAAATATCAAAAGATGTTTTAACTTTTAGTACAAAAGAATTAGGAATATTTGTTTTAGCGGAAGTAACAGAAGAACAAATAAAAAGAACTGAAGTTCCTAAAATAAATAGTGAAGAAGAGTAAACATTATGTTTACTTTTTTTAATTAGTTATTGAAAAATAATAAAAACTATATTATAATCAATATTGTTTAGTGATGAAGAAAAGTAGTAGTAAAAAAGTATTATAAAGAGAGTTAACGATTGGTGTGAGTTAATTAATATATTTTTATGAACTTGTTTTGGAACTAAAAACGTGTAATTACGATATAAATAAAGTGCATAGATTCCTATGAAGTAAGGTGGTACCGCTAGATATAGTCCTTACATTATAGGAATTTTTTTGTTTAAAAAGGAGGATAATATGGATGCATTAAAATATGTGGGGCTTTTTGTTATTTTTTATATAGTAATATACCTGGTATATTATTGGTTTCAGGTTAGACCTTTTATAACTGCAGCTAGAAAAAAGAAAAAAGGTAAGACTGTTAAAAAGGAAAAAGATATACCACCAGAAATTAAATTCTTAAAAGGGTATTATAAAGTAGATGTTGATAAAATAGGTTTGATTAGAACACTAAAAATATTAAATATAGTTAATGCATTTTTCTTAACTATATTAGTTATGATTGTTCTACCTTTTAAAGAAGCTTGGTTAAAAATAATATTATTATTTGTATTAATATTTCCTGCAATATGGTTTGTATATTATTTTGTAGCAAAGTATTTAAAATATTTAGAAAGAAAGAGTGATAAAAATGTATAATTTTAAAGAAGTAGAAAAAAAATGGATAGAGTATTGGGATAAAAATAAAACGTTTAAAACAGATACAACTGATTTTAGTAAACCTAAATATTATGCTTTGGATATGTTTCCATATCCATCAGGAGTAGGTTTACATGCAGGACATGTTGAAGGATATACTGCAACTGATATTGTATCTAGAATGAAAAGAATGCAAGGATTTAATGTTCTTCATCCAATTGGATATGATTCATTTGGTTTACCAGCAGAACAATTTGCTATTAAAACAGGTAAACATCCAGATGGATTTACTCAAAAGAATATTGAATATTTTACAAAGCAATTAAAAACAATTGGTTTATCTTTTGATTGGGATAGATGTTTCTCATCACATGAACCATCATATTATAAATGGACTCAATGGATATTTAAAAGATTATATGAAGATGGTATAGCTAAACAAATTGATATGCCTGTTAACTGGTGTGAAGAATTAGGTACAGTTTTAGCTAATGATGAAGTAATTGATGGTAAAAGTGAAAGAGGAGGATATCCTGTTGTTAGAAAAAATATGGAACAATGGGTTATTGATATGCCTAAGTATGCAGAAGAATTACTATCTGGATTAGATGGACTTGATTGGCCTGAATCTACTAAGGAAATGCAAAGAAACTGGATAGGTAAAAGTACTGGTGTAGAAGTAGATTTTGATATAGTAGGTGGAGGTAAATTCTCTATTTATACTACTTGTATTGAAACTATATATGGTATTACATTTATGGTACTAGCTCCTGAAAGTAAATTAGTTGATGATTTAAAAGACAGAATAACTAACTTTGATGAAGTAGAAAAATATAGAGAAGAAACTGCTAAAAAATCTGACTTTGATAGAACAGAAATGAATAAAGATAAAACTGGTGTTAAACTTGAGGGTGTTATGGCAATTAATCCAGTTAATAATAAAGAAGTACCTATTTATTTAGGAGACTTTGTTTTAGCTAGTTATGGAACTGGTGCAGTTATGGCAGTTCCAAGTCATGATCAAAGAGATTATGAATATGCTACTAAATATAATATTCCTATGATTCAAGTAATTGATGGAAGAGATACAAAAGAATGTGCATTTGAAAAACAAGATTATCTTGGTAAAGGATGTAAATTAATTAATAGTGAAGAGTTTACTGGTTTAACTGTAGAAGAAGCTAAAGAAGCTATTACTGAAAAATTAGTTAAAATGGGTAAAGGTAGAAAACAAGTTAACTATAGAATAAGAGAATGGATATTTGCTAGACAAAGATATTGGGGTGAACCAATACCAGTAGTTACATTTGAAGATGGTACAAAAGAAGCATTAGATGATAGTAAATTACCATTAATATTACCAGAATTAGATGATTATAAAGGAAGAAATGGTAAAGCTCCACTTGAAAGCGCAACTGATTGGAAGAATGTTACAATTAATGGTAAAAAAGGTACTCTTGAAACAAGTACTATGCCAGGTAGCGCCGCTTCATCATGGTATTTCTTAAGATATATTGATCCACATAATGATAAAGAATTTGCAGATAAAAAGTTAATTGATCACTGGATGCCTGTAGATTTATATGTAGGAGGACCAGAACACGCTGTAGGACACTTATTATATTCTAGAATGTGGAATGAATACTTATATGACAAGGGATTAGTAGGAGTAAAAGAACCGTTTCAAAAGTTAGTTCATCAAGGTATGATACTTGGCGCTAATGGTTTAAAAATGGGTAAAAGATACCCGGAATTTGCAGTAGATCCAATAGATGTTGCAAATGAATATGGTGCAGATACTTTAAGACTTTATGAAATGTTTATGGGGCCATTAGAAGCTGAAAAACCATGGAGTGAAGAAGGAGTTAATGGTGCTAAGAAATTTATTGATAAAGTTTATAGAATGTATATAGATGAATCTAAGATAAAAGATGAAAAGAATACTAACTTAGAAAAAGTATATAATCAAACTGTTAAGAAAGTAACTGAAGATTATGAAAAACTTTCATTTAATACAGCTATATCACAATTAATGATATTCTTAAATGCAGTACAAAAAGAAGAAGTATTCCCTAAAGAATATGCTGAAGGATTTATTAAATTGTTAAATCCAATCGCACCTTTTGTAACTGAAGAAATATGGAATAAACTAGGACACAATGATACTATTACTTATGAAGCATGGCCTACATACGATGAATCTAAATTAGTGGAAGATACATTTGAAATGGTAGTTCAAGTAAATGGTAAAGTAAGAGGTAAAATAGAAGTTGATTCTAATACTTCTGAAGAAGAAATGAAAACTAAAGCTAAAGAAGTTGAAAATGTTAAGACTTATTTAGATGGACATGAAATAATAAAAGAAATAGTTGTTCCTAAAAAACTAGTTAGTTTTGTTATTAAATAAAAAATGTGAAAATTCACATTTTTTTATTTTTTTAGAAGAGTTTTTACTATAAAAAGAGAATATAATCTTTGAGGTGGTATTTTGAAAAAGGGGTATATTATTCTTTTTGTAGTTATTTTATTACTAGTATTAGGTATATTTTTTAATAATAATTCTAGTGAAGATAAAAGTATAAAAAAGGAAACTATTAAAAATAAAACTAACAAAGAAAAGTTTAGCTATGTAACAAAAGATCATGATAATATAAATGAGTTATTAAAAGAGACTATAGTAGAAGAAGTAAAAGTAATAGATGTATGTGAAAATATAAAAACAGGTTTTATTGAAGAAGACGGTAATACATATTATTATGAGAATAATAAAAAAGTAACAGGTCAAAAAGAAATAGAGGGAGATACTTATTATTTTGATGATAATGGAATAATGCAAAAAGATATAGAGATAGAAAAAGCTTATTATGGACCTGATGGTAAAATGGTTCTAGGAGAATATAATCAGCATTATTATACTAAAATAGGACCTATTAAAGATGATTTTGTTAATGACAAGTATTATGATTTAAATGGTGAATATGTAGAAGGTATTAAAAAAGAAAAAGGAGATATTTATTATAATGATTATAAAGGTGTTATTAAATTAAATAATATAAGATATTACTTTGATTTTAAAACAGGTAAACTTGTTAAAAAGAATATTAAATCTGTAATAGATATTAGTACATGGCAAGAAGAAATAGATTTTGACTCAGTATTTAATTCTGGTTTAATAGATGCCATAATAGTTAGAATAGGTTTTGGATCTATATCAGGTGAAGATTGTACACTAGATAATAGATTTGAAAGAAATATTAGTGAAATAAAAAGACTAGGTATACCATATGGAATCTATTTTTATGGATATGCACAAAATGAAGAAGCTGCTAGTGTAGAAGCTAACTTTGTAGATAACATAGTAAAAACTTATGAATTAGATCCTGTTTTTCCTATATTTTATGATGCTGAAATATCTAATTTAAATGGTGTTAATTATACTAAAGCTATGTATAAAAAAGTAATTAATAGATTTATATCTGATTTAAAAGAAAAAGGATATAATAACGTAGGTGTTTATGGCAATATTAAGATGCTTTCAACTGGAACTTTATCCTTTTTAGATAATGAAATTCCTAAGTGGGTAGCACAGTATAATACTACTTGTGAATATGATAAAGAGTATGTAGGATGGCAATACACTAGTACTGGTAAAATACCAGGTATAAATACTTATGTAGATTTTAACATTTTTTATTGATAAATAATAATATTTTTGCTATAATCTCATTAGTGTGGTGATTTTATGTATGCATTTTTAAGCATTTTTATGACATCTGGAATAGGTGCCTATATTGTTTATAAAAACAATGGAAAAGATGGAAAGGCTGCCTTATTATGGTATGTCATTTTAACAGCAGTTACTAATATTATGAGTAATGCTATATTTAAGATTATATATTCATATAATGAAGGTTTTGAAAGTAAGATAAACTATGATATTTCTTTTTTTACAAAATACTCATTAGTTAACATGTTATTAGCTATTATTATTTCAACAGTATATATATTATTAAGTAAATCATTAAAGGTTAGTATAACAAATGAAAAAGTTTCTAAAAAAACTAAAAAGTAAGTATATACCTAATTTTATAATAGTTTTATCTATAATTATTATACTAGTTAGTTATTATATTGCTGAACAAATTAATTGTTCATCTTTTGAGCAATTATTATATACAATAAATACTGTTGAGGGGGCAAGTATGCAGCCTGTTTATGAGGGTGCCGTTTTCGTGTCAGTAAGACTATTCGGTGTTGTTGGTGCTGTATTACTTATTAGATATTTAATAAAAAGAAAATATAAGTTTAAATTGAATGATGTATATTTAAATATAAATAAAAGAAGCATAAAAGTATTTCCTTTTAGTAGACTATTTGTATCAATTGTAGTATTGATATTATCACTACTTTATGTATTTTTTTCATTCAAATTTAATGAATATATAGATTCTCAATTTAATAAAGCTGAAATATTTGAAAAAGAATATGTTAATCCAAAAGATGTTAATATTACTTTTCCTGAGAAAAAGAGAAATTTAATATACATTTATGTAGAGTCATTAGAAAATAGTGCAATGTCTATAGAACATGGTGGAGTAGAAAAATCTTCATATATACCTAACTTAGAAAAACTTGCATTAGAAAATACTAATTTCTCTAATTTACAAACACTTGGTGGTGGATATGCAACTTATGGATCTACTTGGACTATTGCTGGTATGATATCACAAAGTGCAGGTATTCCATTAAAAGTATCTGCTAGTAAAGCAAATAGTTATACATCAAATAATTATATGACAGGTGCATATTCATTAGGTGATGTATTAAGAGATAATGGTTATAGAAACTACTTTATATTAGGTGAAGAATCATCATTTGCAGGAGCAGATGCTTATTATAGACAACATGGTAGCTATGAAATATTTGATTATAACTGGGCTAAAAAAGAAGGATTAATACCAGAAGATTATTATGAGTGGTGGGGCTTTGAAGATAGTAAATTATTTGAATTCTCTAAAGAAAAACTATTAGAAATAAGTCAAAGCGATGAGCCATTCAACTTTGTAATGGAAACTATGGATACTCATTTTATGGATGGTTATGTAGATAAATCATGTAAAACAAAGTTCAAAGAAAACTATGCAAATGCATATTATTGTTCTGATCAATTAATTTATGATTTTGTTAAATGGGTTCAAGAACAAGATTTCTATGAAAATACAACTATTGTTATATCTGGAGACCATTTAACTATGAGAAAAGGATTCTTTGTATCAACAGATACAACATATGAAAGAACAGTTTATAATGTATTTATTAATCCAGCTATTGAAGCACATTATAATAAAAATAGAAAATTTAATACAATTGATATGTATCCAACTACACTTGCTAGTATAGGTGCAGAAATTGAAGGAGATAGACTTGGACTTGGTACAAATTTATTCTCTGATAAAAAGACATTAATAGAAAGAACAAGTTTAGATTATGTTGAATCAGAATTATCTAAGACATCAGATTTTTATAATGATAAAATATTAATGGATGATTCTAAGGAAGTTAAACAAGAAGAAGAAATAGATTAAAAGGTGGTTCTATGAAAAAAAGTGATAAGAAAATAGCAGTTTTGATTCCTTGTTATAACGAGAGTAAAACTATAGAAAAAGTTGTTAAAGACTATAAAAAGGTGTTACCGGAAGCAGATATTTATGTTTATGATAATAATTCTAGTGATGGTACTGATAAAATAGCGGAAAAAGCTGGTGCTATAGTTAAATATGAATATAAACAAGGAAAAGGTAATGTAATTAGATCAATGTTTAGAGATATTGATGCAGATTGTTATTTGATGATAGATGGTGATGATACATATCCTGCTGAAAATGCTAGAGAAATGTGTGATTATATTTTAGAAGGTAAAGCAGATATGGTTATTGGAGATAGATTATCATCTACTTATTTTGAAGAAAATAAAAGACCATTTCATAACTTTGGTAATGTGTTAGTAAGAAAGTTAATTAATTCTTTATTTAAGAGTAAAGTAAAAGATATAATGACTGGTTATAGAGCATTTAGTTATGAGTTTGTTAAAACTTTTCCAATATTATCAAAAGGATTTGAGATAGAAACTGAAATGACTATTCATGCACTTGATAAGAATATGGGATTAAAAGAAATACCAGTTGAATATAGAGATAGACCAGAAGGTAGTGTATCTAAGTTAAATACATTTAGTGATGGTATTAAAGTATTAAAAACAATTGCTAGATTATTTAAAGAATATAAACCAAATGTATTCTTTGGATTATTTGGATTCTTATTCTTAATAATATCATTAATATTTGGTATACCAGTATTTATAGATTATTTTAAAACTGGATACGTAGAAAGATTTCCAACATTAATCTTCTCTGGATTTATGTTAATGATATCAGTATTAAGTTTTGTATGTGGAATAATACTTGAAGTAGTTGTTAAAAAACATAGACAATTATTTGAATATATACTTATTAATACTAGGAGAAATAAATAATGAAAAAAGATAGAACTACATTATTATTTGAAAAACTACTTAAAATATTTCATATAAAACTAAAACCTGAAAAAGAAAAATTATTCTTACAAATATTTAAATTTCTTTTTGTAGGTGGATTAGCTTTTATTATTGATTACGCTATTTTAATTATATGTAAAGAAGTATTTCATTTAGATGTACTATTAAGCGCAGCGATAGCGTTTACTATATCAGTAATAGCTAACTATATATTAAGTGTTACATGGGTATTTGATGTTGACAAAGAAAAGAGTAAGACTAGAAACTTTATTATATTTATAGTTTTTAGTATTATAGGTCTTGGGTTAACAGAATTAATTATGTGGTTTGGTACAGATATTCTTAATATTAGTTATTTAATAGTTAAGATAATAGCAACAGCTATTGTGATGGTATTTAATTTTATTACAAGAAAATTATTTTTAGAATAAAAAAAAGAATAATAGCAATTATTATTCTTTTTTCATTTTTCCATTTAATATTGGGAAATAATTATCTATAATATCTATCAGTTTATAAACAAGGAATATTGTCATTAAATTATATAGTATTAAAGATATTGGGTTAACGAAGTTATATATTCCAAGATTAAATGATTGCATCAACGTTACTGCAATGAAGTCATGTATTATAAATTCCATTCCCACAAAAATAAGAGTGTGTGTTCCAATTTTTGTTAGTACTTTTGAATTACTTAGTATGTTGCTAAAGAATAATACAGCCATTATTATGACTAGACCTCTAGCTATTACAAAGTTTGAATAAATAAATCTATTGTTACTAAATATACTAAAGTTTGATTGATGTAGTAGCAATACTACTGAACATATAACAGCTCCGTATGATATTATTTTTAACGGATATCTCTTCTTTTTAGAATTTGAATTTAAACAATCATTGTATTTTAATATAAGAGGGAATATAGCTGCTCCTAATGCATACCAAAATCCATATGTAAAGAATGCATTAAAATTAATCCATGAACTAAATGGTATTTTATCAAATATAAAATCTATTCGAGGTAATCCAAGAAATGATGTTTCTCCTAAACATATATTTAATAAGAATGTAATTATTACTATAATCCATGGCTTTTTAATTATTTTTGCAAATATCCAATAATATAAAGTAGTTGCAAATAAACCTGGTATAAACCAATAATTAGCATTAACTTCACCAGTTTTATGGAATAAAGTATATATATCTTCTAATACTAAATTACCATCTAGTTTTCTTAAAACTATTGATATACTTGCCCATATTAATAATGGTATAACAAGTCTAAATAATAGTTTTTTCAAAACGACTAGTAAACTATCTTTTTGCATATGTAGTGCAAAAAAACCAGAAGCCATAAAGAATAAAAATATATGGAAACTATAAGCAAAAGGAACTAAATTCTTTGATAACCAGTGACCGGTAAAAATAAATATTATTGCTATAGCTTTAGCAACATCAATAAAACCAAATCTTCCTTTTTTTTCGTGTTCTAAATAATAACTTACAGTATCTTTTCTCCATAATCTTTTTATAAAGTTTTCATTTTTATCTATCTTTTTTTTCTTTTTTAGAACATAGTTTTCTTTTAAGTATTGATTTATTTTAGAACTGTCTTCAATTGTTATATCTGCATAATCACTCAGTTCAAAGACAAGCTCGTCCTTCTTCTTTTCCATAAAACCCTCCTGTATTATATATACAATATAGCATTTTTAAAATGAAAAATCAATAAAATTATTTAAATGCAACAAAAAAATTAATGAACTCTTTTTTTTTTATATTTTAAATGTTATAATATAACTAGGTTTGTAAATAGGAGAGAAGTATATGAAAATATTAATGATAATACCAGCATACAACGAAGAAGAAAATATTTTAAGTACTTATAACAGTATAGTTGAGTACAATAAAAAGAATAAAACTAATTATGATATAGTTGTTATTAATGATGGTTCTAAAGATAAAACAGAAGAAATACTAGTTAAGAACAAGATTAATCATATTAAGTTAGTACAAAATTTAGGAATTGGTGGTGCAGTACAAACTGGCTATAAATATGCTTATGAACATGGGTATGATGTTGCTATTCAATTTGATGGGGATGGACAACATGATGTTAATTATGTAAAAAAAATCGTTGAGCCTATTAAAAATAAAAAAGCTAATATGGTAATTGGATCAAGATTTGTCGTAGATGATGCAAGTGAATTCAAATCTACTAAATTAAGAAGAGTAGGAATTAATTTAATATCATTTTTTATAAAAATAAAAACAAAGAAAAAAATATATGATACAACATCTGGTTTTAGAGCAGTTGATAAGGATATTATAGAATTATTTACAACAGAATATCCTTCTGAATATCCAGAACCAATATCTACTGTCAATGTATTAAAAAGAGGTTATAAAGTTGATGAAGTTCCTGTTGAAATGAAACCAAGAACAGGTGGGGTATCTTCTATATCAAAATTTAAGAGTATTTATTACATGATAAATGTTATTTTATCGATTATAATAATGAAAGGGAAAAGAAAATGAGCAATACATTAATAATAGCATTAATAGTTTTTTCAGTTGTCTGGTTCATAATTATTCTTAGATGTATTAGAAAAGAAACTATTTCAATTAGATATTCTTTAGTTTGGTTTTTAATGGCATTAACATTACTATTTGTTGGAGTATTACCTGGAGTAATGGAATGGATAGCAGACGGGTTTGGATTTGAAACTATATCTAATTTTGTAATAGGTATTAGTATAACATTATTAATGATAATTACTTTAGCTTTGACAAAGATAGTTACAACTCAAAAAAATCAAATAAAGATTTTAACTCAAGAAGTGTCTATGTTAAAAAAGAATAAGAATAATTAATTTATAGGAGTAAAGTATGAATAAAGATTTAAATATTTTTATAGCATGTCATAAACAATGCAAATTACCAAATAATAAATATTATATTCCTTTACATGTTGGAGCAGAAGGGAAAAAAGATTTAGGATTTACTAAAGATTCAACTGGTGAAAATATTTCTTTAAAAAATCCTAATTACTGTGAATTAACAGGTTTATATTGGATGTGGAAGAATTCTAAATCTAAGTATATTGGTTTAGTTCATTATAGAAGATATTTTTTTAGAAAAAGTAAAGAGCATTCAATAGATAAAATTATATCTAAAGATGAAGTTCTTAATATTTTAAATGAATATGATGTAATAGTTCCAAAAAAGACTAAGCTTATTGGTTTATCAACAAGAAGTCAATTTGCTAAATATCATAATGTAAAAGACTATGATATTTGTAGAGATATTATTGAAGAAAAATATCCAAAATATTTAGACTCTTTTGATAAAGTGTCAAATAGAAATTATTTTTATGCATTTAATATGTGTATAATGAATAAGAAGAATTTTGATAATTATTGTAAATGGCTATTTGATATTTTATTTGAAGTAGAAAAAAGAGTTGATATGTCAAATTATACAGATTATGAAAAAAGATTGTTTGGATTTTTATCAGAGAGATTACTTAATGTTTGGTTGGAAGAGAATAATTTAAAATTGAAAGAATTGGATGTATATAATGTTGAAGATAGTTATTTTAAACAAAGATTAATAAGTATTATTAAAAACATTATAGTTCATTAAAAAGGTGATTAGATGAAATATGATTATTTAGTTGTAGGCGCAGGTTTATTTGGAGCAACTTTTGCTAATTTAGCAAAAAGTGCAGGAAAGAAAGTTTTGGTTATTGATAAAAGACCTAATATTGCAGGAAACGTATATACTGAAAATATAGAAGGAATTAATGTTCATAAATATGGTGCTCATATTTTTCATACAGATTATAAAGATGTATGGGATTATGTAAATTCTTTTGTAGAATTTAATAGATATACTAATTCTCCTGTAGCGAGAATTGGTAATGAAATATATAATATGCCATTTAATATGAATACTTTTTCAAAGATTTGGAATGATGTTTTTACTCCAGAAGATGCATTAAAACATATTGAAGAAGAGAAAAAAGAAATAACTGGTGAGCCAAAAAACTTGGAAGAACAAGCAATTTCTTTAGTTGGAAGAACAATTTATGAAAAATTAATAAAAGGATATACTGAGAAGCAATGGAATAGAGATTGCAGTGAATTACCTTCTTTTATTATAAAAAGATTGCCAGTTAGATTAACTTATGATAATAATTATTTTAATGATAAGTATCAAGGTGTTCCGATTGGTGGTTATACAAAACTAGTTGAAAACATGTTAAAAGGAATCGAAGTAAGATTAAATACAGATTTTTTTGATAATAGAGAAGATTATATGAAAATGGCAAATAAGATTATATATACAGGTGCAATCGATGAATACTATGATTATAGTCTAGGAAAACTAGAGTATAGATCACTTAGATTTGATACAAAAATATATGATAAAGTAAATTATCAAGGAAATGCAGTTATTAATTATACTGGACATGAAGTTGATTATACTAGAGTTATAGAACATAAACATTTTGAATTCGATACTACTTCTCCTAAAACAGTAGTAACATATGAATATCCATCTGATTATAAAGAAGGTATGGAAAAATACTATACTGTTAATGATGATAAAAATAATAAATTAGCAGATGAGTATAGAAAATTATCTAAAAAAGAAGAAAATATTATTTTTGGTGGAAGACTTGCTGAATATAAGTATTATGATATGGATGATGTTATAAAATCAGCTATGGATAGATTTAAAGGAGAATCATAATGGAAAAAAAGAATTTTGTTTGGAATTTAATAGGTTCATTACTAAATGCCTTTACATCACTTTTTTTCATGATTATAGTTACAAGAATTAATGGAATAGATAAGGCAGGAGTATTTACTTTTGCTTTTTCTCTTGCAGCTATGCTTCAGGTAATAGCAACTTATCATGGAAGACCATATCAAGTTACTGATAAAACAAAAGAATTAAGTGATGTTGATTTTTTAAGAACAAGAGTATTTACTTCATTAATAATGCTTTTTGTATCGTTAGTCTATATTTTTATAAAAAAATATAACTTTGAAAAATCAATAATGATTTTATTATTTATAATTTTTAGAGGAATTGAAGCTATAAGTGATGCATATTATGGAATAATGCAAAAGAATGATAGATTATATAATGTAGGTATATCATTAACTTTAAAAACAATAGTCGGAGTAATTTTATTTTTGATAATAGATATAATAACTAAGAATATAATACTATCAATAATTTCTTTAATAATTTCACAAGTATTATTCTTTATTTTTTATGATATTAAAAAAAAGAAAAATATGTCTTTTACAATTACAAATTTTTCATTTAAGAATATTAAAAAAATACTTGTAATGGGGTTTTCTATTTTTATAGTTTCTATCTTATCTCAATATTTATTACAAGCACCAAAATTTCCAATAGATTCATTTTTAAGTAATGATAAGCAAACAATTTATGGGATTATATCAATGCCAGCGACAATGATGATATTGGTAAGTCAATTTACTATTCATCCGTTTTTAGTAAAAATGAATAATTATTTAATAAAAAATGATTATATAAATTTTAAAAAAATGGTTATTAAGTTATGTTTAATATTATTTGGAGTTGGTATTGCTTGTGAATTACTATTATATATAATTGGTATTCCTTTATTAAATTTAGTTTATGGAATAAAATTAGAAAAATATATTATAGAACTTTTAGTAATAGCGTTTGGTGCTTTATTATTTGGAATATCAACAATAATATCTTATTCAATGATTGCGATGAATAAGAATAGAGTTCAATCTATTATATTTATAATTTCAAGTATTATAAGTTGTATATTATCATATAAACTAGTTTTTTATTATGGATTAATGGGCGCAGCTTTATCATATTTTATTGTTATGTTATTAATATTATTATTGTATGTTATATCCTTTAATGTATATATGAAAAAGGTGATTAAATGAAGAAAGTTTCAATTATAATTCCAGTTTATAATTCTGAAAAGTATATTTCAAAATGCTTGGATAGCGTATTAAATCAAACATATAAAAAAATAGAAGTTTTAGTTATAAATGATGGATCAAAAGATAATTCGATAAATATTTTAAAAGAATATGAAAAAAAGGACAAAAGAATAATATTAATTGATAAACAAAATGAAGGAGTATCAATAACTAGAAACCTTGGAATTAAAAAAGCAACAGGGGATTTTATTATGTTTGTTGATAACGATGATTATATCGATAGAGATTATATATTTAATTATATGAACAATTATAAAGATGAAGATATAATTATAGGTTCATATAAAAGAACAAATACTGAAGATAAGATATTATTTAAATATAATTTAGATACAAAAAGTGATTGGTCAAAATATGTTGTACTTGCTCCTTGGGCAAAACTATATAAAAGAGATTTTTTAATAAAAAATAATATAGAATTTTTTAGTTATGGAATTGGAGAAGACGTTTATTTTAATTTATTATGCTATTCAAAAACTAATAATATAAAAATAATTAATAATAATGAATATAATTGGTTCTATAACGATAAAAGTGTTTCAAATACTAATCAAAAAGGACTAAAGAATTGTGTTGATATAACTGTTTTATTAAATAAATTGTTAGAATTTATAAATCTAAATGATAAATATAATCAATATTTTTTAGAAAGATATATTTACTGGTATTTACTTTTTTCAGGAAAAGATGCCAGTAGAGAAGATTTTCAAAAAGAGTTTTATAAGTATTTAGATTGGTTAAATAAAAATAAAATTAAATCAAAAGTAAAAGTATTGTTTTTAAAAGGTGAACCTTTTAAAATAAAATTATCAGTAATTTTTTTTAGAATTATTAGAAAATTACATTTGATTAAATTATTTTCAAAAATATATTGTAGAGGTGAATAAAAATGAATGATATTCATACATTTGTAGTTTTAGCATATAAAGAATCATTATTTTTAGAATGTTGTATTAAGTCTGTTTTAGATCAAAGTTTAAAAACTAATGTTGTAATCGCAACATCTACTCCAAATGATTTTATTACCAAATTAGCAAAAAAATATAAGCTAGATATAATTGTTAATAAAGAGAGAAAAGGAATAGGATATGATTTTGATTTTGCAGTTAATGCAGCAAATACAAAATTAGTTACAGTAGCTCATCAAGATGATATTTATGATCATACATATGCAGAAGAAGTAGTAAATGCATATAAAGAACAAAAAGAATCTATTATCATTTTCCCGGATTACTATGAAATTAGAAATGGTGAAAATGTATATAAAAATACTAATTTAAAAATTAAGAAATTTTTATTAAGACCTTTAAAAAATCATAAAAAAGCAAATAAAAAATCTAAAAAAAGAAAAGTATTAAAGTATGGAGATGCGATTAGTTGTCCATCTGTTACTTTTGTTAAAAAGAATGTTCCAAAAGAAATATTTGCTTGTGATTTGAAATGTAATATAGATTGGTATGCCTGGGAAAAATTATCGAAGAGAGAAGGTTATTTTTACTATATAAATAAACCATTAATGGGTCATAGAATTTATGGTGGATCAACTACAACAGAAATAATTAATGATAATAAAAGAACTCAAGAAGATTATTTTATTCTATGTAAATTTTGGCCAAAATGGATTGCTAAAATTATAGCTAAAGTATATTCTCTTTCTGAAAAGAGTAATAATGTTAAATAAGAGGTAGTAATATGAAAAAGTATTTCAATTCACTTTCTTTTTTTAGAATACTTGCATTTTTAAGTGTATTTTTATTACATCTTTCATCTTATAATACCACTAGTATAGAACTTAATGCAGCGTGGGCAGTTAGTTTTTTCTTTATGGTAAGTGCATTTTTATATGGATATAAATTTTATGATAAAAAGATAAAATTAAGTGATACAAAAAGTTTTATAGTAAATAAAATTAAAAAGATATATCCATTATATTTTATAATGATAATATTATTCTTACCATGGGAAGGCTTTCTTCATTTAGGAGGAGACGCAGTAACTTTTTTTACAAAATTATTCTTACAATTAACTATGACTCAGTGCTTTGCAGTTAATTTAGATTATACTTATTCATTTAATGCACCTGCTTGGTTCATTAGTACATTTATGTTTTTTATGTTACTAACAATTCCATTTTGTATACTATTGAAAAAAATAGTGAAAAATAGGAAAAGAGGAATAATTGCAATACTAATAATAACTATATTAGATATTTTATATATCAATTTAGTATTTAAATTGAATTTATCTAGGACCACTTTCTTATACGTTTTTCCTACTTGTAGAGTGTTTGAATTTTTAATAGCAATGATAACAGGAATGCTATTTAGACAAACATATAAAGAAAAAGAAGCTACAAAAAAGAGAAAAATAGTATTCACTATATTAGAAGTAGCTACTATGGCATTACTAATATTGTCTATCAAGTATTTACCTGGTTGGTTCCCAAGATATTCTAATTCTTTTATTTGGCTTATTCCTAATATTATTATTTTACTATTGTTCTCGTGTGAAACGGGTTATTTGTCTAAATTATTAAGTATTAAACCAATTGTATATCTTGGTAATTTAACATTTCCTGCATATATACTTCATCAATTTATTTTTATTAATTATTATACCATTCCTGCTATTAATGATGGGATGACTGATAGAGGAAAATTAATATCGTTATTATTCATTTTATTTGTGTGTTTTTTCCTTGCTAGTGTTGTTAATAAAATCAACTTTAATCCTACATTTGAATTTATAGGTAATATATTTAGAAGAAAAAAGAAAAAGAGATAATTTTCTTTTTTTTTATTGCAATTAATGGTATAATTATATAGATAACATATTGCTTAAGGAGGTTTTATGGACTCAATAAAATATTTGATAGGAAAAACTAAAGATACAGTTAAAAGTGAAGGAATTACTTCATTGGCTAAAAAAACAAAAAAATACATTTTTAATGGTATGAAAGGTGAAAAACAACACTATAAAGATATTCTTTTCATAAATGGATGTACATTACCTCATCCATCTAGATATAGAGTAAATCATCAAATAGAACAATTAGAATCTAATGGAATGTGTTGTGATCAAGTTTTTTATGAAAAACTATCCTTAGAAAAAGAAAAGTATTATAATGCATTTGTTTTCTTTAGATGTCCAATTACAGATACAGTAAAAGAATTTATAGAAAAAGCAAAAATTAATAATAAAACAGTTATTTATGATATAGATGATTTAGTATTTGATAAAGAATACACTAAAACAATTAAGTACTTGAAGAGTATGTCAAAAGACGAATTAAATCTTTATTATGATGGTGTTAAGAGAATGGGTGATACACTTAAGATGTGTGATATTGCTACTACTACAACACCAGTACTTGCTAAAGAGTTAGGTAAATACGTTAAAGAAGTATACGTTAATAGAAATGTTGTTTCTGAAAGAATGTGTATGTTTTCTTTAGATGCAGTAAAGAAAGTTAAAAAAGAAAAAGATAAGGTAGTATTAGGCTATTTAAGTGGATCTATTACTCATAATCCAGATTTTGAATTAATATTACCTTCTATCAAAAAGATGATGGATAAGCATGAAGAAGTTTATTTAAAAGTAGTTGGTATATTAGATATACCTAAAGATTTAGATAAATATAAAGAAAGAATAATAACAGCACCATTTACAGATTGGGAAAATTTACCAGAATTAATTGCATCATTAGATATTAATTTAGCACCTATAGAAGAATCTTTATTTAATGAAGCTAAATCAGAAAACAAATGGACAGAAGCTGCTTTAGTAAAAGTTCCAACTATAGCTTCAGATGTAGGAGCATTTAAAATAATTAAAAATGGTATAGATGGAGTACTTGTTAAGAATACTGAAAAAGATTGGTTTGATAAATTAGAAAAACTAGTTACTGATACAGAATATAGAGAAAAAATAGGTAATGCTGCATTTGATAGAGCAATGAAAGAATATGTATCAACTTATTCAGGTTATAAGTATACAGAATTTATTAAATCTAAAATGCCTAAGACAATAGCATTTATCTTACCAACTACTAATATATCTGGTGGAGTAAATGTTGTTATTAAACATTGTAATATACTTAGAAATAATGGATATAATGCATTTATTATAAACATGGATAAAGTTGATAATGATATAGTAAATAATGATGGTGAAATACATGTAATATCTAAATATAAAACTAAAATATATTGTCATGTAGATAATATGGTCGCAACACTTTGGTCAACATTATATTTTGCTAAGGGATATCCAAGAGTAAGTAAAGTATCTTATTTAGTTCAAAATTTTGAAACAAACTTTATTAATTATGGTAGTTATATAAAACAAACTGCTAATTCAACTTATTCTATGGAAAATGTCGAATATTTAACAATATCAAAATGGTGTGAAGATTGGTTAATAAAAGACTTTAATAGAAAAGTTAAATATGCACCAAACGGAATAAAATTAGAACAATTTCCAGTTACTAAAAGAAAGTTTGATGGAAAGATAAGAATCTTAATTGAAGGTAATAGTGCAGACTATTATAAAAATGTAGATGAAAGTTTTAAAATAGTTGAAAAACTAGATAAATCTAAATATGAAATAAAATATTTATCGTATCAAGGAGAACCAAAGAAATGGTATTATGTAGATGAGTTCTTACATAAAGTTCCATATGATGAAGTAGGTAAGATTTATAATTCAGCTGATATATTAATTAAATCTAGTATTCTAGAAAGTTTCTCTTATCCACCACTTGAAATGATGGCTACTGGAGGAATTGCAGTAGTTGCACCTAATGAAGGTAATATAGAATACTTAAGAGATAATGAAAACTGTTTATTATATGAACAAGGTAATATAGAAGATGCTGTTAAAAAAATAGAGATGATACAAAAAGATGAAAAATTACGTAATAAAATAATTGAAGGTGGTTTAAAAACAGCTAAGTCTCGTGAATGGAAAAAGATTGAAAAGGAGATAGTAGATTTATATGAATAATAAATTAGCTAAATTGTTCTTATTATTATCAATGTTTTTTGGAACTATAATGATATTTATAATTCCTCCATTTAATTCACCAGATGAAGATTCACATTTTTTATACGCATATGAATTAAGTAGAGGAAATTTACTTCCGACTTCTAAAGGAAATCAATCTGGATATTATATACCAGAGACTATTATGGAAGATATAGGTCATTATAAAGAATTTGCAAATGATAGAACTAAAAAATATAAATATGATGATTATTATTTTGATCAACTATTAACTGATAATTATGATAAGACTAAATTTGTTTCAGCAGTTGTATCTAAATCACCTAAGATAGCTTATATAGCTCCAGCAACAGGTATATTTATAGCTAGACATTTAAAAATATTTAGTGGTAGTGATCAAATGCCTGTATCAGTGTTGTTACAATTTGCAAGGTTCTTCTCATTACTAGCATATTCTATTATTGGTTATTTTGCTATTAAGCTCACACCTAAGTTTAAAAAATCATTCTTTGTGGTAATGCTAATGCCTTTAGCATTATTCTTAAGAAGTATGATTTCATATGATGGAATATTACTAGTAATAGTAGCATTGGCTTTAGCAAATATGCTTAGAATAATAGATGCAAAATCTAAACTAACAAAGAAAGATTATATATTATTTATTATAACAGGCTTCATTTTATTAAATACTAAGTTGGTATATTCAATTATATTCTTATGTTTATTTGCTATACCAAAAGAAGTATTTGGTAATAATAAAAAGAAAGCTAAATCAATAGCTATTATTGCTGGAGGTATTTTATTATTAACAATAATAAAAACAATGTTCTATATGTCAGTTAAAGGTTCACCAGAACCTATGGCATCAACTCAAATAGACTTTATTATACATAATCCAGTTGGATATTTTAAAATATTAGTTCATAATATAATAGAACAATTAAAAACACAAGAATATTGGATGCTTGGAACACTTGGATATTTAGATACTTATATGCCTGTTTTATATGTATTCTTACTAAAAATATTATTAGTAACAGTATTCTTAGTAGAAGCATTCCACGAAAAAATATTATTACCTTTATGGTTAAAAATAGGACTATTCTTATTAGTAATATTTGATATATTTGGAATGTATACAATGATGTATATTAGTTGGACACCAAAAGTAACTAACACAACAGGTGGTAGTGAAATAACTGGTGTTCAAGGTAGATACTTTATACCATTCTTATTATTGGTTCCAGTAATATTTAATAATAGACTTGTAGATAAAATAAAGAAGTTTAAATTATCTAAGTATTTAGATAAAATTAATACTGTTCTAGATAATAATATCCATTACATTACAGCAGCAAGTTTAACTATGGTAGTAATAATATTAATAATGAGATATTATTGTTAGAAAGGAGAAAATATGAAAGCAGATGAAAATGTTGCAATTGAAGTAATAAACATGACTAAATCTTTTAAGGCAGTTTATGATAAAGCATATACTTTAAAAGAAAGATTAGTTTTTTGGAAAACAACAAAAACAGAAAGACATATAGTATTAAAAAATATAAATTTAGAAATTAAAAAAGGTGAAACAGTTGCACTTATAGGAGTAAATGGATCAGGTAAATCTACATTATTAAAACTAATGACTAAGATTATTTATCCTACAAAAGGTAAAGTTATAACACATGGTAAATTAACATCATTACTAGAATTAGGTGCAGGTTTCCATCAAGATTTTACTGGTAGAGAAAATATTTATTTCAATGCATCTATATTTGGTTTATCTAAAAAAGAAATAGATAAAAGAGTTAAACAAATAATTGATTTCTCTGAATTAGGTGATGCGATAGATACACCTGTTAGAACATATTCTTCAGGTATGTA
This sequence comes from Bacilli bacterium, assembly GCA_017511805.1. Lineage (GTDB taxonomy): Bacteria > Bacillota_I > Bacilli_A > RF39 > UBA660 > RUG13038. The sequence goes on from JAFWJA010000015.1 coordinate 41,357, forward strand.
TATGAGACTTGCTTTTTCAGTAGCAATTAACGTAGATGCAGAAATATTATTAATTGATGAAATATTAGCAGTTGGAGATCAACATTTCCAAGATAAATGTTTTGCTAAATTAGAAGAATTAAAAAATAGTGATAAGACTATTGTTATAGTTTCACATAGTTTAGCATCTGTTAAGAAATTATGTAATAGAGCAATATGGTTAAATAAAGGTGAAGTTAAAATGGATGGAAAAACTAAAGATGTAATAGATGAATATCTAAAGGTGTGTGGTTAATATGTTTAAAGAATTATTTCAGTATAGAGAGTTTTTAGCAACTTCAGTACATAAAGATATTAGGGGTAAATATAAAGGATCCTTTTTAGGAATACTTTGGTCATTTATAAATCCATTATTAACAACAATTATTTATACAATTATATTCTCTGTATTATTAAAAAGTACACAAGAACATTATGTAGTATTTGTTATTATAGGAGTTCTTCCTTGGACTTGGTTTACTAATACTATGTCTATGACAAATACATATTTAATAAATGGAGGAATAATTAAGAAAGTTTATTTTCCAAGAGAAATATTATCTATTTCAGTAGTAACAAGTGGATTAATTAACTTCTTAATCTCTTGTATAATAATTCTATTATTTGTAATATTTAGTGGTATAGGATTAAGTTGGAATATACTATATCTTCCACTCATACTAATAGTACAATATGTATTACAATTAGGATTATTCTTAATTGTATCATCAGTAGATGTATATGTAAGAGACTTAGAATATATAGTTAACTTCTTAGTTCAAATGTTATTCTATGCAACTCCAATATTATATTCAATAGATATGTTTGGTAAATGGAAATGGTTATTACAACTTAATCCATTAACAACAATCTTTGGAGCATATAGAGATATTTTCTATTATAAAACTGCTCCTGATTTTCTAGCATTAGGTATAGTATTCTTAGTAAGCTGTGTAATACTAGTAATAGGTACACTTGTATTTAAGAAACTAGAAAAAGGTTTTGCTGAGGAAGTATAATGATTAAGATTGCGGGTGTAGTTGTATTATATAATCCAGATGTAGATTATATAGCTAATATAAATTCTTATATAGATTATCTAGATGTATTATATGTAATAGATAATTCTAGTAAAAAGAATAAAGTACCAGATAATAAAAAGATTAAATATATTTTTAATAATGAAAATATAGGTGTTGCTAAAGCATTAAATAATGCAGCTAAAATGGCAATAGATTCTAAATATAAATGGTTATTAACAATGGATCAAGATACTAAATTTAAAAAAGGTGTTATGGAAAGAATGACTAAATATATAGAAGATAATAACACTGATAAAGATGGCATACTTGTTCCTTGGCATAATACCAAATTAGATATAGAAAAAAGTAAAGATGATATAGATTATCCACTACAAGTTATGACTTCTGGTAATTTAGTTAATCTAAAAGCTTATCAAGAAGTTGGTGGATATAATGAAGATTATTTTATTGATGGTATAGATATAGAATATTGTCTTAGATTAAAAAAATATGGTTATAGAATAGTTAGATTTAATGATGTAGAAATAGATCATGATCTAGGTAATATAGAATATCATAAGTTTCTAGGTAAGACATATTTATGTACTAACCATAACTATATTAGATTATATTATATAGTTAGAAACTATAGAGATATTAGAAAGAAATATTATGATGTTGCTCCTGAATATTGTGAAATACTAACTCATTTAAAACTTAGAATATTTAGAGTAGTTATGTTTGAAAAAGATAAGTATAGAAAACTTAGAAATATGTATAGAGGAGCTAGAGATTATAAAAAGGGAATAATAGGGAAATACCCATATAAAAATTAATCTTATAGCAAAGTGAGCTGATATAATGGAAAACAAAGTCATTAAAGATAGAAATTACATTTTTGATATTTTAAGAATTATTGCTATGATGATGGTAATAATTCATCATATTGTTATTAATGACTTTGGTTTACAAAATGCATTAAATGGTTTAGATACAACATTATCTAATAAACAAGTTATTATATTGACAGTTATAAATGCATTTGTTGTAATAGGTGTAAATTTATTCTTTTTATTATCAGGTTATTTTAGAACAAAATTTAGTATTAAAAAAATAGTAGGTATTGTAGTAGAGGTATATCTAGTTTATGGAATAGTTACATTTATAGGAATAATGACTAATAATGTTACTTATTCTATAGACGAATTAATGAACCTTTTAAATCCTTTTAATAGATACTGGTTTTTAGCTGCTTATTTAGGAATATGTATATTTTCTCCATTATTAAACATAATATTAGATAAGATTCAAAAGAGAGAGGCAAAAGTATTTATAATATGTACTCTTATATTCTTTTCAATTATTAGTATGAAATATGATATATTTAATATGAATGGTGGTTATTCGCTAATATGGGGAATAATATTATACCTATTTGCGGGTATAATCAGAAAATTCAATATAAAGTTTAATAAAGGATTATTATTATTTGTTTTATGTGCATTGTTAAATGCATTAAATATAATATATATTTATTTAAATAGAAGTAGTTTTGATTATAATCCATGGCAGTTATATAGATATAATAATATTTTTGTTATACTTCAAAGTATCGGTTTATTTATTTGGATTAATTCATTAAAATTAGAAATAAAGAATAGTAAAATGATTAAAATTATTACTTTTCTAGCAACTTCTACTTTAATGACATATTTACTTCATTCAACTTGTTGGTTAACTATTTTTAGAAGAAAACCAACAGAAATGATGTTGAGTCATGGACATTTTATACTAGGTTTATTGTTAGTACCGATTTATGCTTTTATAATTTATTTTATTTGTAGTATAATATCGTTATTATATAAAAAAACAGTTCAAAGATTGATTAATTATATTTTTAATAGGAGTTATTATGAAAAATAAAATATGTGTTTATACTTGCATAACTGGCGACTATGATGAAATAAAAGAAATTAAAAAGAGAGAAAAAGGAATTGATTATTATTTGTTTACAAATAATAAGAATATAAAATCATATACATGGAAAGTAGAGTATATCGAAGATAAATCATTATCTAATGTTTTACTGGCAAGAAAAACTAAAATACTTGGTAATGATATTGTTAACAAATATGATATAGCTTTATGGATGGATGCCGCTGTAGAATTTAAATCTGATATAAATGATTTTATAAATAAATATTTTAAAAGTAATGATGTATTTGCGTGCTTTAAACATGGAATAAGAAATTCCATTTTAGAAGAAATGGATGCTTGTCTTAGATTTAGAAAAGAAGACTATTCTAAAATAGAAAATTTGAAAAAGTTTTATGAAAAAGAAAAATATAATTATGATAATGGTTTAATAGAAAGTACTGTTTATATAAAAAGACCTAATGATAAAACTGTTAGAAATACTATGAATATTTGGTTTGATATGGTAAACAATTATACAAAAAGAGATCAACTATCATTTAACTATGCTATTAGTAAAACTAAATTAAAAGTAAGATGGATTGATGAAAATGTTTTTGATAATAGTTGGTTTAGATGGCATGAACATAACTTTAATAAGATGCCAAAGAATTATATGATTTATTTTGGTAAAATAGATGAATATAATTATAATAAACAATATTCTAATGAATATAAAGTTAATAAAGATGAATGTATTATAAATACAAAAGTATTAAATGATTGTAATGAAATATATGTAGAATTATCTACATCAATGATAATTAAATATGAAATTATTGATATTAATTCTAAATGTAACATATATAGACATAATACTATAAAGTATTTAAATGAAGATTATTTTTTTAAAAATCCTGGTTTTATAATATTGGATGGAAATTTTAAAAAAGGATTTAATTTAGAAATAAGAATTAAATTTGAATTAGTAGATGAATCTATTAAAAATGAATTAATAGAGTATTTAGTTATAGATAGAGAAAGAATTGACTCTGAAAGAAGAAGACTAGAATTTGATAATAAGAATCTACAAGATGTTTATAATTCTGTTGTTAATAGTTCTAGTTGGAAGTTAACTAAACCTTTACGTGGAGTCAAAAATGTATTTGGAAAGAAAGGCAAGTAACTGTCCTTTTTTATTGAAAACTAATATTATTTATTTTATAATATTTTTAGGAGTTGATTGCACATGAAAATAGCAGTAGCAGGAACAGGATATGTAGGATTATCATTAGCAACTTTATTAAGTCAAAGACATGAAGTAGTTGCACTTGATGTAATAGAAGAAAAGGTTAATATGATTAATAATCGTATTAGTCCTATTAAAGATGAATATATAGAAAAATATTTTAAAGAAAAGAGATTAAATCTAAAGGCTACTTTAGATTATAAAGAAGCTTTTGAAGGAGCTAAGTTTATAATAATTAGTACTCCAACTAATTATGATGATGAATTAAACTTCTTTGATACATCTTCAGTAGAAGATATAATAGAAAAAGTAAAATCTATGAAGATAGATACTACTATGGTAGTTAAATCTACTATACCAGTTGGATTTATTGAAGACGTAAAGAAAAGATATAACATAGATAATATTATGTTTAGTCCTGAATTCTTAAGAGAAGGTAAAGCTTTATATGATAATTTATATCCATCGAGAATAATAGTAGGAGAAAAGAGTGAAAGAGCAGAAGAATTTGCGAATTTATTAAAAGAAGCATCTTTAAACAAAGATGTACCAGTTAAGTATATGAATAGTACTGAAGCAGAAGCAGTTAAGTTATTTGCGAATACTTATTTAGCTCTAAGAGTATCTTATTTTAATGAATTAGATACATATGCTGAAACATATAATTTAAATACACAAGATATAATAGATGGTGTTTGTTTAGATCCTAGAATAGGAAACCATTATAATAATCCATCATTTGGATATGGGGGATATTGTTTACCTAAAGATACTAAACAATTACTTGCTAATTATGATAAAGTACCACAAAATTTAATAGGAGCAATAGTTAAATCTAATGATACAAGAAAAGATCATATAGCAAATGAAATATTAAATAGAAATCCTAAAGTAGTAGGAGTTTATCGTTTAACTATGAAGAGTAATAGTGATAACTTTAGAGCGAGCGCTATATTTGGAATAATATCTAGATTAAAAGAAAATGGAATACATATAGTAATATATGAACCAACTATTAATGAAAATACTTATGAAGGTATAGAGATAATACATGATTTAGAATTATTTAAAGATATAAGTGATTTAATCATAGTTAATAGATATGAAAAAGAATTAGATTCAGCGAAAAAGAAAGTATATACAAGAGATTTATATAGTAGAGATTAAAGAAGTAACATTACTTCTTTTTTTTAGTAAAACGAGTGTAAAAATAATATATAAATATTGATAGTAAAAAATCACTGTACTATAATTAAAATGTAAGAGAGGAGAGAGTTTTTATGAAGAAAACTAAATATTTATTATTTTTATTTATGTTCTCTGCACTTTTTTTATTCGCAGGTGTAGTAGAAGCTAAAGAACCTTTTTATAATATAACAACATTATATTTAAAAAGTACAAATGTAGATGCGGGGGGTAAAATTCCAGTAGATTTATATATGGTAAAAAAAGATGAATCTACAAAAATAAATGGTTATTTTGCTGAACTAAATGGTTCAAATAAGTATATTACTCTTGAAATGAAAGATGTAAATACTGATAATCCATATTTTGAATTATCAAGTTATATGCTTCCAGGTGAAAAGTATAGACTTAATATGATTGATGTAGAGGATAGCGAAGATAAAATCACTTATTCTTTAGTGGGTGGTCAAAACTACATGAATCCACAAGGAAAGAATGAATTCCAAGTTAATGATGTATATAAACTTAATGGTTTTTCAACAGCAGGAAATACAACAGTAGCAAAAGATGGAAAGGTAAGTTTTAACATCAATACTAATTTTGATTTTAGTTATGTTTCAATAGTATTTAGAAATACAACAGCCGGTGGAGCTGGATCAATAGCTTATTTAAATAAAGAATCAAATGGAACTTATACATTAGATTTAACTAGAACAAATGATAGTAGTGTTATTACTGATGGAGACTATAAAGTAACTGATATATTCTTTACACCATCAAATATGAAGAGTGGACCAGCAGTACATTTTAGTAATTATTCATCTGGTGGAGATGTTTTACCACTAGTATTTAATAATACATTTACTATTAAAACTGAAGAACAAGTTATCGCTCCAGTTGAAGAAACAGTATTAACTGGTGTAGAAGTTAAATCAACAACTGCTAAAATAAATGATAGAGTATTTGTAACATTACGTTCTAATAAGAGTATCATTTCTGCTAAATTAATATTTAGTAATGAAAATGAAAGTATGACAGTTAATCTTAAAAATATGACTTCAGAACCAAACTTCATTGTTCCATATACAACAAGTGCAGGTACTTATAAGTTAGATTATGCTATAATTAAAACTGTTGATGGTAAACAATATCAATATAGAAGTGGTGAAGATTATTATAATATTAAACACTTTGATTTCAATTCAACTTTAACAATTGAAGAAGAAAAAGTAGAAACTGATTCATTAAACTTAGATAACTCTAAGATAACTGCTGAAACAATTGAAAATTTAAAGAAAATTGAATCAAATGTAGTTATAGAAATAGATGCTTCAAATAATCCAGTAATTACTAAAGAATTATTTGAAACAATTAAAGGATCTAATAAAACAGTTGTTATTAAGAATAACAATGTTGAATGGACATTTAATGGTTTAGATGTTAAAGAAGCAAAGAAGATAGATGTTACTACTAGTATATATACAGTTGGTGAAGAAAACTCTATTTCAGATAAAGTAAAATCTGGTTTAGTAATTGAATTTGCTGAAAATGAAAAATTACCAGGAAAATGTTTAATTAAATTATATAATAATGAACAATTAGCTCAAATATTAAATAAGAATAAAGCGAATATCTATTATTACAATGAAAAAACAGGTAAGTTCGAAGAAATTAAATTAAACGCAGAATATAAATCTGATGGATATTATGAATTCTATATAAGTCATAATTCTAAATATGTTATAACAACTGAAAAAATAGATGATAGTTTAATTTCAGAAAAAACAACTGATAGTAATAAAGGTTCTAAAGGTATTAGCTTAAATACAATATTATTAATTGCTATCCCATCTGCAGTAGTAATTATATTATTAATTGTATTCTTAGTAGCTAAGAAAAAAAATAAAAATAATAAAAAAGAAGTTACTAAAGAAGAAGTAAAAACTAAAGAAGATAAAAAAGAAGAGTAAAATCTTCTTTTTTTGCGTAAACTACATTGACAATATATTGACAAAATATTTATACAGAGAGTAATATTATTATAGGAGGAGATATTTATGGAAAAGCCAAAGAAAAAGACAAATATATTGGCAATTATTTTAGGGGTTATTTTGGTTGCAGTAACAACATTTGGAGTATTACTATATACAGGTGTAGTAAAGAGTCCTATGGTGAAAGAGAAAGATTGTACTGAAACAACTACAAAGAAAGACGATACTAAGAAAACAGATACTAAAACAGATACAACTAAATCGGCAGATGAAAGATATAAAGAATATATTACAAACTTAGCAGCATCTATTAAAGAAAATTATATTAGTGATCATAAAATAGATGAAGGCGGATATGAAACAAGTGATAAGTATAATTCACAAAGAATATTTGGAGGCTCAGATAGAGTTGGATATGGAGTTGCTATTAAGAGTAATCTAGAATTAGTTTATTCTTATCAAACTACAGATGAAAGACATATTGCAGATAATGTAGTATCATTCTATCCTGTTTATGTTGGAAATGGTGGATATAAAACTTTATACTATATAACAACTGATGGTGTTGTACATAGTGCAAATCTAGAATTACATTTATTTGATAATCAAGATTTAAAGATAACTGATTTAGATTATAAGAATATAATAGAAGTAAAGAGTGGAACTACATATAGTGCAGCAGTACCTATATTTGTAGATATTGATGGTAATGTAATTTTTAGAAATAATTAATATAATACAAGCAATGCTTGTATTTTTCTTATGTACTTATATGGATTTTTATGATATAATTTAATTGGTAATAGAATAAAGAGGGAAAAATGTAAACTTTACATATGTAATACTTTACATTTTTCTTTTGTTTGCTTGAAAATACAACGTATTTTTGTTATAATTCTTATGTTTGATACTAAAGGAGGATGTATATGGCAACTAAGTATGATGAACATTCGATTAAAATATTAGAGGGATTAGAAGCTGTTAGAAAAAGACCAGGTATGTATATTGGTTCAACTGATAAAAGAGGTCTACATCATTTGGTTTGGGAAATAGTAGATAATTCTATAGATGAAGTTATGAATGGTTATGGTGATACTATTAAGATAACCCTTCATAAAGATGGATCTCTTAGTGTTGCAGATAATGGACGTGGTGTACCAGTAGGTAAACATGAATCTGGTAAGAGTACAGTAGAGGTTATATATACAGTTCTTCATGCTGGTGGTAAGTTCGAAGAAGGTAACTATAAAGTATCTGGAGGATTACATGGTGTTGGTGCATCAGTAGTTAATGCACTATCAAGTTCTATGATAGTTAATAGTAGAAGAGATGGTAAAGAATATACTATTTCATTTAAAGATGGTGGTAAGCTTGCTAGTAAATTAACTGAAGTAGGTACTACTAATAGAACAGGAACACTTGTTAGATTTACTCCTGATAAAGAAATATTTAGTACAACAGAATTCTCTTATAGTGTTATATGTGAAAGAATGCAAGAATCAGCGTTCTTACTAAAAGGATTAACAGTAGAAGTAGTAGATGAAATAAATAATAGATCTGAAAAATATCATTATGATAATGGTATTAAATCATTTGTTGAATATATAAATGAAGATAAGACTCCAATAAATAATGTATTTCATTTTAAAGGAAGTAAAGATGGTATTGAAGTTGAAATAGCTATGCAATATACAGATTCTTATAATGAGAATATAGTATCATTTGTTAATAATGTTAAAACAGGTGATGGTGGTTCTCATGAAGTAGGATATAAGAGTGCTTTAACTAAAGCATTTAATGATTACGCTAGAAAGAATAATTTCTTAAAAGCAAAAGATAAGAATTTTGAAGGTGGAGATGTTAGAGAAGGTTTAACTGCGGTTATATCTTTAAGAATACCTGAAGCATTACTTCAATTTGAAGGACAAACTAAAGGAAAATTAGGTACTCCAATCGCAAAGACAGTTGTAGAAAATATAACATTAGAAAATATTCAGTTCTATCTAGAAGAAAATAAAGATAGTGCGGTTAATATAATAAATAAAGCCTTAAAAGGTAAGATGGCTAGGGATGCTGCTAGAAAAGCTAGAGATGAAGCTAGAAAATCACAAGGTACAAAGAAAGAGAAAAATATCTCAGATAAACTTGCACCTGCATCTAGACATGATGCTACCAGAAACGAATTATTTATCGTTGAGGGAGATTCTGCTGGTGGTTCAGCAAAATCAGGAAGAGATAGAACATATCAAGCAATACTTCCATTAAGAGGTAAAGTATTAAATACTGAAAAAGCATCTTTAGAAGATGCATATAAGAATGCAGAAATAAATACACTTATTTATACAATAGGCGCAGGTGTAGGAGAAGACTTTAATATTAAAGATTGTAATTATGATAAAGTAATTATAATGACAGATGCGGACGTTGATGGATGCCATATCCAAGTATTATTAATTACATTCTTCTATAGATATATGAAACCATTAATAGAGGAAGGAAGACTATATATAGCGTGTCCTCCATTATATAAATGTTCTTTTGGTAAGAAAGAAGAATTATATGTTTATTCAGATGAAGAATTAAAAGAAGTTACTAAGGGTAGGACATTAGAAGATTTACAAAGATATAAAGGACTTGGAGAAATGGATGCTGAACAATTATGGGATACAACTATGGATCCAGCTAAGAGAACTCTTATTAGAGTTAATTTAACAGATGCAGTACTTGCTGAAAAGAGAGTATCTGTTCTTATGGGAGAAAAAGTAGAACCTAGAAAGGTATGGATTGAAGAAAATGTTGAATTTTCTTTAGAAGATAATTATCAAATTAATAAGAAGTAGGTGAAAATCTGGTGAAGAAAAAACAAACTGAGGAAATATTACAAAAGATTAATGATTATGCATTAGAAGAAATAATGGGTGATAGATTTGGTAGATATGCTAAAGAAATAATTCAAGATAGAGCAATACCAGATGTTAGAGATGGTCTTAAACCTGTTCAAAGAAGAATATTATATGGTATGTATAAAGGTAAAAATACATACGATAACAAGTATAGAAAATCTGCTAGAGCGGTTGGAGATATAATGGGTAAATACCATCCACATGGAGATTCTTCTATATATGAAGCAATGGTTAGAATGTCTCAAGATTGGAAGATGATGACTCCATATGTAGATATGCATGGTAATAATGGATCTATGGATGGTGATTCAGCTGCAGCAATGCGTTATACAGAAGTTAGACTTTCTAAAATTGCAGGTGAAATACTTAAAGATATAGAAAAAGATACTGTAGAGATGGCACCTAATTATGATGATACAGAATTAGAACCAACAGTTCTTCCTTGTAAGTTTCCAAACTTATTAGTTAATGGAACAACAGGAATAAGTGCTGGTTATGCAACTGATATTCCACCTCATAATTTAGGAGAAATAATAGATGCTACTGTACTTAGAATAGATAAACCTAATTGTACTTTAGATGATGTACTTGAAATAGTACAAGGACCAGATTTCCCAACAGGAGGTACTGTTGAAGGTAAAGATGAAATTAGAAAAGCAATGGAAACTGGTAAAGGTAAAATTGTTGTTAAATCTAAATACAGTATTAATAATGAAAAAGGTAAGAATCAAATAATTATTACTGAGATTCCTTATGAAGTTAATAAAGCATTATTAGTTAAGAAAATAAATGATATTAGAATAGAAAAGAAAATAGATGGTATTAATGAAGTAATAGATTCATCTTCTCGTGGTGAATTAATTATTACAATTGATTTAAAGAAAGATGCTAATACTGAGTTAATTCTAAACTATTTATTAAAGAATACTGATATGCAAGTAACATATAGTTATAATATGGTTGCGATAGTTAATAGAAGACCTATGGAAGTAGGTATTATAACTATATTAGATGCATATATAGCTCATCAAAAAGAAGTAATAACTAGAAGAAGTAAATTTGATTTAGCGCATGCTAAAGAAAGGTTCCATATAGTTGAAGGTCTTATTAAAGCTATATCAATACTTGATGATGTTATTAGAACAATTAGAGCTAGTAAGAATAAACAAGATGCTATAGAAAACTTAGCTAAAGAATATGGATTTACTATTGATCAAGCAACTGCAATTGTTAAGTTACAATTATATAGATTAACAAATACAGATGTTGTATCATTACAAGAAGAATTAGCTAACTTAACTAAAGTAATTGAAGGATTAGAAGCATTACTTTCTGATGAAAAGAAATTAATGAAACAAATTAAGAAAGAATTACTTGAAGTTAAGAAAGAATATGCAGAAGAAAGAAAAACTATTATTAAAGATGAAATAACTGAAATAAAGATAGATCAAGAAGCATTAATAGTTAAAGAAGATGTAATTGTCGCAGTAACTAAAGATGGATACGTTAAACGTACTCCAAAGAGAAGCTATAATTCATCTAATGATGAAGATTTAGCATTAAAAGATAATGATTACTTAATTGGTCTATATGAAATGAATACTATTGATACTTTATTAGTATTTACTAATTTAGGTAATTACTTATATATTCCAGTTCATGAACTTCCAGATATGAAATGGAAAGATATGGGTAAACATATTAGTAATATAATTACTATTAAAGATGAAGAAAAGATAGTATATTCTATGCCAGTATATGACTTTAATCAAAAAGAAGTTGTAACTATATTTAGTAAAAATGGTATGGTAAAAAGATGTGCTTTATCAGATTTCAAAGTACAAAGATATAATAAACCAATTGCGTGCATGAAACTTAAGTATGATGATGAAATAGTTAGTGTTACTAATAGTCCTTATACAGAAGTATTTATTGCTACTAATAATGCATATGGTTTATGGTATAGTGCTAATGAAATACCTATAGTAGGTGTTAGAGCAGCAGGTGTTAAAGCTATTAAGTTAGATAATGACTTTGTAGTAGCAGCAGAAGTATTTAATAAAGAATCTGAATACATAACAGTATTTACTGATAAACAAACAGCTAAGAGAGTTAAATTAACTGAACTAGAAAAATCATCAAGAGCAAGAAAAGGATTATTATTAGTTAGATTAGTAAAAACTAATCCACATAAGATATTATCAGCGTATATAACTAATTCAAAAGAAAAAATAGGAATAGTTAATTTAAAAGGAATAGATGTAATTAAAAATACTGAAATAACTATTGGAGATAGATATTCAACTGGTAGTAATATTTCTTCAACTAGAATAATAACTACATTTATAGTTAAAGAACTAGAAAATAAAGATCAAAAAGTTGAAGTATTAGAGATGCCAGAAGAACCTGTTAAACCAGAAGTAAGTCTTCAAGAAATAGATGAAGAAATACTAACAATAGATGATTTCTTAGATGATTTTAAAATAGAATAGAATGCATAATATGCATTCTTTTTCATATTATTTAATGAGGTAATAGTATGAAAGAAGAATTTAAATCATTTGTTAATAATCATAAAGAATTAGTTAAGTATGTTAATAATGGTGATATGACATGGCAAAAGTTTTATGAAATGTATTCTTTATATGGAGATAAAAGTGATGTTTGGGATGAATATTTAAATAATGATGAAGGAACTGGTAAAGTAATTAGTGATATAGTTAATATTATTAAAAAGACAGATGTAGATAAAGTACAAAAGAATATTAATTCAATAAATAAAGTACTTAATTTAGTTAGTACATTACTTGTTAAAGATGAAGAAAAAATAGAGTATGAACCTAGACCTCTATATAAGAAGTTTGAGGACTAATGAATTTAGAAACAATGTTTAAGATAAAAAGTAATCCCAATCTAGTTAGATATCTACATGAGAATTCATATTGGTATAAAATATTAAATAGAAATCCTAATATGATTAATAAAATGAATGAAGATATGAAAAAAGCATATAAGATGACAGTTAGTGATAAAATAGATGATCTAAATAGTAAGATGAATTTAGTAAAAGCATTTATGGATACAATGAAATAGAACTAGATAATTATCTAGTTTTTTATGTTATAATTTATATAGAGGTGAACAAGATGATTGATTTACAAAAAGTTAGATTAGCATTAAAAGAATATATTAATAATTTTAATAATCAAGAAGATGCTGGTTTTAATTTAAAAGTTGTTCATACATATCATGTTGCGGATAATGCTATGTTAATTGCTAGTAAATTAGGTTTATCAGAAGAAGATATTTTATTAGCGGGTCTAATAGGTTATCTACATGATATAGGTAGATTTGATGAATTAAAAAGATTTAAGAAATTTGATAGTGTTACTAATGATCATGCTTTATATGCAACTGAACTATTATTTAAAGAAGGATTAATAAGTAATTTTATAGATACAGATAAATATAATAATATAATTGAAAAAGCAATTGCTAATCATAATAAAAAAGAAATAGAACCTGGTTTAAATGAAAGAAAATTACTTCATGCTAAGATTATAAGAGATGCAGATAAACTAGATAATTTTAGAGTGAAAATGGAAGAAGATATAACTAATGTATTCCCAGGTATAGTTAAAGATAAAAGTGAACTAGAAAATAGTTTAATATCTGATAATGTATATAATTCTATTTTAAAAGAAGAATGTGTTGATATAAAAGATAGAGTATATCCATTAGATTACTGGGTATGTATTCTAGGTTTTATATTTGATATTAATTTTAAAGAAAGTTTATTAATAATAAAAGAAAATAATTATATTAATGACTTAGTAGATAAATATAATTATAGTGCTAGTAACGATAAAATGAATAAGATAAAAAAAGTATTAAATAATTATATTGATAAAAAGATTTAGAGGGATAATATGGTTGAAAAAAAACAAGATGAAATAATTAGTAAGTTAGATAATTCTGATGAAATAAAAAAATTTAAAGAACTAGAAAAGAAGATTAAAAATAATAAAGAATATACTAAATTAAAAGAAGAATTAGATAACTCTAAAACTAATGAAGAAATGATTGAAATAAGAAAGAAATTATTTGAGATACCTGAAGTAAAAGAATACTTAAAACTAGAAAGTGATATTAGATTATTTTCTAAACAAACTAGTAAAATAATTTCAGGTATTGTAGAAAAGGATAGATGTTAAATGAGAATAATAAGTGGATTATTAAAGGGAAGAGTAATTAAAGGTTATGATATAGAGGGTACTAGACCTACTATGGATAGAGTTAAAGAATCTATATTTTCTACTATTCAAAATTATGTTCCTGATGCAGTTGTTTTAGATTTATTCTCTGGTTCTGGTAATCTAGGTTTTGAAGCAATTAGTAATTACGCAAATAAATGTTATTTTGTAGATAAGAATAAAAAATGCATAGATATGATTAATGAAAACATTAAACTATTTAATATAGATAATGCTTCTGTTATTAATGCAGACTATAAAGATGCATTAACTAAATTAAAAGATACTAAATTTGATATAGTATTTTTAGATCCACCATATAAAAATAGTGATTATATAGATTACTCGGTTAAATATTTAGTAGATAATAATATGATTAATGATAAGGGTATTATTGTTTGCGAATATGATTCTGATATTAATAAAGAATATGATAATTTAGAAATAATAAAAGAGAAAAAATATGGTGATAAATTTGTATTGATTTTTAAGAATAAATTACAAAAATAGTAATTTATTTTTTTTCGACACTTTTTAAGTAACTAATTTTATATACTTTAATTGGTGATGAAAATGAAAGTATATTTAGATGTTATTCTAGTAATAAATTTAATATTTGATTTTATAGTGCTTTTATCTTCATCAATTATATTAAAAAGAAAAGTAAAACTAATTAGAATAGTTCTAGGTAGTTTAATTGGTTCATTATCCATGCTTATATTATTTATTAGATTTAATACTATATCACTATTCATATTTAAAATAGTAGTTAGTTCTTTAATGATAATAAGTGTATATGGTTTTAAGAATATAAGATATTTTGTTAAGAATACATATTACTTTTATTTAATTAGTGTTATAACTGGGGGAATAATATATTTTGTTAATAATCAGTTTATGACTAATAATAAATTATTATTTTCTAGTACATATTCTTATAATATTATTCTTGGAATTATACTTAGTATTATAGGTCTTATTATTTATATTAGAAATATTAAAAGTTTAAAAACTAATTACAATAAATATTTAAATGTAGTTATATATTTTAAGAATTATGAACTAAAAGTTAATGCATTCTTAGATACTGGTAATAAGCTTAAAGATCCATATCTTTTTAGACCAATTATATTACTTAATAAGAATATGGTTAAATATAAAGAAAATGTTTTATTAGTACCTTATAACACTTGTAATAGTTCTGGATTATTAGAGTGTATTAAAGCTGAGAAAATATATATAGAAGGAGTGGGTTATAAAAAGAATTTCTTAGTAGGTTTATCAAATAGTATTTATTTAGATGGGATTAATTGTATATTAAATGAAAGGCTATTGGAGGGATAATATGATTAATTTAATAAAAAAAATTATAAATAAAATAATTGGCAAATATAATGAAGTATTTTATGTAGGAGCAGCTGATAAATTACCAGAACCTTTATCAAAAGAAGAGGAAGAAAGATTAGTACAAGAATTTCATAATGGTGATTTAAAAGCTAGAGATAAGTTAATTGAACATAATCTTAGATTAGTAGTCTTTTTATCTAAAAAATATGAAAATACTAAGGTTGATTTAGAAGATCTAGTATCAATAGGTAGTATAGGTCTTATTAAGGGTATTAATACTTATAAAGGAGATAAGAATATTAAACTCGCAACTTATGCTTCTAGATGTATAGATAATGAAATACTTATGTTTTTAAGAAAGAATAAAAAAAGAAGAGCGGATGTTTCATTAGATGAATCTCTTAGTTATGATAAAGAGGGTAATGAATTAACTTTAGAAGATGTACTAGGTACTGAAGAAGATATAGTTACTAAAGGTTTAGAGGAAGAAGATACTAAGAAGTTAATGCTTGAAGAAATAGATAAATTAAAACCTAGAGATAAACAGATAATGGTTATGAGATATGGTCTAGATGGTAATGAAGAATTAACTCAAAAAGAAGTTGCGGATTTACTAGGTATATCACAGAGTTATATATCTAGAATAGAAAAGAAAGTAATAAAAGAAATAGGTAGTTTAATTAGAATATAATAGGGGAATTCTTGGTAGATACGGAGAATATTATTATTAGGGTGGTTTTATGATTTTACGTATCGATAATCTAAGTAAAGCATATGGAAAGAATAATAGTTATCAAAAAGTATTAGATAATATTAATTTAGAATTTAAATCAGGTGAGTTTATATGTATACTAGGTGAAAGTGGATCAGGTAAATCTAGTTTATTAAATTTAATAGGAGGACTTGATACTAATTACAATGGAAGTATAAATGTTAATAATAGAAATTTAAAGTATATAGATCTAGATGAATATAGAGGAGATAAACTAGGTTTTATATTTCAAAACTTTAATTTAATACCATCTTTATCAGTACTAGATAATATTTTACTTCCTATAGAAAAGATTAAATCTAGTTATATAGATAAAAAGAATAAAGCATATAACTTACTTAGAAGATTAAATATATATAGTATTAAAAATAAAAGAATAATTGAATTATCAGGAGGTCAAAAACAAAGAGTTGCGATTGCTAGAGCACTTATTAATGAACCAGATATAATACTTGCAGATGAACCAACTGGTGCACTTGATGAAAAGAATAGTTTAGTAATACTAGATATATTAAAAGAGATACAAAAAGAAGGAAAACTAGTAATAGTTGTAACTCATTCTAAAAGAGTAATAGATTATTCAACTAGAGTAGTAACTATTAAAGATGGAAAAATAGATAGTGATAAAAAAATAAAAAGAGTTAAAGAATCTAAAACTGAAAAGATTAAGATGAATCAGTTTAATAAGTTATATTTACTTAAATATGGAATTAGAAATATACTTAATAATAAAAAAAGAAACATATTTATAACACTTGCTTCTTCAATAGGATTAATAGGTATAATACTAAGTTTATTTATAGGTTCTGGTATTAAAAATTATATGCATGAATTAATTGTAGATAAAGCTAATCCTCTTATATATTCTGTAGAAAAGACTAATGATGAAGTACCTTATTTTGATAGTGATGAAATAAGTGATATAGAAAATATAAAACACGTAGATGAAGTTATTAAAAATACTACTTACCAGGTTTCATCAATAAAGATAGAGGATGAAGAATATAGTTTAAACTATTTAAATTCTTTTAATGATATAGAACTAGAAGAAGGTAATGATGAAGGTCTTATTATTAATAAGACTTTATATGATAAATTAGATTTATTAAATGAAGAAGTAACACTTACTTTTATAGATAACTATAAAGTAATAGAAACTAATATAGAAGTAACTGGTATATATAAAGGTTCTGGTTTATCTTTAATTGATGATTCTAAAGAAGCATATATTAGTTATAAGAATTTAGAGTCTATTTATAAAGAAGAAGATTTAGATCTTAATCCTAATCTAGTTAGTATTAAAATAAATGATAATGATAATATAGAGTTAGTTAAAAAAGAGTTAGATAAACTTGATATGACTTGTATTAATAATATAGATTTATATAATGAATTAGAAGATTATTTAACTATTCTTACCTTTATATTATCAATGTTTTCTTTTATATCACTAATTGTTAGTATTATTATGATTAGTATAATTACTAATATTACAGTACTTGAAAGAACTAAAGAAATAGGTTTACTTAGAAGTATTGGTTTTTCTAAAAAAGATATTAAACATATATTTAATACTGAGTCTATATTACTAGGATTTTTTATAGGTTTATTTTCTATAAATATATCTAAATACTTTATTAAGATTATAAATAGAATACTTAGTAATAAGTTTGATATTACTTTAGATGTATCACTAGGTAAGTATTATTTATTTGGTTTATTACTTAGTATGTTCTTATTATATATATCAACATATTTTCCTTCTAAAAAAGCCTCTAATTTAGATCCTATAGCATCTTTAAGATATGAATAAAATATGATATAATGAAAAAGGTGATAACTATGAAGAAATTTTATATAATTACAATTTGTGGTTTAGTTATAGATAGAATACTTAAAATATTAGTATCATCTTTTGTAACAGAACCAATTCATGTTATTAAGAATTTCTTTTATATTACATATACTGAGAACAAGGGCGCAGCTTTTTCTATATTAGAAGGTCATCAAATATTATTTATATTAACTGGTTTATTAGCACTAGGTTTAATATATTATTTAATGAAAAAGAGTAAGGGTAATAGTATAGGATATGCGTTATTATTTAGTGGAATTATAGGTAACTTAATAGATAGAGTAGTATATGGTTACGTAATAGATTTTATAGGTTTTAATCTATTTGGAAGAAGTATGCCTATATTTAATTTTGCAGATATGTTGATAGTATTTGGTGCAGTTATTGCGGTATTAGGAAGTGATAAAAATGAAACTAGTAGTGAATAGTGAAAATATTGGAGAAAGAATAGATAGTTTTTTATCTAAGAATGAAGAACTAGATTTAACTAGAAGTAAGATTCAAGAATTAATTAAAACTGGTAATATATTAGTTAATGGTAAAACTATTAAAAACAGTTATAAATTAGAAGAAAATGATGAAGTAGATATAACTGTTGTTAGAGAAAATCTAGATATAGAACCTGAAGATATACCACTAGATATAGTTTATGAAGATGATGATGTTTTAGTAATAAATAAAAAGAGTGGTATGGTAGTTCATCCAGCTCCTGGTAATACTAGTGGTACTTTAGTTAATGCATTAATGCATTATAGTAAACTTAGTTCAGGATCAGAAGCATTTAGACCAGGTATAGTTCATAGAATAGATAAAGATACTAGTGGTCTATTATTAGTTGCTAAAAATGATAAAGCACATTTATTTTTAGAAGAAGAACTAAAAGAACATAAAATTAATAGAACTTATATAGCACTTGTTTCAGGAGTTATTAAACATGATACTGGTGAAATAGATGCTCCAATAGGTAGAGATAAATTAGATAGAAAGAAAATGGCTGTTACTAGTAATAACTCAAAAGAAGCAGTTACTCATTTTAAAGTATTAGAAAGATATAAGAATGCTACTTTAATTGAATGTAAACTTGAAACAGGTAGAACTCATCAAATAAGAGTTCATATGAAGTATATAGGTCATCCTATAATAAATGATCCAACCTATAGTAGAGGTAAGAATATAGATAATTATGGACAAATGTTACATGCTAGAACTATATCATTTACTCATCCTACTACTAAAGAAAGATTAACATTTACTTGCGAACCAGATAAAGAATTTGATAAAATATTAGATATGTATAAAAATGAATAGAGGTGATTAAATGGAACCTAATCAAAAAGACTTATTTGTTATGAAATTGATTCATTATTTTATGACAAAGAAGAATTATTCACCAATTATTATTAAAGGTATAGATAATGAAGTTTGGTTAGAAAATCCTAAAGAAGAATTTAGGATAGTTAGAATAATTACTAAAAGTATATATAATGAAGAACAATTTGAATTTGATGTTTATAAAATGAAAAATATTATAAGTCAAATTAAAAAGAAAACATTTAATCCTTTTGTAGATGTATTAACTATATATACTAAAATAGGTGATAATTTTAGTGCAGATATAGAAGATAATAAAAAGTATAAATATGTAGTTGCTTCTTCAGAAGAAGAACTTTATAACAATGAATTAATTAAAAAATATTATAAAGATATAGAAGATAGTATGAGATTTGATGAAGAAGGTTTTAGCCTTCTAGGTAAAATAGCAACAGATATTGGTAAAAAGAATATTGAAGAGAATGTGAGGTATAATGATATGTTTAAACCTAGTAAACCAATAGTTACTTATATATTGATAGCAATTAATATAATAGTATTTGTTTTAATGTATATATTTGGAAAAGGTAGTGAAGATAATGAAACCTTAATTAATTTTGGAGCAATAGTACCTTCACTTGTACATTCTGGAGAGTATTATAGATTAATTACTAATGCATTTTTACATATTGGAATAATGCACTTAGTATTTAATATGTATTCGTTATTTGTTTTAGGACCTAATATAGAGCATTTATTTGGTAAAGGTAAATATATATGTATATATTTATTTAGTGCTATAATGGGATCATTATTTGCATTAGTATTCCAAGGCCCTAATACAATAACAGCAGGAGCATCAGGAGCTATATTTGGTTTACTTGGATCATTATTATATTTTGGATATAACTTTAAAGGTTATCTAGGAAATAGATTATTAAATCAAATATTACCAGTTGTTATAGTAAACTTAATTATAAGTTTTACAATGCCTGGTATAAGTGCAGCAGCACATATTGGTGGACTTCTTGGAGGAGCATCAGTATCATTTATGTTAGGAGCAGGTAGAGATGATAAATCTAGTAGAATAACAGGTTTAATAATGACTTTAGTCTTAACTGGATTTATGATATATATGGCATTCTTTAAATAAAAAAATCCTTAATTATTAAGGATTTTTTCTGTGTTCTTAAAATTAACTTTAGCTATTTTATTTAATACATCTTTACCATATTTATTTACTAATTTTTTACCTTCATCATCAACTACAGTACTAGCACCAAGTGGTAAAACTGTATTATATTTTTTACCAAGTTTATCCATTTCGTTAATAAACTTATATCTACTTATTATTGATGAACAACCTACTGATAAACATTTATCTTCAGCTTTAGTAGTAAATGTTATTTTTCTAAATACATTCTCTCCAACATCTTTTAAATAACCAAAATAGTTTCTAGCTGGAGTAAATTGATCCATTACAACCATATCATATGAAAAGTTACCTTGTTTTAATAAACCTAGTATTGCTCTATTATGAAGTATAGATTTAATCTTATTCATATTATACCCTTTAGCTTGCCAGTTATTATATTCTTCATTGCCTAAAATAAATGTTGAGTGAGGAATTTTTTCTATTAGAGTAGGAGCAATCTTCATAATTTTATCATCAGTTACTTTCTTTGAATCTCTAACACCTAATTCTTCTAAGAAAGTAATATCACTTTTACTAACAAAAGACGCAGTTACTATAATAGGTCCAAAGTAATCACCAGTACCAACTTCATCAGAACCAATTGAACTAATGAAATAGTAATCTGTATTATCTTCAGGTTCTTCCTTTTTTTTCTTTTCTTTTTCTTCTGGGAATGAACCAGTTAATATTTTTTCAGTTTCTTTCCAAAACTCTGCATCTATATCAGCTGATACTCCTTGAAATACAACTTTACCTGATTCATATAGAGTAACAACTGTATCTTCCTCATCAGCTTGAAATATAGCATATTGAGGAGTTTTATCTCTTTTTAAATCTTGAAAGTGTTCAATCATTTTTTCTTTAGTCGCATCACTAACTTTAAACGAAATAGTCATAATAATCACCTATAAATATTTTATCATATAATCTTTCTTTTTTAAAAAAAATATAATATAATTTAATTAATAGGAGGGTAATATGACAATAGTTGATATTATTATAATTATACTTTTAGCACTAGGTTTTCTAGCAGGTTTTAGAAGAGGCGCAATTAAACAAGGTGTTATGACTGCAGGTATGTTTCTTGTAGTTACATTAGCATTTGTGTTTAAAAATTCTTTATCAATCGTTCTTTATAAGCATTGTCCATTTTTTTCATTTGGTATATTAAAGAATTATTCAATGTTAAATGTATTACTATATGAAGTAATATCGTTCTTTATACTAGTTTCTATATTTGCATTAATACTTGGTATAGTATTAAAAGTAAGCGGTTTAGTAGAAAGATTTGTAAGAGCGACAGTTATTCTTGCTTTACCATCAAAAATAATAGGTGGAATAATAGGTATAGTAGAAATGTTAATAATTGTTTATAATGTATTATTTATAATCAATATGCCATTCTTCTCAATAAGTTCAACTAAAATGGTAAAAGATTCTACTCTAAAAGATAAAATATTAAATAATACTATTCTTATTTCTCATTTAAGTAATGGAGTAAATAAGAGTGTAGAAGAAGTAACTACATTACTAGATAAAGATGAAAAAATAGGCACAGAGGAATTTAATTGTAAATCATTACAAATATTCTTAAAAAATGAAATAGTTAGTAAAGATTCAGTTAATTATTTAAAAGAAAAAAACAAAATAGATAATAGTTGTAAATTAGAATAAAAAAACCAATTAATTATTGGTTTTTTTGATATAATGAAGATAGGTGAAGTATATGATAGAACTAATAAAACAAAGATTTGAAGAAGGATACTATTTAACAAATGAGATTACTAAAGAAGAAGCATTTTATATTACAAATAACAAAGAATTATTTAATACATTTGTAGATGCTTTTATTGAAAAAAGAATAGACTATAATATTGATTTTTCTTTAGGTAGTGAATTAGAAAAAGAATTGGCAAAAAGATTTAATAGAAAATCACAAGAAGAAATATTATCTATTGTTTTAGAATTAGTAAAAAAAGATATT
This sequence comes from Bacilli bacterium, assembly GCA_017511805.1. Taxonomy (GTDB): domain Bacteria; phylum Bacillota_I; class Bacilli_A; order RF39; family UBA660; genus RUG13038. Next base: position 64,356 of record JAFWJA010000015.1, read on the forward strand.
ATTAGTCATAGATTTCATATGAAGTATTTATATGATTATTCAAATGATTTTGGGTTAGAAGAAGAGACATATAATAGAATTCTAGATTCACTTAGTGATTTATTCAAAGAAGTAGGTGAAGTAAGAACTGTTGCGTTTGATGAGGATTTAATTAATTTTATAATTAATTCTAAGAATTATGATTTATTAAAATATGTTGGTATTCAAGATTATGATATTAATCAATTAACTAATCCATTAAAAGGAAATTTAACAACTTTAATGAGTGAATTAGGTATTTATACCATTTCTCATTACCATATTTATAATCAAGGAGATAGGCCTCATGTAACTAGTGATAATTTTTTTGAGTATTTAGAAAGTGTTAAAGATTCTAATAATGATAATTTCTCTAGATATTTCTTTTCTTTTAGTTTTGTAGATGATACTTATATTGACAAAGTAATTGAAAATGGATATGGTTTATATTTATTTTTAGAAGATCAGGAATTAACAGAAGAAAATATTGCTAAAATAAAAGAGGCTTTAGCAAAAGGTAATAATAAGGTTACTAAATTATATACTTTATGCGATCTTGAAAAAATAGATAAAGAAATATTCGATTACATTATTAATAATTGTAAAATTTATAAAATTAATTACAATATGCTTTCGTTTGATGATAGTGATAAAGAAAAAAAAGAATTATGCAGTAAATTAATAGAAAAACAACTTGATATGGATATTTATGGATTAGAATATGATAAAAACATAATAAAAGCATTTATAGAAACTAAAAATTATAAAAGACTTTCTTATGCAGTCTATAGAATTAAAGATTTATCTATGTACATGGATGAAGAGATAAATAGTATCTTAAAAGAAAAACATGATCCATATATGTATTATTTATTATTTAATCATTATAGAATAAAAAAAATAGAAGAATTAAATTTTTATACTCCTATATTAGATGATCCTACATTCTTTTCTGCGTTTATGAAAAAAGTATCTAATACTCGAATTATTAATAATATTGTAACAGATGATTATTATGAAAGTATAAAACATATTTTAAGTAATAACTATCATATTGATATTGAAAAGATGGACTATCTAGAAAAACAATTTGGTCCACTAATAATTTGTCATTTAGAAGAAGAAAATATTAAAAGAATTCTTAGTTTAGATATTGAAACTATAAAGAAAATAGCAGATTTATTTCCAAAAGGAGAGTTTTTATTAACTGACGCTAAAAATCTATATGAATCATTAAAAGAACATAGTTTTGGTAAAGAAGAAGAAAATAAAAAAGTGCAAGAAATATTTGCTAGTTTAAAAATGGCAATTAATAATAATGATAAGAAAAATATAGATTATTATAAATATCAATTAATAATGAGAATTGAAATAGCAGATTTATTAAAATTGAAAGAAAAATTACTGGTATTAATTAAAAATTGCGAAGATGCGAAAATTGATAAAAAACTAATAGATGGAATAAATCCTGAAATGAATATAATGAATTTTGTAGAGTATTTAATTGATAATCCTAATGAAAGTAATCTAGAAATGCTTAGATATATAAGTAATATAGCAGTAATGTATGAGAGAAAATTCTATTTTAATAATAGTTATTATATGAAAGAAAACAAGCTTAAGATGCCAGAAGTAGTAAAATATCATATGGGTATATATAAAGAATTTATATCTAATTATTCAAATGAAATACTCCAAGGAGTATTAAAAAAATACAATATAAAAAGTGTTGAAGAATTATTACAAAATTTTGATAGTAATGATCCTAAATATAATTCTATAGTTGAATTATTAGTTAGAATTATGATAAATACAATAAGAGAAAAATTGCCTATTGGTTATTCTATGTATGATGAAATGCATTTATCATATGATTTAAATGAAAGAAAAGCTAATAATGAATTAGAAAAGTATTATTTAGCTAATCCTACAAAAAGTATAGAAGAAAAAATAAAAGAAAGATTAACTGCTGAAGGATTAAGTATAGAATTAATTGAAAAATTATTAAAATGTTATAAAAATAGTGATTTTTCGTCTTTAGAAAATTCTGAAATACAATATATTAAAACGTTTACAAAAATAAGTTTTGATGTAATAAGAGAAGAAATAAAATCAGGTAAGGTAGATACTAAAAAAATTACACAAAAATTAGATATTGAAAGAAAAATAGAAAGAAAATTTAAAGGCAGTAAGGATGTAGATATATTTTTAATACTACAAAATTTAGATATAGATTTATTATTAAATGGTGTTTTAGCGGATGATAAATTATATAATTCACTTTTGGAAATAATGAAAGTAAAGAAGATTCATTTATTTGATAATAGAATATTTAATTATATAACATCATCAAATTTAGGATTAGTAATTAGTCCTACTACAATAGCTGATTTTATAAACTATTATTATAAAATAATGGAAGAATCTAAATCTGCTACAAATCCACTAGATAGTACACCTGAAATTATTAAATTCTTTGATTATTTTGAAATACTAAATCAAGCTAATTCATTCACAGCTAGTTCAAATATGTATAATATTATTTTTGGTGATGTAGATGCTAGATTAATAAAAGCGGATCCAGGTTCTTTATCTTCAGGATTAGAATCAAGTGTTAGATTTGATATAGCAGTAGATGATATCATTAAAAGTTATAAAAAAACTGAATTAGCAATACCATCTTGTGATAAAGTAGTTCCACTTTCTTCAAAAAAGAGTATTGAGGTAATAGTAGGTAATACTACTAATCCATGTAATCTTACGCATGGTGAAAGAACAGATGCTTGTATGAGAATAGGGGGTATAGCTAATGCATTATATAGATTTGCGATTGATAGTCCACATGGTTTTCATATTAGATTTGAAGACCCAAAAACTCATAAATATATATCAAGAGTAACAGGATTTAGAAATGGTAATTCTATATTCTTAAACGAATTAAGAGAAAGTTTAGATTCATATTATTCTGATGAAGATATAATCGAAGCAGTACAAATTATTGCTAAACAATTGATTGAAATGACAAAAGATAGTGAAGACCCTATAGAAAATGTATTTATAACAGGCGAACAAATAATGCAAAAAGCAAACAAAAAGCAAATACCAACTGTTTCATTAACAAAACTTGATGTAAGCGAAGGATTTGAAAAAGTATATACTGATTATGCTCCATCTATACCTGCTAGATTATTAGCTACATCAGCAGAAATGGGTCATAAAAAAATAGAACATTATATTCATCCTCCTAAGTATAAAACACAACGTTCTAAACCTAAAATAATAATTAATGATTTTGAAGATGCCCCTAAATTAATAAATAAAGTACATGTTATAAAACAATTAATAAATGGAAAAAAATTAGAAGATAAAGTAGATATATTAGATCTTTCTGATGATATTATTTATTGTATAGCAAATGATGATTGGTATATATACATAACTCGTGATTTTACTATGCATACTGAAGTTATAGATATAGATCCAAGAGCAATAGAAGAATTTAATAAATATAGATTAATTGTTGAACAAATAATTGAAAAGAATATGATTAAGGAGAAACCAAATGCCAGAATATAAAATAGGTAAGATATATAATTTAGAAAAGGAACATGGAGTAGGTTATGTTTTATCTGATAATATTAAATATTTATTTACAAAGAATGATACAAAAGAATTTAATGAGTTAAATGATGGAGATACTGTTAGTTTTAGTGCAGAAAATGTGAATGGTAGTTATAGAGCATTTTTTGTAAAAAGAATATAAAAAAACCAATCAATGATTGGTTTTTATATTGCTCTATATTTATCAGCATTTTTAAATGGATTCTTTTTATCAATATGATCATAGAATAATATTCCATTTAAGTGATCTAATTCATGTTGAAATACTATTGCTAGTTCTTCTCTAAATCTCATAGTTTGTTTGTTGCCATCCATATCATAATATTCAACTCTTATTCTAGCTGCTCTTGGGACAATTCCGTCTATAGGTCTATTTATACTTAGACATCCTTCTCCCTCTTCAACATATATCATTTCTTCAGATTGACTTATTATTTTTGGATTAATAACAACATAGTTTTCAAATTTTCCTTCTTCTACTTCATAACAAATAACAAACCATCTCTTTGCTATTCCAAGTTGAATAGCAGATAAACCCATACCTGGTCTTAAATCATATTTCTTAGCTTCTTCATCAATTTGACTAAGTCTAAGCATTTCTAATGAATCATTGATAGTTTTCTTTGTTTTAGTATCTAATGGAAATGTAACTTCTTTACTAGTCATTCTAATTCTTTTATCGAATTCATCGACAATATCCTTAGTTCTTATCATACTACTCACCCCAAAACCAAATATATTCTATCATACTTTTAAAAAAAGTCAAAATTAATTACCGAAAAATCTAGAACCTATAACTATAACTAATAATATAAATAATACTAAAATAATAGAACTACCTGAATTACCATAACCATAAGTAGGATAAACTGGATAAGATTGATAACAAGGATTATTATATCCATATCCTCCAGAATAACCATAGTAATACATAAATATACCTCCTTTTTATACTATATAATACTCATCTTGTAAATAAAGTGTTATTTCATTAACCCAAGTATAGTTTAAAATATAGATTTGTGGTATCATTATTATGTAAAGGTAGAGGATTATATGACAAGATTAATAAATAAAATGGATAAAGTTTTATTAGTTTTAGCTTTTATAATGTTTATATTTGGTCTATTTATGATTTTTGATGCTTCGTCTATGAAATCTTTTTTAGAATATGGTACTAATACTAAATACTTTACAAAACAATTAGGTATATTAATTGCGAGTCTTGTTATATCAGTTTTGATAATACTGACCCCGTTAAAAAGATATAAAAAGTTTATGCCAATTATGTGTATAGTAATAATTATTTTGCTACTGTACTTAGTTGTTAGTGGTGTAGAAACATCAGGTGCTAAAAGTTGGTTATATATTGGACCGTTAGGACTACAACCAAGTGAATTTGCTAAAGTAGGAATAATATTATTCGCAGGTTTTTATTATAGATCTAATTTAAGATATTTGAATAATTACTTAGCTGCTTTAATACCGGTTGGAGTAGGAGCGATATTTACATTTTTAACATTCTTACAACCTGATGGTGGAACTGGTTTAATTATATTTTTAATAACAATGTTATTATTTTATGCTTCACCAGTTAAAAAAGAGATTAAAGTTAAAACAACTGCTTATGGAGCATTATTTGTTGTTATAGTTGTACTAGGTTTATTAATAAGTGGTAAAAGCTTATTTTCATCTGTACAACAAAGTAGATTTAATTTCTTAAAACCATGTACTAGGTATCAAGAAAATACAGGTTATCAAGTATGTAATGGTTATATAGCAATTAATAATGGTAAACTATTAAGTATTTCACCTGGTAATAGTAATCAAAAGAATCTATACTTACCAGAAGCATTTACTGACTTTATATTTCCAATTATAGTAGAAGAATTTGGACTTATAATTGGTATATTAGTAATATTAATATTTATGTTAATTATATATAGAGTCCTCCTAGTAGCAAGGAAGAGTGTTAATATATGTAATGCACTCATATGTTATGGAGTAGCAATTTATATAGGACTACATGTAATAATTAATTTAGTTGGTGTTCTTGGATTACTTCCTTTAACAGGAGTACCATTACCATTCTTAAGTTATGGTGGATCATTTGCATTATCTTTAGCGATAGCTTTATCTATTGTTCAAAGAATATCAATTGAAAACTATAACTATATGCAAAAAAAAGTATTAGATAATAGAGGATAAAACACTTTCTACGGAGAATATAATAGTAGGAGGTGTTTTTATTATGTATAAAAAAATAAAGATCATAGGTGTTTTATTAGTAATGCTTGTAATATGTATGGGAGTATCTGCTAAAGAAGATAGTGGTGATACAGTATTTGTAGATATAAAAGGAGCTGTTAATAATCCTGGTGTATATGAATTAGATACTGGTTCTAGAGTAATAGATGCTATTATATTAGCGGGTGATTTAAGAGAGGATGCTGATACTAGTATTATTAATCTATCTAAAGAATTAAAAGATGGTATGTTTATAATTGTTTATACTAAGGATGAAATAAATACTTATAAAGATAAAATTATTCCATCTAAAACTATTGTTAAAGAAATAGAGAATAAGATAATATGTCCAGATACATCAAATGATGCATGTATATCAGATAATGATAAACAAGCTGGTCTTATTAATATTAATACAGCATCTATTGAAGAGCTAACTACTTTACCAGGAATAGGTGAAAGTAAAGCTAAAAAGATAATTGAGTATAGAGAAGAAACTCCATTTGAAACTATAGAGGATATTAAAAATGTATCTGGTATAGGAGATTCAGCATTTGATAAAATTAAGAATAACATTACTACTTAATATAGTTTTAATTATTGTTATTATTTTTTGTTACTTTATTAATAAAACTTATATTTCTAAATTTAATGGTAATGAGACTGAAATAAAAGGGTATATAAGAAAGATTAATATAGATGGTGATAAATTATCTATGATAATTAAATCTAGTGAAAAAATAGTAATAAATTACTATTTTAAGACTGAAGAAGAAAAGAATAGTTTTGACTTAGAACTAAATGATTATATTAAAGTAATAGGTAGTATGAGAGTACCTACTAATAATACTTTATTTAACATGTTTAACTATAAAAATTATCTATATACTAAAAGAATATTCTATGTATTTAATTCTAATAAAATAGAATTGATTAAAAAGAATAATGATATTCTTTTTAATATAAAGAATTCTATAATATCAAGAGTTAATTCTATTAATAAATCAAAAGATTATATTAATACTTTTGTACTAGGTAATAAAAGCTATATAGATAAAGAAGACTATGATAATTATATTAATCTTGGTATTGTTCATTTATTATCTTTATCAGGTATGCATATATCACTAATAATTAGTTTATTAAAGAAAGCTAAATTAAATAAATATATTGTTATTCTATTTTTATTATTCTATTTATTTATAATTGAATTTCAGGTATCTGTATTTAGATCTTTTGTTATGTTTTTATTATCTATTTTTAATAAGAAGTTTAATCTAGATAAATTATCCTTATTAAAAATAAGTTCTATTATTTTATTATTGATAGAACCATTATATTTATATAATATTGGTTTTATATATACCTATGTCATAACATTTTTTATTTATTATTTTAATGATTGTTTATCTAATAAGAATTATTTTATTAAAAGTTTAAAACTAGGTATTATTACTTTTATAGCATCTTTACCAATAGTAATTAACACTAATTTTAGTATTAATATTTTATCTATTATTATGAATATTATATTTATACCAATCGTATCTTTTATAATATTTCCGTTATCAATTCTAACTTTTATATTTCCATTTTTAGATAATGTTTTATTTTTTATAACAAGTATTTTTAATAATATTGTAAGTCTATGTAATAACATCAGTTTTCTTACTTTTTCTTTTTCTAAATTACCTATATTTTTAATAGTACTTTATTACATAATTTTACTAAATTATAAAACTAGAAACTTAATATTAATTCTAATTACTCTTTTTTATTTTTACAATTACTATGTATTTAATCCTATTATTTATTTTATTGATGTAGGGCAAGGTGATAGTACTTTAATTAGAATTAATAATAAAAATATTTTAATTGATACAGGAGGTAAAACTACATATGAAAAAGAGAAATGGCAACAAAGAAGAAATGAATATAGTCTAATAAAAAATAGTATTAGTTTTTTTAAATCAATTGGAGTAAAAAAAATAGATTACTTAATTCTAACACATGGAGACTACGATCACATGGGAGAAACATTAAATTTAGTTTCTAGTTTTAAAGTAGATAATGTAATTTTTAATTGTGGTGAAATAAATGATTTAGAAAAGGAACTAATTAATAAAATAGATAATTACAATACATGTATAAAAGAACTAAATATAGATAATAACAAGTTTATGTTTCTTCAAACAAGAGAATATGATAATGAAAATGATAACTCAAATGTTATTTATACTGAGTTAAATAATTATAGATTTCTTTTTATGGGAGATGCTGGAATAGGTAAAGAAAAAGATATATTGAAAAAGTATGATATATCAGATATAGATGTATTAAAAGTAGGACATCATGGTTCTAAAACAAGTAGTAGTAAATCTTTTATTAATATAATAAAACCAAAATACTCAGTTATAAGTGTAGGTAAGAATAATAAATATGGACATCCAAATAGAGAGGTTTTAAATAATTTAAAGGAATCAAAAATATATAGAACAGATCAAGATGGCAGTATTATGTTCAAAATTAAGAATGATAAATTAAAAATTGAGACATGTAGTCAATAGAAAGGAGAAAGAATGAATTATTATAATGAGATAAAAAACAAACTCATAGATAATGAAGTTTATTCAAAAGTAAAGGATTATTCAAAAGAAAGACATAAAGTTATAACATATTTTGAAATAGGTAAATTATTAAACGAAGCTGGTGGCAAGTATAGAGATAATATAATAGATGAATACTCCAAAAAATTAGTTATTGAAGTTGGTAAAAAAGTATAATAGAAGAACTTTATTTAGAATGAAGAAATTATATAATGTATTTAGTAATAAGAAAGTGACAACAATGTTGACACAATTAACTTGGTCACATTATTTACTTTTATTATCGATAAGTGATTATGATGAAATAATATATTATATAAATATATCTAAAAATAGTAATTTAACTCAAAGACAATTACAAGAAAAAATAAAAAGTAATGAATATAAAAGAATACCTATTGAATCAAGAAACAAATTAAACAAAAATGAAATTCTTAATCCAAATGATTTAATTCCTAATCCAATAATAATTAAAAATAGAAATAATTACGAAAATATATCAGAAAAAACATTACAACGACTAATACTTGAAGATATACCATTGTTTTTAGAAGAATTAGGGACTGGTTTTACATTTATAAAAAACGAATATAAAATAAAGATTGATGATAGATATAATTATATAGATTTACTTCTTTATAACATTAAATATAAATGCTATGTAGTAGTTGAATTAAAGGTAACAGAATTAAAGAAAGAACATACAGGTCAAATTATGGCATATATGAATTATATAGATAAAAATATAAAAACTATCGAAGAAAATGATACTGTAGGAATTATAATATGTAAACAAGATAATGAGTATGTAATTAAATATTGCTCTGATAATAGAATAATTGCTAGAGAATATGAATTAGTATGAAGCAATTATAATAGAGGTGATTATATGAAAATTATTGTTTTAAAAGTTGAAAGTAGTAATGTAAAAGGTTCGTTTAAAGAAAAAAATGGATTATATATGATGATTTATCTATTGAATATGTTGAAATATGCGATTCAGTCAATAATAAAACAAAAAAGTATAAATTAACAAAAGAACAATTGGTTAATAATTATCTAAAAAATATGCTTTTCTAATTGTAAAAAATATGGTATATTTATAATAGAAAGAGAGGTGTACTTGGATGACTACAAGAAAAGTATTTAGTATTATTGGATTAGTTTTAGCTTTATTCCTAATTGGGAACATGTTTTTACCATTTTTAGGTGATAGTAACAGTTCATTTAGTTTCTGGGAATATTGGTCTGAAAGAGAATATACATTCATAGATATTATTGTTCTTGTTGAATTAATAATAGCAGTATTATTCTTTGTTCTACAAATTTGTGGAGTTAAAAAGGATACTAAATTTGTATATTTTACATTAGGATATTATGTAACATATCATATTGGTTTAATGTTTGAATTTAGTAAACATGATTACATGCAATATACTCAAATCGGTTTCTGGTTAGGATTTATTGTTTCAATTGTTTTATTAATAATTACAATAATAGGAAACTTAGTTAGTAACGAGCGTAAAGCACCAGTTGCTGCTGTTTCATATGATTCACAAACTGGACAACCAATTAATCAATAATACTAAAAAAATATGTGTTTAAATACACATATTTTTTGTTGATATGCATATACTACTATTGTACGTAATATATTGCGTTTATATAGATTAAAGGAACTAATAACTAGTTCCTTTTAAATTTTTCTATATAATCCAATTGCTTTACCAATAATATATACTTTATCTAAAATAATTGGTTGCATTGTATCATTTTCAGGTTGTAATCTAAAATATCCATCTTCTTTATAAAATGTTTTAAGTGTTACTTCATTATCTTCAGTCATAGCAACTACTATTTCACCGTTTCTTGCAGTTGATTCTTTTTGTACTATAACTATATCTCCATCATGAATACCAGCATTTATCATTGATGTACCTTGTACTCTTAATGTAAATACTTCTTTTTTTGGTGGAATAAGATATGCTGGTAAAGAATAATATTCATCTGGCATTTCAATTGCTTCTATAGGTGAACCAGCTGTAACTTTACCAAGTAGGGGAACATCAACTATTTCTTTTTCTTTATATTCATTATCAACTAAAATTTCTATTGTTCTATTTTTTGAATCTCCCTTTTTTATATATCCTTTTTCTTCTAGTGCATCTAAATGAGCTTGTACAGTTGCGGGTGAGCGTAAACCCATTGCTTTACATACTTCTCTAACAGTTGGTGGATATCCATTATTGGCTATACTTTTCTTAAGAAAATCTAAAACATTTTCTTGTTTTACAGTTAATTTATCCATATATTTCCTCCTATCTATATACATAATAACACATTAATTGTAAAATGTCAAACAATTGTTCGAAATAATATTGACACGAACAAGTGTACGTAGTATTATGTAGTTAAGAGGTGAAGGAAAATGAAAAAATTATTTAAGATTGTTACTATTTATATTGTTGGTATTATGTGTGTATTTACATTAGTTTGGAGAGTTAGTGATATTGACGAACACAATTCAAAACTGGTTTGTAATGATGAAGGTGTAGTTGTTTGTAATAATTAGACTGTTTTAACAGTTTTTTTTAATTTTTCCTTTATTTATTAATTATTATTTGATATAATTATAATGAATAATAAGGGTGTGAAGATAGATGGATCAAAAAGCAATTAACGTTATTAGAAATTTAGCTTTAGATATAATGCAAAATGCAGGTGCAGGTCATCCAGGTATTACTATGAGTTCTGCGCCTATTTTATATACTTTGTTTGCTAAAAATTTAAAAGTTAATCCTGCTGTTACAGATTGGATTAATAGAGATAGATTTATCATGTCTGCTGGTCATGGATCTGAATTGTTATATGCAACTATGTTCTTATGTGGATATTCATTAATGCTTGATGATCTTAAGGGATACAGAAAATATGATAGTAAAACACCAGGACACCCTACATTTGGCATAACACCTGGAGTAGATTTAACTACTGGATATTCTGGTGAAGGTTTAGCAACTGCTGTTGGTATAGCTTTAGCAGAAAAAATATATGAAAATAGATATAACTATAAATCAAAAGGAATGTTTGATAAAAATAAATTAGGTAAATTATTTGATTATTATACTTATGTACTTGTTGGAGATGGAGATTTAATGGAAGGTATATCTTCAGAAGCAGCTTCTTTTGCAGGTACATATGGGTTAGGTAAATTAATAGTATTATATGATTCAAATGATATATCTGTAGATGGAAATCTTTCTAAAACATTTACAGAAGATGTATTAGGTAGATTTGATTCAATGGGATGGGATACACATTTAGTTAAAAATGGTAATTCTGTAGGTGAAATAGATAGAGCAATAAAAAAAGCTAAAAGTGTAGTTAATAAACCTTCTATTATTAAGATTAAAACTATATTAGGTGATGGTTTATCTAATCAAGGAGATAGTTCTTTGCATAATAAACCATTAGCTAAAGAAGTATTAAATGAGTATAAAGAAAAAATAGGTGCAGGATCTATACCTTTTACAGTTCTTAAAGAACCTGCTTCTTATATTAGAGAACAAGTTGTTAATAGAGGAATAAAGGTATATGATGATTGGAAAGCACTATTTAGTGAATATGTTAAAATATTAGAACCAAATAAAATTAAAGAGATAGAAAATATTAATTATAATAATTTTGAATTTGATTTATCTAAGTTAGATTTACAAATAGATTTTGAAAATAAAGAATTATTAAGAGATAGTAATAATAGAATTATGAATATAGTTGCCTCAAATATGTATAACATGATTGGAGGTAGTGCAGATTTAACTAGATCTACAAGAGTTCAATTAGAAAATCAAGGTGAAATATCACCAACAAATTTATCTGGTAAGAATATATCATTTGGTGTTAGAGAACACTTGATGGGAGCATGTTTAAATGGTTTAGCAATATCTGGTTTTAGACCATTTGGATCTACTTATATGGCCTTCTCAGATTATTTAAAACCATCAATTAGAATGGCTGCTTTAATGAATTTACCAGTTACATATATATTTACACATGATTCAATTACTATTGGTAGTGAAGGACCAACTCATCAACCAATAGAACAATTAGCGTCTTTAAGATCAGTTCCTAATTTATATGTATTTAGACCTGCTGATGTTAAAGAAGTACAAGGAACATGGAATGTAATAGTTAATAATAAGATTCCTTCAGTTATTTCTTTACCAAAAACAGAAATAAAAGCAGAACAAGGTACAAGTGTTACTGAAGTAGTAAAAGGTGCTTATATAGCAGGTAGAGAACAAGCTGTAGTAAATGCAGTTATAATAGCAACAGGAGCTGAAGTTCAAGTAGCAAAATCAGTTCAAGTTAAATTATTACATGAAGGTATAGATGTTAGAATAATCAGTATGCCTTGTATGGAATTATTTGATGTTCAACCATTACAATATAAAAGAGAATTATTCCCAGAAGGAGCTCCAATATTTGTAATTGAATATGGATCTAGTTTTGGTTGGGAAAAATTTGTTCCTAGTTCAGATCATTTATTCACAATAGATAGATTTGGTGTAAGCGCATCAAAAGATGATGTATTAAAATATTGTGGTTTAGATACAGATACTATAATAGAAAAAATAAAGAGTTTACTATAAACTCTTTTTTTGACATTTTATTTAAATAATTATCATTATACTAATAATGGTGATTATATGAGAACATATTATATTTTTAGAATAAATACTATATTAAATAAAGGGAATAAAACTGCTATATATAAGATATTAAATAATATTAATAAGTTTGATAAATCAAACTTCAAATTAGCTAAAAAGATATATAGTAAAGTAGTTGTTTTATTAGATAAAGAAAAGATAGATAGATATCTATTAAAGATACATATGAATGATTTATATTATAAAAAGAAAAATAGAAAACATATAATAGATACTGAATTTGAAATTAGTACTTTAATAATTAATAATTCCTATATAAAAATAGAGACTACAAATAATATTCCAATTTTTTTAAAAGATCTAATTCCAATATCAGATAATATGATATGTATAGATTTTGATTCTGTTGATTATTTTTATTTATCTGAATTAGAAACAAAACTGCTTGTATAAATATATATTTTTTATTATAATATAATTATTAAGGAGGAATGAAATATGACAATGTCATTAGGACATGAAATATTACTAATTGCAATAGGTTTAGTTATAGGTGCAGTTATTGGATTCTTTGTATCTAGACTAGTTATGAAAAAATATTTAAAGAAAAATCCACCAATTAATGAACAAATGATTAAGATTATGATGAGTCAAATGGGTAGAACACCAACTCAAAAACAAATTAATCAAATGATGAAAGCAATGAATAATGCAAAATAAATACCTTTTAGGTATTTTTTTTGACAATTAGTATTTATTTGTTATAATATACATCATAAAAGAGGGGATAAAATGCGAAGAGCAAAAGGATATAGAAGACAATTTCAACATAGCAAAGTAGTACCAAGTGATAGAGTAGAAAGAATCAATGAAATTAAGTATACTGATAGAAATAGAAATTATGATAAGTGTCTTACTTTATTAGATTCTTATTTAGAAGATTATCCTAGTGATAATTATATGAAAATATATAGAACTAGATTATATGGTAAAACTAAACAAAATGATAGATTGTTAAAAGAATTGGGTGAAATATTAGATACATGTATTTTAAGTAAAAGAGAGAAGTTATTTGCGACTTTTACTTATGCTAAAGCTTTAAAGACTGATGGAAAAATAGATGAAGCAATTGAATATTATAAACAAGGAATAAGTGAATCTGATAATCTAGAATTGATTGCTAGAAAAGATTTAGCGGCTATTTATTGCGAATTATCACAAGTAGAAAATGCCATTGCAATGTTAGAAATACCCGGATTTAATAATCAATTGTTGAATAATGAAAGAGCAAAAGTATATTCATTTAATAATATGGTTTATAAAGCTTTAGAAGAAATAGAAAGACCTCATGAAAATAAATATGATTATGAAGTTTTAGAAGCATTAGATGAAAAGATTATAGAACATCAAAAACATTATATAAAAGGGCATTTATACTATAAAATTGGTCAATATGATTTAGCACTTAAAGAATTAGAACAAACAACTTCTTTTAAAACCAGAGAAGAGTATATACTTGCGATTATTGATATGGTTAGAATTAAGACTTTTATAGGTGATTTTGTTAGCGCAATTAATTTGTGTGAAGAAGTATTAGCTATGTCTAATATTAAACCTGAAAGAGCGGCATTTATTAATAAATTAAAAATGGATACATATTTAAAAATAAATAATATAGCTAAAGCAGAAGAAATATATAATGAAGAACCTAGTACAAAAGCAGATAGAGTTTATAAAATTAATTATTTACTTGCGATTGGTAAAGTAGAAGAATCAGAAGTATTAGTAGATAAATTGTTAGAAGAAGAAATAGAAGATATGAATTCTGATTATGATCTGCTTATTAAAGCGTCTTTAGTAAAATATAGATTAGGTAAATATGAAAAGTCATTAGAACTAGTTAGTAAGTTAGAATCTTTAATAATAGATCCAAGAAAATATATATATTTAAATGAAGCTAAAAGATTAAAAATATTAAATTGTAAAAAACTTAATATACCAATGGATGAAAAGGATTTTAGATATTCTGAAAGGCAAATTGTACATTATAGTAAAGAAGAAACTATAACACATTTAATTCATAATCATATTAGTTCTAAAGAATATCCTAATTTTTATCCTGATGTAGATTTAGATAAATTAATTGATGAAGTAGTGGAATTATTAGGTACAATGAGTCCAAAATGTAACCAAGTATTTGATTATTATACAATTAAATATGAGAATATAGGTTATTTTGAAGATAGAATTATTAATCAATTAAATGTAGTAACAGTTCCAGGAACTAGAAATATTATTACTATGTATCCTGCGATTACAGAAAATAATTATGATTTGTGTGATGAAGAAGAAGTAACAAAGAAAAAAACTAGAAGGTTATCTCAAATTGATAAATTCAATATGAGATATGGAAAAAAATAAAAAACCTTTTAGCTTTTTTCTTTTTCTTTTGTTGAAAATACATAATAATTATTTTATAATTAAATAAAGAAGGTGATAAAGTGATTAGTATTTTACCTGCAGATACATATATAGTTGTTAATAAGACTATAATAAGCGAAAATGATAGAAGAATAATCAATACACTTTATCAACCAATAATTGGTGCTTTAAGTACTAATTTATACTTTACTTTATGTCTAGATTTAGATAAAAATGAATTTATGTCAGAAGAGATGAGTCATCATCATTTAATGACTACTACTAACTTATCATTAGATGATATTAATATATCAAGAGAAAAATTAGAAGCAGTTGGGCTAATTAAAACTTATTATAAAGAAAAAGAAGATTCAAATAGTTTTGTATATGAATTATTTTCACCATTATCAGTAAATGAATTTTTTACTCATCCAATATTAAATGTAGTTCTTTATAGTACAGTTGGAAAAAAAGAATATGAAAGATTAACTAATTATTTTAAAGTTCCTAAATTAAATTTAACTGAATATGAAGATATTACTAAATCATTTAATGATGTATTTTCTAGTAGTCCATCTACTGTATTTGAAAACTCATTACAAAATATTAAAGATATTTCTAAGTTAGGTATTAATTTAAAGAAGAATATAGATTTTGATTTATTACAAACTTCTATACCAAAAGAATCGATAAATGAAAAGACATTTAATACTGAGAATAAAAAATTAATAGAGAATCTAGCTTATATATATAATTTAAATACAGAAGAGATTAAGAATGTAGTGCTTAGTTCATTAAATGATAAATTAATGATAGATAAAACTGCATTAAGAAAGAATGCTAGAAATTATTATTTATATCAAAATAATGGTAAATTACCATCATTACTATATAAGAATCAACCTGAATACTTAAGAAGTCCAATTGGTAAAGATAGTAATAGAGCAAAGATGATCTATACTTTTGAAACAACATCCCCATATAACTTCTTAAAAAGTAAAAATAATGGTGCTAAACCAACAGATAGAGATCTTAAATTAATAGAAGGTTTAAGTATAGATTTAGGTCTACAACCTGCGGTTATAAACGTATTAATTGATTATGTACTTAGAGTTAATAATAATAAACTAACTAAGAATTTTGTTGAAACTATCGCAGGTCAATGGAAAAGATTAAATATAGAAACTGCTGAAGAAGCTATGAATCAAGCAGTTAAAGAATCTAAAAAGAAAGTTAAAATAGAAAAAACCACTTATAAAAAGAAAGAAGTAGAATTACCTGAATGGTTTGATAAGAAGATAGAAAAAGAAGAAATAACTACTGAAGAAGAAAATGAAATGAAAGATTTACTTAAGAATTATAAATAGAGGTGCTTATGAAAGATATATCCAAAATAAAAAATTTAAAAACTAATAATAAATTACTAGAAGAAGAATATAATAAAGCTAAAAAAGATAGTACTTTTAAAGAAATAGTAGATAGTTTAGATTTAAGTGATAAAGAACTTATGCTTTATACATCTAAATTAAAACAAGCTGCGACTGAATTAGATAATTCTAGAAAAGATAAGAATTGCTTATTAAATGAATTACCTGGTTTTATATTTACACCTTATATAGTAGATGGAGTACTTAATTTTACATATAAAGCTTCTAAACAAAAAGAACAAGAATTAGAAGAATTAGAATATATTAAAAATGGATATAGATTTGAAATAGCTAAAAATATTAGAAATGCTAAAATGAGTGAAATATATACTGATGATAAAAACAGAATTGAATTAATTAAGTGGATTACTAAATTTATTAAAGATTATAAAAAGGGATCTACTTTTAAAGGATTATATTTAAATGGTAATTTTGGTTCTGGTAAAAGTTATATAGTAAGTGCTATGATTAATGAACTAGTTAAAGATGGTTATACAGCAGCCTTAGTTTATTATCCAGAATTCTTAAGAATATTAAAATCTTCGTTTAAAACAGATTTTGATGAGCAATTTGATTTTGCTAGAAAAGCAGATTTATTATTACTAGATGATATAGGTGCGGAGAATATGACTAGTTGGTCTAGAGATGAAATATTAGGACCTATACTTCAATATAGAATGGACAATAAAATGGCAACATTTTTCACATCAAATTTATCTATAGAAGAGTTAGAAGTACATTTAAGTGTTAGTAAAGATTCTATAGATAAACTAAAAGCAAAGAGAATTATTGAGAGAATAGAATATCTAACAGATGATATTAAATTGATAAGTGAAAATAAGAGAAAATAATTACTATGGGGGATAAGTAATATGAATGAAATAATAAGTCTTTTTAAAAAGGGAGTTCCTAGGCAGAAAAAAGTATATCAAGCATATATGAGTTATAGTGAAGTTAAAAATTTGTCATATGTTAACTTTAAAAACAATAATATACCGTTAATTGAAATAAAAGAGTATTTAACTAATATAGATGAATATCATTATTTATCTGAAAATCAAATTAATAATATATTTGAATATTTAAAGCAATACTTATATATGACTAATTTTAGTAAGCTTAAAAAAGTATACAAACAATTAAATGAATTGTCTGATTGTTTAAGTGAGAAATATAATAAGAATAAACTACATGGACAAGTATCGAAAGATAATTGCTTACTGATTATAAATAAAATAAATGGTCTAAAACAAGTATTAGCGTATAAAAATAACTATTCTGTTTCAGATATAGAGAATATTACTTTATTTGAGTCAGTAGTAGGTCATTTACTTAATCCTAAGAATAATAATTTTAGTGAAGAAGACTTAGTATTTTTACTATCTAATTTAAGTCATTTATATGGCAAAGATAGAAATGGTAGAAACTTTAATGATAATTTTTGTAAACAAGTTGAAAAAGCTAAAATAACTAGAGATAGAGAAAAGTTAGAATACTTTTTACACTTATATCAACATATAGTTAATATAAAAGCTATACCTATGGATAATGAATATTTAATGTCATTATTTGATTTAAAAACTGTTGTTCTAGATAATGACGTAATTGATAGAAAATTATTAGCAATGCAAATACATCCTAAAACAGGTAATAGAATTGTTAAAGATTATGTTTTATCAATAGATAATGATGAAACTAAAAAGATAGACGATGCCTTTTCAATAGAAAAAGTAGGTGGTGGTTATCTAATTGGAATTCATATCGCAGACGTATATTCTTTAGGTTATTTTGAAGAAGATAGTCTAGATGTTAATCAAAAGAATAATGTTAATAAAAAAGATGCATCACTTACAAGAAATAAAGAAAGAAATGCAGTATCTTTATATGTTTTTTTAGATAATAATGGAATAATAGTTAAATATAGAATGTTAAAAACTACATTAATTAATAGATCTAATTTAATATATGATGATATACCTAAGATATTAGGTTCTAAAGAAGTAGAACCAGCATTAAAAGAAAATGTATTAAATTTAGTATCAGTTTATACATTACTAGAAAATTCTAGATTTACAAATAGCCCTACTATTAAGAATTTAGCTTATTTAATAGTAAGTAAACTTATGGTTTTATGTAGTACATTATATTCTTTTGAATTTTCAAAAAGACATGTTCCTGCGATATATTTAGTAGGAGATAAAGATATAGGTCATTATAGTTTAGAAGATTTAGAATTCTATACAGGTTTTGAAGGATATAATTGTTATGCTAGAGTAACATCTCCTATAATAGATAGAACTTCATTAATAAATCAATTCTTTATTCAAAGATGTTTATTTCAAAGAATGAGTGAAGAAAATAAATATAAATTGTTATTAAAACTAAGACCTGTTGTTGACAAAATGAATAAAAATAAAGAACCTGAAAAATTATTTTAGGTTGACAATAATAAAAATTTGAGTTAATATTTATGTGTAAATCTTATTTGAAGACGAGATTATTTAATGATTCTTTTAGAGAGTTAACGGTTGGTGTGAGTTAATAGATAGTTAAATAGTTACTACTTCAATAGAGGAATAATAATTCCCGGTTAAAAGCCGTTATCTAATTAAGTTAAATGAAGGATGGTACCGTCTATAGACTCCTTGTCTAGGTATCATTCTTTTTTTTGTTATAAGGAGGAGATAATATGATAAACTTTAAAGAAGATGAGTATTTACACAATTTAAACCATAGCTGTGCTCATATGCTAGCGCAGGCTGTAAAACATTTATATCCAGATGCTAAATTCTGGGTAGGACCAGTAATAGATGAAGGTTTTTATTACGATATTGATTTAGGTGATAAAGTTATTACTGAAGAAGATATACCTGTTATCGAAAAAGAAATGAAAAAATTAGCTAAAGATGGTAAAAGAATAGTAAGACATGAACTATCTAGAGAAGAAGCTTTAGAAATGTTTAAAGATGATCCATATAAAGTAGATTTAATTAATAATATGCCTGAAGATGAAGTTATTTCTGCATATTCACAAGGAGATTTTACTGATTTATGTAGAGGTGGACATGTTGATACATTAAAAGAATGTAAAAACTTTAAATTAATTAAGTTCTCAGGAGCATATTATAAAGGTGATTCTAATAATAAAGTACTTCAAAGAATATATGGTGTATGTTTACCAACACCTGAAGAATTAGAAGCTCATTTAAAAGAATTAGAAGAAGCTAAGGAAAGAGATCATAGAAAGATAGGTAAAGATCAAAATTTATTCTTTACTCATAAATTAGTAGGGGCTGGTCTTCCTTTATTTACACCTAATGGTGCAACTATAAGAAGAGAACTAGAAAGATATATTCAAGATAAAGAAATTAGACAAGGCTATAAACATGTTTATTCACCAGTTTTAGCTACAACAGAAATGTATAAAATAAGTGGTCACTGGGATCATTATAAAGAAGATATGTTCCCAATTATGAAACTAGATAATGAAGAATTAGTATTAAGACCAATGAATTGTCCTCATCATGCATTAATATATAAAAATGATTTACATTCTTATAGAGATTTACCTGTTAGAATGGGTGAAATAGCTAATGTATTTAGATATGAAGCAAGTGGAGCAGTATGTGGTCTTGAAAGAGTTAGAGAAATATGTCAAAATGATGCTCATTTATTTGTTAGACCAGATCAAATAAAAGAAGAAGTAGGTAACGTAATTAAACTTATATTTGATGTATATATAGATGATTTTGGTTTCTCAAAAGATTGCTTTAAATTTAGATTATCAAAAAGAGATAAAGATAAAGCTAAATATATAGATAATGATGAAATGTGGGAAACAGCAGAATCTCAATTAAAAGAAATAATGGATGAATTAAAACTAGATTACTATGAACAAGAAGGAGAAGCAGCATTCTATGGACCAAAGATAGATATTCAAATTAAAACTGCTTTAGGTCATGATATAACTATTCCAACTTGTCAATTAGATTTCTCTTTACCAGAAAGATTTGATTTAACTTATGTTGATGAAAAAGGTAATAAAGTAAGACCAGTTGTTATTCATAGAGCAATCTTAGGTTCTTCAGAAAGATTTATGTCATTCTTACTTGAAGAAAAGAAGGGTATATTACCATTATGGCTTGCTCCTGTTCAAGTAAATGTAGTACCTGTTAATAATGAATATCATCTAAGATATGCTAAAGAAGTACAAGAATTATTACTTCAAAATGGTATAAGAACAGAACTAGATGATAGAGAAGAAAAACTAGGTTATAGATTAAGAGAATCTGTTATAAAAAAGATTCCTATTACTCTAATACTAGGTGACAAAGAAAAAGATAATGAACAAATATCATTTAGAAGATATGGTTCTGAAGAAACAATAACTGTTTCAAAAGATGATTTTGTTACTTTAATTAAAAATGAAATAAACAATAAGAAATAAAAAAAGAAGCATTAAGCTTCTTTTTTTGAGTTCTTTTTAAAAGTTCTTGCTTCTCTAGCTGTAGTTACAATAGTAACTCCATCTATAGTAGTCTTTTGATAATTTAATTTTTGAACTTTATTTGTTCTTATATGTGAATGGGATACTTTTTTCGCAGCGTTATTTCTTTTACTAGTTACTTTATTAGCCATACTTCTTCCTCCTTTAAAACACGTCTTATTAACTTTAACACATTATTTTGTTTTAGTCAATGTAATTTGTTATAATTTGTTAGTAAAATAAAGAAATATAGTGTATAATTAACTATATAAGGGAGGGATAATATGTATATACCATTATGTGTCAAAACTGATTATTCCATCCTTTCCTCGTTAATAAAAGTAGAAGATCTAGTTTCAAAAGCTAAAGAATATGGTTTTACCGGAGTAGGTATTGTTGATGATAATTTGTCCTACGTGATGGAGTTTTATAATTTAGCTATTAAGAACGGAATAAAACCTATAATAGGTTTAGAGATAGAACTAGATAATAAGAAAGTATATTTATATGCGAAGAACTATTTAGGATATCAAAATCTATGTTATATAACTAGTAATGATAAGAATGTAGATATGATTAAGAGTAATTCTTCTAATTTAATCTGTATACTTCCATATAGTTCAATAGATCTATATGATAAGTTAAATATACCTGATACTTATATTGGATATACTAATAAAGAAGATATAGATTATAAATATAAGAATATATATATAAATGAAGCTAGATGTTTTAATAAAGAAGATTCTGAGTATTTAAAGTATTTAACATTAATAAAAGAAGGTAAAACTGTTGATGATGAAGTATCTGTTTATGAGAATTCTGTTTTATTAGATAAGGTAGATATAGATAAACAAGAACAAAGTTTCTTTGATGAAATATATAATATGATTGATTTAAAGATAGAGAAACAGGACTTATTACCTAGATTTAGTGATGATAAAGATTTTAATGAAAATGAGTACTTAGAAAAATTATGTAAAAAAGGTCTTCTTAAAAGGTTTGATAACAAAGTACCTATTAAATATGCTAAAAGATTAGAAAATGAGTTAGATATTATTAAGAATATGGGATTTTCTAATTACTTCTTAGTAGTTTGGGACTATGTTAAATACGCTAAAAAGAGTGGTATATTAGTAGGTCCAGGAAGAGGATCAGCTGCTGGTTCACTTGTTAGTTATTCACTTGGTATAACAGATATAGATCCAATTAAATATGATTTATATTTTGAAAGATTTTTAAATCCTGAACGAGTAACTATGCCGGATATAGATATGGATTTTGAAGCTACTAGAAGAGATGAAGTAATTGATTATGTTACTAATAAATATGGTAGTAAAAGAGTATGTGAAATAATAACATATGGTACTTTAAAAGCAAAGATGGTTTTAAGAGATATTGCTAGAGTATTTAATATGGATAACAAGGTAGATTCTTTTATTAAGATGTTTGATAGTAATATGTCATTAGAAGATAATTTAAAGACTAATAATATTAGTTCTATTGTTAAAAAAGATGTATTACTTTCTAATATATGTAAGATATCATTAAAGCTAGAAGGATTAAAAAGATTAACATCTATTCATGCTGCAGGTGTTATTATAAGTAATAAAGAACTAGATAGATATATCCCAGTATATAAAAGTGATAATAATAATGTATCAGGTTTTACTATGGGATATATTGAATCTCTTGGTCTACTTAAAATGGACTTTTTAGCATTAGATAACTTAGTATTAATTAGTAATATTATTAAAGAAATACCTAATTTTGATATTAAAAAGATTAGTCTAGATGATGAAAAGACTCTTGATATATTTAGAAATGTAAAAACAGATGGAATATTTCAATTTGAATCTTCTGGTATGAAGAATGTACTTAGAAAGTTTCCAATTAAGTCATTTAAAGATTTATCTGTAATACTGGCTTTATTTAGACCAGGACCAATGGATAGTATAGATACTTATATTAAAAGAATGAAGGCATTAGAAAAGATAGATTATATACATGAAGATTTAAAACCAGTTTTAGAAGAAACATATGGAATAATAGTATACCAGGAACAAATAATGAGAATTGCAAATATTATGGCTGGATTTAGTTTAGGAGAAGCTGATGTTTTAAGAAGAGCAATGAGTAAAAAGTCTGAAAAACTAATGAAAGAACAAAAAGAAAAGTTTATTTCAGGTTCTATTAAGAATGGTTATAAAGAAGATGTCGCTACTAAAACATTTGACTATATATATAAATTTGCAGCATATGGATTTAACAAAGCACACTCAGTTAGTTATTCTCTTATATCATATCAAATGGCTTATTTAAAGGCTCATTATACTAACCATTACATGAAGTACTTATTATCAATGGTAATAGGTAATGAAATAAAGACTAAGGACTATATAAATGAGTGTAAATTAAATAATATTAAAATATTAAAACCTGATATTAATCTTAGTTCAATAGAATATTTAATAGAAAATGGTAATATTAGATTTCCTCTTACTTCAATTAAATCAGTTGGTCTAGTTGCATGTAAAACTATAATAGAAGAAAGAGAAAAGAGTAAGTATATAGATTTCCTTGATTTTGTATCTAGAACATATTCTAAAGGTGTTAATAAAAAGATATTAGAACAGTTAATATATTCTGGTGCTTTTGATAGTATTAGTGCTAATAAAAAGACTTTAATTAATAATTTAGATATATCTATTAATTATGCAGAACTAACTAGTAATTTAGATTCATCTTTAGTAGATAAACCAGAATTTGATGTTAGTGAAGAATTTACTAAAGAAGAATTAACTGATATGGAATTTAAAACTTTTGGTTTTTATTTATCTAATCATCCAGTACAAAAATATAGACAGAATAATATTACTACTATGAATTTAAAAGAGTATTTTAATAAAGTAATAACAATATATTTACTTGTTGATAGAAAGAATGAAATAATTACTAAAAAGAAAGATAAAATGTTATTTATATCTGGTTCTGATGAATTTTCTTCAGTTGAGTTAGTTATATTCCCTAAAGTATATGAAAGATTCTTTAATATTACTAGGGGAGAAGTATATAAATTTATTGCTAAAGTAGAAAAAAGAGGCAGTGAATATCAACTAATAGTCAATAATATAGAAAAGTTATAGAAATATAACTTTTTTATTTACAAATTATACTAAATATGTATAATAATAACTTCGAAAGGAGATACTTATGAGCATTAATAAAGAAAGAGCATTAGAAGATTTAACTTATTATAGTTATTATAACCCTGAAGCAATTGAACAAGCATTACCACTTTATTATAAAATTAAGTTGGCTGCTACTCAAATTTATTATAATAGCCCTTTTTATGGAGAAACTGATTTTTCTAAAGAGAATGGGTTAGATGAGAGAAAATATATCTTCCCAGCTAGCATGTTTAGTCGTGAAGAAGGTAGATTTGAAAATATCGAAGGAGATTCTGATATTGAAACTCAAATTGCTGATTGTTTAAAAATATTTTCTCAACAAGAAAACTTTTTGATTATAATGCATGGTCATGGTGGTGGAGATCATACTCCATATGTCAATACCGTTGAGGTTACAGCTAAAAGAGAAGTATTAGAAGAATTTCAAAAAGAAATGGTTGAAGAACATATAAAAGATTCTAAATTACTTGAACAACTTATTAAAGTAGGATTAAATGTTACTAAGATTACTAGAGAAGATTTCTTGTTTATTAAGAAAAAAATGGCTGAAGGCGACACACATGACTATTCAGAACCAATAGTAAAAGTAAATAGAAAACCTAATTTATAATAGTAATAATAAAAAAGTTATAGAAATATAACTTTTTTTTTGATATACTTATAATAAGGGTGATGGCATGTGAATAAGACGAAGATGGTGGGTACTATTGGTCCTAATTCTTTTGATTATACTATCATTAGAAATATGATAGTCTCTGGCATTGATGTAATTAGAATTAATATGACTTACGCAAGTTTTGATTTTGCTAAACAAGTTATACTAGCTGTTAGAAAAATAAACCTAGAAGAAAATGTTAATACAGGTATTATGCTTGATACAGTTGGACCAGTACTTAGAATAGGTGGATTAGAAAAACCTATTATTAATTTAGAAAAAGGTAAAATGATTAGAATAGTCGCAACTGGTATTATAGGTAATTCTGAAATGATATCTGTACCTTATAAAGAAATAATTACTCATACTAAAGTAGGAGATTATATTTTTATTAATAATGCATCAGTAAAGTTACAAGTAGTAACTAAAAACGATGATACTTTAGTTTGTACTATTAAAAATAGTGGAAGAATAATATCTGAGTCTACATTACATATCCCTACATTAGATTTAAATATGAAATTTTTATCTAAATATGATGAAGAAATAATCAAGTTTGCTTTAGAAATGCAAGTAGATTATCTAGCTCTTTCTAATGTTAAAGAAGAAATGGATGTACTTGATGTTAATGACATATTAATTAGTTTAAATGATAATAATATACAATTACTTAGTAAAATAGAAAATAGGCATGCCTTAGAACAAATAGATAGAATATTAAAAGTTAGTGATGGAATAATAATTTCTAGAGGAGATCTAGCAATAGATGTTAGTATTGAAAAAGTTCCTCAAATACAAAAAGAGTTAACTGAAAAAGCTAAAAAGAACGAAAAAATAGTAATTATATCAACTGATATGCTTGCGTCTATGGAAGTAAATGAAGTTCCAACACGAGCAGAAGTATCAGATGTTGCTAATTCAGTACTAGATCATGTAGATGCTTTAATACTAGGTGGAGAAACAGCAATAGGTAATTATCCTGTTGAAGTAGTTAAAACTATGAATAGTATTATAGATGAAGTAGAAAATAGTATAGATTATAATGATTTATTACATGAAATAACTAGATTTGAAAATATAAATATATCTAAAGCAATAGCGTATTCATCAGTAGATTCAGCAAATAGAGTTGGTGCGAAAGCAATAATATGTTCAACTATGTCTGGTTCTACTGCTAGAGATATTAGTAATTATAGACCTAGTTGCCCAGTAATAGCTATATCACCAAATTCAAAAGTAGTTAGAGGTTTATCAATTAATTACGGAATAATACCTAGAATAGTAGGTATGGCAGAAAATACAGATGAATTAGTTGATCTATCTATACAAGCTGCTAGAAGAATACTTAACTTACAAAAAGGTGATAAAGTAGTTATTGCGGGTTCATTTCCGTTAGAATCAGTTAATTATACTAATTTTATGAAAATAGAGGAGATAAAATGAATATAGAAGAGGTTTTAAAAAATAATAACAACTTGTTTAATGAATATCCAATATTTGAAATAGAATATAATCAAGATGGAACAAAGAAATCTTTTTATGAATTAGCAAGTGAAAGAGATATAAAAGAGACACAAATTAAAAGTGATGAAAATGAATTAGACTTTCTTTTTAGTCAAAATAAGATTACTAAAGAAGATTATGATAAATCAAAAGAAGAACTAGAATTTAAATTAGAAAAACAGAATACAGTTTATAATGATTTAATATTTAGTTTAATATCAGAGGAAGAATTAAATGATTTAAAAAAAGAAATAGAAAAAGCTAATTTAAATGATATAGATTTAAAAAGATTAGCTAGTTCATTAGGTTCTATTGCAGAAGAAAAGATAGCTGATTTTCAAAATAATAACAAACAGTTTAAAGAAGAGAACTTAAAAGAATGGAATGCTAGATATGATTCAATAGCAAGAAGTTATGGAAAAACTAGAGAATTAGAGAGTTTTATTCTAAGTTTAATAGAATAAACTCTCTTTTTATGTTATTATATTGGCAGGTGGTTTAGGTGAAAGATATATTAATGATATATGGATCTAGTGTTTTTACATCAATTATTTATAATGCAGGTGTTTATTTAAAAATACATAAAGATGCTAGAAAGAAAGTAATGAAAAAATTAAGGTTTAATGGAGATTTAACTAAACATACCAAAAAAGAATTAAGAAAATTAAATGTAGATCTCATTATTGCAATAATGCTAGGTATTAAGAATTCTGTAATACCAGGTTTAAATGTGGTGTATTCTGTTAATAGTTATGAGTGCTCTGATATTATAGAAGAGACTTTTGAAGAAGAATATAATTATATAGTAGATAAAGCTAATGAAAAAGAGGAATTCGCTAGAAGAGCGTATTTAGATACTTTAAGAGAAATAAGAGATACTTTAGCTACAAAAGAAATATTAGAATGTGTTGATAAAGATGTTGTAAATAATTTAGATAATGATGAATATAGACCAAGTAGAAAAACATTTGTAAAAGCAATAAAGTGCATGGTATATGGAACAAAAGTAAAGTAACAATTGTTACTTTTTTTTCTTGTAAATATATACTAATTATTATATAATTATAATGGTGATGGTATGAGGAAGAGAATAATTAGTGCGGCAATATTATTAATGATATATGCCCCTATAATTGCTTTAGGTGGTAATCTATTTAAAGTAGGAATAACAATAACAGGAATACTTACTTTTAGAGATATTTTGTTATTAATTAAGAAAGAGAATAATATACCTTTAGCAATTGAAATAATATCTTATGTTTTAGTTGGAGGTTTAATAATTAGTTCTGAATATTTTATGGCAGTACTTGCAGGAATATTTATAGTTATGTTTGCTCCAATGCTTTTATTAAGAGAAAAGGAATATAGTTTTGATGCTGCTGTTAGATTAATTATGTCAATTATATTATTTGGTTATGCATTTTCAATACTATATAATTTAAGAGATATATCTCTTCATTCATTCATATATTTGGCCCTAATACCTATACTTACAGACACTTTTGCGTTTGTTGGAGGTAAATTTTTAGGCAAACATAGATTAATGCCAAAAGTATCACCAAATAAGACTATAGAGGGTACTTTATCTGGTCTTTTAGCGGGTTCTTTATTCCCAACAATTTATTATGTTTGTTTTGTAGATCAAAGTGAGAAATTCTTTGATATATTAATAGTTAGTATTATATTATCAATACTAGGTCAAATAGGTGATTTAGTATTTAGTGCAATTAAAAGAAGATTTAATGTTAAAGACTATTCTAATTTAATCCCAGGACATGGTGGTCTATTAGATTTATTTGATAGTTTAGTATTTGTATCATTATCTTTTTCAATTGTTAGTATGCTTATATAGGAGGATGAAATGACATTAATTATATTTTTATTAATATTAGGTTTAATTATATTCATACATGAATTTGGACATTTTATATTTGCTAAAAAAGCAGGTATTCATGTATATGAATTTTCTTTAGGATTTGGTCCAAAACTATTTTCTTTTCATAGAAAAAATGATGAAACTGAGTACATGATTAAGTTAATACCACTTGGTGGATATGTAGCTTTAGCTGGTGAAACAGATGACGAAGATGAAGACAAGGATAAAGTACCTGAAGACAAGAAGTTATATAACAAGAGTTTTATTAGACAATTCTCAGTAATGGTCGCAGGTGTATTTAATAACTTTTTACTAGGTTTATTACTATTATTTATTATTGGTTTATGTTATGGAGCAGATTTTAATACTAATGAATTAGAAGGATTAAAACAAGATTATCCATTATATGAACTTGGGGCAAGAGATGGAGATAAAATTGTTAGTATAAATGGTCATGAAACAAATGATCTAGATGATATTCAAACTAGAATCGCAATAGGTGGAGGAAAAGCTACTTTAAAAATAACAGTTTTACATGAAGGTAAAGAAACTACATATAAAGTAAAACCTGCTTATGATAAAGAAAGTGATAGTTACTATTATGGAATTGCTACAAAAACAAATAGAGAAACAGGTTTCTTATCCGCAGTTAAATATGCATTTGTTAAGTTTATATCTATATTTAAACAACTAATAATAATTATAATTTGTTTATTTACTGGTCAACTAGGTATTAATAGTTTATCTGGACCAGTTGGTATATATCAAGTTGTTGGTATAGCTAAATCTAGTATGTATTCATTATTATATTTAACAGCGTATTTATCTATAAATGTTGGATTTATGAATATATTACCATTCCCAGCATTTGATGGAGGACGAGCATTCTTACTTATAATAGAAAAGATTACTAAGAAGAAAGTTCCATTAAAAGTAGAGACTATTATTAATAATATAGGATTTATATTATTAATGGGATTAATGGTATATATAACTATAAAAGATGTATTAAATTTATTTTAATATATCTTTTATTTTGATATAATGAAGTTGGTGATATTATGAATTTAAAAGTTGTATATATGGGGACACCAGAATTTAGTGTTAAACCACTTGAAGAAATAGATAAAATTTGTGATGTAGTTATGGTTGTTACTCAACCAGATAAATTAGTTGGAAGAAAACAAGAAATAAAGTTTTCTCCTGTTAAAGAATATGCATTAGAACATGGTATTGAAGTATTTCAGCCAGTTAAAATAAGAGAAGATTATCAAAAGATAATGGATTTAAAACCAGATCTAATAATAACATGTGCATATGGTCAAATAATACCAAAAGAATTACTAGAATTACCTAAGTATAAATGTATTAATATACATGCATCTTTATTACCTAAGTATAGGGGAGGAGCACCAATTCATCACTCAATAATTAATGGAGATGAATATACAGGTGTTACTATTATGTATATGGATGAAAAGATGGATTCAGGTGATATTTTATATCAAGAAAAGATTAAAATAGAAGATTCTGATAATGTAGGAACTATGTTTAAAAAACTAAGTGTTCTTGGTTCTAAAATGATTAAAGAGTTTTTACCTAGATTTATATCAGGTGATTTTGAAAGTATTAAACAAGATGAATCTCTTGTTACATATGCATATAATATATCAAAAGAAGATGAACTAATTAGCTTTAATGATACATCTAGAAACATATTTAATAAGATTAGAGGACTTAATCCATTTCCAGTTGGTTATACTGTTCTAGATAGTAAAAGAGTTAAATTATTTAGTTCTAGAATAGGTAATGGAAAAACTGGTTCAATTGGTGAAATAATTAATATATATCCAGATGGAATAGGAGTTAAAACTAGTGATGGAGAAATAGTTATAACTGAACTACAATTTGAGGGTAAAAAGAGAACTAGTGTTAAAGATTATTTGAATGGAATTCAAAACAAAAATGAACTACTAGGAAAGAATTTTACAGAATAGTGTCAACTATTCTTTTTTTTTGAAATTTTTTATCTAGAATATAGACTTTGTTAAGTATATATTATATAATAAAATCAACCAGTGGAGAAAAGTGGTTGATTGTGGGGGATGAAAAATGTTCATGGGAGAGTTTCATCATAGTATTGATGAAAAAGGAAGACTTATTATTCCTTCAAAGTTTCGTAATGAACTTGGTAAAAAGTTCATAGTTACTAGAGGAATAGAAGAATGTTTATTTGTTTATTCTCTTGAAGAATGGAATAATATAGTTTCTAACTTAAAAGAACTTCCATTTACAAGAAAAGATGCCCGTACATTCATGAGAATGTTTTTGTCAGGGGCCACTGAGTGTGAACTTGATGGTAATGGTAGAATTAATATTCCAAGTCCATTAATTAACTATGCATCTATTCAAAAAGAATGCGTAGTAATAGGAGTTAACGAAAGACTAGAAATATGGTCTAACGATAAGTATGAAGACTTTTTTAATAATAACATTGATAGATTTGATGAAATAGCGGAGAATTTATTCAATGAGTGAAAAACATTATAGTGTTCTATTAGATGAATCTATAGAAAACTTAAATATTAAAGAAGACGGAATATATGTAGACTGTACTTTAGGTTACGCTGGCCATAGTTCACAAATATTGAAACGAATAACAAGGGGTTGTTTATTCGCCTTTGATCAAGATGGGGAAGCGATTCAATATAGTCGTAGGATTCTTGATCAAATCAATGATAATTACGAGATTATAAATAGTAATTTCGTAAATATAAAATCTGAGTTAAATAAAAGAAACATCACTGAAGTAGATGGAATATTATTTGACTTAGGAGTTTCGTCTCCTCAATTAGACGAAACTGAGAGGGGTTTTTCGTTTCATAAAGACGCTAAACTTGATATGAGAATGAATCAAGATCAAGAACTTAGTGCGTATGAAGTTGTTAACAACTATAGTGAATCAGAATTGACAAAAATATTTTATGAATATGGAGAAGAAAAGTTCTCCAAGAAGATTGCATCTGGAATAGTTAAAGCTAGAGAAGAAAAGAAAATAGAAACCACTTTAGAGTTAGTTGAAATAATTAAGAGTAATGTTCCTGAAAAATATAGAAGAGAACATCATCCAGCTAGAAAAGTATTTCAAGCGATTAGAATTGAAGTAAATGATGAATTAAATGTATTTGAAAAAGCATTAAATGATTCAATTGATTTACTTAAAACTGGTGGAAGATTATGTGTTATTACATTTCATTCGCTAGAAGATAGAATATGTAAAAATACATTTAAAAAATTAAGTGAAGTAGATAAGGTATATAAAGGATTACCTTTTATACCAGAAGAATATAGACCAAAGATTAAACTTATAGGTAAATATAAACCTAGTAAGAAAGAACTAGATGAAAATAATAGATCTAGAAGTGCAATATTAAGAGTAATAGAAAAAATGTAAAGGAATGATGATTATGGGAAAGAATAAAAAGAAAAAAAATAATATTTCTAAATTAGCAAGTTTTCAAAAGAAATTTACTATTTTAGGGGCTATAATTTTATTTGCCATTTGGGGAATTAGTTTTTTTGCTAAGAATTCATTATCTTCTCTTAATGTTGAAGTAGAGAGATTATCTAGAGAAGTAAAGGAACAAAAAGAAACTAATCAAAGCTTAACTATGAAAATAAATGAACTTGCTTCATTAGATAACATTAATACAGTTGCAAGTCAGACAGGATTGGCGTATAATAATGGTAATATACGAATTGTAAACGAAAGATAAAAGATAAGGAAGTGCAATTATGAAGAAACCTACTAGTAAGATACATATTAATAAATTTGTATTATTAGGTGGGCTTCTTTTATTTTGCACAATAATAATCAGATTAATATATTTAAATTTATCAGATACAGTTGATGGAATTAATTTAAAAGAGTTTGCTAAAAACAGAAATACTACTAAAGA
This sequence comes from Bacilli bacterium, assembly GCA_017511805.1. GTDB lineage: Bacteria > Bacillota_I > Bacilli_A > RF39 > UBA660 > RUG13038. Next base: position 97,039 of record JAFWJA010000015.1, read on the forward strand.
AACTTTATATGCAACAAGAGGAACTATATATGATAAGAATAATGAGATACTAGCTGAAACAGTAGATTCATATACAGTAATAGCGTTCCTAGATAGTAGTAGAAGTAAAAATGCTAAAAAACCTCAACACGTTGTTGATAAAAGAGAAACAGCTAAAGCATTATCTCCGCTTATTAATATGAGTGAAGAAGATATATATGATTTATTAAATCAAGATGGATTATACCAAGTCGAATTAGGGCCAGGTGGAAGAGGTCTTACTGAACTTCAAAAAGATGCTATAGCTAAATTAGAATTACCTGGTATAGATTTTATTTCATCTAGTAAAAGATATTATCCTAATTCAGATTTTGCATCTTATTTACTTGGTTATGTAACAAATGATGATGAAGGTAATACTAATGGAGAAATGGGTGTAGAATCTAAATATAATGATGAATTAAATGGTGTTAATGGATCAGTTACATATCAACAAGATCCTAATGGATATAGACTAGTTAATATACCAGAAATTAGAATAGAAAAAGAAGATGGTTTTGATATATATTTAACAATAGATTCTAATGTACAATTAATGGTAGAAAGAGCACTTAAGAATGCAGTAGCAGCTTCAGGCGCAGAAACTGCTATATTCGCAGTAGCGGATGCTAAAACTGGTAAATTAATCGCAAGTGCTACTTATCCTAGTTTTGATCCTAATCAAAAGAACATAACTAACTATTTAAATCCACTTGTATCAGTTGCTTTTGAACCAGGTTCAACTATGAAAACATTTACTTATATGGCAACTATGGAAAAAGGTAATTATGATGGTAATGCTACTTATATGTCTGGTTCTATGACAGTAGATAAATATACAATCCGTGACTGGAATGGTTGGGGTTGGGGTGAAGTAACTTATGACTATGGTCTTACTATGAGTTCTAATATAGGTATTGCTAATATAATGCAAAAATATTTAACTGGTGATGAATTAAGAGCGTATTTACAAAAACTTGGATTTGGACAAAAAACAGGTATAGAACTAGAAGGTGAAGTACCTGGTGATATTGATTTTAAATATGAAATAGAAGTAATTAATGCTGGATTTGGACAAGGTATTATGACTACACCTATTCAGCATATTCAAGCACTTACTTCAATTGCGAATGATGGTTATTTATTAAAACCTACAATAGTAGAAAAAATAGTTGATCCAAATAGTGGTGAAGTTATATATCAATCAGAAAAACAAAAGGGTACTAAAGTAGCGTCTATTGAAACAGTTAATAAGATAAAAGATTTAATGGATCAAGTAGTTAATGCTGGTGATAGAACAGGAACTGATTTCCATTTAGATGGTTATGATATTATAGGTAAAACTGGTACAGCAGAAATCTATGATGAAGAAACAGGAGATTATTTCCCAACTACATATAAATCATATAGATCATTTTCTGCTATATATCCAAAGAATGAACCTAAATATATATTCTATACTGCATTTAAAAATATATCATCAAGTTCTTATATAGGAGATGCGGTTAAAGCTGTTGTACAAGACTTAGAAGCATATTATAATCTAACTAATGTTAAGACTAATGCTAAAGATACTTATATAGTAGAAAACTATTTAAATAAAGATATAAATAATGTTAAAGATGTATTAAATGCTAATGGTGTTCAATATGAAGTTATAGGTGATGGTAATAAGGTTATTAACCAATATCCAGAAGAAGGAAATAATATAAATGGTAAATTATTACTATTAACAAATGGTAACTTTACTGAAACTAATTTAGTAGGTTTATCTAATAAAGTAATTAATAATTATTGTAAGATGATTAGTGTACCATGTAATATAAATGGAACTGGTTATGTTAATAGTTATAATATTGAAAGAGGAGAAAATAATGTTCCTACTAAGATAAATATTAATTTATCTCAAAAGTACTTAGATGTTATAGGAGCAATTAATGTAGTTGAGGTTAACAAGAGTGTACCTGAACCTACACCTACACCAGAACCAACTCCAACTCCTGAACCAACACCAGAGCCTGAACCAACTCCTGAACCAGAACCTAATGAGGAACAGGGAGAAGAGGAACAAACTGAAAATAGTGAAGAATAAGATGTAATTTTTATGTGAAATTATATCTTTTTTTCTTTTATTTATTTACAAAAGTCATAATTAGTGTTAAGATTACTTTGTTAAAAAGGAGATGTAGACGTATGGAATTTATGAAAAAAACAAAAATAATTACTAGTTTAGGTCCATCAAGTTATAATGGAGATACATTTGAACAAATGGTTTTAAATGGAGCAAATATAGCACGTGTTAACTTTTCACATGTTACTCCAGAAGAAAAACAATTGGATTTAGATGCTGTTCATAATGCTAGAAAGAATACTGGTTTAACTGTAGGTTTATTATATGATACAAAGGGACCAGAATTTAGAAATGGTGTTTTTGAAAATGATGAAGTAACTTTAATTGAAGGAAATACAATAAGAATTGTTAAAGATGATGTAGTAGGTAATGAAGAAAGATTTACTGTTAATCATCCAGAAGCAATTGATAGTATTGAAGTAGGTAATAGTATATTACTTGAAAATGGTCTTATGAGATTAGATGTTATATCTAAAGAAAAAGATGGTGTTACTTGTAAGATTATTAATGGTGGTATATTAGGTAATAAAAAGAGTATGGCAGTTCCAGGAGTTCATTTAAATATGCCATTTATATCTGATCAAGATAGAGAAGATATTATATTTGCATGTGAACATGAAGGAGATTTCTTAGCATTATCATTTGTATCATGTGCTGATGATGTTCTTGAAGCTAGAAAAATAATTGATGAACATAAATCAGATATGAAGATAATTGCTAAAATTGAAAGTGTTGCAGGATATAACAATTTAGATGAAATTCTAGAAGTAGCTGATGGAGTAATGGTAGCAAGAGGAGATTTTGGTAATGAAGCTCCACTTGATATGCTTCCAATCTATCAAAAAGAAATGATTAGAAAAGCAAGAGAAGTTGGTAAACCAGTTGTTGTTGCTACTGAAATGCTTGAATCAATGAAGAAGAGCATGAGACCAACAAGAGCGGAAATAAGTGACGTATCTAACGCTGTATTAGATGGTACAGATGCTGTTATGTTATCTGGTGAAACTACTATGGGTAAATTCCCAATTGAAACAGTTAGATACATGGCTGAAGCTTGTGCTACTGCTGAAAAATATTATGATAAGACATTTAATTATAATAATGCTGGTCAAGTAGGATCAATTGCTAAAGGTGTTGTTGAAACAGCTAAAGCATTAGATGCTAAAACAATAGTAGTTGCTTCTATTACAGGAGATAGTGCTAAACATATTAGTAATTTAAAACCAACTTGTCCTATAGTAGCAGTTTGTGTTAGTCAAGAAGTTGCCAATAAATTAACTGTTTGCTATGGTATTAAAGCAGTTGCAGGTAAATTTATTGATGATATGGATCAAATGACTAAGCAAAATGTTGATTTAGCTAAAAAGGCATTAGGTCTTAAAAAAGGTGATAAAGTTATAATTACTTCAGGTTTATCTGATAAGAAAAAAGGTACTGTTACTAACTTTATGAAAGTTGAAGAAATATAAAATTAGAGATTTATTCTCTAATTTTTTTGTTATAATTTGACAAATTTTAAAAAAAGTGTATATTATTAAGCAAATAAAGGAGGTGCTATGCTATGAATATAAGTATTTATAGCAAAGATAACATCTTGTCTAACTTTAAGAGAATGCAAGAAAGTATTCTAAAAAATTTTAATGAGGAGTATTCAACATCTGATTTAGCGTATGGTTTTAATGGTCTATCTTATGAAGATCAAGATAGATTATTAAAAATCAATAAAACTAAAGATGAGAAACTTTATACTGAATTATTAATTAACGAAATAAGAACAGAAGCAGAAAAGTGTAAAAAAGCAAATATAGTTGGTGTAAAGATTCTTATTAAGAATCCTGAATATATTGCATTTAGAAAGAAACAAGTTGTTAAAAAGAATAAAAGTACTTTAGTAGAGGATGCTAATAGATTACTTAAACATGGTTTAATTACGATGGATGAAGTAATTAGTGATTTTAGTTATGATGAAAAACAAATAATTAAAATGAAATATTCTGAAGAACCACCATTAAATAGTACAGCGGTATCTTTAAGATTATGTATTGATGTAGATGAAGTTAATGAAACAACAGTTAAGTTTTATAAAGAGACTGTTGATAAACATAAAAAGAAATTAGTGTTAAAGGGTGGTTCTGTTGATTAAAAAACAAGTGGTTGATAAAACAAGAATATTATTTGATTTATTTAAAGATTTTGAACAATATTCAGATAAAAGATTAATTGAGAATGTATGTGCAGAGAATATGAATAAAGTTATTGATTCATATTATGAAGATCCAGATAATGATTTAAGAATAGATATTTATGTTTTTAATAAATTAAAACATATTATATTATGTAATATGGTTGAAAAAGTAAGAAATGAAGAAGATTTAAATACTGAAATCTATTTAATTAATTATTTCAATTATGTACATCATTTATATATAAGAAAACATGGTGAACAAATTAATAGTAAGTATTATGAATTGGCGATAGAAAAAGCAATTGAGGAATATGATGGTGTATCTACATTATCATCATATGTATATAAAAAAATTGCGGAAGTATATGAGCAAAATAATAAAAATATTAAAGTATTATTGAAATAATAATACTTTTTTATTGTATAATTATATTGGTGATGATTATGAAAGGTAGAATAATTGTTATAGAAGGAGCTTGTGATGGAATAGGTAAATCTACTCAATACAAGTTATTAAAAGAAGAATTAGAAAAGAATAATAAGGTTGTTACTCATCATTTTCCTACATATAATTCATATCAAGGAAAGGGAGTAGAGGACTATTTAAGTGGTAATTTAGGAGAAATTAGTTCTTTATCACCATATATAGTTAATAATTTATACGCAAATGATAGAGCAGTTACTTGGTTAAAAGAATTAAAAGAGGAATATGAAAATGGATCAATTATATTATTAGATAGATATGCAACATCTAGTTTAATATATCAATCTGCTTTAATGGATGTTGAAGAAAAGAAAAAGTTTATAGATTATGTTACTGATTATGAATATAATAAACTTGGAATAGGTAAACCAGATACAGTAATATTTTTAGAGGCACCTTTTGATTTAGTAAATGAACTAAGAACAGCTAGAACTGATAATGAAGGAATAAGTAATGATATTCATGAAAGAAATATTGATTTTATGAAGAAAGTATATGATAGTGCTATGTTTGTATCTGACTATTTAAAATGGGATAAAGTTGACTGTACAGAAGGGGATAAATTCGATTCTATAGAGAATATTCATAAAAAAATATTGTCAATTGTTAATAAATAATTAATTTTTAGAAATAAAATGTATACAAAATTAAAAAAATGTGATATTATTAACTAGTAATTTGATGTCTCCTTAGCTCAGTTGGTAGAGCAACTGACTCTTAATCAGTGGGTCTGGAGTTCGAGTCTCCAAGGGGACACCATTTTATTAGTGTTTCATTAATTTTTAGTATTGACATTTTTTTTAAAACAATGTAGAATTAAGGAGTGGTTGGAACACGTTTATTATGGACCTATAGCTCAGCTGGTTAGAGCGCACGCCTGATAAGCGTGAGGTCGATGGTTCAAGTCCATTTAGGTCCACCATTTATATTTGGCCTATTGGTGAAGTGGCTTAACACACCGCCCTTTCACGGCGGCATTCATGGGTTCGAATCCCGTATAGGTCACCATTTTTAAAATAACTTGCTTATGCAAGTTTTTTTGTTAATAAAAAAGAGACATTAACTTGTCTCTTTTTCTTCATCATCTTTAATTTTCTCTGCTGGCTTTCTTTTAGCATAATGGAATATCATATAGTAAATAATTGATACAAATACTAAGAAGTAAAAACTGATATTTCTAAATATTAGTGTAGCTCCTTTAGCTATACTAGTTATTCCTAACACTTGATTTGTTTCAAGTAATAATGCTTCACTTATAATAACTCCACCTGGAACTGGTATAAAGTCCGCTGCTATTGTTAAGAATGCTTGAATTGTAATTGCGTAGAATAATGATATTCCAGTTATATGGAATGATTTATATATAAAGAAGTTTACTAATAATAAACTTAATCTTTGTAAGAATATTATTAAGAATGATTGAGCCATAACTTTTTTATCTTTTTTTATATATTCAGCAGCTCTTTTATATTCATTAATAGATGCATCTATTTTTTTATCACTATCATTACTTTTCTTTTTAATTTTAAGTTTCCATAAAATATTATAACCAAAATTAACTAATTTTTTAATAAATTTCTTAGAGAATAACAATGCTAGAAGTAATAATACTAATAATGATGTTATTATAAATCCTAATATAGTAAATCCTCTAAATGTTGGTGTTAATTCTTTTATTTGAGGATAAAAGAATATAAATCCTAATACTACTATCACTAATAATGCTATTTTATATAATAATGTATTAATCATAACAACTATACTACTAATTTTATATGGTATCTTATCTTTATTCATTTCTACCATTTGTACTGGTTGACCACCCGTACTACTTGGAGTAATAGCACTAAAATATGTTTCAGTAAATACATATCCTATTGCTTGATACCATGATATTCTATAATTTAATTTCTTAAATATAAATTTAAAGAAATATGCTTCGAAGAATACCCATAATCCAACGCATCCTATTGCGATAATTATATATATTCCTTCACATTTACTCATTGTTTCTTGAAATTCTGTTATAGAATAGTCTTTAAATACAAATATATATGCTAGTGCGAATAGTAAAAGGAAAACACCTGTTGACAATAATTTCCTTTTTAAATTCATTTTTAATTCACCACATATCAATTATATCATATTTTTATATAAAATCATCTATAAAAAACAATTATTTTTTTCTTCATTTGCATATTTAAATAAAATATGATATTATACATTTCGTTTGTGAAAGAGGGTTTTTGTATGATAAAGCAATTTAATCAATGTAATTCAGCAACTAGAAAAAAAGAATTTGAAATTATATATAATATAGTTGAGAATAATCAAAATTTGACAGTTGAACAATTAGTTAAAAAAATAAGTGCATCTTTAAAAGAAGATTGTACTTTACATGATATTGAAAGATTCCTTAATTTTATAGTTAGATTTCATTATCCAACAAGAGGAACTTTTGTAATTGAAGTATTAAATAGTAGAAAAAATGGTGATACTAGAATATTAGAAGCTCCAAGTGTTAGAAAGATAGAATGTATGGATGAAATAATGTCTGAAACATCACCACTTGTTGAGCAAGAAAGAACTAGACTAGCTTCAGAAATGATGAAAGATTATTTAGATGCAAAAAAAGAAGGTAAAGATGTTGAAAGACCTTCTAATGACTATTACAAAATCAAGAAAGATTTATGTAGATTAGATTTTGATTTAGTAGTAGATTATTATATAGCTGTTAATAATTTAGTTCCTGTTTCAGAAGAAGAATTAGATCAAATAAAATTTACTATTGAGTTCTTTATTGAAAATTTAGCTAAGAACTATGAAATGTTTGGTAAATTAGATTATTCTAATGAAGAAGATATAGCTAAGATTAGAGATTTTTATATTAATGGTGAAAAGACTTTAGCGCCTTTATATAAAAATAATATAGGTAAGTTATATGCTTGGAAACTAGGTAAATTAAGAGAATCTTTAAATAATTTTAAAATGTTATATGATAACTTAAAAGTTTTAATAGAAAAACATGAAATTAGTAAGTTAGATGCAATAACTACTATAAGAAAAAAACATTTAATAGAAGAAGCTCCATACTTAGTAGAGTATTATGAACAATTTGCATCTATTGGTAGAGTATATGATGGTCAAATTAAAAAAGTTCATACTATTACTGATGATAAAAGAAAAGATTTAGAAAACAGATTTGTAAAGAAATTATTATTAACAGATAATAGTGTTGAAAATAAATAATTGTTGTGTTATAATTCACTTAATGACGGTGATGAGAAAGTAGTAATATAATAAGTGCTTAATAGAGAGTTAGGATGGTGGAAACTAACAAGTAACATTATATGAATTCGTTCTTTAGGTCCTATAATGAAAGTTATAGCGTGTAATTTGCGTTAAAAATAAGAGAGTATAGAAATCTATAAAGTAAGGTGGTACCGCGGTAATTCGTCCTTACATTTATAGATTTTTTTGTTTGAAAGGAAGGATAATATGAAAGACAAAATTGAAGCTTTAAGAAAAAGAATTGAAGAAAGACTAAATGAAGTAAAAGATTTAAATAATCTTAATGAACTTAAAAATGAATACTTAAGTAAAAAAGGACCTGTATCTGAATTAAGTAATGGATTAAGAGATATGGATGTAGATAAAAAGAAAGAATTTGGTAAACTTATCACTGATTTTAGAAATGATGTATATTCTAAATTTGAAGCATTAAAAGAAAAATATGAATTAGAAGAATTAAATAGAAAGTTAGAAAAGGAAAAAATAGATATATCTATGCCAGGATTAGATATTCAATCAGGATCTCCTTGTATTGAAGAAAAAATACTTGAAGAAGCAGAAGATTTCTTTATGAGTTTAGGATATGACGTAGTAGAGGGTCCTGAAATAGAATTAGATAAATATAACTTTGAAATGCTTAATTTACCAAAAGAACATCCAGCTAGAGATGCTCAAGATACTTATTATTTAAAAGATGAAGAAATACTTTTAAGAAGTCAAACTTCACCAGTACAAGTAAGAGCAATGCTTGAGGGTAAAGGTGAAAAACCAATAAGGATAATATGCCCAGGTAAAGTATATAGAAAAGAAGATATTAATCCTACTCATGAACAAGAATTTGATCAAATAGAAGGATTAGTTATTGATAAGAATATTTCATTAAGTGATTTAAAAGGTACTGTTGATGCTTATGTTAAACATGTATTTGGTAAAGACACTGAAACTAGATTTAGACCAAGTTATTATCCTTTCACTGAACCAAGTGTTGAAATAGATATGAGTTGTATTTATTGTGATGGTTCTGGTTGTAATATGTGTAAACCTAAAGGATGGATAACAATATGCGGTGCAGGTATGGTTCATCCAAATGTACTAAGAATGTGTGGATATGATCCAGATAAATGGCAAGGATTTGCATTTGGTTTTGGAGCACTTAGACTTGCTATGCTTAAATATAATATGGATGATATGAGAATTATTCATGAAAATGATTTAAGAGAAACAGAAAATTTTGATAGAAAAGAGGTGAAGTAATATGATAAGTATGAACTGGGTTAAAGATTATATAGATATTGAAGATGAAAATCTAGAAGAATTAGCGGATAAAGTAACAAAAGCAGGTATTAACGTTGAACATGTTATTAAAACTAATATAGATAATGTTGTTATTGGTGAAGTAAAAACATGTGTTGATCATCCAGATTCAGACCATTTACATATTTGTGAGGTAAATGTTGGTACAGATACAAGACAAATAGTATGTGGTGCTCCTAATGTAAAGGCAGGTATAAAAGTCATAGTTGCTTTACCAGGTGCTAAATTACCAGGAGGAGAAATAAAAAAAGGTTCTATAAGAGGACAAGAATCAAATGGTATGATCTGTGCATTATGTGAACTAGGTTTAGAAGAAGACAATGAAGAAAACTATAAGAAGGGAATTCATGTGCTACCAAAAGATGCTCCTGTTGGTACTGATGCATTTTCGTATCTTGGTGTAGGGGATACTTTATATGATTTAGATATACATAAACATAAGAATAATGACTGTAGATATCATATAGGTTTTGCTTATGAAATAGGTACTATTTTAGGTAAGAAAGTTAAATTACCTAAAGCAAATTATTCTGAAATAAAAGATAGTATTAAAGATCAATTTAATTTAAAAGTAGATACAGATAAGTGTACTTATTATAAAGCTAAAATGGTTACTGATTTAGTAATGGGTGAATCACCTGATTTTATTAAGAATAGACTTATATCAGCGGGTATGAGACCAATTAATAATATAGTAGATATATCTAACTATGTTATGCTTGAATATGGTCAACCACTTCATTTCTTTGATAAAGATAAACTAGGAGATAAAATAGTAGTTAGAATGGCTAAAGATGATGAAGTAGTTACTACATTAGATGAACAAGAAAGAAATTTAACAAAAGAAGATATTGTTATAACAGATGGTTCTAAAGTAGTAGCAATTGGTGGTGTTATGGGAGCACTTAATACTGATGTAGATGAAAATACTAAGACAGTATTAATAGAAAGTGCTATATTTAACGCTACTAATATTAGAAAGACTGCAAGAAGATTAAATCTAAGAAGTGAAGCATCTCTTCGTTATGAGAAAGGACTTAACTTTGAATATACAGATGCTGCTTTAGATAGAGCTTGTTACTTACTTGAAAAATATGCTTCTGGTAAAGTACTAAGTGGTAAAGCAGAATATGATAATGAAGATAAAAAGTTAAAGAAAATAGAATTTACTACTGATAAAGTAAATTCATTACTTGGAATAGAATTAACTGATAAAGATGTAGAAACAGAATTAAAGAAATTAGATTTTGAATATGAATATAAAGATGGTAAATTTATTACTACTATACCTAGAAGAAGATTAGATATAGAAGAAACAGTTAATGATATAACAGAAGAAATAGGTAGATTATATGGTTATCATAATATTAATAATACTTTACCTGTTCTTCCTACTAAAGAAGGTAAATATGAACAATCTTTTGGTTTTAAAAAGACTGTTAGTTATAGAATGAGAACTTTAGGTTTAAATGAAACTAGAACTTATTCATTAGTAGATAAAAAAGATGTAGATATGTTCTATAAAGATAGAGATACTGTTCTTATACCTGATCCAATGAGTTCTGATAGAAGTGCTTTAAGAAAGACTATGATTCCATCTTTATTAGAGGTAGTTAAGTATAATAAAACTAGAGGATTAAAAGATATTAATATATATGAAACTAGTAAAGTATTCTATGGTGATTTTAAAGAAGAAAACCATTTAGGAATTGCGTTATATGGTAATTATATGTTTAATCAATGGCAAGGAATTGCCATTAAGAACGATTTCTATGTTTTAAAAGGTATTATTAGTAATTTACTAGATTATCTTGGTCTAAAAAATAGATATAGTTTTGTAGAAAGTACTGAAGAAAGCTTACATCCAGGAATTAGCGCAGATATCTATTTAGATAAAAAGAAAGTTGGTTTCTTTGGTAGAATACATCCAAAAGTAAATAAAGATGAAATATATGTGTTAGAAGTATGTATTGATGATCTAGATGTTAAGACAAAAGATCTTAAATTTAAAGCAGCTTCTAAATTACCATATATTAAAAAAGATGTAGCATTCATAATGCCTAAATCTATGAAGAATGAAGATGTTGTTAAAGAAATTAAACGTGCTGGTTCTAGATTACTTACAGATATACAGGTATTTGATTTATATGAAGGATTTAATATAGGTGTTAATAATAAATCAATCGCATATTCTTTAACATTTGAAGATAGTACTAGAACTCTTACTGATGAGGAAGTAATGGAAGTATTTAATAACATAATTAAAGAAGTAGAAACTAAACTAGGTATAAAACTTAGGAATATGTAAAAAAGATTGTCAATATGACAATCTTTTATTTTTATTTTAACTTAGTACTGTATAATAATATTAGAGGTGACTTATGAAAAAGAAAGTTATAATATTTATTTTATTATTTATAATTGTAGTTTTAGGAGTTATTGCAACTCTAATACTAACAGGTAAAATAGGTAAGAAAAAGACTATAGATAGTTGTAAGGATTGTGTTTTTGCGCGTTATTATAAAGATAAGGAAATAGGAGATGAATTAACTGATTATGAAAGTGATTATACTTCTATTAAGAATATAGATTCTAAAAAAATATTTCTAGGTCATAAACTAGATTCAAATAATAAAATAGAAACTGGTTATGTATGTGGAATAACTAATGGTAAGGCATTTTGTGTAGAAGGATCTGAAACTGCATATGAATCAAATAAAAAAGTATTAAATGATATTTTTGGTAATGATAATTGTACAGAAAAGACATTTAGTGGAAGTACATATTATACATGTGGTAATAAAGAAATATATTCAACTATATATTCATATGGATCTGCGACAGTATCTGAAAGTAAATCTAATATGTGTACATATAGTTCTAGTGATGTTATGAGTTGTTATGATGGTTGTGTATTAAATGGAACTTGTGAATAAAAAAGGATTGTTTAAAACAATCCTTTTTTTTGACTATCTAATATATATCTTTTTTCATAGTTTCTTTTATTCATCATATCTTCTATTAATTGTTTATTTTCTTCAGTACAAAATCTATATGGTAATCCATTTTCTTTTAGATAGATATATAAATTTGACATAAGTACTCTTGTATAAAATGATAGAGTAAATAGGTTAAAACAAAAATTATCAACATTATCTATTTTTTTATTACGATCATTATAACTATCTATATATGGATTAGATAAATCAAAATCTAAACTATGAACATGGAAATTATCAACATCTAAGAATTTTATTTCACCATTTTGATCTACTAAAAAGTTATCTTTAGACATAAAATCTCCGACATAAACCCCATTACGATTTAATTCTTCAATTCTATCTTTTAATTTTTTTAATAATACTATTTTTTTTGATTTAAATTTACCATTAAGATCATAAAGAGAAGGAAGATTAACATATTCCATTGTATATCCGACTAAACCTAAATTCTCATCATATATTAGGTCAAATAGTTTAGGATCATACCACATACAAATATCTTTATCTAATAATTGTAGTTTTTCTTCTTTGTTTTTTGCCATTTCTTCAGTAAATTCAATTTCAGTTGGTTCACCGTTTTTCCATATTTTAATTCTTCTTCTAAAATATTTTAATACTACTTCATGACCTTTATTATCTAGATATTTATATACTTCTGATGAAATACCTTCACCAATTTTTTTACCGACACTTTCGTAGTCAATTTCTTTTTTTTCCATCTTTTCACATCCAGTAATTAATAATTATATAATTAAATGGAAAAATGTCAATTATTTTGGTACAATATTTATAGGTGATTAGAATGAAGAAAGTTATATTAGTAGATGGCAACAATTTATTATTTAGAAGTTACTACGCAACTGCGTATTCAGGAAATTTAATGAAAAATAGTAAAGGATTTCCTACAAATGCATTATTTGGTTTAACTAATATGTTGAATAAAATAATTAAAGAAGAGAATCCAGAATATATGCTTGTAGCATTTGATAAAGGTAAAACATTTAGACATGAAAAGTATAAAGAATATAAAGCAGGTAGAATTAAGACACCAGATGATTTAGTTGTTCAATTTAAACCATCAAGAGAATTAACTAGAGCACTTGGTATTAAGTGTTTTGAAATAGATAATTATGAAGCAGATGATATAATTGGTACTTATTCTAAATTAATTGATGAAGATCCTGATTATGAAGGAATAATAGTAAGTAGTGATAAAGATTTACTTCAATTAATTAGTCCTAAAGTAAAAGTTAAGTTATTAAAAACTAAAGACTATATTATGATGGATGAAGATGAGTTTAAAAAGACTTATGGTCTTGAACCTATTAAGATGATAGATCTTAAAGGATTAATGGGTGATGCTTCAGATAATATTCCTGGTGTTAAAGGAATAGGTGAAAAGACTGCGATTAAATTACTTCAAGAATATGGGTCAGTAGAGAATCTATATGATCATATAGATGAATTAAAAGGTGCGACTAAAGATAAATTAGTACAAGGTAAAGAAGATGCATTTATATCTAAAGAAATGGCTACTATATATAAAGAAGTACCAGTTGAATATAAATTATCTGAATTAAAATTAGATGAAACTAAAGATGAATTAAAAGATATATATGAAGATTTAGAATTTTATAGTTTTCTTAAAAATATTAGAAAGAATACTATTCTTGAAAAGAATGAATCTAGTGATATAAAAGTAGTAACTAGTTTAAATGAAATAAAACTAGATAAAACAGTTAGTGTATTTATAGAAACAGATAATCCTAATTATCATGATGCGAATGTACTAGGTATTACTATGTATGATGGAAAAAGTGCATACTTTTTACCAATAGATTTAGTTATAAATAATAAAGAGTTCTTTAATTTATTTAAGATATATACTTATGATAATAAAAAGAATATAGTTGTACTAAATAAATATGGAATTAGTTTTAAAACATGTGAATTTGATACTATGATTGCAGCTTATATATTAAATTATAATGTTAAAGATGATGCAGCATATCTAGCTAGTAACTTTAATTATGAAGTTATGTTCTTTAATGAATTAATGAAAAGTGATAAAAGCATTGAAACTTTATCTAGTGAAGGTCTTAAAAAGGCTAAATTTATATTTGAGACTAAAGATAAACTAGAACAAGATATGAAAGATGAAAATTCTTATGATTTATTTAAAAATATAGAAATGAAACTATCTTTTGTATTAGCATCTATGGAAATAGAAGGTATTAGAGTAGATAGAGAAGTACTTAAGAACATGGGTGAAAAAATTAATAAAAAGATGCTTTCTTTAGAAAAAGAAATATATGAATTAGCGGGATTAGAATTTAATATTCAGTCTCCAAAACAATTAGGAGAAGTACTATTTGATAAAATGGGTATTCCTTATCCTAAAAAGAAAAAGACTTCTTATTCAACTTCTAGAGAAATCTTAGATAAGATTAAAGATGATAATCCAATTATTGATAAGATTATAGATTATAGAACACTTGCTAAGTTACATAGTACTTATATAGTAGGTATAGATTCATCTATTAAAGAAGATTCTAAATTACATACTATATATACTCAAACTCTAACAAGAACAGGTAGACTTTCTTCAATAGAACCTAATTTACAAAATATACCTATTAGATATGAAGAGGGTAAATTAATTAGAAAAGCATTTATACCAGAAGCTGATTCTGTATTTATATCATCAGATTATTCTCAAATAGAACTTAGAATATTTGCGCATATGTCTAATGAAGAGAATATGATGGAAGCATTTAATAATGATTTAGATATACATACTAAGACTGCGATGGATATATTCCATGTCCCAAAGGATAAAGTTACTAAGTTAATGAGAAGACAAGCTAAAGCAGTTAATTTTGGTATATTATACGGAATTAGTAATTTTGGTCTAGCTGAAGACATAGGTACTGATTTTGGTACCGCTAAAAAGTTTATGGATACTTATTTAGATACATTTCCTAAAATAAGAGAATATAATCAAAAAGTAATAGATGATGCATATAAAAATGGCTATGTTCTTACTATTATGAATAGAAAAAGAAAAATAGAAGAACTAGATAATACAAACTATATAATTAGACAGCAAGGAGAAAGAATTGCACAAAATACACCAATTCAAGGTAGTGCAGCAGATATACTTAAACTTGCTATGATTAATATATATGATGAATTTAATAAACAAGGTATTAAGAGTAAGATGATATTACAAATACACGACGAATTAATATTTAATGTATTAAATAGTGAAAAAGATAAAGTTAAAAAGATAATTAAAGATAAGATGGAGAATGTGTATAAACTAAATGTACCTCTTGTTGTAGATATAGAAGAGGGTACTAATTGGTATGATACTAAGTAGGAGTTAATATGAAGAAAAAGATTTTATTATTAATTGTTGGGGTTTTGTTATTAGCGGGTTGCCACGTTGATTATGGTAAAAGTGATATAGAAGACTATTTAGAAGAAAAATATGGTATAACAGATGTTAGCGTTTCTGATTCTTATGAAGAGTATATTACTAATGAAGCTGGTGAGAAATTAGTTGATAAAATATGGACTGTTAAAGATAAAAAGAATAATATAGAATTTCATGTTATAGATAATCATTCAAATGGTATGGAAATGTCTAAAAATTATTTATCAGATGATTTTAGTGAATCTTTATATATAAAAAATACTAAAAATAAAAATGTAGGAAATATTAAAACAAAAAAAAGAGATGATTATGGTGGTAAAACAAATGAAATAGATTTAATATGCGATTTTAATAATAAAAACGAATTAAATAA
Organism: Bacilli bacterium; assembly: GCA_017511805.1. Lineage (GTDB taxonomy): Bacteria > Bacillota_I > Bacilli_A > RF39 > UBA660 > RUG13038. The sequence continues at coordinate 113,276 of JAFWJA010000015.1, forward strand.
ATGTTATGATGAAATAAAGAATATATATGATACATATACAAAAAAATATCCTAATTTTAATATTTTTTATCAAATTGTTTATACTAAAGAAAAAAATATATATGGAAGAAATAATGCTGGAAGAGTTGGATACATAAATATGTTATATAAAGATGATGTTTATAATGATCTAATTTATAATTACTATTCATTTGGTTATTCTAATAGAATTGATGAAATAATAAATGAAATGACAACAGAAGATATTAATAGTCTATTTAATAACAAAAATACATATATTGTATATAAAGTAGATAACAATAATAGTATATTGAAACAATATGATGATATTATTGGTGTTAATAACGGTAATGGGTTAAGTGTCGCTGGATTATATTATTTATTGAAAGATGAAGGATATGTAGTAAATGGCACTAAAGAAAATTTTATTGTAAATGATAAAAATGGTAATGTATTAGAATTTTCATATAATTTCAATGATTATGTATATGGTGATGCTGCAGAATCTCATTTAGGATACTATTATAGAAAAAATGGTGAAAAAATTCCGATGAAAGATTATTATTGTGATTATTTTGAATCTAATGTTATTAAAGAATTGTTTGATATAAATATTTGTATAGTACCAAATTATACTAAAGATAAAAGTATTGTAGATGGTAAAATAAAGACAAATTAAAAAAATGTCAAAATAATTGTAAATAATATAATTTTAAGACAATTATCCCACAATTTAGTGTTATAATTTAGGTATAAACTACATAAAATAGTATAAAGTATTGACTTTACACTTAGTTTATGTTAAGATTTATTAGCTTTTATAAAGTTAAAGTTAAGAAATGGAGGGATAATATGAGAGATGTTTATATTTTTGAATATTTAAATGAAGCAGAATTCAAAAAGAGAGAAAGATCTGTAAAAAAGTATAATATGTTTGCGTTCAAAAAGCTTATCTTTGATTTTTATCCTGAAATGAAAGAAGGTAACTTTTTAGGAAATAAAGTTGGAGAAGATAAGGAAAAAGATACTGTTTCTTACGAATTATCATTACCAACTGATGATTTATTTGTAAAAGTACATGGTGAAATAGTATTACACTATGATGTATATAATAATAAAAACATAATTCTTTTAAAAACAATAACACCAGAAGATTTATTAATTGAAGGACATAATACAGAATTAGGAGCATATAAGGGTGTTATGATTAGTAAAGAAAATGCTGAAAAAGATATGTTTAAGATAAATTTATTAAATATGTTAAATAAAAAATAAGACTTAGTCTTATTTTTTTTACGTAAAGTAATTTGTTTTTTGTCTTATTTAGTGTAAAATATGTTATAATTTAGTTATAAAGTGAGGGAAAATCATGAATTGGATTAGAGATAATATATTAAAAGTAGGGATAATATTAGGTGTATTAATAATAATTATTATTGTTGTATCTATTATGTCTGGTAGTTCATCAGGATCAAATGTTGAGTCAGCTTCAGGTTATGAAGAATTAGAAAATAAGTTACAAGCAGCAGCCATTAGATTTGTAAATGCTAATAGTAATTATTTACCTGAAAATACAAAAGAGAGTACTAATTTAAATCTAGAAACTCTTGTTAAAAATGGATATATAGGACAAATATATGCGATAGAAGATAGTAATGTAAAGTGTACTGGTAAAGTAACAATTTATAGAACTAGTAATAATAGTGATTCTTATAAAGTATATCCGTTCTTATTATGTGGTAAATATCATAAAACAGAAACTTTAGCAGAACATATAATAGAAAATGAAAAGATAGTTACTTCTGATGATGGTTTATATAAAGAAGGAGATTATTATAGATTTAAAGGTGAATATCCTAAAAACTATGTTTTATTAGATGGACAAGAATATAGAATTATTTCTATTGATTCAGATAATATTATTAAATTAATTAAATCTGAATCTACTAAATCAAAATATATATGGGATGATAGATATAATTCAGATGTTCAAAAATATGTAGGTATTAATACTTATACTAAGAGTAGAATGAAAGATAATTTAAATTTCTTATATTCGAATACTAAGATAGAAGATGGTGAAGTATTATTTACAGAAGAAGAAAAGAGTTACTTTGTTTTCTATGATTTCTGTAATGGTAGTTTCCCTCAAGATTATGATGAAATAAGTATATCTACTGAATGTTCATCTACAGTTAATCAAAAAATAGGATTTATTAACGCAAGTGATTTCTATTTAGCAAGTGTTGATTCAGGTTGTTCAAAAATGAATAAGAATGAATGTAATAACTATAACTATTTAGCTGCACTTGATGAAATAGTGTTAATGAACTTATCTAGTAGAAACTCATACCAATATTTATCATTAGTTGATGGTATTATATATAGAACTGATGCGAATAAAGGTAAGAAACTTTATATAGCAACTCATATTGGTAAAGATAATATATATAAATCAGGTGATGGAACTAAGAATAATCCATACGTTATAAGGTAATTGTCTATGTTTTTATTAAAAGTAATTGATTCAGATAATCAAGAAATTGAAGTATTAAAAACTAGATCTCAAATTGAAATGGATAAGTTTACTACTTTCTATGAAAATGAAGAAGAATTATTAGAAGATTTGTTTTTTGATAGTGATTCTAAAGTAATTATTACTCAAACTAAATCTAATGATCAAGAACCTTCTGTTTTACCGTTTACAAATGTAGATAGTAGAAATTTAGTATATAGTTTTCAAGATGAAAACTATTATAGTAAGATTGTTAATTATGATAAAGGTATATTAAAAACATTCTTTCTTAATGAATTTTTAAAACATAGTGAAGGTAATACTAGTTTTGATAGAACTAAATATAAACAATGTAAAACTATAGTTGGTGATTTTGGTTTTGAAAATGAAAGTTATTTTAAAGAGTTATTAAAGAAAGATATAATGGCATTCTTTGATAAATATTATTCTAGTTTTAAAGATTTTTATAAGTTTATTACTTCTTTTTATCCAGAAGAAGATTATGAATTTAGTGAGAAGGATGAAAGTGAACATGAAAGATTAATTTCATCTTTAAGACTAAAAATTCATGAAACTCATGAAGAAAAGAAAGAATATAAACCATATTTTGAAGAAATAGATTCTATTAGTTATAATCCACTTGCGGATATAGATGATAAATATACTGATTTAGATATATTCTTAGATAGTAAGAATATTAATGAAGAAGATAAAAATGAAATAATTAATAGACAAATAAAAAAATTATAGGGATTTTTCCCTTTTTTTGGTGGTGATATTATGAAATATATTGATTCTTTTTGTGAATATTTAAAAAATCAAAAGAATTATTCAGATTTTACTGTATTAAATTATAGAAAAGATCTAGAAGAGTATTTTGAATTTTTAAATGATAAAAAATATTCATATTCGGATATGGACTACAAAAAATGTATTGATTATTTGTTGTTCTTAGATGGAAAACAGTTAAAAAAGACAAGTGTTTCAAGAAGACTTAGTTCTATTAGAACTTTTTATAAATATTTAGTACTTAACAGTTATGTAAATAATAATCCATTTTTATTAGTATCCTCTCCAAAAAAAGAAAAAAGAATACCTAAATTTATCAATTATCAAGGTATAGATGAAATATTTAATATACCTAATACTAAAACACCAGAAGGGCAAAGAGAAAGTGTAATATTAGAAGTGTTATATGGTTCTGGTGTTCGTGTATCAGAATTAGTTAATATTAAATTAAAAGATATTGATTTTAATAATAAAACTATATTAATATTTGGTAAGGGTTCAAAAGAAAGAATAGTGTCTTTTGGTAATCCTGCGAAAGATGCGATGAATGAATATATTAAATCTGGTAGAGAATTATTATTAAATGGTGTTAAAAGTGAATATTTAATAGTAGGTAAAGAAAAAGAAAGTCTTACTACTAGAAGAATAGAACAAATAATAGATTCTCTTATTACTAAAACTAGTATTAAAATAAATATAACACCTCATATGTTTAGACATACATTCGCAACTCATTTATTAGATCAAGGTTGTGATTTAATCGCAGTACAAGAACTATTAGGGCATGAGTCTTTATCTTCAACTGAAATATATACTCATGTATCTAATGAACATTTAAGAGAAGTATATCTTAAATGTCATCCAAGAAGTACAAAAGGAGAGTAATATGATAGATATATTTACTGAGAATTTACCTCATTTAGATTTGCATGGAGAAGATAGAATTAATGCATTAATAAAAGTAGATGAGTTTATAAATGATAATATAAAATTAAGAAACAAAAGAATAGTTATAATACATGGAATTGGTACAGGAATATTAAGAAATTCAGTACATGAATACTTAAAAAAAGATAAAAGAGTTGAAGAATATATTTTAGGTATAAATAATGGACAAACAATAGTCTCTCTTAAATTTGACAAATAATATATATTATATATAATATATGTCAATCAAAAAAAGAGGGACTTTTTTGTGTAAAAATCCTTATTTTATTTGACAAAATATATCCTTTGTGATAGTATAAAACACGTTTCATTTAAAAAGAAGGGGGTCTTTTTATGAAAAACTCAAGTTTTATAAGGGATTTATTAGTAAAATTACTTTTAATTGTTATTTTTATATTTTTACTAATGTATTTATTCCCAATGCCAAATTTATCACCATTCTATAATTCAATCTTTAATGATAATGTTCAAACAATGAAGAATGCAGCTGAAGATTACTACACAACTGAAAGAATGCCTAAAGAAGAAGGTAAATCTACAAAGATGACATTACAAGAAATGTTAGATAAGAAGTTAGTTCTTCCATTTGTAGATAAGAATAACGAAGCATGTGATGCGAAAAAGTCATATGTAGAAGTTACTAAGACTAAAGATGAATACGAATTAAAAGTATCATTAACATGTGGTAAAGAATCAGACTACATAATTGAAAAGATTGGATGTTATAATTTCTGTCCAACTGGAACATGTACTTTAGCAGATTTAAAAAAGAATGATGAAGAACAAAAACCTGTTGAATCTACACCAGTTACTACAAAGACAGATAAAGATGGTAATGTATCAGTAGTTGTTCCTAATGGTAGTTATATAGTTGAATATGAATATGTTAGAAATAATTATATTGAAAACTGGACTCTAGGTAACTGGAGAAATACTACTGTTGATGAAAACGAAAATGTTAGATTAGCAGAAACAAGAACACAATATACTGGTCAAAAGAAAGTTAATTCAGGAAGTAGATTATATGAACAAGTTTCTTATGGATATAGAGATAACTGGTCATATGATAATAACTGGACAACTGAAGTTAAAACTGAAACAGATAAATTAAAAATCTGGAAAACAAGAACATTATATACAGGTCAAAAAAAGGTTGAAAACAAGAAAACTGAATATGAACATGTAAAATATGGAATGAAAGATAATTGGACATATGATACTGATTGGACAACTGAAGTTAAAACTCAAACAGACGTATTAAAATTATGGAAAGAAAGAACATTATATACTGGACAAAAGAGAATAGAAAACAAGACTACAGAATATAGACATGTTAAGTATAAAGATACAGAAACATGGAAAGAAACTGGTTGGTCTACTAATAAGAAGAAAGAAACAAGTGATGTTAAGTTAGTTGGTACTAGATATACAGTTTCTAAAGATACTACATCTACAACTACATCTTGTACAAACTATAAAACTGATACAAACTGGTATTCAAGTAAACCAGCTGATACAAGTACAAGAAAATATGATTCAAATCCAGTAAATAGTAAAACAGTTACAGGAAACTGGAAAGTAATTAATAACTCATATCCTTCTAGATACGAATTATCTACATATGAAGGAAATAGATGGTATGAATTCTTATATTCTCAATATGAAACATGTACTTATGCATGTAATGGACAATCTCAAGTTAGAGTATTCTATTATAGAGTATATGAAAGATCATCTAGTAAGATGTATCAATATAGATATTGTACACCTAAGTCAAGTTCATCAACTACAACTGATACACAAGTTGTAACTGATTTAAAAGCTTGGCAAGATAAAGGTTATAAGTTAGTTAAAACTGAATATAACTATAAAGTAAAAACAACTACTAGAGAAGTAGTAGATTCTAAATGGACAAATAGTAAGACTAGTCCATCAGGATATGAATATTCTGGTGATACTAGAACAAATACTACTTATACATTTGTACAATTAGATAAATGGGTTACTAATAAAGATTTATTAGGTGAATATACATATAATATTAACACTGTTAAACAATATAAGTATGCTCATAACAATCCAACTAAGTATATAGAAGATACTAAGTGGACTAATAGTAAAACTAGTCCAGCTGGATATCAATATACTGGTAAGAGTAATACTACTACTACAGTAAGTTTTGAACCATTAAATAAATATGTAACTAGTTATAGTGAATTAGGTGAATATACATATAACGTTACAACTAAAAAAGAATATAAATATAAATATAATAATCCTGAAAGATATCTAAAAGATACTATCTGGACTACAGAAAATGTAGCAAGACCAGGTTATGAATTAACTGGTAATGTTAAAGATACTACTAAGACTACATATATCGATTTAGGATACTATGTAAATAGTAGAAGTGAACTTGGTGAATATACTTATAATGTTCAATCAAGAACACAATACAGATATAGATATAGAGAAGTTACTAATAATAAAGAATATAGATGGGGTACTAAGAATCCAGGTAATGGATTTGAACCAACTGGTAACTCAAGAAAAACTTATGTTTCAGGAAATAGACAAAAATAAGCGATTTAATCGCTTATTTTTTTTGTTATATGATACAATGTAAGAAAGGAGGTATTAATATGACAATAGATGTATTAGTAGAAATAAATTTAAATAAAAAAGATAAAACTTTTACTTATTTAGTACCTGATAAATTTAAAGAAGATATATCTATTGGTAAAAGAGTATTAGTGCCTTTTGGAAAACAAGTACTTGAAGGTTTTATACTAGGTATAGGTAATGATAAAAGTATTGATTTAAAAGAAATAATAGATGTTATAGATAAAGAAGCAATACTTAATAAAGAGTTAATAGAACTAGGTAAAAAGATTAGTGAAGATACTGTATCTAATTTAGTATCAGTTTATCAATCTATGTTACCAAAGGGATATAAAGCTTCTAAAAAGAGTACATTAAAAGAAAAAACAGTTATTTATATTAAGATTAATGCTAAAAATGAAGTACTAGATTATATAGCTAGTACTAAATCAGTAAAACAAAAAGAAGTACTAGAACAATTATTAGTAACTGATTTACCTTTAAAAGAACTTAATTCTAGTGTTAATACACTTATTAGTAAAGGATTAGTTTCTAAGTATTTTAAAGAGGAATATAGACTTAAAACTGATAATGTAGAGCATGTTGTTAAAGAATTAAATAAGGACCAAATAAATGCCTATAATCAGATAATAAATAGTGATAAAGATATAATACTATTAAATGGAGTAACTGGTTCAGGTAAGACAGAAATATATATGTCTTTAATAGATAAAGTACTAAGTTTAGGTAAAGAAGCTATTATGCTTGTACCTGAAATAAGTTTAACACCTCAAATAATAGATAGATTTAAATCTCATTTTAAAGAAGAAATAGCAATACTTCATAGTGCACTTTCTGATGGAGAAAGATATGATGAATATAAAAAGATATTAAAAAAAGAAGTTAAAATAGTTGTAGGAGCTAGATCTGCGATATTCGCACCATTTACTAATATAGGAATAATAATTATTGATGAAGAGCATTCTAATACATATAAACAAGATCATAATCCTAGGTATAGTGCAATAGAAGTAGCGTTTTTAAGAGGTAAATATCATAACGCTAAAGTAATACTAGGTTCAGCAACTCCAACAATTGAAAGTTATGCTAGAAGTAAAAAAGGGTATTATGGTTTAGTAGAATTAAAGAAACGCGCTAATAATGCAGTTTTACCTATTGTTAATATAGTAGATATGACTAAAGAAATAAGAAAAGGTAATAAATTATTTTCAAAAGAACTATTATTATCAATAGAAGATAGATTAAATAAGAAAGAACAAATATTATTATTAATAAATAAAAGAGGATATTCTAATTATTTAATGTGTGAAAACTGTGGTTCAGTTAAAAAATGTCCACATTGTGATATTACTCTTACTTATCATAAAACTAGTGATATGAATAGATGTCACTATTGTGGTTATGCAGAAAATAATACTAATATATGTCCTGAATGTAAAACAAATAGTCTTAGACAAATGGGATATGGTACTGAAAAAGTAGAAGAAGAATTAATAAAACTATTTCCTTCAATTAAAACACTTAGAATGGATATAGATACTACTACTAAAAAGGGTTCTCATAAAGAAATAATTAATAGTTTTATGAATCATGAAGCAGATGCTCTTATAGGCACTCAAATGATTGCTAAAGGACTAGATTTTCCATTAGTAACACTAGTAGGAGTAATAAATGCTGATACTATACTAAATTTACCTGATTTTAGATCATGCGAAAAAACATATGATTTACTTTCTCAAGTATCAGGTAGAGCAGGTAGATCTAATTTACCAGGTAAAGTAATAATACAAACATATAATCCGGATAATTATGCGATTAAACTATCTAAAACTCATAATTATGAAGAATATTATAATGAAGAGATAAAAATTAGAAAGAAATTATATTATCCTCCATATTCTTTTATTGCTCTTATTAAAATAGGAGGGAAAGACTTTAAAGAAACTATTAATGAATCTAATAAAATAGGAGACTATATTAGAAAGAAAGTAAAAGAAGAAGTAGTACTAGGACCATCAGTAGGTTCTGTATCTAAAATAAATAATGTTTATTACTTTGAAATAATAATAAAATATAGGAATAAAGAACTAGTAATAGATTTATTAAATGAGATTAAAATATTAACTGAAAATAATAAAAAAATAAAAGTAGAATTTGACATAAATCCCAATAGTTTTTAATGAAAATACCTTGTAAAAGGTATTTTCTTATGCTATAATATGTTTGCTTTTTATAAAAAAATGCACAAATATTGATTTATGAACCGAGTGCTAGTAATAGTGGGGATTAAAGAAGAGATATTTGGAAGTGAAACAAAAGGAGGAATTTTTTATGTCAGTAGTTTCAATGAGCTATTTATTAGAAGCAGGTGTTCATTTTGGTCATCAAACTAAAAGATGGAATCCAAAAATGAAAGAGTATATTTATACATCTAGAGAAGATATTTACATTATCGATTTACAAAAAACAGTTGTAAAAATCGAAGAAGCTTATGCAGCTTTAAAAGAAATCGCAGCAAACGGTGGAAAGGTACTATTCGTTGGTACTAAGAAACAAGCACAAGAAGCAACTATGGAAGAAGCAACTAGAACAGACAGTTATTATATAACTGAAAGATGGTTAGGTGGAACATTAACTAACTTTAGAACAATCAGAAAGAGAATTAACAGACTTGATCAAATTGAAAAGATGGAAGAAAATGGTACATTTGATGTATTACCTAAAAAAGAAGTATTAAAAATCAAGAAAGAATATGATAAATTATTAACATACTTTGCTGGTGTTAGAGAAATGAAGAAATTACCAGATGCTATGGTAATTGTTGATCCTAAGAAAGAATACAATGCAATTAGAGAAGCACATAAATTAGGTATTCCAGTATTTGGTATTGTTGATACAAACTGTGATCCAGAAGATTTAGATTATCCAATTCCAGGAAATGATGATGCAGTTAGAGCTATTAAAGTAGTTTTAGGTGTTTTAGCTAATGCTATTGCAGAAGCAACTGGAAAAGAAATGGTAGATTATATTACTGAAGAAGATAAAGAAGTTGAAGAAAAAGCAGCTAAGAGTGAAAAGAAAGAATTAAAATCTGAAGCTGAACCAGTAGTAGAAGAAAAGAAAACTACAAAGAAAGAAACTAAAAAAGAAGAAAAAGTAGAAAAAGAAGTTAAAGAAGTTAAAGAAGATAAAAAGGAAGAAAAGAAAACAACTAAGAAAGCTACAAAGAAAGAAGAAGTAAAAGAAGAAAAAACAGCTAAGAAAACTGCTAAAAAAGAAGAAAAAGTTGATTTATCTAAATTAACAGTTGCTGAATTAAAAGAAATGGCAAAAGAAAAGGGAATTGAAGGTTATACTAAACTTAAGAAAGCTGAATTAGTAGAAGTTTTAAATAAATAATAAGGAGAGTATAAGTATGGATGCAAGTTTAATTAAAAAATTAAAAGATATGACTAATGCTGGATTAATGGATTGTAAGAAAGCATTAGAAGCTAGTAATGAAAATATAGATGAAGCTGTTAAATGGTTAAGAGAAAAAGGAATTAGTAAAGCAGCTAAGAAAGCTGATAGAATAGCAGCAGAAGGATCATCAAAAGTTATAGTTGATGGAAATAATGCAGTTATTTTAGAAGTAAACTGTGAAACAGACTTTGTTTCAGCTAATGAAAAATTTACTTCATTAATTGATAGAATTGCTAATGCAATATTAAAAAGTGATGTTAAAACAGTTGAAGAAGTTTTAGAATTACCATCAGAAGAAGGAACTGTTAATGATGATATTATTAACGTTACTGCTACTATGGGAGAAAAGATTAGTTTTAGAAGATTTACTAAATTAACTAAATCTGATAATGAAGTATTTGGTAAATACATTCATATGGGAGGAAAAATATCTACTTTAGTATTACTTGAAGGAGATAAAGAAGAAGTAGCTAATGATGTAGCAATGCATTTAGCAGCTATGAATCCTAAATATGTTAGTAGAGATGTAGTTCCAGCATCTGAAATAGAAGAAGAAGCAAAGGTATTAAAAGAACAAGCTATTAATGAAGGTAAATCACCTGAAATAGCAGAAAAGATGGTTCAAGGAAGAATTAATAAGTTCTATAAAGATATAGTTATAACTGAACAAGAATTTGTTAAGAATCCAGATGTAACCGTTGGTACTTACTTAAAGAATAATTCTTGTACTTTAAAAGATATGGTTAGATTTGAAGTAGGAGAAGGAATCGAAAAGAAAGAAGAAAACTTTGCTGAAGAAGTTGCTAAGCAAATAAATGGATAAGTGTAAACTTATCTGTTTTTTTATGTTATAATTAGTATAGAGGTGAAATTATGAATAATAAAATAAAAATACTTATAGGAGTGCTTTTAGTTGCGATAATATCTATATTAGCAATAGTTTTAATACCAAAAAATAAAGAATATGGTGATATAGAATCATTTACATATAATTTTGGTTCAGGTGAAGGATCATATTATGAATTTAATATAAATATTGAAAATGATAAATATATATTTACTGGTAAAGGATATAGCTCTTCAGATTTAAATATAAAGAAGGAATTAAGTACTTCTGATATGAAAGAATTATCAAATATTATTAAGGATAATAATATAACTAGTTGGGATGGGTTTGATAGAGAAAAAAAAGATATCTTAGATGGTGATAGTTTTAAACTTATTGTTAAATATAAAAATGGAGAAAAAATAGTAGCTAATGGTTATATGTTATATCCAGATAATTATAGAGAAGCATCTAAAAAACTAGAAGAGTTTTTATTCAAAATTAGTGGAATTGAAGAGTAGATAAGTGCAAACTTATCTATTTTTTGTTATAATTAAGTAGGTGATTATATGAAAAAGAGATTATTGTTTTTAATAGGTTTTATCTTTTTATTAACAGGTTGTTTTGATAATCCAGAAGTAGAACCTACATCTGAATCTTTAAAAGATAATATTGAAGTAAAAACAGAAAAGTATTTAGATAAAGAATTATTATTCTTAAAGAATAACAATAAGAAAAATGTATCAATAAATATTGAAATAGATTATTTAAATGATGAAGATACAATAATATATAATGAAGCTAAGAATATATTATCAGTTTCCTCTAATAGTGAAATAGTAATAAAAGTTGATAATGTACCTGATGATTATAAAGATATGAAAATAGATTATGATGTAACAATTCCGGGATATATAGAAGATTATGTTGATAGTATTGAAATAACTAGAACAAGGGGTCAAACAGTAAAGGCAGAAGTAAAGAATAAAGGTGATAATACTATTAATAATATTTCTTTAGGGACTGTTTATTACAAAAATAAAAAAATTGTTGGTTATGATGAGGAAGTTATACTTGATTTAAAGTCTAATGCTAAAGAAAACGTTGATTTTTTTAATCCAATGGATAAAAATCATGAATTTATTACTTATGATGATTATAAAATATATATAAATTATGCTTATTCATTTGATTACAATAATTAATCTTGAAATAAGAAATTATGTGTAGTAAAATATAGTTAGTGAAAGGATGAAAAAAATGGACGATATTTTATTAATTGCGGAAGAAGAAATGGAGAAAGCTATCAATACTTATAAAGATAGATTAACTAATATTAGAGCAGGAAGAGCAAATCCTTCTATGTTAGATAGTGTTAAGGTTGAATATTATGGAGCTTTAACACCACTTAATCAACTTGCGAATGTTTCAGTACCTGAAGCTAGAAAGTTACAAATTAAACCTTTTGATAAGAGTTGTTTAGCAGATATAGAAAAAGGTATTTATGAAGCTAATCTTGGTTTAACTCCAAATAATACTGGAGATTGTATTTTTATTACTATTCCAGAATTAACTGAAGATAGAAGAAGAGAATTAGTTAAACAAGCTAAAGGTATCGCAGAAGATGCTAAAATAGCTTTAAGAAAAGCTAGACAAGAAGCTAATGATGATATTAAAAAACTTGAATTAAATGAAGATGAAGAAAAAAGATCATTAAATGAAATTCAAGAATTAATTAATAAATATAATAAAAAAGTAGAAGATATAGCTGCTGAAAAAGAAAACGAATTAATGACTATTTAAGTGCTTTTAAGCACTTTTTTAATTTTTATGCATAGATTATTATCAAGGAGTGATAATATGTCTACATATAAAGAAATTGTTACAAAAGCTGTAATTGGTAAAGGAAAGAAGTATTTTAAGAATAAATATACTCTTGAAGCTAGTGAGAAACCATCTACTATACTAGGTTGCTGGATTATTAATAATAAGTTTAATGGAAAATTAGATAATAATGATGCATTAGTTACTGGTTCATTTGATATTAATATTTGGTATTCAACAGATAATGATACTAGAACAAATGTTATTAAAGAAACAATAAATTATAGTGATTTAATAAATATTAAGTCAAAAATAGATACTAATTTAAATGATGCAGAAATAATAGTTAAAGCATTAAGACAACCAGAATGTGTAAATGTAAATATTAATAATAATGAGATAGATTTTGAGATAGAGAAGGAAATAGGTATAGAAGTAGTAGGAGATACTATGATAAAGATACTTACTGAAGATAATGAAGATGAATGGGAAAATTTTGATGATGATCTTAATAAAAAAATAGATGAAGAAGTAAAAGAAGATTTTATTGAATAAAAATAGTCAACAGACTATTTTTTTTGGCTATTCGATTGAAAAAAATGTCATAATTTGTTATTATTAAATTAAGGAGGTATATAGTATGAAGAAGGGAAGATTTTTAGTTTTAGCTTTACTTGCAGTTGTTATGTTTGGTGTAGTAGGATGTGGATCATCTAGTGGTGGTTCTAAGACTGTTACATGTACTATGACTTCAGCAGGAACTGATTTAGAAATGAATGTTCATTTTGATGGAAATAAAGTAGCATCAATGGATATGAATGCTGGAATGGATTTAAGTAATTATTCTGATTCTCAAATTAAGATTTTAGAAAATCAAGATTTCTGTTCATCAATTAAGAATTATATGTATTCTTATAAAGAAGCATTTACTAATTGTAAACAAAATATAAGTAATAAACAATTAAAAATAACTGCTGATTTAGATATTGATAAAATAGTAAAGAGCGAAATGGACAAAATGGCAACACCTGAAGATGCTAAAAAAGGTTTAGAAGCAGCAGGATATTCTTGTACAATTAAATAATTTAAATGTCAACTAAAAAGGTTGACATTTATTTTTTTATGTTGTAATATAGTATATGTTTGAAGGAGGAATAAACATGGCTGTTAAAATTAGATTAAAGAGAATGGGTGCTAAAAAGAGACCATTTTATAGAGTTGTAGCTGCTGATTCAAGAAGTCCTAGAGATGGAAAATTTATTGAAAATTTAGGAACTTATGATCCAATCGCAGGTAAAATTGATATTAAAGAAGAAGAAACAATGAAATGGCTTTCAACTGGTGCTATTCCTACAGATACTGCTAGAAATATTCTATCTAAAGCTGGTATTATGACTAAATTTGCTGAATCTAAAGCAAAGAAAGGGAATTAATTATGTCTTTAGTGGAATTAACTGAAATGATTGTTAAATCATTAGTAAAAGATGCAGATTCTGTAAGTGTTAAAGAATTTGAAACTGAAGAAAATGAAATATCTATAGAAGTAGTTGTTAGTGAAGAAGAAGCTGGTGCTTTAATTGGAAAGAATGGTAAGACTATTAATTCAATTAGAACAATTCTTCAAGCTAGCTCTTACTTAAAAGATAATAAAAGAGTAAAGATAAACATTACATCAATTTAATGTTTATATTTGCTTTTTTTTTTGATTTATGCTATTATATAGAGCTAATTCAAGGGGTGTTTTTTCATGAATAAAAAGAAATTATGGAAATTCTGTATATTTGTGCCTTTTGCATTAGCTTTAGGAGCATTATTTCTATATCTAAGATATTATTTTGAATTAAAATCTAAAACTGGAACTAAGGTAACAGATGTATTAGAAGCTTCATTAGTAAGATATAGAAATATAGGAATTTTTTGTTTAGCAGTTGGTGTATTCTTATTATTTATTAAAACTTTAATAGATTACTTTAAGATTGATAAAGAAACTACTGTTCAAACAGAAAGAGTTAATGTACTTGATAGAATTGCTAGTAAGAAAACTGAAAATACTAATAAGTATACATTTAGTGAAAATAACATAATTAGTGATTTATTATCAGGTAAAACTTTAAAAGCTATATTTATTAATGATAAAAAGATAGTAAAGAATGTTCAATTCAAGAGTTATGATTCTAAAAAGTCTATTATTGAATTTTATGATTTAGATGAAGTAAAAGAAGAAAAAACTGTTGTTACTCCAGTAGTTGCGCCAGTTGTAGTTAAAGAAACAATCGCAGAACCAATAAAGAAGGAAGTTGTTGTTATAAACAATGAACCTGAATATGATTCTAGATTATTTAAAAAATGTAAGAAATGTAATAAGGTAATTGCTAAAGATGCAGTTATGTGTGTACATTGTGGTACTGTATTAAAAGAAGAAAAAGTTAAGAAAGAATCTACATTTAATCCAGTTAGATTTGCTCTTAATATGATAGTTATCTTATTATGTATTATATTAATCTTATTAATAATTACTAAGATTAATAATAGAGTAGATGATAATAAAAATAATATGAATATTTCATATCAAGAAAAAAGTATTAACATTTAGTTAATACTTTTTTTATCGTATGCTTTTTGATCTAAATCATAATTAGTTTCTTTAAATTCAAAATCTTTATCTTTACTAGTAATTAATTCATTTACTAATTTATTACATAATTCAGGATTTCTAACTAGTATTGGTCCAATTATATATGTACCTATAAAATTATCTATTCTAATTATATCTTCATTATATGTAAGTATTTTACCTGGATGATTTTCAAAACCAATAATATTACTATTTACTATATCAGTTTTTACTTTAACATCTTTAACAATTCTATCTTGATGCATAGCAACATAATCAAATACACCAAGTGCTTTTATTTTTTTATTTATTATTATATAGTTACCAAATAATTCTACAGAATTACCAGTACTTAATATATATTTCTTATTGTTAATATATTTTTCTAATTCTTTTTGATCTTTCTTTAAATCTTCAAGTGCTGTTAATATATTTTCTTCAGTACCTGAACCAATATATATAAAATCTATATTTTTAAAGTCTTTTTTATCTCCAATAGTTAAATATTTAACATCTACTTTAATTCCTTGTTCTTTTAAATGATATACTAGTGTTTTTATATTACCAGAATCACCATATAAATTTAATAAATCATAATAAAGGTATCCAATTGTTATTTTCATTTTTGTACTTCCTCCTTTATTTTATTCTTAAATGGTTCAACATAATCAAAGTTAAGTATTGCATATACATTTCCTTTAGTTTCTTTTTCTATTACTTCTTTTATATTATCTAAATTATCTAGTACTATTATATCTTTTTCATCAATACCAGCATATTTTATTCTAGTTGCGATATCATATGCATCAGGTCCTGTACAAACAACTTTATCAACATTAGATTCATTTAATAATTCAAAGTTTATATCATATAACCAAGATAAATCAAAGTGTTTATATCTTCTACTAATTTCTCTATGCCCTAAAACAATAGTTTTCTTTTCTTTATCCATTGCGGTATATATTAAATTTAAGTTATAAGTAGTATTATTTTCAGCTTTACAATTAAGTATAGTATAGTTTCTTTTATTAACACTAAATTCATCAAATATTTTATTATTAATCTTACTATTTTCTAATGCACTAATAATTATCTTACTATCTATTTTTAATATGTCACATATTGAAAATGCTGCGAGAGTATTATATAGATTAAACAAAATATTATTATTTATATTTAACTTATATTCATCGTTAATAGTAACTATATTCTTATTATAATCTACATTAGTAATAGAGTACTTTATATCATCTCTTTTAAAATCACATTTAGTACATGAATATGAACCAACACTACCATAATGATAATAGTCATAATGTAATTTAGTTTTACATTTAGGACAATATTCATAGTCTTTTATATCATTCATTAAATCATAACTATATTTAGTTTTATCTATTCCGTAATATGTAATATTACCTTTATGAATAAGACCAAATCTTCTTAAAATAGGGTCATCACCATTTACTACTAAATGAGTATTCTTACTAAGACCTTTTAATATTTCATTAAATACTATATCAAATGAACCTTGCCTTGGAGGTTGATCTCTAGTTATATTATTAACAAGTACATATTTAGGCTTAATATATTTAGTTACTATTTTTAAATATCTTTCATCTACTTCAAGTACAAGTGCATCTTTTTTTAATTTCTTTCCTTTAACATTTCTTATTATTGCAGATGCAACACCATCAAGTAGGTTAGAACCTTCTACATTAGTACAAACTGTCATATTATTCTTTTCAAATATTTCTGTTATTAATTTAGTAGTAGATCCTTTTCCAGAAGAACCAGTAACCATAATAATGTTATCTGGATATTTTATTTTTGTTAAGTATTTAGGACATAGTTTTAAAACAATTCTACCTGGTAAAGAACTACCATTTCTTTTAAATAGTTTTAGTGTTTTAATAACTGATTTTCCTATAAAAGTTCCTATCATGTATATCACCAATTTAATTATACTACAATATTAACTTATTTTAAAGTATTGTATTTTTTTATTCAATATAGTAAAATAATATGCGTAAAAGGGTGATTAATTATGGGAAGAGCGTATGAAGTAAGAAAGGCTGCTATTCAAAAGAATGGTGCAGCAAAAGCTAAAGTATATTCAAATTTTGCGAAAGAAATATATATCGCAGCTAAATCAGGTGGAACTAGTTTGGAAGCTAATGATAAATTAAAACAATTAGTTGAAAAGGCTAAAAGAAACCAAGTCCCAAGTGATATTATTAATAGAGCAATTGATAAGGTTAACAGTGGTGTTGATGAAAATTATCAATCTCTAAGATATGAAGGTTTTGGACCGGGAGCATCTACCTTAATAGTAGATTGTTTAACAGATAATGTTAATAGAACTGTTGGATTTGTAAGACCCGCTTTTACTAAATGTAATGGTAAATTAGGAGTTACTAATTCAGTTACTCATTTCTATGAAAATCTAGCTATATTTGGCGTTAAAGGAGCTTCTGAAGAAGAAGTATTTGAAGCTGTTATGAATGAAGGAGCAGATGTTAAAGATATTGAAACAGAAGAAGATGAAGTTATCATAACTTCGGACGCTAAAGAGTATAATAATATTAAAAAAGCATTAAATAATTCTAATTTTGAAATAGTATTTGATGAAGTTAGTATGGTCGCATTAGATAAAGTTAAATTAGAAGGAGAAGACTTAGAACTATTTAATAAACTATTAAATATGTTAGATGAAATAGAAGATGTACAAAATGTATACCATAATGTAGAATTGTAAGAGGAGTTTTAATCTCTTCTTTTTATTTAAATAAATTTGTGGTAAAATAATAATAGAGGAATGCTTATGAAAGTTAGAAGAAAAAAAATAAGATTTGATAGAATTTTCATTGCAATAGCAATTTTAGTATTGCTAGTTTTTCTAGTTAAATTCTGTATTAAAACAGTTAAGAATTTTATCATTAATAATGAAGCTAAGTCTTCTGATACAATAAGCGTTGGAGATATTACATTAGATATATGGAATTCTACTATTGATTATATTAAAGAGAATAAAAAGAATATTACTATTAATTATCATGGAGATAAAGTAACTATAAAAGCATCAGATATTAAAAATGGAATGAATATAAAATTAGATGGTTATAATAAAACAATTGATGAACCATTATTTAATAACGTCGATTCTTATTATATAAAGAATAATGATATATTAAATTTATCTAGTAAGATATCAATAAGTTTACCAGGTTATTTAAGAAATCATGATATAGTGGACGTTTATAAGGTCAAGAATAAAAAGATTAGTTTATATAAATCAGCATTTGAGGTCGTAGATGGATCAGTTACATTTAGAGTAGATAAAGATACAGATTACTTTATTACTTATATTAATCTTAAATCAATAAAAGCATCTTCTGTTATATTAGATGAAGGAACAACTTCTAAGATTAATATGACATTTAATCCAAATAATGCATCTGATTTATCGGTTAAATACGAGGTGGAAGATCCATCTATCGCAACAGTTACTGGTGGTAAAGTAACTGGTTTAAAAGCAGGTAAAACAGTGGTTAAGATTATTTCTAAAGCTAATCCTGACGTTGAAAAGGAAATAAATATTACCGTTAACGCGGTTGAGAAGCCTGAACCAACACCTGAACCAACACCAACACCAGAACCTACTACTAATAAAACTAGTAAAGGTTATGATATAGTTCAGAAAGATGGATTAACTTATATAGATGGAATCTTAATAGTAAATAAAACATATGGTTTACCATCTACATATAATCCAGGTGGTTTAACAGATGAATTCCAAGCAGCATTTGATGAGATGCAAGAAGCTGCAGCAGAAGATGGAATAGATCTATTTATAGTTTCAGGATTTAGAGATTATGAATATCAAGCAGCATTATATGATAAATACGTTAGTTTTGATGGAATAGAGGTTGCAGATACATATTCTGCAAGAGCGGGTCATTCTGAACACCAAACTGGTTATGCAGCGGATATAAACTCTGCGGATGAATCGTTTGAAGGAACACCTGAAGCTATATGGCTTGATGAAAACTGTTATAAATATGGTTTCATAGTTAGATATCAAAAAGGTAAAGATAGTATAACTGGATATATATATGAACCATGGCATTTAAGATATATAGGAAAAGAAAAAGCAAAGATGATATATGAGTCAGGATTAACACTAGAAGAATATTATGGCTTTGACTCAAAATACGAAGATTAGGAGAACAAAATGGAAAATATAGAAATAACTGTAAAAGTAAATGAATCAAAAGACTCTGTTGTTTCTAAATTAATAAAAAATGGTTTTAAACAAACATCAGATGAATATGGTGATGATATTTACTTAACAAAAGATTTAGATATATTAAATAAAGATAACATATTTGATATATTAAATAAATCTGTAATAATAAGACATCATCACGGAGATTTTCGTGATGAAAGAAAGTTCTTAATATTAAAAGATAAAAAATATAAAGATGGAAAAGTAACTACAGAAGAAATATATTCTGTACAAATAGATAATATTGATAATATGATTAAGATTCTTGAAACAATAGGTTTTAAAGAATTAGTTAGAAAAAATCAATATTTCAACGATTATACAAAAGATGATATTACATTTATTTTAGAAGATGTAGAAGGTATTGGTCTTTTGATAGAATATGAAAATAAAGAAGATTTTAATTTTAAGAACGATGATGAAATTATAGAAGAAAAGATTAAAATGTATAATTATATCAAATCATTAGGAATAGATATTGGTGATGATTATGATATTAAAAAAGCATATGAATTAATCATAAAAAAATATAATTTATAGAGATAGTAAAACTATCTCTTTTTTTTTGACATATTTCTAGTTTTATGATATTATATTCAGGCGTTCAAATGAAAGGGGACCAATTATGTTTACAAATAAAGAATTAGCAACTGAGATTGTTAATATAAGTGAGATGTTCAATATTTCTATTGAAACAGTTAAATATATATATGAAAAATTATCTTCATATCCATGTTTTGATAGAGAAAAAGGTATTGAATGTTTAGGTATTGCGTGTGATATTAGAGAAGAACAATTAGCAAGTATTAGAAGAATGGCTGAAGAAAGAACTATTACTGAATTTGATGTTCCAAATTTATTAAAACAACCAGAATTTAATATTAAACGTGCTATCGATAAAGCATTATTAATCACTTATGATTTTGAAGTTGAACCTAACTTTGCTCAAAAATTAGGTTTAGTAAAATAAGTCAATTTGACTTATTTTTTTATTGGTGTTATAGTATCTTCGAAGGAGGAATGACTTATGTTTAGTTATTTTGACAGAAATATCATGTATATAAATATAAGTCATATCTGCTAATACTAATTTAATTTTTAAAATAGTATGCAGGTATGACGTTTTCGTAGTGCCTGCATCCTTTATATAACATGGGATGTTTATTCTCATGTTTTTTTATATATAAAGGAGTGATATTATGATAGAGATTAATTTTAATAAAGTAAGAAAAAACTATGGTTTTGAAAATGTTTTAAATGATATAAATTTTGATATTCATACTGGTGATAAGATAGCCTTAGTAGGTGAAAATGGATCTGGTAAAAGTACTATTTTAAAGCTGATCACAGGTATAGAAAAATGTAATGAAGGAACTATATCAATTAGAACTAATTCAAATATTAAATACTTAAAACAAGATTTTAATAACGAAGATATGATTGTTAAAGATTATTTAATGAAAAGTTTTACTAATTTAAATAAAATTAAAAATGAATTAGAAGAACTAGAACAAAGGATGAAGGAAACTACAAATAATAAAATAATTGAAAAATACTGTAAAAAACAAGAAGAATATATGAATTTAGGTGGATATGAAATAGAAGAAAAAATAAGCAAAATAGTTAATTATTTTGAGGTTGATAATCTTCTTGAAAAAAATATAAATGAATTATCTGGAGGAGAAAAAAGAATAATAATGATTATTTCTATATTACTTGATAATCCTACAATCTTATTATTAGATGAACCTACTAATCACTTAGATATAGATATGATTAAAAAGTTAGAAAACTATTTAAAAGAAACAAGCATTACAATAGTATTTGTATCACATGATAGATATTTTATAAATAAAATTGCGAATAAAGTATTTCTAATTGAAAATACTCATATTTACGAATTTATAGGTAATTATGATAACTTTATTATAGAAAATGAGAAAAGAATAGAAAGACTAAAAGAAGAATATAAAAATGAACAGAAAAAGATTCATAAAATGGAAGAACAGATTAAACAATTAAAGTTCTGGGGTAATTTTGGCGCAGGTAATGAAATGTTTTCTAAAAGAGCTTTTTCTATAGAAAAAAGATTAAATAAAATGGAAAAACATGATAGACCCAAAGAAAAGACTAAATTACCAGTTAAATTTAATATGGATTCTAGATCAGGAAAAGATGTTATTGTTATTGATAATTATTCTATTGATAACTTAATACTTCCTAGTAAACTAGAAATATATTTTAAAGAAAAGGTTTGCTTAATGGGACCTAATGGTTCAGGAAAGAGTACTATATTAAAAGATATTATTAATAACAATAGATTTGGTTCAAATGTAGTTCTAGGTTATATACCTCAAAATATTATATTTGAAGATGAAGAAAAGACTATTATTGAATTAATTAGAAAAAAATGTAATGATGAAGAACATATTTTACGAAGTAAACTTACTAAGTTTAAGTTTTATAAAGAAAATATTAACAAACAATTAAAATTACTTTCAGGAGGAGAAAGAATTAGATTAAAACTATTCTTATTACTTCAAAATAACATAAATCTAATTATTATGGATGAACCTACTAATCATATAGATATAGAAACTAAAGAAATATTGGAAGAAGCTTTAATTAATTTTTCTGGAACAGTATTATTTGTATCTCATGATAGATATTTTATTAATAAAGTTGCTAGTAAAGTAATAAGTATAGAGAATAAAAAACTAGTTACTTATATAGGTAATTATGATAAAATGTAATTGGTGGTTTTTATGAAGATAGTGGAATATGAAACTAAGTATTTAGAATCTGTTAAAGATTTACTTGTAGAATTAGAAGAATATATTGTTTCTATTGATGAAGATCATTTAGATAGAGTACATTCTGATTATAGAGAAAAGATGACTGAACTAGATTTAAAAGAAGTTAATGATAATGATGGCAAATGTTATTTAGCATTAGATAATGATAAGGTTATAGGTCTTATTATTGGTATTATTAAAAAGTTTGATGAATATGACTATCTAGATTATAAATGCCCAAAAGAAGGAGAAATAACTGAGTTAATAGTATCTAAAGATGCTAGATCTAAAGGAGTAGGTAATCTACTTATTAAAAAAATGGAAGAATATTTTAAATCAGTTAACTGTGAATATATTCTAGTAGATGTATTTGCATATAATAAAAATGCAATTAATTTTTATGATAAAGAAGGTTATCATAACAGGATGCATACTGTAATAAAGAAGATAGGTGATTAAAATGATTAAAAGAAAAAGAGTAAAAGATGTATATATGAGAGAAGTTACTGAAAGTGAAATAAAGACAAAGTTTAGTAAAGAACTAAATGCTTATATTACATATAAATATGTTATTGACACTACAGGACCTGCTAGATCATATGTTAATGGTGAAAAAAGAACAATAGTTGATAAAGGATACACAGTTTTAGAATATTCACCAGTAGATGAAGAATTTAATTGTAGAGTCTGTATTGATAAAAAAGGTAATATACTACAATACTATTTTGATGTAATTGAAGGTATAGAAATGGATAAGGGTGAATTATATTATAATGATTTATTCTTAGATGTTGTATATCATCAAAAAGCACTAGGTGGTGAAAACTATATATCTTTATTAGATGAAAATGAATTAAGAGATGCTTTTAATAATTTTGAACTTGATAAAGATGTATTTGATCATTGTTATGAAGTAGCAGAAAGTATAATGAAGAGTATAAAAAATAATACAAATAAATTCATTAATAGAGGAACAAAAGACTACTTAGAAATGAAGGAGGAATAAATATGGATTTTGAAAAGGAAATTAAGGAGATTAAAGCTAGAAATAAAAGAGTTGAGACAGATAAAGCTTGGGAAACTAGTTGGACTAGAAGAATATGTATAATGATTCTTACTTATTTAGTAGTTATTACTTATTCATATGTTATTAAAGAATATGATAATATTTTCTTAAGTTCATTAGTACCAGTAATAGGTTTTACTTTATCAACTTTATCCTTAAAATTAGTTAGAAAAATTTGGGAAAAATAGTTATTTTGTAGGAGGGGTTTATGAAGAATATAAGACTTTATATTCCAAAACTAAAAGATTATTGGTATGAACAAAAGTTACAAAGTGATCCTAAGACTATGAGTTATAATGCAGGATGGGATGTTGAATACTTTGGTTATCATTATGATACTGGATGTATAGATTTTCCTGAAAGTAGATGGCAAGAAGTTTATGATGAAAGAATAAAAGAAAATAAATTTTATGCGTATATTCTTGATGAAGAAATTAATGAATATGTAGGATATGTAAATTATAGATTAGGAAAAGATAATAAATGTAATATAGGCATAGTTATTGAAGATAAGTATAGAGGAAAAGGCTACGCAAGAAAAGGTCTTAAATTACTTTGTTCTAAAGTATTTAGAGATGGAATAGATAAAGTATATGATGAATTTGAATATTCAAGAAAAGAAGCTTTAAAACTATTCAAAAGTTTAGGTTTTAAAGAAGAAAAAAAGAAAACATATAAGAGATATAAAAAAGATGAAAAAGGTGTAGTTTTGTCTTTGACAAAAGAAGATTTTTATAAAAATGAATTAGAAAATTTAAAAACACCAGAAGATATATTGTTATTTATGGATAATATAGAATATGGTTATTTAGATAATGATAATAATAAACATTTAGGTACATTAAAAGGATTTAGAACTACATATAGAACTTTATCTATTGAAGAAATACTAGATAATAAAATAGGGACATGTATAGAACAAGTATATTTAATGAAATACTTATTAGATAAAATAGGTATACCTAATAAAATGTTTTGTACTAGAATATATGAACCAAATACTTTTAATGATATGGATGCCGATGAACATATGCATTGCTTTGTTTTATATTATTTAGATGGCAAAGTATATCATATAGAACATCCTAATAAATATAAAGTAGGAATATATGAATATGATAGTGAAGAAGAAGCAATTAAGAATATAAATGAATATTATGTAGAATTATCAGGCGGTATACCAAGACCATTAACTGAATTCTATAAAGTAGAATCTGGTTTATCATTTAAAGAATTTAATAATTATATAAATAGTTTAGATGGAGGTAAATATGAAAGAGATTGAAGTATTAGTAGATTTTGATGATAGTAAAGAAAAGGCTTTAGAAATATTATCTAGATTTGAATTTTTAAGGGAAGTCGATTATTATGATACATATTATGAAGATCCATTAAGAGAGAATTTAAAACCAGAAAAAAATTTAAGAATAAATGAAATATTTAGAGTTAGAAGAGTAGGTAAAGATTGTCTAATTACATATAAAAAGAACCATTTTGAAGGTAAAAGATGGGTATATTCAGATGAATATGAAACTAAGGCAGAAAACTATGAAACTATAGAAAAAATAGTTAGTATGCTTGGTTTAGAAGAACAAATAGTTGTTAATAATCATAGAAGATATTATAAATATAACAATTATGAAATAACATTAGATTGTGTTGAAAATCATGGATGTTTTCTTGAAGTAGAACAAATGAGTGATGAAGATGTTGATGTTAAAAAGATTAAGGATGAAATAAGAGATTTTATTAATAGTTTAGGTTTTACTAATGTAAGAGAATTGAATATAGGTAAAAATCAATTAATGCTTGCGAAAAAACTAGGTAGAACAGATATTCATATGTATGTAGATGAAGTAAAGTAGGTTAATATGAAAGTAGAAGATATTTTAAAAGAATTAGTATCTTTTAATACTATTAAAGATAAAGAAAATAATAAGATTATGAATTATATTAAAACCTATTTAGAAAAACTAAATTTTAATTGTAAAACATATGGAACTGATAGAAAAATATTAGTAGCGAGAACTAAAATAGAACCTAAATTTTGTTTCTTTGGTCATACTGATACAGTTGATAGTAATAATCCACTAGAACTATATGAAGAATCTGGTAACTTATATGGATTAGGTGTTTCTGATATGAAAGGTGGTATTGCTGCTATATTAAAAGCTGTTTCTATGATTGATTTTGATAGATTAAGTTATGGTGTTATGTTAGTATTTACTTATGGAGAAGAGACTGACTTTTCAGGTATTAGATTATTTTTAAAACAAATTATTAAATATCCAGAATATATAATAGTAGGAGAACCTACTGATAATATACCTATGAATGGTACTAAAGGAGCAATTGAATATCATTTTAATTTTTATGGTATAAAAGATCATTCTAGTAGAATAAAAGAAAGTTCAAATATAAACTGTGTTAAATTCTTAAGTGAACTATTAGAACTAGATAATTATTTTAAAGAAAGAGAATGTAATGATTATGAATTTAAACATACTACAATGAATTATGGAATAATAAAGGGTGGTGATGTAGTAAACATGGTTTCTGATCATACATTTGCAACTTGTGATTTTAGAGTTATTCATGATGAAGAATATTATTATATTAAAAAGAAAGTAGAAGAACTATCTAAAAAATATAATATGGATTATAAAATAGGTATGGATTTCTTACCATTTTCTAATAATTCAGATATAGTTAATGTATATGAGAACATAACTAACAAAAAAAGACAAATGTGTTATGGATTAAGTGAAGCTAGTGTATTAAAAGGTAATAGAGTAGTATTAGGACCTGGACCTATAACTGCTCACCAAGAAAACGAACATATATCAAAAGAATCATTATATGAATGCGTTAATAATTATAAAGAAATAATTGAATATATATGTAAGTAGAGATTAGTAATCTCTACTTTTTTTATTCATATAATTATGTAGGTGATAATATGTTCTTTAAAGATATACATTTTAGGATTAAATTATTCTTTTTAATTGTAGTACTATGTTTTATTATTGTATTTGTTAGAGTACTTTATCTTCAAGTATTTAAATATGATAAGTTAAAAGAACTAGCATCTGATTTATGGAGTAGAGATTTACCTATCGAAGGTAATAGAGGACTTATTTATGATAGAAATATGGATATACTCGCAGATAATTTAACAACAACCTCTTTAGTACTTATTCCTAATCAAATTAAAGATAAAGAGTACTGCACTAGTGAACTAAGTAAAATACTTAATGTTAGTTATGATGAGATGAAGAAACATGTATATAAAAAGACCTCTATTGAAAGAGTTCATCCAGAAGGAAGAAAATTATCAAATGAAATCGCAGATAAAATTACTAATCTAAATATAGAAGGTGTATATCTTGTTAAAGAAGCTAAAAGAACATATCCGTATAATGATAATTTATCACATGTTTTAGGATATGTTGGGATTGATAATCAAGGTTTATCAGGCCTTGAATTAAAGTATAATGAATACTTAACAGGTAAATCTGGTTCTATTAAGTATTTTAGTGATGCGAAAGGAAATAAATTAGATATAAGTGAAATTTACGAAGAACCTACTGATGGTATGAATATTATGCTTACTATTAATAATGATATACAAAAGTCTATTGAAAGAGAATTAGATAACGCAGTTAGTAAATATAATCCAGAACACGCTATTGCAATAGCAATGGATCCTAATACTGGTGAAATACTAGGTATGAGTTCTAGACCTAATTTCGATCCAAATAATTATCAAAATTATAGTACTGAAGAAATAAATAGAAATTTACCAATATGGATGAATTATGAACCAGGTTCTACATTTAAAATAATAACATTAGCAGCATCCTTAGAAGAAAAGACTATAGATTTATATAAAGATACTTTTTATGATGGAGGATCTATAAGAGTAGAGGGAGCTAAAATTAAATGCTGGAAAGATGGAGGACATGGTGCTGAAACATTTTTACAAGTAGTAGAAAATTCTTGTAATCCAGGATTTGTTGTTATGGGACAAAAACTAGGTAAAGAAAGATTATTTAAATATATTAAGAACTTTGGCTTTGGATCTAAAACAGGTATAGATTTAAATGGAGAAGCAACTGGTATTCTTTTTTCTCTTGATAAAGTAGGTCCTGTTGAACTAGCAACAACTGCATTTGGTCAAGGTGTATCAGTAACACCAATACAACAAATAACAGCAGTTTCAGCAGCTATTAACGGAGGTAAACTATATAAACCATATATAGTAAAAAGTATACTAGAACCAGAAACTAATACTACTATTAAAAATTATGAACCAGTTGTTGTTAGAAATGTAATTAGTAAGGATACCAGTAAAGAAGTAGCTAGTGCATTAGAAAGTGTTGTTACTAATGGTACAGGTAGAAATGCATTTATAGATGGATATAGAGTAGGTGGTAAAACAGGTACTGCACAAAAGGTAGATAATGGTGTTTATATGTCTGGTAATTATATTGTATCTTTTATAGGATTTTTACCAGCAAATGATCCTAAAATAGTTGTATATGTTGCAATAGATAATCCTAAAGGAGTAATTCAGTATGGTGGAACAGTAGCAGCTCCTATAGCTAGATCTATATTATTAGATAGTATTGATATTCTTAATATTCAAAAACCAGAAGGATCTACTGAAAAGAATTATCAACCATGGGATATAAAATATGTTACAGTTCCAGATTTAGTAGGTAAATCTTACGATGATATTAGATTTAATTTAGAAGGTTTTACTATTGAGTATTCAGGTACAGGTAAGAACATAATATATCAATCACCTGAACCAGGTACTAGAGTACTAGAAAATAGTAAGATTAGAATATTATTAGGAGAATAAAAAAAGTTGCTTGAGCAGCTTAATTTATCCAGTAATTAGTTAGATTACCATCTGATTCATAAAACTTATCCATATCTACTTGCCAGTAGAAATATCTAAGTAAATCTTTAGTACTATATTTTCTTATAACAGCTCCTACATATCCAGTACCCCACCAAAGTTCTTCTGATACATATATATCATCACCCTTAATACCAGTAACCATTGCTATATGACCACCATTAATAGGTTCTATATCAGGTACTCCATCACCAGATAGTAAATCTCCAACTTTAAGTGAATTCTTAACAACATCTTCAGTTAATTTTACTTTTTCTCCTAAATCAGTCATATCTTCAACACCAGGAGATATACCTGCGCCTAGATCACCAGGAGAGTAACCAGCTTGTTTAATTATCCATGTAATAAATCCACTACAATCTAATCCGTTTCTTATTTCTTTTTCAGCAGGAACAGAATGAATATAACATCCCCAAACACCAGGACCATGCATTGAATTTTTAATAACAGAGAATCTAGAATCATTTAAGTATAAACCTTCATGATAATATCGCCCTTCACCATCTACACCTGGATATCTACCATTTTCAGAGAAGTAATTGATTATATATGGAAATTCCAATCCTATAAACCTAGCAGCAGCTACTGCACCAGCTCTTGTCTTATATCCAGCTTGTTCAACTCTAAATCTAAGTATTGCATCTAATTCATCATTTTGTTCTTTAGTGTATTGATTACAAGTTAAATAATCTTTATCAAAATTAAAGTCTTCTGCAATAGGTATTATTAAACTACTAACTTTTACTTTAACAGTTTCTTCTATTCCTTCAAATTCAACTTTAATATTTGTTTCACCATCAGCATGTCCTGTTACTACACCAGTACTATCTACGGTAGCAACAGCCTCGTTCTCACTAGTAAAGGTTACATTCTCGCTTATATTACCCTTAATGACAATACCATAGTTAATCTTTTCTGAACCATTAACTGCTAAAATCATTTCTTTTTTATTTACTTCAAATTTTTCTATATAACTATAATCTACTTTTAAGTCAATAGAAATTACTTTATCATTATCAAGTTCTTTTAAATATAATTTACTTAAAGTATAGATATCAACAAATTCACATTGCTTTTTTTCTGATTTAATCCAGTTTTCATTATCTAGTGAACATTCACCATCTTTAGTAAGATGAACTATAATATTATTACTATTTTCTTTTTTAGTTATTTCTTTGACATCTATTTCTTTATCTTTCTTTTTATTATCTTCTGTTTGTTTAAATATTAAAAATAACAATATTCCAATTACACCTAAAAGAATAATTATAAAAAATACATTAAGTAATGTTTTAATTACTTTCTTAGACTTTTTCTTTTTCTTTATTTCTTCTTTTTTTATTGGCTTATCATTTTTTTCTTTTAAAGGTTCAATAATTTTTTCTCTTGGAACTGGTTTTGGTATTTTCTTTTTTTCTATAGGTGTCATCTTAGTTGTTTCTTGTTTTTTTACTTTATCAGTTCTATTGTCCTTATATTTTTCTGATCTAGTTAATGGTTTAGAAATATTATTTCCTTTCTTTACTTCTTTTTTGTCCATAATTCCTCCAGTATTTACCTAATTTGATTGTATCATAAAAAATAGAAAATGGAATAATTTTTTTTGCTTTATGAATATATTTAAATAAGAAAGAAAGGAATAGTGATGCTTTTGTTAAAAATTGTAAAATTTAATTATTTTTTAGATATAAAATCTTCTTTCTATGATATAATTGATTTTAGTGTGAAGGATGTGTCAATTATGTATATTTTAACAAAATCAACACTTGCAATTATGATAGGGTTTATAGTTGCAGTAGTTTTTGGTGCGTTTTTTGTTCCTTTTATGAAAAAAAGAAAGGCAAAACAAGTAACCAGTAAATTTGTGGAAGCTCATAAAATTAAGAGTGGAACACCTACAATGGGTGGACTAATATTCTATATATCAACGATAGTTACCATTGGCGCATTAGTATTAACTAATAAGATGGAAATATCAAATAACTTAATGATATTATTATTTGTATTCTTTGGATATGGAGTTATTGGTATAATTGATGATTTGTTAAAAATAAAATATAAATCTAATGAAAAAGGTTTAACTAGATTACAAAAATTAATTGGTCAAATACTGATTGCAATTATATTTTTCTATCTATATATTAAAGATGGATCAGATCCAACTATTGAAATCGCAGCATTAAATATTAAAATAGATTTAGGTTTCTTCTATGGATTCTTTATCTTATTCATGTTAGTTGGAATGAGTAATGCAGTTAATTTAACTGATGGATTAGATGGACTTGCAGGTGGTCTATCTGCAATAGCGTTCTTAGTATATGGTATGATTGCTTGGAATTCACCATATCTTACAGGAAATAGTGATATAGCAATATTCTGTTTTATATTAGTTGGAGGATTACTTGGATTCTTAGTATTCAATTCACATCCTGCAAAAATATTTATGGGTGATACTGGATCTTTAGCATTAGGTGGTGCACTTGCTACAGTAGCTATATTAACTCATAGAGAATTATCAGTTTTGGTGATTGGCGGAGTATTTGTTATTGAAACATTAACTGTTATATTACAAATATTATCTGTTAAATTAAGAGGTAAAAAATTATTTCCAATGACACCAATACATCACACGTTTGAAAAATTAGGATGGTCTGAAACTGATATAGTTAGATTATTCTATGTTGTCGGATTTATACTAGGTACAGGTGCTATAGTATATGGAGTTTGGGTATAAAAGTAAATATAATATTTACTTTTTTTTATTTGATGTTATAATTTAATTAAGGTAGGGATTTATATGAAAAGAAAGTATAAAATTAAAAACTTATTATCATTTTTATTATTTATTCTAATAGTAGGTTGTATTATATTTTTAGTAATTAAAATAGTTAATAAAAATGAAACTGGTAAAGATTCAAATAAAAAAGAAGAAACTAAGAAAACTACTAAAACAGAAACTGCACCACCAGAAATTAAATTGCTTGGTAGAGAAGAATATACTATTGTTAAAAATGGTGTATATGAAGAATATGGAGCAACTGCTACTGATGATGTAGATGGTGATATTAGTTCTAAAATTAAGATTGATTCTAAAGTTAAAATAGATAAACCAGGTGATTATGTAGTTACATATTCTGTAGAAGATTCAGAAGGAAACGAATCAAAAGTAGATAGAAAAGTTACAATAATAGATGTAACAGAACCTAATACTGCTGGAGTACCTGTCTTAATGTATCATTACTTTTATGATGATGAAAATGGAGAAATAGGTGAAGATGCTAACTATTTAGCAGTATCTATGTTTAAAAAACAATTAGATTATTTAAAAGAAAATAATTATTATTTTCCATCTATGAAAGAATTAGCTTTATATGTAGATGGTAAATTAGAATTACCTAAAAATAGTGTCATTATAACTATGGATGATGGAGCAGAATCTAATTATAGATTAGCT
This sequence comes from Bacilli bacterium, assembly GCA_017511805.1. GTDB lineage: Bacteria > Bacillota_I > Bacilli_A > RF39 > UBA660 > RUG13038. The sequence continues at coordinate 145,406 of JAFWJA010000015.1, forward strand.
TATCCATTAGCAGTTCAATATAAGATTCCTATGACCATGTTCGTTGTAACAAGTTGGACAGATGTATCGCAGCCTTTACAACAAGAAATGAAAAATACAGGTTATATTATATTCCAGTCACATACTAATGATATGCATCAAGGTGGATGCTCTGGTATGAAACATGGTGCTTTAATACAATGTATTGATTATCAAACTGGTGTTGCTGATATGAAAAAATCTAAAGAATTATTAGGAAATGGTGATTCTATGGCTTATCCATGTGGTGATTATAATGATCAAGCATTTAATATATTAACTGAAGCAGGATTTACATTAGGTTTCACAGTTGATTTTGGAAAAGTACATAAAGGAGATAATAAGCTAGCTTTACCAAGAGTTAGAGTTAGTGATGGAAATAGTTTAGATTACTTTATAGGATGTTTATAAGGAAATAAATTATTTCCTTTTTTTATGCATATAATTTATTGGTGATTATATGCATAGATTTGATTATAAATTATTTATAGCAATAATACTCTTATCTGTTTTTGGAATTATTATGATTTATTCTTCATCTTCTATTTGGGCAGGATATAAATATAATGATTCCTTTAGATTTTTAAAATTACAATCTGTTTTTTTTATTATAGGATTAGTTCTTATGATATTAGTATCTAAAATCAATTATAAGGTTTATTATAATAATTCAAATAGGTTGTTATTAATATGTTTTATTCTTTTAATATTAGTTTTAATACCAGGTATAGGTCAAGTTAGAAATGGTTCAAGAAGTTGGTTTGGTATAGGTGGATTTGGAATTCAACCTAGTGAATTTATGAAATTAACAATGATTATATTTGTTAGTAAGTATTTATATAATAATGAAAAAATGATTCATAATATAAAATCTGGTATTATTCCAATTCTTTTTATTTCAATCATTATGTTTATGTTAATAATGTTAGAACCTGATTTAGGTACAGGTGTTATACTTTTAGTAGGTGTAATAGGTTTATTATTTATTTCTGGAGTAAATATGTCATTCTTCATAAAAATAGGTTTACTAGGTCTTCTTGGTTTATCTATTTTAGTAATAGCGGCACCATATAGAATGCAAAGAATAGTATCATTTTTAAATCCATGGGTTGATCCACTTGGAACAGGTTTTCAATCTATTCAGTCTATGTATGCGATAGGTCCTGGTGGATTATTTGGTATGGGATTATTTAATAGTATTCAAAAGCATTTTTATTTACCAGAACCTCAGACAGATTTCATATTTTCAATAATATCAGAAGAATTTGGAATTCTAGGAATAATACTCGTTTCAATTCTATTTATTTTTATAATTTATAGATGTTTAAAAATAAGTTTAAGTTCTAATGATAGGTTTTCTAAATATCTATCATTTGGTATTACTTTTCAGTTATCATTTCAAATACTTTTAAATTTAGGAGTAGTAACTGGAATATTACCTGTTACTGGAGTTACACTACCATTTTTAAGTTATGGAGGATCAAGCCTAATTATTACTATGATAAGTATGGGAGTAATATTAAATATAAGTAGAAATAATTAAGTAAAGAAAAGAGTAAAGGTGTTAAATTAAAATTGTATATTTAGTTATATTATGATATATTATTTAAGAGAAGGTGACATTATGGCAGAAAAGAAAGAGAGTAAAAAAACAGAAAAAAAGAATGCATTAACTAAAGTAAAAAAAGAAAATAAAGATAAAACAATAACTGGTTTTACATATTTAACTGAAATTATATTAGTATATTTAATTCCATTTTTAGGATTTGTATTTTCATTTATGGATACATCTAAATGTTCAAAAAAATCAGTATTTGTATATAATCAAGCAGGTGCAGCTTTTATGGTAGAATTAGCATTAGTATTTTTAGGATTTATACCTGTTATTAGATGGTTCTTCTATGTAGTACATATTGTATTATATATATTCTTAATAATAGCACTTATTAAAGAAACACAAGGCGTACAATTTAGAATTCCATTTATATCAGATTTTGCTGGTGTAATATGGAGTGAAAAAGAAGAAAAATAGTTCTTCTTTTTATATACCTATGATATAATTAAGAAGGTGAAGAAAATGAGAGTAATTATAGCTGCTGCTGGAACTGGTGGTCATATTAATCCAGGTATAGCAATTGCAAATAAAATTAAGGAAGAAAACAAAGATTCAGATATTAGATTTATAGCAACTGGTAAGAAATTAGAAGAAGATTTAATATCTAATGCTGGATATAAATCTTTTGCCATTGATGCTTATGGCTTTAGTAAAGAAATAAGTATTGATAACATCAAGAAAATGTATAAAACCTTAAAAGGTTATAAGCAAGCTAAGAAAATATTAAAAGAATTTAAACCTAATATTGTTATTGGTACAGGGGGATATATATGTGGAGCAGTAATATCATCTGCTAAAAAGCTAGGAATACCTACGTTATTACATGAAAGTAATGCATATCCTGGTTTAGCTATTAGAATGCTTCAAAAGAAAGCTGATACTATATTAGTAGGTATAAAAGAAGCTAAGAATTATTTAACTAAAGCAAAAAGAGTAGTTTATACAGGAACACCTACTAAGGTTGAAGAAATAAAAATGACAGGTGCTAAGAAAACTAAATTATTAAAAGAATTAGGTATAGAAAATAATTTACCTATTGTTTTGATATTTGGTGGTAGTCAAGGTGCTAAAAAAATTAATGATTGTGTTACAGAAATATTAATTAATAAATTAAATAAGAATTACAATATAATATGGGGAACTGGTCAAGGTCAATATGATGAAATAAAATCTAAATTAAAAGAAAAAAAGATAAATATTGATAAAGTTAGTAATGCAGTAGTTTTACCATACATATATAATATGTCTGAAATAATGAGTGTTTCAGATCTTATAGTAGCTAGAAGTGGTGCTATGACACTTACTGAATTAGCATTACTTGGTAAACCAGCTATATTTATTCCACTTCCTAGTTCAAGAGCAAATAGACAGGAAGATAATGCAAGGGTATTTGAATCAAAAGGGGCAGCTAGAATTATATTAAATAATGATGTTAATAAAGATAACCTAAATGATATGATTAATGATATAATTAGTGATAGAAGTGTATTAAAAGAAATGTCTTTAGCATCTAAAAAGATGGCTATATATAACGTTGAAGATAAAATATATGATGAAATTAAAAGGTTAGTGGGTTAATATGAAATTGAAAGATATATTGTTAGAAATGAATGTTGGAGATATAAAAGAAAATGAAGAAATGAAAAGCCATACTACTTATAAAGTTGGTGGTGTATGTGATTTGTTCGTTACTCCAAGTTCAATTGATAATTTAATCTCTTTATTAAAAAAGTTAAGAGAATTAGATGTTAAATATAGAATAATTGGTAATGGATCAAATGTAATAGTTTCTTCAAAAAGATTTAAAGGTGTTATTATTAATTTATGTAAATTAAATAAACTAGAAATAAATGAGGAAACTATATGTGTTGAAGCTGGTTATTCATTAATTAAATTGACTAATATATGCGCAAATAATAATTTAGCAGGTCTTGAGTTTGCTTCTGGTATTCCAGGTAATGTGGGTGGAGCAATATATATGAATGCTGGTGCTTATAAAAGTGATATGAGTAATATACTTGAATCAGTTACTTTTATTGATAATAAATTGAATCTTAAAACATTAAAAACTAGTGAATTAGGATTTGGTTATAGAAAAAGTATATTTATGGATAATGATTATGTTATTGTTTCATGTATAATTAAATTAGAAAAAGGTAATAAAGATGAAATAATGAAACTAATGAATGATAGAAGACAAAGAAGAATTGAATCTCAACCTCTTGAATATCCATCAGCTGGTTCAGTATTTAGAAATCCTAGTGATACTATATTTTCTGGTAAATTAATAGAAGATTTAGGTTTAAAAGGATATTCTATAGGTGGAGCAAAGGTTTCAGAAAAACATGCTAATTTTATAGTGAATTATAATAATGCAACTGCTGAAGATATTAAGAATTTAATTGATTATATAAAAGAAAAGGTAAAAGAAAAATATAATATTGATTTAAAAGTAGAACAAGAATTTGTTAATTTTTAGAGGAGTTATATGACAAAAAAGAAGAAAAGGAAAAAGTTAAAGATAAAAAGTGTGATTATTTTTATATTTTTACTAGGAATACTAGCTTTAATATTTTATTTATTTACATTAATAAAAGTAAGAACATTTTTTATTAAAAACAATAAGTATCTTAGTGATGATGAAGTATTAAATGAATTAAAACTAGATAATAATTCATCTTTTTTGCTTACTGCTGATATATTTAAAAGAAACGAAGTTAAAAATAGTAAATTAATAAAAGAGATTGATATAAATAGAAACTTTAATCTAGAAGTTACTATTGATGTAACAGAATATAAGATGCTATATACTGATATGTCTGATAATAAAGTTGTACTAGAAAATGGTACTAAAGTCGATTATCAGAATGATAATTTACCTACATTGATTACTAAAATAGATGATAAAAAAGTAGCAGAGTCTTTTGTTAAAAAAATGAGTAAGATAGATGATAATATTTTAGGAATGGTAAATGAAATAGCTTATTCACCAAATGGTATTGATAAAGAAAGATTTTTATTTTCTATGAATGATGGTAATTATGTATATTTAACCCTTACTAAATTAACTAAGATTAATGATTATAAAAAAATAATAAATTCAGTCGAAAATAAAAATGGTATTTTATATTTAGATTATGGTAATTATTTTGTACCAAAGGAATAAAAAAACAAGAGATTTTTTCTCTTTTTTTTTATAAAAATATATTCAAAAAAACATATTTATGATATAATATTTTTACAATATAGGAGGAGTATATATGAGGAAGATATATTCAGCAGTTGATATAGGTTCTAGTTTTATTAAAATAGTTGTTTTAGAAGATTTTAATAATAAATTAAATGTACTATCTTCTATATGTTTTCCATCTGATGGAGTTAAAAATGGTTTAGTTATAGATGATGCTAGATTAGTTAATTCTATTAAGAGTGCTTTTAATGAAATAAATAAATCATTAGGAGTTAAAGTAGATAAAGTTATAGCTAGTGTACCTACTAATAATGCTAAATATACATTGAATTCTGGTTATACTACTATTACATCTACTGATAAAGCAATTACATCAGAGGATATTTTAAATGCATTACAAGCATCTGTTTATAATAAAATAGATGAGACTATGGAATTAGTTACAGTAATGCCTATCAAATATATTGTAGATGATAAGGCTGAAGTTAAAAATCCAAGAGGAATATGTGCAGAAAAGCTAAGCGTTTATTCAATGACTGTAACTGCTCCTAAAAAGAATATTTATAAAATAGTAGGAGCATTATCTCAAGCAGGATTAGAAGTAGTAGATATATTATTTAATTCTATTGGTGATTATTATGCATTTAAAGAAAAAGATTTTGATGAGAATGTTGTAGGTGTAATTAATATTGGTAGTGATAAAACTGAATTAACTACATTTAATAATGGTATTATTACTAATTCAACACTTATTCAAGATGGTTCATCTTTAATTGAAGGTGATATATCTTATGTTTATAATATATCTAGTGAAAAAGCAAAGAAGATTAAAGAGATGTTTTTAGTACTAGATAAGAACTATGCAAGTAAGTCTGAAGTATATGAAACAAAAGATAATTCTAATATGAAAGTTAAAATTAATCAGTATGAAGTTAGTGAAATTGCTGAAAACAAATTAAAAGAAATATTAGAAAAAGCAAAAAAAGAACTAAATTACTTAACAAAAAAGGAAATTCGTTATATAATTATATCAGGTGGAATAGGGAATATCCCTGGATTTGATTCAATATGCTTTGAAGTATTTGGTGAACAAACAAAAGTTAAACCAATTAATATTATAGGTATAAGAAACTTATCTTATTCTTCATCTTATGGTATGGTTAAATACTTTATTAATAAACTTAACTTAAGAGGAAGAAGTTATACAATGTTTAATGAAGAAAAACAATATAAATTAATAGAAAATAGAAAAAATGAAGATAATACTAATAGTTTTAAAATAGGAAAACTATTTGGACGTTTTTTTGATAATAAGGAGGAATAGTTATGGCATTAGAGATTGATCAATTAGCAAAAATTAAAGTTATTGGTGTTGGTGGAGGTGGAAACAACGCAGTTAACCGAATGATAGAATCTGGTGTTAAAGGTGTTGAATTCGTAGTTGCTAATACTGATTTACAAGTTTTAAATAGTTCTAAAGCAGATGTTAAAATTCAATTAGGTACTACAGGTTTAGGAGCAGGAGCTGATCCAGAAGTAGGTAGAAGAGCTGCAGAAGATTCTAAAGAAGAAATTACAAATGTTTTAAAAGGATCTGATATGGTATTCGTTACTTGTGGTATGGGTGGTGGAACTGGTACAGGAGCTGCACCAGTAATCGCTGAAATAGCTCAAGATTTAGGTGCTTTAACTGTAGGTATTGTTACTAAACCATTCTCATGGGAAGGTAAACCTAGAAGTAGACATGCTGAAGAAGGATTAGAAAAATTAAAAGAACATGTTGATACATTAATAATTATTCCAAATGATAGATTAAGAGAAATAATAGATAAAACTACACCAATGACTGAAGCATTTAAAGAAGTAGATAATGTTTTAAGATTAGGTGTTCAATCAATATCAGATTTAATTGCTGTTACAGGATTAGTAAACTTAGACTTTGCAGACGTTAAGACAGTAATGTCAAACAAAGGTGCTGCATTAATAGGTATAGGTGTTGCTACAGGTGAAAATAGAGCGGTAGAAGCTGCTAAACAATCAGTTAGTAGTCCATTACTAGAAACAGATATTAGAGGCGCTACAGACGCAATTATTAATATTACAGGTGGTACTAATTTAAGCTTATTTGAAGTAGAAGATGCTGTTGAAGTTATTAGAGAAGCTTCTGGTACAGATATAAATACAATATTTGGAGCAGTTATAAATGAATCATTAGGTGATGATATCATTGTTACAGTTATAGCTACTGGTTTTGATGAAAATAAAGAAATGCTTCAAGATTCTATGATTGAACAAGTTATAGACATGAAAGATGAAGTAGTTTCTGGAAATGATACTTCAGATGATGATATTTATGATATTCCAGATTTCCTAAAAAATAGAATAAATTTATAGAAAAAGTCTTTACTTTTTCTTTTTTTTGTGTATAATTATATATGTTTGAAAAGGAAAGAAGATTTTGTATCTCACCTGATTACACATAAGTAATAGGTAAAAAGCCACTATTTTTATACTAAATATGGGTTTTTAGGTGAATACAATTCTTGTATTCACTTTTTTAATGGAGGTGCTGAAAATAGCAAAGGAAAAAGAAATGCTTATTAATGAGCAAATAAGAGCTAAAGAAGTTCTTGTAATTGGACCAAATGGGGAACAATTAGGTGTAAAAAGTATTGAAGATGCTTTAACTTTATCAAATACAGCTGGATTTGATTTAGTTCAAATGGGTGGTAAACCTGAACAACCAGTATGTAAATTGATGGATTATAACAAATATAAATACGAAAGAAATAAGAAAGCTAAGGAGGCATCTAAAAAACAAAGAAGTAATAATGCTGAATTAAAAGAATTTAGATTATCTGTTAATATTGATGTCCATGACTTTAATACTAAAGCTAATCAAGTTATTAAATACCTTGAAAAAGGTCATAAAATAAAAGTAACAGTTAGATTTAGAGGTAGAGAAATGGCTCATACTGAATTAGGTGAAGATGTTCTAAATAGATTTTATGAAACAATTAAAGAATATGGTGAAATTGAAAAGAAACCTACAATGGAAGCTAGAAGTATGTTTATGATGGTTTCACCTATAAAGAAGGAAGGAAAGTAATATGGCAAAGAATAAGATTAAAACACATAAAGCATCTGCTAAAAAGTTTTTTAAGAGAAATAGTGGTTCTGTTAAATATAAAAGACCAGGTGCTAACCACAATACTGTTGGATACAGTACAAAAAGAATGAGAAAATTAAGAAAGGCTCATGGATTATCTAATGCTGATACAAGTAGATTAAAGAGAATCCTTGACACTTTAAGATAGGAGGTATATCATGGCAAGAGTTAAAACTGCAAATGTTACTAAACAAAGACATAAAAAGATCTTAAAAAGAGCTAAAGGATACTTTGGAAGTAAACATAGATTATATAAAACTGCAAAAGAACAATTAATGCATTCAGGACAATATGCTTTTAGAGATAGAAGACAAAAGAAGAGAGATTTCAGAAAATTATGGATTACTAGAATTAATGCTGAATGTAGAGTAAATGACATTAGTTATTCTAAATTCATTAATGGATTAAATAAAGCTGGTGTTATTATCAATAGAAAAATGCTTAGTGAAATGGCTATTGAAGATAAGAAAGCATTTGCTGACTTAGTTAAATTAGCTAAAGATGCATTAGATGGAAAAATGCCTAAACAAGAAAAAGTAGCTGCTAAGAAAGAAGAAACTAAAGCTACTGAAAAGAAAGAGACTGTTAAAAAGGAAACTAAAAAAGAAGAAAAAGTTGATTTATCTAAATTAACAGTTGCTGAATTAAAAGAAATGGCTAAAAAGAAAAATATTGAAGGTTATACTTCAATGAAAAAAGCTGATTTAGTAGCAGCATTAAAATAACTTATAGATTTCTATAAGTTTTTTTATTTGTTGTAATTATTTTTTTGAGAAATTGACTAAATGTTATTGAAAAAAATTAATTGTTATGATATTATTACATACGTGGACCCTTAGCTCAGTTGGTTAGAGCATCCGGCTCATAACCGGGCGGTCGTAGGTTCGAGTCCTACAGGGTCCACCACTTTTTTTATATTTATGCAGGTGTGGCGAAATTGGCAGACGCGCTAGACTTAGGATCTAGTTCCTTACGGAGTGGGGGTTCAAGTCCCTTCACCTGCACCAATATATAAATTAGGCACTGGCGTGTCTTTTTTTGAACACTTAGTTATAGAATAAAAAAAACATCTTTATTTAGATGTTTTTTTATCTATTAATGCCATTATTACTATTACTAATGATATTAATAATCCAGTTAATGTTATATAGAATCCTATTCCAAAACCTACGTCAACTAATGGTTTAGGTGTATTAAATAATCTTGAAGCATTTATAGAATCATATAATGTTATTCCTAATGAAATTATAGTTAGAATTAAAGGTGGTATTATTTTGTTTAGTAAGAATAATACTATAGATATTATCATTGCTATTAGTATTATTATTCCATCTCCATCTATATAATTTACACTTAATGTTAAATATGAACTACTTACAGTAGCAATAGGTAGAAATACTCCTATTATTGTTAATATCATTGCTCCAATTCCTATATATTTTCCATATTTTTTAATAAAATCCATTTTATCCTACCTTTCTATACTAATAATAACATATTATCTATCTTATATTTCTAATTCATGGAATCATTTATAAAAATTGACATTTTTTTACTTATATGTTAATATAATTGCTCGAAAAAGGGGGTGTAAAAATGAAAAACATTAAAAAGAGATTCCTAATTGGAATTATTGGTGGTACATTAACAGCATTTGGATTAGGATTTGGTGTTGGTCATTTTAGTTCGAGTGGTGATGATACTAAAAATGAATCTAGTCAAGAAACTACTATTGATGAAACTCTTTTAAAAGAATATTTAAAAGAATATGATGCAGAAAGAGATTCAGTACAAAAAGAAATCGAAAATTTAAAAGCTGAAAAAGCTAGATTAGAAAAAGAAAAAGAAGAACAAAGTTCTGCTGAAGAAGTAGAATTATCTAGTGAAAGAGAAGCTTTAGAAAAAGAAATTGAAGAATTACAAAAACAAAAAGAAATGATTTTAAATTCTAAAGATTATAATGTATCTGATTTAATAGTAGTAGAAACTGATTTTAATCATGATGGTAGAGATTATTACATTTTAGAAGCTACTGATGAAAAAGGCGTTTATAACGAAATTCATGGTACTTTTAAAGGTTGTTATATTGGTAACCATCCAGAAGAAGTTACTACTGATAATATAGATAGTTTAGAAAGACCACAATCAAAAATTGATTATGAAATGGTTCAACATAGTAAAGAGTATGTTCATTTTTATGATTATGAACCATTAATAAATTATTTAGATGATAGTGAAATAGAATATATTGAAAATCATAATGGTGTTATTAATTCTATGGAATTAGATGAAACATTAAATTCTATTAGAATTAATAATAAAAAATCAATAAATAAATCTCATTAAGATTTAACTCATAGTGAAATACTATGAGTTTTTTTATTATATATTTTTATTTTTTACATATACTAGTAATAGGTGATTATATGAAAATTAACTATAAAAAACTATTTCTTTATATAGGTATTACCTTATTAATTGGAGGTATACCTAGTATATTTGTTATGACTAATAACGTTTATGAAAAGTTAAATAAACCAGTTTTATCTCCTCCTGGATTCATTTTTCCTATAGTATGGACTATTTTATTTATTCTAATGGGGATATCAATTTATAAAGCTGACTATGATAAAGGTAAAGATTTTAATCCAAACGTAATATATTTTATTCAATTATTTGTTAATGCTTTATGGACACCAATATTCTTTGGCCTAAATGCATATTTATTTGCGTTTATTTGGCTTATTTTACTATTTATACTAGTAATATATATGGTTTACAAATTCTATTATATTAACCATATAAGTGCGTATTTAAATATACCTTATATTATATGGTTATTATTCGCAGGTTATTTAAATTTGTTTATATTTTTATTAAATTAAAAATACCTATTTAAGGTATTTTTTATATTTTTTTAATAAATTATATAACTTTAAATAATTATTCAAGGATATATTATTTTTTATATCATTCATAATAGATGATTCTTCATCTATTATTTTTTTGTATTCAGTTTTTATAAGTTTAAATAGGTATTCAAATTCTGAATCTGATAAATAAATAGATTTATTATTTAAGAAATTTAATGCTTGTTCTTTTGTTAAATTATTAATATATATTTTTATTAAGTCAATATTCATATAATCACCAGTTAAATATATGTATTTTTATTTGTTTTTATAACCAAAATAATACTGGAGGTTATTATGAAAATAAACTTAAATACGAGGTTATATATTATCTTATCTATTTCAATTATTTGTTTTATTCTTATAATTTATCAAATATCAAATATAATGTTATTTAATAAAGAAAAATTTAATAAAATGTTATCTGATTTAACTATCAATGTAGTTGAGGGAACATCAGTACCTAGAGGTAGAATTTATGATAGAAATTATAATCTTTTAGTGGATAATGTAGGTGTTAAGACAATTTATTATAAAAGAGAAAAAGGTACATCTACAAAGGATCTTATAAATATTATAAAGTTATTAAAAGATAATATAGAAATTGATACATCTAATATAAGTGATAGAAATTTAAAAGAATATTATATAGTTTTATATGAAGATGAAGCTAATAAATTAGTTACTGAAGATGAACTAAATAGTTATAAAGAGAGAAAGATTAGTTCAACTGATTTATTAAATATAAAACTAGATAGAATAACTAATGAAGAACTAAATAAAATTGATAAAGAAGAAGCATATTTATATTATTTAATGACTAAAGGATATTATTATGATGAGAATATTATTAAAACTTACGCAACAGAAGAAGAATATGCATTTGTAGCGTCTAATGTAGATAAATTAAAAGGTGTTAATGTTAAGTTAGAATGGGAGAGAAAGTATTTATATGGAGATACTTTTAGAACAATACTAGGTAATATATCTAATTCTAGTTCTGGTATACCAAAAGAATTAAAAGATTATTATTTGAGTAAAGGATATTCACTTAATGATAAAGTTGGAGTTAGTTATTTAGAATATCAATATGAAGATATATTAAAGGGAGAGAAACCAGTATATAAATTAAATGATGATAATAGTTATTCTATTATTAAAGAAGGAATTAGAGGTAATGATATAGTATTAACAATAGATATAAATATTCAAAAAGAAGTAGAACAAATATTAAAAGAAGAAGTAGTTAACGCTAAACTAAATAATTATAATACTGAATATTATGATGGATCTCATGTTATAGTTGTTGAACCCTCTACTGGAGAAATACTAGCTTTTTCATCAATTTTTATGCTTGAAAAGAACGGAGAAATATCTTTATATGATAATTCACCAGCATTACTAACTAATCCTGTAACACCTGGATCTATGGTCAAAGGAGCATCTATTTCTACCGGATTTAAAGAAGGGGTGATAGAACCAGGTACGACGTTCATGGATGAATGTGTTAAGATTCAAAATACACCAGAAAAATGTTCCTGGATTAGTGGAATAGGAGTAGTAAATGATGTAGAAGCACTTGCCATTTCATCTAACGTATATCAATATAAAACTGCGATGAGAGTAGCTAAAGCAAATTATTATTATAATGGCCCTCTTGTAATAGATGAAACAGCTTTTGATAAGTATAGATCTATGTTTAAAGAATATGGACTAGGTGAAAAAACAAATATAGATTTACCAGTAGAATCAGAAGGTGTAATAGGTACTAAAAAAGATGCTGGATTGTTATTAGATTTATCTATTGGACAATATGATTCATATACACCAATTCAAATAGCAAGTTATATTAGTACTATAGCCATGTCTGGTGATAGATATCAGTTACATTTTCTTAAAGAAATTAGAAATCCTTCTGATTCAGATGAAATAGGTACTTTAAAAGAAAAAATAGAACCAAAACTAGTTCATAAAGTAGATTTAGATCCAATATATATGTCTAGAATAAGAGAAGGTTTTAGTAGAGTTATGGACTCGACAGGATATGATTATATGGGTGATATACCATATCCATCTGGTAAAACAGGATCTGCTGAAACATTTAAGGATACAGATAATGATGGAAACATAGATACAGAAACATTATCTAAGGGTTTTGTTGGGTACGCTCCTAGTGATAATCCTAGGTTTTCTATGGTAATTTTATCTCCAAATGTAAAAAAAGGCCATAATAATGACTATACATCGCCTGTAAACTATAAAATAAGTAAAAGAGTTGCTAGTAAAGTATTTGAATTTTTGCAATAATATGTTATAATTAATCAAGTAATTGAAGAAAGAGGAGGAAAGATTATGGCAGGTTCAAAGAAAAAAGAAGCTAGAAGTTATGTTGCTTTAGAATGTACAGTATGTAAAGAAGAGAACAAAGTTTCTAGAGAAAATTATTTTGTAGAAAAAAATAAGACTAATACGCCTGATCGTTTAGAATTAAATAAATATTGTCCAGTTTGTAAAAAGCATACTGCTCATAAAGAAAAGAAATAAGGATAGAGACTTATTTTTTTTGAAGGAGATATTATGAAAAAAGTGGTTGTTGTTGGTTGTGGTAACGTAGGAATGGCTTATATTAATAACCTTGTTAACACAAATGGTTTAGTTAATGAAATTACTTTAATTGATATTAATAGGGATAAAATATTAGGAGAAGCAATGGATTTAAATCATGCTAGTGTAGTATTTAATACTAATATTAAAATAATAGCAGGAGAATATAAAGATTGTTTTAATGCTGATATAGTAGTTATAGCTGCTGGTTTAAATCAAGAAAAGGGAGAAACTAGATTACATTTAATAAAAAGAAATAAAACTATTATTGAAACTATAGTTGATGAAGTTATGGCTAGTGGATTTAATGGAATTTTCTTAGTTGCTACTAATCCTGTTGATATAATGACATATATAGTTAAAGAAAAATCTGGTTTACCAGTTAGTAAAGTAATAGGGACTGGTACATTATTAGATACAGAAAGATTAAAATATTTATTAAGTCAAAAGATTAAAATTAATACAGAAAATATACATGCATATGTAGTTGGAGAACATGGAGATAGTTCATTTGTTGTATGGTCTAAATCTACTGTAGGAATGGTTCCAATTTTAAATACTGTTTCTGTAGAAGACTTAGATGCTATTGAAAATGAAGTTAGACAATTAGCGTATAAAATAATTAGTTATAAAGATTATACTAGTTATGGTGTAGCTATGTGTATGCTTAAAATTACTAAAGCTATTCTTAGTGATCAAAATCTAGTATTAAATGTTTCTTCTTATGTTGATGGAATATATATAGGTATGCCATCAGTAATAGGTAAAGATGGTGTTAAAGGTACTATGAAAATTAACTTTAATGAAGAAGAAACTGAAAAATTTGAAAAATCTAAAAAAGTTATAAAAGATGCCATAAATAGTTTGGAGGAATAAAATTATGATGATAGATATTAATGATATTAAAAATGGTATGACTGTTATTATTGAAGGACAATTATACCAAATAGTAGATTTCTTACATGTTAAACCTGGTAAAGGTTCAGCTTTCATGAAAATGAAATTAAAGAATTTAAGAGCAGGAACTACATTAGAAAAAACTATGAATACTAATATTAAGATTGAAAAGGCTAGTGTTACTAAAATGCCTATGTCTTATTTATATTCTACTGGTGATTCATATGTATTCATGAATATGGAAACTTATGATCAAGTTGAATTAGCAGGTAAACAAATTGAAGAAGAAGCTAAATATTTAAAAGAAAACTTAGATGTTGAACTAGTTTACTATGGAGATGAATTATTAGGATTAAATTTACCAGAAAAAATAGATTATGTTGTTACTAATACTATGGACGCTGTTAAAGGTAATACTACTAATAATGCTCAAAAAGATGCTGAATTAGAAAATGGTTTAGTAGTTAAAGTTCCATTATTTATTAATAATGGTGATGAAATAGTTGTTTCAACTAAAGATGGAAAGTATGTATCAAGAAAGTAATACTTTCTTTTTTTTGTAATAAAAATTAATGCCATTAATATAATGTAATATAGATGGAGGATAATATGATAAAAAGACAAAGTATATGGGCATTAACTTTATTTAGTTTAATATTAATACTTAGTGTTTATTATATAACTTTACCTGAAGAAATAGATGCGGTTATAAAAGAGAATGATATAAAAGAGACTATTGAAGAAAAAGATGATAATGAATATATAACTACCTTAAAACTAGAAAATGAAGAAGAAAAAAGTAAGAAGAAAAAAGAATTACAAGAAATAATGAATAAAGAAGATGCGACTAAAGAAGAAAAAAATAATGCTTATGAAGAATTGAAGATGCTTAATCTTATTAAGGGTAAAGAGGATGAAATAATTGTTGCTATTAAAGATAAATATAAATTAGATAATTTTGTAAGTATAGATCAAGATCAAGTAAAAGTAATACTAATAAAAAAAGATCATGATTCTTCATTAGCGTCAGATATTATGACATTTGTACAAACTTATTTTGATGAAAAAATGTTTATTTCAGTTAAATTTACTGATGAAGAAAAAGAACAATAACAAAATTGTTCTTTTTTTCATATAATACTATGAGTAATTAATATACCTCTATAGAAAGTGAGGAATAAAATGACTAAAGGAATTCTTACTAAAAGAGAAAGAGAAGTTTTTGAATTATTAATAGTTAATTATACTACTAAAGAAATAGCGCTTAAACTTAATATTAGTGAAAAAACAGTTAGAAATCATATTTCTAATGTTATGCAAAAACTTGGAGTAAAGGGTAGAAGTAGTGCTGTAGTTGAATTACTTAAATTAAATGAGATTTCTATATAGATTTCTCATTTTTTGTTATTTTTAACATATTATTAAATAGGTGATATTATGATAAAAAGATTATCTACTAATAAAATAATTAGAATGAGTTCATTATTATTTATATTATTACTTTTATATATTTTTCCTAGTAATAAGACTTATGAAGTTAAAACTAAACAAGTTAGTAATAATACTAATTATCATGATATATTTTTATTAGATAAAAATGGATATGTATCTAAAACTACAATAGCAGTTTCTTCAATTGAAAAAGAAAAACTAGCACTAGATTTACTTACTTCATTAACTATAAATAGTAAGAATAAGAATAAAATACCAGAAGGTTTTAGTTCTTTAATACCAAAGAAAACTAGTATTCAAAAGGTAAGAATTGATAATGAAACTATAACTGTTTCTTTTTCTCCTGAAATAAAAGTTAGTAAAAACAAAACTAAGATGGTAGAATCTATTGTTTATACATTAACTAGTATTGATAATATTAAAAAAGTATATTTAATGATAGATAATAAAGAAGACGATTATTTTAGTAATAACTATGATAGATCAATTGGAATAAACCACCAGTATGATATAAATTCTATTCATGATCTAAGTACGGTAACACTATATTATGTATCAAAAAATAGTTCTAATGAGTATTATATTCCTGTTACTAAAATGTTAAATACGAAAGAAGATAAAATAAAGGTTATAATTGATGAATTAGCATCTAAATCTTCATACGAAAGTAATCTAATGAGTTATTTGAATTATGAAACTAAACTTACTAATTATGAAATAGAAGATAATGATATTAAATTATATTTTACTGATTCAATATTAAGCTCTAAAAGTGATAATAAAATATTAGAGGAAGTAAAGTATAGTATTTCTTATTCTATAAAAGATAGTATAGAAGTTAGTAATATTCATTTTTTTGTAAATGATGAAGAAATTTAAGTTAATACTTGAATTATTATTTAATTTATGATATTATTTATATGTCTTTAAAAAGACATGTGGCTCAGTAGCTCAGTTGGATAGAGCAACGCCCTTCTAAGGCGGCGGTCGGGGGTTCGAATCCCTCCTGGGTCACCACTTAGACTTTTAGAACTAGAAATAGTTCTTTTTTTTTATTTTGTAAATTTGAAAATAATTTTCAATTTAGTATTGTTTTTTATAAAATTAAGAGTATAATGAATATGAAAATGATTTTCAAATTGGAGATGAAAGTATGACATATAATACTAAACAAAAAGATATTATATTAGAAGTTATTAAACATAAACATACTGATTTTACTATTAAAGATATTTTAAATGAAGTAGATGGTAAAATTGGTCTTACTACAATATATAGATTGGTTGATAAACTAGTTGATGAAGGTATTATTAGTAAAGATAGTAAGGGAAACTACCAATATTTAGGTAAATGTGATAAGGATAATCACTTCTTCATTAAGTGCGAGAATTGCGGTAAGTTAGAACACATTGACTGTGATTGTATAACTGATTTATGGAGTCACATTAATAAAGAACATAAATTTGTTCCTACAAAGGATCAAGTTGTAATTAATGGTATTTGTGAAAAATGTAGTAGAAAAGAGGTTAAAGTATGTTAGATTGTTTGATGGATGGATTAATTGATACATTAAAGTTATTACCATATTTATTAGTTACATTTATTATATTAGAATTATTAGAACATAAATTAAAAGGTAATAATGAAAAGTTATTAAAGAAAAATAAGAAATTTGGACCAGCCGTAGGAGGATTACTTGGTGCTTTACCACAATGTGGTTTTAGTACAATGGCATCTAATTTATTCTCTGGTAGAGTAATAACAATGGGTACATTAATTGCAGTATTTTTATCTACTAGTGATGAAATGTTACCAATTATGTTAAGTGAGAAAACAGATATATCTTTATTATTAAAGATTATTGGCTTTAAAGTATTAGTAGGTATAGTAATAGGATATTTAGTTGATCTTATTTATAGAAAAAAAGAAGAAAAACATATGCATATTCATGAACTATGTGAAGAAGAACATTGTAGTTGTGAGAAAGATGGCATTATTTTATCAAGTATTAAACATACTTTAAAAATAGGATTCTTTGTTTTAGTAGCTAATTTACTTATTAATATAATCATATATTATATAAGTGAAGATACATTAAAGAATGTTTTATTAAATAAGAATATATTTACATACTTTATTAGTAGTGCGATAGGTTTAATACCAAACTGTGCAGGAAGTGTAGTTTTAACAGAATTATATTTATCTAATTTAATTACTTTAGGTAATTTACTTGCAGGTTTATTAACAGGTTCTGGTATTGGTATTCTATTATTATTTAAAGCAAATAAGAATATTAAAGAAAACTTATTAGTAATGTCAATTATATATTTTGTAGGTGTTATTATTGGAATAATTGTTGATTTTATATTATAATAAGAAAGGTGATTATATGATAAAGAATATAGGAGTAATATTTACGTCGATATTTTTTGAAAGTTTACCTTTTTTACTTTTAGGGGCTTTTATTTCAGCATTAATAGAGACTTTTATATCTAATGAGAAAATAGTTAAATTAATACCAAAAAATAAAGTATTAGGATCAATAGTAGGAGTGTTTTTAGGTTTCTTTTTACCAGCATGTGACTGCGCAGTTATACCAATATCTAAAAGATTATTAAAGAAAAAAGTACCAATAAACGTTGCGATAAGTTTTATGCTAGCGTCTCCTATAATAAATCCAGTTGTATTATTATCAACTTATTATGCTTTTTATAATACTGAACCAAAAATATTCTGGTTTAGATTATTATTTGGTATATTAATTGCGTTAATAATAGGTACTATTATGGGTATCATATATAATAAAAAGAATGTAACTACTAATAATTCAGATGAAGAAGATATAGAGTGCTTAGAATGTGAATGTGATCATTGTCATCATGAACATGAAAATAAGTTTATGTCAGTCATTAAACATACTGCATTAGATTTCTTTGATGTAGTTAAGTACTTAATGTTTGGTGCATTACTAGCTAGTTTAGTACAAGTATTATTACCAAGAGATATATTATTAATATTTAATAATAACAATATATTATCTATACTAGTTCTTATGATATTTGCATATCTTATATCACTTTGTTCAACATCTGATTCATTCGTTGGTAAATCATTATTATCATCATTTGGACAAAGTTCTATACTTGCATATTTATTATTAGGTCCTATGATAGATATTAAAAATACAATAGTTTTATTAGGTAATTATAAAAAGAAATTTGTATTTACTTTGATTGGTTTAATATTTATAACCATCTTTATATTTAGTGTATTGGTGGTGAATATATTATGAGAAAGAAATACTTAGGTTTAATATGTCTAGTATATGCTGGAATAATATTATTTGTTAATCATTATAATATATTACGTAACTTTTTAGCTCCTAATATGCAAGGATATTTAAAAGCATCAATAATACCTCTTGCTATAATGGGACTAGTAATACTATTTTCAGATCATTTTCATTATAAATTTAAAATAATAGATATATTTTTATTATTACCTGTTGTTATGTTAATTGCTGCTGGAGACGGAAGATTAACAACAGATTTTGCTAGTAATAGAAGTATGAATATAAATACTAAAAGAACTAGTGAAAAAGTAGAAAAAGATGATAAAAAAGATGAAACGGTTGAAGAAAAGAAAGAAATAGATGTAGATAAAGTAGATTTAACTGAAGTAGATTTTGATGTTAAAGATGAATCTTATTTAGATTTAGCTAACTTTTTAACATATAATCCAAAAGCATTAAATTATGAAGGTAAAACTATTAGAGTTAGAGGTTTTACTATAGATAGTACAAGTTATTTACCTTCTGGATATTTTGGTCTTGGTAAATATGGAGTTAGTTGCTGTACAGCAGATGCTGGTTTTACAGGTTTTGTAGTTAGTAAATCAGGTCATAGTATAAAAGCTAATACATGGTATGAAATAGAGGGTGTATTTGAAAAGATACAAGATTTAGCGGGTTATGATATTCTTTCTATTAATCTAATTAATATAAAAGAAATAGATGGTTCTAAGGAAGAACAGTATGTTTATCCATGTTATTCATATGATGATGGAGCATGTACTGAAATGAAGAAGTATAATTTACAATATTAGATAAATCGTTTAAGATTTATCTTTTTTATGTTATAATAGTTGTAATAAAAAGGAGCGATATAATGAAAAAAAGTAAGTTTTTATATATGGTACCAACGATACTTATATGTTTGATGTTAAGTCTTTTTCCATTATTTAATTATTTAACAGAAATAAAAAAAGTAAATAGTCCATATATGGGTATATTTGGAATTGCTTATTTATTAATACTTATATTATTAATATTATGGTCTATGTACCAATTAGTATCATTAATTAGATTTGTTATTCAAAGTGATTGGATACCTTTTAGAAAAGCAATTTGGATTATATTATTAGTTTTATTTAATATATTAATGATTCCTTATTTTTATTCTAGATTTATAAATAAAGATAAAAGAATATTATTAAGATCTTTAATCTATTTAATTCCTGTTATCTTATTTGCAGTTTTTGCTTTTTGCACAATGGATGTGTATAACAAAGAATTAAAAAGAATAGAAGATGAAAAGAAAGCAATTGAAGCTGAAAGACATTATTATTCTACTAAGGATGGAGTTGTTTCATTTACATTTAGACATGGTTATGTAGATAAAACTAATAATCCTGAATCAGGTGAATATGATATATATGTTCAAAATGAAGAAGAAAATGTTGTTATGCATGGATTTACATATGAAACAGAAAAATATGTAGAACAAACTCCAGATGAATTTTTAAATAAAGCTATTAATGAAATGGCAACAAGTAAATTAGACTTTAATCTTGTAAAAGATAGAGAAGAAGTAGCAATTGATGATAAAGTAATTACTTCAATTACTTATGAAGGTAAAACTGAAAGTTCATCTTTATGTGTTTATAAAATATCTATTATTTCGTTTAATAATAAACCTGGTTATTTAGTATATGTTGTAGAAATAGTTACTAAGAGTAAATATAAAGATAAGTTACCAATATTAGATGAAATATTACAAAGTGCAAAATTAAATTAAAAAAATCTCTAAAAAACGGAGATTTTTTTATTTTGTAGAGAATATAAATATTGGAGGGGAAAATATGTTTAAATATGTTAGACAAGAAGGTATACAAGATTGTGGTATTTGTTCCTTATTCAATATTGTTAAATATTATGGAGGAAATATTGATATTGAAAAGTTAAGAAATATGACTAATACTAATGAGAATGGTACTTCGATTTATAATCTAGTTACGGCATCAAATAAGATTGGTTTTGATTCTAAAGCATATAAGTGTAAGTTTAATGATTTAGAATCTCAAACATTACCTTTAATAGGTTATATGAAGATACAAGGATATAGTCATTTTGTTATTATTACTGATATTAATGATGATAAAGTATCTATATTTGATCCAATTAGAGGTAAGATTACATATAGAGTTGATGAGTTTTTAAAAGAATGGGAAAAAATTATAATTACATATGATAGAAAAGGGGAGATTGTTAAAGAAACAAATTCATATGTTAATTATTTAGTTTTTACTTTTAAAAAGTATAAGAATACTATAATTATATTAATGGTTTTATCACTTATATGTAGTATTTTAACTATAGTTATTTCTTTTTTTATTAAGGATATATTTGATAATGATTTCACTAACACATCTCTTTTCATTTTTTTATTTCTTGTACTTATTAAAGGAGTAATAGATTATTATAGAAACAAAATATCAATTGATATGAATAGTAAACTAGAATATGAAATCTCTAATAATGTTTATAAAAAAATACTTTCTCTTCCACTTAGTTACCACCATAATAGACCAGTAGGAGATATTATTTATAGAATAACTGATTTATATAATATTAAAGATTTTATTAATACATTAAGTATTTCATCTATTATTGATCTTCTGTCGCTATTTATTTCAATTTTTATTATTTTATTTATTAGTCCTATATTATTTTTTGTTTTATTAATTATATTTTTATTATTCATTTTCACATACCTTTATTTTAGAAGAAACAATATAATTTACCTAAATGAATTAAAAGAAGTTAGTTCAATAAATAATACTGATATATCTGAAATGTTATATGGGATAGATACAATTAAGAATCTAAATATTGAAGAAAAAACATTAAACAAACATAACACTATATTTTTAAATTATTTAACTTCATTCAAAAAGATTTCTAATTATTTAAATACAGAGGGCATTGTTTTTCATTTTATCGAAACCTCTGGAATTATAATATGTCTATTTATTGGACTTGGATTATTAAAAAAACAATACATATCAGTAGGAGAATTAACCTTATTTTATAGTCTTTTCATATCATTATTTAGTTCATTTAAAAACTTATTATCTTTAGATAGATCTATTGTTGAATCCAAGATATCTTTTAGTAGAATCAATAATTTATTAAATACTAAATCTAATTATTCTTTAGGTAAAATAAGTATTAAAAAGATAGATGAAATTAAATTTGATAAGAAATTAAATCTTGATGTAAAAAGGGGAGAATATGTATTAATAAATGGTATGTCTGGTGTTGGTAAATCAACTATATTTAAGTCTTTGTTTGAAAAACAAAATATAGAAACAGATATTTATATAAATAATATTGATATTAAAGAAATAAGTACTAATAGTGTTAAAAATAATATATGTTATGTTGGTCAAAATGAGTATCTTTTTACTGGTACATTAAAGAGTAATATTTTAATGTATAAAAGTGTTAATAATAAAGAATTAAACAAAGTATTAAAGACTACTTTATTAGATAAAACAATCAAATCTAAAAATATAACACTAGATTACTTATTAGAAGAGAATGGTCATAATTTATCAGGTGGTGAAAGAAAGAAAATAATGTTAGCTAGATCTCTTATTAGAAAAACAGATTTTATTATTTTTGATGAAACTTTTGATGAAATAGATATTGAAAGTGAAAGAAAAATTTTGAGCAACATAAAATCAAATTATAATAAAACAGTTATAGTTATTTCACATAGAGAAAGTAATTTAGATTTATATGATAAGAGAGTAGTTATGACAAGAGAAGGAGGATTATGAGAGAATTAAGTTTAAAAGAAGAAAAAAATATTCATGCGGGTGGACTTAGTGCCGCAGCATTCGCAGCGATAGCCGCAGGTATTTCTTTCTTTGTTGGAATATTTGATGGTATAACTAGAACAATAAAATGCCATTAGAAAGGAGTATTTATGAGAGAATTAACTAAAGAAGAAAGTATGACATTATATGCAGGAGGTATTACATCATCAATACTAAATGCAATAGTAAAAGGAATAACAGTAGTTACTGATTTAGGAAGGTATTTTGGATCTTCTTTAAGAAGATTATTTGATAAAAGATTATGTGACTACTAGATAAAAGAGAGTGTAAAATACTCTCTTTTAAGTATTATTTTTGTAGGAAGTGTGGTATAATCTATATTTGTGCGAGGTGTGTTATGAATACAGAATTAAGAGAAGAATATGATACTTTACAAGAAATACTTGTAAAACTATATACATTACTAGAAGACGCTAAAGAAAAGGAAAAATCAGAAGATAGTGTTAGAGTAATTATGGAATCAATTGAAAGTGTTAAAAAAGATGAAAAAGAATTATTACAAAGAATCAGAAAAAGTATATATAGTAAGTATTCAGTTAAAGATATAGAAGTGTATGCTAAAATTCAAGAAAAGAAAAGAATTAAAAAAGAAGAAATTGAAAAACAAAAAGAACAAGCAATAAGAATAAAAGAATTCGAAGATGCTAAAATTGTCTTTGATGGTGAATACAAATTAGTTTATTGCAATGGTACTAAAGTTATTTCTAAAAGATTAGATAGACAATTATTAGATAAGAATATAGATTTTGCTTATGATTATAATATATGTAATTTTTTAAGAGCAATAGATGATGAAAATGGTACTAGTTTATATAGAAAATATAGATACGGTCAATTAGAAGTTATTTATGATTTTTATAGCCCTAAAAAATTAGATAGAAAAGTAATTAAGCAAATGAAAAAAGTATCTAAAGAATCAAGTGCTAGAAATGAAAAAGTTACAGTTGTAGGTATTAAGAAAAGAACTATAAGAGGAGTTTTAGCAACAACTGCAGTCGCAGCTATGGTAGGTTTAAGCACTTTAGGTATTACTAGTATGTTTAAAAAGAGTGATAAGTCTAATACTACTAAGAGTACATATTCTGTTAGTAATGAAGATATTAAAGAATTAGCAAATGAAGAAGCTATAGTTCAAGATACAGAAGTTGTTGTTTTAAAAGTTCAATCTAGTGTTAAAACTAAAGTAAATGAAAATGCAATAGTTAAAGATCAAGAAACAATTGTTAATAAAACTCAAGAAAGTGTTAAGAAAAAGGTAATAGCAAAAGAAGAAATTCCAGAAGTAAAAGAAGAAACAACTATGGTTGAAGATAAAACTATTGATAATGAATTCTATGGTCTTCAAATAGGATCTACTATGGAACTTCCAGATATGGATTTATATGTTTCAAGTACATCAGATGAAGCAGTAGGTAATACTAAGTATTTAAGAGCGCATACTGGTATATATAAAATCGATTTAATATCTATTGTTTATAAAGGAAGATGTCTTGAAGTATTAAAAAATCAAGGTGATAATCTAGATGAATTAAAGAAATATGTTAAAGAAACATATGGTGATGATATAAAAATATCTGTTAACCTAGATGTAGTTAATGAAGATGGTAAAACTATATATAAAAATGTAGGTTGGGTTGATAGTGATATATTTAGTAAAAAAAGTAATGTAAAAAGTTTAGTAATGGATTAATAACATTACTTTTTTTGTTATAATATAGGAGGTGATTCTTATGAATGGTATTAAAGGTATATTTAAAAAGATTATATTTAAATCTGATAATAATTATATTATTGGTCTTTTTAGAGTTAAAGATACTGATCTAGATGAAATGCTTGATTTTGTTAATAAGACTATTACTATAACAGGTTATTTTCATGAATTAAGTGTTGATGAATCATATATAATGCATGGTTCACTAGTAGAAAATCCTAGATATGGTTTACAATTTAATGTTACTGATTATGATAGAATTACTCCTGAAGATAAAGATGGAATAATAGATTTTTTAGCAAGTGGTTTATTCCCAGGTGTAGGTGAAAAGAGTGCGTCTTCAATAGTAGAAACTCTTGGTGATGATGCTTTAAAACTAATTGAAGAAGATTATTCAAATCTACTTTTAGTACCTAAAATGACTAATAAAAAAGCTAAAGAAATACATGAGATACTTACTAAGTATAATGAAAGTTATAACACAATAGTATATTTAAATAATATTGGTTTTAGTACTAAAGATTCACTTACTATATATAACTATTATAAGAATGATACTTATAATAAAGTTAGTACTAATATATATTCAATTACTGATGATCTAAAAGAAATAAGTTTTATGAAGATAGAAAAAGTAAGAAAGAGTTTAGAAATAGAAGATAGTAATAAAAATAGAATTATGTATATGATTTTATATGTTATGAATAATCTTTGTTTTAGTAGAGGAGATACTTACTTAGAATTAATTGATATATATGAAGGAATTAATAAAATAATTAATTTTGATTTTACTATTGAAGAACTAGAATACTATTTATATGAACTTCAAAAGAAAAATAAAATAATTATGGAAGATAAAAAAATATTCTTAACTGAATATTATCAAGCTGAAGTTAATATTAGTGAAAGAATGTATTACTTAACTAATAAAAAAGATACTAAATATAAAAATATTAATAATGAAATAGAAAGTGTAGAACTATATTTTGATATTAAATATAATGATGATCAAAGAAAAGCTATTAAGAATTCTATTGTTAAAAATATTAATATAATAACAGGTGGTCCTGGTGTAGGTAAGACAACAATAATAAAAGGTATCGTTGAAACATATAAAAAGATACATAAGTTAAATTATATGGATATGCAAAATAAGATGGCGTTACTTGCACCAACAGGTAGAGCTGCTAAAAGAATGGGTGAAGCTGCTTTAATGCCAGCATTAACTATTCATAGATTCTTAAAATGGAATAGAGAAACAGATAAGTTTATGGTTAATGAACAAAATAAATCTGATGTAGATTTTGTTATTATAGACGAAGTTAGTATGGTAGATACATTATTACTAGATAACTTATTAAAAGGTCTTAAAAAGGACGTTAAAATAGTTATGATAGGAGATTATAATCAGTTAGAAAGTGTATCACCTGGTAAAGTATTAAAAGATCTTATAGATAGTGATATTATTAATACTATTAAGTTAACAGAACTATATAGACAAAAAGAAAATTCATATATATCTATACTTGCTAAAGAAATAAAAGAAAATGATATTGATATAGATTTTAATATTAAAAAAGATGATTTTAATTTTTATGAAACAGATAATTCAAATATAAAGAACTATATTACTAAATTATGTGCAAAAGCTATAGAAAAGGGATATGATGTATCTGATATACAAGTACTTGCACCTATGTATAAAGGAGAAAATGGTATAGATAATTTAAATAAGTTATTACAAAATATATTTAATCCTGATTTAGGTGGACCTAAAATTAAATCAGGAGATGTAGAATATAGAATTAATGATAAAATATTACAATTAGAAAATGATCCGGATAACAATGTATTTAATGGTGATATAGGATATGTTATAGATATAGAGGATAACACTTTATATATAGATTTTTATGGGAATATAGTTAAATATACACCAAAGAATTTTAATGTAATAAAACATGGATATGCAATTAGTATTCATAAATCTCAAGGTAGTGAATTTAAATTAGTGTTTATACCAATTAGTTTTAATTATAGAATAATGCTTTATAAGAAACTAATATATACAGCAGTAACAAGAGCTAGAGATTCATTGGCATTAATTGGTAGTAAAGAAGCATTTTTATATTCAATAAATAATGATAATACTTATGAAAGAAGGACATATTTAAAAGAACTATTATTACAGTGTATAAAATAATCTAAATAGTAAATAATACTATTAGAGGTGATATTTTGAAGAAATTTGGAATAATGGCTTTAGGATTAGGTATAGGAGCAGGAACTATGTTTATGATAGATCAATATAGATCTGGTAATTTATCTAAAACAATGGAAAAAGGAGCTAAAGCCTTAAAACAAAATAAACAATAAAAATGATCAATAGATCATTTTTTTATTTTTCAAACTTTTTATTTTTTAAGAATTCTCTTAATAACTTAGTCAAAGCTCTTTTTTCAATTCTACTAACATAACTTCTAGATATGCCTAGTTCTTTAGCAATTTCTTTTTGAGTTAATTCATCATAATTATATAAACCATATCTTTTATATAGTATTATTTTTTCTCTATTAGTTAGTATATCTAAATACTTTTCAAGAAGATAAATATTATCTCTCAAATTAATCTTATCAACATAATCTATATTAGGTGTTTTTAGTATATCTAAAAGCGATATTTCATTACCTTCTTTATCATATCCAACTTGATCATCTAAACTTATGTTTTGCAAATTCTTTTTATTATTCCTGAAATACATTAGTATTTCATTTTCTATGCATCTAGCGCAATATGTAGTTAGTTTACTTCCTTTTTCTTTTGAAAAACTATCTATTCCTTTAATTAGACCAATTATACCTATACTAATTAAATCATCGTTATCATAGGTATTATTATATTTTTTAGCTATATGAGAAACTAATCTTAGATTATGCTCAATAAGAGTATTTCTTGCATTTTTATCTTTATTTAATAACAGTTTAATCTGTTTTTCTTCTTCATCTTTTGATAATGGTTCAGGAAAAACATTATTTGAGTAACTTCCAGTAAAAAATGGAATACTTTTTACTAGCATTATTAATAAACTTAACACTTTATCACATCCTACTAAAAAATATGTAAAATAAAGTTAAAATATGAAATAAAAAATTAGTTTATATGATATAATTTTTATAGTAGGTGAATAATATGGATAATATATTTTCAACATTAGATCCATCAAAAGTTTTTATTATTTTAGTATTAACTACTTTACCAAGCATATTATTATTTAGTTTGATTCTTTATTCAGATAGAAAATCAAAAGAACCATTACTAATGATATTAATATGTATTTTTTCTGGTGCATTTACTATTTGCCTATCTTTAATAGTTGATAAACTGCTCATTAGAAATAATTTTATAATAGGTGGAGCAATAACGCATTCAGATACTTATTTAGTATTTAGAACATTTATACTGGCAGCAGTAGAAGAATATTCAAAACTGCTGGTCATATATTTATTTATATTTAAAAATAAGAATTATGATGATATATTTGATGGATTTGTTTATTCTTCTATTACAGCTTTATCATTTTCATTAGTTGAAACAGTAATGTATGTATTTAGTGAAAAAACATATGGAGATATGAGTTCACTTGCAGTACTTAGAAACTTTACTTCAATACCTTTACACGTAGTATGTGGTATTGCTATGGGATACTTCTTATCACTAAGTAAATTTTCTAAAGTTAAATCTAAGAAAATTATCAATATGGTTTTAGCACTATTTATACCTATATTTATACATACAATATATAATGTTTTCTTTTCAAAAATAAACGTTAGTGAAGGAAATATGTCTGCGATAGTAGTAATTTTATTATTTGTATTAAGTATATATTCAGTAGGAATAGTATTTATTATGAAAACCAATATTTTAAATAAAATATTTATTAATAACGGAGTATATTCTAAGAAAAAAGCATATCTTATGACTAAGAATGAATTTATTTTACGTGAGAGTAGACGATATACTTAATTTTTACATTACAATAATAAATAGTTTTACTTTTTAAAACGTAAATGATATAATAAATAAGAATAGGAAGAGGGAAATTAAATGAAAAAACAAATTATTAAAGTTTTTCTAATGGCTTTAATATTATTTGCAGTACCAAATAGTATAAAAGCTGCGACTTTTTCAGTAACAAAATCAGCAGATAATATAAAACCGTCTGGTGAATTTATAGTTATCGTAAAAGCTTCAAATTTTGAATCTGATGAGTCAATAACAGGATATACTTTATATATAGATTATGATGTTACAAAAATAGAATTTGTATCTGATGAAGGAAGCCCATTAAGTAATATTTCATCTAATGGTGGAAGAATTACAATTACTAATAAAGATGGTACAGAACAAAAAAGTGATTTTGAATTAGCTAAAATAAAAATGCGCGCTAAGAATAATGCATCTGCAGGTAGTTCAAATTTATCTTTAAGTGGATCATGTGGTAATAGTTGTAATGGTGCAAATGTAACAGTAGCGGCTTTAGGAACTGATGCTACATTATCTTCATTAAGCATTCCTAATACTACATTAAATCCTGAATTTAGTTCAGGAACTACATCATATAGAACTTCTATTCAAGATATTACATCTTTAACAGTTAATGCTACCCCAACAGATTCTAGTGCTAAAGTACAAATATCTGATAATTATAAGAACTTACAAAAAGGTGATAATAAGATAGATGTAGTTGTTACTAGTGAAGATGGTAATAATCAAAAAACATATACTATTAATGTTACTTTAAATATGACACCAACAGAAGAAGAATTACTTAAAGCGAATGCAACATTAAAAGAATTGAAAGTAAAAGATCAAAAACTTGATTTTGATCCTAACGAAAAGAAATACTACTTAACAGTAGATAATAAAATTGAAAAATTAGAAGTAACAGCTAAAGCTACAAATGATAAAGCAAAAGTTACAGTTGAAAATAATTCAAAATTAAAAGTTGGTAAAAATACAATTAAAATTACAGTAGTTAGTGAAGATACAACTAAAACTGAAACATATCAAATAATAGTTACAAGAAATGAAGCAGAAAAAGAAGTTAAAAAAACTTGTCCTGATATTAATAATATGAGTAATTGGACAAATATGATTTGGATAGTTATTAGTATAACTGCTTTCGTAACATTTACTTTAGGTATTGTATTAGGCTACTTCTTATGTAAGAAAGATGTTCTTCATAAGATCTTTAAAAAGAAGAATAAAAAGAAGAAAAACGATGAAGAAGCAGTACCAATTGAAACATTATCAGACACAATAGATTTAAGTGATACAATTAATGAAATAAATAAAAGATAGTACAAAAAAATGTAAAATTAATGTCTAATTTTGCATTTTTTTTAATTTTTTTGAATAAAATAGGGGAATTTTTAATACTGACGGAGAATATAATTATTGGAAGGTGTTTTTATGACCAAACCAACTTATGAAGAAATACTTAATATAAAAAACAAAGTTAACATAGTAGATATAGTTAGTGAGTTCATCCCTTTACAAGCTAAAGGGAAGAATTTTTTTGGTATATGCCCATTTCATGATGACCATAATCCAAGTATGAGTGTATCTAATGAAAGAAAAATGTTTAAGTGTTTCGTTTGTGGTGAATCTGGTGACGTATTTGGATTTGTTCAGAAGTATAAAAAAATATCATATTACGAAGCAGTTCAGGAAGTTGCTAGTAAAATTGGTATTAGTATTAAATTAGATACTAGATCAAAAAATACTTCATCAATTTATGATAAACAGTATGAAATTTATGATATTAGTAATAAATATTATCAAAATAATTTAAATACTAATTTAGGTAAGATAGCAAGAATATATCTAAAAGATAGGCAAATAACTGATGAAATGATTAAACATTTCCAAATTGGTTTATCGTTAAATGATAATAAATTAACTAAATTATTAGAAAGTAAAGGTTTTGATGATGATCTATTACTAAGATCTGGAATAGTTGCTAAAACAGATAATAATGTATTTGATATATTTAGAAATAGAATAATGTTTCCATTATGGGATATAAATGGAAAAACGATAGGTTTTTCTGGAAGAATATATGAGGGAAAAGATTCTAGTAAATATATTAATACAATGGAAACAGATATATTTAAAAAAGGGACATTATTATATAACTATCATAATGCTAGAGAACATATTATAAAAGAAAATAAAATAATAGTATGTGAAGGTTTTATGGATGTTATTAGGTTATACACTATTGGTGTTCATAATGCAGTAGCAACAATGGGAACAGCTGTTACTAAAGAACAATTAAATCTTATAAGAAAACTAACTAATAATGTAATTCTTATGTTTGATGGAGATTCTGCTGGTGAAAAAGCAACTGAAACATTTATAGGGCTTTCTAAAGATACTGATTTTAATATTAGTATAGTTAGATTAGAAGAAGATTTAGATCCAGATGATTATATATTAAAAAAAGGAAAAGATAAGATGCTTTATCATTTATCTAATCCTAAATCATTAATGGATTATAAATTAGATAAAGAAAAAAAGACTTTAGATATAACTAATGGTGAAGATGTTTCTAAGTTCATAAATAAAGTTATACCAACGTTATCTAAGATAAATGATGATATAGCTTTAGAAGTGGAAATTAATAAAATATCTAAGATGACTGGTATTAATCCATCATTAATTAAATCTAGAATAAAAAAAGACGTGCAAAATAATCAAAAAAGTGATAAAATAACTATTCGTCAAAAAGAAAAAGGCGAAAGTAAATATGATAAAGCAGCAAAAATGATATTATTTTACATGATTAATCATAATAATTTAATTTTATATTATTTTAATAATCTATGTTATCTACCTGATGATATTGATAGGGATTTAGCTAGTAAAATAGTATTATTCTATAAAAAGTATGAAAGTTTTAATGTATCAGACTTTATTACTTATTTAGAAGAAGATACTAAGTTAATAAATAGGTTAACAGAGATAGATAATTTGGATTATAAAAAAGAATATACAATGGAAGAAATAGATGGTTATTTTAAAATAATAAAAGAATATTCAAATAAGAAACAAATAAATGAATTAAGTAACAAATTAAAAAATGAAACTAATGAAGTTGTTAGAAAAGAATTAGCAAAAAGAATAGAAAAGTTAATTAAGGAGAGTAAATAATGGAAAAAACTAGTGTTATAGAAAGTAAGAAAAAAGAACTATTAAAATTAAGTAATAAGAAAGGCTATATTACTGCTGAACAATTAAATACTATATTTGATGATGATACTATATCATCAGAAGAAATAGATGAACTATATGGATTCTTAAAAGACAATGAAATTGATATAGTAACAGCAGATCTTAATGAACCTGATATAGAACCAGACTTAGATTTAGAAATAGAAGAAAAGCCTAAAAAAGGTAAAAAGAAAAGTATTATAGAAGATTCAACTCCTATTAAAACTATAGAAGAAAGAAAAGAAAACTTATTAAAAATAGGTAAAGCAGAAGGATTCTTAACATTTGAACAATTAGCAAATGAATTAAAAGGTCTAGAAATGGACGCAGAGAGTCTTGATGATTTATATAATTTCTTAAGAGAAAATAATATAGAAGTAGTTGAAGAAGGAGAAGATACTGAAGGTGGAGAAGATTTAGGAGATT
Source organism: Bacilli bacterium (assembly GCA_017511805.1). GTDB lineage: Bacteria > Bacillota_I > Bacilli_A > RF39 > UBA660 > RUG13038. The sequence continues at coordinate 177,857 of JAFWJA010000015.1, forward strand.
TAGATTTTGATGAATCTACATTACCTAAAAATTTAAGTATAAATGATCCAGTTAGAATGTATCTTAAAGAAATAGGTCGTATTTCATTACTTTCATTAGATGAAGAATTAGCTTTATCAAAGAGAATTGAAGAAGGCGATGAAGAAGCAAAGAGAATACTTGCTGAATCAAACTTACGTCTTGTTGTTAGTATAGCTAAAAGATATGTTGGTAGAAATTTATCATTCCTTGATTTAATTCAAGAAGGTAATATTGGTCTTATGAAAGCAGTAGATAAATTTGATTCATCAAAAGGATATAAATTTAGTACATATGCTACTTGGTGGATTAGACAAGCTATTACAAGAGCAATAGCAGACCAAGCTAAAACAATAAGAGTACCAGTTCATATGGTTGAAACTATTAATAAATTAAAAAGAGTTCAAAGACAATTAACTCTTGAACTTAATAGAGAACCAACTGAAAAAGAATTATCAGATAAATTAAAAATACCTGAAGATAAAGTTAGAGAAATTATTAAAATTAGTTTAGATCCACTTTCACTTGAAACACCTATTGGTGAAGAAGAAGATTCACATTTAGGAGATTTTGTTAAAGATGAAAGTACATTAAGTCCAGAAGAATACGCAATTAATGAGGTTTTAAAAGATGAAATTGCAGAAGTACTTCTTACATTAACTGAAAGAGAAGAACAAGTATTAAAATTAAGATTTGGATTAGTAGATGGAACTTGTAGAACACTTGAAGAAGTTGGTACTATATTTGGTGTTACAAGAGAAAGAATACGTCAAATAGAAGCTAAAGCATTAAGAAAATTAAGACATCCATCTAGAAGTAAAAAGTTAAAGGATTATTTGGTGGATTAATATGAAGATATCAGAAAGATTAAAAGAAATTAGTGAATTTATCTCTCCTGAAGATAAATTAATAGATATTGGTTGTGATCATGCATTACTTGATATATATTTATGTGAACAATATAAAGATTTAAATATAATCGCATCTGATATACATGAAGGGGCTTTAAAAAACGCTAAAGATAATGTAGCAAAACATAAAATGGAAGATAGGATTAGCCTTAGATTAGGTGACGGATTAACGATAGTTAATGCTGAAGAAATAGATACTATATTAATATCAGGTATGGGATTTTATACTATTAAAGATATATTATCTAATGAACCTAAAATGGTTAATGTTAAAAAAATAATTGTACAATCTAATACAGATGTTGTTAAATTAAGAAAATTTGTTATTAAGCTTGGTTTTAAAATAACAAACGAAAAATTAGTTAAAGATAATGATATTATTTATACAATAATTGAATTTGAACGTGGTTTAGAAAAGTATACATATGATGAAATATATTTTGGACCAGTTATATTTAAGAATAAAGATGATTTATTCTATGAATATTATAGTAAGAAACTATTAAAATATGAGAATTTATTATTACAAATACCAAAGTATGAAGTAAAAAGTAAATTACATCATAGACATTTAATTAAAATAATTAGAAGAGCACTTACTACACCAGTAGAAAATCAAGTTGACGTAAAAGAAGAAAAGTAATATAATTTAGTTATGAAGTGATGATGAAGGTTGGAAACTTCGGAGCTATATAGAAAAGAGCAGATTCTTTTGAATAAGTAGGGTGGAACCGCGGATAATATTCGTCCCTATAAATCAAAGGGGTCTTTTTTTGTTAAGGAGGAATAAATATGGAAAAGGTTTCAATGGAAAAGATAGCTAATGTTTGTAAACAATATGGTTTTATATTTCAAGGATCTGAAATATATGATGGGCTTGCTAATACATGGGATTACGGTCCTCTTGGTTCTAGATTAAAAAATAGTTTAAAAGATGCTTGGAGAAAGAGATTTATTCAAGAAAATGATAATTCTTATGAATTAGATGCATCTATATTAATGCATCCAAGAGTATGGGAAGCATCTGGACACGTAGGAGGGTTCTCTGATCCACTAGTTGATTGTAAAGAATGTAAGATGCGTCATAGAGCAGATCATTTAATTGAAGGTTTTACTAAAGATGTAATACCAGATACAATGACTGATGAAGAAATGATTAATTATATTAGAGAAAACAATATACCATGTCCTAATTGTGGTAAATCAAATTATACTGATATAAGAGAATTTAATCTTATGTTTGAAACTCATAGGGGTGTTATTAAAGATGATAAGTCTGTTGTTTATTTAAGACCAGAAAATGCACAAGGTGAATATGTTAACTTCTTAAATGTACAAAGAACTATGAGAGCAAAGGTACCATTTGGTATTGGTCAAATAGGTAAAGCATTTAGAAATGAAATAACTCCTGGTAATTTTACATTTAGAACTATTGAATTTGAACAAATGGAACATCAATTATTTTGTAGACCAGGTGAAGATTTAGAAATATATGAACATTATAAAGAATACGCTAAAAAGTTCTTTATAGATTTAGGATTACCAGAATCTAAATTAAGATTTCATGATCATGATAAATTAGTATTCTATGCTAAAGCAGCATGTGATATAGAATATGAATATCCATTTGGATTTGGTGAATTAAATGGTACTCATGATAGAAGTGATTATGATTTATCTCAACATGAAAAGTTCTCTGGTAAAGAACAAAAGTATTTAGATCCTGAAACTAATGAAAAATATATTCCATATGTAGTTGAATCTACAGTAGGATGTGATAGATTAGTTTTAGCAATCCTATGTAATTCATATGAAGAAGAAACACTAGAAGATGGACAAACTAGGGAAGTAATGCATTTTATACCTTATTTAGCACCATATAAAGTAGCTATATTACCATTAATGAAGAAAAATCATAGTGATAAAGCTAAAGAAATATATAAAGAATTATCTAAATACTTTATGTGTACTTATGATGAATCAGGTAATATTGGTAAAAGATATAGAAGAGAAGATGTAATTGGTACTCCATGGTGTATTACAATTGATGATGAAACATTAAATAATAATACAGTAACTGTAAGAGATAGAGATACTATGAAACAAGTTACTATTAAGGTAGATGAAATAAAAGATTTTGTTTTAGATAAAATTCAATTCTAATAAAAAAGGATATACTATATTTTAAAAGTATATCCTTTTAATTTTAATGATTTATCTAAATTCTTTTTAGTATTTATTTGATTTAGTTTATTTATATCATAACTATCTTTTCTAGTAGATAATAAAAAGTAAGCATAAATATATGGTAGATATTCATCTTTATTATCATTATTCATTTTTTTAGCTGCTTTAATCGCAGTATATAACCTATATCTTTCATAATAATCTTTATAAAATTCATGAATACGCGATAGATATTCATATTCATTAAAATATGGTATTACTTCTTTTGATATTGAATCTCCATTTTTTTGATTATTATAATAATTTATTAAATGAGTTATTTCATGTATAGATATCATCTCATCAAATAAAGTTTTTCTTTCAGGAATAACACATGTTACTTCATTATTATTAAATATACCTGCAAAATCTCTATTATTACCTAGATTTTTAGTTTCAATATGTCTATTTAATTCATCCTTGTTATCTACATATTTATATAATACTTTATCTAAATATAAAGAATATCTATCGTTATCTGCTTTTAAAAAGAAGTTTTCTTCATTAAACTCAGGTAATTTTAATTTCTTTAAATTTGTACTTACTGAAAATAACTTATCCATTTTGTTCACTCTTTTCACTAATTTGACTATTATATTAAAATTAAGTGTAAAGTCAACAAAATTGCCAAAAAATATTTCCTTTTCTATTACTTTTATGGTAAAATTAGAATAGTAAAAATAAAGGAGAGATAATATGGGCGTATTTGATAAAATAATGGGTAAAGGTGAAGAAGTAGAAGTTAGTTCAGAAGATGAATTCTATTCTATGAGTGTTCAAGAAGCATATAAAGATAATAATAGTGAAGGAAATAAAATGATTCTTCTTGAACCAAGAGCATATTCTGAAAGTCAACAAATAGCAGATCATTTAAAGAAAAGAAATACTGTTGTTGTTAATTTAAAAAGAGTAACTCCAGAACAAGCTAAAAGAATAGTTGATTTCTTAAGTGGAACTCTTTATGCGATAGGTGGAGATTTACAAAAATTAGGATCAGGTATTTTCTTATGTACACCTAAAAATATAAATGTACAAGGCAAGATGACTGATGAAGAGGATAAAAAAGCAAGAACTAAAAATGATGATGTAGAAATTTAGGTCTTGATTAAAAAGAATAAAAGTGTTATTATATAACGCATAGTTTGAGGGTGATAGGGCTTATGGATAGATTTAGTAGAACCCTTCATGGCTATAATCCAGAAGAAGTAAATAAGTTTTTGGATGATGTTATAGTTCAAGTAGAAAGAATTATTGAATCAAATAAATTAAAAACTAAAGAAATAGAAACTTTAAAGAAACAATTAAAAGATGTTAATAGTTCTAAGATTGATACTGAAACTATTGCTAAAGCTAAGAAGTTTGATGAGTTACAAGGTACTCTTGTGGACGCTATTGAGATGGCCAAAAATACTGGTGAACATATGCGTGTAGTAGCAAAAAAAGAAAGAAATCTAATAATAGAAGATGCTAAAAGAAATGCTAATATTATTATTAGAGATGCACTTGATAAATCAAAGAGAATTGAGTATCAAGCAGATTTACTTAGAAAAAATATTATTTCATTCAAGAGAAGATTAAAAGTTAATTTGGAAGAACAAATTAAATTAATTGATGAAATAGAAGTTATTGATATTGAAAATAATTGATAGAGACGGTTATTTATAAGTATTAAAGAGAGTTAACGGTTGGTGTAAGTTAATATATGAGTAAATAATAGATCACTCTAGATATCCTTATTTGAATAATTAGAATAAGGCGTAAAAATGCGTTAAATAATTAAGAGCATAGAATATCTATGAAGTAAGGTGGTACCGCTATAATTAGTCCTTACATCATAGATATTTTTTTGGAGGTAAATATGATAGTCTATGTTTTATTACTTATTCTGGGGTTTGTATTATTAATTAAAGGAGCAGATATATTTGTAGATGGTGCTTCATCACTCGCAGAGAATTTTAAAGTACCAAAAATGGTTATTGCTTTAACTATTGTAGCGTTTGGTACATCAGCTCCAGAACTAGCTGTTAGTATAAAAGCTGTACTTTCTGGTAGTTCAGATATAGTACTAGGTAACGTAGTAGGTTCTAATATTTTAAACATATTGTTAATATTAGGAATATCTAGTTTATTTAGTCCTATGGGAGTTAAAAGTTCAACAGTTCATAAAGAAATACCATTAACTATATTAATGTGTACTTTATTAATGGCATTATCATTTGATAATATGTTTGATAATAGTATTACTAATGAAATAAGTAGAACTGATGGTCTAGTAATAATTCTATTTTTTGCAATATTTGTATATTACTTATTTAGTGTTATGAAAAATAGAAATAAAGAAGAAGTAACTAAACCAAAGTTTAATATTCCAATGTCTTTAATATATTTAGGGCTTGGTCTTGCGGGTATTATATTTGGTAGTAACTTTGTAGTAGATAATGCTTCTGAAATAGCAAGTGCTATTGGTGTATCTGATAAAATGATAGCGCTTACTGTAGTAGCGTTTGGTACATCTCTTCCTGAGTTAGTAACAAGTATTCAAGCTGCTAGAAAAGGTGAAAATGATATAGCAATTGGTAATATTATAGGTAGTAATATATTTAATATAGGTATAGTTATTGGTATTCCAGCATTGTTTGTAGGTAAAATAGCAGTAGGAACTTTTAATTATATAGATATGTTTACTATGATTGGAAGTGCTATATTACTATATATATTAACATTTAAAAAAGAAAAAATAGAAAGAAAAGAAGGTATAATAATGCTTCTATTATTTATAGCGTATTATACTTATGTAATTATGGGAGGTATTTAAAATGGTTTTTAAGAAATTAGAAAAAGAAACAACATATGAAATGAATGAAAGGGTTAGTAAATATTGGAAAGAAAATAGAATATTTGAAAAATCTATAGATAATAGAGAAGAAAGATTTGTATTCTATGATGGACCAATTTATGCGAATGCTAAACCTGGACTTCATCATATGTATGCAAAAGAAATAAAAGATGCTTTTTGTAGATATAAGACTATGAAAGGATATAAAGTACTTAGAAAAATAGGACTTGATGCTCATGGTTTACCAGTTGAAGTTAATGTTGAAAAGAAATTAGGTTTTAATGGTAAAGCTGATATTGAAAAGTTTGGTATTCAAAACTTTATAGATGAATGTAGAAATACAACTGATTCATGTATTGAAGACGTTAAAAGATTAACAAATATGATGGGTCAATTTATTGATATGGATCATCCATATGCTACATGTTCAAATGAATATATAGAGTCTGAATGGTGGATTATAAATGAAATGCATAAAAAAGGTCTTATATATGAAGGAAATAAGATTTTACAATATTGTCCTAGATGTGGTACTGAATTATCTAACTTTGAAGTAGCACAAGGTTATAAAGAAGTATCTGTTAATACTGTAATAGTACCATTTAAAGTAGAAGGAAAAGATGAATATTTCCTAGCATGGACTACAACACCTTGGACTTTAATAGCGAACTTAGCACTTTGTGTTAACCCAAAAGAAGAATATATAAAAGCAGAAAGTATGGGTTATAAATTTATACTTGCTAAAGCATTAGCAGATAAAGTATTAGGTGATGATTACTGCACTATTGAAACATATAAAGGAAAAGATTTAGTTGGTACTAAATATGAACAATTAATGCCATTTATAAAAGTAGAAGGTAAAGCATTTGAAGTAATTGCAGATGATTATGTAACAATGGAAGATGGTACTGGTATAGTACACGTTGCTCCTGCTTTTGGTGCGGATGATAATAGAGTTTCTAAAGATAATGGTATTACTTTTGTTAATCCAGTAGGTTTAGATGGTAAATATACTGAAGGACCATGGGAAGGTAGATTAGTTACAGAACCAGAACTTGAAATAGATATTATCAAATGGTTAAAAGAAAATGATAAACTATTTAAAAAGATAAAAATAGCGCATAACTATCCTCACTGTTGGAGATGTAAGCAACCATTAATAAATATAGCTAAACCAGCTTGGTATTTAAATAATACTTCATATAAAGAAAAGATTATTAAAGCTAATAGTAAGATTAATTGGTATCCTTCATTTGTAGGAGAAAAAAGATTTGCTAACTGGTTAGAAAATATGGTTGACTGGGGTATTGGAAGAAATAGATATTGGGGATGTCCATTACCAGTATGGAAATGTGAATGTGGTCATTTTGATGTAATAGGTTCTATTAAAGAATTAAAAGAAAAGTCTTTAGAAGAAATAAAAGATTTAGAACTAGATTTACATAGACCATATGTAGATAATATTCATATTAAGTGCTCTAAATGTGGTAAAACTATGACTAGAGTAAAAGAAGTTATGGATGTTTGGTTTGATTCAGGATCAATGCCATATGCTCAATATCATTATCCATTTGAAAATAAAGAATTATTTGAAAAACAATTTCCAGCAGATTTTATCGCTGAAGGTATAGATCAAACAAGAGGTTGGTTTTATGTTCTATTAGTTATATCTACTATTATTTCAGGAGAAAGTTCATATAAGAATGTACTTGTTAATGACTTAATGCTTGATGCTGAAGGAAAGAAGATGAGTAAATCTCTTGGTAATATAGTTGAACCATTTACTACAATAGAAAACTATGGTGCAGATTCAGTTAGATTTTATTTAATGAATATTGGACCAGTTTGGACACCAATTAAATTTGATCATAAGGCATTAGATGAAGTAGTTTCTAAGTTCTATAATACATTAAAAAATACATATACATTCTTTGAAATGTACGCTAATACTGATAATGTAGATCCTAGAGCATTTGATGTTGATTATAAAGAATTAGATGAAATAGATAAATGGTTATTATCTAAATATAATAACTTAGTTAAGAATGTAACTGATGCATATGAAGAATATGATTTAAATAAAGTTGTTAAATACTTAATAACATTCTTAAATGATGATTTATCTAACTGGTATATAAGAAGAAATAGAAGAAGATTCTGGGCTTCAGAATTAGATACTTCAAAAAAAGCAGTATATAAAACTACATATGAAGTATTAATTGGATTCTTAAAACTAGTTTGTCCAATAACACCATTTATTACTGAAGATATTTATACTAAATTAACTAATGAAGAATCAATTCATTTAACTGATTTCCCAGTATTTGATGAAACTAAAGTTAATGAAAAAATAGAAAAGAGAATGGATTTAGTTAAAGATTTAATATCACTTGGTAGAAATGCTAGAGAAGAAGCTAAGATAAAAGTTAGACAACCAATTAATGAAGTTATATTAGATGGTAAAAATGAAGAATTAATTAGTGATTTAACTCCTCTTATAAATGAAGAATTAAATGTTAAAAACGTTAATTTCGTATCAAACTTAACAGAATATATGACTTTATCAGTTAAACCTAACTATAGAGTATGTGGTAAGATGTTTGGTAAGAATATTAATGAATACGCTAAAGAATTAGAAAAATTATCTCAAACAGATATAACTGCATTACAAAATAATAAAAATATAACTATAAAGTTTAATGATGAAGATCTAGAAGTAACACCAGAAATGGTAGAAATAAGAGTTTCTTCTAAAGAAGGATATGACGCTGCATTCTTAAATGAAAACTTTATAGTTATTGATACTACGTTAACTGAAGATTTAATACTTGAAGGAGTAGCAAGAGAATTAGTTAGTAAAGTACAAAATATAAGAAAAGAAAAAGATTTTGATATTGCTGATAGAATAACACTATATTATGATGGTGATATAGATGATGTTATTAAGAAGTTTAGTGATTATATTAAGAGTGAAACTTTATCAGTAGATATAGTTAAAAAATCTGATTTAGAAACTAGTTATGATCTAAATGGTCATGATGTTAAATTAGATGTAGAAAGAGTTAGTAAATAACTCTTTTTATTATTTAGATATTATGATATAATTATTTTGCTGGAGTGATTAGTATGGTTATAGATTTAACTAAATTAATTTATAGACAAATTGATAAGATTTCAATTGATTCTGAAATAGAAATACCTAAAGAATATCTAAATAGTGATATTAAAGATATTTCTAAAGTAAAAGTATCTGGAGATATTACTGAAGAAGGAGAATCATACTTAGTTAATTTAGATATTAAATGTGATTTAACATTAGTTTGTTCTGTATCTTTAAAAGATGTAAAATACCCAGTAAATATCAATATTAATGAAATTATTGGTGAAAATGGTGAAAATTTAGAAGATTTTGACAAAATTATCAATAATTCTATTGATTTAGTTCCAATTATATGGCAAAATATATTATTGGAAGTTCCAATTAGAGTTGTAAGTCCAGATGTTAAAGAAGAAAATATTTATGGAGACGGATGGAAATTTATAACTAACGAGGAAGAAAATAAAGAAATTGACCCAAGATTAGAAAAACTTAAAGATTTTTTAAGTGAATAAAGAGAGGAGTGAATAATATGGCAGTTCCATTTAGAAAAATTTCAAAAACTAGAGGTAGAATGAGAAGAACTCATTACAAGTTAGAAGCAGCTAATACTGTTGTATGTAAGAATTGTGGTGCTAGTATTAAATCTCATAGAGTTTGTCCTGAATGTGGTTTCTACAAAGGAAAGAACGTAATTGAAAAAGCTGAAGTTAAAGAAGAAAAAGTAACTAAAGCAGTTAAAGCAGAAAAGAAAGCTGAAAAACCTGCTAAAAAAGAAACAGCTAAGAAAGAAACTGAAAAGAAAGAAACTAAGAAGACAACTAAAACAACAAAGAAGACTGAAAAATCATCTAAATAATAGATGATTTTTTTACTTAATATTATGTTATAATTAAGTTAGAAAAGAGGGATATTATGAAAGAGGGTAAATTAATAGTAATATCTGGTCCATCAGGAGCGGGTAAAGGTACTGTAATAAAGAAGTATTTAGAAAAACATCCAGAAGATGAATTATCTGTTTCTATGACTAGTAGACCTATGAGAGATAATGATATAGCAAATGTAACTTATTATTTTAAAACTAAAGAAGAGTTTGAGAAAGCAATTTTAAACGGTGAATTACTTGAATATGCTATGTATAATGGTAATTATTATGGAACACCTAAAAACGAAGTAGAAAAGCGTATTAAAAAGGGTATTAACGTTATATTAGAAATAGAAGTAGTAGGTGCGATGAATGTTAAGAAGATGATGGGTGATAAATGTACACTTATCTTTATAATGCCACCTTCTATGGAAGAATTAAAAGAAAGATTAATGAATAGAGGTACTGACTCTATGGAATCAATTAAAGGTAGATTAGATATAGCTAAAAAAGAAATAAAAGAAAGTAAGAAATATGATTTTAAAGTAGTAAATGATGATTTAGATAAAGCTGTATCAGAATTAGAGGATATCATTAAGAATAATATTATATAAAACTGGTTATAATATAATAGAGGTGATATTCTTGATCAATAAAGATGATAAGAATATAAATATTAGTAAAGTAAATGAATTAACTAGTGTTGGTTCAAAGATATTAAAAATACTTTATTTTTTAATTATTATAGTAGCAATATACGCAGTTACATTAATAAATAAAGAATGGGGTATTTTTAATTTTGTTTTTACAATATTATCTGTTATGTCTCCCTTATTTATTGGTATAATAATCGCATATTTATTTAATCCTATAGTCAATAGATTAACTAATAAAAGAATGAATAGAACTGTTGCGACTAGTATAGTATTTATTGTATTAGGTATAGTAATATATTTATCTTGTTCTTATTTATTTCCTATTATAGGTAAAGAAATAAAAGATTTAATAAAATATTTACCAAGTGTATTTGATAGTATAAATGACTTTATAAATGGTATTTTAAGTAAATTAAATATAAATGGTGTTAGTTCTAATATTACAGATAATATTAAAAATAATTTAATGAATTGTTTAACTAATATGACTACTAATTTACCTAATCAAATGTTTAGTACAATTAGTTCAGTTATTAGTCATGTTTTATTAGTTTTATTTGGTTTTGTAATTAGTTTTTATTTACTTATAGATTTTGATAGAGCAGAAGATTATATTTATGTTCTTATACCTAAAAAATACAGAAAAGATATACATAATTTATTAAGTACTATTAGTGAACAAATATTTAGTTTTGTTAAAGGTACTGGTTTTATAGCATTAGTAGTTTTTATAGTATCTCTTGTTAGCTTTGAAATAGCTGGTTTAAGAGCCGCTATATTCTTTGCATTATGGAACTCTATTACTAATATTATTCCATATATAGGTCCATATATTGGTGGTATACCAATAGTTGCAGTAGCATTCACAACAAATTATAAACTAGGTATTATTATATTAATAATAGTATTAGTAATACAATTATTAGAAAGTTACATCCTTAACCCGATCATAATGAGTAAAACCATGAAACTACATCCTGTAACAATTATTATAAGTTTATTACTGTTCGATTATTTCTTTGGTATTATTGGAATGCTTATCGCAACACCTTTAACCGCAATACTAAAAACAATATTATTATTTATAGATGAAAAGTTTAATTTAGTAGAAAGAATATGTAAACGAAATCTCTTTTGATGATGATTTATAATAATCATCTTTTTTTATGATATAATTATAGTAGGTGATAGCATGCTTAGTTATGATTTAAAGATGATTAAAGATAAATATGGAGAAAAGATGATGCATTTATGTAGAAGACTATTTCCAAGTTTATTAGATCATGAAGGTTTATTATTTAAATTATTATCAGAACATTTTGAATTTAATAAAGAATTGTGTGATGATATTATAGAAGGGACTAGTTGGTTTTATAGCGCAGAAGAAGAATTTAAAAACTTTATTTATGCTCTTGTTGATGTTGAATCTATTGATAAAGAAAAAAAAGAGGAATCGCCTGAAGAACTATTAGACAAAGCTGGATACATTTTAATTGAGTGCCACTCTGAAGAAGATATACAATCTTTTAGAAAATATTATGCTCCACGTGAAGAACTATGTACATTTCATGGTGGTAGATTAAATTCTTGTTTTGTGTTTTTTGCAGTTAAAAAGAATGTAGATGAGATTAGAAGAGAAAATTTCCTTACTCCAAAAAGAGAAGATGAGTATGGGACATCGGTTATTAGTATTCAATTTTCTAGAGGAGATATTAATACATTATCAATTAAAAATAGATATAATCATACAGTAAATAATCCAGATGCTACATTTGGTAATAACTTAGATAATATAATTCCAGGTTTAACTGATGCGTTTACTAAAAAATATGATTTTAATATTAACTATAATACTCATAATTTTTCACTTCCTGGTTATGTGAAAGCAAATGATGGAAAATTTTATAAGTATAATTATGAAATAAATAACGTATATTATTGCACAAATAATGTAATTATTGATAATTTTGAGGTTAAGAGGTTAGATAAAGCAAAATATATAATTGCTGATTATTATATTATTGATAAAGTAAATAAAACTATTAGTTTACATGATGATAAAATAAAAGATTCTTTTATAAATACTATAGGGAAAATAGATAAAATTGAAGAAACAGTAGATAAAGCTACTAATAATAGATCTATTATTATAAATAATTCTATTATTATTACTTTAGATAGGGGTAATAGAATTATTAATTTTGTTAATAATAAATTAGAAGATATTCCTGACAATTTTATGCATTATAATAAAACATTAAAAACAATTAGTATTCCTAATGTAAGATTAATTGGTCATAGATTTTTACCGCGTAATATAGAACTTAAAGATTTTAAATCACCATTATTAATAAAAGTGGGAGATTTCTTTTTGTCAAGCAACGAAGATATAGAAGCCGTAGATATTCCTAATGTAGAATCTGTAGGTCATAATTTTATGGGAGCATCTAATAAAATTAAAGTAATAAAAATGCCTAAATTAAAAGAAGCTGGAGATTATTTTATGTTTAATAATAAAGTTATTGAATCTATTGATTTTCCCTTATTAGAGAAAGTTGGCGATTACTTCTTACAAGTGGCACCTCTCTACCAAATTAATATACCTAATATTACTGAGGTTGGGGCATTATTTTTAAGTAATTGTAAAGTAAAAGAATTAACTTTAGAAAAACTAAAAACTATAGGTAATTCATTTTTATCATATAATCGTATGTTACAATCATTATCATTACCTAATGTTGAAACTATTGGTAATGAATTCTTAGTATTTTGCCAAAATGTATCTAGTTTAAATCTTCCAAAGGTTAAAACAATAGGTCATCATTTTTTAGGAGCTAATACTTCATTAAGAACTTTATATTTACCTGAAGTAGTAGAATTTGATTTAGATAGATCTTTCAATTATCAATCTAATCCATATAAAACTAGAATAGTACTTACTATATATGCGCCAAAACTTGAAGAAGATGCTTTTAAAGATAAGGAATCAGAAACTCTTATTGTTGTGAAAGGAGAACCGCTTGATGAAGAAAGTAAAGTTAGTAAAAATAGGGGATTATAATCTATATACTTTTTCTGATGGTAAGAATGAATATAAAAAGAATATATTTTTTGAAGATTTTAAACCATCTGTTGGTGATATATTATTTTTCCCAAATAAAGTCTTAGAAGAAATTAATCTATTTACATATGGACCTTTACTAAAAGACGCTAAAGTAGAGGAAGCAATTAAAATAATACATGATGGTAAAGAAATATTTATGTCTAGATATTATGGTTAGTAGGTGATAACATGCTTAGTTATGATTTAAAAATGATTAAAGATAAATATGGAGAAAAGATGATGCATTTTTGTAGAACTTTATTTCCAAGTTTATTAGAACAAGAGGGTCTTCTTTTTAAAATATTATCTGAACATTTTGATTATAATAGAAGTTTATATGATGATATAAAAGAAGAGTTTGTTGAAGAAGAATTTAAAGATTATATTTATAGTTTTGTAGATGTAGAAACTGAAAAGGTGAAAAGTGCTAAAACACCAAAAGAGTTACTTGAAGAAGCTGGTTATGATCTATATGAATGCCATTCAGAAGATGATATACAAAGTTTTTCTAAATATTATGCTGAAGATGAGATAATTTGTACTATTACCTTTGGTGGAAGATTAAATAGATGTTTTGTATTCTTTGCAGTTAAAAAAGACGTAGATAAAATCAAAAGAACTGATTTTACTACTCCAAAAAGAGAAGATGAATATGGTACATCTGTTATTAGTATTCAATTTACTAGAGGTGAAATAAATACATTATCTATTAAAAATAGATATAATCATACAGTTAATAATCCGGATGCTACTTTTAGCAATAACCTAGAAAATATAATACCAGGTTTAACTGATGCTTTTGAACGAGAATATGGTTTAAATATAGATTCTAATAAAAGAGAATTTGCATTAGATAGTTATGTAATCGCAAATGATGGGAAATTCTATAAATTTAATTATGAAATTAATAACGTATATTATTGCGCTAATAATGTAATAATAGATAACTTTGAAGTAAAAAGATTAGATAAGGCTAAATATATATTAGCGGATTATTATATTATAGATAAAGTAAATAAAACTATTAGTTTACATGATGATAAAATTAGTGATTCATTTACAAGATCTATTGGTAAGATTAATAGAATTGAAGAAACAGTAGATAAAGCTACTAATAATAGATCTATTATTATAAATAATTCTATTATTATAGAAATGGATAGAGATAATAGAATAGTTAAATTTGTTAATAATGAAATAGAATTTATAGAAGATGATTTTATGTTCTATAATAAGTTTGTTCAAGTAATAGAAATACCTAATGTTAAAAGAATTAAGGATAATTTTATGAGAAATAATTTTTCTTTACGTAAGTTTTCTTCATCTGAGTTAGTGGATGTTGGAAATGGATTCTTAAAATATAATTTTGGTATAGAAGATGCAGTTTTACCAAATTTAATATCTGTAGGAGATGATTTTTTAAAGAGTGCTAGTTTTCCTATAATATCATTTCCTAATTTAAAGTATATTGGTGATCATTTTATGACTAATTGTTCTACTACCTTTAAACTAGATTTACCTAAAGTAGAAATAATAGGAAATAATTTCTTAGATCATAATGCCTACTTATTAGAAATTAATATGCCTAAATTAATAAAAGTTGGAAATAGTTTCTTAAGAAATAATGAAAGTATAAATCATGTTTATTTACCTTTGTTAAGAACTGTTGGTCATTATTTTTTAGGAGCAAATAGAGGATTAGAAGAATTAAAGTTAGAAAGTCTTGAAGAAGCTGGAATTGCATTCTTAAGAACTAATGAAATGTTAAAATCTATTAGTTTACCAAGACTATTATCAGTTGGTAATGATTTCATGTTAGAGAATATTTCTGTTACTGAAGTAGATTTCCCTAATTTAGAAGAAATAGGTTCTAACTTTATGATGTCTAATAAAGCCGCTAAAGAAGTGAATCTTGTTAGAGTTAAGAAGATTGGTGGTAACTTTATGTATTCTAATAACGCTGTTACTAAAGTTAGAATGGATGAAGTTGAAGATATAGAAGAAGAAGGATTCTTAAATAATTCAACAAGAGATAATTTAACAGGTTATTTTGCACCTAAGTATTATGGATTTGCATTCGATTTTGTTATGTCAAGAAATTATCATAAATATAAATCATAGTTGTTTTCTAAAAATTATCGTGTTATAATAGAATAAATTCATTTGATGAAGAGTAATTAGATATTATTTTGTAGAGAGTCTATGTATGGTGAAAATAGATAAATATATTTAATGAAAGCTAACATCAATAAGATGCATGAAAACATGCCGGTAATGCCGTTATCATAATTAAGTTAAATAAAGGATGGTACCGTCTTATGACTCCTTGTCTAGGTATCATTCTTTTTGTTTTTAGGAGGTAAATATGAAAATAATTGCGATTGATGGACCAAGTGGTTCAGGAAAGGGAACTATTGCTAAAGCAGTAGCAAAGAAATTAAATTATACATACATAGATACAGGTGCTATGTACAGATGTGTTGCATTAAAAACTATTAGAGAAAATATAGATCCATCTGAAGAAGATAAAATAGTTGATTTATTAAAGAACATGGATATTAAATTAGATAGTGATTGGCATGTATTTATGGATGGAGAAGATGTATCTGAAGCTATTAGATCTACTGAAGTAACTAATAAAGTATATAAAGTTAGTCCAATTGCTGATCTTAGAGAAGTAATGAGACAAAAGCAAAGAGAATTTGCTAAGAATAATAATATAGTTATGGAAGGAAGAGACATAACTACTGAAGTATTTCCAGATGCAGATTATAAATTCTATTTAGATGCTTCTGTTGAAGAAAGAGCAAGAAGACGTCAAGCACAAAATGAAGAAAAAGGTATAGAATCTAATTTAGAAGATGTTAAAAAGTCTATAGAACAAAGGGATTATGATGATATACATAGACCTGTAGGAGCATTAACTAGAACAGATGAACAAATATATATTGATTCTAGTAATATGACTATAGATGAAGTAATTGATAAAATAATGAGTATTGTAGGTGAATAATAATGGACTTAAATATTACAAGTATTGGAAGTGATGTAATACCAATTCAACCTTCTGATGAAGTTTTATTAGATATAAGAAGTTTAGTGGATTTATCTCGTAATAAGGATTATGATTACAAACCATTTATTGAATTTTCTAATAAATTAAATGAATTAACACATAATTTCTTTGATTTTAATAAAAATTCTTTTAGCGAAGTTCAGGAAGTAATTGATGAAAAAACTTTAGAAAAAAAATTACAAATTCCTGTTTATTTAGTTTTAAGTTTTATTCTATATCAATTATATGATGATTCTCAAACTATGGATCACGAGATTGATAATTTACCTGAAGGTGAATTATTTAAGCTATTAGAAAATAGAATTGGAAGAATAAGAGAGATTAAAGACCCAGTAGTACTAAATAAGGAATTTGAAAATTTTTGTTCTTATTGGAAAGCAAAATATGGTTATCATATTAAAGCAGTAGATAAGATAGTTAAAACAAGTAAAAAAAATCCACTTAAAGGAAATATGGCTATAAAAATGTTAATTAAAGAAGAAGGCGCAAACTTTTTATTAACAAAAGAAGACATAGAAGAAATAAAAAAAGGAAATGTTGAAGATGTTTATAGTAAATATATCAATTTTGGCGCAGATCAAATTCAACTTTTAATAGATAATATGGATAAAATTGAAGAAGAATTATCTTCAAATGATATTAAAATAGTCCTAAATATAGATGATGATAAAAAAAAGGATAAAGTTGAACTTTATATTGCATATAAATATATGGAGAATGCATGTGATAGTAATGACGAAAGAGATAAACAAATATATCTATATTATTTATCAAATTTCTTTGAAAGATATAAAAATAAGATTTCAAAATTAGTAGCATATGATCGCCATGAAGACAAAATTCTTTCTTTAAAAGAATTATATGAAATGTATGTTTCTTTTTTAAAGGATAATCCTAATTTAAGAATTATAGATTTTAAAAAAGAAGATTTTAATGATATGAATTATGATGAAATAAAAGAATTCATGGATGAATATTTAAATGATATATCTGCAAACTGGATTTTTTTACCATCAGGTAATGGTCAAAATAAATATATATCAGATGAAGAATTAGAAAAAATTAAAGAATATATTGATTCAATAAAAGACCCAGAAAAGAAACGTAAAGCTCTACAAGACCTAGATTTGTTTATTAAAAAGAAAATGTTTTTTGATAGTTCTGATCCGTTTTATAGAGTAAAGGGTTTAAATACTTTTGATGGATATTTTGGGTATATCTATAGTAATGGTATGGTTATATTAGAAAGATTTTATGAAAATACAGATAGAGGAATTATAGCTTCTAATCAAGCAATTTATTGTATGACAATACAAGATTTCTATACTTTATCAAAACAATCAAAATCACATATAATAGCTAATAATTTATGTAAGAGATTTATACATAAAGGTGATTGGCAACAAAAGGTAAAAGATGTTATTAGTTTAAAGAGTCAAATAGTAACTGCGAAAGAATTAGATAAATTAGTTCAACAAGGATCTATTACTATTTAATTATTTTACAAATAAGAAGGAAGATGAATAATATGAATTTAAAAGATAAATATATTGAATTTTTTGTTAGTAAAGGACATAAGCATATACCTAGTGCTCCAGTAGTACCAGAAAATGATCCATCTGTTTTATTTAATACAGCTGGTATGCAACCACTTATTCCATATTTAATGGGTGAACCACATCCTTATGGAACAAGACTCGTTGATTATCAAAAATGTATTAGAACTAATGATTTAGATGAAATAGGTGATAAAACACATCATACATTTTTTGAAATGTTAGGTAACTGGTCTTTAGGAGATTATTTTAAAAAAGAAAGTATTACATGGAGTTTTGAATTCTTAACTGATGTATTAAAAATTCCTGTAAATAGATTAGCAGTTACTGTATATGCTGGTGATGATAAAGTCCCATATGATGAGGAAGCACATAATTTATGGAAAGAACTAGGTATTAGTGAAGGACATATTGCATCAACTACTGAAGATAATTTCTGGGCAGCAGGAGAAACAGGACCATGTGGTACAGATACTGAAATATTCTATTTTAGAAGTGAAGATGAAATACCAGAAGTATTTGATCCAGAAGACGATAGATGGGTTGAAATATGGAATAACGTATTTATGGAGTTCAATAGAACTAAAGATGGTAAAATAGAAAAATTAGCTAAAAAGAATATAGATACTGGTATGGGATATGAAAGAGTAGTAGCAGTACTAGAAGGTAAAACAGATAACTATACATCATCATTATGGGAAGATGTAATTAAGTTAATTGAAGATATATCTGGTAAATCATATTCTGGTAATGAAGAAAGTATGAGAATAATTGCAGATCATATAAGAACCGCTGTATTTATAGCAGCGGATGATGCTGGTATTAAACCTTCTAATAAAGATCAAGGTTATATACTTAGAAGATTAATTAGAAGAGCTATTAGACACGCTAAAAAACTAGATATAGATGTTAATAGTGATTGGGAAGAAAGAATAGTTAATTTACTTATTGAAAAATATAAGAAATATTATGAAGAAATTGACAGAAATAAAGATGTAGTTATTGAAGCGTTAAAAACTGAAACAGTTAAGTTTAATAAAACAATTGAAAAAGGACTTAAAGAGTTTGAAAAGAAATCTGATAAAGATATAGATGCTGAAACAGCATTTCATTTATATGATACATTTGGATTTCCAATTGAATTAACTATTGAACTAGCTAATGAAAAAGGTTTAAAAGTAGATATAGATGGTTTTAATAAAAGATTTAAAGAACATCAAGAATTATCTAGAAGTGCATCTGCTGGTAAGTTTAAAGGTGGTTTAGCAGGAGATTCTGAAATAGAAACTAAATATCATACTGCAACTCATTTACTTAATGCAGCATTAAAAATAACAGTTAATAAAGATTGTCATCAAATGGGATCTAATATTAATACTGAAAGAATGAGATTTGATTTTAACTGTGATCATAAATTGACAGATGAAGAAATTAAGAATACAGAAGATTTAGTTAATAAATGGATTAGTGAAAGTCTACCTGTACATAAAGAAGAAATGACTAAAGAAGAGGCATTAAAATCAGGTGCAGAATGTAGATTTATTGAAAAGTATCCAGATATAGTTACTGTATATTTTATTGGTGATGTATCTAAAGAATTATGTGGAGGTCCACATGTCTCTAATACTAGTGAAATTGGTCATTTTAAAATAACTAAAGAGGAAGCTTGTTCTGCGGGGGTTAGAAGAATAAAAGCAGTAATAGGAGAAAAATAATGAAATTAAAATTATGGATAAAAATATTAATAATAGTAGTTGCTACATTAATTGTTCTATTTTTAGGAGCATTAATCTTATATGAAAGTAATATATCTGCTGTTTCAAGTAAGAGTGTACCAGTAGAGTTTAAAATAGAAAAAGGTACTACACCTAATGGAGTAATACCTAAATTAAAAGATAAAGACTTAATAAAAAGTGAGTTCTTTGCAAAAATCTATGTTAAATTAAATGGTGTATCATCAATTCATGAAGGTGTATATGAGTTAAATAAAAATATGAATTTAAAAGAGATATTTGAAACTATTAGTGATATTAAGAATAAAAAAGCAAATACTTCTACAATTACATTCCATGAAGGTAAGAATATGAGAAGTTATGCTAAATTAATCGCAGATAATACTAAAGTAACAGAAGAAGAGTTCTTTAATACACTTAATGATAAAGAGTATTTAAAGACTCTAATTAACGATTATTGGTTCTTATCAGAAGAAATACTTAACGACAGTATCTATTACTCTTTAGAGGGTTATCTAGCGCCTGATACATATGAATTTATGAAGGATGAAGTAACTGCTAAAGAAATAATAAAAACATTACTAGATCAAGAATCTAAAGTATTAGATAAATATAAGGATAAAATATCTAGTTCTGGTTTTAATTTACATGAAGTTTTGACTTTAGCATCAATTGCAGAACTTGAAGGTAATGAATTAAATGATAGAAAGAATATAGTTGGAGTATTTATTAATAGAATGAATAGTAATATACCATTAGGTAGTGATGTTACTACTTATTATGGAGCTAAAGTTAATATGGGTGAAAGAGATTTATATCAAGCTGAAATAGTTGATGAAAATGCATATAATACAAGACCATATTCTAGTGCTGGTAGATTACCAGTAGGGCCAATATGTAATCCGTCAAGTGAAGCTATAGATGCAGTTATTAATTATACACCAAATAGTTATTTCTATTTTGTCGCAGATAAAAATGGAGATATGTATTTTGCAGAAACAGAAGATGAACATACAGATATAATTGATGAATTAAAAGAAAAAGGATTATGGTATGAATATTAGGAATAGATTTAACTATTCCTTTTTTTTGATATGAAGTAGAGGAATTACTACTATGAATAATTTGAATATATAAAACTATTTTTCTTATGTTATAATTGTTTCTCAAAGAGGTGAAATTATGTCAAAAGATTTAGATTTAAAAATTATTGAAGAAAGATTTAATCCTGAATTATTAGAGGAAGTAAAATCTAAAAAGAATGGTGGATGGGTAAAATATTTCAGATATTGTGGTGATAATTTATTTGAAGATTTGAATGGAAAAAATACTGGTTGGTACGTAGAAAAGTCTTTAAGTAATGCACATAATGCAATAGCAGATGGTGATGTATTCGTATATTATGAAGAAACTGAAAATGGTTTTGAACCAAAAATAAAACTTGGTTTTATTTGTACTCAATTATTTGATGTAAGAGGTACAGATATATATCAATCACTTCCAAAAGAATATTTAAAGATAGCATTTGATAAAATTGATGAATTAAAAATGATTAATAAGAGTAAAAAGAAATGTATTCTTTGTTTTGAATCTGCTAAGGAAGTAGCTAAAGATTACTTTAAATTAGCTTATTTATCTAAAAATTTAGATACACAAGTTCCAGCTACATTATTATCAAATTTATATTATGAAGCCTATAGTGGATTTAGTTATTCAGCTCCATATAAATCTACAAGAAAGGAAGATTTATCTCCAATATATGAAGATATTTTTTCAAAGAGAAATAGAGAACTTGATGAACAAGTATTTAATCCTAGACCAAATAAGATAATGGCATTAAAATTAAAATAAAAGAAATAGGCGACTATTTCTTTTTTGTTTGTTTTATGTTATAATTTAATCGTTAGAGGTGATTTTTATGGATAATGAAAAGACAAATGTATTTGACGTAAAAAACATAAATGATATAGTTGTTAAGCAAACCATATATGAAGCAGTAGAGGCTTTAGAAGAAAGAGGATATAATCCTATTAATCAGTTAGTTGGTTATATTATAAGTGGAGATCCAGGTTATATATCTAATTATAAAGAAACTAGAACTAAGTTATCTAAAATAGATAGAGCTGATATAGTAGAAGTATTACTTCGTGATTATATTAATGTAAAATGAGATATATAGGTTTAGATTTAGGAACTAAAACCCTAGGAATTGCCTTAAGTGATAAACTAGGTATTTTAGCTAATCCTTTAAAAACTATAAAATTTGATAATGAAGACTATGAAAGTTTAATTAGTGAACTTGAAATAATTATAAAAGAAAATGATATTAAAACAGCAGTATTAGGTTTACCTAAGAATATGAATAATAGTTTAGGTTTTGCTTCTGAAAGAAGTATAAACTTTAAAGAACTATTAGAATCTAAATTAGGTTTAGAAGTTATACTTGAAGATGAAAGATTATCTTCTGTAGAAGCTAATAACGTTATGATTAGTGCTGATTTATCTAGAAATAAAAGAAAAGAAAAAGTAGATGCACTTGCGGCATCAATAATATTACAAAGATATTTAGATAGGAGAAAATAATTATGCCAAAGAATGATAGAAAAAATTATTTTACTTATATTGATAATGAAGGTAATAAAAAGGAGTGCAGAATACTATATACATTTGATTTAGCTAAAACAGGTAAAAATTATATAGTATATACAGATGAAACTAAAGATGAAAATGGGAACTTTAGAACATATGCTGCTACATTTGATCCTACTAAAGATCTATGTGATTTAGGTCCAATAGAGACTGAACAAGAATGGAAATTAATTGAAGGAATTCTTGCTAATTTAACTAAAGAAGATGAAAAATAATATGATAGAAGAAATAGAGAAATATGCTAGAGAAAATGATATTCCAATAATGCAAAAAGATGGAATAGATTTTATGTGTAATTATATTAAAGAACATGGTGTTAAATCTATTCTTGAAATAGGGACAGCAATAGGTTATTCATCTATTAAAATGGCATTAGTAAATGATAATATATCTGTTGTTACTGTTGAAAGAGATGAAGAAAGATATAATGAAGCTATTAAAAATATAAATAAATTTGGTTTAGAAGATAGAATAAAAGTGCATTTATGTGATGCACTTGATTTTAAAATTGATGAAAAATTTGATTTGATATTTATAGATGCAGCTAAAGCACAATATATTAAATTTTTTGAAAAATATAAAGTTAATTTAAATAAAAATGGTGTTATTATAAGTGATAATTTATTATTTCATGGGTTTGTAGAAAATATAGAACAGGTTAGAAGTAAGAACTTAAGACAATTAGTTAAAAAGCTAATTAAATATAGAAAGTTTTTAGAAGAAAATACTGAATTTAAGACTACATTCTATGAAATAGGAGATGGAATCGCAGTATCTAAAAAGGAGGAATAATAATGCATGAAATATATGTACCTCTACCATCAAAAGAGAATCTAAGTTTATATGAAAGACTTAATTTTGATGGTTTTTTAGTAGGTATAAAAGGTTTTAGTAGTAATTTTAATTATTGCTATGATATAGAAGAATTAAAGGAATTAAATACTAAAAAGAAAGTATATATATGCCTAAATAGACTATATTATAATAGTGAGATAGATGATGTTAAGAACTTAGTAAAAGAGTTAATTAAACTAGATATAACAGGTATATGTTATACAGATATTGGTGTACTAAATATTCTTAATGAACTAGGATTTGATAAAGAAATATTTTGGATATCTAATCATATGGGTACTAACTCTAAAACTATTAATTTTTTAGAAAAAAGAAATGTAGATCTAGCTCTTTTATCTAATGAAATAACAATAGATGAGATTATTAATATTAAAAAGAATACTAATATTAAAATAGGAGCTAAGCTTTATGGTTTCTTAAATATGGCAACTTCATCACGTAAACTTATTACTAATTATTTTGATTATACAGATACTAAAAAAGATAAAGATAAGTATGAAATAGAAGATAAAGTTAAAAAAGATAAATATATAATAGTAGAAGAAAGGGATACTAACTTTTTTACAGGTAAAGTATTAAATGGATTACTTCATTTACCTAGATTACTTGATAATAATATAGATTTTATATTCTTAGATAGTTATATGCTTGATGAAAAAGAATTCTATAATGTAGCAGAGTGCTTTGTTTTATTAAAGAGTAATACTAATGATGAAAAATATTTAAATGATTTAAATGAAGTAGTTAAAACAAATTCTAAATATGAAACTTTTGATGGATTCTTAGATAAAAAGACAGTATTTAAGGTGGAAGATTATGAATAAAGTAGAATTATTAGCGCCAGCTGGAGATTTAGAAAGATTAAAATGGGCAGTATTATATGGTGCAGATGCAATATACTTAGGTGGTGAAAATTATTCACTTAGATCTAATGCTAAAAACTTTTCTATGAAAGATATAGAAGAGGGTGTTAAATATGCACATGATTATGGTGTTAAAGTATATGTAACTGTTAATATAGTATTTCATGAAGAAGATTATAAAGATTTAGTTTCATATTTAAAAGACTTAGAAAAGAACAAAGTAGATGCTATTATCGCATCAGATATATTTATATTAGACCTATTAAAAGAAAATAATATTAATCTAGAATTTCATTTAAGTACTCAAAGTTCATGCCTTAATAAAGAAGCAGTTAAGTTTTATCAAAAAGAAGGTGTTAAAAGAGTAGTACTAGCAAGAGAATGTTCTAAAGATGATATTAAGAATATAATAGATGAAACAGGTATTGATACAGAAGTATTTATACATGGTGCTATGTGTATGGGATATTCTGGTAGGTGTACTTTATCTAATTATTTAACTAATAGAGATTCTAATAGAGGAGCATGCGCTCAAATATGTAGATGGGTATTTGATTTATATGATGAAGATAAGAAAATTAATAAAGATATAGACTTTTCGTTTAGTCCAAAAGATTTATCTTTAATAAATTATATTCCTGATTTAATAGATCTTGGTGTTAAATCATTTAAGATTGAAGGAAGAATGAAATCTATTTATTATGTAGCAACTCTTTTATCAGTATATAGACGTGTTATAGATAGTTATTATAATGGTACATATAAGTTTAATAAGAATGATCAATTAGAATTATATAGATGCACAAATAGAGATGCATTACCTCAATATTTTGATAAGAAACCAGGTGTTAATGAACAATATTATATTGGAAGACAAGAAAACACTAATCAGGACTTTTTAGGGGTTGTTCTTGAATATGATTCTAAGAACAAGGAAATTGTCCTAGAGCAAAGAAACTTCTTTAAAATAGGAGATACAGTTAATATATTTGGCCCTAAAAAAGAATCATTTAATATTGAAGTAAAATATATTAAAAATGAATCTGGTGAAGAAGTTGATGCTGCTAGACATCCTCAAGAAATACTACGTATTCCTTGTGATAAAAAAGTAGATAAGTTTGATTTAATAAGAATTAACTTTTTTGATATTGACAATAAATAATATAGTGTTAGAATACTTTTAAAGGAGAGAAAAAATGGAAAATAATGAAGAAAAATTATCTTTAAGAGAATATATGCTTAAAGGATATAAGGGAGATTTAGAAGTATTATTTGAAAATCCAGAAGCAGTTTATTATGCAGAAGAATGGGATGCTAATGTATTTGTTAAAAAATATTTGAACAAAGAATTAAGTGCTGTTAGAAAGAAAGATGTAAGAGCAGTTTTTAAATATATTGTTAGAAAAGCTGAATTAGAAGTTAAAGAATATACTGATTCAGAAGAATCATATATTAATAATGATAGTCTTTTAATTAAAGGTGGAGTTAGAAAACTAAACTTAAAATATAATGATAATTTTGAAATAGATACTTCAGATGAATTTTAAAAAAGTAAGGTATGTTTGTTGACAAACATGCTTTTTTATAGTATCATTTTTACTTGTCAAATACAAAAAAAGGTGGAATGTTTTATGAAGAACAAAAAAGAAGTATTTTTAACAAAAGAGGGTTTGGAAGAATTAGCCGCAGAATTGGATAATTTAAAACAAGTTGTTAGACCTGAAGTTATTAGTCAAATAAAAGAAGCTAGAGCACAAGGTGATTTATCTGAAAATGCAGAATATCATTCAGCAAGAGATAGACAAGGTCATGTTGAAGCTAGAATAAAAGAATTAGAATATTTAATTGATAATGCAACTATTATTGAAGAAACTACTAAAAGTGATGTAGTTGCAGTTGGATCAAAAGTTAAAATTAAATATATTGATGACGATGAAGAAGAAGAATATTCTATAGTAGGTAGTACTGAAGCTGATCCATTTGAAAATAAGATTTCTAATGAATCTCCAATTGCTAAAGTTATTATGGGTAAGAAAAAGGGAGAAACAGTTACAGTAGAAAGTCCTAATGGAAATTACGATATAAAAATAGTATCAATCAATTAGTGACATTTATGTCACTTTTTTTATAGGGGTGTGAATATGGATATTATTGAATTATTAAAAAACGAAATACAAAGATTAATGAGTGAAAGAGAAGAATGTAAACCATTAAATTTAGTAAGTGCAAAAAATTTAACATCAGCAGAGGCTGCTGAATTAATTGAAAAATATACTATTAATGGAAATGATAAAGAAGGTATGAATAGTATTGTATCTAGAGCAATAAATAAACATATTTATAATAAAAAAACAGTTATTTCATTTTTAAAAGAAAGTTTAAATGAAAATGTAGATACATCTTTATTATTTTCTGAATATATAATTAATGAATGTATAGAACAAGAAAATCTAAAAAGAAGAGAAGAAATAAAAAAAATTAGTTCAAAAATTAAAAAGATAAATAAAGTAATTGAATTATTAAATTGCAATCCAAATAATGTTAACTTTAAATTTATTAAAAGCACTTTGATTGAGTGTGATTTTGAAGAAGAAAGAGTAGATGCCTTTTGGATGATACAAATAGAATTATTTGTTGAAAAAAAGAAATTAATAATGGAAGAAGAACTTGTTAAAAAAATGCTTGAAGAGCAAAGAAAAAAAGAACAATTAAAAAAGCAAGAAGTAAAAATAGAAGAAGATGAAGTAGAAGAATTAGATAAAGAAGAAGAGTTTATACTAAAGATAAATAATTTTGATTTGGTTAAAGACGTTTTTAATAAAAATAAGAGCTTATTTCCTGATAGATTATATGAAACAAATTTTCAAGAAGGATTTTCTAAACCTGATCTAGTTCAAACATTAGATCTAGACGCTATTGATTTTGAAGAAGATTATTTTATATATTCTCTTATTGGAACATTTAATTTATTAAATGATGCTAAAAGTGCAACTGCTATAGAAATAATTAATTCTCATATTGACTTTTTCTCTAGAAAATATGAATTATATTTAAATATTATTTCTTTACAAGAAGATTGCCAAAATACATGGAGAATATTTAAAGATATAGATGATAAGACAGCAATTAAACTTACAAATATTCAAGATATGATTAATGAATTAAAGACTAGAAAGTTTATGAATGAAGAAGAAACAAATATCATTCATAATATTTCACAACAATTACATAGTATTAAAAAGGATATATTATTTGGAAATATAAAAACAGGTTCAAAATTACCTATTAAAGGATTTGTTTTATTTGATTATGATAAAAATGGTAAAGAAAATAAAAATACATATATAACAACAGATTTAGATATTAATTCAACTAAGAATTTAATTGATAATAGTATTAATGGTTCTAGATTATTATCAGGTTATAATGATTTTTGTGAACTTATAGATGATATATTATTATTTGGTAAACCAAAAATATTATTAGAAAATACAGATAAATTAGCAAGGTTAGTTTCACCAGTATATAGACCTACTAAATCAGGAAGAATAGTTAGATCTTTAAAATATGCAACAGGAATGCTTAGAATTAGACCTACAAGAGTATCTTTTGTTAGATTTATTGATGAAAAGGTAGAAATTATGCCTAATACTAAAAAAATGATACAAATAAAAGAACTATTAACATCTAAATATCCTGGAATTGAGATAAATGAAAGTTCACCATTTACTATATATTTAAATATGTCATCTGGTTTTAAATATGATGATTTTGATGCATATAATGTACCAATTAATAGACAAGAATCTAGTGAACTTAGAGTTGTCTTAAAGAATAAAAAAGATATTTATGATGCAAATGAATTAAAAATCATATCTGAAGCAATTGACATGTCAATGAAAACATATAGTGACTTAGAATCAATTTCAGAGAACTTTGATTTTAATATTCCAAGGAAGATTAAACATCTAACTCCCAACGATGATTAAAACTTTACAACAAAAAGAGATTAATCTCTTTTTTTTTATTGATATTATAAATAATTTAGTATATAATATAATAGATTTTTCAAGGAGGAAGTATGAAGAATATTCACGAAATAGAAGTAAAATTAGAAGGAAAAGAATGGCAAGGAGCATTAGATAAAGCTTTTCAAAAGGAAGTAGCTAAAGCTAATGTACCAGGATTTAGAAAAGGTAAAGTACCAAAAGATGTATATATTAAAAAATATGGTGTTGAATCATTATTTTATACAGCAATAAATGGTGAACTTCAAACTATGTATGCTAAAGTATTAAAAGATAATAAATTAGATCCAATTATTGATCCTAATATAGATGTAGTTGAAGTTGATGATAAGAAATTAGTTGTTAAATTTACAATAACTACTAAACCAGAAGTTAAAATTAAAAAGTATAAAAATATGGGAGTTAAGAAAGAAACAGTTAAAGTTACTAAAGAAGAAATTAATACTGAAATTGATAATTTAAGAAATAGATATGCTGAACTAGTTGTTAAAGAAGGTAAAGCTGAAAGCGGAGATATTACTGTTATTGATTTTGAAGGTTTCTTAGGTAAGAAAGCATTTGAAGGTGGTAAAGGAGAAAACTATTCTTTAACACTTGGTAGTAATACTTTTATACCAGGATTTGAAGATCAATTAATAGGTCATAAAGCTGGTGATGAAGTTGATGTTAATGTAACATTCCCAGAAGATTATCAATCAGAAGAATTAGCAGGTAAGAAAGCTTTATTTAAAGTTAAAATACATGAAGTTAAATCAAAAGAACTTCCAAAGCTTGATGAAGACTTCTTCTTAGATTTAGAAATGGAAGGAGTTAATGATGAAGAATCATTAAAGAAAGTTGTAGAAGATCAAATTAAAGCTAGAAAAGAATATGATACTGAAAATAAATATATAGATTCTTTATTAGAAGAAATTGCTAAGAATACTGAAGTAGAAATTCCAAATGAATTAGTAGAAGAAGAAATAGATAGAATGGTACATGAATATGCTCATAACTTAGAACATCAAGGTATATCATTAGAATTATTCTATCAATATACTAATTCAGATGAACAAGCTTTAAGAGAACAAATGAGAAATGATGCTACTATAAGAGTTAAATATAGATTTATGTTAGAAGAAATTGCTAACTTAGAAAAGATAGAAGTTACTGATAAAGAAGTAGATGCTGAAGCTACTAAATTAGCAGAACAATATAAAACTACTAAAGAAGAATTCTTAACTCACTTTGGTGGAGCAGAAGCATTAAGATATGATTTAATAATGCAAAAAGTATTTGATGTTATTAAAGATTAAAAAAGTTATTAAAAAATAACTTTTTTTTTATTAAATCACATTGACTTTTTATTCAATTAATTTATAATAGAAGTCATTGTATTTAAAAAATCATCAGGAGGTGAGTATGATGTTAAAAACTAAATTACCAGTTATAGTTTTAAGAAACATGATACTCTTACCTCAAGGTGAAATTAAACTTGAAATTCAGGAAGAACAAGATAAGACTATTATTTATAACGCGATTAATAACCATAATGGTTATGTCTTACTGTCAACTCCTAAATATGCTACTTTAGATATGCAAAAAGAAGATTTACCTATGTATGGAATTATAGGTAAGATAAGTAGTAATTTTGAACTTCCTAATGGTAATATTAGAATTACTCTTTTAGGAATTAATAGAGCGCATGTATTTGAATATTTAGATCAAGATAATATTATATTAGATGCTATTATAGGACCAGTTCAAATAGAAGATCAGGATGAAGAATTAGAAGAAGCTAAAGTAAGAGTATTAAAAGAATGCTTTTCTGATTATGTAGCAATAGTTCCTAATCTATCTAATTATTTAATAACTAAAATAAATGAAGAAAAATCGTTAGAAACATTAACTGATATTATAGTAAATGTACTACCTTTAAAATTTGAAGATAAATATGTTTTTATAGGTGAAAAGAGTGCTAGTTTTAGAGCGGACTATCTTATTAAACTATTAAAGAAAGAAAAAAATGTAGGTTATATAGAAAAAGATATAGAAGAACAACTTAAGATAGAAATGGATGAACAACAAAGAGAATATGTTTTAAGAGAAAAGTTAAAGGTAATAAAAAAAGAACTACATGAAGATGATACAAAAGAAAATGAAATAGAAGAATTAAGAGATAAGATAAATAAATTAAAAGCACCAAAAGAAATAAAAGAAAAATTATTAAAAGAATTAAATAAGTATGAGAATATACCTATATCTTCTCCAGAAGTAACAATATGTAAGAACTATATAGATACAATGTTATCTCTTCCTTGGAATATATATACTAAAGATGAAGTAGATTTAGATAAGTGTGAACAAATACTTAATGAATCACATTTTGGTCTAGATAAAATAAAAGAAAGAGTTATTGAATATATTGCAGTTAAAAAAATGACTAAAGAAGATAATGCACCAATTCTATGTCTAGTTGGTCCTCCTGGAGTAGGTAAAACAACACTTGCTTTTTCTATTGCAAAAGCTCTTAATAAAAACTTTGTAAAAATATCTGTGGGAGGTGTTTCTGATGAATCAGAAATAGTTGGTCATAGAAGAACTTATGTAGGAGCAGAACCTGGTAGAATTATTAATACAATGATTAAAGCTAAAAGTTCTAATCCATTATTCTTAATAGATGAAATAGATAAAATGACTAAGGGTTATAATGGAGATCCTGAAAGTGCTATGTTAGAGGTATTAGATAGAGAACAAAATCAATTCTTTACAGACAATTTCTTAGAAGAACCATTTGATTTATCTAAAGTTACATTTGTATTAACTGCAAATGATAAAAATGAAATACCTTATCCATTACTAGATAGATTAGAAATAATAGAACTATCTAGTTATACTGAATTTGAAAAATTACATATTGTTAGATCTCATATGTTTGATAATTTATTAAAAGACCATGGTCTTACTAAAGATAACATTGAGATAGATGATGATATGATTATATATATTATAGAAAATTATACTAAAGAAGCAGGAGTTAGAGAACTAGAACGTGTACTTAGCAAAATAATGAGAAAAGTAACTAGAAAAGTATTAACTGATAAAAATATAAAAATAGTTATAACTAAAGATAATATTAATGAATATTTAGGTAAAGAAAAATACCATTTTATAACTAATAGTAAGAATCCAGTTGGAGTAGTAAATGGACTTGCTTATACACCATTTGGAGGTGTTATATTACCTATAGAAGTATCTTTCTATAAAGGTACTGGGAATATAGTTTTAACTGGTAGTTTAGGTGATGTAATGGTAGAAAGTGCTAAGATAGCACTAGGTTATGTTAAAAGTAATAAAAAACTATTTAACTTAGATGATGATTTCTTTACTAAAAATGATATACATATAAATGCATATGAAGGAGCTGTTCCAAAAGATGGACCATCTGCTGGTACTGCATTAACAAGTGCAATTATTAGTGCTTTAACTAATAAAACAGTATCTAATAAAATTGCAATGACTGGTGAAATATCATTAAAAGGAAATATTTTACCAATCGGAGGTTTAAGAGAGAAAACAATCGGGGCATATAATTCTAAAGTAGATAAAATATTTATTCCAAAAGAAAATGAAAAAGATTTAGATGATATACCTGAAGAAATAAAAGATAATATAAAAATAGTTTTAGTTGAAAAATATGATGAAATATTTAAACAGCTATTTAAATAAAGAGTTCTAATTTAGAACTCTTTTTAATATTATTTACTAGGAGGCATATATGAAAAAAATAATACCATTTTCAAAAGATATTGTATTTAATACTAATATAGAAGAAATAAATAGTATTTCTTTAGAACATAATTTAAAACTAGTTAACGATAATGAATTAACAGGTGAATTTATTATATCAGGTGATTATAAAGAGAGTAATAATGTACTAAATAATGAACCATTTATTTATAATATTCCATTTAATATAGTTTTAGATAATAAATATAGTTCAGATAATCTAAAACTAGATATTGATAACTTTGAATATGATTTAGTTTCTTATAATACTATTAATATAAATATTTCTATATCTTTAGATGGAATAGAAGAGATAAAAGAAGAACCAGTTATTGAAGTTATTGATGAAGAACCTGTTTTTAAAGAAGAACCAGTTAAAGAAGAAGTAACTTCAGTGTTTGATAATTTTGATGATACAGATGATACATATGTTAATTATAATGTTCATATTTATAGAGAAAAAGATGAAATAAATGAAATAATAAAAAAATATAATACTTCAAAAGAAGAATTAGAAGAATATAATGATCTATCTAATATTACCTTAGGTTCTAAAATAATAATACCAGGTAATGAATAATTATAAGAATTTAATAATTAAAAACGACCTAAAGGTTAATAAAGTTACTATTAAAGGAAATATAACTATTATTAGTACACCTTTAGGTCAATTTGTTTTAAAAAAAAATAAAAATATAAATATATATAATTATTTATTATCAAGAGGATTTAATTATTTACCTAAGATTATTGATTATGATAGTGATTATGTTTTATATGAATATTTGGATGAAATTAAATATGATAATAATGAAAAAGCAAGAGATTATATTAAACTACTTGCGTTACTTCATAATAAAACCTCATATTTTATGGAAGATGATTATAATAAGATATATGATGATATTAAAACAAAGTTATTAGATTTAAATAAGTACTATAATTATATGATTGATAATATGGATAAAAAAGAGTATTTATCTCCAAATGAATATCTTTTAACTAGAAATATTAGTTTGATCTTATCATCTATTAATTATTGCTTAAATGAATTAGATATAATTAAAGAACTAACTTTAAATAAAAAAAGAGTAGTAACTAATTATAATAATGATTTAAATACTATGATTAAAACTATTGATAATATGTATCTTACTTCACTTGATAATGTAATTGTAGATAGTCCTATAATTGATTTACTTAATTTCTATAATAGTTATTATGATGAATTGGATTTTGAATCTTTATTTTTATATTATGAAAAAATATTTCCACTATTAGAAGAAGAAAAAATACTTTTATCTATTTTAATATCTATGCCAGATAAAATAATAGTTACAAACTCTATTGAAAATATATCTGATATTAAAAAAAGTATAGATAAATTAAATAAGAGTCTTGATATCCTAAATTCTAAAAAAGAAAAAGAAACTAGTACACATAAGAGTAAAGATAATAAATAATAAAAATGCATTTACTTGAGTTGTAATAAATAATAATACTATTATTTGATAAAAAAGAATTATTAAAAAAGAAATAGCTAATAAAAATAAAATCATTTTTTTAGTATTTCTAAGTAGATAACATAAAAAGTTATTCATACAATCACCTAGTTTATAATATGCATATTTTACACTTTTGATATACTTTAATTCTTTTTTATG
This sequence comes from Bacilli bacterium, assembly GCA_017511805.1. Classification (GTDB taxonomy): domain Bacteria; phylum Bacillota_I; class Bacilli_A; order RF39; family UBA660; genus RUG13038. The sequence goes on from JAFWJA010000015.1 coordinate 211,761, forward strand.
ATATATTTATAATAGGGTGAGGATATGAAGAAAGTAATAGTATTTGTTCTATTGTTATTAATATTCCCTGTTGTTACCGAAGCAAAGGATAAAGTAAAACTATCTAAATGTGTTGATGGTGATACAGCTAGATTTATATTAAATGATAAAGAAATAAAGGTTAGGTTTTTAGGTATTAATGCTCCTGAAATAGCATCTTCTACTAAGGAAGCTGAACCATATGCTGATAAAGCTAAAGATTATGTTTGTAATAAGTTAAAGAAGGCTGAAAAGATAGAATTAGAGTATGAACCAAATACTGATAAACAAGATAAGTATGATAGATATTTAGCATATATATTTGTAGATGGTAAATTATTAGAAGAAGAAATCTTAAAAAAAGGATATGCTGAAGTAAAATACGCAAATAAAGATTTTAAGTATTACGAAACTATGATAAAAGCTGAAGAAAAGGCTAAAAAAAATAAAGTTGGAATATATTCAGAAAAGGATGAAGATGAAGAAGCATTCTTTAGTTCTTTGTTTAAACATATAAAAAAGAATGTAAAAAAAGTTTTTAGTAATATTTTTGAAGAAATTTTTAATTAATTTCTTCTATTTTTTCTTAATTATGATATAATTGAAATCAAGGTGATAATTGTGATTAAAAATTTTATAAATAATATAAAATTAACTAAATTATCATATTTGCTTGAAATAATTGAAGTTAGGGATTTTAAAAGCAAAATTCGTGCATTTAACAAAATCAAAAGAATGAAGATTACTAAAGAAATGGGACTAATGATATTAGATGATTCAAACTTTGATCATCCTGATGATTTTAGTGATTTTAATATCAGTCTATCTCTTATTTCTTTAGTTTTTAATGAGTATTATGATGAATATTCAGATAAGATAAAAGAAATCTTTCCTAAACTAACTAATGAAAGTAAGTATGAAGTAGCTAATTTACTTGCTTGTACTAACAATGAAAGTGCTATTAAACTATATAAAAAGCTAGTATTAAAATACTTTACTAATATGGATAATATACCAATAGGTAATTTATCTACTGATGTAAATAATTATTCATTGCTATTTCCAGATTTATTTAAGACTTTTAATTTTGATATTAAAAGAAACAATGTAATATTATTATTTAATGATTTTTTATCAGCGGGTGTTGTTCTTGAAAAGGACATAAAAAAGAATAAAAAGATTCTACAAAATGCAGTAATTGATATATTTAAACAAGGCAGTAATTTTAAATTTGCTAAAAATGAAAATCATATGCAAAATAAAGAATATATCAATCTTAGAATATTCTTAGAATCAGCAATTAATATTGAATTTTATGTTACAGGTAAAAATACTCAAACATATTTAGATAAGTTATATAAAAAGAAAGATAATCAATTAAAACTATTTATACTTGATAACTATGTAAGAAGAGATAAGAATATATCTAAATTTAGTTTTAATACTATCGCAAAAGATGAACTAAGTAGATATCCTTTATTTTCATTCTTAAATTATTATAATTTAAGTAGATTAATGCCTAAAAAATATAATAATAATATAGAATTAGGTAAATCAGATTTATTTATAAATTACAGTATTAGTAATAATTATAACTTTATTCCTCAAGATATGGAATTTGTTAAAGAGATGGAATATGATGGTTATAAATATTACTTCTATAAATTTAAATCTAATTATAATTATTATGAAGAAGTACAAGATCCAGCAACTGACTATATACTTAAAAATGTTGAAGTAGATAGATCTTTAATTGAAAATACATATACTGAGTATCTAGGTATGTCTGGAGGTTATAATAAAGATATAGATCCATCTATAATAGAAAATAACGTAGAATTTAAAGTTGTTAAGATAGATAAAGATATAGATTTATTAATTAATGAATTATTACCTAAGAAGAAGGGTATTCTTCCTATTATTACTAAAAAGGAAGAAATAGTAGAACCTGAAGAAATAAAAGAAGAAGAAGAAGTTAAAGAAACTAAAAAGAAAAAACAAATACAAGATGTAGAAGACAAAGAGTTAATTAAAGAAACTACTAAAGTATCTTTATTTGCTAGATTAAAGAATAAGTTTAAAAAGAAAGAAAAAGTTGAAAAAGCAAAACCTGTTAAAGAGAAAAAGGTTAAAGAAAAGGTAGTTGAAGTACAAACTCCTGAAGAAGAAAAAGTAGAGAAAGAATTAAATCTATTCTTTAAAATAATAAAAAAGATTTTCTGTATCAATACTTTTTTAGTAACTATATTCATATTATTTATTGTATGCTGTACAGTATTAGTTTTATATGTTTTAGATATAGATGTATTTGGAATAAAAAATAGTAATAAATATGCAGTAGAAAATGTTGTTAAGAGTAAAATAGATTCAGATAAATATATTGAATTAGCATATAATGATATATTTAATAAAGAACAAAATGAATATTATGTCTTATTCTATAAGAAATCAGAATCAAGTGAATATCATACATATATTAATGAATTAATAGAAAATAATTATACAATATATTATGTAGATTTAAATATTGAATATAATAACGCTATATTTCAAGGAAATGAAACTGGTTTTGTTATTAAAGATGAAACATTATTAAAAGTGAAAGATAAAGAATATGCTTTTTATGTTGTTGGTAAAAAGAGTATCTTAAGAGAATTTGAAGATTATATTGATGCTTTAGAAGAAAAGAAAGAAAAAGAAAATCTAAAATCTGAAGAAGAAAAGAAATTAGAATCTAAAAAGAAAGCAGCAGAAAAAGCAAAAGAAATTGAAGAAAAAAATAAAAAAGAATTAGAAGAAAAGCAAAAGCTAGAAGAAGATAAAAAGGCTGAAGAAGAAAGCAAGGAAGAATAACTTGCTTTTTTATTTTATTTGATATATAATTTATTCATAAACGTTGAGAAAGAGGAGTAAAATAACTAATTATTATAGAGAGTCTATGTTTGGTGTAAATAGATATAATTATTATTTGAAGGTAGCTTTTGAGTTTAATATCTAAGTAAATAGGATGTTACGTTATACGCGTTAAGTATTAAGAGCATAGTATATCTATGAAGTAAGGTGGTACCGCCGTATTGGTCCTTACATCATAGATATTTTTTTATTTATAGGAGGATAAAAATGGATAAGGAGATTAAGTTTTTTGAAGATTATGTAAATAAATTTGATAAATCTATAGATAAGGTAATGTATAAGTATAAGCATACTTACCGAGTGGTGGGATTTGCTAAAGAAATTGCTAAATCATTAGATTTAGATGAAAAAGAATATAATAGAGCGGTCGTCTGTGCTTTATTTCATGATTTAGGTAGATTTGAACAAGTTACTAATTATAATACATATATAGATAGAATATCTTTTGATCATGGTGATAGAGGATATGAAATATTAAAAGAAAATAATTATAATGATGAAATAGTTCAAAAAGCAGTTAAATATCATAATAAAAAAGATGTACCTGTTTTTGATGAACTAACTAATATGCATTGTAATATAGTTAGAGATGCTGATAAAATAGATATTATTATTGAAACTAGTAATTCAGTTAAAAATCCTAATGTTAGAATAGATGAACATGTTATTAATAATTTTAAGAATCATGAACTAGTAGCAAATGAAGCAGGAGATACTGATTTCTTATATGTAATTAGAGAAATAGCTTTCTTCTTTGATATAAATTATAAAAGATCAATGGAAATACTATTAGAACATGATTTATTAAATAAAAAATTAAATTTAATTAGAAGTGATATAAATAAAGATCAAGTTGATCTTATAGAAAAAGAATTAAAAAAGTATATAAAAGAAAGGTTTGATATAGAATGTTAGATACTAAATATAATCATTTAGATGTAGAAAAAGATAAATATGAAAATTGGAAAGAAAAAGGATATTTTAAATGTGGTGATACTAATAAAGAACCATATACAATAATACTACCACCTCCAAATGTAACAGGGAAATTACATTTAGGTCATGCTTGGGATGTATCTTTACAAGATATTATGGCGAGATTCAAAAGAATGGATGGATATGATGTTTTATGGCTTCCAGGTACTGATCATGCTGCTATTGCTACTGAATCTAAAGTAGTTAAGAAGTTAAAGTCTGAAGGAATAAATAAATATGATTTGGGAAGAGAAAAGTTCTTAGAAGCATGTTGGGACTGGACTAGAGAATATGGCGGTAATATACGTAAAGAATGGGCTCATATGGGATGTTCATTAGATTATTCTAAAGAAAGATTTACTTTAGATGAATACTCTGTTAATGCAGTTAATAAAGTATTTATAGAAATGTATAATAAAGGACTTATTTATAAAGGAAAAAGAATTATTAACTGGGATCCAGAAGCTAAAACAGCTTTATCTAATGAAGAAGTTATATATAAAGATACTAAAGGCGCATTTTATCATATAAAGTACTATATTGAAGGTACAAAAGACTATTTAGATGTTGCTACTACAAGACCAGAAACTTTATTTGGAGATACTGCAGTAGCAGTTAATCCAAAAGACGATAGATATAAAGATTTAATAGGTAAAAATGTAATAGTACCTATAGTAGATAGAGTAGTACCTATAATAGGAGATATTCATGCAGATATAGATAAAGGAACAGGTGTAGTTAAAATAACTCCTGCTCATGATCCTAATGACTTTGAAGTAGGTAATAGACATAATCTTGAAAGAATAGTTATTATGGATGAAACTGCTCATATGAATGAAGAAACAGGTAAATATAATGGTTTAGATAGATTTGAGTGTAGAGATAAATTATTAAAAGAATTAGAAGAAAAAGATCTATTAATTGAAATAGAAGAAATAGTTCACTCGGTTGGGTATTCAGAAAGAACTGATGCTATGGTTGAACCATATTTATCAGAACAATGGTTTGTTAAAATGGAACAAATTGCTAAAGATTTAATAGCTATGCAAGGAGATAAAGATAATAAAGTTAATTTCTATCCTAAAAGATATGAAAAAACTATTATTCAAAAAGCAGAAGAATGTTATGACTGGTGTATATCTAGACAATTATGGTGGGGTATAAGAATACCAGTATGGTATAAAAATGATGAAGTAAAAGCATCTGTAGAATGCCCTGGTGAAGGTTGGATACAAGATAAAGATGTATTAGATACTTGGTTTTCATCTGCTTTATGGCCATTTTCTACACTTGGATGGGCTATGGAAGATAAATCTTTATTTGAAAGATATTATCCAACAAGCTTTATGTCTACTGGTTATGATATTATATTCTTCTGGGTATACAGAATGATGTTCCAAGGACAATTATTTACTGGTAAAAATCCATTTAAAGATTGCTATATGCATGGTTTAATTCGTGCTAAAGATGGAAGAAAAATGTCTAAATCATTAGGTAATGGTGTCGAACCGATAGATATGGTAGAAAAATATGGTGCTGATGCTTTAAGATATTACTTAACTACAAGTTCTGCTCCAGGGTTAGATTTAAGATTTGATGAAGAAAAACTATCAGCTACATGGAACTTTATTAATAAAATCTGGAATGCATCAAGATTTACTTTAATGAATATAGAAGACGTAAAAGAAATAAATCTAAAAGATCTATCCTTCAGCGACAAATGGATACTAACAAGATATAATGATACGGTAAAAATAGTTCGTAAAAACATGGACAAGTATGAATTCCAAAATGTAGGTACAGAACTATATAACTTTATCTGGTCAGATTTTTGTGATTTCTATATAGAAGCATCTAAATTTGATATAGATAAAGAAGGTACTAAGTCTACGCTTTTATATGTATTAACTGGTATTTTGAAACTGCTTCATCCATTTATGCCTTTTGTTACGGAAGAAATATATCAAATGTTACCAGTTAAAACTGATGAAAGTATTATGATTAGTAGTTATCCTAAATATGATAAGAAACTAGTATTTGAAGATACATTAGATCTTATGAGTTCTATTAGAGAATTTATTACTAAAGCTAGAATAAGTAAGAAAGATAACAATATTAAGAAGGATTCTAAATATACATTTAGATGTAGTACTGATCAAGATATAGAAAACTTAATATGTGATATGTTAAAGTTAACAAAAGAAAATATTGCAACTAAGGAAGAAATAGATTCTTTTGAAAGTATTAGTGTAGATTATGATACTAAAGTATTTAATGCTAATTTAGTATTCTATTATGAAGTTAGTAATGAAGATAAAGCTAAGGAACAAGAAGCATTATTAAAACAAAAAGAAGTTCTTGAAAGTCAAATAGCAAGAAGAGAAAAATTATTATCTAATCAAGGTTATGTTAATAATGCACCAAAAGAATTAGTTGAAGAAGAAAGAACTAAATTAGATAATGAAAAGAAAGAACTTGAATTAATCAATTTAAAATTAAAAGACTAGTTTCTAGTCTTTTTTTGTTGAATGAATTGATAATATTTGTTATTATTTAAATAGAGGTGATAAAATGGCAAATAAAAAAATACCATTCATTATTTTAGGCATAGTTTTAGGACTAATTGGTATAACATTAGCAGTATATTTTATATTTTTTAATGGAAAGTGTTCAGGTAATGATCCAGATGAACCATTAGATAAAAAACCAGTTATTTATTTATATCCAAAAAATACTATTGATTTAACTGTTAAACTAGGAAAACCAAATAATATAACTATTTCATATCCAGAATATAAAAAAGGATGGGAAGTTACTGCTAATCCAGATGGTACTATAATAGATAAAACTTCTGGAAGAAAACTTTATTCTTTATACTATGAAGCGCTTCATAGTGAAAAATTTAGTAAAGAAGATGGATTTGTTGTTAAAGGTAGTGATATAGGTAAATTTTTAGAAGAAAAATTAGCTATACTTGGTTTAAATGAATATGAGGCTGAAGAATTTATTATATACTGGTTACCAATATTAGAAAAAAATAAATATAATTATATTAGATTTGCTACCATCGATGAAATAAATAAGAATATGCCAATAAATTTATCAGTTGAACCTGATTCAATGATAAGAGTATTAATGGAATATAAATCATTAGATAATTATATTGAAATTCCTGAACAAAAATTAATAACTCCAAAAAGAACAGGATTTGTTTTAGTAGAATGGGGCGGAGTTGAAATAAAATAAAAAAATAGAAATTTTAAAAATTTCTATTTTTATTTTGATATGTTTTAGCAATTGGTTTAACTTTAATTTTATATTTCAAAATATCTAATGAAGAATCAAAATCATATTTTAATTCAGTATCACAAGCTTCATCATATTCTTTTAATATTTCTTCATCAGTTTTATTGCCTCTATCAAAACCAGAAGCAAAGTCATATAAATCTCCCTTTTTTAATTCTCCATTTTCATTAATAAATTCAAAATATTTACATGTTCTATTTGTTATACCTTCATACATTGGATCACTAGTTTTACCGAAGTAATGATATAATGTATATAATGCTAAGTCTGGATTATCAGATTCTTTAATTGCTGTAGCAATTTTACTATAATCTAGCCAATATTCGCAAAATGATTCATGTTCTCCATTACCTACATCTCTAGTTTTGTACATAGGATGAGAACTACTTAGAACTACATGGTCTAACATTTCTTTATATGGAGCCATTTTCTCATTTTTAACATGTCTATAATATAAATTTTCTCCAACTTTTGAACTTAAAGTAGCAATACCTGTTAGAACTAAACCTCCAGCTATTATTCCAGAAGCAATTTTAATCCATGTTTTTTTTCTTTTTTTAGGTTTATTACTATTTTCTTCATTTTTTTTATTATTTTCAGTAGTAATCTTCATAACTTTTGGAATGTTATCTTGATCTTGAACTTTAATTCTATCTAAGAAAGCTTCTTTTTTTTCATCTTCATCTTCAAATTCTTTATCAGCTGCTTTTAATTTTTCATCCAATTCTTTCATACGAATTTGTCTATATAGTTCTATCATTTCACTATAAGATAATTTTCCGCTATCAGAGTCAAAATCAATACCTTTAGTAGCTAATTCTTTTCTAATTTTAGCTAATGCAGTAATAAGAGCTAATTCTTCATCTGTTCTTCTTTTACTCATTAATTATTTCTCCTTTTTCATTAATACGAAAAACCCCTTTTTCGCAAGAAGATATATTATCACTTTTATATGTTTTTGTCAAATATTTTAATACTTGTGTAAAAAATTGAAAAATAGTTTAAATCTTGATATAATACATATAGAAAAGGGAATGTTATATGAGATTAAAAAACAGTTATTTTTATACATTAAGGGAAGATAATAAAGAAGAAGATTCTGTTTCGGGTAATTTACTTGTAAGAGGTGGCTTTGTTAAGAAAAGTTCATCTGGTGTTTACATGTATTTACCACTTGGATTAAGAGTTTTAAAAAATATTGAAAATATTATTAGAGAAGAGATGGATGCTTCAGGAGCCGCTGAAGTATTAATGCCAGCATTAATAAATGAAGAATATTTTGCTAAATCAAATAGATTAGGTTCTTTTGGTAAAGAAATGTTTAAATTAGAAGATAGATTTGAAAAAAAATATACATTAGGGCCTACTCATGAAGAATTATTCGCAGTAGCGGCTTCTATGAAAGTTAAATCTTTTAAAGATTTACCATTTACTTTATATCAAATACAAACTAAGTTTAGAGATGAAGCTAGACCTAGATATGGATTACTAAGATTAAGAGAATTTATGATGAAAGATGCTTATTCTTTTGATAAAGATGAAGCAGGTTTATCAGAAAGTTATACTGCTATGTTTAATGCATATAAAAAGATATTTGGTAGATTAGGCATTAACTACAAAATAGTAAGAGCGGATACTGGTAAAATGGGAGGTTCTTTATCTGAAGAATTCCAAGCAATTACAGATATTGGTGAAGATACTATAGTACTATGTGACAAATGTGATTATGCTTCTAATATTGAAGTTTGTTCTACAATTATTATGGATACTGAGTCTAAAGAAAAAATACTAGAAAAAGATTTAGTTAGTACACCTAATGCTAAGACTATTGAAGAAGTGGCGGAAATACTACCAGAAGCTAATAATAAATTAGTTAAATCACTTATATATAAAATAGATAAGAAATTATATTTAGTATTATTAAAAGGTGATTCTGTTGTTAATGAAGATAAATTGGCTAGATTGATGGATGCTAATGAAGTAGAACTTGCTTCAGAAGATGAAATTAAAAAGAAAGTTAAAACAGAAATAGGTTTTGTTGGACCAATTGATATAAATATACCAGTTATTATGGATAATGAAGTTGAAGTAATGACTAATTTTGTAGTAGGAGCTAATAAAAAAGATTATCACTATAAGAATGTTAATTTAAGTGATTTTAATATAGATTTTAAAGGCGATATAAGAAACGTTAAAGAAGGAGATTCTTGTCCAGAGTGTGGAGGTAAATTATATTTTAAAAAAGGTATAGAATGTGGTAATACATTTAAACTAGGTACTAAATATTCTGAAGCTTTTGATTTAAAATATTTAGATAGTGAAAATAATTTACAACCAGTTCATATGGGATCATATGGAATAGGACTTGGTAGATGTTTAGCGGCTTTAGTTGAACAAAGAAATGATGAAAATGGTATTATATGGCCAATAAGTGTTGCGCCATATAAAGTAGCAATTATAGTAATAGATATCTTAAATGTAGATCAAATGGATGCAGCAAATCATTTATATAATGAATTAAGAGATTTAGGTATTGAAACTATATTAGATGATAGAGATATAAGACCAGGTGTTAAATTTAATGATATGGACTTAATAGGTATACCAATAAGAATAACTATTGGTAAAAAGATAGTAGAACATATTGTTGAATTAAAGAAGAGAAATAGTGAAGAAACAACTGAAATATCTATATTTGATGTTATATATAACGTACAAGATATTATTGAAGAAGAAAATATTTAATTTTCTTCTTTTTTTTGACAAAATAATTACTAATAATTAGGTATTCTATTTATGGTGATAGGATGAAATACTTAAAAAAGATATTATTTTTATGTTTTATTATTTTTCTTGGTGTGTTCTCAGGTATTTATATTTATAGGCAATATGAAAAAGAAAATACGCTTGAAGTATTTAATGAAGAATATACTGTTTATTTACTTCAATATGGTGTTTATAGTAAAAAAGATTCTATGATTGAGGCTGGTAATAATATATCAGATTATTTTTATTATGAAGATAGTGATGGTTATCATTTGATTATAGGTATAACAGAAAATAAAGAAAATACTAATAAAATAAGAGATTCTTTTAATATAACGGAGAATATATATACTAAGGAGGTAAAAATTAAAAATAATGAGTTTATGGAAAGTTTAAGACAATATGATAATTTAGTTAGTAATAGTAATAATAATCAGGAAATAGTGGCGGCTGAAAAATATATATTAAGTAAGTATGAGGAGTTAATACTTAATAATGAATAATGTATTAATTAAAGATATACCTCTTTTTGATAGACCAAGAGAAAGATTAAAAAGATATGGAGTAGAGTCACTAAGTAATGAAGAATTATTATCAATAATATTAAGAACTGGTACTAAAAACTATTCTGTTAAAGATTTATCTAATAATATATTAAAAGAAATAAAAGATATAACTAATTTAAAAGATTTTTCTATTAATAAACTTATTAAAATAAATGGAGTAGGAGAAGTAAAGGCAATTACTTTGCTAGCGTCTTTAGAGCTAGGCAAAAGAGTTTATGATAGTAAACTAGTTAATAAAATAAATCTTTGTTCTTCAAATAAAATCTATGATTATATGAAAAATAAATTATCTAATAAAAAACAGGAATATTTCTATTGTTTATACCTTGATCATAAAAAGAATTTAATAGAAGAAAAACTACTCTTTATAGGTACTTTAAATAGGTCTACAGTGCATCCTAGAGAAATATTTAAGTATGCATATATAAATAGTTCAGAATCTATAGTATGTATACATAATCATCCTTCTAATGATGTACTTCCTTCTAAAGAAGATATAGATCTAACTAATAAATTAATAGAAATAAGTAAAATACAAGGTATTGGTGTTATAGATCATATAATTATTGGGAATAATAATTATTATAGTTTTTATGATAATGGAGATATATTATGAAAAAGAAAAGAAATAGAAATAAGTATTTAATTATTATATTTATAGGCATATTTTTAATAACATCTTTATATTTTTTTATTAATGATAAAGATAAGATATTTGATAACTTAAAAAAGATAACCGCAAGTACTATTAATACAGATAGTAATAATCATTTAAGTAATGAATTATTAGAAAAAGAAATAGATGATTTAAATAAACAAATATCTGATTTAAAAGAAATAAATAATATAGATAATTTATTAACAGATAAAATAGTAATAAATGCCTCAATTATTAAAAGAAGTCCTAATTACTGGTATGATTATATAACTATTAATAAAGGCTCTAAAAATGGCATAAAAAAGGGTTTTGGAGTAATATCTAATAATGGACTTATTGGAGAAGTAACAATTGTTAATGATAATACAAGTGAAGTTAGATTATTATGTTCTAAATCTAATAATTATATATCTGCTAAATTTACTTATAATGATCAAGAATACTTCGGTATTATAAAAGAATATGATTTAGTAAAAAATGAATTATATTTAGAAAATGTTATAGGAGATCTAGATAATATAAAAGATATTGATGTAATAACATCAGGACTATCTAGTAATATACCTTCTGGAATTCTTATAGGTAAGATTATAGATAATAAAAAAGATGAATTTAATCTATCAAATACTATTACTATTAGACCAACAGGTGACTTTAATGATATTAATCTAGTTAGAGTAGTAGGATTAGTAGGTGTAGAATGATTATTATTTCAGTTATACTAGATATATTACTAAATAATATACTAAAAAGATATTCTATATTATTACCTTTATTTACTCTTATGAGCATTATATTTATTAATAAAGATAATAAAATAAAATACTTAATAACAGTAACAGTTCTAGGTTTTATATATGACCTATTTTATACAAATTTCTATATATTAAACCCAATTCTATTTTTTGTTCTAGGTTTAATTACTTATTACTTTTATAAAAGATTTAGACATACTATTTTAACTGATATTATTTATTCAATAATTCTAATTACTTTATACCAATTATTTCTATTTATAATATTTAATATAACTAAATATAAGAATATAAATATTAATGAGTTTCTTTTTATTATTTATCACTATTATTTATTAAATGTAATATATGTTTTTATTATATCGTTATTCCATAAAAGAACTATTTAATAGTTCTTTTATAATGCATTATTCATATAATTAAATGGGTGATTATATGAATAATGATGGTATTAAAAAGATTATTAGGTCTAATATATTTAGAACTGTAATTATAGGTATATTTATACTATTTGGTACACTAATTATTAGAAAGAGTTCTAGTGTTAAGAATATTATATTTAATAAAGTATATAATAGTTATTTAAGTTTAGCTGTTATTAAAAATACATATAATAAGTATTTAGGTAATGTATTACCATTTCGAGATGTTATTAATGAGAAATCTGTTTCTAGTGAAAAGATTAAGTATAAAGACATTAGTACTTATAATAAGGGTATTAAATTAAGCTTAGAGGATAATTATTCAATACCAGTTATTAAAGATGGAATAGTTATTTATATTGGTCATAAAGATGATTTTAATCAAACTGTTATTATAGAGGATGAAAATGGAATAGATATGTATTATGGTAATTTATCTAAAGTAAATGTAAAAATATATGATTATGTATCTAAAAATGATTTATTAGGTAGTGCAGATAATAATGAATTATATATGATGTTTCAAAAGGGTGAAGAGTACCTTGATTATAAAGAATTTCTTGATTAGAATTAAGATACTTAAAATAACTTATTTATTCATATTTATTTGTTTAATTACAGGTCTTATTAAAGAGTTAATTGGTATAACAATACTTGTTTTGTTTCATGAATTAGGTCACTTTATATTTTCTTTTATATTTAAATGGAATATAAAAGAAATAGTATTATATCCGTTTGGAGGTTTTATTAAATATGATGATTTAATAGATAAACCTCTTTTAGAAGAATTTATTGTTACTATAATGGGGCCTATATTTCAAATAATTACTTATTTAGTTATTTATTACATGCATAATAACTATTATATTAGTACTCATTTTTATAATATAGTTAAGAATTATCATTATTCAATGCTTATATTTAATTTAATACCTATAATACCATTAGATGGCTCTAAATTACTTAATATAGTACTAAATAAAGTATTTAATTACAGGTTATCATATATAACTAGCTTTATTATATCTGTTATATTTTTTATTATTTTTATTATTAAGAATAACTATATATTTATAAGTGTTTTTATTATATTTGAATTATATTTATATATTAAGAATAAAAATATAATGTTTAATAGATTTATATTAGAAAAATATTTATATAAAAATAAATATAAGAAATATATAAAAGTATCGGGTTTAGATAAAATGCATAGAAATAAAAAGAATCTTATTAAAAATAAGAATTCTTATGTTAGTGAGAACTATTTAATTAAAAAGGTCTATATGGATATGGATAAGGGTATGGATAATAATAGTTAGGTCTATTGTTATAAAATAAAGGTGTTACTAGTGCTCCTGTTATACCTCCTAATATAAATGGTCCAAAGAAACCACCATTATATCTTCTATTCATAAAAAACTCCTTTCATATTATATTATGAAAAATATATATAAAAGTTCTATTAGATTATATTCATCATATATTTAAATAAAGGAGAAATATATGATGAAAGAAATGTATTTAAGATATAAAAATGATATTAGTAATAAAAAGATTATTATAGTGTCAGTATTTATTATATTTATATTAGGTTTAGTATTTGGATCTTTATATATAACAATACTTAGTAATGATGAAAAGAAAAGTATTAGTGATACTGTAAATAATTATATTAATAGTTTTAATACTATTAGTTTTTCTAATAAGTTAAATATATTTAAAGATAGTTTAATTAGTAATTTAGTATATTTTATAGGACTATGGTTATTAGGTATATCTGTTATTGGTATACCAATTATTTATATTATGACTTTTATTAGATCATTTGTTATTAGTTTTAGTATTGGAGGTATATTTGCTAAATATAAATTAGCGGGTATTTTAGCTAGTTTTATATATTTATTTCCTAGTAAATTAATAATATTAGCTTATTCACTATTTTTAGCTATATATTCTGTTAATATATCTAAAGAACTATGTTCTAATGCTTTTAAGAAAAAAACTCTTAATTTTGGCTCTTTTATGGGTAAATATACATTCTTGTTGTTAGTAGGGGTATTAATATGCGTAATATGTGCATTATTTGAAGCATTTATAACACCATATTTATTTAAATTAATTATTAATTTACTAAAATAAGTTTTTATTGTATAATATTTGGGAGAAAAAAGGTGTAAATTATGAAAAAAGTAATTGTTGGTATTAGTGGTGGAGTAGACTCTATTGTTTCAGCATATCTTTTAAAAGAACAAGGATATGAAGTAGAAGGTCTATTTATGCGAAACTGGGATTCTTCTATTAATAATGATATTAATGGTAATCCTACATTAAATAATAATATTTGTTCTCAAGAACAAGATTATAATGATGCAGTTGAAGTATGTAATAAATTAGGTATTAAACTACATAGAATAGATTTTATTAAAGAATACTGGGACTATGTATTTACCTACTTTTTAGATGAATTAAAAAAAGGTAGAACACCTAATCCTGATATTATGTGTAATAAATATATTAAGTTTGATATGTTTAAAAAAGAAGCAGATAAACTAGGTGCAGATTATATAGCAACTGGACACTACGCTAAAATGAAAGATGGTAAATTATATAAAGCAAAAGATGAAAATAAAGACCAAACGTATTTTTTATCTCAAGTATCAAAAGAACAATTATCTAATGTAATATTTCCACTTGGAGATATGTTAAAACCTGATGTAAGAAAACTAGCTAAAAAACTAGGTTTAATAGTAGCTGAAAAGAAAGATTCTACTGGTATATGTTTTATTGGAGAACGTAATTTTAAAGACTTTTTAACTAATTATTTACCTAATAAGCCAGGTAAAGTAGTAGATATAGATACTAATGAAGTTCTAGGTGATCATGTAGGTCTAATGTATTATACAATAGGTCAAAGAAGAGGACTAAATATTGGTGGTAATAACGATAGATTATATGTTGTAGGTAAAGATTTAGATAAGAATGTATTATATGTATCTTTAGGAGATGATACTAAGTATTTACAATCTACTTCATCTTTAATAGAAGAAGTAAACTTTATATCAGATGAAAGACCTACTAAAGCTACAGCTAAATTTAGATATAGGCAAAAAGAAATACCAGTTGAAATAGAATATCTAGATGATGGTAATATAGTTGTTCATTATGACAATGTTAAATCAGTTACTCCTGGTCAAGCATGTGTACTTTATTTAAATGATGAATGCCTTGGTGGAGGTATAATTAAAGAAGTTCGTAAGGATGATAAGAAATTATGGTATTTATAAGGTGATAAAATGAAAAAAGTAACAGTTTTTGGTGGTGGAACTGGAATGTCCACTCTTTTAAAAGGATTAAAAGAATTTCCTATAGATTTAAGTGCAGTAGTATCTGTTTGTGATGATGGTAGATCTACTGGTAAACTTAGAAAAGAATTTAATATACCTGCTATGGGTGATATTAGAAAAGTAATAATATCACTTGCTAAAACAGAACCATTAATGGAAAGCTTACTAGAATATAGATTTGATACTTGTAGTGATTTAAATGAACATACAGTAGGTAATCTATTATTAACTGCAGGAGCAAAAGTTACAGGTAATTTATCTGATGGTATTAAAGCTATTAGTAAAGTACTTAATTTAAGAGGTAAAGTAATACCTTTCTCAGAAGAAGACATTACTTTAGTAGGAGAAATGGAAGATGGTTCTCAAGTAGTAGGAGAGAGTGAAATAACAGAAAGTCCTTTAAAAATTAAAAAAGTATTCTATAAAGAAGAACCTAATGTTTGTTCTGAAGTATTAGATACTATAAAAGAATCAGATTTAATAGTATTTAGTATGGGTAGTCTATATACTAGTATTATACCTAACTTATTAAGTAAAGATGTTATTGATGAAATAGATAAAAGTAATGCTAAATTAATGTATGTATGTAATATGATGTCTCAACCAGGAGAAACTGATGATTTTAAAGTATCAGATCACATTAACACCATTAACGAGTACTTAGGTAAAAGAAAGATAGATGTAGTCATCGCAAATAATGGTCCTATAGATAAAGAGATTATAGAAAAATATGCAACTCTTGAACAAAAAGATCCTATATATATAGATGAAGACAATATTAATTGTGAAATATTAAAAGGTAATTATGTAGATTTATCTGATGGATTTATTAGACATAATTATATAAAACTATCTGTAGCAATATTCTCATATTTATTAGATTTATAAGAAATAGTAAACTATTTCTTTTTTATTTGATTAATTATATAGATTATGGTATATTCTAAATTAGGTGAGTAGGTTATGAACGAAGATAAAATAAAAATAGAAGATACTTTTTTAGCTCTTGCAATTTTGGAAGAATTAAAAAGGCTTAAAATAGTTCCTGAAAATGAAGCATTAATTGATAGACATAATTTTTTTACAAAAGAAGAGTTAGAAAGTGTAAAACAAATAGAATTAATTGAAACTACAGTTAAAGATATTTCTAAACTTATATATTGTACAAACTTAAAAAGTTTAACAATCATTTCTAGAAAAGCAAAAGATGTAAAATCATCATTTCAAGCAAATACTTTTGACTATACTGGTTATAGAGATAGAATTAAAGATTTTTCAGTAATATCAAAATTAAAATCTTTACAATTTCTAACTATTAAAAATAGCCCTTTTTTAGAAAAATTAGATTTGTCTGGTTTAGATAATTTATTTATAGTTGAACTTGTTGGTAATCCTAATTTAGTTGAAGTAAAAGGTATTGAAACATTACCAAAATTAGGAGAATTAACATTAGTTAAGAATCACAAATATAAACCTTTTGATATAAATAAAATACTAGAAAAAGATAATCTTCCATATTTAACTTTAGATTATGACCTATATCCACTTTTTAAAGAAAGTTGTCCTGATTTTTATGAAAGAGCAACACAAAAAACATTTAAATTTTCAATATCTTTTTTTAAATGGAAAGAGAATATTAGTGATATTAGATATAATGAATTATCTACATATCAATTAGAAAAAATGTATAATAAAGCTAAAGAAGTAGTAAATAAAATTATTGGACCTGATTATACTGATATTGAAAAAATATGTGCCATATATTTATATATAACATCAAATGTTTATTATGATCATTTAGGAAAAGAATCTAAAAATGATAAAAATAAATATAGAAAGTTAGTTAAAGAAAGGCATGATTTTTCATGCACTGGTTCACAAATATTAGATAAGATTCAATCTAGTTATAATGCATTAATGAATAATATGTCTGTTTGTGAGGGATATTCCAATCTAATGCATTATTTACTCAAAATGGTAGGTATTGAATCAAAAACTGTATCTTGCTCTTCAAATAAAAATACTCAATTAGTTGGAGCAAACTCAAATCATTCTATATTAAAAATTTACTTTGGTGATGGAATTTATTATTTTGATCCAACAAGGGATCGTCAATCTAATACATTACATACCTTTTTCAAAACAAAAGATGAAATAGAATCAATTTATAAATTGTCAATGACAGAAGATGATGAAGAATCATCAATAAAAAAACCATATTCTAATAATGAATTATTAAATTGTCTAATAAAAGCCCTTGTTGATAATAAATATGGTATTAATGAAATAGAAAATAGATTATCGATGATTGAAAAGGAAAAAGTAGTTGAAACTGATGAAGATTATATAGATGAATGTAGAAGAAAACAACAATATATTGAAGAAGAATTAGAAAAATTAGAATTAAATTCAAATCAATCAAAAACTAATAGTATTAAAAAAGAAATATTACTTCAAAAATTAATTAGGATAAAATATTCTGCAAAATATGGTAGAGAACAAGAAAATAATATGAAGATAATTGAAAGATTATTAAAAAGACGTATCTTTAAACCAATATATTTTTATAATGAAACAACAAATGAATATGAAATAAAAATTCCTGATTATAAATCTTTGTGTGATGATTACCAATTAGCATTAAAAGAAATAGAAAACTTAGAAGAAACTGGTATAATTAGTTTTAAAGAAAAACAAAAATATAATTCAACTTTATACCATGAAATAAATAATAGAGTAGAGAAGTTAAAACCTCAAAAAAAAGCGTATAATTGAAAAAGATAATTATTTATTATCTTTTTTCTTTACTTTTACTTGACATACAATTTAACATAGTATAAAATTAACTTATACTAGGGAGGTATGTTTAGATGATGAACAAAATTAATGATATTCTTAGTGAAGCAGGGGTATCAAAGGTAAAATTAGCAAAATATTTAGGTGTAAGTAGACAAATGGTATATAATTACTTAGAAATGGATACAATTAATGATTGGCCTTTAGAAAAAAGAATGAAATTATTAAATTTATTAAATATAAAATCAGCAGAGGAGATAGAGGGAGTAGAAATAGATAATGATTTTGTTAGACACGTTAATAATTTAATTAATGATGAGTCCTCTACTCTAGTTGAAAAGGGCAGTTTATACTTTGATGGTATTAAATCTAATGATCAAAAGGTATTAAATGATATAATATATCTACTTAAAGACAAATTATCTAATAATGATGAAGAATCTAGTAATATATGCAGATATTTATATTATTTCTTAGAAACATTAGATACAACACCTGAAACAAAATATTTACTAGCATACACTGCTAAGACAACTGGATTCATTTCACCTGAAGAATATGTGTTCGATGCAGATAATCAATTTGCATTTGAAAGTATATTCTATTCAGCTATGTTAATGTATACGAACGGTAGTGCATCGAGAGATAAATTAATAGAGGTTCATAAGAAATTTGAACAAGCTATGGAAATACGTCATGAAGAAAAATTATCTAGAACTCAAGAATTATATACTACACAAGCTCAAGCATTAAAAGAACTAGGATACACTGAATTAACTAAAGAAAATGCAGATGAAGTACTAGAAAAAATGGCTGAAATTGAATCTAGAAGAATATAATATAAATTTCATATAATAATTATTATGTAAACTAATAAATATTTGAATAAAAAATAAAGGAAAGTATTACTACTCTCCTTTTTTATTATTCTTATTTTTATCTATAGATTCTTTTACATCATGTGCTATGTTTTCTATACCTTCGCCAACAGCTTTAATTACATCTGTAACAACTGGTTCAGCTTTATTTAATGTTTCTTTTGCTTTTTTAGTAATATTTTTATTACTATCAATTATAAATACAATACCCATAACACCTAGACCTATACCCATAATAATTAATAAACCACCAAGTATAAATCCAAATATATGTTTAAATGTAAATCCTATAGAATGTAATACATTATAATGAACAACTGTCATTATTATTAATAATACTCCTAATAGAAATATTCCTATACCAACACCTAATAATATTTTTCCTGCTTTATTTTTATTTTCCATATCAATAGTATCTTTTTTTACTAGCTCATTCTTATTCTTCATACTCTACTCCTCTTTACCCTACTCTTCTCTTATTCTTATCTTTAATTTTACTCTTTATTTCTTCTGGTTTCAATATTAATTTTTTAATATTTTTTCTAACTTTTTGTACTGGTTTTTGACTTAATTCTTCTTCAGGTAATAAATCACTAGTAATTTTCTTAATATTACCAATACTACATATGTATTCAGATACATCTGTAAACTTCTCTATTACATTTATTTTTCTTTCTGTACCATCAGGTAATTTTTCTCTTGTTTTAAACTTTTTAGCATTTTTAAAATTAACTATTAAGAATCTCATTCTCTTATTATCATAAGGGTAGAATTCTTTAATAATATGTACATTTTCTCTATTATATCTATTAGATGTAATAGTATATACTTTACCATAGTAGTCAGAGCCACAAATATAAACACGGTTTTTTCTTATATGATATTGATCATTATCACCCGCAAGAATATCAGCTCTTTTATCAAATAAATCTACTGGTTTTTTAATCCTGTTTTTCTTTGCCATATTTGGACTCCTCCTTCCTTTTTCTAGGAACTATATTATATTATAAAGTATATAAAAAGTCAAATAAATGTCTTATTTGACTAATTTCTTTTATATTTATTTATCTCTTTATTAAATTTATTTATATGTATATAATCCTTATCTATTATTATACTATATTGATTATTATATGATATTTTATAATAATCTAGATCATTATTATAATAATCTAATATAATATTAGATAATTTATATAGATATTCATTAACATCTGAATTATATTTATCTCTTTTTACAACTAATTTTTCTTTTAATTCATGATTATAAATTAAATTATATACTTCATCAAAAGTAGGTACTTTACCATAATTATCTTTTATTAGTTCTTCATCATCATAATTGTCAATAAAAATATAGTTTTCTTCAATTTCCATATTAATTGACTGATTTACGTAATCACTAAATTTTTGTATTTCTTCTTTTATTTTATCTTTATAATATTCTTTATCAATATTATCTGTTTTTATTATACTTTTTATTAATTCTGTTTTTATATAGTCAATTTTAAGTGAGTCATAATGTTCTAAATTTACATATGCATATGCTTTATATTTATTATTACAAACAAATGTAGCATTATATCCTTCTATTTTAGATCTACTACCTATACTTTCAGTATAATAATCTTCTGAAACACTATTAATTAAGCAATTTCCTTTACCAAATTTATCATCTAAATAATTAGTTATCTTTTCTTTTATATAATTTCTATTATCATCTTTAGCTTGAATTTTTATTTGATTTATTAATAATAATGTACCTGCATAAAAAGAAGATATTCCTACCATAATAGATATAAATAATAAAACTAATTTAATTTTTTTTATTTTATTATCTCTATAATTAGATTTTTTAATATATTTTTTTCTTTTTATAAAACCCATAAAGAATATTATTAAATAAGATAATAAACATACAAAATATAAAAATGTGGAAAAGATAAAATCACCTAATCCTTTATGTTCAAATGAACTTAGACTAAGAAATGCATTAATAATTGGTATTATTAGTAGTAATGATATATCTAAGCTTATAAATATCATATATCTTTTAATATTACAATTATTATTTAATTTAGATAAATAATTAATCATAAAAGGTAACATTACTACATTAAATAATAGATACAATATTAACATATTATCACCAATTTTATTATAACATAAAAAAAGAAGAATAATCTTCTTCTTTTTTTATTTACTATTTTTAATTATTTTTAATGGATTATTATATAAAATATCATTTATTTCATTTATAGATAAATATTTTAAATACTTTTTAATTGCTCTATCAATAAAATTATAATTATCTTTTTTATTATGTATATCAGTACCAATAAATGATACTTTTTTATCCTTTAACATTCTTTTTATGGTCTTTTTGGCACCATTACCATACTCTCCTAGTATACTACCTAAATTACATTGAAATAATACCCCTATTTCATTTAATTCTTCTATTTTTGAATAATTACCTTGGAAAGTAGTATAACGCTCAGGATGGGCTAAAATTACCTTAAAACCAGTATTTATTAGATTATTAAATATATCTATATAATCTTCATATATTCCATTCATAGGTAATTCAATTAATATATATTCAGAATTATTTAATGTACTCATTTCATTTTTACATATATAATCTACTATATTCTTATCTATATATATTTCATTACCTAAATATAAATTCATATTTATATGTCTTTTTCTTAATTCTTCTCTTAATTCCTTTAATATTTTATGATTTTCTAACTTATTACTAACATAACTAGTTTCAGGAATGTAATGAGGAGTTAATATAACACTACTTATTCCTTGTTCATGTAATTTACTTAATACTTCTATTGAAGTTTCAATATTCTTTGATCCATCATCAACACCATATATCATGTGATTATGAATATCAATCATTATTTTTTATCTCCATAATAGTAATAGTATTTACCATATGCTCCTTCAGTAGAATCTATCTTATTAACAATAAATCCTGATATAGGAGCATTAGCTTTAACTAATGTATTCTTAGTATTCATAAATTCATTCTTAGGTGTCATTTTATTACTTGCTACTATAACAACACTATCTACTAATGCAGATAATATAATTGAATCTGGAAGACCAGAACAAGGAACACCATCAAATATAATCTTATCAAAATGTTTTTTTAATTCTTTTATTAATTCTTTATTCTTAGTTGACGCTAATAACTCACTAGGATTTGGTGGTATAGTACCTCTAGTAATAACACTAACACCATCAACACTAGTCTTCTTAACATAATTTATATAGTTTTCAGGACTATCTAATAATAAATTAGAATATCCTCTAGTATTATTAACTTTAAATATCTTATGTAGTCTACCTTTTCTCATATCAGCATCAATTATTAATACTCTCTTATTACTTTGAGCAAAACTTATACCTAAATTAGTACTAATAAAACTCTTACCTTCACCTGGAATAGAACTTGTTATTAACATAGTTCTAATAGTCTTATCAATAGAAGTAAACTCTAAATTAGTTCTAAATGTTTTAATACTTTCACTTACAACAGATTTAGGATATTTTGCAAGTATAAGTTCGGTAGCACTAGAATTTTTCTTCTTTTTCTTAATCTTATCTATTCTACTTCTAAATACTTTAGCAAGTATAGGTAATCCTAGCTCTTCTTCTATTTCGTCATGATATTTAATAGTATCATCAAAGTAGAATATAACAAATAATATACCAACAGATAAGAATAAACCAATTGCAAATCCTAATACTAAGTCTCTTTTTAATGTATTATTAGCAACAGTTTTATTTACTTCAGGTTCTTCAACTATTCTTATATTATTCATTTCATAAGTCTTAACTACTTCTTTTATAAACTCATCTGATACTGTTTTAGCTATTTCATATGCTCTTTTAGCACTAGAATCAGTTACAGTAATCTTAATTAATTGTAATTCATCTGGTGATGATACAGATATCTCACTAGATAACTTATTTAAATCATAATCTAAATTAAGTGCATTAATTGTATTATTTAATACATTTTTACCCTTAACTATAACAGTATAAGTAGTAACCATTCCCTTGTTAACATTAATATCATTTTGAGTCATTGTTACATCATTATTTGATCTAACTAACGCAATAGTAGAATAAGTACTGTATTTTGGTGTTTTAATACAAGTATCATATATTGCAAAGCCCGCTACACATAAAGCAACTGCAATAATTACATAAAGGATTTTATCTTTTATGAACCCTAAGAATTCTTTAATATTTATTTCTTCCATTAAAAAAACTCCCCTTCTCTTTAGTCGAGTGAATATATTAGCATAAAACTAAAAAAAATGCAAATATTTATTGCATTTTTTTGTTATTTTTATTACGTATTTTAACCATTACAGCAGCAAGTGCTCCAACAACGGATATCATTAGTATTCTAGTAATAGCTCCTTTGTATGGATTTATTGTTGTTCCGCCCTCTTTATAGTTCTTAATTGTAAACGAATTTATTATGTTTTTAACTGAATCTGACTCTAATTCTTCCATTGAACTAGCTGATAAAGAAACAGTATATATTTTATTATTTGAAATATATAAATATGCATCTGTATATGTTCTATATTCTAAAGAACCATACTCAAATATAATATGATAAGATCTATAATTATTCTTTGTAGATTTAATTATTTCTTTTTTCTTAACTCCCATACATATATATGAATTCGCATATTTTTCTATTTCTTTTTCATTAATATCATCGCCATACATATCTTTTAAGTTCTTAATAATTAATTCTTTTTGATCTTCTTTAATATTACAACCAGAATCCGCTATTTCATTAAGCATATCTTCTGTAAAATAATCAGAACTACCTTTTGTAAATGAAACTACAGTAATATTAATGGCATTACCATCATCATTCATAAATGTTTCATTAGAATCTATATCATAATCACCAGTATCTAAATTAGTAGCTTTATAGCCTTCTGGTATATCAATTGTATATTCATTGTTTGAATATGCTTTTACTGTACCTATAAATATAAAGGTAACAAATAACGCTATTAATAATTTCTTCATATCATCACCAATATAATTATATCATATTATTGTAAATATTCTTTAATTTTTGCTTTAGCATTATTTACAGTTTCTTCATTTGGAATCATAACATATAATGGAAGATCTTCACCCATTGAATATGTAGGAAGCATTGCACCTTCTCCATCAAGAGATATAGATTCAACAGTCCAACTAGTTAAATTACTTAATTCATATTTAGCTAGTTCTGTAATATCATCGTAACTAATATCTGTTTCAATAGTTCCTTCAGTATTCTTTAATATATCATTATATCTAATCATATATTTTGGATTAGTCATTTTCTCTACCACTTTAGTAATAACTTGTTGCTGATTTTCTCCTCTATGTCTATCTCCTGTTTCATATGTATATCTTTCTCTAGCAAATGCTAATGCACAAGTACCATCTAGATGTTGTTCTCCTTCAGTTATATGACAATTTTTATTAGTATGAGGTATATAATCTTTTTCAGATGTAATATCTATACCATCTATAGTATCTATTAACTTAATAACTGTTTGGAAGCTTACTTTAACAACATTATTAATTTTTACATCTAATAGGTCTTGCATAGTATTTTTACTCATATCTATACCATATACACCAGCATGTGTTAATTTATCTTTAATACCTGTTGTACCATGTAATTGTACATAATAATCTCTTGGTGTATTAACAAGTAATATTTTATGTGTTTTTGGATTAACAACTATAATTATATTAACATCACTTCTAGATACATCTGACACAGTACCTCTTGAATCAGTGCCACTAACATATAATACAAATGGATCTTTTGTATAATCTACAGTTTTAACTCTATTATCTTTTAATAAAACTCTAACTGTATACTTATATATTACTTTATAATTCTTAACAAATTCATTCTCACTTTCTTCAAGCATATGTATATATGCTTCATTAACAACAACTGCATTTAACTCATTATTATATAAAGCTCCTATTAACGAACCAATATCATCATATGTACTCTTTTCAAAAGTCATTTTATTCTTTAATTCTTTTTCAGAATCATTAAGATTTAAATCAGTTCCCATAAATCCAATTTTTTTATCAGTTAAATCTAATATTTCACTATAATCAGTATTATCTAGTACTAATACACTATAATTTACAGTTTCCATTTTTAAATTAGTTATCTTCTTTAAAAACCCAATAGTAGTATCTGTAAATCTACATATTATTGTATATATAATTATTAATAAAGCACTAAATATTGCAAATGCTATTTTAGGACCTTTTCTAGTCTTCTTTCTAACTAATTTAAATATATTTAAAGCACCAAATAATATTACACCTGCTATAAAAGGTATTAAGTACTTATTTTCTAATATATTTAATTTATATACGTATATTATTACGAATATAGAACTAAATGCTAATAGTGATACTAATAGCCATTTTAGGAATCTTTTCATAAACCCACTTCCTTTATAAAAGTCTTTAATATTATACTTAAATATTGAATAAAATCAAGTAAAAACAGCTATTTCTTAGCTGCCTTTAATTTACAAATTAATATACCTAATGAAGAACCTGCTGTGTCAATAAAGACATCTAATACTTCTGCCGATCTTCCTTTAACAAATATTTGATGTATTTCATCAGAGATAGAATATAATATACAAATACCAATAGATATTAAAATAGTCTTTTTATTTACATCATAAAAACATATTATAACTAATATACCTAATACTAAATATAAGAAAAAATGTGCACTTTTTCTAACTGGTTTAATAAACTGATTTAATTTGTCTTGATCTTTTATATTAAATACAGTACCAATAGTACTTTTTATAAAAGTATTACTAGTTTTAGTAGAATCATCTGCTTTTTGATGAGAAAACAAAAATATAATACTCATCCATACTAGAACAAGGATTATTTTAACGATTTTTTTCTTCTTCATAACTAGTTTTACTACTTATCCTTAAACTACAATATATAAAAGTAACTGTTAAAACTACAAAAATGTCTATCAGCAATATTCCTATTCTCATATATTCTCTCCTATTATATATAATATTACTACATTTATATAATTATGTAAAGTTATTACTTTATTAAAAAATTCATTACTAAGTCAATAATTATTCCTTTTTCTTTAGGATTAGATTGTGCTATTAAAAGAGTTAAAGCTACTAATGTATTATTATCTAACACTCGTTTATTATTCTTAAGTAGTATATTATAGTATTCTAAGAAGTATATAAATAAAGTAGCTCCTATTCTTTTATTACCATCTATAAAAGTATGGTTCTTAATTATTAAATATAAGAAATTAGAAGCCTTTTCTTCTATAGTAGGATAAACATCTTCTCCTCCAAATGTTTGATATATATTATTAATTATAGATTTTAAACCTTGATTTCTTTCTAATGCAAATATATCACTATCATTATTAAATTTTAATAAACTAATTATATCTAAACAGTTTTCGTAAGTAATCATATCATTAGATTTAGTACCTTTAGGTTTAACTACCTTTCTATGATCATAATCATCAAGTAAATCTAATGCACTAGAATATGAATTAATTACTTTAATTACCTCTTTAGCTTCTTCTCCAGTTATTTCATCTTCAATCCTACTAGCTATATCAATTAACTGAATTGTTTTTTCAAAATATTTTAATCTTTCTTCATTAACAGAATAACCTTTTATTAAATGGTCTTTTAACACTTTAGTTGCCCATTTTCTAAAGATTATACCATTTTTTGATTTAACTCGATAACCTACACTGATAATTACATCTAGATTATATAAAATGATTGGTTTATCAGAATTAGGAATTTGCATTTTTTGCAAATTGCTTTCTTCATCTATTTCTCCTTCTTTTATAATATTTTTAATATGTCTTGATATAACAGATATATCTCTTTCAAATAAAGAAGACATTTGATCTTGTGTTAACCAAACAGTATCTTCATCCATATTAACTTCTAACTTAACCCCTTGATTTTCAAATAATATTATTTCATTTTTCATATTAATCTCTCCTTTCTATTTTATTTGCGGTCGAAAATTTCGACCTTAGAATTTTAAATTATATTTTGTAAAAAATAAAATATTCTCATTCATTTGTTTCAATATACATATTTAAATCTTCTTCAGTTGGTAGTTTTTTTATATAATCAGATGGTATTTTATCTAATATTTTATAATCACTAACACCTACCGGTTTATTTATAAATTTAAGAGTATAATCAACTATTTCGTTGTTTTTATTTTGACATAATACTATACCTATAGATGGATTATCATTTTTACCTTTTACTTTTTCGTCCAATACTTGTAAATAAAAACCAATTTTACTACCATATTCTGGTTCAAAATCACCAACTTTTAATTCGACAGCAACATAGCATTTTAATTTTATATGATAAAAAAGTAAATCAATATAAAAGTCTTTATTACCCACTGTTAACTTATATTGATTCCCAATAAAAGAAAAACCATCACCTAATTCTAACAAAACATTCTTTATTCTTTTTATCATCTCATTTTCAATCTCTTTTTCTTTAAAATCTTTTGTTAATCCAACTAGGTCAAATATATATGGATCTTTCATCATATATGATGCTAAATCACTATCTCGTTTTAACACTAAATCAAAATTATTATGTTTAATTACACTTTTTTGTCTATAGTATAGATTTGTATCTATTTGAAGTATTAGTACACTTTTTGACCAACCCTTTTCTATACAAGTTTTCATATACCATTTTCTAATATTTTTATCCTTAACTTTTTCTATTAAACTAACATTATGTTTCCATGGTAATTGTGCACCTAGGTGCACAAATTCAGAATCATCTTTATATTCTGAATAAAAAGTCTTCATATACTTTAAATTTCTTATTGAAAATCCTTTTTGATTCGGATATGTAATTTTAAGTTCAAATGCTAATTTATCTAAAAATTTATTACCCCTCCTTTCTAAACAAATAAAAAAGGAGTATACCTCCTTTCTTTTCAAAAGGAAGTATACTCCGCATCATGCATATTTTATTTCTTGCCTTAATAAAATAAACGTTATCGTTCCAAATTGTCATATTAACACTCGGCAATTAATTAATACAATTCAAGTATACCATACAAATATTCGTATTACAATATACATTTTTAATTTTCTTTAACAAAATCTATAACTCTAGTAGAAGGGAATCTAAAACTAAATACAGTTTTATCATCTACATTACTAATAGCAAAGTCTCCTAGTCCAATTATATCCATACCTATTAAAATATCTATTCCTGGTCCCAAAGAACCACTAGATATCATTACATTCTCTATATTTAATCTATTTGGTAGACTAAGACTAATTATGTACTTATTGGCCTTTATTTTGCCTCCAGCAGTATCTGCTATCATTTCTCCATGAATATCTAATCCTAGATCTTTAGCTAATTCATCAGATATAACTGTTAAACTACTACCTGTATCCCATAAAGCAGTATATACATCCTTTTTCTTTTTAAAATTCTTATTAAACTTATCTGTACTATATATATTAACAGGACTAGTTAATAACCCTAATCTCTTATTACTAGTAACAGTAAACGCAATTGGTTTTAATTTCATATTTTATTCTTCACCTGAATACTTCTTTGCTTGATATGGCATTTCATAAACAACTGCAATTATCATTTGAATAAAATTAATTAACTGTTCAGCATCATTTTTATTTAGTAGTACTATTTCATGATTTGCTTCATTTCCCTTTGTTCTAATAATATCTACCCAATTTTTGCAATTAGTAGGGACATAGTTATTTTCGTCTAGATAATTTACATATTCAGTAAAATTTTTATTCT
This sequence comes from Bacilli bacterium, assembly GCA_017511805.1. Lineage (GTDB taxonomy): Bacteria > Bacillota_I > Bacilli_A > RF39 > UBA660 > RUG13038. The sequence goes on from JAFWJA010000015.1 coordinate 241,084, forward strand.
CCTCAGCTCCACAATTAACAGCTATATGCATTAATAATTTTCTGCAACACATACCTACAGAAGTGTATGCATTTACTTTCATGCATTTTTGCGCTTCATTATAAAGAGAATAAATTAAATTATCTTCAAAGATTTCTTCATCAAATTTTTTTCCATATATTGGCCCAGGTATTTGCTCACCAATTCCAAAATAAGTAGGTTTATTACAATGATGACAGATATAAATATAACCCGCACCATTTGAAGTTGATCCATTACTAGTTATATAATATCCTTCGTTTGAATTAATATCATTTCCACAATGCCCACATATATAGTTTTTACTCATTATTTTTTGAACAAAATTCCAATAATTCATTATATCACCTCTTTTTTGAATTATAATATATATTATTAAAAAAGAAAAGTATACAAAAAAATTCTTAATCACACGAAAAAAATTCTTATTTAATAATTTTAATTTTTAAATATTAGGTTTACATTACTACTATTTAATATACTCATCATTAATAGGAGATAACTTATCATTAACCATTTTTATTTTTTTACTGTCTATGACATATATTACTACTTCATACTTTTGACTTAACAAAGTACCAAGTGATAAACCAACATAACCACATCATGCAACTGCTATCTTCATATATCCCCCACCAATCACTATATCCGTTATACTATAAATAAAACAAAAAAACATACTAATTTTTAGTATGTTTTTTATTAAATGTTTGTTTTAATAAAATGTTTTTATAATATTTATACTCATTACTATTTCTATATAAAATGATTATAATTGTATTTGGTAATAAAATGCTTATTAGTATTTTTAAAATAAAAGTAAAAATAGAATAATCATTAAAGATTTTTAAAACGAAAAACGTTAATATAGTGTTAATTAATGTAACTATAATATATTCTAAATATTTAAAAACATAATATTTAAAGTTTTTATTAAATCCATATTTATATAATACAAATGGTTCTACCCATACACATACAGTTATTGAACTTATAAAAGTACCTAAAAAGACTCCAAAAGCACCAAATTTTAATGCAAATATAACTGAAAATACCAGATTAACAATTGCTTCAACAATTGCCTTCCATCTATCTATATAAAATAATCCAGACGCTTCTCTAAATACAGATACTGATTTTCTCATTCCAGTTATGTAAAAATTTATACCTAGTAAACAGACAGTATAAAAATCAAACAAATATTTCTCTCCTACCCACAAAATAATTAAATGATTAAATAAACATATTAATGAAGTTGTTGCTATTGAATAAATCCAAAAGTTCAAAAAATTCGTTTTTTTAAAAATAGATTCTTGTTTCTCTTTTTTTTCACTCACACACAAATTTCCTACACTTGCTGTTAATGATGTAAATATTTGTGAAAAAATAGTATGAAGAGCATTAATAACTAAATAATAATTCGAATAAATTCCTACAGCTACTAAATTAACCAGTTTTGATAATAAAATATTATCTGTTGATATTACAATTGCACTACCTACTTTATGCATCATCATAGCTTTAGTATTGTTTTTAATTGTTTTTTTATATTCTTCATTTAATCTTATTTTTTCTTTATTTTTCAAGTAAGGGTACATTTTATTTGCTTTTTTTGAAATCAACAAATTCTCTACAATAGTTGATATAATTTGGATTAATAAAAAGCCTATATAATCGTTAAATAGTAATAAATATATTATCTGAAAAACATTCATAATGAAATAAATACTATAGCGATAAAGCGTGGCAATATATCTATTTTGATCTGCAATTATTAGATTCCTTTTATATGAAAAAAAATAAGACACAGATGAGTTAATAACAAATAAAATAAATATAAAGTATATATTACTAATATCTGGCATTTCCCCAATAAAATATTCTAAAAAAGGAGTAAATAATATTCCAATTAAGAATATTACAATGCCAATTATATAATATACTTTTTTATATAATTGCATTAGCATTGTACAATTTTTAATATTTTTTTCTTTTAATGGCTTATATAAACTAAACGTAATTGCTTCACCTATACCTAACTCAGCCAAAGAAAGCATTGTTAATATATTTGTAAACAATCCATTAATTCCTAGATATTCAGCGCCAAGAATTTTTATAAATATTATTCTTGAAAAGAAACTTATAATCAAGGCAAATATTTGGCCAACAAAAGCATAGGTTACATTTTTAATACTTTTTGAAATTCTTGACATTATTGTACCTCCTTTTTTCTATACTTAGATGTGTGATTTATATTGAAAATAAGGAATAAAATTACAAAACAGTAAATTGAATCAAAGAAAAAATTAGAAAACTGCCCTCTATAAAAATCTATAGAAAACATTGAAATAATTATTGGCATTAAAACATTAAACTTATATATTTTATTTGAAATTATAATTATCAAGAATATTAAAAATGGAACGCTTATTATAGCATATTTTCCAAAATTTATAATTCCTTCTGAAACTGGATTAAATGAAAAACCAACATTTAAATTATGGTCTTTTTCAAATTTATTCGCCAATCCTTCAGGTTTATTACTAACTAAAAAGCTAGGAAACAAACTATAGAAAGACGAAACAACATATGTTTTACCATATTCATAATCTATATTATTAATTTGTTCAACATAATAATTAGATATTGAATATGTTAAATAGAATTCTCCTAGTGACATAAAAACTACATCCTCAGTTTTATGATTATTTAATGTAACATTTCCTCTTATAGATGCACTTAGAAGTAAAGCAATTACTGAAAGAATAAAAATCAATACATTTTTTAATTTTATCTTTACTAGTCTTGCAGCATAAAGAATAATAAAACCTAATAAAAATGTAACTATTATTCTTCTTTCGCATGTGATATATATGATCCAATATAATATTGTAAAAATTATTCTGAAAATCATTAGTTTCTTTTTTTCATAATTATTATTTATATAATAACATGTTAATAATAATGAATATATCATTACAATAAGATTTACATAATGACTAACTTCACTATTTGTTATTTCTCTTTTTTGCAAGGTGGTTAAAGATAAGAAATTCCCAAATGAAAGAACTTTATATAAATTATATATAGAAAAAAACACTATAATTACGTCTAATATATTTATCTTATTGAAAAATGATTTTAATTTTGAAAACTTTACAGATATTCCATCTTTAATGTTTAAACTTTTTATTTGATTTGAAATGGTCAATAATATCAAAGTAATAAGATAAATATAAATATAGAAAGTAGTAGTATTGGTCATTGTTTCTGTATTTATTTTATAATAGTGAATTACAGGTTGATAATGATTAACAATAAAGACTACGATTGCAAATAGTACATAAGGAATAAAAACTGAGGCATATATAAAAGCTGGCGAACTAAGCATTAAATTCAAACTTTTTAATTTCTTTTTACAATAAACCAAAAAAAGTAAATATGTAAATACTAATAATACAATTTGAGATATCAAATCACACAAAAAATAATTAATTACCATCATTATTGTGTATAAAACAGAAAAAAGTACATTAATACCAAGTTCTTTTTTATTTATCATGATTTGTTCCTCCTTTTTAGTATTCTATATAGAGGTTTATAAAATAAAATGACAGTCAAGCAAAATTTATTAATTTTATTTTTATATATCATTTTTATAAAAGTTTTCTTTTTATTCTTAATTAGACTTAAACTATCATATTCTATTTGATTTAACATAAATGATATTTTTTTATTATCCATATATTGATTAATATAATTTTTGTATGTTTTAAAATTAATAGCATCTGCAAAGGATAATCTAATAAAATGATTAACTACTAGTTCTATCATTCTAACTAATGATACTTGATAATCATTTTCATTGTTTTTTTGTGTAAATATTACGAGGTCATAATATACATCGATAGTATCTTGAATATTTTTTAATAATCTTTCGATTTTAATATTTTTTGTTATACTATTTTGATTATATCTATAATTATAACCGTAATAATCAATTGTTCTTATTCTATTTATATTTTTGTATAGATTTAAATTGAATTCTAAGTCCTCTCCTAGTGCTATTTTTGTATTTATATTATTTATATCATTAATTATTGATGCCCTTCTAAATATTTGTCTTACAGCATTATTATACTTATAATTTCTACATATTTCTTTATATAAAGTATTAATATTAATTTCTGAATTATCAAAATCCTTTTTATACTTTATAATTTCTTTTTCATTTTTTACAATACGCATATTACAGCGTGTTAAATCCATTTTATCTATAGTTATATTTTTATAAAGAACCTCAACATAATCTTTATCAATCCAATCATCAGAATCTAAAAATATAATATATTTTCCATTAGATTTTTTTATTCCATCTAGCCTTGTATATAAAAGGCCTTTATTTGATCTTGAAAAATACTTGATTCTTTTATCTTTTTTAGCATATTTAGATAATATATTTAAACTATTATCTGTTGAACCATCATTTATACATATAACTTCAAAATTCTTATATGTTTGATTTAAAACGCTATCCAAACATTTTTTTAAATATTTTTCAACATTATAAACTGGTATAATTATACTAATTTTTTCTTTCATATTATTCACTACCTTTAAATACATTTGAATAAAATTCTTTTCTTATTCTATCAATTTTTTTTGGTGTAAATTGTTTCGAATAATAAAAATTTCTGATAGATTGATCAATTAAATCTTGATTTTTCAGATTAATAACTCTATTTTTTAGTTGTTTTACATTTTTCTTTTTAAAAATACATTTTTCTTCAATTATTTCTGGAATTCCACCTGCATTTGAACCAATTATTGGTAAACCTAGACTCATAGCTTCAACTACAGCTCTAGGCAAACCCTCTTGTAAGCTTGGTTGAATATATAAATGCATTTTTCCTAATAATTCAAAAACTTCATTATGAGATTTAGAACCAAGAAAATGTACATTATCTTTTAAATCGTATTTGTCAACAAATTTAATTAACCTATTATTATCTCCTCCACCAATTAAATAATAATTTAGATTATATCCCTCATTTTTTAATTCTTTTATTGCCTTCATAACATATTCTTGCCCTTTATATTTTAATTGTACCGAAGCCACTGTAACAATATTCATTTTTTTAATATTACATTTATCTAGTTGTTTGATTCTATTTTTTTCATATTTTTCATTTTTATCGATTATTAATGTATCTGTACAGCCTATATTATTATTTTTATTTGGATATCTTTTTTGTAGAAATTTGTTAGTAACATATATAACGTTAGGAGCTTTTTTAATTGCTGATTTTGTTTTGATATACATAATTGGAGCAATTAATTTGCCTCCAAATCTAGCATGATTCATATATCCATCCCATGCACAAGCAACCATTTCTATAATATATTTTTTGTTATATTTGATAGCACTTTTACAAGCAATTAATCCTAAAACACTTGGAAGTCTTATTATTAAATTATCGCTATTCTTAACTATTTCATCCATTTCTTTTACAATTCTTTTATGTTTTTTTATGATATCAGGTATATCAGAATATGACATTATAGGCTTAACAGAAATTTTTTTACCATTAGTTTTTTTATATCCTTTATTCTGATTTGTAAAATTTGATATTTTTTTATATCTTGTAGTTACAATTATTTCATCACAAATATTTAGATATCTTTCTTTAAAAAAATCATAAGTTAATGTTTGGGCATAATAATCATTATGTGAATCTTTTAATAGAATGGTATCAAATACAAAAATAGTTTTCATTATTTCACAACCTTTTCTATTTTAGATTGAATTTCTTTATTTATTTCAATTATCCTGTTATTTAATTTTAATCTAATCTGTTTTTCATTTTTGATCATATTTTCTATTTTTTCTAATAAAATGTTGGAATTAATTTGATCAATTTCTACAATATAATCTTCTAGTCCCACAGTTTCCATAATTCCATTAGTTTTTTTCTCATATGCAATGGCAGTTGTTGGAATACACATACTAGTTGCAAATATGTTCGAATGCATTCTTGTTCCAATAAAAAAATTCATTTTGCCTATTACTGATTTTATTTCATTAGGAGACCAGTCATCACTTCTAATTATAAAATTGTTTCTATTTTTTTTAGGCAATAGATTTTTGATTTTTTTAGCAATTATTGTATCGTCTCCTGTATATACAGTTACTTGGGGTATAAAAATGAATTTACATTTTCTTATTTTAAATTCTTTAATCATTAAGTCAACTATACTTTTTATATAATTATTCATTGCTTCTTTTTTGTTTTTTGAATAAGGAAAATTCCAATTTCTAACAGTTATTCCAAAAAGAATATTGTTATCTTTTGTTAAATTGTCAATAAAATCTATTTTAATATCTTGAGGTTTTAATGCAAATGCCATATCAGGAATAAGCTCATATTTGTTTTTTTGTAAAAAACTACTTAAATAATTATATGTTATTCTTTCTCTTGCAAAAACAAAATCTACTTTTTTTAATATTCTTTCAGTCAAAAACTTTATTGTTTTTTTCTTTATAGGTTCAATACTTGTTCCCATAATATAAACCGGTTTAGCAAATAATGTATCTATATAGATTTGATAAAGATGCATTATACTTTCGTATTTTTTTCCTCCTAGAAATCCGCCTCCACAAACAATAATAATATCTGAGTCTCTTAATACTCTAAGACTGTCTATTTTATCTATAGTCTTTGACTTACAAACTTTTAATCTTATATGTAATATTATTAACCTTATAAAAAGTTTAATAATAGCAAACATTCTGCCAATTTTCCCTTTTTTATATGGATAAGGATTTAATATATTACTGTAGACTTTATTTATACAAGGATCTTTACAATACTTTTTTTCATCTATTTTCGGAGTAAATGACAGAATATTAAATTCAACATTTTTATATATTTTTTTTAGTATATCTATTGTAGCAAGTAATATTCCAGCATCTCCTTTATTATACCAAGTATATGCATTTGTAATTGTGATTTTAGTTTTATTACCCATAATTATTAATTACTCCTTTCAAAAATTATTATTTCACTATATTTATTTTCTAAATTATTTGCTTCTTTCTCAATATTGAAACCATATTTTGATATTTCGTGTTCTGTATCATATTTTTTGTAATTAATTAAGTCTTTCAATATATTATTACACCATTCTTCTGCTGATTGATCAATAGACATGAACTTAGTAGAATCCATTACTTTGGTTTCTTTTGTCATATCATTAGATAAATAACATAAATTTCCAGATGATTGTGCCTCAACTCCAACTACAGGTAGTCCTTCGTATAAAGATGGTAATAAAAATACATCAAATACTTGATATAATTCATTAGCATCATTTCTTTGACCAAGAAATCTAACTGAATTATTTAAATTTAGATCTTCTACTTTTTTCTTTATTTCATCTATTAATGGTCCTTGCCCAGCTAGTAATAGTATTGAGTCTTTTTCTTTTTTATGTATTTCATTAAATATATCAATTAGAAATCTATGATTTTTTTGTTCTACAAATCTTCCTATATGACCTATTACTAGAGTATCCTTATTAATTTTTAATTCTTTTCTTTTCTTCATACCTAGTTTCGAATCATATTTAAATTTATTTAAGTCTATCGCATTATTCAATAAAAATACTTTACCTTTATCATAAGTCTTATTTCCAAATAACCAACGACCAGATAATTCTGAACAACAAAAATAATCTGTTGCAAATAATTTGCTAAAAGGTTTAAATAATTGTTTTAATAAATTTTTCTTTTTTTCTTTTTTATTAGTTGTAGAATGACTATGAGCAATTCTTACAGGTACTTTAGCACTTTTAGCAGCCCATAAACTAAATACAGATAAAGTATTAATATGCGAATGAACTATCTTATAATTTCCTTCTTTTAATATTTTTTTAAGCTCTTTATGGTATTTAAATACTTTTTGATATGGAGGTATTAATATTACTCTTCCTCCAAGTTTCTCTATTTCTTCATATGGAATATTAGTTGAATCATCATCACAAATAAAATCAAATTGTATTTTATTTCTATCTATATGTCTATAATAATTCATTACAACAGATTCAACTCCACCACCTAACCATTTACCCATAATTTGAGCTATTCTAATTGGGTCTTTTTTCTTCATATTATTATACCTCCTTTACGTAACAAAAGACTATGAGGGTATGCATAGTCTTTGTGTTTTGAAGTTTTTTTTATGTTAAAATTTTACCCCTGTTTATTTAGCACCCTTACTTGAAAGTACAGATGTTATAGTTTTAAAAATACATTTAATATCCATTTTTATTCCTCTATGTTGAATATAGTAGTATTCTAGTTTTAACCTTTCATCATATTCTTCAACATCAGATCTACCATTGCAAGCCCACCAACCAGTAATTCCTGGTTTAACAGCTTCATATATTGAATGATCACCATTATGAGCATCTAGTTCTCCAATAATTAATGGTCTTGGTCCAATCATAGACATATCACCTTTTAATACATTTATAAATTGAGGCACTTCATCAATAGATAGTTTTCTAATGATTCTTCCTACTTTAGTAATTCTAGGGTCATTAGATAGTTTTTGATATTTATCCCATTCTTTTTTAGCTTCTTTGTTTTCATTTAAATAAACTTCTAATTTCTTATCAGCATTTTTAACCATTGATCTAAATTTAAATAGTCTAAATGCTTTACCATTCTTTCCTACTCTTTTTTGAGTATAGAATATACTTGAAAAATCTCCAGTACACATATAACATATTTTAATTATTATTGCTATTGGTATTATAAATACTAATCCAACTAAAGAACAAATAATATCAAATAGTCTTTTTATTATTTTATAAATAATCAAAGATATAGATTTTGTTTCAGTGTGTTCTAAAACAACTGCCTCTCCATTCATAACAAATCCCCCAATAAATAAATGTTTTTATAAAGTGCTATTTATTATATAAATAAAATAAAAAATGTCAAACATTTTTTGACAATATTCGACATTTTATAGATATAAATTGTAATTTTTATAAATTTTCAATAGATTTATTATATTCATTTATTGATTTCATTAAATTAATGAAGTAATCTTTATATTCCATTTTTATTCTTCCATTTTCAAAAGTAATTCCTTCTTTAGCTTTATTATTTTTCTCATTTTTGTCTCTAATATCATCTTTTGGAAGAATTATAAAGTTATAATTTGGATAAGATTCTTTTACTTCTAAAAATTCTTTTTTTTGATCACCGTCATATATTGCAGTTACTTTTCTAAATTTTAGATTTTGTAATAAGTGTAATACTTTTTTGATTTTTGCATATCCGCCTGCTCCCCAACCAAATAAATTGAAATTAGTTGTTATATTTAAATCATTACAAAGTTTTGATATTATGACCACATCTTCTTGGCCTTCTGTAATAGTAATGTGATCTGTTAAAAAGAATAATTCTCTCCCATCAAGTCCAAATACATGTGGTGAATTAATATCTTTACTTACTTCATCAAAAAATTTTCTGTCAAGTTCATCTATACTTCCAGTATGTATGTTATACTTTTCATCTTTAAACGTTCTTATTAAATTGCCACCATTTATTAATGCTTTTATTGATATAAAATATGGAGAGTGAGTAGCAATAATTATTTGTCTTGTCTTTGAATAATCTTCTAAATAATTTATTACTTTTTTTTGTAAAGAAGGATGCAATGACAATTCTGGTTCATCAATTATTATTGTTTTATTTTCTTCAAAATCATATAGAGTATCAACTATTGTAAAAATACTCCAATATCCATCTCCCATTCCTTCTCTAGTGTGCGAAATTGTTTTATTATTAAATAAGACTTTAATATAATAATTACCATTATCTTCTTGCTCTATTGTCCAATCAAAATCTTTCCCTAATATATCTTTTAATATTTTATCAAATTTATTCTTATTTTTTTGCCAATCAAAAATTCTAGATTCATAATTCATTATGGTTGAAGTTCTATTTTTTGTATTTACTATATGGCTTATTGAAAATGAATTTCTATCAAAATTTGAATTTGAATTCATATAATAATCAGAGTACCTCCTTGAACTTAAACAATATGCAATATCATCTTTATTACAATTAATAGTTTCTGTGGAACTTCCTCCTTCAGGTAATGTTCTGATAATAGAAACATCATCATTTTCATCTACAAATTCTATATTTATAATACTATTATTATTTTTATTTCTTTTGCCTTCAGAAAAAGTAATAGTTCCAAAATAATTATTGTCAATATTATGTAATCTTAGAGCTTCAATTATAGTAGTTTTCCCAGTATTATTAGGACCAACAATAAAATTCAATCCACTACCTAACTTACCATTAGGCAACGAGAAACTTATATTGTTTTCTTCACCAAATCCTCTTAATCCATTTATTTTAACACTTTTAATCATTAAAACCACCTCTATTTGCTTGTATTATATCATATTTGTTATTTTTTACATAAAAAAAGTAAATTTACATTTACTTTTCGTTATATTTACTTGTATCTTTTATTCTAATTTTTTTATTTATTGCTTCTTCTAATACTTTGTTTCTAAAATCTTTTGAATATTTTCTTAATTCTTCAATTATTTCATTATCCATTGGATATTTTTCTAAATAAGTTTTAGAACAAATATCATACTGAATATCTAGTAATTCATCTATAAGTGGACCTATATCTATTTTACCTTGAAATGGATTATCTTTCATATTTATCTCCTTTATAATAATTCATAAAAATCTGTTATATTTATATCATCCAGATTAGTTGGTTCTATAGAGCATTTTAATGCCCCATCTTTCTTTTCTATTAGTTTAACTCTATAATTTATACCTAAGTCTATTTTAGGAGCTAAATAGCAGGCATAAAAGCTATCTACGTATCCAATATGATTATTATTTATATCAGTTACTTTAATGGCATTATTATCATATTTATTATCTTTTTCTCTTATTAGTATTAGTTCATCATTTATATTTAGTTTATTAACAAATGGTATTCTTTCTTTTATATTAATACCTACTATATCTATATATTCTAATTTAGTGGGTTTACTATCTTCCCAATTATCAATTTTATCTTTATATTTTTTCTCTATTAATGAATATATATCATTATCTATTATTTTTATTATTTCTTTTGGATATAGTTCTTTAAATCTTTTTAAATTATGAAGACTTCTATAATTTAAATGACCTTTTACTTCTATTATAGTGCCATCTTCTAATATAAAATCTGGTAAATATGAAGGTGAAGCAAATCTATATTTAGAATTTGGAAATAATCTAAATGCTTCGCGTTCATATTTATATTTAATATTTTGATATTCAAATACTCTTATTATATTAGATTCCCATGCTGATCTTACATCTTCTTCTATATCTCCTCTTTTTCCTTTTTTAAATCTAGATGAATAGTGTTCTATTAATTCATCACTATTTTCTTTTATGTTATTTTCTTTTAAATAGATATATTTACATTCAGGATAATTAAAACACGCTACTATATCTCCTCTTTTTCCTATTCTTAATACTAAATTGCTACCACATTTAGGACATTTTTCATCTATTATTTCTTGTTTTTTTATCAAATTCATATCTTCAGGTATATGACTTTTAATTGTTTTTATTTCATCATTCATGAAAATCACCTACCATTAGAATAGTAGCAAATAATAAAACTGTAGTCAAATAAAAAAAATTAATAATTATCTTTATATGCAAGTAAATCAATATTTTTATTATTACATAATAAATTCATTTGATTTCTTGCTGATTCATTTAATCTTATTAATCTTTCTTTTTGAGATATATTATCTTTAATTAGAACTGAATTAGTTATTTCTAGGTTATTTAGTATTATTAAGTGAATTAGGTCTGTATAATCTCTTATATTTCCTGTTTTAGCTAGATCTGGATTATTATCTCTCCATTCTTTTGCAGTCATACCAAATAATGCTACGTTTATTACATCTGCTTCTTCTGCATATACAAAATGTAGTTGTTTATCTGTTAATGTAGGTACTATGTAGTTTTTAATTGCATCTGTATGTATCAAATAATTAACTTTTGCAAGTGTTCTATTTGCACTCCATTCTATTTTATTTTGATATGCTTCATTTTTCTTTAATCTTTGAAATTCTTGTATTAGATATAGTTTAAATTCAGGTGATAACCAACTTGCAAATTCAAAAGCAATGTCTGGATGAGCAAATGTACCACTATCATATCTTCCAGATTTAGATATTATTCCAATAGCGTTAGTATTCTTAATCCATTTAGATGGTGACATTTTAAATGTATTACTTCCCGCTTCATTTTTAAACGGAGCGAATTCGCCCCTGTTAAAATTTGGATTATTTATATTTTCCCATAATCCTAAATATGAAATGACTTCTTTGTTTCTCATCCAATCCCTTATAGGAAGCCTAGGTTCATTTTTATCAGCATATCTAGCTAAATCCGTTAATGAAATATATTCTATATTATTAATTCTAATAATTTTTATATCTAAATTATTTACTTTTATAGTTGAATTAATGTTCATGAGTTCACCTCCCTTCATACTTTATATTCTCTGTATGGAAGGAAATTCCCCTAATTCTAGGATAAAAAAAGAAATATTATTCAAATATTTCTTCCCATTTATCTATTTCTAGATTATATTTAAAATCTTTTAAATTGTCTTTTAATATATTCTTAAAATCTAACATTTCTTCAATTGTTTTAGAGTAATTGTTATTATTTAAATCTACTAGTATTCCATTTACTCCATCTTCTACTTGTTCATAAGCACTTTCAAAGTTAGTTACTACTACTGGTACATCTAATACTTTAGCTTCTGTAATACTATTACACCATGATTCATCATCACTTAATTGAACTAAATAATCACTATATTTAACATATGGATATGGATTATCTTTATATCCTACAAATACAACTCTTTCATATCCTGTAAAGTAACTTTTATATTCTTGTTCTTTCTTTCTTCCTCTACCTACTACATTTAGTATATAAGGCACCTTTTTAGCCTCTAATTCCTTTACTAATAATAATAGTCTTTCAAATCCTTTACCAGAGCTTATACGTGATACTACGCATAGTTTTAATACATTATTTGGTACATCTTTTAAAGGATTATTTTCATTTGCTAGTTCTACTATATTATCATTAATAAAATTATGTATAACAATACCTTCTTTTGCTATATCTAAATGATTCTTAACAGCTTCACTAACACATATAAATTTATCAGTATCATTAACAAAGTCTTCATTATCTAATAGACAATCAGGTAATATTCTAGGCATACTATGAATCCAACTATAATATTTATCTGCTTTTATTATATTTTTATATTTATAATAATCAAAATATAAATAACACCATACACATATATCACATTTAATATCCATATCATCTTCTATTTTACTTACTTTAGCGTATTTAGATATTAAATTAACTACATTTGGGTCTACTATAGTATCATCAAAATAATATACTTCAAATTCATATTTATCATGTAAATTCTTAACTAAATTCTCTATACATTTTTCAATTCCCCCACTCATAATAGTTTTATTAAATAAAACAATTTTCTTCATAGTATTTATCACCTCATACACACATTATACTACAAAATATGAACTAGTCAAACATTAAGAATTCCTTTATAAAATAAGGGTAAAAAATACCACGAAAAAATTTTTCATTTTAGGTATTGCTTTTTTAAAAATTTTAATATAAAATACCATTTGAAATGAGGGAAAATATGAAAGTTAGTGTTATTATACCAGCATATAATGAAGAAAAATTCATTGCTAAAGTAATAACTATGGTAAAAAGAAGCAAAATAGCTGATGAAATAATAGTTGTTGATAATAATTCTAGTGATAATACTTCATTAATTGCTAATGAAAATGGTGCTAAAACTTTCTTTTGTAAAAGACAAGGAAAAGGATATGCAATGGAAAAAGGGATTAAGGTCGCTAGTGGTGACATATATCTATTCTTAGATGGTGATATATGTAATTACAAGATTGGTTTCCTAAAATCTTTAATTAAACCAATAGTTAAAGATGAAGCTGATTTTGTTAAAGGTACTTTTACTAGATCTGGTGGTCGTGTTACAGAATTAGTAGCAAGACCATTACTTGAATTAACTTTCCCTAAACTAAGTAAATTTTCACAACCATTAAGTGGAATTATAGCTGGCAAGAAAGAAGTATTTAAAAATTTAGTATTAGATAAGAATTACGGTGTTGATATCGGTATTTTAATAGATGTATTTAGAGCAAAATATAGAATAACAGAAGTAAATATTGGAAAAATTAAAAACTATTCTCAAGATTGGCATAGTTTAATAGGTATGTCTAAACAAGTAACTAAATCAATTCTTATAAGAACAAATGCAAAAATAAAGGAATAATTTTTAAATTATTCCTTTTTAATTTGTAACATATTTTAATTTTTTAGTCTTAGTTATATTAGATAGAACTTGTTTTACGTTGTCTTCTAACTTGATGTTAGCAATTTGTTTTAGTTGAAGGAGTGCTAGTTTAAGGAATTTAGATATTGTTTTTTGATCTATGTCCTTGTTATAGAATATATCTTTTATTTTTATTATGTCTGTTTGTTCATATATTATAGTAAAACATGCATGAGACATAATTTTTATATTACTCGAATTATATATATTATTTAAGTCTTTAAAGAACTGTTTTGATTCAGTATTAGTATATAGTAATATTGAATTTTCTCTAAATGCTTGTTCTTCTCTTTTTATTTTAAATATTTCTAATTCAGATATATTTTTATCTATTATTTTAAAGTCATCATGATATACATGTAATGTTTTATTAGTTGACTTCTTCTCTTTTCTATTTAGAACTAGATATTGTGTTCTAGAATCTCTAATATATAAGAAATTATCTTTAGTAATTGGATTAACAAATGTTAATGGTTTTTCTGGAAATAAATCTTTATTTAAATTAGCTTGAAGTGATCCTTGAATACTACTATAACCATCTCCTATAGTTATTTTCTTTAAAACTAAATCTTCATATTGTTCTTTAGTTATTTGACCAGTTTCAAGTAATTCATCATATTTTTCTTTATCAGTTAAATATATATCTTTAGATGCTTCTAAATATACTTCTAGTAATTTATCTCCAAAACTAGTTCTCATTCCTCTATCAAAGAATGCTTTTTTATAACCATGTTCTACTAATATAGAAGTTGGAACTTCAATATTATCAAAACATAAAACATCTTTATTTCTCCATACCCATGATTCACTTATTAGATTATTATTTTCATCAAATACTACAAATAATCTACCATTTTTATCAAGCATACTATGTATCATACATGTTTCACCTAATTGACCTAATCTTTGGCAACAAGGAATTAATTCCCCTACTATTAATGGTAAAACACAATCTAGTCTAACCATTTCATATCTATAATTACCTACTTTACCTGTTACTCTTGGTATACTACTAAATATTCTTTGTTTACCTATATTATATATTGCTTGTAATTCATCATATTTTTCTTGACTAAAACCTAGTTTAGATAAATGATCAGCTAGTATTTCATTACCTATGCCTACATTTTCTAGACTATTATTTCTAACATAGTTAATACACATTTCTAATGTAAGTTTTCTATTGCTATGAAACTTCTTTATTTCATCAAATTTTCTTTGAATAATAGATATATAATATCTACATACATTATCTTTTATTATTTCTCTTATATTATGTGAAAATAAGTCTTTAAATTCTTTATTATAGGATAATTTAAAGTTATAAAATAAGTCATTACATATAGATGGTGTTAATACATTTGAAAGTTCACACTCTTCCATTAGATCTCTTAATAATAAGTTAGATTTAGGATATTCTTGCATATTTATCATTAAAGTATAAGAACCATCTTTATTCTCTTTATATAAATCATATATAAAATCATCTTGAGTAATGTTAAATCCTTCTTTTATTAATGATTTCTTAATTTTTTGTATTCTAGAATCATCTAAACATTCAGAAAATGATGTTATAAATATAGAATCTTTTTTATAAATATGTTTAGGTACACCTAATATTAATTCTTTTAATTTATTATAACCTTGATCATCATCATGAAATACTCCAAATAAATATGCTAGTCTTATTAATACTTCTCTATTACCATCTTCTCTAAATGATAATGATTTTAATAAACTTTTCCATTTATTTTTATTAATAATAAATCTATCTGCTTCTTTAGTATCAAAGAACTTAATAACTTCATATTCTGGTATAAATGTTCTACCGGTTTTTAAATACCAAAAACATAAATTATTTAATTCATCTTCTTTTAATGCTTTACTAATAGTATCTGGATTATTTAATATTAATCTAAATGCATCATCTTTTAATATATCAAAAAATTCTTTTGCTCTAATATCTTCTTTCTTAATTATTGATGTAATATAATCTTTATTTTTAATATATTTTATATATCTTCTATTATTAGAAATATATTTAAATGATAATCCATCATAAAAGGCATTTTTAAGGTCATTTGGAGCATCTTCATCTAGAAATAGATCATTATGTTCTCCTTTAAATAAAATAGCGTTAAATGAGTTAGAATTAGCTAAAAAATCATATTTAATTTTACTACTCTTTAATTCAGTATAAATAATATCTCTAATTTGTTTATCAAATGCTTCTTTATCTAAATTAAAATCTATATTTTTATTATTTAATAAAGTTAATAAATCTGCGAAAGAAGTTATTAACTCTATTAATGCTTCATTACCAAACTTTATAGAATATATATTATAAAAACTATACTTAGTATTATTATTTATAATACTTATATTATCAAATAATACATTCTCTATTGTTTTATCTTTTATATATGATATAACGCCTAAATTATCTTTAATATAACTTAAATCTAATTCTCCTAAATAAAATCTTAATCTATATTCTTCATCTGCTTCTTCATCTATAAATAGATCTTTATATTTCTTTTTAAAGGATATAGGAAATTCTTGTATATCAAGATATACACCGTTTTCTTTATTTCTTTTTAAGAATATAAAATAATCTTCCATTATATCTAAAAACTCTTCATAACTAGGTATTCTATTACTTAATTTATATTGATTATTATTAATATAATTTAAAAACATACTAAAAAATTTATGTATAGTAAAACCCATATGTATTTCTTTAGAAAAATAACCAGTTTCTTTTTCAAATCTCATAATATTATCTAAACCAATTTTATCTATTATTATTTCATCTCTATTAGAATACATAATATTATTCATAGATATCTTTTCTATATCTTCATAATGTAATATTTCAGATTTAATTACAAAATTCATAGAAGAAAAATAACTAGGTACTACTCTAGTAATTCTATTATTAATTACTTTTTCAGTATATTGATAATGATTCTTAAATATAACTCTTACAGCAGCATAAAAAGAATTTAGAAAATCTAAATTCTCACTATAAGAATTATATAATTTTATAAACTCATCTATATGATTATCATTACTTAATTTAGTAATAACATCATTATGTTTACTAATTATATAATTGTAATTATTATCACCAAATGTATTTAACAATTTATCTTGATAATTCATATAAACTTTTCTCCCGCGAATCATATTATATAAAAAAATATAAAAATAGTAAATAATTAAATTATTGATATTTATTATTTATAATGTATCAATTTTTATTAAATCAATAATTAAATTATATGTACTTTTACTAGTAATAATTCATCATTTTTGTCATTTTACTTATATATTTATAGATATTATAATTCACATTTAGAAAGGAGAAAAAGTTGTTAATGAAAAGAATTATATGATTTTAGACACGTCGCGTCTAAATTCTGACACTTTTTATACATCTGGTATATTATGGATTATAATGAACTAATTAATAAAAACTATTTAAGTAATGACATATTTAATGATTCTTGTAAGATTATTGAAGAAACTAGAAATGATACTTATAGATTAATAAATATAAATTTACTTATTAGAAATTGGTTATTGGGTAAAAGAATATATGAAGAAGAATTAAATGAAAAAAAAAGAGCTAAATATGGCGAAGAAGTAATAATTAATTTATCAAATAGTCTAACTAATAAATATGGTAGTGGATTTAATAAAACAAATCTGTATGCTTTTCTATCTTTTTATGAAGAATATCCCAAGATTTTCCACACGGTGTGTGGAAAATTTGACAATTTATTGACATGGTCGCATTATAGATTACTAGTAAAAATAGAAAGTAAAGAGGAAAGAGATTGGTATGAAAAAGAAGCTTTTAATGAGACATGGAGTGTTAAAACACTTGAAAGAAATATACATACTCAGTATTATTATAGAGTTTTAAAAACTGGAATAAAAGATAAACATAAAGATAATAAAGAATTATTAAAACTGGAATTTATTAAAAATCCTATGATAACTGAATTTTTAAGCTTACCTGATACGAGAAGTTTTAATGAGTCAACTTTAGAATCAAATATTATAAATAATCTTCAACGATTTATGTTAGAACTTGGAAAAGGATACTCTTTTGTAGGTAGACAATATAGATTAAAAACTTGTAATCATGATTATTATATAGATTTAGTATTCTATAACTATATATTAAAATGCTTTGTTTTAATTGATTTAAAAACAAGTAAAATTACCCATCAAGATGTTGGTCAAATGGATATGTATATTAAAATATTTGATGAATTAAAGAAAAACGATGATGATAATCCTACTCTAGGTATTGTATTATGCTCTGAAACAGATGAAGATATAGCTAAATATTCTATATTAAATGATAATAATCAATTATTTATGTCAAAATATAGGTTATATTTACCTAGTATTGAAGAATTAAAACATGAGATAGAATCTCAAAAATCTATATATGAATTACAAAATGATTTATTCAAATAAAAAAAGTGAATTACTTCACTTTTTCTTTTATTATTTTTTCTATTTCATTTACTCTTTTCTTAGCTTTACTCATAGATGTATCAAATGAAATAATATATATTTTAATTTTTGGTTCTGTTCCTGATGGTCTTACCATAAAATATGAATTATCATCTAATATAAATTTTAAAGCATTAGTTTTTAATCTATCTCTTTTATTCTTATAATCTATCTTATCTTTTTCATCAAATAGATTATTATCTCTTAAGTTAGACATAATATCATTCATTTTATCCATTCCATCTAGTCCTTCATATACTAAAGAAATAGTTTTATGATAATAGAATCCATATTTTTGATATATTTCACTAATATATTCATATATAGTTTTATCAATACTCTTTAAATAAGAAAGTATTTCTATTAAGAATATGATTGATGAAAAAGCATTCTTATCATTAACTTTAATATCAAACATATAACCTAAACTTTCTTCATAACCAAATATATAGTTTTTAGTATCTTCATTTCTTAAATTAGCAATATTTTTACATCCTGTTAAACATTCTTTTATTTCTACATTATGAGATTTTGCTATTTTATCTATAAGATTAGATGTAACAATACTTCTAACTATATATTTATCTTTTAAATTCTTTTTATTTTCTAGTAAATAGTACGCGAATAATGCTCCTATTACATTACCATTTATTAATTCATATTTATCATTTGTTTTTATCATTAACCCTATTCTATCTGAATCAGGATCTGATGCAATAATAACATCTGAATTATTTTCTTTTGCGTATTTAAGTGCACCATTATAGTTTTCTTCATATTCTGGATTAGGTTCTTTTGCAAATGGAAACCCCCCATCTTCAGTAAACTGTTCTTTAACATAATTTACTTGTACTTTAAATTTATTAAATATTTTAGGAGCTATTCTAATACCAGTACCATGTAATGGTGTATAAGTTATTTTTACTTCTTTTGAATACTCTTCTACTATGTCCTTATTAATTAATACTTTACAGTTCTCATCAATAAATTCTTTTCTTATTTCACTTGTTAAAATATTATACAATTTGTTACCGAGTTCAGCTTGTTTTATAGTAGATAGATCTGTTAATTGATTAATTTCATTTATTATATCTGTATCTTCTGGAGATACTATTTGAGATCCTTTGTTATTATATACTTTATAACCATTATATATAGATGCATTATGAGAAGAAGTAATTACTATACCAGCATCTGCTTTTAGATATGTTACTGCAAAAGAAAGTTCAGGAGTTGAAGCTGTTTCATTAAATATATATGTTTTTATATCATGATAATTTAGTATTAAAGCTGCTGTTTTAGCGTATGATTTAGAATTGTTTCTAGTATCATATGCGATTACTACTACTGGATTCTTTTTCTTCTTAGTTAAGTAATTAGCTAGTCCTTCTGTTACTTTAGAAATAGTATATTTATTCATTCTATTAGTACCAAGACCCATAATACCTCTTATACCTGCAGTACCAAATTCTAAATCTAAAGAAAAAGCTTCTTTTATTTCATTATTAGACATATTTAATAATTCTTCTTTTTCTTTTTTAGTAATAAAACTAGAGTTTAACCATTCTTGATATTTTTCTATATATGTCATAGTATCCTCCTATACTGCCTTCTTTTTCTTTTGTTTTCTATTTGAAATCAAATATTGATCTATAAATTCTTTATATTTTGATAAATCTAAATCTTGATATTCACTTAAATCTTCCATAATATCACCATTCATTGTACAAGTACTAATAAGATTTGGATAAAATTCAAGTTTTAAAAAAGGAACTCCATTTCTAAATACATAAGATTTAATATTTTTATATTCATCATATTTATATTTTATTGTAAAATCATCCATACTAGTTAATTCTTCATTTTTATCAGATAACGCACTATTAATAGAATCTATAGTATTAGATAATAATCCATCCAAAGTAAATGGTTCAAAGAATGTTGTTTTTGGCTTATCAACATATTCATCCATAAATGATGCATCAATATTCTTTTCTTTCAATAACTCTATACATTTATTAAACATAACTTTATAGAATTTTTCATAAAATAAATCAGAACCATCATGAGATTTTCCTCTAACTTGAAAAATATTTCTTAATCTTATAATATAATCTAAAACATCTTCTTTAGTTTTTAGTTTCTTAAAATCTATTGTAAAACATCTTATTAATAAATTATTTTGTATTTTTTCTATATCAGGAAGATCTTTTTTTAAACCATACCCCATTTTTATAGTAAAATTAAGTCCATATTTTGATATAAATTCACTTATAAAATTACCAGTACCATTTAATACAGATGCTTCTGCATGATAACCTAATATCACTTCCATTTGTCTAATAATTGCTACATAACCAGCATATGCTCTAGCTCCACCAAATTCTGGCAAATCAAATCTTAATTTATTTAGTCCAAATGAACGTGTCACTTCATATTTAGATAATATTCTACTAGTAGAACTTTCAGTCATACCTTCTATTAAGAATAAAGCCCATCTAGGAAAATATTTGAATAAAAATTTAGCTCCAGAACATGCATGAACCATTTCGTGGAAAGTAGCATGAATATCATCTGAATTAGATATAATAGAATTAGTTCCAGGATGATAAAAGTTTATAATACTATGTTCGTTATAACTATAATAATTAACACTATTTAATCTTTTTTGGCACAACTCAACATCTATATTTTTCTCAGTTTCATTTGCTTCTTTTATTTTGTCAATAAAGTATTCAATATATTTTTTCTTTTTCTCTTCACTGAATAAATCAGTCTGATTAACACCAAAGAGTTTTCTAACTATAAAATCAGAGTGACCCATAAAATAATCTGGCATTTCAAGATGTAGACATTTTATAATTTTATTAACATTTTCTATATCTTCTATAGGAATATATTTATTATCTACTTTACTACAATATAATTCATCTGATTCCCCTAAAAAAAGATATATTTTATCATTATTGTAATCAAATTCATCAACTAATAGATATTGTTTTTCTTTATATTTAATTACAATATCTAGATCTTCATCGTACATATTTTCCTCCTACAAGATATTATATTCTTTTAATATTTTTTTAATATCTTCTACATCATCTTTATTAACATATCTACCATTTATTCCAAATCTATTTGCGGTAGCCATATTATCTTCTCTATCATCTATAAATAAACATTCTTCTGGTATTAAATTATATTTATTTAATATATATTCATATATACCATTATTAGGTTTTAACATATTTATCTTACATGATAACACAAATCCATCAAAGTATTTAAATATTTCATGATCTTTAAATTCATTTATAACTGGATCTGATGTATTAGAAAGTAAATATATGTTATAACCTTTATTTTTTAATTCTTTAACAATATTTATTATATCATCAGATATAGTTATATACTTATAATAATTATTTACTAGATTTGATACTAGTTCAGGATATATATTATTAGTTCTATCATTAATAAGCTTAATAATAGCATCATATGTAACTAAACCTGAGTCCATATGACCATATTTAAGCCATTCTGGTGAATTAATTACATTTTCATCTAGGAACTTAATTTCTTCTTCATTATTAGTAAAGTTTTTAATACATTCTAAATGATCAAATCTACCTATTACATTACCAAAATCAAATATTATATTCTTTATCATAAAAACCTCTCTAACTTCTAGGATGAGCATCCTCATAATTTTGTTTGACATAATTATTAGAAACATGTGTATATATTTGAGTAGTTTCTATATTTTCATGTCCAAGCATTGTCTGTATAGATCTTAAATCTGCCCCATGATTAAGTAAATGAGTAGCAAAACTATGTCTTAATGTATGAGGAGATATTTCTTTATTTATACCTTGTTCTAGTGCTATTTCTCTTAATATCTTAAAGAAACCTTGTCTAGATAGTTTATTACCTCTAGAATTAATAAAAACTAGGTCTGTTACATTATTTCTTAGTAACGTATTTCTATATAAATTTATATATTCATATAAATACTTAGTTGCGATATCATCCATTGGTATTATTCTTTCTTTAGAACCTTTACCAAATACTCTAACTAGATTCATATTAAAATCTATATTACTTATTCTTAAATCTAATAATTCAGATACTCTTAGACCTGAAGAATACATTAATTCAAGCATAGCTTTATTTCTATATGAATAAGCATCTTTTAACTCTATATTAAGTAATTTATCTATATCTTCTTCCGATAATACTCTAGGCATCTTTTTAGGTGTTTTAAGACCTGTTATATCATTAGTAGGATTAGTATTAATTAAATTATTTCTTTCTAAAAACTTAAAATAGTTCTTAATAGAAACAATATGTCTATTAATACTTTTAGCCCCTATTTTCTTATTTAAATAAGTAATATAATCAATTACATCGTTCTTAGTTACTTTTTTATAAGATTTATTAGTAAACTTATAAAAATCAATTAAATCTCTTTTATAACCGTCAACAGTATTATTACTTAATTGTCTTTCTAATGATAAATAGTTTATATAATCATTAATTTCATTTATTATTTCCATATTACACCTACTATTTAATTATACAATTATTTCTATAATTTGACAATAATAATAAAATGAACTATAATAACTCAAACAAAAAAAGAGGGGTGATTTTATGCCTATAGATAACATATCTCTTATTAATACAAAGGGATCTATTGATGGAATATATGTATTTGATATACCTTCACCAGAAGATGAAGATGCGAATATTACTTATATATTAATAATGTATAAAGATGGCACAAGATCAATTGAAAGATTAACAAATTATCAAAGTTTATTTAATTTATTAACTAAATATGATACAGATGCAGTTAAACAAAGAACTAGAAAATATGATACTTTTATTGAAACTATTAGTACTTATTTAGATAAAGTTAATAAAAAAGAACAAGATACTTCACTTAGTGAAGAAGATATTAATATGATTAACAATCAATTTAGAACTGAATTAGATAAAAAAGGAAATACTGATTTATTAAAGAAATTAAAAATAGGAAGATAACTTCCTATTTTTTAATTTAATATTAATTCTCTTTTTCTTATAATACCTGTTTCTGTTTTTTCTTCTATATCTCCTAGTTCTCTTTTTAATCTATTACTTATAACTTCATATTTACCATGTACAGAAGATTCTATTATTATTTTAGATAAATGAGTTTTTTCAAAAGTATTCTCATTAAAATCATATTTATACCAATAAGATGATGTTGTTCCTAGAGTATCTGAATCTGTTATTGCTATATATGCTATATAATCATTAGAATTTCTTTTTCTTGCAGTATATAGATTTATTCTTTTAAATATAGGACTATATTTAAATGAATTATCAGGTGTTTTTAATAAATTCTTTGAATTTAATTCTTGAAACATTAATTCAATAGTTCTTTTTAATATTTCAGTTTGTTCAGAGAATCCTTCGTTTGTAAAATTAGTTGTATGTCCATTATTTGCATCAGTCCATATTGGAAATAAAGTAGCAAATTTATGATTAATATATGTATTATTTACATATTTATTATAATTTTTTGGTTCTATTACAAATTTATCTTCTATAAAGTGTCTTGCCATTTCTTTTAATAATCTAAAATATGTAATATGAAATGACTCTATATCTTTATCAGTACATTTTTTATTAATAATTTTGTCATAAAATAATACAATTGAATTACAAAAAGCCCTAGTTTTATTAAGTAAAAGATTAGGATTAGCGTAATATACTTCATTTTGATTGTAATCATCTTTATTAAACATAGATTCTACTTTTTCACACCATTCATTAATCTTATTTTTACTAATAAATTGCTTTGTATCATATTTTTTCCCAGTTATTTGTGATATTCTTTTACCAACTTTATTACATACTCTATCTATAATAAAGTTCCAGTTATTCTTTGGATCAGAAAATGATGTAAATTCTCTTTTAGATTCATCATCTGGCATAATACTTTGATAAAAACTAGTATTTTCCGCTAAAAAGTCTACATATGCATTCTTTTCTTTTTTTATTAAATCATCTATATAATCTGATCTATATTCTTCTTTACCTTTTTTATCTGGTTTTTGTATAATAGTAATATAACCTATTTTTTCATCTAATTTTCTTATTTCTTCTTTAGTTAAAACTATATGATCTATTTCTAACCCTTTATATATTTGTTCTCCATTAATCATATATGGAACATCTATACCAAAGTGTTTAGTAGACATACCTCTTTTTATATAAGGATAATCAGATGCTGGTGTTACAAATATGTTATTACCATCTACATTTATACATAATGTAAAATGATGTAGATGATTTTTCATACCCTTAATCTTCATATATTCTACTGTTTCTACTAAAAATGATTTAATATCTAATACATCAAGTACATCTTTAATAAATTCTGCTCCTGTTTTACATACCATTTTATTCCATTCTTCAGAATTTAATCTACCTTGATATATCTTATCTAACTTTCTAGGAGATAATTTACTAACACCTAGTTTTTCATCTACAGTAAGAAAGAATTCAGTATGTTTTTGTAAATATTTACCTGATTCTATATATACATATCTAACTTTTTCTAGTGTAGACCATTCTGGTTTAATATTCATAACAATGTGTTTCTTTAATTCTTTTAAATTAATCATAGTATCACCTGCCAAAATAATATAACATAAATTAGATATTTAAACAATAAAAAAACTATATATTATAGTTTTTTTATTTTACCTTTTTCGTCATATACTGACTTTAAAAAATTATCTATTTTATTATCTAATTCTTCATTATTTAATAGATTATTATAATACTCTATTACTTTATTAAAATCTGGATTTAAAAACTTATCTTCTATACTTGTATCATCACCTAGTACTTTATTAAATTTAAGTATATCTTCTTTACTTAGTATATCTTTAACACTAAAATATAATAAAGTTGAGGCTACATAATTATCTTCTGTTATTTTAGCAGTTAAATATTTATGTAATAAATCACTAACTTTGTCATATCCATCTTCATCTTTTTCAATTGTACTAAATTCTATCATAGAATTATATATCTTTTTTGTAGATTTAATAAATCTATTTAATGATGAATTATAATCCATTTTATTAGGTAATAAAGGTATTTTATATTCATCTAATATAGTTAAATAGTTTTCATAATTAACAGTACCATATTTATCATATATAACATATGAAATACATTCTTCTAAATCATGATTCGCAAGTTCATAATTACTAATAAATCTTTCTGATAAATCTATCATATTATTATTTACATTTAATATATTTATTAAATATTCTCTTGCGTACATTTCAAAATATATTGATACAAATTCAGATAATTCATTTCTTAGAATATCTTTTTGATCTAATGGATTTTCTTTATCTATTCTTTTAGTATTTGTAGAATGCATAAACTCATGAATTAAAATACTAACTGCATAAAAATCAGGGGGTTTATACATAACTATTCTAGGTGTTTTACCATTTTTATAACTTCTATCGTAATATGCCCTATGTTCTTTAAATAAATCATATATTTCACTTTTTTTAATTATTATATTCTTTTCATCTACAAAAGAATTATATTTATCTACTAAATCAGGATCTATATCATTAATTATTTCTCTAGAACAATTTAATAAAACACTATTAGGTATTTCTACTCTTTGTACTCCTTTACTAGATGGTTCTACATCTAAAGTTCCCATTAAATATTTTGTAGATAATAAACATCTATTAATACCTTTATTCGCAATATCTCTAAAATCTTTAAATAATATATCTAAATATATATTAACTCTTTCTTCTTTTTTCATAAAACACCTATAAAAACTAATAAACTATTATATTCGTTATAAATAATAAGTCAATTAATGTTATAATATTTGTAGGTGATTATTATGCAAGAACCATTAGCGTTAAAACTTAGACCTAAAAATATAGATGATATTATAGGACAAGAACACTTAGTCGGTGAAAATGGACCAATTAGAAATTTTATAAATAATAAAAAAGTATTCTCAATGATACTATATGGTCAACCAGGTATTGGTAAAACAACTATCGCAACTGTTATCGCAGAAAGTACTGATATGAAATATAGAATACTAAATGCTACAGTTAATGATAAAAAAGATTTAATGGTTGTTATTGAAGAAGCTAAAATGTATGATGGAATAATACTTATAATGGATGAAATACATAGATTAAATAAAGATAAACAAGATATATTACTACCAGTATTAGAATCTGGTTTAATTACTTTAATTGGTTTAACAACATCTAATCCATATCATAGAATTAATCCTGCGATAAGAAGTAGATGTCAAATATTTGAGTTAAAACCACTTACTACTGATGATATTATTAAAGGTCTAAATAAAGCAGTTAAATCCCCTTATTTAGAAGGAATTAAGATAAGTAAGAAAGAAATAGAACATATTGCTAAATTAAGCTCAAATGACTTAAGAAGTGCCTATAATCTACTAGAAATATGTTATTATTCTACTAGTGATAGAAAAATAACTAAAGAAGTAATAGAAAAAATAAATAATAAACCTGTTTTCTTTAGTGATAAAGATGAAACTGGTCATTATGATTTATTATCTGCTTTTCAAAAATCTATTAGAGGGTCAGATGTGAATGCTGCTCTTCACTATTTAGGAAGATTAATAATGCAAGAAGATCTAGATAGTATTTATAGAAGAATGACTGTTATTGCATATGAAGATATTGGTTTAGCATCTCCTTTAATGGGTGTTAAAGTAGAAGCTGCGATAAATGCTTGTGAAAGAGTTGGTTTACCTGAAGCTAGAATAATACTTGCTAAAACAATAACTGAAATGGCTTTATCTCCTAAATCTAATAGTGCTTATATGGCTTATGAAAAAGCATATGCTGATATAGAAAAAGGAGAAATATATCCAATACCAGATACTATTAGAATAGATTCTAAAATATATAAATATCCTCATGACTATAAAGGTAGTTATGTTAAGCAACAATATTTACCTGATAATTTAAAGAATAAAAAGTATTTTGAAGCTAAATTAACTAGTAAATATGAAAAAGATTTAAATGATGTTTATGAAAAAATACAAAAAATAAATAAGACTAATGATTAGTCTTATTTTTTAATGATAATTCTCTTGCTTTTGAATTCCTATCAGCAACTTTAGGAACTACAGATGTTCTGCAAGTTCTTTCATTTGAATTATAAGTAGTAACTTCTCCATCAGATCCAACTAAACTTTGCGCAAACATAGTAGCTATTTCTGATGAACTTCTTACTAAAACTGTATTATTAATTCCAGAAAAAACTGTTGCACCACTAGTAGTTATCTTAACTACATTTGGATTTTCTTCATCATATTTAACATCAGTAACATCTATTACTAATGCTCTATTATTATTTATAATTATTCCTTTCATAAAAAACCTCCCTATTTAATAAACATTGCATCTCCAAAACTAAAGAATCTATATTTTTCTTTAACAGCTTCAGAATATGCTTTCATAATCTTTTCTTTATCCGCAAATGCTGATACTAACATAACTAATGTTGATTTTGGTAAATGAAAATTAGTTATTAAAGCATCAATTGCTTTAAATTCAAATCCTGGATATATAAATATATCTGTCCATCCACTAGTTTCTTTAAATTCAAGATTATCTCTTAAAACTGTTTCTAGTGTTCTAGTTGTTGTAGTGCCCACTGAAATTATTCTTCTTCCTTCTTTTTTAGCT
Source organism: Bacilli bacterium (assembly GCA_017511805.1). Classification (GTDB taxonomy): domain Bacteria; phylum Bacillota_I; class Bacilli_A; order RF39; family UBA660; genus RUG13038. The sequence continues at coordinate 269,960 of JAFWJA010000015.1, forward strand.
TTATTTAATGCATCTGCAGTCTTTTTACTTATTGTATAGAATTCACTATGCATTTTATGTTTAGTTACATCTTCTACTGAAACAGGTCTAAAAGTACCTAATCCTACATGAAGAGTTATTTCTTCAAAGATAATACCTTTTTCTTTTATTTTTTCTATTAAATCAGTAGTAAAATGAAGTCCCGCTGTAGGAGCAGCTGCACTTCCTACTTCTTTAGCATATACTGTTTGATATCTATCTTTATCTTTTAACTTTTCATGTATATATGGTGGAAGTGGCATCTCTCCAAGTCTATCTAATATTTCAAGGAATATACCATTGTATATAAATTCAAAATGTCTTATTCCTTCTTCTCCAATATCTATGCATTTAGCACTTAATTCATCACTAAATTTAACTATAGTACCTATTTTAATTCTTTTGGCTGGTTTACTTAAACATTCCCATTTATTATCACCTAAATCTTTTAACATAAGTACTTCTATAACAGCATTAGTATCCTCTTTAGTACCTATTAATCTAGCAGGTAATACTTTTGTATTATTAACTACTAATACATCTCCCTTATTAAGATAATTGATTATATGATCAAATCTCTCATGAGTTATTTCACCAGTTTTCTTATCAAGTACTAATAATCTAGAATGATCTCTTTCTTTAATTGGTACTTGCGCAATTAATTCTTCAGGTAAGTAATAATCAAAATCATCTGTTCTCATTTAATCAGCCCCTTTTTTAACTTTATTTTACCTATTCTAATATTATATTGTAAAGCATCTATAGAACACTTATTTTGAATACAATAATTAATAATACTATTTATTTCTTTAATACTAAATCTATGTATATCATTATCAACTGTTTTGTATAAATCAGATAATAAAGTAACATATAATACTTCTTCCTTAGTATTTACTCTATTTTCTTTCTTCATACTCTTTCTTTTTTCATTAATCATAAAAATAAATAATGTTTTCTTAGATTCATCTAAATCATTAATCTCTATTAAGTATTTCAATGAATAAAACAAATGATATATATATTCTTTTTGATCCATTAATTCTTTTTCAGACAAAGATTCCATTAATAATTTAGTTTGAAATAAATAATGTTCATGTATCTTATCTATTGTTATTATTCCTTCATCTAAGTTTATTCTTCTATCCATTTCATCAGATTCTTTAAATAAATTAATTATTTCAGGAATAGTTAAACCACTATCAATTTGTGTCAATATATCTTCAATATTTTCTTGTCTATATATTTCTTCATCTTCACCAATTAACTTTTTAATTGAAGGATTAAGTAATATTGATACTTTTTTTCTATTATCTTCTTTATCAGTATTTAAATAATATGAAAATGATGTATCAAAAGCTGAAACTAAATCTATAAGAAAATCTTGATCTTCATACACAATTGAAGGATAAATATCAGTTAAATAAGTAAAAATAATCTCAGAAAAGAATATATTATGTCTATTATATCTATCTTCTCTAAATGCATCTTTATACCTATACATCATAGATATATAATGTTTTTGAATATCTTCATTTTTCCAAGTTCTTTCCTTATATTTAATTGATAAATCTTCTATATAACCTGTAAAATACTCTAATTCTCTTAATGAATCATTTAAATCTAAGTTACCAAAAGTTTTAATATAATTAACTTTTCTTAACATACTATTAAATATTTTAATAACTTTATCATTATATTTGCTTTTCTCAATATTAAAAGATATAACCTCACCCATTTAAAACCACCGATAGATATTATAACACAAAAAACAACTAATAGTCATTAGTTGTTTTTTAACTAATTAAAAATTATACCTTTTTCATTAAATAGACTATATATATTTGTTTTTAAATCATTTATTTCTATATTATCAAATATCTTTGCTTTATCATCTATAGCGTATTCAAATCTTTTTATATAAGGTTTAAAATTACTGTTATTGTCAATATCATAACTAATTGATATCCTTCCATTTATATTATTATCACTTGTAAAATATAATACAAAACCTTTTGATTCATCAATAAATCTATAATCTAATTTATTTAGATATTGAAAAAATCCATCAATACCATTAATTACTTGATCTAAATCATTTTTAGAATTAATATGATAAAAATTATCTTTATTAAGTTTATAATTACTAATTCTATTATAATTATCAATATAATAATTCATTACTTCATCATTAAAATGTCCAAAATATAATTTATATTTATAAGATCTACAATTCTTTCCTTCTAGACTTATTCTCTTAATACAAACACTTCCAGAATAAACATTAATATTTAAATCAGTATTATTTATATTTATTGTAATTTCTTTTACATCATTGCCCTCATAATCTTTATTTACTTTTTCATCAACTATAGTATATTTACCTTTTAAATTTGTAGGCAATTCTTTATTATTAACAGTTATAGTTGAATTATCAATAAAATCTATAAATTCCTCTTTACTATGCATACTTCCAAAATGTGTTTTAAAAAAGAATGTATTACCAATAATAAATACAGTTATTAATAAAACAATAGTTGATAATATAATTCCTATAATCATAATTACTCTATTCATTTTATTTTTTTTATTATAATTATTTTCTATATTCATATTCTTCACCTATTATGATTATAACATAAAAAGGAAGTTTTAAAATAAACTTCCTTGATGTGATATACCTAAATGTTCATATGCTTTCTCGGTAACAATTCGTCCTCTATTTGTACGCTTTAAATAACCATTTTGAAGTAAATATGGTTCATATACATCTTCAATAGTTGCTTTTTCTTCACCAATGGAAGAAGCTAAAGCGTCAATCCCAACTGGACCACCATTAAATTTATATATTATTGCCTCAAGTAATTTATGGTCAGTTTCATCTAGTCCATCATCATCAACTTTTAATTTATCAAGACTAGATTTAGTAATATCTATATCTATATAACCATTTCCATTTACTAACGCAAAGTCTCTTACTCTTTTTAGTAATCTATTTGCTATTCTTGGAGTACCTCTACTTCTTTTAGCAAGTTCTATTGCTGCCATTTCATCTATTTCTATATCAAATACTTTAGCAGTTCTTTTAACAATTGTAGTTAAATCTTCAATTGTATAATAATCTAAATGAGATATAATTCCAAATCTATCTCTTAAAGGTGATGATAAATCTCCCGCACGTGTTGTAGCACCCACTAATGTAAATGGAGGTAAATCTATCTTAATACTTCTACTAGAACCTTCTCCTCCAATAATTATATCTAAAGTATAATCTTCCATTGCTGGATATAATATTTCTTCAATAAATCTTGGCATTCTATGTATTTCATCAATAAATAATACATCCCCTGGTTCAAGTGAAGAAAGAATTGCCGCTAAATCACCTGATTTTTCTATAGTAGGACCAGAAGCTGTTTTAATATTAACTCCAAGTTCATTTGCTATTATATAGGCAAGCGTAGTTTTACCAAGTCCTGGAGGACCATATAATAATGTGTGATCAAGTGATTCTTCTCTTAATTTAGCAGCCTCTATAAATACTTTTAAATTGTCTTTAACATCTTTTTGACCAATATATTCTCTTAAATATTGAGGTCTTAATTTTTCTTCATATTCCTCTTCAGTAACTGCATCTCTTATTATAGCTTCATCCATTTTAATCCCCCTTATCTTTATTATTTAAATCTTCATATTTATAATTTGTTACTTTCATATTATCTTTTTTAGTAATATTATTATAACTACCTTTTATATTATAAGATTCTTTATATATTTTAGCATCTTTTTTTATAAAAAAATGATCTATAAAGAATATTAAAAAAGGAACAAAAGGTATTGCAAATGAAACAAAGAACCAATAAAGAGGTATTATATCTTTACTATACAAAATTCCAGAAACAATACACGCTACAAAGCCAATCCATAATGCTATAGTCATAATAATTCTTTCACTTTTAGTTGCATCGGCTTCACCATGTAAATTAAACATCTTTTTATTTTGATATTCAAATAAAGGCTTTTTCATATTAACACCCCATATCTTTCTTAATATAATTTAAATCTATTTTTTTTACTTTTTTTAGGTAACACTTACCACATAATGGTACATATTCTACTTCTTCTTTAGATCCATCTATCAAAATTTCATCACCAATTAAAGTATATTCTCCATTAACTTTTCTACCAACAAATCTAGCTATTTCAGTACATTCACATAAAGTGAACAATGGTTCTAATTCATCAGCTACTTCCATTAATCTTTTACTACCATTAAATAATTCATTTTTAAAGTTAACTCTAAGTCCATAACATAAAACAGGTATATTACAAGATTTAGTTATCAAATTTAGTTCATCTATTTGAACTTTACTTAAAAACTGTGCTTCATCAACAAATATACATTTAACACCATCTAATTTACCTTTTAATATATCTAAAACTGATTCATCATATGATATTAAATAATCTACTCTTCTTTCTAATCCAATTCTTGATGTAATCATATTATCACCTTTAGTATCTATTTTTGGTTTTAAAATAAGTACTTTTGCATTATTTTCTTCATAATTATATGCAGTTCTAATTAAATCGATTGTTTTGCCAGAATTCATTGTCGCATACTTAAAATGTAATTTTGCCATAATATCACCTACTTTAATAATAATTTTAACGCTTCTTTTATCTTATCTTCAATACTTAATTCACTATTAATTTTAGGAATAATTTTACTAATATCTGCATTTTTATATCCTAAGGCAAGTAATGCTTCAGTTAATTCATCATCCATAACAACATTAACTTCTTTTTTACTTACTAATTTACCTTTTAAATCAAGTATAATCTGTCTTGCTACTTTATCACCAATTTTAGGAAATTTCTTTAAATAAAGAATGTTTTCTCTTTCTATCGCATCTATAAGTCCATCAAGTGAACCAGTAGAAAACATAGGTAATGCCATCTTTGGTCCTAACCCTTTAACATTTATTAATTTTAAAAACAAATCTTTTTCTTCTATAGTTTTAAATCCATAAAGTGTATCTTCATCTTCCCTAATATGTTCATATGTAAATACTTTATACTCTTTATTTACTTCAAATGTATATGGATTTGCTACAAATATTTTATATCCAATATTATTATTATCTACTACTATATAACCAGGATTTATACTATCTATTTTACCATAAATATATTCAAACATTCTAACACCTCATCTTATCATCCATATTCATTATATCATACAAACACTTGTTTGTATATAAAAATAATAAAAAAACTATAACGATTTGTTATAGTTTATTCTGTATATTCAAATTCATAATCAAGGATTCTAACGATGTCTCCTTCTTCAATACCCATCTTTTGAAGTTCTTCGTCAACACCCATTCTTCTTAGTTTATTTGAAAATCTTCTCATACCTTCATCAGTAAACTTAGTCATCTTAAATAATTTTTCAATTGATTCACTATGAATAACATATACTCCATCTTCATCTACTTCTATTGTGAATGGTTGTTCTTCTTTAAATTTATATAAAATATGGCTTTCTATTTCATCATCTTCATATAAATTAGTTTCTTCTATAGAATCTAGTTTATCTGCTACAAGTAGTAATAAATCATCTATACCTGCACCTGTTAAACCACTTATTTCAATAACTTCTTTATCTATTTTTTTCTTAAATTCTTTTAAATTATCTATTGAAGAAGGCATATCCATCTTATTAGCAACAACTATCTCTTCTTTATTTGCTAATTTTTCACTATATTCTTTTAATTCTTTTCTTATTACTTCATAATCTTCATAAGGATCTCTACCTTCTATACCAGACATATCTACAATATGAACTATTAACTTAGTTCTTTCTATATGCCTTAAGAATTTATCACCAAGTCCAGTACCTTCAGCTGCTCCTTCTATAAGACCAGGTAGATCTGCTACTACAAAGGTTCTATTATCCTTAGTTTTAACTACTCCTAAATTAGGTACTAAAGTTGTGAAATGGTAAGAAGCTATTTTAGGCTTTGCCGAACTAATTTTAGAGAGTAATGTAGATTTACCTACTGAAGGTAATCCAACTAAACCTACATCTGCTAATAACTTAAGTTCTATTTTTAAAGTTTTTTCTTCACCTGGTTCACCATTTTCAGAAAAATTTGGTGCTGTATTAGAATGTGTTTTAAAGGCTGTATTACCTCTTCCACCTCTACCACCTGTAGCAACTACTACTTCATCATTTTTCTTAGTTAAATCAGCTATTATTAGGTTTGTATCAAGATCTTTAACTACTGTTCCAAGTGGTACTTTAATAATAACATCTTCTGCTGCTTTACCATTCATGTTACTACCTTTACCATTTTCTCCCTTTTTACCCTTAATCTCTTTTTGATATTTTAAATCAAGTAATGTTTTAAGACCTTCATCTACTTTAAATATTATACTAGCTCCTCTTCCTCCATTACCACCATTTGGTCCACCATTTGGTACATATTTCTCTCTTCTAAAACTAGTACAACCATCTCCGCCTTTGCCCGCAATTACTTTAATAACTACTTCATCAACGAACATAATATCACCCCTTAGTTCTTATAAACTGCATCTAAATAATATATTTGTCTATGTTCTTTAATATATTGTTTTTCAAAATCAGTAACAATATTCTCAATCTTTCTTTCATCATTATGTAAGTCCATACTAACTTTATTAAATGAATACCAGTACTGACTTAAACTCTCTAATGCTGAAGAAAATAATATCTTATTATCTGTTTTTAATATAATATGTTTATCTTTCTTAAATACTCTATCATAAAGTCTTAAATAACTTTCATGAGTAAATCTTTTTCTTTCGTCTTGTTTTTTAGGCCAAGGTTCAGAAAAAGTAAGATAAATAGTATTTATTTCTTTAAAAAATATTTCTCCTAGATCTCTAGCATCTGCATGTATAAATCTTAAATTAGTTAACTGATTACTAATTAAACTTTGAGCTGCATATCCTATTTGATTCATATCTAATTCTAAACCTATAAAATTTAAATTTGGATGAGCAAGTGCCATCTTAATAATAAAACTACCTCTTCCTGAACCTAATTCTAACATTATAGGTCTATCATTATTAAAAACATCTTTCCATTTACCTTTAAATAATTCTGGATTCTTAATAACATATTTACTATCTTCTATAGCATAACCTGCATTTTTTACTCTATTATATTTCATAAAAACTCCTTTTTATAAGAAAAAATATCATCCTATTGATGATATTTAATTATTCTGCATAAACACTAGCTTGTTTTCTATCTTTACCTTTTCTTTCAAATCTAACTATACCATCTATTTTAGCAAATAATGTATGATCAGTACCGATACCAACATTATTACCTGGATATACTTTAGTTCCTCTTTGACGATAAAGAATTGAACCAGCTGTAACAAATTCACCATCAGATGCTTTAGCACCTAATCTTCTACCAGCAGAATCTCTTCCGTTATGTGTAGAACCTTGTGCTTTAACGTGCGCAAATTTTTGTATATTTAACTCTATTCTAAACATGAGATTTACCTCCTTATTATTTTTATATAATCTTTATAATCGTTTTCTAATTGTTCTAAAAGAAGTATCATATTTTTAATTAATTTATTAACAATTTCATCTTCTTTTAAAACTCTAATAATGATTTTATTAACTAAATCACTATAATCAATCGCATCACTATCTATTTCTATAATAGCGTTAATAGTAGTTATTACTATTGAACTAACTGATGCACATACTATATCTTTTCCAGATTCTTCATATCCAGAATGTCCTGATACAGTAATTAATTTATCTTTACTTAAATCAACCTTAATCATACTAACCTCTTACTTAATAGAAGTAATTTTAACTTTAGTATATGGTTGTCTATGTCCTTGTGTCTTATGAAAATTGTTCTTTTGTCTATATTTAAATACAACAATCTTCTTTTGTTTACCTTGTTTAACAATTTCACCAGTTACTTTAGCTCCAGATACATATGGAGTACCAACTTTACCATCAAGCATTAAAACTTTATCAAAAGTAACTTTATCTTTTTCAGCACCTTCTAATTTTTCTACAAAAATTTCAGCACCTTCAGTAACTGTATATTGTTTACCACCAGTTTCAATAATTGCTTTCATACTTTACCTCCTTTTAAATAATCTTAAGACTCGCCGTTAAGGTACTATTACTAGTTTAAAAACCTAATCAGTGCGGTTGTAAGCCTTAAGAGGCATTACAAACATATTAATTCTAGCATTTTTACTAAGTATTGTCAACGTTTTTAGTTAATTTTAAAGCAAAAAAACTACTATTTCTAGTAGTTTAATCTTCGATAGTCATTTTATTAACATAACCATCTTTATCATAATCAATTGATATTTGATAATCTTTATCTTCTAAATTAGTCTTTAATTCTTTTAATTCATGTTCTTTATTAGTAGTTATATCGTTATATACTACATATATTTGATGATTTTTATACTTTTTATTACTATCAATAACTGTGTCTATATAATTTTCTACAAAGAACTTATTATTTCTACCATTTGAATATGTAAAATGAATGTTAAAAGCAGATTTAGATACATCAGAATTAAATGATTGATATGTCTTAATTCCAATAAATACAAATACTCCTAAAACAATAACTGTTATTATGTATGAAAGAATCTTTTGACCTTTATTATATTTTTGTCCTGCTTTTAATCTTTCATAAAAATTCTTTTTTATTTCATAATCATAATCTTTTTCTATTAATATATCACTATCACAATGTTTACATCTTGCTTTTTCTTGACCTTCTTCAAATCTAATATTCGCACCGCAATTAGGACAATTACATGTTTTAAACTTAACCATAAATAGTTCCTCTTTTCTAAAAAAAAGTATACTATAAACGTACTTTTAAGTCAATAAAAGAAGAGATTATCTCTCTTCACTTTCTTCTAACATTTTAGTAATAAAAATACCATATCCTTTTTCACAATCATCTACTATAACATGAGTAACCGCTCCTACTAATTTATTATTTTGAACTATTGGTGAACCACTCATTCCTTGAACAATACCACCTGTTTTAGAAAGAAGTTCTTCATCAGTTATAGTAAACATTATGTTTTTTAAATCATCTTTCTTATCTATTTTATCTATATTAATACTATATTCTTTAACAGTATCCTGATCTATTACCGTTAATATACTAGCTCTTCCTAGTTCTATTTCATCTGGATCCGCTATAGTAATTAAATTAGTTTTATCTATTTCTTTTTCATAGTATCCATATATTCCTTTATCAGTATTATCTGTTATAGAACCATATCTTTCATTCATATTAGTAGTGGCTTCTTTTTCACCTGGTGTTCCATCAATAGATTTACTAATACCTGTTATATATGATTCATATATAGATCCTGATTCTATATCAAGTATCTTCTTAGTAGAACTATCTTGTATTTGATGACCAAGTGCTAAAAACTTATTATTTTTTGGATCTATCATAGTTAAAGTACCAATACCATTAACTGTATCTTTTACATATAAACCAGTTTTATATTCATTATTTTCTAATTCTAATTTTAAAACAGTTTTATTTATATTAGAATCCCTTTTATATTCTATATCTAGCTCTTCCTTATCAGAATCTAGATCTATTTCATTAACAAAATCCTCAATTGTTTTAACATTATGATCATTTACTCTAACTATATAGTCTCCTACTTCTATACCAGAAGATTTTGCTATTAAATCATTATTTACTTTATATAAACCAATTACTAATACACCATCAGTTTTAACTTCTATACCAATATTATCTCCACCTAATATAACCTGATTAGAATACGCCAATACTGAACTAATAGATAAGAAAAAAGATATAAATAGTACTAATAATTTATTTCTCATAAAAACTCCTTATAATCTAGATTACAGTATTAGTATTTACAAGATTTTATTATTAAAACAAGAAAAAAATACCAAATTGGTATTTTAATTTAATGAATATGTATTTAATACATCTTTAACTGTAGTAGCATCTTGACCAGATACCATTATAATATAACCATAATTATTATCTTTAAAAACTATATAACCTTCATATAATTCTAAATTTGGGTCATAATATGTTGCTTGTATAGCTTTATATCCAGATATAGTTACATTTTTAACTTCTATATTTGTAGCTCCATATGTTGATAAATCTTCCCATAAAGCATCTTTATCTGTTGGGATATCCATTTCAGATATTGGTTCACGAGTTAAAACTGCACCATTCTTTTCACTAGCATCGCTGTATGAAACCATTTCTATATCATCATAACCAGATGGCATTTCATCTTCTTTCCAATCACTTGGTACATAAATATATCCTACTTTAGAATTACCTACTTTTTGAGTATTTTTAGTAACAGATGTTGGTTTATTATTACCACCAGTAGTATTACTTCCTGATCCTGTATTATTATCATTTCCTTTGATTATACTAAGTACTAAGAATACACCACATGTAACAAGCGCTAATGCTATAATTATAGCTAATATTTTTAATCCAGTTGAATTCTTTTTAGGAGAAGGAACTGGACTTTGATTACTTACTTGACCTTCCTCTTTAATAATAGTTGTTCCGCAATTACTACAGAACTTATTTTTTTCTGAATTTTCAATTCCACAATTTTGACACTTCATATAAACTCTCCTTCTTATTCATAAATACTATTTACTATTGATTTATGTTCTTCACTACCTAGTGTACTTTTATCTAAATAACTATAACTATCTAGGTTAGTATATTTATATAATAATATTTTTTTAACAGATTTGTCAATTCTATCTTCTGAAATACTATTCTTAATATATTCAATAGTCTTAGCAGTACCATTTGGCATTAATAATAAGTCAGCACCTGCATTTATTGCCATAGTAATTATTTCTTCATCTGTATAATTATCTGTTAATGCACCCATATTTAATGCATCAGTTATAATAAGACCATCATATTTTAAATCTGTTTTAAGTATATCTGTAACTATTTTTTTAGATAACGAAGCTGGTGTATCATCACCTGTAATATTAGGTAATGCTATATGACCAACCATAATCATTTTAGCACCATTATCAATTGCATTCTTAAATGGTATTAATTCTACTTGTTTAATATCATCATATGTTTTATTTACAACTGGTAATGCTTTATGTGAATCTACTAATGTATCTCCATGGCCTGGGAAGTGTTTAAAACATCCCATAATGCCATTTTCTTCTAGACCTTGATTAAATGCTATTGCCATAGTAGAAACAGTTTCAGAATCAGTTCCAAATGCTCTTTCACCTATAACTTCATTATCCGGATTAGTCCATACATCCGCAACAGGTGCAAATGTAACATTAATACCAAGAGTTCTAAGTTCTTCTGCTAGTACTTTAGCAACTGCTTTAGCTTTACTTGTATCACCAGTTTTACCTACATCATACATATCAGGTATATCTGTAACACCAATATCAGTAATATTCTTTAATCTTTGTACTAATCCACCCTCTTCATCAGTTGCTATTATCATAGGTATTTCACTATATTTCTTTAAATCATCAACAAATTTCTTACTATTATCAAATGTTGAATAATTATCTCCCATTAATATAAAACCACCTGGATTATATGTTTCTAGTACATCTTTTAATGTATCATCTACATTATCAGATAAATAGTATATAACAAGCATTTGCGCTATTTTTTCATCTAATGTCATATTAGACATTTGCTTATCTACTTTATCTTCAATAGTTTCTACTTTTGTTTCTTGTTTCTTATTATTATCTTTTTCAGTAGGTTTAGTTGTTTTAGAACCACATCCAACTAAGAATATAACTAATAATAATGTTAATAATAATCTTCTTACCTTTTTCATTATTCTTTAACTTCCATTTCTTTAAATTCTTCTAATTCTCCATTTTCACTAAGAATTTTATTTACAGCTTTTGTTGCACTATCTAATTTAACAGAACATTCTTTAGCTATTTTCATAGCTTCTGTATACTTATTAATAGCGTCATCTAAATCAACATTACCTTCTTCAAGTTCTTTTACAATACTTTCTAATTTTTCTAATTTTTCTTCAAATTTTACTTCTTCTTTAGCCATACTATCTCTCCTTCATTTTTTTTGTAATAATTTAACTTTATTATATTTCTTATCATATATTTTTTTATAATCTATATATTTTTTTAGTTCATTTACTTTATACTCACATATTTCCATTTTTCTTTCTAAATAAACACCTTTACCTTTTTTATATAGATCAAAATATTCTTCATATAAACTATGTATATAATCATATATTGCTTCTTCACTTAAGTTTTTTAGATAATCATAATCTATTATTTCAGATCTGTTTCTTAAATAATCAATAGATTCTTTACTAGTAAACTGTTCTAATTCTTTAACATTACCATTTGGATTCATTTCAGATATAACATAATTAGGTAAATTACCAATAAATATTAAATCTCTTAAATCCACAAATACCTTTTTCCCTGAAGCAAACATCATATTATCACCTAGTTTCTATCCATAATATCTTTGTAAAATAATTTCTTTATCATCTTTTACTATTTTAATCGCATCTTCAATAGTTGCGTCCTTTTTAACAGGTCCATATGTAAACATATTCTTTTCATTTAACATGTTATCATTTAAAAATATATAATCTCCAACTTCAACATCTACATCATAAAACTCAATATTCTTTATATATTCTTTTCCTTCGAATTCAAGAGTATAATCATAACCCTCTTTTTTTACTACTTTCATTTTCTTCATCTTCAATTTCCCTTTCAAATCTTTCTATATCTTCTTCAGTAATTATTTGATTACCATGCATTTTAATTAAAGTTCTTATAAATGATCCCATTTGTGAACCCATTACTTCTTCTGGTACATCTTTTTCTTTAATTAGATTTATATTACCAAAATACATAAAACCTTTACCTAATTGTTTTAATTTAGGCATTATTAACTTATCAATACCTGTATTAAAATATAAACTATTATCACCAATTTTAGTTACATTAGGAAGCACTAATTCCGTTAAATCTTCATTATTATGTAAGAAATCATCTCCTATTTCTGTAACATTATTTAATTCTAATTCATTTAAGTATTTATTATGGAATAAGAAACAATAACCAATACTATCCAAATTATTATTCTTAAAACCAATAATTCTATTATACGTATCAAGAGTTATAACTATATCACCATTAATAGTTACTATTCTTTGTTTCTTTTCTTTATTTAATCTTATATCAATTTTATCTATTTTTTTAAATTGATCAACAAACGAATCATATATTTTTATTCCAAATGCATTATATGTATCTAGTTTTCTTTTTTGTAAATCTAGAATAAAGTAATCTAATACTAAAAACTTATCTTTATCTAGTTTTATAGGATGAAATGTATCAATAATAACATTATTAGGGCAATAATAAACATTATTCATTTCATAGTTATATTTATAATATTTTCCATCATCCGCAAGTACATAACCAGGTAACTCAAAATTAGACTGGTTATAATCTATTTTATATCCTAAATAATCTTCAAAACTTTCTGTTAAACCTTCAATTATATTATCTAGGTTATTACCAAATGTAGCATCAGGATTATTTACTGAGTGATTATATCTATTTTTTATAGATAACGTGTGAGAAGCATCTCTTGAAAATTGAATACTTATTACTGATGTACCATATTCATCTTGTCTATTAGGAACTTCAAAATCTTCCCTTTTTATTTCAGAAACATTCTTTTTTATTGCGAAGAAAACTTCTGCTCTTCTTAATCTTCCACCATCAAATGTACATAATTCTTCACCAACATGCTTTGGTATTTCTCCATTATAACTTCTTGGTTCTTCATTCCTTTTATCATAAAATATTCTAAATTTTTGTATTTGCTCTTCTGTTTTACATTCAAATAATTTATAACCAGCTTCATCTAATAATTCTGTTGGAGTCTTTTTTGAATTTTTTCTATATTTTTCTTCTACATCAATAAACTTATATATATAATCTTTAAACTCTACTTCCATAGAATTATTTGTTATATCTTCAAATAAAAATTTAGAATAATCAAAATGATCACTAATTATTTTAAACAGAACTCCTTCAGTTTCAAGAATAGTAGGAAATAAGTCTCTACATAAATGACTCATGTTTTCTCCATACTTATCCTTGATCATATCTAAATCATAACCCATTTTTATTCATCACCTACACTTGTAACTTTAGCGTTAATACTACCATTTTTAATCGATATATTTATGTCTGAATCTACTTTTACCTGTTTTATATCTGTTACTACTTTATTATTTAGTTTAGTAATAGAATAACCTCTTTTTAATGTATTAAGAGGATTTAATACTTCTAATTTTTCAACTAAATGATTATATTTATTTTCTTTATTTTCATATATCTTACTAGGATTAGTAAGTACATAACTTGTTTTTATGTTTTCTAATCTTACTTTTTTATTATCTAAATAATTTACAATGTAACTATTTAGTTTTTCAATTGTATTAGATAGTTTTTGTTCTTTAATCTCATAAATACTCATAGGATTTTTTAGTATATAACTAGTTTTAATCTTATCTAATATTGTTTTATTATAATTTATTAAATTATTTATATTCTTACTAGATCTAAGTTCTAATTGCTTAATTAATTTCTTTAATTCAGATTTATCTGGTACTGCAAGTTCTGCCGCTCCAGTTGGAGTAGCCGCTCTTACATCCGCAACAAAATCTGCTATTGTAAAGTCTACCTCATGACCTACAGCACTAATTACAGGTGTATTACATTCATATATGGCTCTAGCTACTATTTCTTCATTAAATGCCCATAAGTCTTCTATAGAACCTCCACCTCTACCTACAATTAAAGTATCTAGTCCATAAGTATCAGCAAGTTTTATATTTTTAACTATATCTTCTTTAGCACCATTACCTTGTACAAGTGATGGAAATAGTATTACTTCACATAAAGGAAATCTTCTATTAATAGTAGATATTATATCTCTAATAGCCGCTCCTGTTGGAGCAGTAACTACACCTACTTTACTAGGAACAGTAGGTATTTTCTTTTTATGTTCAACGTCAAAAAGACCTTCTTTTTTAAGATCTTGTTTTAATTTTTCGTATAGTGCATATAAATTACCAACACCATCTTCCATCATTTCAGATACATATATTTGATAATTACCTGTTTGTTCAAAAACACTAATTCTTCCCTTTACTAATACTTTAGTACCATCAACTGGTTCAAAAGCTACTTTAGTAGTTTGTGAAGCAAACATAATCGCACTAATTCTACTTTCTTCGTCTTTAATAGTAAAATAAAAATGTCCTCTAGAATGTTTTTTAAAGTTGGATATTTCACCCTTTATATATACTTCTTGAAGATTTACATCATTATCAATTTTATATTTAATATAACGAGTTAACGCTCCAACTGTTATATAATTATTGTTCATCTTTATTATCTCCATGATAAATTTTATCTAAAACAGCATTAATCATATTCTTAACTTTTTCATCTGAATACTCTTTAGCAAGTTCAACTGCTTCATTAATCGCAACTACTTCTGGTGTATCAGTATATACTAACTCATATATTCCCATTCTTAAAATAGCTTGATCTATTTTGCCAAGTCTATCAATAGTCCAATCTTTTAAATTCTTATTAGCTATTTTATCTATATCGTTTCTATTTTCTAAAACTCCTTTAACTATGTCATTAACAAAGTCATTATCTATTTCAATATTTTCTTTTATAACTTCTTCTAAATCATATTCTATATTAGAAGATTCATATAAAAATACTTGATATAAAATAGTCATAATTATTTTTCTAAGTTCAGTTCTGTTCATAACAAATCACCTAAAGTAATTATAACAAATAAAATAAAAAAATACTATATAAATATAGTATTTATTAGTATAAAAATTGTATATATTTTGTCGTTTTTCACATTGATAA
Source organism: Bacilli bacterium (assembly GCA_017511805.1). GTDB lineage: Bacteria > Bacillota_I > Bacilli_A > RF39 > UBA660 > RUG13038. Next base: position 286,031 of record JAFWJA010000015.1, read on the forward strand.
AAGAACAGATGTTTGATATAATAGTATTGGATACGTTTGAAATATATCAGATGTCTTCCCTTCAATATGAAGGGAGGTGGTAAAATGACTAAAAGAGAAAAATCTCAATTTTTCATTATACTCCTTCTATTTGTTATTATATTTATACTTATGTATAACTTATTCTAAAAAATAGAAAAAAGGCATCTGATTTCAACAACTGTTGATTTCAGATGCATCCTACAAGGGATTACGTCTGATTCGGAAGATTCAAACGTATCCTTTTTTATTGTATGAAGTTTCCTTCATTACATTCATAATATCATATATTTATATTTTCATCAAGTTTTACATCATTATTCTTAGATTTAAATAATAGAATCAAATCAATGATTATGAATATAAATAAACCAATTATGAATGCATATGTTAATCTAAGTTTTAATATAACAAGATCTTCATTTTTCTTTATATCTTTATTAGTATAATATCTAGATACAAAATTAGTTCCTTTATTTTCTTTTATATAAGATGCTTTTACATCATTTGACGCATTAGTATCTCTTGAACTCATTAAGTTTACTTTAGAAGTTAATACTGTATTAGGACTTAATACTATTAATATACTTTTATCATTATAATTAACTACATATGTTTTATATGAATCTTTTTCCTCTATTTGAAATCTAGTTTCAATTACATTGCTCATATCAAATGTTACATATGTTTTAGTTTTATATTTATTAAATGAGTCTATATCATTAATTACTTTTCTATTCTTAACATCATCATAATCATAATTAACAAATATAGTTATTACTAATAATATTAATATAACTGATTTAAATATTATATCTCCGACTTTTTTATTCATATTAATCCCTCTTACTTGCTTCTTTTTTTAATTCAAATAATGTATTTAATGCATCTATTGGTGTCATATTTAATACATCTAAATTTTTAATTTTTTCTTCTACTATAGACTTCTTTTCTTCTTCTAATGGAAGAGCTAGTTCTACTACTCTTTCTTTTTTATTATTAGAACTATTTTCATAAGAACTAAGTATTTCATTTGCTCTTTTTAATAATTCATCAGGTAATTTTGCTAATTTAGCTACATGTAAACCATAACTCTTATCAATGCTTCCATCTTTTATTTTATGTAAGAACGTAATATTACCATTCTCTTCAATTGCAGAAACATGTACATTCTTTAAATGAGGAAGTGTATTAGATAAATCTGTTAATTCATGATAATGAGTTGAGAAAAATGTTTTTGCTCCTACATAATTATGAATATATTCTATTATAGCTGCCGCTAAAGACATACCATCATATGTAGCTGTTCCTCTTCCTAATTCATCAAATAAGATTAAACTATTTGGAGTAGCATTTATTATAGCGTTATTTGCTTCTTTCATTTCAACCATAAATGTAGAAGATCCAGATACTAAATCATCACTAGCTCCTATTCTAGTAAATATCTTATCAAAGATAGGAATATTTGCGTATTTAGCTGGTACAAAACTACCTATTTGAGCCATTATTGTAATAATTGCCATTTGTCTTTCATATGTAGATTTACCTGCCATATTTGGCCCTGTAATAAGCATTATAGTTGTATCTTTAGAAAAACTTATATCGTTTGGTGAAAACTCTTCAGTCATTACTTTTTCTATAACAGGATGTCTACTATCTTTAATATCTATTATATGTTCATCATTAAATACTGGTCTAACATAATTATTTTCTTCAGCTACTACTGTTAAAGCAGTAAGAACATCTATTTCACCTAGTTCTTTTGATAAATCTTGTAATGCAGATATATATTCTTTAACTTTATTTCTAACTTCAATAAATAACTCATATTCTAGTTCTATTATCTTCTCTTCTGCACCTAATATTAATGATTCTTTTTCTTTTAATAAAGGTGTTATATATCTTTCACCAGTAGATAATGTTTGTTTTCTTTCATATCCATATTCTTCTTTAATATCTTTAATAGAACCTTTACTAACTTCTATATAATAACCAAATACTTTATTAAAACCTACTTTTAAAGTTTTAATACCAGTTCTTTCTCTTTCCTCTTGTTCTAGCTTAGATACAAAATCTTTATTATCTTTTCTAGCTATCTTAATATCATCTAGTTCTTTATTATAACCTTCTTTAATTAAATAACCTTCTTTTAATGTTATAGGTGGTTCTTCATAAATAGAATCCTCCAATAACTGATATAAATCATTAAAAGTATTTATCTCGGTAAAACCTAATTTAACTAAACAGTCATTGATACTAGGAAGTACTTTTAAGGATGTTTTTAATTGAATTAGATCTCTTGCATTAGCAGATGAAAAACCTACTTTACCTACTAATCTTTCTAAGTCATAAACATTATCTAAGTATTCTCTTAATTCATCTTTTATAATAAATTCATTCATTAGTTTTTCTATTTTATCTTGTCTAGCTATTATTGTTTCTTTATTTACTAATGGATTTAGTATATAGTTTTTAAGTTTTCTAGCTCCAAATGCAGTTTTAGTTTTATCTAATAACCAAAGAAGTGAATACTTCTTTTCTTTAGTTCTAATATTTTCAACTAACTCTAGATTTCTTTTAGTATTTATATCCATTCTTAAGAAAGAATTTTCATTAACTATATTTACTTTTTGTAAATGAGATAAACTTCTTTTTTGAGTAGATTCTAAGTATGAAAGTAAATGTTTAACAGCTTCCACTATTCTTTCATCTTCTATATCTTTATATATTTTAGAATAATCATTTTCTAAGTTCTTATTATTATAAACTGATATAGTTAGATTATAATGTCTTCTTACTTCATCTAGTATAATTCTATTAAAATCACTATTTATAACAATTTCTTTTATATTTCTTTCTACTATTTCATTTATAAGAATATTATCATCATGTTCTATTATAAATGCATTAAATTCACCAGTAGAAATATCTGAATAACTAACTACATATGCATATTTTATATCAATAACATTACCTATATAGTTATTAGATTTTTCATCTAACATTTCAGAATTCATTCTAGTACCAGAAGATACTACTTGAATAATATCTCTTTTTACAAGTGTCTTTGTAGTTTTAGGATCTTCTACTTGCTCACATATTGCTACTTTATATCCTTTTTCAATAAGTTTATTAATATATATTTCAGCAGCATGATAAGGAACACCACACATTGGTACTCTTTCAGGAAGACCACAAGATTTGCCTGTTAAAGTAAGTTCTAAATCTCTAGAAACGTTAATTGCGTCTTCAAAAAACATTTCATAAAAATCTCCCACTCTAAAAAATATAACTGTATCTAAGTTATCATTTTTTACATCTATATATTGTTTCATCATAGGAGAAACTTTATTTATATCTACATCTTGCATCTTCATATACTTCACCTATAAAAATTATAACACTTTACATATCAAATGTAAAAGAAAAATAACTGATTACTCAGTTATTTTTTCATATTCTTTTTTATTAATATTCATTATTTTTCTATTAACTTCTGATCCAGCCGGTTGATATTCATCAACTATTATACATAATTCACCAGAATTATTTAAATACATTTCAGTATCATCTAATGATAAGTTCTTTAAATAATTAATATTCTTATCATACATATTCTCTTCCTCACCTGGTAATGTTGTTGCTTTATAATAAGTTTCTCTTTCCTGATCAATACTATCATCAAATATCTTTACCATAGTATCTTTAATTTCATCTCTATTAACATTAGAGGCTAATATAAGATCTAAATTATCTACTCTTTTACCTGTTTTAAGATCAATATTTACTGCTTTATAATAATTAACAGATGCTGGTCTAAATACACATATTATTGATAAAGTATTTGTATTACTATAATAGTCATAGAATAATGGGAAATCATCTATATCACTTTTATCATTTAATTTTAATGATTTAGTATAATATACTTCTATTTCATTATTTAATTTTTCTGCATCAATACTATCAATATTTATATATGGCATTCTTATTTTAGAATAATTTGGATTATCATATATTATTGGTCTAGTTTTATCTTTTATTATTGAGTTTGAATCACATTCACAAGTAGTTTCTTCAGTTAATACAAATTTATCAATATAAATATATGTACCCATTCCAATAACTAAAAATATTAATGCAAATATAAGAATTACTAACTTTTTACTATATCTTTCCATACTATCACCTATGATTATTATACAATAATAAATAGTTCTTGTTAATAAATACATGTTTTTTTACATATTATTTACTATGAAAAAGACTATAATCACAATAACTATACTATTAGAATTATTCTTATTACTATATCCAAAAGAGGTTATTATTGAATTTAGAAACACAATAAATATTTGCTTATATTCATTAACCCCTACTATGTTCTTCTCTATATTGTTTTCATATTTTATATCATATAATTTGGATAGAAATATATATTCAATAATACTTATATCAATATTATCTGGATATCCTAATAATATAACTGATAATGAATATTTAAACTATGTGACTAATTTCGTTAATCCAATATTCTTTATTGGAACAGTTGGTTCAATATATCTAAATAATATTAAATTTACATTTATCATACTTATTACTCATTATATATCTAATTTTATAATGATATTTCTTTTTAAAAATAAAATAAAACTAAATTATAAAAAAAGTAACATAAGCATTACTAACTTCTATTCAAAATCATTAAATAATACAATTAAAAAACTCGTAATAATAGTATCTAATTTATTATTTATATCTATACTTGTAACATTATTAAAACTAACATTACCTTTTAATAATACAATAAACAGTTTTATATTAGGATTATTAGAATTTTCTAAAGGCATATATGAGATAAATCTATGTGATATAAATCTATTTTTTAAAGGATTATTAATACTAATTGTTATTACATTTGGATCTATTTCTATACATTTTCAAATAATATCTATTAATAATAAAATAAAATACATTAAGTTTCTAAAATATAGAATACTTAATGTATTTATAAGTGTTATTATTTATTTTTTTATTATGTTATTTTATAAGTTCTAATAATGATTCAAATGATATATTCTTTAAGAATAAGAATAAAGCCGCTGCTGCTAAATATGGTCCAAATGGTAATATAGCATTGTTCTTTCTATAAGCAGTTATTATAGATATGGGTAATGCTATAAATGATGCAAAGAACACTATTACTATAGATAGTTTATATCCTAAAATAGCGGCTACAAAAGCCATCATTTTAACATCTCCTCCACCTAATGCATCTTTTCTAAATATTAATTCTCCTAATTTCTTTACAATGTACATTAATAAGAACATTATAATAGCATCTATTGCCATAATAATTAATTCATAACCTACATCCATAAATGATTTTAATTCTTCGTTTCTAATACCTAATACTATCTTTAATGTAATAGTTACAAATGATGCGAGTAAAACTAATTTATTTGGAATTAACATATATTTTATATCAGTAATCATTATTAATAAAAGTGATGATACAAAAGCTAAACCAAAAGCTATTGTCAAATTAGCATTATAAAAATCTTTAAATGCTAAATAAGTTAAAACATATAATATACCAGTACCAAACTCAAATAATGGATATATCATAGATATCTTTTGGCCACAATAATTACATCTTCCTCTTTGCGCTATAAATGATAATATTGGAATCTTTTCATTAAACTTTAATTCTTGTTCACATGAATTACATACTGATGGTGTAAATAGATTTTTCTTAAGTGGTAATCTAAATCCTATTTTACAAAAAATAGAACCCATTATTACACCAAACACAAAAAATATTAACATATTTATCAACATATTATTACCTCTATTTCTATTTAAATTATAACATAAATCTATGTCATTCATATAATATTTTAGAGGTGGTTTACATTGTACAATAATTATAATCCATATATCAACTATGGTTTTAGATCTAAATTTAATCTAAATAATATATTTAATACTACTCAAAAAGTATTAAATATAACAAATCAAGTATTACCTATTATAAAAGAAGTTAGACCTATTATGAAGAATGCTAGAACAGTTTTTAATATTGCAAAAGGATTTAGTAAAATAAATAATGAAAATAATCAAAGACAAAATATTAAAGAAAATAATAAAACAGTTGGTCCAAACTTTTTTATATAAAAAATAACCGATGAAAACGGTTATTTTAACATGTATTATTATAAATTATATTCAATAAAAAATATTATCCAAATCATATTTAGCAACAGATGGAAACTCAACATTTACATCTAATGTATCACGTTGTCAATACAATAAAATGTTAAATATAAGCATATTTAACGTTCTTTAAAAAGTCTTTAGTTTTAAGATATAAACCTGTATATCTATCATAATATTCATTAATAAAATTATTAATTTCTTCTTTTACAGTATTACTAACATCTAATTTAGTTATTTTATCTATATCTACATAATAAAGCATTCTTATTATTTTAAGAGTCTTACTATTAACAATTCTTTCATTAGTATGGTGGTTACTACATATAAAACCACCTTTTTCAGTTGATAAAGTTATTACTTTCGAACTACCACATATTGCACATGTATCAAAATTAGGACTAATTCCTAAATAAGATAAATATTTTAATTCTGCGATATTAGTTAATATTCCTTCATCTAAACCCTCTTCTATTTTTAATAAAGTAGATACTAATATATTATATATATCTTTATTATTATTCTCTTTTAATACTTGTGATGTTAGATCTAATAAATAAGAAGCAAAACTAATTTTTAATAAATTGGATCTAATATTATTTAATGGATTAATTATATCAGCGCATATTAAAGTACTAAGTTTACCTTCTTTATAACTTAATTGAAATTCAGCATAAGTCATCTTAGTACTTACATTTCTAAGTTTACTTTTTATACCTTTGGCACCCTTAGCTATTACTCCAATAACACCATATTCTTTTGTTATAATATTAAGTAATTTACTACTTTCTTTATATGGTTTTTCACTAATAATTATTCCATTAACTCTTGTTATCTCCAATGTGATCAATTCCTTTATTAATCATTTCTTTATACTTAATAAAATAATTAATATCACCAGTTCTAGTAAACAATGTCCATATATCATTTCTAAACATATTATCACCTATTACTATATTGGCATATTAATTATTTTTTATTCAAAATTATTATTATCAAATCCAAATTCAGTTAAATATCTATCTCTATCTCTCCAATTATTAACTGTTTTAACAAATAGATCTAGATATACTTTTTTACCTACTAATCTTTCTATATCTTCTCTAGCATCAATACCTATTTCCTTAATCATTTCTCCATTATGACCAACTAGTATTTTCTTTATTCCTTCCCTTTCTACTATAATACATGCATTTATTACTACTGAGTCTTTCTTCTCTTCATAGTTTTCTAGAACAACAGTAACAGCATGTGGAACTTCTTCTCTTGTTTTTCTAAGTACTTTTTCTCTAATTAATTCAGTTACCATAAAGTTAATACTCTTATCTGTATAATAATCATCAGAATATAGTTTTTCTCCTTCATTTAGATACTCTTTAATAGTTTTAATTAGTTCTTCTATATTCTTTTCTTTTAATGCACTTATAGGTATTATTTCTTTAAAATCATATTTATCTTTATATTCCATTATCATATTAAATAGTTCATCTTTTTTTATTTTATCAATCTTATTTAATATTAAAAAAGTATTTATATTTTCTTCTTTAATCTTTTCTAATATAAATTCATCACCTTTACCAAAAGATGTACTAGCATCTAATAAAAATAGTACTAAATCAACTCCTAGTAATGATGAATAAGATTCATTATTTAAAAACTTACCTAATTTATTTTTAGGTTTATGAATACCTGGTGTATCTACAAATATTATTTGTGAATCAGAATCATTATATATACCTTGTATTTGATTTCTAGTAGTTTGAGGTTTATCTGAAGTTATTGCTACTTTTTCTTTAATAATAGAATTAAGTAAAGTAGATTTACCAGCATTAGGTCTACCTACTAATGTAACTACTCCTACTTTCATTTTAAATCCTCTTCATTAAAAGGTACTGGACATAATTCAGATACTGTATATGTTTTAAAGTCTCCTTTATTATTAGAAAGTATTATTTCAGAGTCTTTATCGTAGAATTCAGTAATTACTTGTCTACACATAAAGCAACAAGAACTAATCTTATCACTATCAACCATTACATATAATTTATCAAAGTCACCTTTTTTATAACCATCCGCAATAGCACTAGTAATAGCTACTCTTTCAGCACATATACATGCCCCATACGAAGCATTTTCTACGTTAGTACCTACAAATTCTTTACCATCTTTCATAACAACAATTGCGCTAACTCTAAATTTAGAATATGGACTATAAGAATTATTTAATTCATTTAATAATTTTTCTTTCATTTTTACCTCCTAACACCATAACTATCTAATATTTCTTCTTGTAAAGGAAACATTATTTCTTCATCTTCTTTTTTCATATGATCATAACCAAGTAAATGTAAGAATCCATGTGTTACTAAAAAGAATAACTCTCTTTTAACACTATGACCATATTCTTTAGCTTGTTCATATACTTTATCTATAGATATATAAATATCACCAAGTAATCTTTCTTTTACTTCATAATCTTCATTTTCTTCTAAAGCAAAAGATATAACATCAGTTGGTCTATCTACATTTCTATATTCTTTATTTATTTCATGTATCTTTTCATTATCTACAATTATTATCGAAAAAGATGCGTCTATTTTCATAAAATCTAATAAATATTTAGTATAATCATTTAATTCATCTATTTCTTTTAATTTTTCATTAGTTAAATTATTAATTTCTATCATCTTAAAATCCCCCATAATGAAGAGTAATAATATAATAACGCTAGTAAAGCAACAAATACTACTACAACTATATTTTTAAACATATTAGACGAACAAAATGGAGGTAAATGAGACTCTATTACATCTATCATAAGATATACTAAATATCCTAACATACAACCTAATACATTTAAAATAATATCATCTACGTCAAATGTTCTACCTATCATTAATTGAGTACATTCAATTGTAACTGCTGTTATTAAAGATATTATTAAAGTTGCCCATGGTTTTCTAGTTGTCATTATTCTAGATACAAAATAACCAAAAGGTATAAATAATAGTATATTTCCTAAAATATTATGTATAAAATAACTTGATCCAAACTCATACCTAAATATCTCATGGAATGGAACAAAGTTATTAGTACCATAATTTACATCTTGAAATGTTACAACATAGAATAATAATAATGAATATAATAAGAACGCTAACATAAAGAATTCTTTATAAAAAACAAATTTTTGTTTATGAACTATTAAGTACGCAATTCTTATAGCAACTATAATTACAGTAAAAATTATTATCATTGGATAATTTTCACTGAATGCCATCTCCAATGTGTCTTGTATCATATTCTTCACCCATCTCTATTACTTTTCTTTCTCCAATTTCTTCATATATCGAAAAAAATACATCTATTACTATTTTACTACCATTATTATAAAATTTCAAAGTATTTTGACCTATTATGTATTCATCTTTATTTAATTTAGTTTTAATTTTTTTAATTGCTTCTTCTAATGCGGCTTCTTTTGCTTCTTTAATACTATACTTTTTATTAACAATCTTTTTCTCTCTTAATTTAATAAAACCCATCTCAAATATACCTATATCATTTTTATAATTTAATATATTTTTACTATCAGAATTATTAAAACCAAATAAATAAAAAGTATTATTACCAAACTTAATATAAAATCTATTCTTAGTATTATTAGTATATTTAATTTCTTTATAATTAAGAGGATACTCTACTCTAACTTTGTACCAGGTTTCTGCATATACTTTCCCCTTTGCACTAACTCTATTTTTAATCTCATCATTTAAAATTATATCAGAAGTAATAAGTATATCACCTTTTTTAACATAAGATTCTTTTTCTACTATTGAAACACCTTGTTCTACAAAGATATTTTTAATAATTCCACTTTTACTTGCTACAACAGAATATATTTCATTATCACTTTTAATATTATTTACTTTTCTTTCAACTATATTTACTATTACTTTAGTACCTGCTTCTTTTATTTCAATCCATTCTATATTATCTTTAAATTTATTTTTAATATTCTTTTTAATCTTATTTATCTCACTATAACTCTTCTTAAAATTATATTTAGATATTCCATAATACTCTAGTTCTTTATATATTTTACTTTTTAATACGTTATTATCAGATATTATTTCTATACTAAAAACTATATTAGATAATAGAACTAAGATTATTAAACCTATAAAACTACATATAATTAATATTTTATATTTTGATATAAGATCTTTATATTTATTTAGTCCTTTTTTATTAATAACTTTAGTCTTAAAAAGTATCATTTTTTTTATTTTATTATAATCTTTTTCATTAATTAAAATAATAATTGATTTATATGATATATATTCTATTTTTAATATATTTATTTTTGCTTTATTACATTTAAGTAAAAATCTATTTATATTACCTTTTACTGATACATATAAATAACTATTCATCTAAACTAATACTCTTAATATTACCTATAATAAATACTTCTTTATTTAATAGTTTATTAATACTTAGATTTTTACCTTCAATAATTATATCCTTTTCAGAACTAATTATTATTTTTCTAGAACTAATTTCTTTTATAGAATCATAATTAATAATATCTATCATATCTAAATAGAATATCATTCTAAAATTATTTTCACCTATATAATTACAAATATTATTAAATATTTTCATATAAATCACCTAGTTAATTATATGAAAATAAAAAAAATATAGAATACTCTATAATTTTTCTTTTACTAAACCAGATACTTTAGATATATCAGTTCTACCTTTTAATCTAGGTGTTAATTCTTTCATTATTTTACCAAAATCTTTCATACCATCAGGTTTAACTGCATTTATAACTTCATCAATAATTGAATCAACCTCTTCAGGAGTTAACTCTTCAGGCATATATTTAGTTAATACATCTATTTCTTCTTGATATTGAGATACTAAATTATCTCTACCTGCTTTTTCAAATTCAACTATTCCATCTTTTCTTAATTTAATTTGTTTATTAACTATATCTATTATTTCTTCATCACTTAGTTCTTCTTTTTTATTTATTTCAGCATTTTGAATTGCTCCTTTAAGAAGACCTAATACATCTTTCTTTAATGTTTCTTTAGCTTTAAAAGCTTCAATATAATCCTTTTGTATTTGTTCTTTCATAAATCCTCCTATTTTTTTACTTTTCTTAATTCAACATTTATACGTTTAGTTTTAGTATTAATACTCCATTGATCATCATTTAACATTTCTAATCTTATAATATCATCATATTTATCAGTGAGATATTTATTCTTTGTATATTTATATTCACATTTTATGTCTGCGTATTCTTCGCATTCTTTATTAATTATTTCAGCAATATAATAAGCTTTATCAGTTTTTATATAATTTAAAATAGAAAATTCATAGTCTGGTCTCATTAATACTATTTTTTCTCCTTCAATTTCATAAAATAATTCTTGATTAACTAACTCATATCTATCTTGCATCATAGAGTCATCATATTCTCTTTTAAGTATATATTTATATATTTTTCCATCATTTTTTAAAACTAAATAATTTTGATTTTCTTCATCACCAGTTATAGAAAAAGCATATTTAACTTCATCATTAAATACTGGCGATTTAAAAATTGCTTGTTGGTAATCTTCATTTGTTTCAGCAATAACAGGATTATTTGAATCATCATAATTAACTGTATACTTTTTACCATTTTCATCTACTAATAAATTATTAATTACCGCTCTTATTTTTATATTATCTATTTTTTTGCAATTTTGCTTAGTATCTGAAAATTTCTTAGAAGTATTGATTTGATATAAATCTCCTGAATTAGTAACTAGAAAATCATGTGCTTCCCATACCCATGCATCTTTAAAAGCATCGCAACTATATTTTGAATCTGTTACATTTTCTACATATTCAATTCCATCTATAACAATATTATCACTAGAAGAATTATTTGTTTTTGTACTATTTATAAATTTATAAATACCAAAAGCGATTCCTCCAATTGCTAGAGTTATTATTATACCAAGAAAAAAGTATTTAACCTTTACACCATCACTATTTTTTTTACTCATATATTCACCTCTAACATAATTTTAACACCTTTTTATAAAATTATAAACAAAAAAAATAAAGTAGTTGCCTACTTTATTAATCTCTTTCTCTACTTTGTCTTTTTCTACTATTTTTAATACCAGCTTTCTTAGCTTCTCTTCTTTGAATACCTGGCTTAGAATAGTGTTCTCTTTTTTTACATTCTGAAGGAAGTCCACTTTTTGCTACTTTTTGTTTGAATTTCTTTAAAGCTCCATCAATATTGCCATTTCTTACTACAACTTTTGTCAAATTTTGTCCCTCCCTTCGCACAACTATCAAGATTATACCACTTTTATATTGTGTTTTCAAGCATTTATAATTATTTTTTTATAATTTCTACATCATAACAATCATTTTCATACTTATTTAATTTTACTTTAAAAATATGATTAGTTAATTTTTTATCACTTTTTAGTCTTGCATAACCATAGTTAGATAAGTGACCATATAAATATCCATCTCTATATTCTTCAGTTAATAATTCTTCTTCAATTCCTATTAAAGAAGTATAGTATTTATATTGCAATTCCTTACCTAAACCAATTAATTCTTTTACTCTTTCTTTTTTAATATTACCATCTATTTGATTAGACATAGACGCTGCTGGTGTACCTTCTCTAGGTGAAAATGGAAATACATGTAATTCAGCAAAACCTATCTTTTTAATACTTTCTACTGTTTCATTAAATAGTTCTTCTGTTTCTCCAGGAAAACCTACTATTACATCAGTAGTTATTGCAATATTAGGTCTAATTGATCTAATTTGATCTATTTTTTTATAGAAATCTGACATAATATATCTTCTATTCATTGCTTTTAATATAGTATCACTACCTGATTGTAAAGGAATATGTATATGATTAACTATCTTTTTAGATTTCTTTAATGTATCCATAAATTTATCATTTAATTCTACTATTTCTACAGAAGATATTCTAATTCTTTCTAAACCAGATATCTTTTCTAGTTCACTTAGTAAATCAGAAAAGTCTTTTGATTTTAAATCTAAGCCATAATGTCCTGTATGAATACCAGTTAAAACTACTTCTTTATAGCCATTTTTAGCTAGTTCAGTAATTTCATCAATTACTTCATTAAAAGGTTTACTTCTTACATTACCCCTTGTATATGGAATTATACAATAAGTACAATAGTTATTACATCCATCTTGAATCTTAACAAACGCTCTTGTATGGTTTTCAAATTTACTTAATTTCATACTTTCAAAAGCGATTCTTTTTAAATCATCTATTCTAACTATTTGTTTTCCTGTTTTTTTAAATTCTTCTACCAAATCTACTAGTTTAGATTTTTCATTAGAACCTATTACTATAGATACACCAGGAATAGAAGCTGCTTCCATATTCTTAACTTGACTATAACATCCCATAACTACAACAATTGGATTATTACCTTTTTTAGTTGCTTCTCTTATTATTTTTCTACTCTTTTGATCACTAGTATTAGTAACAGAACAAGTATTAATCACATATACATCAGCATCTTCAGAAAAAGGTACTATTTCATAACCACTATTTTTAAATATTTCAGTATTAACTTCAGTTTCATAAGAATTAACCTTACATCCTAAAGTATAAAAAGCTACTTTCATAAACTTCCTCATTTCCAAAAGTATTATACATTATTTTTATAAAAATAAAAAGAGATTATTTAATAATCTCTTTTTTATAAATGTTTTGGTCCAAATGCTTTTTGATTTAATTCTTTATATCTTTCTAATTTATCTATCTTAACATTTTTTATTAATGCTTCTTCAATTGCACTTTGATCATAATCTTGAATATTTTCAATCATATCATCGTATACTGCTAATATTTCTTTATAAGATTTTATTTTTATTTCTCTGTCTTTTTTATTAGAATTTCTAACAGATGAATCTTGACCACTCTCTAATTCTTCTATAATTTTTAATATTTCATCTCGATTTCTTTTTATCAATTCTATATCAATATTAGTAACAATTAATTCATCAAGTTGTTTATCATAAGCATCGTACTCATCCCATTCATCTTCAGATAATAATTCATCTATATCTATATCTATATCTGAAAGAGAGACTGTTTCATTATATAAAGCTACTTTTTCTTTACTATCATCACCTATAGTATATGGTAATGTTTCATAACTACTATCTATATTTCCATTAACAATATATGGATAGTTTGTTTTATTTAAATTATTTAAACCAGCTATTACATCTGTAGATTTATTTATATCAACATCTTTATGATTTAAAGCACTTTTTAAAGTAATATTTGTAAATAAATCAGTTATATTATATCCAGATGATGATAATCCTTTTTCTACATTCTTGACATCATTTGTATAATCATTTAACCATGTACTTAATGAGTTATAACCACTATCAATTTTTTAATATAAATCTTCTAAATGAGAAGACATGAGTTTAATACTTGTATCAGAACATGTCTTTAGATATGAATTAGAAAAAGTTTTACGAGTTCCTTGCGTAAAACTATTTTTTCCCGAACTAATATTTCTACTTATATCATCTAACAAAACTGATTCTATTTTATAATATTCTCTCATATTCTCACCCTATACTAATTTAATTATACTATATTTTTTTATAGACGATTTATTTTTTTTATTTCTACATCTTCAAAAGGTTCTAGTAAATATCCTGCTAAAAATTCACTATATCTACTTTCTTCAACGAATTTTTTATCAACCAAATCTTTAAACGACTTAGCATATTCTTCCATATCTTTAATCTTATAATATGCATAATTAAGTGCAGTTTCATAATCCTTAGTTGAGATAGATTCATAAATTTTACTGTCAGATGCAAAACCAGCAATATATAAATCTCCATCCATTACTATGAAAACTTTATTAGGCTGAATAACATCCTTAGAAAAAAATTGTTTATATTTATTAACCAATTTATATTCAATTTCTTCTTTCTTATTATTATTAAATAATTCTTTTTTTTCTGTTTCTATCTGATCATGACTATTTGCAACAACTTTATTTGCTTCTAGCATAATAGTAATAATTAAATTATTAAAATCATATGATGACTTTATTCTATCCTCATTACCATTGTCATCAGTTTGATATAGTATAAATTTTTCATCTGCCTGCTCTATGTCATAATTAATTAATCTACCATAGAACATAATTCTATTATTATATGTTTTTACAGTTATTCCTCTTTCTTTGAAAAAAGACATAATTAAATCATTCATATATAAACCTCCTTACTTATTTTTTCTAGTAGCATAATCTTCAAAAGATTCATTTCTTCCTAAATCAGATTCTTGAAGATTAGAAACATGAATTATTTCATCAAATTTATTATCTGCAGCTAATTTTTTTATAGAAGTACTATTAGGTGTCCAACCACTATAATTGAATGTTGTACTATCAAAATCTATATCTCCATCACCATTTGGTGCTATATTCCTTGTTCTAAATATATATGTACCATCTTTTTTATCTGGTGATAAAATATATCTTTGTTTACCTCCACCAATTTCTCCGAAAGCTGGTTCTATAGTTTCTTCCCAATAATAAATCTTATCATCAGGAGACCCTTTATACCTACCTACATACAAATCTGTACAATCTCCTAACGGAACTGATTGGCTAGCTAAAGTATTATCAGGTACACCAACATATGATCCACCATAGGAACCTACCCTAGTTATTATTTCTCCATCATTCAATTTATCAATAGTAACTCCAGTTATATCAAATTTTTGTAATATTTCTTCTTCTACACTAATACCTAATTGAGTTTCACCACGAGAATTTTGAGATTTTATGAATTTAATACCAGTTCCTTCTAAAGCTGTGTTCAACTCACTAATAGTAGCTGTATTAATATCAACCCCAGTCCCTTTTAAAGCATCTGAAATAATAGTTCTTAATTGTAATCCTACATAATCATGTGCAACTCCAGCAGCACCGTTATCATCAGGATAAGCATATTTACCATTTTCTTTTCTCCATTTTTTAGAATTTTGTATTTCTGATAAAGCGTCATTAATACTCATATCTGGATTTTTCAATAATAGGTTTGCGACTTCCTCTGAGACCAAATATTTTCTCATTATTTCAGCAACTTCCTCTGAGACATTATTTTTCTTAATTAATTCCTCAACTGTTTCTATAGAACTATATTTATGGTTCGCTTTTTGTTTAATTGATTGCTTTATAGCTGCTAAGTTAATAGATCCTCTATTATCTTTTAAGGATGATTCTGCCAATTTAAGTAAATCTTCACCTTTTATTTCGTAATCTAAACCATCTATTTTCATACTTATTACTGTAGTAACGCCTGTTGTTCCAAATGACATTAATACACCCATTAAGAATGATTTAGTCATATCATCTGTTAATTCATCTAGATTAATTGGTTTACCATACATAATTGCTTCTACTACTGCTGCAAATGCATCTTGTGATGCTTCTTCTAAACCTTCTCTTAGTATTCCTGCTAATGTAAATCCTGCCTCTTGACTTAATCCTGGAATATTACCAAGATATCTTCCTAATAATGATTCACTTGAACCTATTAAAAATCCATATAATAATGCTGATGTTGGATTTGCTCCTAAATTTTGCATTGCATTTACTTTAGCATTTCCTCCTGCTGATAATCCCATCATTGTTGTACCTAATACTTCTGCATATAATCCTGCTACTTCTGCTGGTAACGCTAACCCTAGTAAGCCTGCTCTTGTTACTACTGATATTGCTAATGCTGGAAGCATATTTCCTGTTACTTTTCCTATTTCATAACTTGTTCCATATTTATGTTGTGTTAGATATTGTGCTGTTATAATTGTCGCATATTGTTCTGCACTCATATGTTTATCTCTTGAGAACCAATTAGCAAATCCATTTATAAAACTATCTGTTCCATCTATTAATCCTAATCCCCATGATTGGAATGTATTTGATAATCCCATCCAAGCTGCTTCTATTGCACTATCTGCATTTTCTTCTTCCTCAATTGTTGTTCTTATATCATATAATTTTGCATTTGCTAGCTCTGCCCCCTTCATCATATTAATATTGTCTACTAATTTTATTAAATATTGATTTGCAGTTTGTTCACCTTTTGTTGCAGCTAAATAATGATATACCATTTTTTCATCTTCAGTTGCATACCTAGAAAAATCTTCTACTGTAACTTCTGTTTCAAAATCTCCTTCAACTAGTTTAAATACATATCCACCTGAACCATTTTTTTCATAATCTGCTAATGCATCATATTGATTCTTACCCGTTTCTAAAGCATCTTTTATTTCATAAGCTTCTGTTCTATTATAATTATCCCTAAAATTCTTAAATTCTGTTGTATCTTTTAATTCAGAATATGGTGCTAAATCTATTTCATCCTGTGTTTGTTTAGCATACATTTCAACAAGTGTAATTGTAGCTTGTATCTCACTTAATTGTTTTGAATATTCTTTATATTTTTCACTAGCTTCTTGATATTCAGCATTACCATATGGTTTTGCTCTAGTTGGAGAATTATTTTTTAATACTTCTACTAATTCAGAACGTTTTTCAATAAGTTCTGCTTCCTCTTTTTTTAATTCTTCTTCTATAGTGTTTAAAGAAGCTAATAATTGTTGTTTTTGTGAAATTAATTCATCATAATCTACTTCTACTACTTCATTTATTTCAAAACCTCTTTCATCATATTTTTTACCAGATAAAGATACTGTTTCATTATATAGAGCTACTTTTTCTTTACTATCATCACCTATAGTATATGGTAATGTTTCATAACTACTATCTATATTTCCATTTACAATATATGGATAGTTTGTTTTATTTGAATTATTTAAACCATCTATTACATCTGGTGATTTATTTATATCAACATCTTTATGATTTAATGTTGCTTTTAAAGTCATATTTGTATAAAAATCTGTTACATTATAATCAGATGATGATAATCCTTTTTCTACATTTTTAGCGTCATTAGTATAATCTGTTAACCAAGTGCTTAATGAGTTATAACCACTATTTATTTTTGAATATAATTCTTCAATATGAGAAGACATGAGTTTAATACTTGTATCAGAACATGTCTTTAGATATGAATTAGAAAAAGTTTTACGTGCTCCTTGCGTAAAACTAGTTTTTTCTGAATTAATGTTTCTACTTATATCATCTAACAAAACTGATTCTATTTTATAGTAATCTCTCATATTCTCATCCTATTCTAATTAAATTATACTACATTTTTTTAAATAAAAAAAGAGATTATTTAATAATCTCTTTAATAACATAATCCGCTAAATAAAGTCCTGCAGTACTTGTTAATGGGGAATAACTACCTATAACATCTTTAGTATCAATTGCTTTTTCAGTACTAGATAATACAGGTACTTTACTTTTAATATTATCTTCTTTTAATTTCTTTCTAATAACTTTAGCAATCTTATCATAAGAAGTATCTTTTATATCAATTATTCTTAGCTTAGATAAATCTAATTTCTTACCCATACCCATAGAAGATATAAAAGGTATATTTTTATTGATACATTTTTCTATTATAAGTATTTTAGTACTAACTGTATCACATGCATCTATTACAAAGTCATATTTATTCTTGAATAATAAATCTATATTATCTTTGGTAATAAAATCTGTTATTTTAGTTATTTTAACGTTCTTATTAATATCTTTTAATCTAGATTCAAAAGCATCTGTTTTATTCATATTTATAGTGGAATCTAACGCTATTATTTGTCTATTCTTATTACTTTCTTCAACAGTATCATTATCAACTATAGTAATAGATTCAATACCATTTCTAACTAATGTTTCACAGGCTATTCCACCAACACCACCAAGTCCAATTATTAATACATTTGAATTATTTAATCTTTCTAATTTATCTTTACCAATTAATTTTTCTAATCTATCAAACATATTAGTTCTCCTTATATATTATTTATAATTTTTTCTTTATTCATTAATAATAACATTTTTGTATCATTTTTCTTTTTATCAGGTAAAAAATAATCTATTCTATCTTCTACTCTATTTAATACGTTATCTATATTTTCTTTTGATATAATTCTAAGTTTTTCTCTTACAAGTTCATTTTTTTTATATTTCAATATAAATTTTCTAAATATATTTTTATACGCAAGAGGATCTAAGAAAAAGTTTTTTAAATCATCGTCAGATGATACTGATAATCTATAAAACCCATGTTTTATAGAAGCATCACTAAGTATTTTTTCATTATCATATATTGGTGATAATCTGTCACCTAACTCATCTTTAATAAAACCAATATTATTTTCATGTCTATCACAATTACCTAATATAACATCAAATACAAATATATTAATCAAAGATTCAAATTGTGATTCATCTAGTATTTCTTTATAAAAATCTAAATTATTATAATCAACACTTTGAAATAATTTATCTTGATCATTATTAAATGCTTTTTCCATTAAGTTATATCCGTTATAGAATAGTTCTCCTGGTTTTACAAAATTCTTTGATATAACTCCTCTAAATCCATGAAAATACCCTAGATCATAATGAGCACACTCTATACCATAATCTTTTGCAAATTCTTCCGCAATTAATTCATTATAAACATCAAATTGCGATTTATTAAATTTAAAAAAATATTTACAATCATTATAATTAAATGAAAAGAACATATATTCTCTTACCATTCTAGAATCAATATAGTCATCCAGTAATATAAACCCTTCTTTTCTCATTAATATCCCCTCGAATTAAGTGTTATATTAGCATATAGAGATATTTTTGTCAAAAAAAAGAGCCTATAAAATAGTAGCTCCGATAAACCTACACGTATGTGCAGGTGGGCATCCCATAATAGATTTTAGGATTCTTACTCAGAGGTAAGCATTCAACACCATCTACTAATTCTGATTCCCTTATTTTAATTTTAGTGGGTTTTATGTGAAACTACCATAATATAGGTACCTTCAATATAACATTAAAAATTAAAAAAGTAAAGTATTTCTTTACTTTTTTATGGATTTATTCTATTTGGTCCTCTAAATATGAACATTTCTTCTTTAACAGATGGTAAACATAGTAATAACATAGTTAATCTATCTATACCAAGAGCAAATCCTCCATGAGGTGGACATCCATACTTAAAAAAGTTTAGATAGAACTCTACATCTTTCTTTAATCCTTTTTCATCAGCTTGTTTCTTTAATATATCATATCTATGTTCTCTTATAGCTCCTGTTGTTATTTCAGTACCTCTCCAAATAAGATCATATCCTATTGGAGTACCTTCTTCATTTCTCATATGATAGAATGCTCTTTTTGTTTTAGAATAGTCTGTAACAAATATAAATTCAGAACCATGTACTTCAAGTGCATACTTAGAAGTTAATTTTTCTGTTTCAGCATTCATATCACCTATATCTTCTTTTGGTATTTCATAACCATATCTATCATGTAATTCTTTATATAAATCTTGTAATTTAATTCTTGGAAATGGTTTAGTTGGAATAATAACTTCTGTATCAAATATATCATTTATTTCTGATTCATATTTTTCTTTAACACTAGTTAAACCAGCGATAATTAAGTTCTCTTCCATTTCCATAATATCATCTAAGTTTTCTGGATAAGAAAATTCTAAGTCAAATGAAGTAAATTCAGTTGCGTGTCTATTAGTATTAGAATTCTCCGCTCTAAATGCAGGGGCTACTTCAAATACTCTTTCTAATCCTGAAGCCATAGCCATTTGTTTATAAAATTGTGGACTTTGAGCTAAATATGCTTTTCTATCAAAATAATCTACTTCAAATACTTCAGATCCTGATTCAGATGCTGTACCTATTAACTTAGGTGTATGTATTTCTGTAAAATCATTATCATAAAGATATTGTCTCATTGCTCTAACAAATTCACTTTGTATCTTTAACATTAAATTATTCTTCTTACTTCTTAAATCAATCCATCTATAATCTAATCTTGTATCTATATTAGCATTCTCTTCAAGTGGTAAAGCTTCTGCACTAGATAATATATTAATATCAGTAGGTAAAAATTCTTTACCACCTTGTTTAACATACTCCGAAAGCACCATCTTACCTTCAAATTCTAATACAGAGTCCGGTAGCACACCTTCTAGCTTTTCAACTAGATCTTGCATAGTTCCTTTATCAACAGATACTTGTATAGATCCTGATCTATCCTCTAGTACTATAAATATCATATATTTAGTATCTCTTATTTTTTTAGCCCAACCTGATATTTTTGATTTTTTTCCTTCTTCTAACTCATTTATTAATGTTCTATTCATTTATCTCATTTCCTTTCATTACTAATGTTTTCTTTTTATTTTCTTCATCTATCTGAATATTATTTAGCTCATTTTCTACCATTTCATATATTTCTATAAAATCCTTCATTAATGGTTTTAATTCCTCATCAGTTGTTTCTAATCTTTTTAAATTAATATAAGTAAATTCATATCTATCACAATACTTTTCTATTTCTTCAATATTACGTTCTCTTATATAATCCATAATACATTTTTTAGGTTTATTATCTCTAGATTTATCTATAATATATTTTAAATACACTTTTAATTCAAAATTTTCTTCAGAAAATAACTTCATAATTACTCCTACTTGTAATATTTACATATATCCTTTAATTTACAATTATCACATTCTGGTTTTATTGCTTTACAATGATATCTTCCAAATAATACTAATTGTAAATGTCTTTTATTCCAATTTTCTTTTTTAAATACTCTTCTTAAATGTTTTTCTACTTCTAATACATTATCATCTTTTTTAGCTAGATTAAGTCTTTTAGATACTCTTTCTACATGTGTATCTACTGCGATTTGTGGTTCTATATTAAGTTCAGAAAAGTATACATTTACTGTTTTTCTTCCTACCCCTGGAAGTATTTCTAACTTAGATCTAGTTCTAGGTACAACACCATTATATTTATCACAAATTATAGTACTTATTTCTTTAACATATTCTGCTTTTTTATTAAAGTTACCTAGTGGTCTAAGTATATTCTTTAAATCATTTATATCAGCTTCTTTTAAATCATATAAACTAGGATATTTATTATATAGAACACTTGTTACTTCATTTACTCTTTTATCTGTAGTTTGTGCAGATAACATTATATTTATTAGAAGTTCATAATCACTCGAATAATTAAGTTCACATTTTGGATCTCTAAATAATTCTTCAAGATAATTTTCTATTAATTCTACTTTTTTCATTAAATATTTACATCTAGATAATCAAGTAAATTATCTCTTTCTACTTTAACTTCTTCTTTAGTTAGATTATCTTTAATAGTTAATATATCTTTTTTAACTTCTTCTTCACCAATTATAATTATAAACTTAGCATTATATCTATCAGCTTCTTTAAATTTAGCTTTCATTGTTTTATTAGTATAATCCATATCTACTTTAAATGCATTATCTCTTAAGAAGCTAGATAGAGTTACTGAATAGTCTATTTCTTTTTCTGAAACTGGTAATATATAAGCATCTATTCCTTTATCATCAATTACTTTTATATCTTCAGCTTCAAGTGCATTTATTATTCTTTCAATTCCAAATGCAAAACCAACACCTGGGATAGATGGTCCACCAATATTTTCTACTAGGTTATTATATCTTCCACCTGCGCCAATTACATTTTGAGATCCAAATCCTTCAATATTAGCTTCTACTTCAAATACAGTATCTGTATAATAATCTAGTCCTCTTACTAGATTATTATCTATCACATATTCAATTTCCATTAAATCTAAATATTTAAGTACATCATCAAAATGTTTCTTAGATGTCTCATCTAAATAATCAACTATTTTTGGAACATTTTTCATGCATTCTTTATCAGCATCTACTTTACAATCTAGTATTCTTAATGGATTCTTTTCAAATCTATTGTTACAATCTTCACATAAATCTTTTAAATGAGGTTTAAAATGTTTTAATAAAGCATCTCTATAGCTTTCTCTAGATTCTTTATTACCAATTGAATTAATTCTAACTTTTATTCCTTTTAAACCTATTCTTTGATAAAATTTAACCATTAAAGATATTAAATTCGCATCCATTAATGGAGTTGGATCACCAAATACTTCTACTCCAGCTTGTCTAAATTGTCTATATCTACCTGATTGTGGTCTTTCATATCTAAACATAGGCCCTTCATACCATAATTTTAAAGGTAAATTAATGTATAATTTATTTTCAATAACACTTCTTACAATACCTGCAGTTCCTTCAGGCCTAAGTGTCATATCTCTATCTCCTCTATCTTTAAAATCATATGTTTCTTTTGAAACTATATCAGTTGTTTCACCAACACCTCTATGATATAATTCACTAGATTCAAATATAGGAGTATCTATATAATTAATATTATATTCATTACATAAATCAGTAAATATTCTTTTTATATATTCATATTTAGTAATGAATTCTCCATATCCATCATATGTACCTTTTGGTTTTTGTATCATATTCTTCACTTCCTTCTAAAATTATACCATAAAAAAAGTAATTATTTTATAATTACTTTATATTTTATATTAATAAAGATAAATTTTTTGTTTTTCTTAAATATTCATTTGCTAAAAACTTATATGTTCTTTCATAAATATGAGTTATATATCTATTATATTCAAATAAACCATTAACTACTAAAGGATATTCTTTATCATCTTCAGTAATATTTTTATATTTTAATGTGCCTTCAGCATATGATTCAAAATACTCTTTAGATATTTCTAATCGATCTAATAATGATAAATTATCATTGATATAATTCTTTTTAGGAAAGAACTCTTCAACAGTTACATTTTCTTCTTCCTCTTCTTCATCGTCTTCATCTTCTAATGCTACTGAATTATCTTTAACTAGTTCTTCTGTTTCATTTTCTTCTTCATCTGATTTATTTTCCTGTTCTAATTTGAT
This sequence comes from Bacilli bacterium, assembly GCA_017511805.1. Lineage (GTDB taxonomy): Bacteria > Bacillota_I > Bacilli_A > RF39 > UBA660 > RUG13038. The sequence goes on from JAFWJA010000015.1 coordinate 310,350, forward strand.
TTTCTTAACAAATTCTAAATACTTTTCTGATTTTTTATTTATCGCATCTATTTTATTTGTATATGTATTTCTTAAAAAATTATAAAAGAAATCATAATCAAATTCATCAGACCAAGTTCTAATACTAAATATTGATTTATCATATGAATTATCAGTTTTTCTTCTATCAAAATCATCAATCAACTCATATACATCATTTTCATTCATAAATTGTCTTGAAAATATTATACCTTTTACATATGCTTTTCTATCTTCTAATGATAAATTTCTTCTAAATTTATATGATATTAAAACACTATTTCTAATTTCTTCTGTATTATCACTAAATCTAAGATAATATTCTTCTGTTTTTTCCGCTATTTCAACTTCATTTTTAAAAGTATCAATATCATCTAAATCAAAATAACATCTATTATAGAATTCTAATGCATAACTAAATTCTTTCATATATCCCCCTGAAATTAATTATTTCGATTCTTTCTTTTCTTTCTTCTTAATTGCTTCTATTTTTCTAGATATATCTTCATCATAATGTCTATATACTGTTAATAGAACAATTGTTAATGGTAACGCAAATAAAATACCTATTGTTCCCGCAAGTACACCTCCTGTAAATACTGCGAATATAGTTAATAATGTTGGTACATTATTAGTTTTACCATATACTTTAGGATATATAATATAACCATCTATTTGAGGACATACAATACCTACAACAATTGTTAATATTAATAATGTTGGACTTATTACTGCCGCAGTTATTATTGCGACAATATTCATTATTACTCCACCAAAATATGGTAGTAATGGTGTTAATGCCGCTATTAAACCAAGTAATAAGAAGTTTGGATGACCTATTAACCAGTATACTAATGTATATTCAATAAACATAATAATTATATTAGCAAGTAATCCTTTAAAGAAACTATTCATATTATGATCAATATCTCTAATTAATAAATATGTATTTTCTTTTCTAGTCATTATAATATTTTTAGCTTTTACTCTTATCTTATCCATATAAGCAAGCATATAAATAAATGCGACAAAGGCAATTATTAAGTCAGTTGCTACTCCAAATGAATAACCAATTATATCAACACTCTTTGATGGTAATTCTTTCATTAAATTATTAATTCCATTATTAAATGATTTTTCAAATCCTGATGCATCAAATCCAAATTTAGATCCCATTTCATTAACAAACTGAACTATACCTTTTGCTAATTCTTTTAATTGTGTTGTAAATACTGGCACTATATTTATAAGAATGAAAGCTGTAAAACCAACTATTATTAAACATATAATTATAATACCTACAGTCTTTGGTATCTTTTTTTCTTGCATAAATTTTAAGAACGGATGAAAAGCATATGCTAATATAAAACCAAGTAAGAATGGATATATAATCGCAATTATCTTATTTAAAACTCCACCCCATAAACTACTTAATAAATATAATAAATATACTATTATTAATATAAGTACTATTTTAATTAAAAAACTATTATCTTTATTCTTAAACATAAGTCCTCCTATTTAATTAATAACTTTTTATGTTTATTATTTAATTTCTGAACATAACTTAATACTTCAGAAATCTTATATTCTATAGATTTACCTGATTTTGTATCTATAACAGAATAACTATAATCATTCATTAATAACTCTATATTATTTGTTAAATAACTTGTTAATATATTTATATAATCTTGATAATAATCAACTGATTGATCTATATGTCTTAAATCTTCCATTACAAGATAAGCTTCTAATAAATCTAATTTATTCTTTATATCTTCTTCATTAAACTTATTACCATTATTTTTTTTAACACATTCATTAACATATTCAACCATATCAACTGATCTACAATTAATCATTTCATCTTTTTCAAAATCATAATAATAAAAATTAGAATTTGACTCTATTAATTCCGGATTATTATTTATAAAATCAGATAACAACTTTATAGATTTTAAAAAGTTACTGGAATTAAAATTACTTTTTTTAGCATCTTCCATATCATGATAAGCAATATATAATTTTAATTTTCTTTCATCTATCTTATCCTCATCTATCTTTTCAGATCTATCATTTACTTCATACATTGTTTCTATCTTAGATTTAATATCTTTAATAATAGATATTCTATTTTTAATATATTTAACATATCCATCACTATTATTGTTTTTAGGATCAATAATGCCTTCATAATATTTAATTAATTTATTAATAACTGAAGTAACATTATTACTAATACCTAAATAATAATTCAGAATACCAATATCAAAATATACACCTGTTTCTTTTATAGTTATTTTGCTTTCAAAATCACTAAAAGAACAAGACTTTAATGCATTAAGATATATTTCTTCATTAACAGGACAAGAACCATTTTTATATCTTATATCATTTTTTAGTAAACTTACCATATCATTTACTGGAATAAAATAACTACTTCTATCTCCTAATATCTTTTTAAAATCCATATTAATACCCCCTAAATAGTATTTTTTGAATCCATTATTATTGTAACTGGGCCTTCATTAACAAGAGATATTCTCATATCACTACCAAATTCTCCTGTTACAAAAGGAACATTAGTTTCTTTTAATTTATTTATAAATGTATTATATATTATTTTTGCATCTTCAAATGATATACTTTCACCAAAATAAGGTCTATTTCCTTTTCTAGTATCAGCGTATAAAGTAAATTGAGATACTATCATTAAACTACCTTTAATATCTTGAACTGAATAATTCATTTTACCTTGTTCATCTTCAAATATTCTTAAATTCACTAGTTTCTTAATAATATAATCTATATCAGTATCATCATCTTCTTTAGCTATTCCAAGTAAAACAACTAAACCTTGATCAATACTTCTTTCTTCTTTATTATCAATTGTTATTGATGAAGAACTAGATCTTTGAACTACTACTCTCATAAGAACACCCTTTCTACATCTATGATATCACTATTTTGTTTAAGATCTAACATATATTTTTTTAAATGTTCCAAATCAAGCACTTCTATAGTTAATTCATATATATTATTTTGATAATTATTAATAGTATTTACTTTAGTAATAACTACTTCATTTGGAGAACTCTTACTAATTATATCAAGTAATATACTATCTTTTTTATAACCTGTTACACTAATTATTGATTTAAATTTCTTAGTTATATTATTATTCCATTTAACATGAACTATTCTATCTTCACTATCTTTTATATTATGACAATCTTTATTATGAACACTTATTCCATTACCTCTAGATATATATCCTACTATTTCATCACCCTTAATAGGATTACAACAATTAGCAAGTGTTACTTTTATTTCATCTATTCCATCAACTAGAATATCATTTTTAACATCTATTATATTTTCTCTATTTTTAATTATCTTTTCAAGTAAGAAATCTTCTTTACTTAAATCATTTTTTAATACTATTCCCACTACTGTCGCAGGATGATATTTTCCTGTACCTAGTCCTAAATATAATTCATTTTCATCTGCTATTTTTATTTCTTTTAAAACAATATCCATTCTTCCATAGAAATCATCCATGTTCATTTTTCTTCTTCTAATTTCTTTATCAAGAGTCTCTTTACCCTTTTCAATAGCTTCATTCTTATCTATTTTAGAGAAGAATGCTTTTATTTTATTCTTAGCTTGACTAGTTTTAGCGTACTTTAACCATTCTTTTGAAGGAGTACTATTTTTATTAGTATTTATCTTAATTATATCTCCATCTTCTAACTTACTATTAAGAGGTACAATTGTATCATTTACTAATGCTCCAACCATAGTTTCACCTATCTTAGTATGTACTTTATAAGCAAAATCTATAGGTGTAGATCCCTTTGGTAATTCAAATACATCTCCTTTTGGAGTATATACATAAATACTATCACCAAGCACTTCATCTTTAACTGTATTAACAAATTCTTCTGCAGAAACTTTATCATCATTAAGTTCCATAATACTTCTAAATAATTGAAGTTTTTGTTCCATAGAGTTTTGTAATTTCTTACCCTTCTCTTTATATGACCAATGTGATGCGATACCACGTTCAGCTATTTCATCCATTTTATGAGTTCTAATTTGAATCTCATATAATTTACCATCATACCCAAATACTGTTGTATGAAGTGATTGATACATATTAGTTTTAGGATTTGCAATATAGTCTTTAAATCTACCTGTTTTAGGCTTAAATTTTGAATGAATAATACCAAGTACTTGATAACATTCACTTTCTGTATCTACGATAACTCTTAAGGCATAAATATCGTATATTTCACTGAATTTCTTACCTTTTTGTAATTTATTATAGATTGAATAAATAGACTTAGCTCTACCTTTTATTTCAAACTTAATATTATTTTCAAGTAATAATTCAGATATCTTTCTTTGCATTTCTTTAACTGCATTATTTCTCTCTTCTTCTGTATTATTAAGAAGTTCTTCAACAGATACAAATGCATTTGGTTTATAGTATTTAAGTGAATTAACTTCAAGTTCAGATTTGATTGATGAAAGACCTAATCTATGCGCAATTGGTACTAATATTTCAATAGTTTCTTTTGCTTTTTCTTTTCTAGATTCTATTGGTAAAACATATAATGTTCTCATATTTTGAACACGTTCTGCAAGCTTTATAATGATAATACGTACATCTTCAGTAAGACCTATTATTATCTTTTTATAGTAATTAATTTGGTTCTCACTATCAGTAAATAGATTAAGTTTATTTAACTTAGTAATCCCTTTTACTAAAGCAGATATATCTTTACCAAATTCTTTTTCTATATCACTTAAATTAGCTTTACCTATATGAACTGTATCATGCATTAAAGCAGCCGCTAAAGTATCACTATCAGCATATAAATCAGTTAGAATATACGCAACATTTAATGGATGATGCATATATTCTTCACCAGATAATCTTACATCATTTTTATGAACTTCTTTAGCAAAATCATAAGCTTTTCTAATAGTATCTAGTTCTTCTTCAGAATCTATATATTTTTTAACAACTTCAATTAACTCTTCAATTGTATCAATCTCTTTGAACTCCATAATTTCACTCTTTTCTATGAAAAGAATTAAGCATTAATTCCTTTAACGCTTAATTCTTCTAATTTTTTCTTTTTAGGTTTTTCATCTTTCTTTTTCTTCTTAGGTTTACTATTATTAGTTTTAATTCTTCTCATAGTTAATTTATATTCAAAGAATACCCATATAGATGAAGATAAGAATATAGAAGAATAAACACCCGCTACTAAACCTATTATTATTGCTATATCAAATTCAAGTATTTCTTTTGATCCTAGGAATATTAAACATAGAATTGGTAACATAGTTGTTACTGTTGTATTAATAGAACGTAACATAGTTTCTTTAATACTTGTATTTGCAACTACTTTTAAATCTTCTTTAGTTAGTTTTCCATCATTAATAGATTTCTTTCTATTTTCTCTAATTCTATCAAATGTAACAATAGTATTGTTTATTGAATAACCAATAATTGTAAGTATTGCTGCAATAAATATAGAATTAATTTCTATCTTAAATAGACCAAATATACAAATCATGATGATAACATCGTGTAATAAAGCAAGTACTGAACTTACTGCATAACTAAACTTATATCTTATAGATATATAGATAATTATACCAACAAGTGCATATATTAATGCGATTATAGCGTTTCTAATTAAGTCTTGTTTAACTAAATTAGATACAACTGATATATCTGTTTTTGCATTATATTTTTCTACAAATAATTTATTAACACTATTAACTTGATTCTTACCTAATACTTCAGATATCTTTATATAATAACCAGAATCATCACTAGTTGATTCTAATACTGTAAATCCTAAATCAGTTACTTCTTGCTTAATAGTTTTTAAATTTGAATTAGATACATTAGTAATAGTTATATCAGTACCACCAGTAAAGTCTATACCAAAATTAAATCCTCTTAGTACAACGAAACTTGTTGATACAGCGAATATTAACATTGGTAATATTATAAACTTTCTAAATTTAGATACAAAATCTTTATTAACTCTCTTTTCAAATTTACTTTCTACTTTTTCATTAGTATTAACTATTTCACTCTTATTTTGATTAATAAACATTTTTAATTTTTTATCAAAGAATCCAGTTGATATAAATGCATATGTTATTAATCTAGTAATTAATACTACAATAAGCATTGTCATTATAATATTGATTATTAACATTGTAGCAAATCCTTTAACAGAACTTTCTCCAAATGTAAATAATATAACTGCGATAATAAATGTTGTTACGTTTGAATCTAATATTGAACTAAATGAGTTTTTAATACCGTTTTTATATGCAGTAGCTAAACTTCTACCTTTTCTTAGTTCTTCTTTAATTCTCTCACTTGCAATAACATTCGCATCTACTGCCATACCAATACCTAGTACTAAAGCAGCAATACCTGGTAATGTTAATACTCCATCTATTAAATAGAATATTAAGAATGTCATAAATGTATAAATTAATATTACTGATGATGCTATTAATCCAGAGAATCTATAGATTAATGCCATGAATAATATAATTAATACTAAACCAACAATACCTGCTAGTTCTGTTTTAAGAAGTGAATCTTCACCAAATGCAGATCCTACTGTTTGAGAAGATATTTCTTTAAACTTAACATTATTAGAACCTGAATTAATCAAATCAACTAAGTTCTTAACTTGTTCACTTGTAAAGTTACCTTGAATAATAACATTACTACTAAATGCTTGTTTAACTGTAGCTGCTGATAAACATTTAGCTTCATTTAAGTTATCAAACTCACCACATTTAGCTGTTTTATAACTATCTGTTGATGGATCAAAATCTAGCCATATAACCATTAATTGATCATCAGATTGACTAATTTGTGATGTTGCTTGATAGAATGTATCAGTATCTCTAACATTTAATAATATAGCTGGTCTACCATTATCATCTTGTGATATCTTAGCAGCAGAACCAGAAGATAATACACTCTTATCCATTACTTTGTTATCTGATGAATCTCTAAATGTTAATTCACCAGCTACTGTAATATAATCTCTAGCTTGTTCTGGATCAGTAACACCAGCTAATTTAACTCTGATTTTATCTTTTCCTTCAATAATGATTTCTGGTTCAGATACACCTAATTTATCTATTCTTCTAAGCATAGTTCTATATGTATCTTTAACTACATCATCATTGATTTCCCCATCTTCATCAGCTGGTGATATTTGATATAGTATTTCAAATCCACCTGCTAAATCCAATCCCTTTGTAATATGTGTAAATACTACAGGAATTAATGCAGTCGCACTAACTACTAATACTAATACAGTTATACCTATATTAACGAATTTACCTTTTACTGATGTGAATTCTATCTTATCATCATACTTACTCTTATCGAATGCAAGAATAACATATGGGATAACAGGAATCACAATCATAAATAAGATAAATAAACCCTTTTTATTAAATCTTTTTCCTAGTCTATAATTAAATAAAGCATAATAATAGACAAATAATACTGCAGAAGCTATCATAACTACTTGAACAGCTAAACCTTTAAATTTACAGAAGTAAATAAATAATGCTACAAATAAAGATAAAACATATTCAAATACATATGGCCATCTTAAATCTACTAGTTTAAGTAAATAAATAAAATTTACAACTGGTATATATGCAAGATACCATTTAACATCTGCCTTTCTAAATATTTTTGAAACTATAAATCCTAGTAATAAGTATCCTAAGATGATACTCACTACAACTACTAACGTACTCATTACCTCATCTCCTATGTATTTTTGTTTCATAAATAATTATACAAGAAAAAAGATATTTTTTAAAGTAAAAATTCATATATTTATTAATAGAATTGCATTTTTAGGAGAAATATATGAAAAATACTTTTATAAAGAGTACTTTAATACTAATTTTAGGTGGTTTTATTATTAAGATTATGGGTATGTTTATTAAGATTATTATAACTAGATCTATTGGAGAATCAGGTCTATCTCTTTATATGCTTACTTTGCCTACTTATAATCTATTTATTACTTTAGTAACATCAGGAATGCAGATTTCAACTAGTAAGTTAATTTCAGAAAATAGACTTAATAAAACTAGATTAATATCTACTTCACTAGTTATAACTCTAATAACTAGTTTTATACTTGTTTTAATACTAGTTATATTTGCTAAACCAATAACAGTTCTACTTCATAACGATAAGTTATATTACCCTATTCTATCTATTATATTATCTCTTCCTTTTATAGGTATATCTTCAATATTAAAAGGATATTTTTTAGGACTAAATAAAATGCATGTACAAGTAATATCTAATTTCTTTGAGCAATTAATTAGAATAGGACTATATGTACTAGTATTACCATCTATTAATAATAAAGTACTTGGTGTTGCTTTTATTATTGGTTCAAATATGATTAGTGAAATAGTGGCACTTATTACTATGCTAATCTTTCTTCCTAAAAAGATTAGTTTAAAGAAATTATTTAAGTTTGATAAGAATATTAAAACTGAAATATTATCTATTTCTGTTCCTTCTACTACATCAAGAGTAATAGGAACAATTAGTTATTTCTTTGAACCTATAATACTAACTAATTTACTAATTATAAATGGATACTCAAATAGTTATATATCAACAGAATATGGAATAATAACAGGTTACGCTATGCAATTACTACTTTTACCTTCATTTTTTTCAATGGCAATAAGTCAATCTATTATACCTTTAATATCTAATGCATTTGTTAATAAAAGATATCTTTATATAAAGAAAAAAATAAGAGAAATAATTATTATTTCTCTTATTATAGGTCTAACTTATACAATAGTTATAAATATTAAACCTATTTTCTTTTTAGAAACTATTTATAATACTAATAAAGGTACTAATTATATAAAAATACTATCGCCAGTATTTATATTACTTTATATACAAACTCCACTTACTAGTGTTCTTCAATCTATTAATTTAGCAACTGAATCTATGAAAGCTACTATTTATGGAATAATAATTAAAACTATTTTAATGATAGTATTATCTTTTTTTAAGTTTGGAATATATGCTTTTATATATCCTATGCTTATAAATATAGTATTTGTTACTATTCATAACTATATTAAAATAAAAAGATCTATTAATTCTTTTTTATGATAAAAACTTCATTTTTATTTAAGAATGAATAGAATACATTTTCTAGTTCTACATTCTTATCTTTTAATATAGTTAGTAACCAGTTTTTATCTTTATTAATTAGTTTTAGATTATCTAGTTCTATTATTCCATCTAATACTAAAGGAAGAGGAAATATATTATTATCTTTATCATCTTTTTTAAATACAGATAATTTACCATTAGTTTCTAATACAGCATAATCTACTTCTTCAATAGATCTAATATTTTTATCTCTTAACTGTGTTAATAAATCATCAAGTGAATATCTTTGTTTAATCATCTCTTTTATATTAAGTATTCCTTTATTAATAATAAGAGTCTCTTTACCATCAATTAAAGACCTAAATCTCTTACTTTTTAATGTAAGAATAGATATTACTACTTGAAGTAAAACTAGTATAAATAAAGGCGCTATTGTATATAAAATTGGATCATCATAATTCTCAATAGACATTGCTATCATTTGAGATAAAACAGTTGATATAACAAAGTCAAATAGACTTAATTCACCTAGTTCTCTTTTACCCATTAATTTATAAGATACTATTATTAAAAAATAAAATAGAACTGCTCTAACCATTATTCTTATGATCATAGTTTCACCATTAATATAATGAACTAGTAATAATAATTTATTCATAGAATAATATTTATTAGAGGTGTTTTATGAAATATATTAAAAGTATTTTATTACTTATATCTATTTTTTTAATATTAAATTTAATTGTTACTCTTTTATCTTACTTTAATCTAGTTAGTGATAAAGGTATAAATATTATAAAGAGTATAGTTTTTATTATTACATTTCTGGTAAGTGGTTTTTATATAGGTTTTAATTCTAAAAATAAAGGTTATATTGAAGGAATAAAACTAGGTTTAATATTTATACTTATATCTATATTTATAATACTAGTATTACCTTCATTAGAATTTAGTTTACCAATAATTATTTATTATCTAGTTATTATAGTATTATCTGTTATTGGTAGTACAATTGGTATTAATATAAAAAGACAAAGTAAATAACTTTGTCTTATTCTTTATATTTAGATATAAATTCTTCTTTATATTCTTTAAATCTATCTTCTTTAATAGCTTCTCTTATTTCTTCTGTTTCTTTTATTAAGAATCTTATATTATGTATTGAAAGTAATCTACCTGCCAATTGTTCTCCTGCTACTATTAAGTGTCTTAAATAAGCTTTAGTATAATGTTTACAAGTATAACAATCACATGTATCTTCTATTGGAGTAAAATCTTCTTTAAACTTAGCATTCTTTAAATTCATTCTACCTTCACCAGTAAATACATTACCATGTCTTGCAATACGTGTCGGTAACACACAGTCAAACATATCAACACCACGTTCTACACCTTCTAGGATATCTATAGGTTCACCAACACCCATTAAGTATCTAGGTTTATCTTCTGGTAAGTATGGAACAGAATAATCTATTGCTTTATACATATCATCTTTTGATTCACCATCATTAGCTACTCCACCAATACTATAACCATCAAAATCCATTTTAACTGTTTCTTCAGCAGAATATTTTCTCAAGTCTTCAATAGGTCCACCTTGTACAATACCAAATAAAGATTGATTAGGATTATTAAAAGCATCTTTACCTCTTTTTGCCCATCTAAGAGTTCTTTCTAGACTCTTTTTTAAATAGTCATAACTAGCAGATGCTGGAGGACATTCATCAAAACTCATTGCTATATCACTATCTAATTTATTTTGTATTTCAATAGATTTTTCTGGTGTTAAAAATAGTTTTTGTCCATCAATATGACTTTTAAAATGAACTCCATCTTCAGTTATATCTTTCTTTTTATTTTTTGCTAAACTAAATACTTGGAATCCACCTGAATCAGTAAGAATTGGTCCATCATAATTCATAAATTTATGTAGACCACCAGCTTTAGCTACTATATCTTCACCTGGTCTTAACCATAAATGATAAGTATTAGCTAGTATTATACCTGAATTCATTTCTTTTAATTCTTCTGGAACAAGTGTTTTAACATTAGCTAGTGTTCCAACAGGCATAAACATAGGTGTATCAAATGTACCATGATTAGTATGTAGTTTACCTAATCTAGCATTACCATCTTTCTTTATTAAATCATATTTTATTTTCATAATAATCCCTCTTTTTCTTAACCTATTATATCATAAAATAAAAAAATACATATTAAATATGCATTTTTTGTGTATTTATCATTTCTTCTAATTTTTTAATAGATTGTTCAATTGTTTCACTATTATAAAAACCTTTAAATTTATTTAATGTTTCTAATTCTATTTCCATTAATTGTTTATAAGTATTTGTTCTATATGATAAACTTTCATAACCTAGCTCTTCTTCATTAAAATCTGTTAATTCTATTCTATAAGTATCATTATTATCAACATTTATATTATATCCAAATATGATACCATCTTCATAGAATCCTCCACCAAGTGTTTTAATATTATTTATTTTAATATCTGGATAATAAATATTAAATGCTTTTAGTGTCTCAATAACAAATAATAATCTTTCAATTTCACCATCCATATTACATTTACAAATTGTAGTAGATAATTCATGTTCTATCTCTTCTTCTGTAATATTATTATTTATTAATGTATAAGAATTATCTTGTATCATTTTATGATATATATCTGTTCTTTCTTTAGCTTTAACAGCAAATTCATATTCTCTATCAAAATCTTCTTTAGAAGTATTTTTTATCTCTTCTTTATTAATCCATTCTTCAAATGTAGGATATGGTTCATAACCCGATCTATGATATTCATATACTAATTTTAATTTTTCTATATCTGTCATAATAACACCTCTATTATTATTATAACACAAAAAAAAGAATAACAAACGTTATTCCAATCCACTTCTAAATTCTTTTAAATTTTGTAAAAAAGTTTTATCTAGATCTTCTTCACTAGAAACATCTATATATGCTTTCTTTTCATTTTGGACACCAAATATTGGTGAAACAAATTTAGTTGGTGTATATTTTCCTTTTGGTTTTTCTTCAACAACTTTATCAATAGCTTTTTGAACTGCTTCTTCTTTCGGTTGAGCTTTATATACTTTCTTTTGAACACCAGCTTTCCTACATAGTTCATCATAACTTATAATAGCAGTTTCTTCTTGTTCTCTTTCAAATTCAGTTAAGTTCATAGTTTCTTCTTTAGATGCTTTTTTAATATCTCTAAGAATTCTATCTACATCGCTTTCATCTTCATCTTGAATAACTTCAATTATTTCTTCTTCCTCAATCTTTTCTATCTTCTCTGGTTGAATTTGAACTAGTTTTTCTTCTTCTGGCAAACTATTTTTAATTTCTATTTTTTCTTCAACAACTTTTTCAGGTTTTTCTATTCTTTTTTGAGTTCTTTGTTTATATGAAGATACATCTATATTTTTAGATTCTTCTTCTATTTCTTTAAATAATTTTTTCTTATTTAATCTTTGTAATCTTGAAGTAGATTTAGCTTTATGATTACTTAAAAAATTAAATATAAATATTAATACTAATAAGACCGCTATTACTGCAATTATAATAATAAGAAATTCACTATTCTTATCAACATTTTCTAAGTAATTAATCACATTTAAAGTCATATTCCCATCTCCTATTATTAATTATATTGCAGTACTGTACTGTCTCTATTAATCACTAAATTAATATTATCACATTTTGTCAAATTATGTATATACTTTTTTTCATTTTTTTTAGTTTTTTTCTATTACATAAAAATTATAAAACAAAATCAAAAAAATTAGTTAAATTTTTATACTATTTTTACTTTTTTGACACTTATTTGCTTTTATTTATTTTTTTATTTTGATATAATTTTAATAGAGGCGATTTATATGAACGATGTAACTGAAAATTTTATAGATATTTTTGATAATACAGATAAAATAGATTCTATTCCATCTAATGAAGAAAATATTTTTAATAATCAAAATAATGAACAAGATAATACTTTTAGTGTATTAAAAACATATTCTGAAGATATGACCGCTAAAACATATATTACTAATCCAGCGATTGCTAGAGATGAAGAAATTAAGAACTTAATACTAATATTATTAAGTCCTGAAAAATCACCTGTTTTAACTGGTAAAGCTGGTATAGGTAAAACTGCAATTGTTGAAGGTTTATGTTATAGAATACAAACTAAAACAGTGCCAAATGCTCTACTTAATTCTAGAGTATATAAAATTAATACTTCTTCTTTATTGGGTACATATGAACATGAAGGAATTGAAGAATCTAAATTACAATTATTAATTAATGAAATAATGGGTAAAAAAGATATTATCTTATTTATAGATGAAATACACTCACTAGTAACATCAGTTAAAAATGGTGGTGGTGTTGATTTCCTTAACATGTTAAAACCAGGATTAGATCGTGGTGATATAAAAATAATTGGTGCGACTACTACTCAAGAGTTTAATGAATTCTTATTAAAAGATAAAGCTTTCTTACGTCGTTTTGAAAAGATTGAAGTTGAAGAACCAAATCAAGAAACTACTGTTAAGATATTAATGGGAACAAAAAGAAAAATTGAAGTATCAACTGGTGTTACTTTCCCATATACAGACTTTGTATTAGAACAAGTATGTAAGTTCATTGTTAATATGACTTCTGAATATAAAAGAATATATGAACATGGGTCTAGATATCCAGACGTATCATTATCACTTTTATCTAAATGTTTCACATATGCGAAATTTGATAATTCAAAGTATGTAACATTTAAATATATTTATGAAGCAATTAAAAATACTAATTTAGTATATGATGATGTTGTTAGAAAAGAATTACCAATATTTAAAGAAACATTTAAAGATTGGTTAGAAAAAGAAAATGTAAATGTAGAAATATAAAAAAATAGATATCAAATGATATCTATTTTTTAAAATACTTTTTATATTTTTTAAATTTATCATGATCATCAAGTGTAGTTTCACTTAATTCTTCAAATAATTTCTTTTGTTTTTTATCTAGTTTAGTAGGCATTAATACATTTAATAAAATATATAGATCACCACGTTTAGATGAATTTACTATTGGTACTCCTCTACCTTTAATTCTTAATCTATCATTATTTTGAGAACCAGCTGGTATAGTAAGTTTAATATCACCATCAAGAGTACTTACATCTTTAGTACAACCAAGTACTGCTTCTGTAATAGTAATTGGTAAAATAAGATATAAATCATTTTCATTTCTATTAAATAATTCATCATCTCTAACTTCGAATTCTACATAGATATCTCCGTTAGGACCTCCATTGAATCCAGCTTCTCCTTTTTCTTTTATTCTAATTTGAGTACCTGTATCTACACCTGCTGGTATAGTTATAGTAACAGTTTTTCTCTTTCTAACTTTACCTTGTCCTTTACAATCAGTACATCTTCTTTCATATGATTTACCAGTTCCACCGCAATCAGGACAAACAGTTTGACTTTGGAATACTCCAAATAAAGAGTTTTGTTGTTTTACTATTCTTCCTGATCCATGACATGTTTCACATGTTTTTTCATTAAATCCACCTTTACCATCACATGTTGAACATGATTCAGTTAAATCTAATGTAATGTCTTTTTTAGTACCAAAGACTGCATCTTTAAAATCAATCTCCATCTTATAAAGAACATCTTCACCCTTAGTAGGTCTATTTTGTGATTTCTTATTTCTAAATCCACCACCAAACATACCACTTAATATGTCACCTAAATCTATATCATCAAAACCAAAACCAGATGTATTAAAGCCACCATAACTTCCGTATGGATTACCTCCTGCTCCTCCACCCATGTTTTGATCAAATGCTGCATGTCCAAATTGATCATATGTCTTTCTTTTACCTTCATCAGATAATACTTCATATGCCTCTTGAACTTCTTTAAATTTATCTGCAGCATCAGGTTCTTTATTTAAATCAGGATGATATTTTTTAGCAAGTTTTCTAAAAGCACTTTTAATTTCTGCATCTGTTGCAGACTTAGAAACACCAAGTACTTCATAATAATCTCTTTTTGCCATACTACTTCTCCTTACTTATCTTAACAAATTCATCTATTAATGAATCAAAATACTTAATTGCATCTTCATATACTTTACTATCTTCTAAATCAAATCCTAGTACTTTAAAAGCATCTAACGGATATATATCTGATCCTAAAGATATAAACTTAATATAATTATCTAGAGCTTTTTTATCACCTGATAATATTTTAGCTACATTAGCAGACGCAACTGAGATACAAAATGAATAATCAAATAGATAATAATTCATATAATAATGACTTCTTCTTATCCAACCTGTATTTCCATTTTCATCTATTATAACTTCTTTACCATAGTATTTTTCTAATGACTTTTGATCTAAATTATTCATATAATCTTTTGTTAATGCGTTTCCTTCTAGAGAATAATCGTAGAATTCTCTTTCCATTTTACCTTCTCTAACAGCTCCAAAAAGATTAGATAAAAATACATTTAAAATATTATTAATACCAGATAGTTTTTCTTCTTTTGTTTTACCATGTTCTGCTAAATAACTAGATAATAAACATTCATTTGTTAATGATACAACTTCCGCAACTAATTTAGTTACTTCTCTATATTGCATTTTGTTATATTTCATAACAAATTGATGATGAACATTATGTCCACATTCATGAGCTATTGTACTAACTGAATCTAAATCATCATTAAAACTAAGTAATATTCTTGAATCATGATCAGTTGTACTAGCAGAATATCCACCAGAACATTTTCCTTTATATTCGCAATAATCTATATAATGATTATCAATTATTTTGTTATAACAAGAAATATATTCTTCACCAAGTGGTTTAACAACTTCTCTAATTAAATCATTAGCTTCTTCTATAGTATATTTTCTATCAGAAGAAGTTAAATCTAATCCTAGATCATATTGATGTAATTCTTTTAAACCTAAAGTCTCTTTAAATACTCTATAGTATTTTTGTAATACATCTACATTATTTTCTACTGCACTAGTTAATGCATCATATGCTTTTTTAGACATATGATTATTAAATAATTTTGCATCCCATGCATCTTTAAATTTATGTATTTTTGAATTTGTATTATTTGCTTTAACATATGAATCTAAAAGTGAAGCTGATGTTCCTGCATGCATAGCTAAAACATCTTTATATTTTTTAAAGACTTCTTTTCTTATATTTTGATCTTTATTTTTTAATAATTTTCTTAAATTAGTAGAAGTAATAACAGTATCTTCTCCATCTATTTTAACAGTTCCATAATCATTTTCATTGTTTAATAGATTAGAAGATATATCTTCATAATTATTCATCGCAGTTGTTAACTCATTAATAATTATTTCTTCTTTTTCTGATAAAGTATGTTCTTTACCTTTATATAGTTCTTCTAATACAAATTTAAATTCTAATAAATCTTTATTATCAAATAACTTATTAAAATCTTCTTTAGATAGTTCTATCAATTCTGGTTCAAAGAAACTAACATTAGTAATATATTCACTATAAAGTATAGTAGCTTTATTCTTTCTATCTATATTTTTAGCAATACCTAGTTCTTCATCATCTTTTAAATATGCATATATATAAAGATTTTCTACTTCATTTTGAACTTCTATATCAAATTTTAAGAACTCATATAATTTAGCACTATCTTTTGTACATCCTACATATTTTTTTAATTCTTCTACTTCTTTTTTTGTTTTATTATAACTAACTTCATAATCTTTATCATCTTTATAAAAATCACTTAAATCCCATTTATATTTATCAGGTACTTCACTTCTAGATTTATATTTATTCATATGTTCTCCTTTTCAAAATAGAAAGTTCTAGTTACCTAGAACTTAACTATTATTTTTCTTCGTATTCAGCATCTACTACATTATCTTCTTTTTTGTCTTCTTCTTTAGTTTCTTCAGTATTATTATTTGCTTGATTCTTTGAAGCTTCTTCATATACTTTAGAACCTAAAGCCATAGCCTTTTCATTTAACTTATCTTTTGCTGCTTTCATCTTATCTAAATCATCAGTTTCTACTGCTTCTTTAGCTTCTTTAACAGCTTCTTCTGCTTCTTCTTTTTCTTTATCGCCAATCTTATCTCCAAGATCTTTAATAGCTTTTTCAGTAGCATAAGTTAATTGTTCAATATCATTCTTTGTATCTGCTTTTTCTTTTCTTTCAGCATCTTTTTCCTTATTAGCTTCTGCTTCTTTAACCATCTTATCAATTTCATCATCTGAAAGTGATGTATTACTTGTAATAGTAATAGATTGTTCTTTACCAGTACCTAGGTCTTTAGCTTTAACATTAACGATACCATTAGCATCTATATCAAATGTAACTTCTATTTGAGGTACTCCTCTTGGAGCTGGTGCAATATTTCCTAATTGGAAATTACCTAATGTCTTATTATCTGCGGCCATACCTCTTTCACCTTGTAATACATGTACATCAACAGCTGGTTGGTTATCAGCAGCAGTACTGAATATTTGTGATTTACTTGTTGGGATTGTAGTATTTCTTGGAATTAATACAGTCATAACTCCACCCATAGTCTCAATACCTAATGAAAGTGGTGTTACATCAAGTAATACTATATCATTAACTTCACCAGTTAATACTCCACCTTGGATAGCAGCACCCATAGCAACAACTTCATCTGGGTTAACTCCCTTAGATGGTTCTTTACCTAATTCTTTCTTAATTAAGTCAGTTACCATTGGTATTCTAGTAGAACCACCAACAAATATAACCTTATCTATATCATCTTTAGTCATACCTGCATCTTTTAATGCACTTCTAACTGGATCTAATGTAGATTCAATTAAATCTCCAACTAATTCTTCAAATTTAGCTCTAGTCATATTCATTTCTAAGTGTAATGGACCATTATCACCTTGTGAAATGAATGGTAAACTGATTTGTGTAGATGTTACACCAGATAAATCTTTCTTAGCTTTTTCTGATGCATCTTTAATTCTTTGCATAGCCATCTTATCTTTTGATAAATCTATACCATTTTCTTTTTTGAATTCTGAAACTAAATAATCAGATATTCTGTTATCAAAGTCATCTCCACCTAGTTTATTGTTTCCTGAAGTAGATTTAACTTCATAAACACCATCACCAAGTTCTAGAATAGAAACATCGAATGTACCTCCACCTAAGTCATAAACTAAGATAGTATGTGCATCATTTTGTTTATCAATACCATAAGCAAGTGATGCTGCTGTTGGTTCATTGATAATTCTTTCTACTTCTAATCCTGCAATTTTACCTGCATTCTTAGTAGCTTGTCTTTGTGCATCGTTAAAATATGCTGGAACTGTAATAACAGCTTTAGATACTTTTTCACCAAGATAGCTTTCAGCATAATCTTTAATATATCCTAATATCATTGCTGATATTTCTTCTGGTGTATATTCTTTACCATTAGCTTTAACTTTTTTATCAGTACCCATTAATCTCTTAATAGAATATACTGTATCTGGATTTGTAACCATTTGTCTTTTAGCAGCATCACCAACGATTATTTCACCATTTTTAAATGCTACTACTGAAGGAGTAGTTCTTCCTCCTTCTGGATTAGCTATAACTTTAGCTTCTCCACCTTCTAAAACACTGACACAACTATTTGTTGTACCTAAGTCAATACCTATTATTTTACTCATTTTTTATTCCTCCTTATTGATTTACCTTAACCATTGCTGGTCTAATAACTTTATCTTTATAAGTATATCCTTTTTGTAATACTTCTATTATTTCATTATCCTTTTTACCATCAACATGATCTGTCATAACAGCTTGATGCTTATTAGGATCAAATTCTTGTCCAAGACACTCTATTTCTCTTACCTCTTCTTTATTTAAGATATTTATTAAATTATCGTATATCATTTTAAAACCTTTTTGATAATTTAATACATCTTCATTATCTGAAGTAACATTAAGTGCTCTTTCAAAATTATCTACAACCTGTAATATCTCCATGATTAAACTTTCAGAAGCATATTTCATCATTCTAGCATTTTCTTCTTCTTTTCTTCTTACTGTATTAATCATTTCTGCTGTAACTCTAATATTCTTATCTTCTAATTCTTTAATCTTAATATTAAGAGCGTTTATTAATTCTTTTTCTTTACTTTTCTTTTATTTTTTATTTTCTTTTTTTTCTTCATGAACTTCTTCTACTTGTTCTTCTATAAACTTTTCTTCTTCCATTATTGATTTCCTTTCAAATTATTCTTTATATAATCAAGAAGTGAAACTACTTTATCATATTCCATTCTCTTTGGACCTACTATAGCAAGTGTTTTTTCTTGGTTATCTATCATTACTTTTGTTTTAACAATAGTTAAATCGTCATCAAATTCATTTTCTTTTCCTATATATATATTTATACCATCATCAACTTCTTCTATTTTACGAAGTGATTCTTCATCTAACTTATTAACTATTTTCTTAATCTTATCTACTTCATTAAATTCTGGAAGTTCATATATTTTATTCTTACCTCTTACAAACACTTCATTATCACTTTTAAAGTTATTAAATGCATTATAAAAGGCATTATAGATAGTTTCATAATTTAATATATAATTACTAATTATTGGTTTAATTTCAAATTCTAGTTTAGAACTAACTTCACTAATAGGAGTTCCCACTATCATTTTATTAATTAACTCAACTATCTTTCTAACTTCTTCTAAATTACTTCCCTTAATATTAATAGTTTTATTTTCAACATGACCAGTATCTGTTACTACTATAGCAATTACATTTTCATCATTTATAGGAATAACTTCAACTTGTTTAAGTTTAGTCTCACTACTCTTATTATCTAATATAACTGCTGTATAATTAGTCATATCTGAAATAATTTGTAAACTCTTCGAGATAGAGTCAGATAACTCTAACTGAGTATTATTAAAGATCTTTTGTAAGTTTAATACTTCTTCACCATTCATCTCTTTTGGTTTCATTAAATGATCTACATAGTACCTATATCCTTTTTCTGATGGCACTCTACCCGAACTAGTATGGGTTTTCTCTAGATATCCTTCTTCTTCTAGAGCTTGCATCTCATTTCTAACTGTCGCAGATGAACAATCAAGTATTTCACATATGTTCTTAGATCCAACTGGTTTAATAGTTTTAATATATTCTTCTACAATCAGTTTAAGAACATTTTCTTTTCTCTCACTAAGCATCTTTTCACCTCCTATTGCAGGTTTACGTATTTCATATTAACACAAAAAATTAGCACTGTCAATATGTAAGTGCTAATTTATTTTTTCTTTACAATATACTAATTTACGTCTATATCTCCTGTACTAGTTTTAATCTTTAACTCAATATCACTTTTTCTATTATTATTACTAATATTAACATCTCCTGTTGATGTATTTCCCTCTATATATATACTATTTGTCTTTTTGATACATATATCACCAGTACTAGCTTTGATCTTAGAATTCTTATTAATATTTAGTTCTTTAATATCTATATCACCTGTTGTAGTAGATAATTCAATTGAATTATTAACAATTCCAAGATTTATATCACCTGTTGTTGAATTAATAACTAAATCATTTACTTCATCTATATCTATATCTCCTGTTGTTACATTAATAGTTGCGTCTTTTATAGATTTCAAATTAATATCACCAGTTGTAGTATTAATAACAGCATCTGATTTACTATATGAATCAACCTCTATATCACCTGTTGTTGAATTAATAACTATATCTTTATCATAGTTCTTTGGTAAATATACATTAATCTTACTTCTATTAAAGAAACAAAATAATACGCATTTTTCTTTTAAAGTTACTTTTAATTCTTTTTCTGTATTACTAATTTCTTTTTCTTCATACTTTTTAGAATATAATTCTACTTTTACTTTATCATCTTTACTTTCCTTAATATATATATCAGCGATATTTGTATCAATACTTAAATTGTTAATCGAATCAAATTCTTTTGTTTCAATCAATTTAGCTTTTCCAAATATAAAATCAAAACTATATCCATTAACAATAAATCCTACTAAGAAAAATACTAATCCTAAAACTAATAAAGATAATAATACTATTAAGAATATTTTAATACCATTATTCATTTTTATCCTCCTTACTTACACTAGGTTTCTTTTTCATACTATAAATTAATTTTGCTATTGTATCACATAGACCAATTATTAAAAATATTACCCAAGTTATATACCATGCACCTGTAGCAAAACTTACAATAAAATATGTAACTAAACCTATAATACCAATAATAGAACATATAAGATCTATTTCTGATTTTTCTTCTTTAGCTTTTTGTTCAAGAAGTTTTTCTTCAGCAGTTTGAACTGATTTATATTTAATTGCTGAAAAAACAATAAGACCTGTTGCTCCTGCTATTATAGTAAAGAATAAACATACTCCTATTATTGGTTCATTAAATGATGTAGAAAAAAGTATAATTGCTACTAAAGATAATATATATAAGGATACAGCTATTGCTATATTTCTAGCAAAATTATTTTTCTTATTTTCTTCTTTTGCTTTAATAATATCTTTAGAACCAGATAATAGTTCATCAGATGTAATTCCATAAAATTCACATAATGGAATAATCTTATTAAAATCAGGTGTTGATTCACCAGTCTCCCATTTTGATATAGTTTGTCTAGATACATCTAGTACATTTGCAAGTTCTTCTTGCGATAAATTCTTTTCTTTTCTAAGTTTTAACAATCTCTCTGAAATTGTCATACCTTTTCACCTCTTTCAATATCAATTTTACAAAAAATATTGGTTGCGTTCAATATAGTTGACTTGGAAAACTGTCAACTTACATTAACATTTTAACATAAAAAGAGTGTTTTATCACTCTTTTTGTAGATTAATTAGGGTTTGATTATTTTTAAGCAAATCCATTTGTCTTCTTGCAGCATCATTTAATTTTACTAGTCTTTCGCTCTGACTTAAACCAGCTTTTATAAACTCAGAATTAGATATTTCTAGGTTGTTTAGTATAACTAAATGTATTAAATCTGTATAATCTCTTATATTACCTGTTTTAGAAAGTTCAGAATTTTCTTCTCTCCATTCTTTTGCAGTCACACCAAATAGTGCTACATTTATAACATCTGCTTCTTCAGCATAAATATAATGAATTTGTTTATCTGTTAATTCTGGAACTAAATAATTTTTAATTGCATCAGTATGAATTAAATAATTAACTTTAGAAAGAGTTCTATTAACACTCCACTCTATCTTATTTTGATAAGATTCATTCTTTTTTAATCTTTGAAATTCTTGTATAAGATATAGTTTGAATTCAGGACTAAGCCAACTTGCGAATTCAAAAGCAATATCAGGATGAGCAAAAGTACCAACACTTGATTTTCCTCCACTTGGTATAATACCAATAGCATTAAAATCTTTCCTCCATCTACTAGGAGTCATAGTAAATCTATTATATGGAACTTCTTTTATTTTAATTCCGTGGGATTCCACGGAATTAAAATTAGGATTATTTAGTTCTTCCCATAAAGAATAAAAAAGAAAAGAGTTTTTATTAGACATCCAATTTCTTATTACCCCTGATGGATCATCACTATTTGCATACTTAGCTAAATCTGTTAAAGATATATAGTCTTCATTATTTAACCTCATTACTTTAATATTCCTATCCTTTACTTTTATAATTGCGCTAATTTCATTCTTCGTAGATTTCACCTACTCTCATACTTTATATTCTCTGTATGAAAGGAGAACTACGCAAAAAAAAGAAGAATTTGTTATTATTCTTCTCTTTTTTTCTTAATAGCAACTAGACCTAAAACTATAACTATTAATAGTAAAATTAGTACAATATAATTATTTCTTATTAAACCAGTTCCAAATGTTAATATCAATGTTGCATATGTTTCTGCTGTTCTTGTTACTTTTGTATTATTATTTAATAATATATTATCACTAACACTATTTTCATATATTTCAAAGTCAATTTCTTTATTATCTTGACCAACTAATTTATATTGTCCTGGACCTAATCCATACAAGTATAATTTACCACTTAATGTATAGATTTTTTCTTGTCCACTACCCTTACTATAATTACCTATAGTGTCTTCATCAAAATTAACTATATTATAAGAACCATCACTTAATTCATATAATTTATAATATTTATCATCCCTTAGACTAGTTCCATCTTCCATTTGATAAATAATTATATTTTTAGGATTAGTTTCTGTTCCTGTAATATTTGCTAAGAATTTATATATAGCTCCTCCTAGTCCACTAGGTGCTTGATCATTAACAATATTTATTCCAGCTGAAACATTATAACCAGTTGTTGTTAATGTATGACCATTTGTATAAATATTAACATCTATACCAGATGGTTTTATTAAATCTGCTTCTAAAGCATAATCTTTTTGAAGTGATATAGTCGCTATTGAATTAGCTACTGCATAGTTAACTGCAGATTGTAAACTAGCAAAGTTTGTATTATTTACAACCACTACTACATCTTCTTCTCCAAGTGGAGCAAGTGTAGAACTAGTATAAGGTATATCATCTATTGTATTTGGATTTCTAACTTCTTTATATCCTGGTTCTACATCTTTTATTGTTCCAATTACAGATC
Organism: Bacilli bacterium; assembly: GCA_017511805.1. Lineage (GTDB taxonomy): Bacteria > Bacillota_I > Bacilli_A > RF39 > UBA660 > RUG13038. The sequence continues at coordinate 334,339 of JAFWJA010000015.1, forward strand.
CTGTTCGACCAGATATAATTCCATCATAGAAATATATATTAGCACTATTATTTGTATTATTAATACCATAACCTGTACCTAATATATATGGGTCAGTAATAGATGGTGTACCACCTTGTTCTCCGATATTTATAATACCAGTACTTGTATTATAAATAGCATCTCCATCAGAAGTAGTATATGTTCCTGATTTAATATTTGTTGTGCCACTTGAAGTATTATTTAATACATTACCTGATGTTGTTATGTATGTACCATTATTAGAAGTAATTGTACCAGAACCAGTATTACTAAATATTGTACTTGTATTATTAGCAGTAACACTGTTTAATTCAATACTACCACCAGAACTACTTACTGTAGTAGCAGAATTAATGTTAACAGTATTAACTGTAACATTATTAGAACCTGATACTCCAATAGCAGTTCCAGATGCAGTAATATCTAAACTAGAAATAGTTGTTGTTCCTGATCCATTATTACTAATACCACTAGATCCTTGAATAGTAGTTCCTGAAATATCCATATCACCATAGTTATTAATAATAAGTGTTGAACCAGTATAACTTCCTCCAATTATAGTTAAATCACCAGTATTGATTATTCCTCCAGAATTAATATTATTATATGGAGAATTATATCCATAATTTAGTACAAAATTGCTTATATTATTAAATGTACAATTATCTAATGTTAATGTACCAGAGTTATACGCTACAGCTTCATATGTTGATGTAATATTTGTGATAGTAGCAGTACCATTATTATTAATAATACCACTTATACCACCATTAAATGTTCCACCTGTTATTGTTGCATTACCATTTACACCATTACGAACAATGGATCCTGTATTTCTAGAACTCCAAGATGTATCACCTTTTTCTAAGAATGTTCCTCCAGAAATATTTAGAATACCATCACTAAATATAACTCCTCCAGTATATGCTAAACTATCATTGACTCTTTCTATACCTGTTAATTCTCCTCCAGTAATAGTAATTTCACCAGTTGATGAACTATATATTAATGGATCATTGAAATAATGTGGAGCAATATTATAATCATAACATGTTTCTGAATTCTTTTTAACTACACCACCAGTAATTTTAATCTTACCAGTACTATTAAAAGCGGTTTCTACATAAGTACTTACTTCACCACCATTAATTTCAATTTCATTAGTATTTTCTATTAAGTTAGCACCAAATAATGAATTACTCATAGTCAATTTACCATTATTTATTACTACTTTACCTGTATTAACTAATAAATTATTTGTAGTATAATCTAATGTCTTTAAATATGTACCACCTTCAAAAGTAAGTGTTCCATTATTTTCAAATATTTTTGAAATATTACTTGTAATACCACCAGTACCAACTGAATCACTAGTCTTAGTATTATCAGTCATGGTTAATTTACCATTATTAGTTAAGAATAAAGAATTATTTGTAGTAATTAAGTATCCATTTAGATCTATTGTAATATCTTTAGTACTACCAACTACTACAGCATTTTCATTTGGTAATACACTAGCTTTTCTTAGTAATAATAGTGTATCTCCGTTTGACGCATCATCAATTGCTTCTTGAATTGTGTAATATTTATCTTGCGTAGATTTAGTAATATTTTGCATTACATACGTTCTATCTAGATATTCATTTTCTAAACCATCTACTGTTTCATTTATTATTTCATAATTATCTTCAAGATTAGTAATAGAACCACTATGAGCAGTATTACCTATTAATAATCCATCATAGAAATTAATAGTAGCATTATTATTAGTATTATTTAAACCAACATTATTTCCTTTAATAATAGGATTAGTTTTAGATACTGTTCCATCAGCATGAACACCTAATGTAATAGTACCTGATCCTGAATTATTAATACCATAATTAGAAGCATCTATATCAGTAGATAAGATATTAATATTACCTGTACCAGCTGAACCAATACCTATTTGACCAATTATAGATGTATTTTGATCTATAGTTAATGTTCCTGTACCAGAATTAGAAATATTATTTGCAGAAGAACTTGTACTAGTAGAAGTTAATGTTGAATTAGTTATTGTAGCATCTGCTGTATTTGTAATTGTTGTTCCTGATGAAGTAATTGAAGTATTATCAATTGTTAATGTTCCATTATTTTCTAAACTATATCTACTAATTGAAGTTAAGTTTGAATTAGTCATTGTAGCAATTGCTCCAGAATAATTGACAATTGCAGAATCAAAACTTGAAGTAATATTATTTATATCAATTGTTCCATAGTTATGAGCAATTATACCATTTGAACCAACGAATGAAGTTCCATCAATATTTGCTACTGCATTTAATTTATTCTCTAAGAATAATGATGCATGAATATCTCCCCAGTATCCTCTTGAACCATCTTCTCTAACAGTTCCTCCATTAAGATTAACTTCACCATAGTTTACTATTCCATAATAAAGATAAGAATCTGAATTATTTGGATAATATCTACTCATATGTCTAAAGTCTATATCAGTAAATGTCATAATACCAGTTGCTTCATTATATATCATATTAATCTTACTATCATAATGATCTTCTTTAGTAACTTTTATTTCATCACTTGTAGAAGTAATAGTTCCTGTATTATAAATAATCTTTGTATTATATGTTAAATAATGACTATCATTTGATATTAATGTTCCATCATTATATATTATCCAAGAAGACATTCCATCTATACCAGTATATACTTTAATATTATCAGTATTCATTGTTCCTGAATTATAAATCATATCTGTACTATTATTAGAAATTTTCTTTATATCTAAATTTGATAAAGTAATATTATTACCATTATCTATTACTTTAGAACCTGCGCTTTCAATATAACCAGGAATAATATCACCAGATGTTTCATCTACTTTTGAACTAGTAATAGTGAAATTACCATCATTTTCAAATAATAATGAATTACCAGCAGATATCTTATATCCATCTAAATCTAATATAACTTCTTTAGATGAACCTACAGTAATTGAAGGTTCACTATTTGTAACAGTTAACTCTCTTAATAATTTTAATGTATCTCCATTTGTTGCATTATCTATACCTTCTTGAATTGAATAATATTGTTCATGTGTTCTAGTATTTTCAACTGTATACACTTTATCTAAATATTTATGTTCTAATCCATCTACATTTTCAAGTATTATGCTATATCCTGATTCTATATTAGCAAGTGCTCCATTTAGTGCAGTTGTTCCTATTAACAAACCATCATACATATTTATAGTAGCATTAACATTTGTATTATTTAGACCATTATTTCCTTTAATACTTGGATTTGTTTTAGAAACTGTTCCATCACTTACTCCTATATTGATAGTGCCAGCACCTGTATTATATATACCATTTAATACACCCTCAATAGTATTATCTTTTACATTAAGTGTTCCATCACCTGTAAATTGAATACCATTTTGTGAGTTACCTGTAATAATATTATTATCTAATGTTGTAGTTCCTGAACTTGAACTAATAATACCATATTTACCTGTTAAAGTTGAACCAGTTACATTAGTAGTTCCAGAACCACTAAGTGATAATGCTGCTATTCTATCGTCATATGAACCAGGACTTCTTGTACTAATAATATCAGAATCAGTAACTGTTAAATTACCACTACTAGATAATGCTGTTGGATCACCCTTAATAGTAGAATTTGTTACTGTTAATGTACCACTATTTGAACTTGTACCTGAATTAACAGTTTGAATAGTAGAATCCACTATTTCCATTGTTCCATAGTTTTCAAATCCATTCCAACAATCAGATGTAATATTATCAATTTTAGCATATCCACTATTCTTAATAATATATCCTCTTGATGATACGATTACTGTATCTGTAATATAAATATTACCATTTTCACGGTTATATGCAAATAATGAAGGATATCTATTACCATTATTAGATAAGTAATCTTTTAGATTTGCTCTACCACCATTAACATATATAGTTCCATAGTTTTCAAGTCCACCTGTTTCACGATTACCATCTTCTTTTTCAAAATATACATTATTTAATGTTACTAATCCAGTAGCTTCATTGGTAATTAATATATCTTTAGTATAACCTCCACTAGAAATCCATGCTGTAGTCATTAATTTACCATTATTCATTGTCATAGTTCCAGAATTTCTAATAATTTGTGTTGAACCTGAATATATATCTGAATCTGTAATATTCATTGTACCTTTATTATTAATAATTTCTGTAGTCATATTATAATCATATCCAATTGATGTATAAACATTAGAATTATCAATGTTTAAAGTTCCATTATTTTCAATAAGATTTTGATATGTTTTTAATTGATAAGATTTAATCATATCATATGTTAATGTACCATTATTAATTATTACTTTTTTAGAATATCCAACTATATATGTATCATCATTTAATTCACCATTATATATATTAAGAGAACCATTATTTACTAAACCACTTTCTTCATTATATAGTTTAATAAAATGATTATCCATATTTATATTAATAATTTTATTTTCATTAACATCAATAGTATTAGCAGCTTCTATGTCTTTTAGTAATACAATTTCAGTTTCTTGATTATTAGGTACTGCATTAATTGCTCCTTGTAATGTTGAATACTTTGTATCACCAATTCTAGCTACATACTCATCACCAGTTGGCTCATAATCAATTGGTTTTAATACTACACTTTCTAAAGTATCACCTTTAGTTACATATAAATCATAGTTATCTGGAACATCAGTTATATGACCATTTATACTATTATTTACTTTACCTACCATTTTACCATCATAATAATTAAATTCTGGAATAGTATTTTTTGAGTAATTAATAGCTATAGCATTATTAGTAGCTTGTATTAATGGACTAGTTTCACTAACTGAATCTTCATTATCTCCAACAGTTAATTTACCGTAATTAATACTAACACCTGTTGTATAATTTTCATTTGTACTAAAGTCACCTTTAATTGTTAACTCTGGTGCATTATTGTTATAATAGCATGAACCTGAGAATACTCCAGTAGAATTAGTATTATTATTTGTAATACTACCTCCATCAATATTCATAGTTCCATAGTTATAGATTGTATTAGTATTAGAAGTACCTGCTGTAATAACATCGGTATTCTCCATATTCATTGTTCCTCTACAAGGTGCATAGTAATCATCATAACCGTTTGTAATACTATGATGATTTGCATTAAATGTAGAATCAGAAATATTAACTATTCCATAGTTTTCTACATTCCATTCAGTATGTGTAAGATTACTTCCAGTTATATCAACTTCACCATCGTAATTATATATGTTAGAACCTCTTGTTCCACCCATTGTAGAATCTTTAACAATTATTTTTCTATATGAACCACTTCTATTATATATTCTGTCATTAATAATAGAATTATCAAATGTAATAGTACTTACTACACTTGATTGATTAGAATAGAATGATTCATTTGCAATACTATTTAATCTACTATTTTTAACAGTTAAATTATTATTAGTATCTTGATATATATCTAATCCTTGACCATTTGAAGTAATATTATTTAATACTAAATCATTTATACTTCTATTATGAACATTTTTACTATTTGAAGAAGTATTTTCAAGCTTATATCCTTTTATTTCGTCTTCGTTAACACCATCATTTAATATACCAATATTATTTGAAGAATACATGGCAATAGTACCTGATCCTTCAATAATATCACCAGATTCTGTATTATAAATACCTCTATTGCTATCTTTTAATCCTTTTAATATTCCATATTCTCCAATTGTTAATATACCTTTATTAGTAATAACATTGTATGATCCAGCTTTATCTAGACTAATAATACCAGATTCTATATCAAGTTTAGCATCAAAATTATTAAATATTACAGAATTAGTTGTACTGGAAACATTTCCTGTAGGAATTGCATCTATCTTTATAGCATGTTGGTGTATAAACTCATTAAAGTTATATCTTGCAACATCAACATTATAATTTAGTTCAATTTCATCTGTTTTTAAAGTTCTATCATATATTTTAATACCATATATATAACCATTATAATTAGAACCACTTCCACCATCACGACCTAATCTAGTATTTGATAATGTACCCCAATAATCTTTATTTGATCTCTTTTCTAGTTTTGTGCCATTATAATAAACTTCATAATCATCATTATCATAAGTAATTGCAATATGTTTAATTCTTCCATCTGCATAATCAGATGGTAAATTAAATGTATAAGTACTTGTTGTTCCTACAATTATATATCCAGAATATACTCCAAATTCTATTTTTTCACTAGAATCTCCTAAATATATAACTTGATTATTAGTATTTAATGGTTTAATTAATAATTCAACTGTTTCATTATTACCTGTAACAATTGGAGTATTAATAGTAGCATAACTATTTGACCCATTAAAATACATTCCATTATCTTTATATGTTACATCTTGTAAACTAAAGTTATTACCATTACTTGAAATGTCTTCCCAAACATTTTCTGTATCTCCAGGATTTAATCCATCAAAGAATGCTAATAAGTTTTTATTATTATAATCACTAATACTATAAATGTTATTAGCATTTTCTATAGTTTTTTCTGATGCATTCTTTCTAATTGGATTTTTAGAATTAAATGTAATAGAATTTAGTGAACATCCAACAGTATAAGCACTTGGAGATGGTCCATGATAAACAATCATTTTGAAATAATAATCACCTGGTTCATCTGGAGTTTCAACACTATAGTCATAACTCTTACCAGATGGAGTATCTATATCAAATTTTTCATAGGTTACAAAATCATCATATCTATTTTCATCTGATGTAGAAAAACCAATATAAACATCACCCATATCTCCACCTACGTAATCATCATATGTAGTAATATTTCCTGTTACACTTCCATAACTTGCTGAATTAATTGTTTCTTTATAAACAACTGAAGTCATTGTATTAGCATAACTTCTAACAACACTAACAGGATTATTACTATATCCAGAAGCATTAGTTATAGTAAAATTAGTATCTAATGATTCAACATTCATAGTATGTGCATCTGGATTTCCTCCACCTGCTATATAAATTTGATATGCTTCATCATATTCTTCATCATATTGTTCTTGTAAATCAGATACACATTCTTCTGCAGCAGAAGTAATTCTTTGATATTCTTGTTCATATCTTATTAAATCTCTATTATAATCTGCATCACTATGTACTAAATCATCTTCATATTTACTATCTATGATTTTCAAAGATCCATTATTTTTAATAACATAATCGTCTTTTGATGTAGTTAATGTATAACCATTTAAATCAAGTACTACATCTCTTGTAGGTACTATTTCAAGTGGATTAGTTAATGTTATATTTCTAAGTATTTGAACTGTATCAACATCTTGATTCAATACTGGGACGTTATATGTTGCAGTCGTAACTCTTGTAATATCATCAAGTTCTTCTACAGGGTATTCTTCTCCATAACTGTCTATTGAACCAATATAATTTATAGTAAATTTATCATTTCCACGGCCAATACTACTATCTTTTCTATATCCTATATGTACGTAATTAATTCTACCTGCAGTTAAAGTAACTGTATAGTTTCCTGAAGATTCTCCTGATAAATATACAAATCTTCCTGTAGTATTATCATATTCTGGTGCTGTAGGATTGTCAGTAACAGTAATGTATCCAATATCACAATTTGATTCTGAAGAAATAGTTAGATTAAAGTTTAAATCTAAATCTTCTGCAACATTAGTCAAATCATATTCAAAATATGAATGTGCTGTAGAATAATCAACCCACGCATTATTATTTTCATAACCTCCTGCTCCATTAGGAACAAAATAATAATCACCATTTTGTGTTACATCAACTGATTCATAATCAAAACTATTCTTAGCTGTTTCTATTGATGAAATTATGAATGAATCTGGGTTAGATGCTCCTGTACCTGTACGTGCATAACATAAGTGAATATAGTTAATCTCGTTTGGTATCAATTTAACAGGATAGTATTTATCACCAATATTTCCTGATATATAAATAGCTCTTCCTTCTTTATCATTCATTGAAGGCATATCACTATTATTTTTTACTGTTACATATCCATAACTATAACCACCACTTGAATTTACTCTAGCTTTCATTAATAAATATTTTTGCTCAGAAACATTTGTTAAATCTATAACCATAAATGAATGAGCACTAGATCTATCAATACGAGAATTACTATTATATAATTCATTATTTTCATTCTTAACAAACGGATAACCTGTATCTGAGAATAATGTTGCATCTTGTAAATCTGATAAATAAGTAGGTTTATATTTTCCAATATAAATATCATTTATAGAGAATAATTCAGGTTTATAATAATCTACTTGTGTTTTTATATGAAATAAAAAGTGAACATAATATTCTTTTCCATTTTCTAATAATTTAGTATAATCTGTAGCAGCTTTTGAAGCTTCTATTTTAAACATTAAGTTTTCATCACTTGTAATATCTGGCATATCAGGACTATCAGTTATATATACATAACCATAGTTACTATTATTCGTACATCCACTATAACAATAGTAATAGTAATAAGCATCTTGTTCAGCATTAATAGTTAACATTTGTGGTTCTTCATAATTAGTTAAATCTATCTTTATATAAGAATGAGCTGTTGTTCCTGCCAAAGCAGTTGTATTGTTACTATAATCCCTATATCTATTATTATTTGTATTTTGTAATTTACCAGTTGATTCATCATATATAAATCTATATTCCGAATCACTTCTTACTTGTTCAATTAAAGGTTTTGTATAATCAACATCTTCATAACTACCATTCTTACTATCATCAGTCGCACCTTGTACTTTAGTATAATAAGTAGATCTTATTCTTGCTTCTGCTTCTGCAAGTTGTACTAGTATTTCTACTTCTTTTCCTGGTATTAAATCAGATTTAACAGTAGTATTGTATAGATATGGTGTATCATCTACATTTCCTAAAACTGATGTAGTAATACCTATTATTCTTCCATCATAGAAATTTAATGTTCCATCACTTTGAATACCATATACAGCTCCTTCAACAACTGGCGCTAGTGTAGATACTTCTTGTGGTGCAGGTCTTTCATCATGTCCAACTATTAATGTTGCTCCACTAGCATTATAAATTCCTACTCCTGACGAATATATTTTACCTGGTGTTTCAGCTGTATCAATAACTTGTAATTTATAAAAATTATTAAATGCAGTAGATTCTGTTCCAGTAATAGTTTTCCCATTTATATCTAATAAAACACTTTGACCTACTAGAATATCATTACTTTCTTCTGTGTTATCTATCATTTGAATATGACATGAAGTAGTACAATCTGTACTTTCTAATGCCTCACCTATAGATTCATATTTTTTTATTTCTTGATCATTACTATCTAATGTTCTACATACATAGTGTTTAGGTGGTGTTGTTATAGCAATACTATCACTGCTAACACGATCAACATTATCATATACTTCAATTGTAATTGTATAATCATTTAATTCTTCTAAATTAGTAACTGTATACTCTTCTTCTAATTCGTGAGTATCAGCAACAATATTTTGTCTAGTATATACTAAAACTCCATTATTATATACTTTATATGTTTTTAAACCGGATTCATCATCTTTTATATTGATTTTGATTGTAGCTGTTATCGGAGTTATTTCAGTATTAGTAAGTGAAACTATTGTTGGATTAATTTTATCAATATTATCTATATCATGACTTGTTTCTTCTGAACTAATACTTGATTTAACTGAATAAGCATTTACTACAGAATTATCACTAACAACAAAAGGCACTGTATATAATACATTTTGTCCTCCATCGATATTGTAATAATATGTATAGTCTTGATGTTCTGATGTAATTGTTACTGTTACGTTGTCTCTTACCCAAGTTGTAGGAGTATGACTAATTGATGGTGTTTCAACTAATTCAAATGAACTATATAAAGTTAAATCACTTGTTACTGGTGTACTAAATATATATGGTTCATTATTTAGTGTCCAGTTAAGAAATATATTATGAGCCTTTGTTGGTATATTAGCTGGTGCTGAAACTGTATCATTATAATCAACATGATCAATTGCAAATGGTACATCACCATTCATAAATGTTACTGTGTAACTATTTATTGTATAAACACTATGAAGAATAATATTATCAGTTATTGGTGTATTGAAGTTATATGCTGGTCCATTTTCAGTTAAACTCCAATGACTAAATGTATATCCTGTTTTACTTGGACTAGTTTCTGGTTCAGTAGCAGTATTGTTATAATCAACTTTTTCTATTTCACCAAATTGATTTTCTCCATCCATAAATGTTACTGTATATTGATTTATTTGATATATAGCTTCTAATGATATAGTGCCTGTTGTTCCAGTACTAATTACATATGGATTATTAGTATTTGTACCATCATTCCATCCTATAAATGTATATCCTGTTTTGCTTGGATTATTTATTGTTATGTCTGGACTTTCTATTGTATATTTATTTGGATTTGTTACTCCTTCTGGTAAAGTTCCTCCATTATAATTGTATGAAATACCATATTCTATAGGAGTATAATGTGCAGTTAATGTTTTATTACCTGTTGACCCATGTTCTATTATAAATGGATTTTTTGGATTCTCTGTACTTTCTGTCCATCCTACAAATGTATATCCTGTTTTGCTTGGATTATTTATTGTTATATCTGGACTTTCTATTGTATATTTATCTGGATTACTAGTTACTGTTCCTCCATCTAATACATAATCTATTCTATATTCATCAGCAGTAAATACTGCGGTTAATGTTTTATTACCTGTTGAACCTGCATTTAAAACATATGGATTATTAGTATTAGTACCATCATTCCATCCTACAAATGTATATCCTGTTTTACTTGGATTATTAATTATTATTGTATCTGATGTTATATAGTATTTATTTGGATTTGTTACTCCTTCTGCTAATGAACCTCCATTATAAACATAATCTATTCTATATTCAGTTGGTGTATAATGCGCAGTTAATGTTTTATTACCTGTTGATCCATGTTCTATTATAAATGGATTTTTTGGATTCTCTGTACTTTCTGTCCATCCTACAAAATCATATCCATTTTTAGTAGGATTATTAATTGTTATATCATCACTTAGTATTGTATATTCTGTTGGATTACTAGCTACTGTTCCTCCATCTAATACATAATCTATTCTATAAGTATCTAAATTATATACTGCGAATAATATGGTTGGTTCAGTAATAATAGTACTAAAATCAAATGCTGTACCACCTTGTTCTAAACTCCAATGATTGAATGTATAACCTGTTTTACCTTGGCTTGCAATTGGACTAACTGTTGTTCCCCAATCTATTTCAATAGAAGTCAATCTATTATCATCATTAAATGTTACTGCTCTTTTTTGTAATTCAAAATTACTATTTAATCTAATATTTTGAGTTATTGGTGTACTAAAGTTATATGCTGTTGTTTCTCCTTCTAAACTCCAATAAGTAAATGTATGACCTTCTTTTGTAACAGTAGGTGTATCTTCATTAGTTAAAGTTGTATTATATGCTTTTGATACTGTACTTACTTTAGTACCTTCATTATAGAAATCTACATTATAATAATTTATTTCATAAACACTATATACTGTTAATGGTCCAGTTAATGGATTACCAAATGTATATTTAGGTCCATCTATTTCTTCACTCCACCATTTAAATGTATAACCTGTTTTAGATACTGTAGGTGGATAAACAATACTTCCTGCATCTAAATTTTCATCTCTAATTGTTTCTCCATCATCAATAAATTGAACTCTATATTTTCTTATTTCAAATACTGCATATAAAGTAATATTATTTTTAACTGGTGTACTGAAATTATATTCAGAACCACCATCTTCTAAACTCCAGTATTTAAAATCATAATATTGTTTTTCTGGATCAGTTACTGGTTTAGTAGCGGTATTATTATAATCAACTATTTCTACATCTCCATATTGAGTTCCTTCACTAATATATGTAACATTAAAGTGTTTTATTTCATAAACTGCATATAATGTTAAATCTTTAGATAACGGTGAAGTAAAATCATATGCTGAACCATTTGGTGTTTCACTCCATCTTCTAAAGTCATATCCTTCTTTTGATACTTCAATTGGATTTATTATTGATCCTGCATCTACTTGTTCATCATAAATAATTGTGTCATCATTTATAAATTTAACGTTATATTTAATTATTTCGAATACTGCATGTAATGTAATATTATGAGTTATTGGTGTATTAAAATCATATGCTTCTCCATCTTCTTCTAAACTCCAATGATCAAATCTATAATATTCTTTTTCTGGATTAATATCTGGAGCAATAGCTTTATTACCATGTTTAACAGTTTGTACTTCTCCAAATACCTCATCACCATTTTTAAAAGTTACCGAATACTCATTTAATTTATAAACTCCATATAAAGTTAAATTATCTTCTATTTGAGTATCAAAGTCATATGCTACTCCATCTTGCTCAGTACTCCAGTATTCAAATGTTTTACCATCTACTTCAGGAGCTTCAATATTTTCTGCTGTATCGCCTTTATCAACTTCTAAACTCTCTATTGTTTCTCCTTCAACTATATAATCAACTCTATATTTTTGTACTTCCGTAAATCCATATAGAATTAAATCTTTATTAACTGGTAAACTAAAATTATATTTATTACTTCTATTTTTATCTGTATACCATCCATCAAATCCTGGTGTTGTAATAACTGGTTCTTCTATAATATTACCTTCAAGTACTTTTTCTTCTTTATACTTTTGACCATCTAATATATAAACTACTTTTTCATATATTTCTCCTTTAGTAGTCATTTTATTAATATATGTTTTAGCTGCACTTGTGCTTTCTATTTCAAGAACCAATCCTATTTCTCGTGATTCATTTTTTTCTAATGTAACTCCTTCAATTGGTCTATAGTAATAAATACCATCTACTTCTTCCCAACCATAATTTCCATCTTTTAGTTTTAATCCTTCGCTAGGTATATCTGATACTTCTTCTATTGTTCCAGATTTATCACCTGTATTCTTAACAACTAATTTGTATATTATTTCTCCACTAATTGTATTAGCTTTTTTAATTGTTTCTAATACTTCTTCTCTGTCATCATAAGTATAATTATAAGTTTTTCCATCTAATACTAAATTTAATGAAGTAATATATTTATTAGTTTCTATTTTATATGGTTCAACTTGTCTAATAGTAAAATCTTTTTCTGTTCTACCAGAGACATCAGCAGTTTCTCTTTTGATAACTTCATAATTATCTTCATCTACATCTAACTCATAAGAACCTTCTTCTAAATCAGTAATAACATATTTACCAGATTCATTAGTATATGTTTTTTTAAGTATTTGTCCATTTTGTTTAATTGCAACTTCTATATCTTTAACTGGTAATCCATTTTCATCTTTTACAATACCTTCTACTGAATTAGTAGAAACAGTAATTGTATTAGTATTAAGATTAGTATAATTGCCTGTTGCTTCTCTAACACTAATTACTGGTGTTATTTCCACTTCATTTGGAGCATTCTCTATAATAAGTTTAAGTTTTATTTTCTTTTCTTGCCCTAATGTTACATCTTGCACTAGAACTTCTATTTCTTTTCCGTTATCTATTAAAGTGCTTGTTATTTTAGATCCTGTTATGGCTTTGAATCTAGCATATTTAAATTCTTCGTTAGTTAAACTAGCTTTAATTATGGCATCTCTTTTTTCTAACCCTTCTATCTCATCTAAAGTAAAACTAACTTCATATTCAACAGTACTATTACCTTTAACAGTATTATCTTCAAGTACAGCATCTCCTACACTACCTAATAATTTAGATTCTATATTAGATTTTTTAACACTAACTAATCCACTATATTTATCTATTTTATTAGTAGTTGAAAGAGCAACTATTGTCAAAAATAGCACTACTATAAGTAACAGTGAAATATACTTTTTTCTCTTGATTTTTTCCATAACAAACACTTCCTATTTTCTATTATTTATTCTTATAATAATTATAACATTTTAGTAATAAAAATAAAAGAAAAAAAGTACATTTTTTTGTACTTTTTTATACTTCAATAAATGGTTCAAAAAGACCATATCCAAAATAATATACTAATACTGTTGTTACAACCCATCCAATGATTAAAGCAAGTTGAATCATAAGTATTTTATCTTTCTTTTTAACAACTGTTTTTTGACTACTTTGTTGTTCTTCTTCCATAATCAAATCTTGCATTGAAATAACATTTGCTTGATCAGGAACAGTTTGATTTACTTGTGTAGGAGTAGATATATTTTGTGTTGGAACTACATATGAAGTAGTTGTATTAGTAGGTATTGTTACTTGTTGTTGATTCTGTTCACTACCAAAAATATCTGCCATAGTATCATCCATGATATCCCTCCTATCATAAAAATAATTATACTTTATAATTAATCATTTTTCAATAACTCATACAAAATTAATTAAAATTTCATTAGAAATATACAGATACTTTTCATTTATAAAAATATAATCATCATTTATAATTAGTTTTTCTTCTTTAACTAAATCTTTTATATTAAATAGTTCTAGTATATCTTTATTATATTTCTTTTTAAAGTCTGATATATTTATACCTTTAATTTTTCTAAAACCTAGTATTAATTCTAATCTTATTTTTTCATCCAAATCTATTTTTTCTGACTCTTTATTATAAATCTTATTTAAATAGTTAATTATGTTTTTAGAATTATTGTATCTATAATTTTCTATATAAGAAGATGCACCACATCCAAAACCATAGTATTCTTCATTATTCCAATATGTTAAATTATGTTTTGATTCATAACCCGGTTTAGCATAATTACTTATTTCATAATGATTATAACCAGTTAATTTATTATTTATTAACTGATACATATCATAATCTAAATCTTCATCAATTGGTTTAAAATGCATATTATTTAGTTTAGTATGTTCTTCAATTATAAGTGAATAACAAGATATATGAGGTATATCTAGTTTTAAATATTTATCTAAATCTTCTTTTAAATCACTAAGTGATTGATTAGGAAGTGCATAAATAAGATCTATATTAATATTATCAAAGTACTTTTTAGTAAGTAGAATCTTTTCTTCAATATTTACTTTAACATTACGTTCTAAAAGAGATAAATAACTCTTATTAAAAGACTGTACACCTATACTAATTCTATTAACATTATATTTTTTACATAGTTCTAGTTTTTGGGAAGTTATATCTTCTATATTAAATTCTATTGTATATTCATAACCTGGTTTCAATTTAAAAATTGAACATATTTCTAATAGTTTTTCTAATTCATCACACGACAAAGAAGATGGTGTTCCACCACCTATATAAGTAGTTTCTAGTTCTTCATTTTTATAATCTAAATCTATTTCATTTTTAAGTGAATCTAAGTATTTTAAAACCCAATCTTTGTTATATATAAACTTACAAAAATCACAGTAAGAACATATATGTTTACAAAAAGGAATATGTATATAAGCACTTTTTACCATATAACACCTACTTATTTATACTTAGTATTTCTAGGAATGCATCACCAGGTACATCTACTTGACCAATAGTCTTCATCTTCTTTTTACCTTCTTTTTGTTTTTCAAGAAGTTTCTTCTTTCTACTTATATCTCCACCATAACATTTAGCAAGTACATCTTTTCTCATTGCTTTAATATTTTCTCTTGCAATAACTTTATTACCAATTGAAGCTTGTACTGGTACTTCAAATAATTGTCTAGGTATTATTTCTCTTAATTTAGATACTAAGTTTTTACCTATATTATAAGCAAAATCTTTATGTACAATCATAGATAAAGCATCAACTGGTTCACCATTAAGAAGAATATCCATTTTAACAAGATTACTTGTTCTATAACCTATTAGATCATAGTCAAATGATGCATATCCTTTTGTTACCGATTTTAACTTGTCAAAGAAGTCATACATGATCTCGGATAATGGTAATTCATAGTGAATATTAACTCTTGTTTTATTAATGTATTCCATGTTAACAAAAGTACCTCTTTTATTTTCACATAGTTCCATTATAGGACCTATATACTCTGTTGGTACAAAGATACTTGTTTTAATATATGGTTCTTCTATATGGTCTATTACTTCTTTTTCTGGCATATTAGAAGGATTATCTACTTCAACCATAGTTCTATTAGTTAGATAAACATTATATATAACTGATGGTGAAGTTAGAATTATATTAATATTAAATTCTCTTTCTATTCTTTCTTTTATGATGTCCATGTGTAGTAGACCAAGGAACCCACATCTAAAACCAAAACCTAGAGCTTTACTAGTTTCTGGTGAAAACATAAGTGATGCATCGTTTAGTTTTAACTTTTCTAGTGCGTCTCTTAAATCATTATATTCATTTGTTTCTAAAGGATATATACCACTAAATACCATTGATTTCATTGGTACATAACCCTTTAATGCTTCAGTCGCTGGATCATTATCTAATGTAATAGTATCTCCTATTTTTATATCAGATATATTTTTAATAGATGCGCATAAATAACCTACTTGACCAGAAGTAAGTTCATTTACTTTAGTTATTTTAGGATTAGAATAACCTATTTCTACTACATCATATACTGAATTAGTAGACATAAATCTAATCTTATCTCCTACTTTTATTTTTCCATCTACTATTCTAATTTGTACTACTACACCTCTATATGAATCAAAAGCACTATCAAAAATAAGGGCTTTTAACTTACTATTCTCTTCTCCACTAGGACTAGGTATCTTCTCTATAATTCTATCAAGCAATATATCTACACCTTCACCAGTTTTACCTGAAGTATATATAATCTCTTCTTCGGTAAAACCAAATGTATCTATAAGTTCAGATGATACTTTTTCTTTATCAGCATTAGGTAAATCTATTTTGTTTACAACAGGTATTACTTCTAAATCATTTTCTAAAGCAAGATAATAATTTGCAATAGTTTGAGCTTCTATTCCTTGAGTTGCATCTACTAAAAGAATAGCACCTTCACAAGCCGCTAATGATCTAGATACTTCATAAGAAAAATCCACATGACCAGGAGTATCTATCAAATTAAAAGTATAACCTTTATATTCTAATTTAACTGCATTCATCTTAATAGTAATTCCTCTTTCTTGTTCAAGTTCCATACTATCAAGCATTTGAGATTTTAATTCTCTTTTAGATACCGCACCAGTTAATTCTAGAATACGATCTGCGATTGTACTTTTTCCATGATCTATATGCGCAATTATTGCAAAATTTCTAATTTTTTCTTGATTCATAATAACACCTTTTTCTTTAAATATTATACAATAAATTTTACATATTTTAAAATAATAATTGATAGTTAGTAAAAATATGTGTTAACATATAATAAAGGAGGATAATATGAATAATAAATTAAAAATTGGTGGTATTGTATTAATTGGTATATTAATTCTTACTTTTTATGTAATTTATATGTTAGGTAGTTATGGTCCTGATAGTGTTGGATATAATAAAAAAGAAATGGAAGAAGATCAAATTTCTATTGAAGATAATGGAACTATTATTTATGCTAAAAAGAAAGATACTGGAACAGGTGGAATGGAAACATACATAGGTGACGGTTATACAATAATAGTATTACATGGAGGAGATATAATTAACTACTCTATTTATGTAAAAGATGAAAAAGTATGGACTTATGACAAAACTTATCCTTTAACTAATTAAAAAACAAACTATAAGTTTGTTTTTTTAATTTATCATTTTTTCTATTGCGTTAAATCCTTTTTTTATTACTAAGTTTACTGTACCATATAAAAAATCAGAAATACCATCTCCAATTTTAGTTATTCTATTACTATAATCTTTTGATGTATCAGTTATATAATCTTTTACATTTATATCTTTTCCCTCTGATACATCTTTTTCAAATTCTTTTATTTTTTCTTCAGTAAACATTACTTTTTGACTATTTTGATACTCATAATAACCAGTTGAGCTAGCAGTTAATATTACTAAAAAAGAAACGAATAATATTAAAAAAATACCTGTTAATATTTTCTTATATTTCATTCTGTATCATTCCTTATATAATCATTTATTTCATTACTTAATACTTCAATTGTATTTAAAACTTCAGTTATTGTATTATCTTTAGCTCCTAATTCAACAAGTATTACATTCTTTGATATATCTTGATTATATGCTTCATACCAATCTTCTGTTTCTCTTTCATATATACCTCTAGATAAAGCTGGATACTTTAAATTAATATTCTTACTTAGTTTATCCATCATTACCCTATTTTCTTCAGCAGTTCTATTTGTTGTTCCTAATACAAAAAGTACTCTAGCATAGTTTTTACCATCTATTTCAATTGTTGATATATCTTTATTAACAGAATCTCTATGTAAATCAATAAAGTATTTTAAACTAGGATACTTTTCTTTTGCTTGAGATATAAATACTCTTGATGCTCCATATAATTCATTACTAGGAAGACCCATACTCTTTATAAACTCATCCATGTTTGTATCTTCCCATACTGTTTTTATACCTAGTTTATTTAGTTTTTCAGATAATAAAGAAGATGCCATCATAACATTTGGAACCATATTATATGATTCTAAGCCTTGATTACTATAAGTTTCTAATTGATGTGTATTATAAATATATAAAATAGGATCAGTGACTGACTCTGAATCATTTTTTATATAATTAGTTATTTTATTATATTCATCTGGATTATAATCATCTTCAGTACTATATTCTTCTTTAATAACTTTAGTTCCCTCACTATAGTTTTTACCATATGTCAATAAAGAACTAGGATTATTTTTATCTATTCCAGCGAATAATTTTAAAACTGAATTAACTATAAAAGAATACTTGTTATTATTGTTATACGATTTATTAACTAAATAATCTAGAGTATATTTATTATTCAATGAATAACTCTTTTTATATAAATAATTAATTGTAAAAGCAAAAGATAATAAAAATAAAATTAGAATTAAAAATCTCTTTAAAAATTTAAAACTTTTCTTCTTTTTAATATTTGCCTTTTTCAAATTTATCACCCATAAACAAAATACAATATAAAATAAGAATAAAATGTCGTAATTATTACTTATTATCATTTTTTACTAATTTAGTGTAAAATGTTGCTTTTTTTATTTATTTTTGATAAAATTAGTTAAGTTGAGACCCATTAGGAGGTGAAAGTATATGGCAAATATAAAAAGTGCTAAAAAAAGAATTTTAGTTAATGAAACTAAAAATGGAAATAATGTACCAAAAAAATCTACTATGAAAAGTGCAATTAAGAAAGCTGTTACTACTCCAACAGAAGAAACAGTAAATGAAGCATACAAAAGAATTGATAAAGCTTTAGCTAAGAATATTATTACTAAAAATAAAGCAGCAAGAGCTAAATCAAGAGTTAGTAAGAAATTAAACGAAACAAAATAAAAATCAAATATCTTAAATAGATATTTTTTTTATTTTCGTGTATACTTATATTAGGTGAATTTATGAAAAAAGTAATTATAGTATTATTTGTTATATTCATGTTTTTTGTATTTGATACAAGAATATTTAAAGATACAGCATATAATATTTATACTAAATTAGTTGATAAACAAGGTTATAGAATATCTAATAATCCAGATTTATTAAATCAGAATAATTACACAAAAAAAGATTATTCTAGTTATGCATCTACTACTGATAGTTTAACTGCTCATAATAAACAAGAATTAATTGATATATATTATTCTGCTGTTAATAGTGGTTTTGATAGATTAACTTTTTATTGTGATTATCAATGTGATAATGATATTAATAATCTAAATAATAATGATGCTAACTTTACTTATATTAATCAATTAGTTGGTGTATATAATACATATTCTAGTATTGAATCATCTTATACAACTAGTTTAAGAGTAGATTTAAATATTATTAGAAAATATACTGAAGAAGAAATAGATAAAATAGATAAAAGAATAGATGAAATAATAATAGAACAAGGTATTAATAATTATGATAATGTACGTGATAAAATAAAAGTATTTCATGATTATATAGCTAATACAAATAGATATGATCAAGACATGGCTGAAAATAGAGAGTCTTTATATCATTCTGATACAGCTATAGGAGCATTATTTGAAGGAAAAGCAATATGTTCTGGATATTCTGATGCTATGAGTTTATTTCTTGATAAACTAGGATTAGAAAACGTTAGAATTGCTACAGAAGAACATGTGTGGAATGTAGTTTTAATTGATGGAACTTGGTATCATATAGATTTAACTTGGGATGATCCTATTGTTACTAATGGTGGAGATATAATTCAATATGATTATTTCTTAATAACTACTGATGAATTAAATAGTAAAAATGATATAGAACATCAATATAACGAAGAAGTTTATGACTTTATATAAAAAAAGAGATTATTAATCTCTTTTTTCTATGTATTTTATTACTTCTTTTACTGTATTATCAAAATTATTAAAATCTACATCAAACCATTTAATATCCATCTTATTCTTAAAGAAAGTAAATTGTCTTTTAGCATAATGTCTACTATTTTGTTTAATTAAATCTATTGCTTCTTCTTTTGATATTTCTTTATCATAATACTTAAATAATTCTTTATATCCAATTGGTGTTAAAGTAGCTTTAGTTCTTTCTTTTGAATAAAAGTATTTAGCTTCATCTTCTAAACCATTTTTAAGCATTATATCTACCCTTTTATTAATTCTATCATATAATATATCTCTTTCTGTTTCTAAGCCTATAAAGTATACATTATCATACAATAACTTATCTCCATCATAAGATATATTATCATTTTCTAGATTAATTAGTGTTCTAATTAATCTTCTTTTATTATCTTTATCTACTACTATATCTTTATCTATTTTTATGATTTTGTCATATAATTCTTCTTTTGATAATGATTCATAATCATTATTCTTTTCTTCTTTATTAAATTTATAATCATATAACGCTGCTTTTACATATAGACCTGTTCCACCTACAAAGATTATATTTTTACCTTTTTCTTCTAGTTCTTTTATTTTATTTCTAGCATCTATTTGATAATCATATACTGAATAATCTTCATCATAATTCTTTATATCTATTAAATGATGAGGTATTCCTTCAGCTTCTTCTTTAGTTACTTTAGCACTAGCTATATTCATTTCTTTATATATTTGAACTGAATCATAATTAATAATCTCAGCATTATATTTTTTAGCAAGTTCTATACTTAATTTAGTTTTACCAACTGCAGTAGGTCCTGCGATAACAATAATCATAAAATCACCACTTTCATTATATCATAAATAAAAAAAGAAATAGCAATGCTATTCTTTTTTTACATTTTTTGTTTCTTTTTAATTTCTTCAGCTACTTGAATTATTTCTGGATGAGCTTTTTGTATTTCTTTGTCTACATATTGTAGTGCATATCCATCATTCTTTACAGCGGCCATAACAATCTCTGGATGTTCTTTTTGTATTTCTTTATCAGCATATTGTAGTGCATATCCATCATTCTTTACTGCTTCTATAACAATCTCTGGATGGTCTTTTTGTATTTCTTTATCGACATATTTTAGTGCATATCCATCTTCCTTTACTGCTTCTAGAACAATCTCTGGATGAGCTTTTTTTATTTCTTTATCAACATATTGTAGTGCACATACATTTTGCTTTACTGCGGCCATAACTATCTCTGGATGAGCTTTTTGTATTTCTTTATCAACATATTCTAGTGCATATCCATTTGATTTTACTGCGGCCATAACTATCTCTGGATGAGCTTTTTGTATTTCTTTATCAACATATATTAGTGCAAATCCATTTTTCTTTAATGCTCTAATTAGAACATCTTCATCTTCTTCTCTTATTTTGACATTTTCTGGTAATTGTTTCATAGTTAAAAACATAACTTTTATATCATCATTTGATGCATAATAATCTTCTAATATATTTCTTTTATTTTTTATCTTCGCTACTTTTGGATCTTGTCCCCAACCAAAACCATATTGTTTAGTATATAAATCTTCTAATTCTTGCTCTGTTAATGACTCATTATTTTTTGTTTTCTTTCCTATAACAATAAGTTCTTTTAAATCTTCTACTTTTTGCATTTCTTCTTCTACATCTTCTTTTGATAAGAATGGCATTTCATTAAGTTTATTTTCAAGTACTCCAATCATGCTTTCTTCTAGATTTTGTCCGTCTTCTACTCCTCTTATTTCACCTATATTGTTATGACCATCTAACCTTATTGCAATTCTAGGTGTTGTATAGTTTCCTTCTTTATCTTTTGTATAATATACATAAAAATCTCCACCATTTTCTGCATTATTATATGGTCCACATACTTGTTTGATTGCCATATCTTCAGATGCTGTACACCAACCAGTATTTTTTCCTTCAAGTGATTTTGATAATTTAATAGCTTCTTCCTTACTACCTTGATTATATTTAATCCATATTCCTTCAGTACTAGTTCTATCCGCTACGCTCTTTTTATATTGCTTTTCAAATAAAGTATATATTTTACTAAAGCTATCTGTTTTACTTAGTTTTTTGTCTATATCTTCAGTTATTTCTTCTTTATTAACTAATTTCATAATTGTAGTTATACATTTTGCAATTATTTCTGGATTACATTCTACAAAAGGTGCCTCTGTTTTTTTATTTCTTTTTAAATAAACACCTTTAAGATCATCATAACTACCCATTTTTAACATTCCTTGAAATGCCCAGTATTTTGCCCATGTCGGATAAACTGCTGTTGGATTTGAAAGATATTCTAACCACATAGTTAAGCTCTTCTTTTGAGCATTTTGTATTCTTTCAATTTCACTTTCATCTATTGCACGTATATTTTCTTTTTTTATAACGTATTTATCAAAATAAAGATTATATAATAGATTTTTCTTTCCATCTGTATCTGCTTTACTATGTACTCTTTCTAATCTATCCATATACTTTTTTATAGCTTCTAATCTCTTATCTTTAATTTCTTTAGTATGTTGTACTTCATCACTCATATATAGATCTCTATATAATTTATCTAAGAATTCTTCACCTATATAATTATTTGCCATAAAGTCACCTCTATTATTACAATTATAACAAAAAAATAGATTAATTAAAATCTATTTTTCTAATTCTTCATATACTTTACTAGCTAATGTATTATGACCCTCAATGCTCATATGTAATCCATCTTCTTTAATATATTCTTCCTTAATTTCTTTTTCTTCTTCTGTTACTTTAGCACTAACTATATTCATATCTTTATATATTTGTACTGAATCATAATTAATAATCTCAGCATTATATTTTTAAGCAAGTTCTATACTTAATTTAGTTTTACCAACTGCAGTAGGTCCTGCGATAACAATAATCATAAAAATCATCAATTTCATTATATCAAAATTATTTATCTTTTTCTATTTTTTCTTGTTCATCTATATATTTATATTTTAGATTATTATTTGAATTAATTATAGTTTTCCCTAAGTTCTTTTCAATATTTTCTCTTGCAGCTTTAGAAGCACTTCCACCCATTTTAGCTATTATTTGATTTTGTTTTAAACCTTGCGGGTTATGTTCTTTAACAAGTTCCCTAGTAGCAGCTTCACCCAGGTCAGTTAATATTACTTCAAGATCAGACATATTATCTCTTAAAGATTCTTTTCTTATACCTTTAAATTCTTTATATTCTTTAGCAGTCATACCTGACCATTCTTTATAAATATCATTTGTAAGAATAGCATATTCTACTCTATCTTTAACTCCATGTTCTTCCCAAGTTTTAGTTAATTTTTTTCTATTTATAATAGCTTTAATTCTAGCTTCAATCCATTCTAAAGAATAACCTTTTTTTAAGTAAAAATCTACCATTTCATCAATTCCTATAGATGGATCAAAAACTTCATCAACTTTTTGTTTTCCTAATTTCGCTAACCATAGCTTAAATGGTTCTGCTTTTGGTGAAGGGACTGACTCAATTAATCTAAATATTCCTTCAGTATCTAAAGTATCTGTCAAGTATTTCTTACCATCCTTAGAAGATTTTAATTTCAGTTGTACACAATTAGTGTACAACTCACTTCCCTCTTCTGTTAATCTTCTTTTTAACATATTCCAATAATTTCTTGGATTAGTACTTTCAGTTAACGCTGCAATCACATCTACCACACTAAAATAATATTCTTCCTCCTCTTTATTCCAAATACTTCTTATTTCTTTTCCTTCAAATAAATTTGTAATTGTTTCTAGTTTGTTTTTCATATAAAATCTCCTTTCTTTTTACAATCTAGTTTTATTACTTATATTTCACATCACCTCCTTTAATGAATAAAAAAAGGAGTATACCTCCTTTCTTTCCAAAAGGAAGTATACTCCGCAGCATGTCTATTCTATTTCTTGCCTTAATAAAATAAACGTTATCGTCTCAAATTGTCATATTAACACTTGGCAATTAATTAATACATTTAGTTTAATATTTCATATACTTTATCCGCTACTCTACTATGACCTATTTCATTCATATGTAATCCATCTTCACATAGATCTATATCATTAAAGTATATGTTTTTAATATTATTATCATTAAAATATTTAATTATATTTTGTCTATTATTTTCTGTTTTATCAAATAATTCTTTATATTCAACACCAGGTAAAGCAAAGTTAACTGGTAATAAATATATTATCTCTGGTAATTTACCATTAAAATACCTATTATTATCTTCATCAAATAATTGATCTAGTAACTCTTTATAAGATAATAAGTCCTTTATGATATTATCACTATTTCTATTTGATTCTGGTCTTAAATCATTACTACCAAGAGATATTATAAGTATATCTAATGGTGCGATAGATTTATAAGTACTTAAAAAAGTATCTATACCATTTCTATATATTTCATTCTTATCTACAGACCCCGCAAATCTTCCAGGTAATCCTTCTTGATAAACTTTATAATCATTACCTAGTTTTTCTTGAAGAATATTACACCATTGTTTATCATCTGGTATTCTTCTTCTAGTAAGAAAATTATCTCCCCATGTATTTGAATCACCATATACTAATATTTTCTTCATACTAACTCCTTATATTTATCTATATTTATATATTCTCTTCCAATTAATATTCCATATAGATCTTTTATTTTTAGAATATCCTTAACTGTATCTAATCTTATTCCTCCACCATATATGACTCTTATATCTTTATATATAGTTTTAACTTCTTTAATAAAAGATTCTATTTCACTAATTGGAACTGTTTTATCAGTTCCAACATAACTATCTACTTCATACGCTACTATTATGTTTTTATAGTCAGAAATACCTTTTAAATCTTGTTTTAACATATCAATTGAGTTAACACATAGAATAACAGTTATACCTAGTTTTAAAGCCTCTTTTACTTGATTATTAATTATCTCATTAGTAAGAATACTTCTATAGTCTTTATGACCTAGTAAAGCATATTTAAAATTAGAATCAACAATAGAATTAGTTCCTAGATTATCATATTCTAAACTATATAAATCTTCTTTGTTAGGTATAACTATTACATTCTTATTTAAATCATTAACATAATCTTGCTTTATTCTATTTTTCTTTAAATTAACTACTATTATCATATTACATTACCCTCTTAAATAATTTCTCTAATTCATATGTTGGATAATGAATTATAGTTGGTCTTCCATGAGCACAGTTATATGGATTTTTACATGTTTCTAAATCATCTATAATCTTTTGCATTTCTTCTAAAGAAATTTCTGTATTTGCTTTTATAGATGCTTTACAAGCCATCATCGCAGATATACTATCATTAAATCTTTCTAAATCAAAATTCTTATTCATTGTTATTATTTTTTCTAATACATTTTGAACAAATAATTCTTCTAATCCTTCTTTAAACCAAGTTGGATGAGATTTAACTACATATGAACTATCTCCAAATTCTTCAATTTCTATACCTAAACTTCTTATAAAATCTAAATGTTGTTTTATTATTAAGAATTCATCTTTTGGATATTCTAAATTCATTGGAAATAACATAGATATAGTTTCATGTTTAGGATCTGCCATAGCTTTCTTATATTTTTCATAATTATATCGTTCCGCTGCGGCATGTTGATCTATTAAATACATTCCCTTTTCATTATGGCAAACTATATAAGTACCTAGTACTTGACCAACCGGATATATCTTTGGAAATGGTTTAGTATCAGATTCTGGTTCTTTATAATTATAATCATCTTCTTTTTCTTTAATATCGTTTTCTGATACAGAAAAATCCATTACTAATTCAGTTACTTCTTCATAAGTTTTTTCTTCAGAAACAGGCTCTATTTTTTTAACAATATTATTTAAATTAACATCATGAGTAGATGCATCTACTCCTAGGAAATGATTATCTAAAACCTTTTCTATTTCTTTACTAACCATATCTTTTAAATCATCAAAATTACTAAGTTTAATATCTTGTTTTGAAGGATGTATATTAACATCAGTTAATGTTGGATCTACATTTATATTTAGTACTACAATTGGATATCTATTATCTGGTTTATATTTATGATAAGCATCATTTATTACTCTATTTAAATCACTATTTCTAACTACTCTACCATTAACTATTGTTATAAAATGATTTCTATTTGATTTATTTACTTCTGGAAGTGATATATATCCTGATATTTCATAATCATCATTTTCGCATTCTAGCTTAAGCATCTTTTTAGATACAGAAGTACCATATATTTGATTTATAGTTTTAAGTAAATTACCTGAACCATCTGTTTTTAATATAACCTTATCATTATTAGTTAAAGTAAATCTAATATCAGTATGAGATAAAGCCGCTCTATCTATAACACTAGTAACATTAGCTAGTTCACTTTGTAAACTATTTAGATACTTTAATCTAGCTGGAGTATTAAAGAATAAATCTTTAACCTCTATAACAGTTCCTTGTCTTAAATCACTCTTTTCCTTACTAACAACCTTACCACCCTCTAGTTTGTATGTAATCCCAGTGTTACCGTTACTTGTTTTTAAAGAGACTATTGATACAGAAGCTATTGAAGGTAGAGCTTCACCTCTAAAACCAAGAGTATTTATATTAAATAGATCTTCTTCTTTTAATAATTTACTAGTTGCATGAGCTTCAAAACAAAGTAGAGCATCATCTTCATCCATACCTGATCCATTATCAGTTACTTTTATAGATTTAGTACCTGAATCAATTAAATCTATTTTTATATCATTAGCACCTGCATCTATAGAGTTCTCTATTAATTCTTTAACAACAGATGCACATTTTTCTACTACTTCACCAGCCGCTATTTTATTAGATAAACTTTCACTCATTATTTGTATTTTGCTCATAATATCACCAATAAAATTATATCAAAAAAAAGTAGATTTGTATCTACTTTTATTCAAATATATATGGGTCTTCTTGTGATCCATCTCCACTTATATATTTAGTTAAACCATTAATATATATTACTCTATTAACATATATATTTTCTTGTAATTCTTTAGTTTTAACTAGTTTATTATTATCAACATAATATACATTACTATTTTCTGCAGTATTACAAGAATATGTATCTCCTATTAGATTAAATATATAACTCTTACAGTTTTCACTATTAATATCAGTTATATTCTTAAAATCACATTCATTTGCGGCATTAACTATATCTGATACATTAATATATGAACTATATCCATAATACTTAGGAGTTACCTTAGTATATTCATTATTTCTCTTTTCATTTTTAAGAATTTGTTCTAAATTAGAATTCTCACTTCTAACATAACCTACATAGAATATTCCTTTAGTTCCAATAGGTTCTTCTTCTATTTTTTCATCAAAATAATTAATCTTACCAGTTGATCCCCATTTTTGAATATTATCTCTTTCTACACTTATTAATTTAACAAAGTTAGAATTAGTAACACTCATAATTCTATACATCTTGTCATTATATTTTATATAGTTATTAGGTTCACCTTTATAAACATATTTTACATCAAAAGGCATACCTTCATTAGTAGATGATTCTACTACATTTTCATCTTTAATAATTTTATTAACTAAATAATTTGTTTCTTCTATAAATATATATTCATCATTAAGTACTTTTACATATCCTTTTAATTCAGTATCTTCTTCTAGATAGCCTTTTTGAATCATTTCTTTAGTACTAATTCTATATTCTAAATCTTCTTCATTAGATATATCGTTAAAATATTCTTTATTATTAGATATATATGTTTTTGCTTTTTCAATTATAGTTTCAGGTGTAACTGCAACTTCCGCTTCTTTTGATGTACCTCTTGATGCATAACAAACATACGCTAATGCTAAAGCAGCGACTACAATAATAGATATTCTTATGATATTAAACTTTTTACTAAACATAACAACACCTCAATTATATTATAAATAATATAAATATAAATATCAATTATAAAAAGAAAAAAATATTTACTTTTGTAAATATTCTTTTAATACTGGTATTACATTTTTAGGAATAATTTTTTCTAATTCAGAATCTGATGCTTCAAGTATTCCTTTTAATGAACCAAATTTCTTTAATAATTCTTTTTTTCTTTGTTTACCAATACCTGGTATTTCATCTAGTTTAGATGAGAAAGTTCCTTTACTTCTAATTTCTTTATGATAATTAATTGTAAACCTATGTACTTCTTCACTAATTGTTTCTAAAAAGTGAAATAAATCACTATTCTTTTCAATTGGTATTTCTTCATTATCACTTGATATTAAAGCAGTTATTCTATGTTTATCATTCTTTTTCATACCATAAACTGGTATATCTAAACATAAGTTTTCTAGTACTTCATTAGTAGCATTTATTTGTATAATACCACCATCAGTAAGTATTAAATCTGGTTTAACTAGATCATCATTAATAACTCTAGCATATCTTCTTTCTACAACTTCTTGCATCATATGATAATCATCTACTTCATCACCAATAATCTTATACTTACGATAGTCTTTAGTACTCTTTTTACCATCAACGAATACAACCATTCCACTAACTCTAAAATTACCAAATAAATGCGAATTATCAAATGACTCTATTCTATGAACACTTATACCAAGTAATTTACCTAATTCTTCACAAGCATGAACTGTTCTATTATAATCATTCTTAATTAAAGTAATCTTATCTTCAATTTTTATTTTAGCGTTCTCTTCTGCCATATCTAATAATTTCTTTTTAGGACCTTTAACTGGAGTAATAACTGTTTTACCTATTATTTCAGTTAATAAATCATTATCTAGACCTTCTGGAACAAGAATTTCTCTTGGTTTAAATCTTTCATCTTGTTCATAAAAAGATATTATAAAATTACTTAATACATCAACTGGTTCTTCATTTAATTCATATATATAACTATCTCTTTCTACAAGATTACCATTTCTAGAATGTAATACTTGAACAGATATATAATCTTTATATACATAATAATTAAATATATCTCTATTAATATTATCATTAAAATCAATCTTTTGTTTTTCAAGAGTAATCTTGATATAATCCATTAACTCTTTAATCTCTTTAGCTTTTTCAAAATTTAATTTTTCAGATGCTTTATACATTTCTGATTCTAACTTCTTATATAGTTCATTATAATTACCATTTAAAAATGATATTATTTCATTAACCATATTATCTATTACTTCTTTATCAATATCAAGTTTACAATAACCTAAACACTCACCTATATGATAATAAAGACATAGATCATCTTTAAAAGTCTTACATTTTTTTAATGGATACATTCTATTTAATATTTGAACTATTTTTTTAGCGGCATATCCATTTGGATATGGACCAAATAATCTAACATTTTTTTGTTTCATTCTTTTAGAAGGTCTTACTATAGATAGTTCTGGATATTTATCATAACTAAGTTCTATATATGGATACTGTTTATCATCTCTAAATATAATATTATATTTAGGATCATATTTCTTAATAAGATTTATTTCTAATAAAAGAGCTTCTTTTTCTGAACCAGTTACTATATATTCAAAATCAGATATGTTTTCTACAAGTACTTTAGTTTTACCATACTTAGTTCCCATAAAATAACTTTTAACTCTGTTTTTAAGTATTTTAGCTTTACCTACATATATAATAGTACCTGTTTTATCTTTCATTAAATAACAACCAGGAGAACTAGGTAACAACGCTAATTTCTTTTTAATATTATCTTTATCCATATATTCACCTTCTTTAGTAAAAAAGCATCTAATTTCATTGAAATTAAATGCAATTTTCTTTATTCTATCATATTTTTATTTTTTAGTAAAACTATAGTAAGTAGCAGTATTCATATTAGCAACATCTAAATATGTATTATTTTTAAGAATAAATCCATAAAATGGTGTGTGTTTATAATTAACTTCTTTTTCTGCTCCATTATATATTAACTTATCATAATTTATATCTATAACTACTAAATTACTTTCATCATATTTACTATTTCTATCAAATAAACCTTCTAATTCTTCTTTAGTAACACCATATGAAGATAAATCATCTGTTAAAAATTCAAGAGCATCAGATCCCATATAGAATTTATAAGTACCTGTATAATAATTATCATCATGTACTCCTTCGTCTCTATACCAATAAAGTCTATCATCACCAAATACCATTTCTGATTCATCACCCGCAATCCAAGTAGTATCTTTTAATATATTATTACTTGAACCACCTTTATTATTACTAAATAAATTAATCAATAAAAATGTTAGTGCTGTTATAAAACCTATACCTACAATTAGTAAAAGTATTTTTAAAAACTTATTACTTTTATTTTTAACTGGTTGTGTTATAGGTGCTTCAGGTATAGCAACTGGTTTAACTTCTTCAGTAACTATCTGATTACCACAACTAGTACAAAATACTGTTCCTTCCTCTACTTTATTTCCACACTTATTACAAAACATAAAACACTCTCCTTTTATTATATATTAACAAATAATTAATTTATATTCAATTACTTTCCCTTTAACTTTACAGCAGGATACGCTATATAAGGTATTCTTAATATCACTTTTCCGTATACTTTATTGGGTTTTACATACTTATTATCGGAAGTATTATTCATATCCCCTTTAGTGATATATGTTTTATCACTATTTACTTTAATAATTCTATGGATTATTATTCTATCATTATCATCATAATACGCAATTACATCATTTTCTTTTAAGTTCTCTTTATCAACATATTTATTAATTATTACTGCATCTCCTATATTATAATTTGGAGACATAGATGCAGTTTCTATACCTATCATTTTAAATGGTCCAATACCAAATATTAATAAAACTAGTATTAGAATAATACCTAAGAATACATAATCTGATTTTTTTACTTTCCTATTTTTTTCTTCTTTTACTACTAGTACTTTTGAGGTAGATATAAGCATTGAAAATGGTAATATAAGTAATAATAATGAATTAATATGATCATTTATATCCGGTACAACTGGTACTATATAAATATATAATACTGTTACTAATCTATATATCATACTAGCCTTAAAGTTATTTGAAGTATATGTTAAATATGATAACGCTATATTATTTAAAACAGTTGGTAAGAATGATAAAGTTATAAAATTAAATATAGTTTCTATATTATTAAATGAATCAAATCTTATTAATAAGTTAGTATCAAATATAATAAGTACTATTGTTAAAAGAGTTATATACTTTTTATTATCTTTATCTGCACTAATAAACATATATCTAAATAGTTCTATACAAATATAAATAACCAGTATAAATATACTATTTTTAAATATATCTATTATGTTAATTGAATATGAGTTCTTAAGGAAACCTGTAATAAAACCTATTAAATAATATATTAAAAAGAATAACAATAATTTAATAACAACATTTTTTATTATCTTTTTATTAGTATCATTATTAATAGTTTTTCTATACCCTAGTAATTTATATCCAAGAAATAATAAAATAAGACAAAAAACAGAAGTTAAACATTCGTTAAACTTCAATAAGTATTTACATATTAAAAATCTATGAATAATAGTATATAGTAATACTAATATTAGTAAAATGTTATAACTTCTTTTTTTCATAATTATCACTTTCTAGTTTTCAATATAATTTAGTTCTATTCCTTTTTCTACTGTAAATGGAGTTGTACCTCCTAAATTAGGTAGATATTCTATTTTAACTCTTATAGTCTTTTCTCCATCTTTATTTAAAGTACTACCTACTGAAGGTAATCCTTCCATAGTATAATCTATATATGGGGTATCAATAATAGTACTATCTTCTGTACCAGTTAAATTAATAGAATCTAGTATAGCATTCATAGTACCTGAATTCTTTACTTTAACAGTAAATTCATAGAAATTACCTGGTTCATTTAATGTAATAACAAACGATAATTTATTTGGATGTTCTGGATCTATTCTTACATAATTATTATTATCATTAGTAAATGATCCAGATGTAACAGATATATCTTTAAAAGAAATATCCCATCTTACTCCCCCAACATTTACATTTGCATCTATATTTAAAGATGCCATTAGTTTAGAATATCCTAA
Source organism: Bacilli bacterium (assembly GCA_017511805.1). Taxonomy (GTDB): domain Bacteria; phylum Bacillota_I; class Bacilli_A; order RF39; family UBA660; genus RUG13038. Next base: position 367,227 of record JAFWJA010000015.1, read on the forward strand.
AGATATTCCACCTATTAAAACAATAAATAAAATTATGAAGTAATATCTATATTTGTATACAATACTTTGTTTCATATAAGCACCTCTTTCATATAGAAAAAAGCTAATTAATTAGCTCCTATTTTGAACATAATCTAGTTCTATAGTTTTAGTAAATGTGTAATCTGATCCTGGTAACTCTTGTGCTGTTATATCAAGAGGATACTCTACTCTAATAGTTACAGTATTTTTATTAGCTGCACCTACATTTAGTACGTCTCCTACTGATGGCATACCAGTTACAGAATAATCTAGATATGGTATTTCTGCTATTTGAGCAGGTGTTAATCCTGTTTCTCTAATTGCATCTAATTTAGCAGGTAATGTTCCTTCATTTACTATATCTACTGTAAATTCATAGAAATCACCTGGAGCATTTAATGTAACTGTATAAGTAACTTTAGTATCATCATTTGCATCTATTACGGCAGTATTATTACCTGAATTTAAATATGAACCTTCTGTGACTTGTATATTACTAAAATGTACAATCCATTCTGTCTTACTTATTTTAGTATTACCATTTATTTGTAATGTTGTTTGAAGTGCAGAATAACCTAAACTAACTCCTACTAACAAAAGCAAAAAAACTGGTATTAAAAACTTTTTATTTAATAATATATTTTTCTTCTCTCTCATATATTACTCCTACAATAATATAATTATATCAAATAATCTAATTTTTTTTAAGTATAAAAGTATAAATTTCATCATTATTTTTTACATAAAATTCACACTCTTTACTATTCATTATATAAAATATTGGTTTTTTTTCTCCAAACTTAACATTTACTAAATCATCAAAGTATTTAGCTTTAACTATTTTTTTATTTTTAGTATCTATTTTTTTAGCTAATTCTACTAAACAATAATCATATAATTTAAATATTTTAGTAATACTATTTAAATATGGATCTTTACTAGAACTAGTTATTAATAGTAATAAAGATATTATTAATAAAACTATTATTACAAACGAAAAAGATATTTGCTTCATAAAAAGCAATATTATTAATGATATTGTTAATATAATTGATGTAATTAAATAATACTTAGTCTTATTCGTTTAAATCTCCTCCTACTAAATTCTTAAACCATATAGTTGGATATGCAATTTTACCTATTCTAAAATCTACATATTTACCTAATACACTTTCTTTAGATATTTCTTTATATGTTTCTTTTTTATCTTGATCTATTTCTTTAGTAACATAGATCTTACCATTTTCTACTTTAGTTATTTTTTCAATAACTATTTTATTATTTTCTTTGTACGCTACTATATCATCTATATGATAATCTTCATATGATACCTTTTGATTTATCATAATAGCGTCACCCTTATTAATACCACTTATTGTACTCTTTTCTACTCCAATTAAGTAATATTTAAAGAATCCTGATATTAATCCTATTACTATAGTAAAGAATATAATTAGTACTATATCTATTACTAATCTAACTATACTTATATTCTTTTTATCTTTATCAAAATTATTAATATATCTATAAGAATATATAAATATTAATGAAGGTAAAACTATATTACAAATAGATGTTAAATAGTTACCTAACATAGGTTTATAAGTACAAATATAAGTATATAAACATAATGGTATTACATATACAATACATGGATAATAGCCTACTTTCTTAGTTAAATAAGTAAGCATTATATTTTTAATAACAATTGGAAGCATTGTAACTGTAATATAAATAAATATATTTTTAGCAGTTATATCAAATCTATATATATTTAGTATTAAATCAAATATAATTATTAAGAATGTCATAAAGTAGATAGTACTCTTATTATCTTTATTATTACTTACATAATTATATCTAAAGAATTCTAAACATAGTACTGATATAAAAGGCATAATACTATTTTTTAATATAGAGAAAAAATCGCTAGAAAAAACATCTCTACCATAACCAGTAAATATACCAAGTAAATATATTACTGAAAAATATATTAATAAACCTACTGCAACCAGTTTAATTATCTTTTTATTTAAAGTACTAAATTCAAATATTTTAAAATCATATATAATATAACTAATAAGAGCTATAGTTAGTATAAATATTGCACTTATAATTGATGAATAACCTTGAAAAAATGTAAATACAACTGAAAAATATAAAATTATAAAACTAATAAAAGATATAATAAACAACCTATTTTTATTCTCTATTGAATTCATTTTTTCACCTACTTCTCTATATATGTTACTTTATATGTTAGATTTAATTCCTGATCTGTATCAGGTAAATCTTCTACTTCTATATCTTCTAAATACTCTATTTCTAGATGTATTTTTTTCTTTTCACCTACTAATAAAGTATCTCCTTCTTTAATAGTAGTTCCATCTTTATAAGTTACTTTATATTTAATATATTTCATTTGAGTAGAATTAAGACCAGTTAAAACAGTATCATATATTTTTGCATCTATATTACCATTATTAACAACATCTACATCAAATGAATATTTTTCACCAGGTACTCTTAAATATATAGTATAGTTTACTTCAGTTTTATTACTTAAAATATGAGCATCAGTTATTGCTTCAATAGAATCAGCATCTACTTCAAGATTTTCAAATTCTATTTGCCAATTTATATTAGAAGGTTCTATTACTGGTACACTATCTTTTCTTGTTGGAGTACTAGAACTAGATCCTCTATTATTACTTGTATCAGATTTATCATCTTTTTTATCATCAGTCTTCTTATCATCTGTAGTAGGATTATCTGTTGGTTCTAAATATTTATTGTTATTCATTTTAACGCCAAAATTACTTGCTAAAGATGCATACATAAACGTAATTACTATTAACAATAATATAAAGAATATTGGATAAAAACGACCTTTTTTATTATCATTATTCATGCTATCACCTATTATTAATATAATAACATATTTTAAGTCAAAAAAAAAGCAAAATTGCTTTCTTTAATCTATATTATCAATAAGTAATTTATCATTTTTAATAGTATATGTTACTTTTATTTCTCCATCTACTTTTCCATACTTATTTATATTGTTATCATCTATGAATTTTTTAATATTTTTAACACTACCTTCTCCATTTAAATACTTATTTAAATCTTTAATATCTATAATAGCATCAGTATCTTGATTTAAACCAGAATAATAATTTAAAACATCATATGGATTATCTACTACTAGTTTTTTAAAAGTAGAAACATACTTATTAGTAATATTTTTACCTATACTACTTTGACTATATTTAATAATCTTTTTAGAAGCTATATCCTTTTTAGTCAAAACATTATTATATTTATACTGATTTATTTCATGAGTAATTCCTTCTTCTGCCATCTTACTAGTAATACCTATTTTTTCTAATTTATTAATATTATAATCCACATTAAAATAGTTATTAATAGTGTTTAAAATTTCATCATCAGTAAAAGTATTCTTATTCTCTTTATCACTTAAATACTTAATAGCAAAACTAATATATTTACCTTTATCATCAGTATCTACTACTTCATCTAAATAGTCTCCTATTTCACTATTAAATTCATTTATTTTAACACTTTCTAAACTAGATAATCTTCTATTAACAAAGAATAATACTAGACCTGCAACTACTAATAAAACTATTACTATTTTAAATACCATTGTCTTATTTTTCATACTCTACCTCTTTTACTATACATATTAAATTATTATATTTATCTTCAATAACAAAAATGCACTCATGTTCTTTTAATTCATATATTATTTTCTTATCTAATTCATAACTAATTTTAATTATATCATCAACATTTTTTAAATATATATTCTCTTTATCTTTCAATTTATAATTATCTTTTTTTATTAATATAGAACTATATGTTTTTATTATATTATTTATATATCTTTTATAATCTTTTTTAATATAATTTTTATATATTAAATAAAGAATAATTATAACTAATAATGTAACACCTAATATTATATATTTAATCATATTAACACCATAATAATTATACCATTTTTAAAAAGAAAAAATCTACTTTATTTCGTAGATTTTTAATTTATCATTATCACCAATTGTATAAGTAATATAAACAGTATCTAGTTTTTTAGCACATTTACTTAAATCAAAGTCACTATTATTTAAGAAATACATTATCTTATTATAATCACCTGTTTGTAAATATTCTTTTAAATATGATACATCTATCATATCTTCTTCTTTTTTATCTATATTATATTCTAATATATAGTTAAACAATTCTAATGGATTTTCTATTAAATATTTAGTATATTTAACTTTATATTTAGATTTAGAAGATTTACTTATGCTATCTATTTTGTAATAAATAACTGATTTAGTTTCTAATTCTCTTTTATTAGTATTATCTATAGAAATAGTATATGAATCATTATCACTATTATATATAACTCCTGATTCTGCCATAATAGGACTTACACCTATATTTTTTACATCTTTTGGATTCATTTCTATATCAAATATATCATTTATAAAATCAGATATTTCTGTACTTGTTAATGTATTTTTATCTTCTTGATAATAATGATATTTTAATGCAAATAATATGAATTTATCATTCGAATCACTATCGGTATTCTCTATTTCATTAATATAGTTAACAAAGGGAGTAGTTTCTTTTATTATCTTGTTCTTTTCTATATCTGAGACACTTCTTGTTACTAAGAAATATACTAGTGTAGATACTAGGAACACTAGTATTAGTATTCCTAGTACTACATAGTTAATATGTTCTTTTATATACTCTTTGTTACTAATCTTTTTTATAAATTGTTTTATGTTGTTAAATATCTTTTTCATTTTGCCTCCTACTTCATGAATTCTAGGATACAGTAATTATATCCTGTCAATTCATCTATCTTAGTAACAACTTGATAGTTCTTATCTGTTGCTGTTGTTATATCTCCGTTTACTCTTGGTGATGTAGAACCAATTATATAACCATCATAGAATTTAAATGTTCCATTTCCTTGGCTGATACCTATACCAGTAGTAGTTCCAATAGCTTCTATATATGGATTAGTAATTGATACATCAGCATTTTCTGTACCTCTACCATCTTCTATACCAAGTACTACTGATCCTCTTGTAATATAGATACCATATGCTATATTACCTGAAGCATGTATTGATCCAGTTTCTATAGTTATTTCTCCGCCTTCTGCATATAATCCATAAGATGCACTTTCTGTATCATGAACTGAAATATTAACATTATTTAATACTGGAGAACCATCTACAGAATATACACCACCAGCATATTTAGAATTATATGTTTCTATAGTTCCACCAGTCATTCTAATTGAACCAGATGTACTATATAAACCATATGCATTATTAGAATTATATGCCTTAATAGTAGCATTAGTAACATTAGATGTATTTTCACTATTACTATCTATTGCTGAGGCAATTTCCGCTCCTGAAACAGTAAACTTATCGCGAGTAGAATTTAAAATACTTGTATTATGAATAACATTAAGTTTTTTATTTCTTTCATTATTAAGATTATGAGTTAATATATATTCATTATCAGTTGATATTAATGTACCACTGTTATCAATAGTTGATATTGTAATATCAGTTTCATAGTAATTATTAGCATTAGTGTGACTAATAGTAGAATTACTAATTGATAATATTCCAGTATTAGTAATAGTAACTTCATTGCCTTCAGAAGTTGTTTGATATGTAATAGTAGTTCCATCAATAGTAGTATTACCAGCATTATCTATAAACTTAGTAATAGTACCACCATTAATTATTAGTTCTGCATTTGTCTTAGCATTACTAATTTGACCATTAATATTAGTATTAGTAATTGTTGTTCTTTCAGTTGAGTACTTATAATAAGCAATTTGTCTTGATGTTAATGTACAATTTGAAATATTTTCTAGATCTGATGAATTACTATAGATAGCATATAGATCACCTTTAATAGTAGAATTTGTTAATGTCATTTTACCATTGTTAATTATACCTATATTATCTACATCTAAATCAATATTATCTATAGTCATAATACCATTAGTATCATTCTTAATCGCAGTATCTCCTATTATTTCAATATTACTTATATTTAATGTTCCATTATTTATAATAGATGATTCTGATGATCTAGAATTTATAATAGAATTTGTTAATTCACTAGTAATTGTTAAATCACCGCTATTATTAATTGGTTTAAATGTTCTTAAAGTATGACCATTTAGATCTAGTGTTAATCTTACTCCATCATATATATAAGATTCATGAGATAAAATTGTATCATCTAACAATTCAATAACATCATCATCATTTACTTCATTAAATGCTTGTTGAATATTATTATATGTCTTATCTTGTGTCTTATTATGGATAGTATAAGAAGATTCTACTAAGTACGCTATATTCGAATAATCTTGAGTATAGTTATCTTCAGATTCATATGCATACATAGTTTTATTAATTAGTCTTGGATTTCCAATAAATCCAGTACCACCACCTGCTGGTCCATAATATCCTGCTGCTCCTCCATAGAAACCACTTCCACCACCAGACATATAATTGTTTGAATTATTAGTTTTATTAGAACCAAATCCAAATGATGGATATATTTGACCTGTGTTAGCATTTGTCATAGTAGCATATCTACACTTAGTATATGTTCCTGGTCTATTTGTTGTAGCACCATTACCATAGTTTTCACATACACCATTCATTGATTTTGCATTACCTGCAGTAAGTCCTCCAGCATGTCCTCCGTCACCAGAGTAATCTGGATATAGTTCGTGAGTAGAAGAACCTCCTCCACCACCTGCAACTATTAAGATTGCATTTTCGGCACCTGTTAAATATCTTAATGTGTTAGGATTTGTAGCTATTGATGTTGCTCCTCCACCACCAGCATAAACTCCGTTATACTTCATAGTTGAAGAGTTATATTGCCCTGCTGCATATCCACCACCATTATATCCATATGTTGTACTATAAGTCATTTTTCTACATGATTGTGTAGTACATCCATCTGGTGCTTCAACATCAACACTTTGTCCTTGACCACCTACTGCTATATATAATGTCTCATTCTTATCAAGATATACTTCACCTACTGAATAGCCTCCATAACCTCCAGTATTTGAATTACCTAAATATGAAGTATTTCCTCCTTGAGCTCCCCATACCTCAAGTTTATATTTACCTGGGCAATAGATATCAAGAGTTTGCATTCCATTAGTATGATCATATAAATAAACATTATTTACTAAACTTTCACAATATGCATCTGAATAAGCATATTTTGCATATAATATCATTGAATTTTGTACTAATGTTTCTGGTGTAACTTTAGTAGAGAAATCTGAATCTATATACCAACCTTTAAATATTAGGTTACTATCTGTATTAATAGGTTCAGGAATGTTTCCAAGTGCATCACCACGATTATAAATTAATGTATTATCCTCAATTGTTCCAACACTTGATATTAGATTTACTTCAATTTGTTTAGCATTAGCTTTTCTCTTAATATAAGTAATCTTAGCATATCCATCACCAGTGTTACCAGTCATTGTATATGTACCATCATATGAAGGTACTTTTGAACCACCACCTAATAGTGTAGTATCGTACATATAATATTTGGATCCTACTAGATATCCAGATGGTTTATATGATGTTGCTGTTAATACGTAGCCAGATCCTCCACCGCCACCTTGTTGGGCCATTGAAGAACCGCCTCCGCCGTACCAGCCACCGCCTCCGGCTCCACCGACATATGATCCACCTTGTCCAAATGAACCATTTCTACCAGCACCAGTTTGAGTACCTCCGTCACCAGCGTCGGACCAATAACCATTCCAGCCACCACCTTTAGAACCAGATTCGCCACCACCGGCACCTCCACCAGATGCTGTTCCAGGGCCTCCGCCTCCACCAGCGACAATAATTCTAGAATATAAACTACTTGTAAGTCTAATATCAGTAGCTCCTCCACCCATTATTGTACCAGGGCCAGAGCCTCCTCCATTATAACCTCCATTAGTACCAGAAGTTCCTACATATACGAATAATTCTTGACCTAAAGATAAATCTATATAACCAGCAGAATATCCACCATTTGCTCCACCTTGAGCTCCCCATACTTCTAATTTATATGTACCTGTACACATAGAAGTAAATTTTTGAGAAGATTTAGTAGGTAAATATGTATATTCTCTTCCTATATAGTCTTCACAGTTAATATTTTCATATATTTGATCATCTGGATCAATACTAACTGAATTATCTTCATATGTTATTCTTGCATAACCATTACCTTCTTTAGCAGTATTAGCAATTGGTTCTGCACTAACATCTTCTGTATTTCTATTTTTATACTTTTGTAAGTACATTTGCATTTCATCAGTTGTTTCATATACTTCATATCCTTCTCTAATAATATCTATACTATCAGGAGTTCCTTTTATATATCCTTTTAATATACCAGAATAGAAATATACTTCTCCATCTAATCTATATACACTATATAGACCACCTTCAATAGAAGGATTTTCAATAGAAACAGAATCATTTTCATTTCCTATTACTACAAGTGAATCTTCATTATTTTGATATATACCATATAATTCACCTATTATAGAACCAGTATTAAATTGTAATGATTTTCTACTAGTTTGTGTATTACCTATATATACACCAATGTTTTTAGAACTAATATTTGTATTATTAAGTACCATATTTGATTCATAAGTTGCTGCATATATACCATAACCAGTATTATTACCAGTAGTAGTAATATCAACATTAGTTAAATTTAGGTCACCACTATATACATTTATACCTGTATCTTTAGCAGTAATACTTGCATCTGTAATAGTTAAACCAACCATTGTATAGATACCTGTACCTACTTCATTAGTTATTTCTATATCATTTATATCACATGTTGCATTTGTACCACAATAGATGCCATATTCAGAACCAGATCCTCTAGATATAATAGATACATGATCTATATCTATATCACTATAAGCAAAATAGATTCCTGATTGACCAGATTTAATTGATGTATTATATATTTTTACATCATTACGTCTTTCAGCAGTATTCTTACTAGTTGAATCATAATATCCTCTTCCAGTTCTTGCAATAAGATCACTTTCATTTATAGTAACTATATTATTACCGTTACCATTATTCATGTATACTGAAGTATAATCGGCATTTATTTTTGTATTATAAACGCTAATTGTCGAGTTATATGAATTTGAATAAATACCATATGATCCTTCTAAAGTAGAATCTGTTACATTTAAAGTAATATTTTGTCCATTATCAATATAGATAGGATTTGAACTACTTTTAATAGTAGCATTATTTCTTACATCTATAACTGCTCCATTAACATGATTTGATATAGCACCATTATAACTTGAGGTAGATAATGTAGAAACAGTTACATATTCTACTGTTAAATTCTTATAATTAGCTACACCACTAGTTTTTATGTTTTGTAAAATACCATTTTTAGCTTCACTACTATCTGTAATTATTAAGTTTGAATTGTTTGTAAATGTTTCACTCATAACTAATTTTTTGTTATTTAAATCTAATGTAATATTTTTACCAGCAGGTATTGTTACTGCATCCGGAACTGAAGCACTTGCTACTACTTTAATAGTACCATTAGCATCTATTGCATCTATAGCATCATCAAAATTATCATATCTTTCTCCATCTACTTCTAAGAATCCATCTCTTGATGATAGATAATTTAATACCCAAATATTACTAGCAACATTATATCCAGTCATATGTGCATTTGATAATCTTGGATTTCCAATATAACCAGATCCTCCACCTCCACCACTATAATCGTTGATTACTGATGTTGATGATTGATCATTTGTTCCACCGGAACCTCCGCCGTACCAACCTCCGCCTCCGGCTCCACCATAAACTCTATTTTCTACATTTATGGTAGTATCTGCACCTTTACCAAATGTTCCTATTCCTTTTTCAGGATGTAAGTTATTATGTCCACCTTCAGTTTGTGTACCACCGGTACCATAGTTAGCAAATGTACCTGTATTAACAGAACCATCATTAGCTATATAGCCTCCTCCTGCTCCTCCAGTACCTCTGTTATAACTTGTAGAGTAATATGAGCCTCCTCCTGCTCCTCCAGCAACTATTAATATTGAATCTTTATTATTTTCTAATTCATATAGTTGTCCTGAAGCTGTGGCAATATGTGTAGCTCCTCCACCTGAAACTGATGTAATTTGGTATGAAGACCAATTATTAGTAACTGAACCTCCACCATTATATCCACCATCAGCGGTACCAGTTCTACTATTTAAGATTTGTCCTTGTCCTCCAACATTTATATAAAGTGTTTCTCCTTGAGTAAGTTCTATTTCTCCTTGTGAGTAACCACCTTGTGCTGCAGGGAAATTACTTGTATTTGATGTAGATGTTCCTGCACCCCATACTTCAAGTAAGTATTTACCTGTACATGGAACATTAAATGTTTCTTCACCATTAATATATTCATAATCATATACATCGTTTGTATAACATAATCCTATATCTTCACCTAAATATGTAATTCTAGCATAACCATTACCAGTTTTAGCAACATCACTAGTTGCTGCACTAGATACTTTAGTTGTACTATAAGTTCTTGTTTTTAAATCTTCTTCAGATGATGAACTTTCTTCAACAATATCATGATTTTGTCTTAAGTTAACAATAGTACCAGAATATCCATATTTACGTCCTTTTAGAACACCATTATAGAAACTAGTAACAGCACCAGTATATTGAACTCTAACACCATATTCTTGTCCAATAAATACAGGATCCACTTTATTTAATTCTGCATCTTTATCACCTATAGTCACTTTAGCATTAGTTCTAATATCTAATCCTGAAACTGTACCTTCATAAGTACCACTATTAAATGTGTAATTACCTCCCGCATATACATCAACGGCAGTTCCTACACCTTTATAAGTACCACCATTAAATACTACAGTACCAGAACTATATAAATATAAACCAGTAGATTTTTCTGATTCTACATTACAATTATTAAATGTACCATTATTCGTTCCACTAGATAGATATATAGCATTATAAGTATTAGCAACAAAACTAGAATTTTCAAATAAGAAGTTAGTAGTTGATCCTGAAGAATAGTTATAATAAGCATAGTTTTTACCAGTTAAAGTAGAATCTTTAATATTTAAAGTAGATGAACTTCCACTAGTAAAGTTAAAATAAATACCATATGAATTATTAGAAGTTAAAGTACTATTATCTATAGTTAAATTAATTCCTTTTCCATAATTATATACTACTTCGTTATTTGATGTTAATTCTGAATTATCAATAACAACTACTTGATTATAATTAGTATTTATAAGATTAGCAGTAGTAGTTATTTTTGAATTTAGAATATTAACTTTACCACCAGTTGTAGTAGAAGTTATTACATTTTTACTAGAATTAACAACAATTCCATCCATAGTGAATGTACCTTTGTTTTCAATAACTCTAGTTAAACTATTTGTTATTTTTCCAGTTTTATCATCACTATTATCTACAATAGTAAATGTTCCTTTATTAACAAACTCACTTCTCATAGATAATGTATTACCATCAAGATCTAATGTAATATTTTTACCTAATGGTATTACTGATTGCTCTGATAATTCTACATCTTTAATAACATAAATAGTTCCTTCTTCATCAATAGCATCTACAGCATCTGCAAATGAATTAAAGTATTCATCTCCAACTCTTAAGAACACTTCTCTATCTTCTAGATAGTTTCTTACATAAGTTCTTATTAATGCTTTTACATTATATCCATACATTATTCCATTTTCAATTCTTGAATTAGCTATGTATCCAGAACCACCACCAGAAGTTACAGTTACAGATTTAGTACTACCACCACCGTAGTAGCCTCCTCCACCTGCATTACCCATAGTTCCATAACTATCAGCACCTCTACCAAATGATCCTTTACCTTCTTCAGTAGAACTACTTTGATCAAATCCTGGACCTACTTGTGTACCTCCAGTACCATAGTATATAGATGGTGTACCACCCATATATCCACCACCGGAACCACCATAATGTTCATTATATGAACCATTACCATATATAGTTCCACTAGCTCCACCACCACCAACTATAAGAATTGAATCTTTGTTATCTTCAAGTTCACTTAATAATCCTGGTGCTGTTGCAATATGAGTTGCTCCACCTGATCCATATATTGTTAATCTAGTGCTACTAGAACCAGTGTATGTATAATCATTAATGTAAATATCTCCGCCACCATTATATCCACCTTTAACAACATATGTACCTGATACACTATTTTTATATTGACCTTGTCCACCTACTGTTATATATAAAACTTCATTTTCAGTAAGTTCTATTTCACCATATGAATATCCTCCATATGATCTATTACTATATGAAGCTGAACCCCATACTTCTAATTTATATCTTCCAGTACATGGTACTGTAAATTCTGCTGTATTACCTGTATAACCATAAGTATATTCTTGATTATTTGTACAAGTTTCATTAGTTTCACCAATATAAGTTATCTTAGCATAACCTGGACCTGATTTAGCATAATTTGATGTAGCTGTTTGACTATAATTAGTAGTAGAATTAGTATTCCAAATATCTGCTTCTGGAATAGTTTCTATTTCTTCAGCAACTACCTTACCTCTTCTTAATTCTCCAAGAGACATATTAAAACCATAAGTAGAACCTCTTAATAAACCATTATAGAAATTAATTATTGTTCCACTAATAGCATATACGCCATATATTCCTCCAGAAATATAAGGATCTTCTTTAGAGTATTCTTTACTCTTATCTCCTATATTTACTACTGTTACATTTGAAGAAGTACGAATACCATAGGATTTACCTACTATAGAACCACTCATAATGTATGCTGTATAACCACCAACATTAATACCTGTTCCTTCAACATCAATATCACAATCATAAACATAAACGTTATTAGAACCAATATTAATACCTGTACTTGATGATCCTCCTCCAGAAACATTAACATTTGTTAAAATGTATTTATAATTAGTATTTGAACTTAGTGTGATTCCTGTATAACTAGTATTTTTTGCAAGATTTATAGTTACATTATTTATTATTGCGTCTTTTTCAACGTTACATGAACTTAATATAACACCATCTGTATTATTAGTATTAATAGTTACATTTTCTAATACTAATTCATATGCAGTACCAATTTCTATTGGATGTTCACTAACACTAGTTGAAGTATGTTCAAAAGTACCTCCATGAATATATATATAATTACCATTAGAAGCAACAAGGCCAAATGTTTTTCCTTTAAATTCTCCAGCATTAATTGTTAGAGTATTTGGACAATCTTGATACTGATTAGTGCTTTTTGTAGTATATGCTCTAACATTTATTGCACTTTCATTAGTAGAAGTAACTTTACCATCATTTATTGTAATTGTATTACCTTTTAGATTTTGAGCATCCAAATATGAATAAATACCAGTTTTATATGATTTAATTTCACCATCATTCATTGTGAAATTAACTTTACTATAATGTAGATTAATACCATATATATCTTGATTATTTGATGTATCAATAACAACTGTACCACCAATAGTTAAATTTTTTGGTGAATCAATACCAGAAATAGTACCTGATTCTAATGTAAGTGTCTCAGTTTGATTATTATATATTGCATAGTTATTATCTGATTTAATTAATGTATCTCCTGATGTAGTAACAGTACCATTTGTATAAATAGTATAGTTATCTATAGTTGTTAATTCTGCATCATTAAGTATTAAATCTCCATTATTTAAAACTGCATAATTATCAGAGTTCTTTTCATGGAACTTAATATTTTCTAATGTTAATGTACCATTATTATTAATAGTAGAAGCACTATTAATAATAGTATTAGTTTCTTCAGAATTATATATTTTAAGAGTACCATTATTTGTAAATGTATCTCCTATTGAGAAACTATGACCATTTGTATTAATAAGAATATTAGCATTTTCACTTACATTAAGTGGATATGTTGCTTCAAAGTTATCTCTTCTTATAAATATTTCATATCCAGTCTTAGTAGCAGTATCAATAGCATCTTGTAATCTAAAGAAATATTGTGTTCCTCCTACTCTAGTTTCTGCAACTGCATTGTCAGGATTACCAATTAGGTAAACTCTTTGGCAATCCTTATCAATGTTATAGTAGTTATATATAAAGTATCCTTGTGGTACTTTATCAACTTTACCATTAAGTGCTACATCACCTTCAATGTATCCATCATAGAAGTTAAACCTACCACTTTGTTCTAGACCAATATCAGTACCTATGATTTTGACATTATCTTCAATCATATCTCCATCATTATCACCTATTGTAAGATTTCTTCTATTATCAAGAGCAGTTCCATTAGGATTTTCAATAGTACCATTTATAAGAGTTAAATCACCATTATTGATTACTTTACCTGTAATAGTATAGTCATTTAAATCTAATGTAACTGTTTTTGTATTAGTTGATTCTGCTTCTGTTACATTCTTAATTAATTCAATAGTATCTCCATCTTTTGCTTCATCAAATGCTTCTTGAACTGATAAGAAGTAATCCGTATCTATTCTAGCAACTGCATTCTCATCAATTTCCCATATAGCAGTAACTGTTATATCTTTTAATCCTACTGTTATTACATATGGATCTTGCTCTGTACCAGTTCCAGATAGAACACTTGGATCATTTACTTCCCATCCTAAGAAGTTGCATCCACGCTTTGTTGGAGTTAATAATGTATATGTTTCTTCATATTTCTTATAGATTTCTCTTATATCTTTACTTCCATCATATACACCATAATTAGGATTTATTGTAATAATTAAATCTGTTTCTTTATTTCTAATTGCTTCTTCAGATAAACTTTGTAGATATTTCTTTTCACTTTGAATATCTTGTTCTGTTCTTATTCTTGAGTAATCCGCAATTTGATTTATTTCTCCTTCAACCGCTTTAGTACCTTCTATGTAACCATCGTACATAATTAAATTACCTTCATTAACTATAGTAGTAGTTTCACTAATTATTCTTATATTAGAACTTGATACATTACCATCATTTTCTCCTAGAATAACAGTACCATAATTAATTATTGTATTCTTATCAAAGTTTTGAAGAGAGCCATTATATACATTAAATGTACCACTATTAATTAATTTAGTTGTAATACTATGTTTATTTAAATCTAGTGTTACATAACCACCAGTAGGTATTACTAAATCTTCAGATACAGATTTTAATAATTTAATTGTATCTCCTTCTTCACACTTATCTATTGCATCTTGTACAGTTGAATAATAAACTCCATTTAATAATGCAACTGTATCTCCTTGATAGTCATGACCCATGTACTCAAGTAATGCATATTCAAATCCAGTATTTTCATCAACATATGTAGTAACTTCGTATTGATATTCAACATTAGTAGTTGTTTCTGGTTTAGCAAATTTACTTGCTTCAATAATACCATCATAGAAGTTAAATGCACCATTTATCTTTTTAACACCAATACCTCTATCACCTTGTACATAGATTAATGGATCAGTTGTAGATACATCTGCAGTTTCTCCTCCAGTACCTTCATAATGTCCCATTTCAAATGTACCAGTATTAGCATATACACCATAAGCATTAACTGCTCTTTCTACATCTATCTTACCAGATAATATAGTTGCTTTAGCATTAGCGCTATTTGAATATATACCATATGCCACACTACCACCAGTAACATTTATTTCAGAATCTGAAATAGTTATATCGCCAGTACCTTGGTTAGTAATACCCCTATATTCATAAGTATTATTTAATGAACCAATATTAATTTTAGAATTATTTTGAATAGTTAAATTCTTAGTATTTAATATAGCTTGCGAATGTTTACCAACATCTGATTTATTAACTAAGATATTAGTATTATCTATAGTCATTGTACTAGAGTTACTAATTGCAGTATCTAAACTACTTTGTGATGTAGAACCAATTGTATTTGTATAAGTTGATCCTATTAATGACATAGTACCAGTATTAGTAATCTTAGAATTATTAATATTTGAATTCGATACTGTTAATGTACTAGTAGAATTTTGAATATTACTATTTATAGTACATGTATCACATGTAGTTTCATTAGTACCAGAATTATAGAATACTCCAGTTAAAGTAGTTCCTGTTATATTAACTTCTTTATTAGAATTATTATAAATACTATAATTAGTTCCTGTATATGTGCCATTATTAATGGTAAGTGTACTTGTGTTATTTACTGCAATCTTATTAGCTTTAACTATAGAATTATTTATAGTAGCATTACCAGAATTTGTAATACCAGATACACTATCTACATTAATATTATTTGCATTTAAAGTACCTTCATTATTAATTACATAATTAGAAGTACTTGTGTTCTTAAGACTAACATTACTAATATTTAAAGTATTCTTGTTATTAATAATACTAATAGAACCAGATGTCTTAATTGATGCTTCAGTTTGTGCATCATTTGTAATAGTCATATTACCATTATTAGTGATAGTCTTATTAGCAGATATAGTATATCCTTTAAGATTTAAAGTAAATGTTTTATTATTAGGAATAGTTAAATCGTAATATAATGGAACATTTGTTAATAATTCAATTGTTTCATTAGTTCCTACTTCACTAATAGCACTTTGTAGATTACCATAACTAACTCCTGTATTAATATTAATAGCTACATCAGATTCAGCGATTAAATATGCTGTTAAGAAATTCTTCTTATCTAATACTTCAGTATCTTCAAATACTTGAGCATGATCTGCAAGTGCATTTAAATTACCATGATATCTATCAGTTATACCTTTTAAGATACCATCATAGAAATTAACATTTCCTGCAGTAATATATAGACCATATGTATCACCTTTTAATACAGGTGAATCTATGTTAATAGTGCCATCATTCTTACCAAGTGTTAATGTATTAGTACTTCCTTTAGATACACCAAATGTTGCTCCTTCAATAACACCACCATTTATTTCTGTTTCTTTATAAGTAAATAAACCTACATCAGATAAACTTACTATATGACCACCATTAATAATTAACTTACCTGAATTACTATTACTACTTGTTGTAGTCATACCTGTTGTATATCCAGTTATTTCTCCACCATTAATAGTAACGTTTGAAGTATTAATAACATATATACCATTTGAAGTATCTGATGTTATTGTTCCACCATTAACAGTTAAACTACTGTCATTAATATAAATTGCATTTTTATTTATTGTATGAATAGTACTATCATTAATAGCAACTGAACTAGTACTATAAATAGCTTCTTTATCAGTTGTACTAATAGAACCAGAATCTACTGTTAAAGTACCACTATTATTAATACCATAACCTGTATCACTAGTAATAGTACATCCATCTATTGTAAGAGTACCAGTATTCTTAATACCATCTTTAGTTTCAGAATTAAATGTTCCACCTTTTATAGTAGTAGTACCAGAGTTTTCAATAACATTAGCACTTAAGTTATTTATACCACCAGATTCACTACCATTAAGTATAGTTACATTTCCTTGTATCTTTAATGGTTGTGTCATTATTAAACTATGACCATTTAAATCAAATGTAACTGTTTTACCTGAAGGTATACTTTGTGCATAATCAATATATGCATCTCTAATAACTGTAATAGTTCCTTCAGTACCAGTTATTGCATTATATGCTTTATTTATAGAATTGAATTCTTCATTACCTACTCTTAAGAAGTTTCCTTTTTCAATTAAGTAATTAGTTTGATATTCTATTTTATTTATATAATCATAATCATTTTCAATTAAACTAGCTTCTGGAATTATATTAATAAGTCCACTATAACCAGAAGTAACACCTTTTAATACTCCATCATAGAAAGATGTATATGCTGTTGTAGTTAAACCATAATCAGTATGACCTATTATTTCAGGTTTATCTATATATATATTTCCATCATCTTTACCTATTTGAATTTCTGCTGATGTATTAATACCATCTGTTGAACCTTCTATAGTACCTCCATAGATATTTAATTTACCTGTAGTATCACCAGTCATATTAATACCATTACCGTTAGTACCTACTATATGACCATCATTAACTGTTACTGTTTTATATGAACAATTATAATTTACATTTTTATTAGGACAATATAATTCATTCTTAATACCTACTGTACCAGTTATTTCTCCACCACTTACTGTAATATCATTATGTGAATTAATAGCTATGTTATTAGTAGATGTAATTGTACCACCTTGAATATCTATTTCTCCAAAGTAACTAGATATAGCATTATTTTCAGTTGAACTAATTGTTCCACCTGTTATAGTTATATCACCATAATCTCCATAGATACCATAATTAGTACTTGTTATAGTACCATCTGATATAGTAACTGATTCAGCACTATTTAAATTATTTATACCTATGTTACTAGTAGTAATAGTACCACCAGTTATTTCTAAAGTTTTACCATTATTAATACCAATCTTTGTATCAGTAATAGTAACATCATTAATAGTTAAACTATCATTATTAACAATTGCTACTTCTACTGCTTTAACATTAGCGTTATTAATAATCATATCTTTGTTATTAACTATTGATATATCACCAGTACTATTATAATTACCACCATTAATAGTTAAACTATTATTATTAGTTATACCTTCTACTCTTGTTGGATTAATGGAACCAGTTTGTTCAGTAGAACTATCTACTATTGTTAATATACTTTCATTTATTATTGTTTGAGTACTTGTAATAGTTTTACCATTTAGATCTAATGTAATATTCTTATCTTCTCCAAGAACAGTTTGAACAAATGTAATATCAACATCTCTTGTTACTATAATTGTTCCACCATCAGATACTGCATCAGATGCTTCATCTAAACTATTATAGTAATTAGATCCAACTTGTAACCATGGTTCAAAATTATCAACATATTCTTTTTGATATGTAGTACCATCTATTTCTACTTCTGTTTTAAATACTGAACCTCCTGTTGGAGTACCAGTTATTGTTCCATAATGTGAATCTATTTCTCCAATTAATTCTCCATCATAGAAATTAACTTCTGTACCTTCACTATATAATCCATAAGATTCACCTTTTATACTAGGATTATTTGATACTATAGTTCCTTCATTATCACCTAATGTAATTATTCCTTTATTATGAACACCATATGTTTCACCTTCAATAGTTCCTCCAGTAATAGTACCTTCTTTATTTACGGTAACACCAGCGCCTTCACTAGAAGAAACAGATCCATTACTCATAGTAAAGTTATCAGATATAATTCCATTTCCAGTTCCTGTTACTGTACCTCCAGTAATATTTGTTTTACCATTTATTACTTTGTTCGGATTATTTGTATTAACATAAGTATAATCTTTAATTGCTGTACCATCTGATGTAACTGTTCCTCCTGTTACAGTTATATCATTTGAATCAATACCATATGTCTTGCCGTTAACAGTACCACCATTAATAGTAACTTTACCACCATTATTGTTATTAGTAGCTTCACTATATATTGCTGTACCTTCAGTAGATGTTACTAAACCACTATTAACAGTAACATTTAAACTATTAATAGTTGGTCCATTTGTTGAAGTAACTGTTCCACCATCAACTACTATTGTTCCATCTTTAATTGCAGTATTCTTTGCAGATATCGTTCCTCCATTAGCATTAAATGTACCAGTATTATGAATTAGTTCTTTATCTTTTGTATCAGATATTTCTCCACCAGTCATTGTAATAGTTCCGCTATTTTCTACTGCATATTTATCATTAACATTATGAACTACTGTAGTTCCAGTTACAGTCATATTTCCAGTATTCTTTAATCCATATACTGTACCAGCTCCTAATTCAAAGTTATTGCCAGTATTATATAAACCATAACTATCAGTAGAATTTAACACCGAGTACCCATCCATTGTAACTGTTCCAGAATTTTCATTCTTAACACCATATCCACCTTTACTTTGGATAGTTGTTTTAGTTAAAGATAAATCTCCATTATTCTTAACTATATCAATATCCTTAGTAGCGTTAACTGTAATATTATCTATTACTAAGTCACCATCATTTATTATTGATTCAGATACTTTTAATTTACAAGTTTCTGTTGATGTATTTATTACTTTGAAATAGCCATCATTTGTAACTTCTTCACCAAGTGATACATCAAATCCAGATAAATCAAATATAGCTCTTGAATCATTGCTTACTTCTATTTCATATGCTGCTTCAAATTCTCTTATTGCATAAACTATATAATCATTATCAGTTAATGAAGGATTAATTCTCTTATTTTGTTCTGCTGCATTAATTGCATCTTGTAAGTTATAGTAATATATTTCTCCATCAGTAGTTGTTTTAGCAACTGCTCTATTTGGATTTCTAATTAAATATACTCTTTGTGTATCTTTATCACTAACGTGTTCTGCAAATACAAAGTATTTATCTTCTTTATCAGTATAACCACCAACTATACCAACAGTACCTTCTACATATCCATCATAGAAATAGAATTCTCCAACATTATCATCTGTTTTAACATTTCTAAGTCCAACAGTGTTACCAATTAATTTAACACTATTTTCAGTAAGCATTGGCAATCCTTGTTCACCTAGAATAAGAACTCCATAGTTAACAACTGCTTCATCATGAGATTGATCTGCTTTTACTGTACCATTAACTATATCAATTGTTCCTGTTTTAGAATTTGTTATTGAACCAGTTAATGTATAACCTTCTAGATTTAGAGTAAATGCTGCACTTGTATTATTAATTGGATTCTCTGCTACATTTTGAATTAAATGAACTGTATTATCATCCCATCCATCTCCTGCTGCATCAAATGCTTCTTGAACTGTCTTATAATAAGTGTTCATTATCCTAGCAACATAGTCTCCTTCAATCCATTCAGCTTGTATTTCTACATCTTCTTGTCCCATAGTTAGTTTATTATTTTCGAATGTGTATGTTCCATCAGATACTGGACTAACTATTGTCCAATATTTAAAGTTATATAAGTTTCTAGTAGCTTCAGTAAATGTATATTCATCGCCTTCAGATAGATATACTCTTATAGGAGCACTTCTTCCTTGATATACTCCACCATTTGGATTAATGGTTAATCTATGTTTATTAGAAGGAACTTCTTCACATTCAGTATTTTGTTCATAATTAATCTTAAATGATAAAGTAAGACTAACTCCATCACTAGGATAATCATTTATATCTAGTCCTTCTTTAAATTTAACAACTGCTTTAACTAATCTTCTATCATTAGCTTTTAAAACGTCACACCTTTTAATTTCTGAACCATCATCATATGTAACATCAAATGTTAAATATTTTGCTTGTTCTTCAGTAAGTTCAGTTTTTTCTATAGAACTAACTGCTGCATCTATAGATCCATCATTTACTGTATAAACTGTAAATTCATAGAAGTCTCCAGGATTATTTAAATTCGCAGTAAATTCTATATTAGTTTTTTCTTGATTAGTAATAACAGCTTCTTTAGTAGGATCTTCATTATGAACTGAGTCAGATGCTATACTTACATCATCAAAATAAATAACCCAACTATTTTTACTTATCTTAGTATTACCATTAATAGTTAGAGTTGTCTTTAAGAAAGAATAACCTAACGTTAGGAACAATGCTAAGCATAGTACAATAATTGAATATAGTATCTTTTTATTTTTAAATATACTCATTTTCATAATATCACCTACTTTCTATCTTATAAACATATATCTTATTCGTTTCTACTAAGAAGATATGTTCATCTTTCTTTTTATAATAAATAATTGGTTTTTTATTTTTAATACTTATTTCTTTTAGTTTGTTTATATCTTCTAAATGTTCAAATTTCTTTTTACCAAATTCATACTCGTCTACATAGACAATTAATTCTTTATTTTCTCTTAAGATTTTATTTATATTAACTTTAGCTGTTTTTGTAATAGCTTTTCGTATAGTATCTACTATTAAATAAATTAAAAGAATATATGACAAAAAAGATAGTACATAGTATGTTTTTGTGTAATCGTTATACTTTAAAATAAGCGACGAAATAAACATAATACCATCTAATATAGACAAAAATAAATTTCTAATATTTAGTCTCATACTACACTCTCACTATCTTATTATTACTATAAAAATTATACCATTTTTACGTTGTAAAAAAAAGAGATTTTTGTATTTTTTTGTCTTTTTTTTGGTATAATTTTTATAGGTGATATTTTTATGTTAAAAAACGAAATTGAAATAAAAAAATCTAGGTTTATAACTTATCTTTATGACCTAGAAAATGAATCTGAAATTGAAAAAATAATTAGTGAAATAAAAGATGAGCATAAAAAAGCTAGACATGTTGTTTATGTATATAAAATAAACAATAATGGTAAAATAAATGATGATGGTGAACCAAAAGGAACAGCAGGTATGCCTATTTTTAACGTTATAGAAAAGAATAATTTAGATAATGTGTTAATTGTTGTTGTTAGATATTTTGGAGGAATTAAATTAGGTGCTGGTGGTTTATTTAGGGCGTATTCTAAATCTGCATCTGAAATAGTAAAAAAGAAACTAGATAACTAGTTTCTTTTTTTGAACATATATTGTTTTAAAAATCTTACTTGATCTTCTCTTTTATCAAATACTATTTCTGATAATTCAACTGCTCCTGTTGGATCGAATTCTCCATATCTATCTAATGTATATTTATTTACATCATATATATCCATACTATAATCAAGTACATCTAAATCTACATGATCTTTTACTATTTGATACATCATATTACCTACAAAATTAACATAATTTTGAATAGTTGATAAATCAAATGTACCATTAAACATTCTAAATTCTATAGTATCGTTTGATACACTTTTATCTTTATTATGAAAGTTAATTGCATAACTTTTACATATTAAAATCTTTTGTAATTCTTGTATATGTTCTTCAAATGATTTTGTATAATCATAATTTTGAATATATTTAAATACTAACGGACTAACTGCCTTTGAATACGTTTCTAAATTTATATTACTCTTCTCTGATTCACCAAAGCCAAATCTAAATATAATATTTTCATATAAAGTAATAATTTTTAATAATGTTAACAAATGTCTATTATCATTTTCTAATATAGATAAATCTGTATGTACATGAACACCTTTATTTGGATTTAATGTTACTTTTTTTTCTTTTAATGCATCTAAACAATCCTTTAATTCTTCATAGAATTCAGGTGTATCAGTAAATACAGGTGTATTAACTATTAAATGATTATTTGATAAATATTGATTATATATATTTTTATTATAAGAATACTCAAATTTATCTTTTGAATTCTTTGAGTAATATCTATTTAATGCTTTAAATATTTTTTCAATATCTTTTATATTTTGGAATTGATAATGCATATCTAAACCAAAATTTAATGAATCATTTAAATCAGTACTCTCTCTATCCCCATAATCAAAACTTTGAAGATACGCAATTAAGTTTTTTAAATCTGTTTCTCCCATTTCTTCAATCCCTCTTTTAAAGACTAATATTTATATTATTACAAAGTTTTAAAAAAGTCAAAAAAAATAGTCATAATGACTATTTTAATTCTTCTAGTTTTACACTTACTAATTTAGAAACACCAGATTCTTGCATTGTAATACCATATAGTACATCTGCATACTCCATAGTCTTCTTCTTATGTGTAATAATTATAAATTCAGTTTTATCTTTAAATTCAGATAAATATTTACCAAAATTATCAACATTCACTTCATCAAGTGCAGCTTCTACCTCATCTAATACACAGAATGGTACTGGTCTAGTTTTAAGTATTGCAAATAAAAGTGCTATAGCAGTTAAAGTCTTTTCTCCACCTGATAATAATGAAATATGTTGTAATTTCTTACCTGGAGGAAGTGCTACTATATCGACACCTGTTTCAAGTATATTATTTGGATCAGTAAGTTTTAATTCTGCATCTCCACCACCAAATAACTTCTTAAATGTATCTTTAAATTCAACTTGTACTATCTTAAATGTTTCAGTAAATTTCTCTTTCATTACTTCATCCATTTGGCTAATAATACCAAGTAATATATCTTCTGCATGTAATAAATCATCTTTTTGAGTAGTTAAGAAAGTATATCTTTCATTAACCTTTTCATATTCCTCAATTGATGAAACATTTACTTCACCTAAAGCCTTTATTTCTCTTTTTAATCTATTTACTTTAGATCTAGCTTCTTCACTATCCATATCTAAGAAATAATTAGCTTTAGCTTTTTCATATGTAATAGAATAATCTTCACTTAAAATATTAAGTAAATTATCTAATTTAACATCTAATTTACTAACAATTATCTCGTTCTTTTTAAGTTCATCTTGACACTTATTATAGTCTTGATTATCTATTTTTAAATTAGTTTCTTTATCTTGTAATTCTGCTTTTGTACTTTCAATATTCTTTAAAACATTACTTATTTCTAATTTTAAAGATTCTTGTTTTTCTTTTTCTTCATAATACTTTTTAATAATATCTTCTTCTTCATTAGATAAAACATTATTAATTGTATTATTGTTACTATTTAGTTCTAGATTAATAGATGATCTTCTTATTTCAAGTTCATCTTTCTTATTTTCTCTTTCTTTTAATAATTCACTATTAGAATTAATCATAACTAGTAATTCTTTTCTTTCTCTATCTAACTTAGCAAAATATTCATCATTTATATTGATACTATCTTCTATTATAGATAAATCTTGTTCTGCCTTTTTAATAGATTTAATTACTTCTTCTAACTCATATTTACTAGTTATAATACTAGTTTTTTGTTTTAATGATCCACCTGTAATTGACCCACCCGGATTAACTACATCACCATCTAATGTAACTATTTTATATTTATTACTAATTGTTCTAGATATACTGTTTGCTGATGTCAAATCTTTTACTATTATTACATTTCCTAATAAATTTTGTATTACATTCTTATACTTATTATCATATTTTATAAGATTAGAAGCCACATCCACGAAGGAATCTTCATACTTAATCTTATTATAATTTTCGGTATCAATAGTTCTTGATTTAATAACAGATAAAGGATAAAAAGTTGCTCTACCTAAGTTATTGTTTTTTAAGTATTCAACTGCATCTTTTGCATTATTCTCATCTGCTGTTACTACGTAACTTATTTGATTACCTAACGCTACTTCTATTGATTTAGAGTACTTTTCTTCAGTCTCAAATAACTTACCTATTACACCTTCTATTCCCTTTAATTTAGGGTTATTTAGTACACTTCTAACTGCGTAAGGCAATAATGAATTATTCTCTATTTCGTTCTCTAAATTCTCTTTTCTATTTTTTAAAATAGATATCTCTTTTAATTTACTATTTGAATTATTAACTAATTTCAATTTTTCTTGTTCATTTAAATCTATCTTTTTAGATATATCTGTTAATGATTCAGATAAGCTTTTATTTTCTTCTTTTTCATTATCAATATTTTTATTTAATAATTTAATTTCATTTTCAACATTTAGCAATTGTTCTTTTAGTGAAATAATATTATCATGAAGTTTTATATCATTTGCTTCATATTTACTTCTTTCACTAATTAAATTCTTTTCACCTGCTAATTTTTCTACATTAGTACTAACACTAATTAATTCTTGTTGTTTTTGATATAAACTTCTATTTAAATCATCTATTTTATTTTTAATTTCTTCTATTTCAACTTGTTTTGTAGATGTAGTACCTAATACTTTAGATATTTCTTTATTTAATTCATCTATCTTGTTTTTAGCATCCTGATAAGTAAAATTATATTCATCTATATCATTAACTATTAACGCTACTTCTATATTTTCTAATTCTTCTTTATCTTTAACATATACTTTAGCTTTTTCACTTTGTTCTTTTAATGGTATTAATCTCTCTTTATTTTCTTCAATAATATCATTAACTCTAACTAAATTATCTTTAGTTTTAGATAATTTTCTTAATGCTTCTTCTTTTCTCTTTTTATATTTTAAAACACCTGAAGCATCTTCAAATATTATTCTTCTATCTTCAGCTTTACTAGAAAGTATATTACCTATATCACCTTGAGAAATAATATTAAATGACTCTTTAGACGCACCTGTATCAGTAAATAAATCAACAATATCTTTTAGTCTACATTTAACATTATTAATCTCGTATTCATTTTCTCCTGATTTATAAATAGTTCTTTTAATAATAACTTCATCTGCTTCCATAGCAAGATATCTATCTTCATTACTAAAAGTTAAAGAAACTGATGCATAATTAGATGCTTTTCTACTTTTACTACCAGAGAAAATAACATCACTCATAGAACCGTCTCCTCTAAGTGATTTAACTGATTGTTCTCCTAGTACCCAACGTATTGCATCAACTATATTACTTTTACCTGATCCATTTGGACCAACTACTCCAGTAATTTTATCATTAAATTCTATTTCAGTTGGATTAACGAAAGATTTAAAACCGACCATGTTTAATTTTTTCAAGTACATACTTCCACCTACTATTTTTTCTACTTAATCATTATACAATAAAAAAAAGGAAATAACAATATTACAATCGTTTTCCTTTTTCCTTTTTTAATTTTGTTAATACTTCTATTGCATCAGAAACAGGCATAGTCATACCCTCATTAAAGTCATTAGCATTACCTTCATCATCAACAATTTGCGCAATTGCAGTTTCTGCTTCTGGCACTTGTATAGTAGATAATAAATTTATTATTTTTTGTTTTACTTCATCTGATGCAGTTGATGATAATATTATCAAGAAGTTTTCATATTCAAGGACAATTGTAGACATACCCTTAGTTCCTAGATAACTAGCTAATAAATATTCATTAACCATCCCATCAGGATATTCTATTTTATTCTCCCTACAAAATGCTTTAAAACTCGAAATATGATCTCTACCAGCATCAATATCAAATAATTCACCATTATCATTTATAACCATTATTTCTTTTGGAAAATTAAACAAAACTATATCAGTTCTACCATCAGGATGTTGTTTAACATTAGTTGAATTTTTATATTCTTCATCATATTTCAATTCTTTTATTTCTTCTACTTTCTTTTCTTCCAAATCTGATAAATTATGCATATTTTCTAAACGATTATGTTTAGATAATATGTCTAATTTTTCTTTTAGTGATACTAATTTTGAATCATCCAAACTCATTATAGAATCAAATAAAGGTTGATCATAATAAGTTTTACAAAAACTAACTGTTTTTTTAAAATCACCATCAAAAATTAATGATTCTAATCTTTTATAATAATCAAACATTTTTTCTTTAACTAAGCACATATATAATAAAGAATGAATTAAAGTACGTGGATACTTTTCTTTATTACTATTATTTAAAATAAATTCTAACTCATCGATTTGTTCTGATTTAAGATTATTTTTAATTTTTTTTGTTAGTATAGATTTAAATTTTTTTAATGATTTATTTTTTATTTTTTCTCCTCTATTACTATTTACATTATACGCATCTTCTAAAAATGAAAATACTTCTGGATTTGATTTTAGTATCACTTCTTCATCTGTAAAATCAAAAAAGCGAAAACCTTTATGTTCTTTTAATAATTCTAATAAAGTATTTTGAAAAACATCACTATCCATAAGTTTATTCATTATTTTTTTATTTTCACAAACAATATCTAGAAATTCATCTCCTAATATTTTATGATTTGTAATATAAATAAAATCCTCTTTAAAGTTCTTTTTTTCAAACATTTTTAATACTTTATTTGTATTCTTTTTTATTATATGTTCATAAGAATAATAAATATTGTAACCTTTTTTATTATATTTATTATTTATATAATTATGAAAATTTTCTATTTTATTTTCACTTTTCTTTTCATATTTAAAAACCGATACCATTAAATATATCAAGTCTTCATCTTTTAATTTTAAATTATTAAAATCTATATTTGGTATTCTTTTTTGTAGTTCTTCATCATTATCATTCAATCTACAATAAGTTATTAATTCTTTATCTGTCATCAATGATGGATCTTTTTGTTTCTTCATAAATGTTCTCCTATCTTTATAATTTAATTATATATCTTAATAATAAAAAGAACAAGTTTTACTTGCTCCTATTGTAATTTTTTCTTATATAAAAGAACTCTTTCTTTTTCTAAAATAGATAAATATAATTCAAATATTTTTTTATCTCCTAAATTGTTACTACATAATTGTTTAGCTTCTTTTATTTTTCCTTCATTTATATAATCTAAAATTGAAAAATATAATTTTACTTTTGATTCAGCAACTGATTTGACTCTTTTTTGTTCAAGGTCTTTTTTTATATCTGCGAGTACTGGATCATGAGGAATCACATCGCAATATTTTATTGCTTTATCAAACTCACCTCTATTAGATAAAGTAATTACATAAGACTTAATTACAAATCTATTATAAGGAAATCTTTTAACTATTTCTTCTATTTTTTCGTATTGTCCTTCACGTTCTAAAATCAGAATATGTTGAGGTTCTAAAGAACCATCATCTTCATATTTTTCACATAATCTTCTTGCTTCATCAAAGTTTTCTTCAGCTATAAGCATATAAACATATTGTGTACGAATAGAAGGATTATCCATATTCTTTAAACAAACAGATTTTGCTTCATCATATTCTTTTTCTTCCATTAATAATTTTACATATGCAGAAGCCACTCTATTACTATTTATATACTTTTTACAATATTCTTTAGCTTTTTCTATTTTACCTTGTGTTAATAATTCATTAATTCTAACTAGTCTATCTATATCTGTTATCTTTTCCATAATAACCCCCAATTGTTATTTCATTAACTTACTTAACGCATCCTTTGCTGCCTCTTGTTCAGCTTCTTTCTTAGAAGTTGCTGTTCCTTTTCCTAATACTACATCATCTACTTTAACTACTGTAGTAAATACTTTATTATTCGCAGGTCCTTCTTCATTAATTATTTCATATACAGTAGATTTTTTATCTGTTTGAACAATTTCCTGTAACTTAGTCTTATAATCATGCAAGAATAAATCTTTTTCTTCTTTTATATAAGGTATAACTACATCATAAACAATACTCTTTACAATATCAAAACCTTTTGTTAAATAAACTGCTGCTAAAAATGACTCAAAAGTATCCGCAACTATAGATGGTTTATCTCTACCACCTGTTAATTCTTCACCTTTACCTAGTCTTAAATATGATGGAAAATCAAGTGATTTAGCATATGTATATAGTGCATTTTCACATACATAACTTGCTCTTAACTTAGTCATTTTTCCTTCATCATAATCATCATTAACATATAAGAACTCACTAACTATAAAGTCTAGAATCTTATCACCTAAAAATTCTAATCTTTCATAGTCTTCACCAGTTTTAGCCTCATTTACATAACTAGAATGAGTGAATGCTCTTTTAATTAATTCATTATTTAAATCTATATCATATTTTTCAATAATATTCATTTTCATCACCAATATAATTATAACATAATAAGCAATAAAAAAAACTTACTAATGTAAGTTTTTTATTCTATACTTGAAATAACTTGAATATCACTAATAACATCATCTTTAGCTTTTGTTGTTGGTACAAAAGAGCTAGAAGTATCTGCTTTAGCAGAATTTAATAATTTACTTAGTGTTTGATATGCTAAATCTTTACTTGCTGAAGTATAAGCTAGTTCACCTGTAACTAATTTATTACCTAAAATTATAGTTATAAATCTATCGTCATAAACGCTATTAATTGTATATGATCCTACAAAATAATTATATCCATTTGAAGAATAATCATTCATACCAATATATACTCCACCAGTACTTTCTACTTTAGTTTTAAATTGAGCTTCTTCAGCAATTAATGCTTGTTTTACTTCATTAAAATCTTCATCAAAAACTCCTGATATGTATATTGCATAACCATTTGTAGAATCAACTAAAGTAGTAACACCGTTATTTTCTTTTTTTGTTAATCCTGAAGGGATAGTAAAATCAATTCCATCAACACTTAATTTAGTAGAAGTATCAACTTCAACTGGTTGAGTTCCTCCTCCAGAGTTTGTACCTGATCCACCACCATTATTTGCAGTTCCTCCTGAACCAGAATCATTTCCACTTAATAATTTAATACCTATAAATGTACCTAATCCAGCAATTACTAATACTAAGAATATTACTAATAGAATAAATCCAGTATTTTTCTTTTCTTTTGCTGGTGTTATTTGTGTTTGACTAATTCCAACAGATGGATTTACTCCTTGGTTTGGCATAGTATTTTGACTTGGTATAGAAACTGGTGTTGGTTCTATAGGTGCTACTGGTGTAGCAGTTGGTGCTGGTGTTGGCGCAACTGGTGCTTCAGGTACTACTGGAGCAACAGGAGTTGGTTCAACAGGAGCTACGGGTGGAACAGCTGGTGCTGGTTGAACAGGTTCAACAGGTGCAGCATTTACTCCACTATTAGGCATTACTGGTTGTTGGTTTACAAAAAATTCATTTGGTTCTCCACAATTAGGACAAACTTGATCTAAACTTGTTATGGCATATCCACATTTTTTACAATTCATATTTTTTCCTCCTTATTTATCCATTTATATAGTGCTTCTCACTATTCTATTTTCATTATATCACAAATAATTATTTTTTTATCATTAATTTTTACATATTTTACACAATTAAATTAAGATTGATACTAATTAAAAATTGTGATAAAATTATTATGGTGAAGTTAATGTCTAAAGTAATGATATTTTTGATAAAATGTTATCAAAAAATACCACTAAGTAGCCATAGTAATTGTAAGTATATACCAACTTGTTCAGAATATTCAAAACAAGCATATATGGAATATGGTTTTTTTAGAGGAACATACTTAACAATAAAAAGATTATTAAAATGTACGCCATGGAATCATAGTGATATTTATGATCCAGTACCTATTAGGAGGAAAAAATGAAAAAAATATTTACTATTTTAGGTTTGGTTGCCTTATCAATAATGTTATCAGGATGTAGAAGTGATTCTATGGAGAATATAGAAATATATACTAGTGTTTATCCTATTCAATATGTTACTGAAAGAATATATGGTGACTACTCTACTATACATAATATATATCCTCAAGGAATTGATCCATATGAATATAAATTGACAGATAAACAAATAAGTGATTATTCTAATTGTGATTTAATGATTTATAATGGGCAATCTGAAGAAAGAGATTTAATAGTAGAAATGTTAAATAAGAATAGTTATTTAAAAATAATTGATGCTACTAATAAAATTGATATTCAATATGATGAAGATGAAATATGGATTAACCCATCTAATATGCTTATGATAGCAAAAAATATAAAAGATGGTCTTAATGAATATGTAGTTAGTGATATTATTAAAAGTAATATAGATAAGAATTATGAAAAATTAAAAATAGAAATATCTAGTTTAGATGCTTCTTTAAAAGAAATGGCTTTATATGCTAAAGAAAGAAATTTAATTGTATCATCAGATCAATTTAAATTCTTAGAAAAATATGGATTAAATGTTATATCATTAGATGATACTACTTTTACTGAAAAAAATTATAGTGATGCTTCTGATGTAGCTGGTGAAATAAAATATATTTTCTTAAAGAAAAATGAAGAACCAAATGAAAATATTAAAAGACTAAAAGAACACTATCCAAGTTTAGAATATGTATATATAGATACATTAAATAACATAACAACAAATGATAAAAAAGAAGGAAATGACTATATTACAATTATGAATGATAATATTGATAAATTAAAACAAGAATTATATTAATTCTTGTTTTTTTTACATATCTTTTATAAGAATAACATCTTCTCCTATTTTAACAATTTTATTAAAAGGTACATCTATTTCATCATTAGGTGAAAACAATTTACTAAATCTTTTTTTCTCTAATATTAATGAAGAAACTATACCATCTACTTGAATCTTAATATCAATTATATTTCCTACTTTAATTCCTGTTTTTAAATCAATAACATCTTTATCTTGAAGATCAGATAATCTCATAACAATTCTCCTCTATTTAATTATATTATCGAACTAATTTCTTTATGTTGGAAATTGCATTCTTCTCTATTCTAGATATTTGTGCCTGACTTATATTTAATTCTTCGCTTAATTCTATTTGTGTTTTACCAATAATATATCTATCATATAAAATCTTTTTTTCATTAGATTTAAGACCACTTATAGCTTCTTTTAAAGCAAGTTTATTGCTTAGACTATCTTTATTCTCTCCATTAGATATTTGATCAAATAAATATATTGTTTCTCCACCATCATCATAAATAGGTTCATAATAACTAACTATATTCTTAGTAGCTTCCATAGAAAATAATATATCTTGAGGAGAAATATCAATAGATTTACTTATTTCCTCAATACTAGGTTCTTTACCAGAACTCATCATATATTCATTCTTAAATTTAATTACTTTATATGCTGTGTCCTTTACACTTCTAGATACTCTAATTGTATTATTATCCCTTAAATACTTTCTTATTTCTCCTTCAATCATAAGAACTGAATATGTAGAAAACTTTACTCCAAAAGATAAATCAAAATTATCTATAGCTTTAACAAGACCAATACAACCAATTTGAAATAAATCATCCATATTCTCATTTCTATTATTATACTTTTTTAATATACTTAAAACTAGTTTTAAATTACCTAGTGTAAGTTTTTCTCTTGATATCTTATCTTTTGGATCTAATTTTAATTTTTCAAATAACTTAGTCATTTCATCATTACTTATTCTTTTTAATGAAGAAGTATTTATACCAGTTATTTCTACTTTATTATTAGCCAAATAAAAATCTCCTTTCAAACCAATAATGGTTCTAAGAAGATTATTTATTCATTTTTAATACCTTTTTCTTTTTATATATTTTTATTATCTCTTTTACTTTATCAAAAGTCTTTAAATTTAAATCTTGTTCAGTAATTGTATTAGATAATATCTCTTGATATAAAAAAGAACTAACTAACATTTCTAGTTCTTCATAACTAGCATTATCTATATAATCTCTATTTTCAATATATAGTCTTTCTATATGACTTAAACTCATTTCAAATCCCTCAATATAGTATATTCATATATTTATTTTTAGACACAAAAAAAACCTATTTCTAGGTTATTTTTTAATGGCGGAGCAGGAGGGATTTGAACCCTCGCACCAGGTTACCCCAGTCTACATCCTTAGCAGGGACGCCTCTTCAGCCTCTTGAGTACTACTCCAAACTGCAATATAATTTTATCATTTATATAGTTTTAGGTCAATAGTAAAAACTATATTTATGTGATATAATTACGTTGGTGGTTATATGAAAAAAGAAACTTATTCTAAAACGTTTCTAATATTATTAGTACTTAATATAGTATGCCTATTATCATCTAATATATTGGCTGCTAAACAAGTAGAAATACTAGGACTAGTATTTACTTCTAGTACTCTATTATTTCCTGTTAGTTATATATTAAATGATGTTTTTGTAGAAGTATATGGTTATGAAACATCTAAATTTACTATTGTGATTAGTTTTCTATCTAACTTATTAATGGTATTATTTTTTACTATAGCAATTTATTTACCATATCCGGATTTCTTTAAGAATCAAGTAGCATTTGAAACAGTTTTATCTACTACTCCAAGACTTCTTTTAGCTAGCCTTCTAGCTTATATATTTGGTAACTTATTTAATTCAAAAGTTATGACTAAAATGAAGGATAAAAATAAAAAAGGAGTACTATGGCATAGAACAATATTATCTTCTGTAGTTGGTGAATTTATTGATACTTTTATTTTTATTGCAGTTGCATTTACAGGAGTTATGTCATTTAAAGAACTAGGAACTATGTTTATATCAGTATTTATTATTAAACTATCAGTTGAAATAATATTTACTCCAGTTCTAGTTAATGTAATTAATAAAATAAAGAAAATAGAAAAAAGAGCTTAGGCTCTTTTTTTTATATATCTTCTAACAATACTCTTAGCAGTTGGATGTAACTTAATCCAATACTTTTCCCCTTCTCCTTCAAAGTCATCATCAAATTCTTTTTCAAATACTCCACCATGATTTAATATTATTTTTTGTGAAGCAATATTACCTTTATTACAAGATACACAAACTTCTTTCATACCTCGTTCTTCACATATATCAAGAATTAGTTCTAATATCTTAGATCCATATCCTTTTCTTCTTTCATTAGGTCTAACTCCATAACCTATATTACCTACATTTAAAAAATCTTCATGAAAATCATATTCTATATCATCAACTAAACTACCATAACCTAGAATATAATTCTCATTTTCAGAATCAACTAAAAAATACATATTACGTTCTTCTTCAAATATATATTCAAGATACTTTTCTTTACCATCTTTCACTTTATAAATAGCATAATTATTTAAATCATCCCATTTATCATCAAAGGCATTATAATAATCTAAAACACTGTCAAAATTCATATCATAAGCATGTATTAGCTTTAACATATAAATCCCCCTTAAAAACATAAATATTATAACATAAAAAAACAGTTATACAACTGTTATTTTAATGGTGCTAGATATAGGAATTGAACCCATAACCTACTGATTACGATTCAGTTGCTCTACCAATTGAGCTAATCTAGCATGGTTGCCCTTGTAGGATTCGAACCTACGCATGCTGGAGTCAGAGTCCAGAGCCTTACCGCTTGGCCAAAGGGCAATTACATTCTAATTTTATCACAAAAAAACACTTTATAAAAGTAATATAATATGCTATAATTCATTTAGTTGCTCTAGTGGCGAAATTGGTAGACGCGTCAGACTCAAAATCTGGTTTCCTTTAAAGAAGTGTCGGTTCGAGTCCGACCTGGAGCACCATAAAACAATAAAAGAACTGTATAGTTCTTTTTTTCATACCTGTTATTACTAAAAATAATATTTAAAACTTAAATTATGTGTTATAATATTAAATCAGTTGGGATGTGATTTAGATGAAGATAATTACAAATGATCATTGTTTTATTAATAAAATTGATATAACTACCTTAATTTTCTATAATTATGATGTTCCAAAAGAAATATATGATAGTGCTTTTCCTAATGGCATTCCTATTGTAACGGAATTTAATGAATATGATTTTATAAAAGTAGACATGAAAAAATATATAGATTTTGTTAATACTATAAAAGATATTGATTGGATAATAGATATTCAAGAATTAAATATTGCTCATAGTAGAGAATTACTTGAAATATATAAAGGATATGAAATACAACGAAGATTAAAAATAAAAAGATTCAAAGAATTAACTAGTTCTGAAAAAAGAAAAAGTTATAATATGAAAAAACAATATGATTTTATTGAATATAAAATGAAAGCTATTGGAGATTACTTATACTATAGATTAGGTCAAATTAAAATTGAAATTCCAGAAGAAGTAAAAGATAAAATCAAAACAAAATCAAAAGCTAAAAAAATTACAGATTTTATTTATAGAAAATAAAAAAGAACTAACAATTGTTAGTTCTTTTAATGTACTATATGAACTGGTGTACCTATTTCTACTATTTGATACATTTCATACGCTTTATCAGCAGGTAAATTAATACATCCATGAGTAGGATTATATGTCCATACATTACCACCAAATTCTGTTCTCCAAGAAGAATCATGGAAACCGTGTGAACTACTTATAAATGGCATCCACCAATTTACATAACAGTCCCATTCATTATTAGGTCCTACAAGTCTTGCTCTTGGCATTTTATTGTTAATAGCAAAATCACCAAGTGGTGTATCATAATCATTACCGGTAACTACTGGTGAACTAAATACTAACACACCCTTTTCATAATAATATAGCATTTGTTCCGATTTAACTACTAAAATATATGTATTTTTCCATTTATCTTCTACAATTACTTTTATTTCTCTTTTTATTGTATTTTTACTTGAATCTTCTACTGAGAAAGTTAAAGTATATTCCCCTTCTTCATCAGTATTTACTGTACCATCTATCTTAATCTTATCTGTAATATCACCATCTATATTATCAGATGCTGAATGACCAGGCAATTCGAATCCTTCTCCTAAATTCCAATAAATAGTATCTTCACAATCAACATTTAATTCAGGAGGTATATTATCTACGACAGATACCTTTCTTACTAATTTCTTTTCTATATTAAGATAATTAATCTTTAAGGTATATTTGACTTCATAATCACCTATTTTTTCATAATCAATATTTTCATCAACTATAACTTCTTTTGAAATATCTTTTCCAAACAACTCTGCGACAAAACCAGACTCTTTATAATTCTCACCTAATTTAAGTTCAATTGTTTTTTCACCCTTTAAGTAAAAATTAGTTGGAATAACGTTTTTCTTAAAACAAAATAACGCTAATATGACTAAAACTAGAAATAAGATAACTAGTTTAATAATAAATCTAGTTTTTTTATTTTTAGCCATCATTTCTTCAAAAGGAATTTCACTAAAATCTTTTCCCATAATTATCCCTACATCCTAAAATAATTATATCATAATTTTTAATAAATCTACTATTTATTTCTAATTTTTGATAGATATTTTTCTTGATTAACTTGTAAGTTTAACATATACTCATTTGAGTCTCTTAATGCCTTTAATCCTTCTAGATCTTCATTATCTAAATCCATATATAATAAACAACATGAAAACATTAAATTAACTACTCTTTTATCTAGTTTATCATAGTTTTCATCATGAATAATATCACTAGCTAGTTTAAAAGAACCATCTTCATTAAAGAACATTTTTAATACTTTATTATCAGGCACTTTTCTTTTATTTACTACATCTATAATTAAATCATTTACAAAGAAGTATGCGTTATATAAATAATAATTATCTATTGTTCTTTTTTTCATTCCTTCAATAAAAGCCTTTTCTTTTTCATACACTGCAGGATATACTGTCTTCATTTTATGTATAGTTTTAGTAATTGCATATAAATCCGCACCTATTTCAAATGAATATAAATCATGGTTATCTACATAATGATCAACATTTTTTTCTCTATAAATATCTTCTATATCATATAAAAACTTTTCATAACTATAATCTTTAAACCCTTTTTGAATAGCATGTCTGACTTCATGATAACATGAAAATATTGTAACAAATAATTGTTTTTCAAGAGTTTTATATTTTCTTATTCTATCTGTAAAAAATATTATTCCTTTATTTCCTTCTGAATGGTATGCGATAGTATTAGAACCTAATGATTTAATAAAATCATTTTGTTCTTTTCTTGTATTTTTTTTATTAGATCTAACAGCTTTCTTAAAATCACTAAATGTTCCTACAGCAAAAACATAGTCTAAATCATTTGCCATAAATTCCATACCTAGAACTGATATTACTATTTCTTTAATCTCTTCATCAGTAAAACTTTGTCTTGTTTCTTTCATATCATACCTCACAAGTAAATATGCTAACACAAACAAAATAAAAATGCAATTGAATTGCACTTTTATTTCTTCATATTATCTAGTTTTTCTTTCATCATCTTATAAGCCATACCAGGGTTAGCTTTACCTCTAGTTTTTTTCATTACTTGACCTATAAAGAAGTCTAATGCTTTTGGATTTTCTGGATCATAAGTTTCAATTGCTTTTGGATTTTCAGCAAGTACTTCATCTACTATATCTTCTATAGCACCAGTATCTGTTATTTGCATCATGCCTTCATCTTTAACTACTTGCAATGGTTCTTTTTTATCTTCTAGAACTTTTGCAAATACATCTTTACCTTGTTTACTAGATATTGTCTTATCATCAATTAACTTAATTAAATCATGAAGCATATCTGGTGTCATATAAAATTCATCTATTGTTATCATATGATAATTTAAATATGATAAAATCATACCATTAACCCAGTTACATGCTTCTTTTGGATCAGTACCAAGTTTAACTGTATCTTCAAAGAAATCACTTATTTTCTTTTCTTTAACTAAGATATTTGAATCATATTCAGATAATCCATAATCATTCATATATCTTTTCTTTCTATCATAAGCTAGTTCTGGAATAGATGCACGTATTTCATCTAACCATTCTTTAGTTAATTTATATTTTGGAATATTTGGTTCAACGAAATATTTATAATCAACTGCATCTACTTTACTTCTCATCGCAATAGTAGTTCCAGTTTCTTCATCCCATCTTCTTGTTTCTTGAATTACTTCAGTGTCATATGTACCATTTTCTTTGGCCTTAGTCTGTCTTTTAATTTCATATTTTATACAATCTCTAACTCCACCAAAAGAGTTAACATTCTTCATCTCTACTTTTGTTCCCCAATTTTTAGGATCTTCAGGATCTAAGTTTTCATCCATAATAGAAACGTTTACATCACATCTAATATGACCTTTTTTAGTATCACATTCAGATACTCCTAAATATTGGTAAACTGTTCTCATGTGTTCAAGAAATGCCATAGCTTCTTCACCTGTTCTAAAATCAGGTTCTGTAACAAGTTCTAAAAGTGGATTGGCTGCTCTATTATAATCGATAACAGTTGTATCATATAAGTGATCAGATGATGCAGCATCTTCTTCTAAGTGAATATTATTTACTCTTACTCTTTTTTCAACTCCATCACATTCATAATCTACATAACCATAAATACCTACTGGAATTGGTTTTGTTTCTTGAGTAATTTGATAATTTTTAGGCATATCTGGATAATAATAATTCTTTCTTTCAAAATACATATACTCAGGTTGTTTACAATTTAATACCATTGATGTTTTAATCGCAAATTCAACTGCCTTTTTATTAACAACAGGAAGAACTCCAGGAAACCCCATATCATATGGTCTTATATTTTCATTTGGAGTTACTGAATATGTGTTTCTAGCAGAAGAGAATACTTTTGAATTAGTTTCAGATGCTTCACAGTGCATCTCAAGTCCTATCATTGCTATATAACCCATATTACTTTACCTCCTTTGCTATTTGACCTTTATAATCCATTGCACCCTCTAATGCATATGCAATATTAAGTACATTTTCATCATCATAACAATTACCTGTTATATTTAGTGCTACAGGAAGATTATTTATAAATCCATCTGGAATAGTAATTGATGGAAATCCACCAAAGTTACCAACTTGTAGATGTTCTTCTAAAGTAACTGTTTCTTTTGAAAGCATATCATTATCACCTTCAAAATGTTTAGCAGGTCCAGATCCCACTGGTAATATAACTGCATCATATTTCTTAAATAAATCTTTCCATGCATCTACTAATAATCTTCTTACTCTTTGTGCATTTCTAAAATATCTTTCTTGATTTTTAGCTTGAAGAACATAAGAACCAATTACAAATCTTCTTTTAATTAAAGATGAGAATCCTTTAGTTCTATAATCTTTAACTTGTTCATCCCAAGTTTTACCTTCTCCTCTTGGACCAAAGATAATACCAGTTAAGTTAGACATATTAGATGTTGCTTCTGCACATGATATAACTACGTATACTGATGCTAAAGCATTAAGAAGTGTT
This sequence comes from Bacilli bacterium, assembly GCA_017511805.1. Classification (GTDB taxonomy): domain Bacteria; phylum Bacillota_I; class Bacilli_A; order RF39; family UBA660; genus RUG13038. The sequence goes on from JAFWJA010000015.1 coordinate 407,144, forward strand.
CTATTAATAGATACTTCTTCTACTTCCATACCTAATTCTTTACATTTTTCTATTGCTTTAAAGAAATTATTAAAGTGTTCCTTTAATTCATCTGATGGATTTTCATATTCAGAAATATCACATATTTCCTTTATATAACATAATTTTTTACCTTTAACATTACCTGTTAAAGAATCTGCTAAATGAATCTTAGATGAATCCCAAGAAGTCATATCGTTTTTATCAATACCTTTCATGTTATCAACTACAATTGCAGCATCTTTAACACTTCTAGTTAAAACTCCTAAGTGATCTAAAGAAGATGCAAATGGGAATAATCCATATCTAGATATCATTCCATATGTTGGTTTATATCCTACTATACCGCAGTATGCTGCTGGTTTTCTAATAGAGTCTCCTGTATCAGAGCCAGTTGCATAAGGATAAACACCTGCTGCTACTGCACATGCTGAACCAGCGGAAGATCCTGCACACATTCTAGTTTTATCCCATGGATTTAAAACTATACCAGTATGACCAGTAGTTCCTGTTCCACCCATACCAAATTCATCCATAACAGTTTTATTTACCATTATTGCTCCTGCTTCCTTTAATTTTGCATATGCAGTTGCATCAAAGAATGGTACATAATCTTTTAATGTATTACTACTACCAGTAGAAAGAATTCCTCTAGTAGAATAATTATCTTTAATACCACAAGGTATACCAGATAAAATATTATCAGTTATCTTAACACCTTTAGCATCATCTAATATAGTAACAAATGCATTATATTTTTCTTGTACTTCATGTGATAGTTCTAAAGATTCTTTTATTAATTCATCAGAAGTAACTTCACCATTTTTTAACATTTTATGAAGTTCTTCAAGTGATTTATTCATATATTTCATCTTAACCCACCACCTTTGGTACTTGTACTTCTCTTGCAGTACTATCTTTACAGTTTTGAAGTAATTCCTCTATTGGAATAGATTCTTCTACCTCATCTTCTCTTAATTCAAATTCAAAATCATCAAGAGCATGAGTCATTGGTTCGACTTTTTCTATTCCAGGAATATCATTAATAATATTTATTTGTTCATCGATAATATCAAATTCATCTAAAACCATTTTGTTTTCTTCAGGTGTTAGACCAATTAATAGTTTATCTGCGTAATCATCAACCATTTCTTTAGTAAATTTCTCACTCATAATTATTCCTCCTCAACTATTTTAATACCTAATTCTTCTAATTGTTTAGGATCAAGTACACTAGGTGAACCCATCATTTGATCTTGACCAGTTGATGAAGTTGGGAATGTTTGAACTTCTCTTAAGTTTGGTTCATCTAATATAATCATAAGTATTCTATCTATACCAGGTGCCATTCCTCCATGTGGTGGAACTCCATACTTAAATGCTGTAAACATAGAATTAAATCTCTTTTCAATTACTTCTTCTGGATATCCAATTTTTACAAATCCTTTTGTTATTAAATCTAAATCTGTATTTCTAATAGCTCCTGATGCCATTTCAAAACCATTACATACAAAGTCAAATTGATGAGCAATTATTTCTTCTAGATCATCAAATTTATCATAGTCTTTATATTCATCATATGGTTTAGAGAATGGATTATGACAGAATTCATATTTCTTTTCTTTTTCATCATATTCAAACATTGGGAAGTCTTTAATAATACATAGTTCAATTTTATTTTCATCAATTAAACCAATTTTTCTTCCTAATTCATCTCTTATTTGACCTGCAAACTTTTGAGCAACCTTTTTATTTTTATTTGCGATAAAGAACATAACTGAATTTGTTTTCATATCAAATTCCTTAATTAAGTTTGCTCTTTCTTCTTCACTTAAGAATTTATCAATAGGTCCTTTTAAAGTACCATCTTCCATTAATGTAATATAACCAATACCAGGCATACCAATAGAACTAGCAAAATCTACTATTTCATTAAACCAACTATTAGGTTTAGTACCTATTTCATCCACTACTATAACTTTAATAGTACTATTTGCGAATGGTTTAAATGTAGTATGTAATAAAGTTTCTGAAGCATCTTTAATAATTAAAGGGTTTCTTAAATCTGGTTTATCAGTACCATACATATCCATTGCGTCTTTATATGCAATTTGTCTAAATGGTTTTGGACTTACTTTTTTATCACTAAATTTACTAAATACATCATAGAATACATCTTCTCCAACACTAATTATATCTTCTTCAGTTGGGAAACTCATTTCAAAGTCTAATTGATAAAATTCAAGTGTTCTATCTTTTCTAGCATCTTCATCTCTAAAACAAGGTGCTACTTGGAAATATTTGTTTAATCCACCAACCATTAATAATTGTTTATATATTTGTGGTGCTTGTGGTAATGCATAAAACTTTCCTTTAAATATTCTAGATGGAACAACAAAGTCTCTAGCTCCTTCAGGAGAACTAGCAGTCAAAATAGGAGTTTGAACTTCTGTAAATCCTAAATCATACATCTTATTTCTAAGAAAATGAAGAACATCACTTCTTAATTTAATATTTTTAGATACTTTAGAATTTCTCATATCAATATATCTATATTTTAATCTAGTTTCTTCTTTAACTTCTTTACTAGTTTCTATTTCAAAAGGTATATTTTGAGCATGAGATAATACATCTAAAGTTTTAGTTTCTATTTCTATTAAACCAGTTTTAATCTTTTCGTTAATAGTTTCTTCATCTCTTTTAATAACTTTTCCTGAAACAGTTATTACAGATTCTTTAGATACTCCTTTTAATAAATTTTCATCATGAACAACTACTTGAGTTACTCCTTCACCATCTCTTAGGTCTACAAATAATACTCCACCATGGTCTCTTATACTACCTACAAAACCAGAAAGTACTACTTCTTTACCTAAATCATCAATTGTTAACTCATTACATGTATGAGTTCTATACTTATTTGCTTCCATATTCTTTCCTCCTTAAGTATAAAAAAACAGTTATTATCCCCAAAGGGACGAATAACTGTTAAATCCGTGGTACCACCCAAATTCACCATATAAATATGGCCTTTGACTATTAACGCAAGTTAACGTATTAATTTACTTTGTTCAATTAATAAACTCCAAGGTGTTCTTTCATAAAACTATCATTATCCATTCTCACCATCTAGGACTCTCTTGAATGACTCGTTAAATTACTCGTCCTTTTCTTCGTTTTTGACAAACTTATATTAACACAAACACTATATAAAGTCAATGATATCGCTTTATTTTACATTTGGTTTTTAACAAAATAAAAAAGAACCGAAGTTCTTCTATTATCAAAATGGCGCTTGATGTAGGACTCGAACCTACGACCTGTCGGTTAACAGCCGAATGCTCTACCAACTGAGCTAATCAAGCATCCCTCATTGACAATATCAATTTTATCATTACTAAAATTATTTGTCAATAAGTTTTTTTAATAAAAAAGCAAAACTATTTTTTAGTTTTGCCTTTAATATTATTCTTCTTTTTTAGATTCTTCTTTAGTTGCTTCTTCTTCAGCAGGTTTTTCAGTTTCAGTAGGTTCTTCTACTGGAGCTTGTGTTGGTTCTTCAGCTTTTGTTGGATGTATTTCTGGATTTTTGAAAGCTGCTGCTGATTGTGAAACTGGTGAAGCTGGTATTGGGTTTTTAGTACTCTTTCTAGCAAATATTATAATTAAGATAGAAATTAATGCTAAACCTAATACGCTACATACAATTATTAATATTAATGTTGTAGTTGACATTCCACCTTCATCTTTATTAGATACTACTTTATTATCATCAGTAGTTGTAGTTGTTTTTGTATCTGTTGTTGTTTTAGGATCTTTTGTAGTATTTGTTCCTGTTCCATCAAACTTAAATGAGAAATCTAATGATTTTGAAACACCTTTACTTAAATCCCAAGTAAGTGTTAATCCATCACTTGAAACTTCATCAGCATTATTGCTTATTGGTTTATTTGGTAATGTTACTTCAAATGTTACACTGAATGCACTCATTTGATCTCTATATTGGCTATAATCCATACCAGTATCAGACATTTGATATTCAAAGTTAGATGAATATACATCATCATTTAATTTAAATAATGAATCTAATCTACTTTCACCTATTGAAGCTAAATTAACTTTTTCAGCTGTATCTAAAGCAACAAATTCTGAAATATCTTTAGAAGTTACTTTTAAAACTGCTCCTTTGTAATTTCCTTCTGTAACAGTTTCACAAGTATAATCTTCTTCTGATGTTGTACTTGTGCATAGATTATCTTTAAAGTAATTCCATCTTTCTTCATCTGTATATGTTTTTGAATTACCTGAATCATCTAATCCACCATCTGACATTGATAACATTGTATCAATTAATTCATCATCCATTAAGATTTTTATTTCAAAAGATACTTTCTTATCATTAGAAATAATTAATCCTACTTTTTCTTTCATTCCACAACCAACAAGTAGAATTACTGCGAATATCGCAACTAACAAACTTTTAACTTTTTTCATTTTTCCTCCTATTTCTTTCATTATTAATTATATAATGAAAATAATTATAATATCAATGTTTTTTTTATAATTTGTATAAGTAATGTAAAAAAAAGGATTTTATAATCCTTTTTTTGACGTCATAGATTTTTCTAATTCTTTTTTCTTTTTTACCCAATTTTCTTTTTCTTCTTCTAAAGTTGTTTCATAGAATTGTTTTAAATCATCCATTTTCTTTATAAAATCTTTATCTTTTTCTTCAGTAGTTAAATCAATAATACTTTCTACTCTATCTATTTGCCCTTTTAATAATAAAATTATATTTAATTCTTGTTCTCTATTTTCATGCATTTCACTATATTCAGTGCTAGTTATATCTAATTCTTCTAAATCAGCAGAAATATCTTCTTGAGGATATTTTTTTTCATTTAATAAATTAGATGCTTCTATTTCATATTGATACATAGTATCTTTTGAATCAGAAGCATTGTGAAATTCTTTCATAAAATCATCAATAATGGTATTATTAGCATTCTTTAAATCAATAACTTTTTCTAATAAAGTTATTCTACTACTTAATAATAAAATTCTTTCTCCAAATTCATTTAATTTTCTATTTTCATAAAACAATTGTAAATTTAAATCTTCTAATAAAAATTCAAAATGATAATCTTTGGTTTTTCTTTTTTCAGCAATTTCTTCACATTCTTTATATGACAATTCAAGCATACTACTATTTAATAATAATAAATGTCTATTTTTATGTAACTCAAATTTTAAATATTCAACTTTTTTCTTATTACTAATGAACATTTTTTTTAAATTAGGTTTTACTAAATCATATTCTTTTAATGAATCTAATTCAGTTTTTATAGTCTCACCTGAAATATATTTGCTTTTTAAAAATCTTTTTTTATAATATCTTTTAATTTTTATCCTATCGTATGTATAACCCAAATCATCTAGGTCTTTGCATACTCCATCTACCCACTCAGTCGATAAACTTTTAAAAGATTTCATGAATTTTTTGATTCTTCCCATAAAACCCCCTCTTTAAGTAATAAATATTATACACTTTTACAAATAATTGTCAAAGTAAAAAGAAGATTTCATTTTTAATGTAAAATATGGTAAAATTAAATTGGTGATTATATGAGAAAAATTAAATATTTATTTAGAACTATTAGAAAAATGGATTTCAAGAATATGTTTAGAATTGCTAAACAAGTATCAAAAAAGGCTCATAAACCATATTTATATATATTATTTGATATTATAAGATGTGGTTTAAAATATCAAGCTGGTTATTATGATTATCAGGAATTTGAATTTTATTTACTTAATAAAGAAGAAAGAAAAACATATTTAACAAGAGGAATAAATAATTCACTAGTAAAAAAATATAATAATAAAGAATACTGGCATTTACTTCAAGATAAAATAGAATTTAATACTAAATTTAATAAATATTTAAAAAGAGATTGGATAGATTTAAAAAATACTGATTTAAAAGATTTTGAAAATTTCTTAAAAGGAAAAGAATATGTCATTGCAAAAGAATTAGATAATTGTGGCGGAAAAGGAATTACTAAAATAAAAGTAACTAAAGACATAAAAAAAATAAGAGATGAATTAATTAAAAACAAACAATTTTTAGTTGAAGAAATAATAGTTCAAAATAAAAAAATAGCTAAACTATATGATGGTTCAGTTAATACACTTAGATTCTTTACTTTCTTTGATGGTAAAGAAACACATATACTAAATTCAATATTTAAAATTGGAAATAATGGATTTGTTGATAACTTCTCTTCTGGTGGTATGTACACATTCTTAAACAAAGAAGGAAAAGTTATATGTCCTGCGATAGATCAAGCAGATAATAAAATAGAAATACATCCTAGTACAAAAGAACAAATATTAGGATTTGAAATACCAAACTTTGATAAAGCATGTGAAATAGTTAAAGAAGCATCTAAAGAAATAAAAGAAATACAATATATTGGTTGGGATGTTGCTATACTAGAAAAAGATGCATGTTTAGTAGAAGGAAATGAATTTCCTGGAGTATTTCAAATTAAACCAAGTTTTGATAATGGTAAGCATGAAGGAATTTTAACAGAATATAAAAAATATATGGATATTTAAATCCATATATTTTTTTATTTTGCTATATGTGCTCCAAATAATGTTTTATTATCTGAGAACTTCTTAGTAATAATTAATACGTTTTTATCAGATGTATAATTAACACTATCTATTTCAGCATTATCTATTGTTTTAATAGTTTTACCACCTGAATTAACTACTTTAACTTTCTTATCTACACTATTATTAATAAACAAAGCTCCTCTATATGGTGGTATTAAATCACCAGAACCATCATTCATCTTTTCATTTTCACCTAATTTATAAGAACCTGTACTTCCTGTTGCTCCATTTAACATATTAACTTTACTATCTTCTATATAAATTATTAATCTATCACTATACATTAAATCATTTGATGAAGCAGTACTTAATACTTCTTTACCATTTTCATCTGTTATTATAATCTTATCACCAGTTGAATATTTAAAGTATTTTTTATCAGCAATAGTAATTCTTGAAGCTAAGTTATTATCATCATTTAGTACTTTATTATCTTTAGCTGAATATAGAATTAATGAAGAATTAGCTGAACTTCCAATTAATTGTTTTTTATCAATTACAACTATTCTATTATCATTAACTGATATTTCATTATTATCTTTATCTAATAATACTGTTTTACCTTTATATTTTTCATTACTTGAAGAATATGAATACTTAACTACTTTATATCCATCTTCATATTGATAATAATTAGTAATATTTAGTGAATTATCTTCTAAACTATATGCCGCTGTACCTTTATTTAAATCAAATACGTAGAATAATGGAGTATCACAAGAATATGTTGAACAAGAAACTTGGAAATAACCATTTTCTTTCTTATTACTATCACTTAAAGAATAAACACTAGAATATCCACTTGTTCCTTCTTTGTATGAGAATAATTTCTTATATTCTTTTGATGATAATTCATATACACCAAATGAATTTTCAACTAAGTTATCTACAAATACATATTTTTGATCTTTATCAAATACACTTGTAGAATATAAACTATATGTATTTGAATCAAAATCTTTCTTTATTTTATTAACTATTTCAGATTGAGTAACTTCATCACCTATCTTAGTTTGATCACCATCTGTTGATAAAGTATAATTTACAATCTTATTATTTATTTTTTTACTAATTGTTAAAGTCTTATCATCATTTTCAATATAGTTTTGGAAACTATCTCCAACTATCTTTTTACTATCTATACTGAAATAATAATATGCATTATTCTTTGAATCTTTAGCAAGTAAATATAATGTTTCACCATCTTCATCTACTATTTCTTTAGATATATAATAATTAGTTACTAATAGATTTCCTTCTCCATCTATTATTTCTTTAGTTCCTTTAACTTCTGCAGATATAATGCTTCCATCTGCATATGTGTCTATTTCATTAACACTATTAAATAATATTTTACCAGATGAATTTAATATAGAATAAGCATCAATACCTTTATCAGCTTCTGTCATTAATATTAATTCATCATTAATTGCACTTAATTTATTTTCAGTACTATATACTTCTTCACCATATTTATTTGCTATTGAATAACCAATTTCTTTTTTACTTTCATTATCTGTTTTTCTATAAATAAACCAGTTATCTCCAATTGCTGATGGAGTTTTAGTAACTTTATCTTCTGCATTATATTTAGTAGTATACTTTGCAACTTTAGTACCATCACTCTTTACTATAGTTATTGTACTTTCTTTAGCAGGATCTCCAGATGCAGCTACTATACCATCACAATTAGCATCTAAACATTCAATACTATAATAATCTTCTTGTAGTATTCTTTCTACTTTAGTAATTTCTTCACTCTTTCCAGTGTTTCTAAACACAAAGAATGCTATTAAGAAAATAAATACTATAAATCCTAGAATAAATAAAACTTTTTTATTTATAAAGTTTAATTTATCTTTTAAAGATGTTTTCTTTTCTTCACTAAACATTTCATCTTTATCTTCATTAACTTTCTTTTCTACATTCTTTTCTTTTTTCTTGCTAGTATTATTCTTTTCATCCCTAGAAACTTCTTCTGTAGTTTCTACTTCAGTTTTCTTTTTTTCTTCCATAAACCTCTACCTTCCTATTTTTCTATAATTATTTTACTATATTTATGTTTTTTTATCAATAAAAAAAGATAAAAATTTTATTTTATCTTAGTTTATTAATTGCTTCTTGATAATCTTCACTACTAGTAACATAACTACCTGCTACTACAATGTCTACATATTTATCAACAAGTTTAAATGTTTCATCATTAATTCCACCATCTACTGATACTAAATATTTATTGTTTTTAATACTTTTTAATTTATCAATAGTTTCCGGAATAAACTTTTGTCCACCCTTACCTGGAACAACACTCATTACTAGTAATAAATCTATTTTATCTTCATAATCTTTAACAGCAGCTATACTTGTTTCTGGATTAATAGATAAACCTACTTTTATATTATATTTTTTTATAAGATTAATATATTTATCTACATCTTTTGTTGCTTCTACATGAAATGTAATATATTCAGGATCTAATTTAATAGCTTCCTTTATTTGATAATCTAGATTTGTACTCATAATATGTACATCAAACTTTTTTCTAGTATTAATAGTTAAAAAGTCACTTAATTCAAAAGAATAGCTATCTGTATATGTATTATCCATTATATCAATGTGAATATAATCACAATCAGTTCTACTTAATTTTTTAACTGTTTCTTCAATATTATCTTTTTCTTTTAAAATCGATACTGATACTTCCATTTTCTTTCTCCTTAATAAAACTAACATAGTTTTCATATCTATCTTCTAGTATTTTTGTTCCAACTAAGTTTCTTATTTCACATTCATCTTCTTTTATATGCATGCAATCTCTATATTTACAATTATCTCTATATTTATTAAATTCTATAAAATTATCTCTTATTTCTTCTTTTGACATATCATCAAAATTAAGTGAAGAAAAACCAGGTGTATCTGCGATTAAACTATTGCCCATTTCATAAAACTCAATTGCTCTTGTTGTATGTTTACCTCTTCCTAAAGCCATAGATATTTCATCTGTTTTAAGGTTAAGATTAGAATCTAATCTATTTAATAAACTAGATTTACCTGCACCACTTTGACCAGTTAATATAACTGTATTATTATCAATTATTTTTAATAACTCATCTATTTCTGTATTTAGTAAAACATTATAACCTATGTTCTTATAATAATTTATATATTCTTTTATCTTATCAGTAAATGATAAATCACTTTTTGATATACAAATAATTGGTTTAATATTATTAAACTCTATTATATCTATCATTTTATCTAGTAGTGTTGTAGAAAAATCAGGTTCTACTGTACTCATTACTATAATAGCATAATCTATGTTAGATACTGGTGGTCTTTTTAACTCATTTTTTCTATCTAAAATATCAGTAATTAATTTATTATCTACATCAAAAAGACAATAGTCCCCAGCAAGAGGAGTAATATTTCTATTTCTAAATACTCCTCTTGCTTTACAAACTATTTTCTTATCTTCATATTTAACTGTATAATCATTACTAATTACTTTTACTATTTGACCTTTCATTATTCCCCACTTGTATTATTACTATTATTAGTATTACTATTACTATTGTTATTATTATTTGTTCCATTAGCATCCTCTATTGGTACTAAATGTTCATCTTCTGTTTTTTTCTTAGCAACTTTTATAGTAAGATTAGCATTTGTTACTATCTTAGAATCTGCTGCTCTACTTTGTGAAATTATTGTACCTTCTGCATAATCATTTGTTGATTCATATTCAACTGAAAGATTAATACTATTTTCTTGGCAGAATGTTTCAACTTCTTGAACAGTCCATTTTTCTCCAACAAAGTCTGGATAGCCTTTACTTAAATTTGGTACATAAAGTATTATTGTATCTCCTTCTGTTAATGTTCCTTCTTTAGGAGATTGATCTACTATAATCTTTTCTTTACCTTCATAATCTTTCTTATTTTCAACATCTTTCTTTTCAATACTTACATTTATATTACGTTTTTCAAGAGTTTTTCTAATCTCATCACTATCTTTACCTGTATAATCTTCAATTGTTACATTCTTACTTCCCATTGATTTATATAATGTTACAGTAGAATGTTTCTTAACTTTTTCACCAGCTTTTGGTTCAGATTTAGATATTAACCCCTTTTCTACACTTTCAGTATAATCTTCTTTTATTTCTGTATTTATTTCTAATCCAACATCTTCTAATTTCTTTTTAGCATCCGCTACTGCTAATCCTGATACATTAGGTACTTTTACTTCAGGAGTAGTACTAATTGAAGGTATTATAATGAATACCGCAAATAATGCTGATACCATTACTCCAACTAATGCTATTAAAATCTTAGTAAATTTACTTAATCTTTTTTCTTTATAATCTTCAACATCAAGTTCTTTTACTTCTGGTTCTGACTTTTTCTTTTGTTTTGGAGTCTCTTTTATATCATCTTTAATAGATTTTACTACTTTAGTATCTTCATTATCATATTCATTTTCTGGATATTTAAATACTATTCTTTCTTCATCCATTTTAGATTTATCTTGACATGTTTTTAGATCATCATATAATTCTCTAACATTATTATATCTATTCTTAGGATTCTTTGCTGTTGCTTTTAATATAATATTTTCAACAGATTGAGGTACTGTTTCATTTGCTTTAATAACACTAGGCATTGGATTTTTTAAATGCTTCATTGCTATTTCAACAGCAGTTTCTCCTCTATATGGCATAACACCAGCAAGCATTTCATACATCATTATACCTAATGAATATATATCACTTTTTATAGTTGATCCTTTACCTGATGCTTGTTCTGGTGGTAAATAATGTACTGAACCCATAACTGAATTAGTTTGAGTTAAATCAGAAGCATTAATTGCCATTGCTATACCAAAGTCTGTAATCTTAACCATACCATCATCAAGTATCATAATATTTTGAGGTTTAATATCTCTATGTATGATATAAGAATCATGGGCATGAGCAAGACCATCTGTTAATTGTGACATTATATCTACAGTTTCAGGAACTGATAGTTTACCACGTTTCTTTATTAATTGTTTTAAAGTTTGTCCTTTTATATATTCCATTACTATATAAAAGTTTCCATCATCTTCACCAACATCATATATTTGAACTATATTAGGATGATTAAGAAGTGATGCACTTTGAGCTTCTCTTCTAAATCTTCTAACAAACTTTTCATCATCTGCTAGATCACCTCTAAGAACTTTAATCGCAACATCTCTTTCTAAGATAGTATCATATCCTAGATAAACGTTTGCCATTCCACCTTCGCCAATTAATTTTCTAACTTCATATCTATCGTTAATTTTTTGCCCCTTAACTATCATTATTCTTCACCTTCTTTAGTAAATAAACATGCAATCGAAATGTTGTCAGTTCCCCCTCTTACATTACTCTTTCTAATTAATTTTATTACTTTTTCTTCTAATGTAGCATTTTCAGCAAGAATTACTTTTTCTATTTGTGTATTATTAAGCATAGATGTTAATCCATCTGAGGAAAGTAATATTCCTGTAACACTATTTTCTACATCAAATATATCTATTTCAATGGGATTATTAGCTCCTAATGCTCTCATAAGTATATTCTTTTTAGGATGGTTCTTAGCTTCTTCAGCAGTTAATTCTCCATTCTTAACAAGTAAATTAACTAATGTATGATCATGAGTTATTTTAAATAATTCATTATTCTTTATTACAAAACCAGAACTATCTCCTATATTACCAAATAATAAATAATCTTTTGTATATATAGCAAGTACTAATGTACTACCCATCCCTTTACTTTCTGGATGAGATGCTGTATATTCAAATATTTCATTATTTATTTGTTCTACTTCTTCTCTAATCCAATTAACAGCTGCTGCTTTATCACCAATAGAATCTAATCTATTAAAATTTTCAGTCAAGTGATTAATTGTAATACTAGATGCAACTTCTCCTGCCTTATGTCCACCCATTCCATCAGCAACTGCAAGTAAATATTCATCATTTACATTCTTTAAGATAGTAACACTGTCTTCATTATGTTCTCTTACTCTTCCCGTATCGGTTAAAAAATAACTCTCCATAGACTACTCTCCTTTTAAATTTTCAGCTCTTAATTGTCCACATGCGGCAGACACATTAGAACCAAATTCTTTTCTTATTGTAACATTTATACTATTCTTTTTAAGTATATCATAAAATATACCTATTTGAGAAGATGTACTTCTCTTAAATTCAATATTTTCTGTTTCATTATACGGAATTAAATTTACATAGCAGTTAATTCCTCTTAATAATGTACTTAATTCTTTCGCACATTCTTCTGTATCATTAACACCTTTTAATAATATATATTCAAAAGTAACTCTCCTATTTGTCTTTGAAATATAATACTTAACGGCATCCATTACTTCTTCAATTTTGTATGCATTATTAATCTTCATTATCTTACTTCTTAGTTCATTGTTAGGTGCATGTAAACTTATTGCCAAGTTTACACCAGTTTCTTCATCCGCAAATTCTCTAATTTTAGGTACTATACCACAAGTAGAAACAGTTATATGTCTTTGACCTATTGCTAATGAATATGGATCATTAACTATTCTGATAAAGTCCATAAAATTATCATAGTTATCAAATGGCTCACCTATACCCATAATAACAACATGACTTATTCTTTGACCTAAATCTTTTTCTACCGACATAACCTGTAATAACATTTCATCCACTTCAAGGTTTCTTATTTTTTTAAGTCTACCACTTTGACAAAATGCACATCCCATATTACATCCTATTTGAGATGATATACAAATACTAAAACCATAATCATGTTCCATTAAAACAGATTCTATTCTATGACCATCACTTAGTTCAAATAAGTACTTCTTAACTAGTTCATCTTCTTGTTTAGTAACTAGTTTTAACTCATTAAAACAAAAGTCCTCTTTTAACTTAGATATAGTGTCTTTTGATAAATTAGTCATATCATCAAAACTTCTAACATCTTTTCTATATATCCACTCAAAAACTTGAGTTGCTTTAAACTTCTTTTCTCCAATACTTAAAAAGTATTCTTCCAATTTACTTCTAGTGATACTAAAAATACTTCTCATTATCTCAACTCCACATTAAATTATACCATTTTAAACGAAAAAAGACTATACTTAGTAGTCTTTTCCTTTATAATTTATAAACTAATGTATTAATTCTAGTATGTGATTCTTTTATAGGTGAATTAATTCCTTCATCTTCATTAAAAATTTCATCATCTAATAGTTTACGAGCTTTATCTAAAACAGTTGCTATTTGTTTTTTACATTCTTCCATCATTTTTATATTTCTAGGTTTTGTTTTATCAAATATTTCTTCAACAAACATTTTTTCTGGAACTAATTCATATTTAGAACCTAATTTTTCATCAAGTTCATCAATTAAATTATCATCTCTTTCAAGAGTGCCCCAGTTAAATGAACTTAATTCTGAATAAACTAAATGTATATCTCCATTATTAAAGAAATATATTCTAGCGTATTCACAAGGTTCTCTATCATCTGAACTTGTAACATGAATATCAAATACAACACCATTTTCTCTTACAGAAATTTCATCTATAAAATCTAAATCTCTATCACATAAAGTACAAGTTGGAGAAGTTAAATTCTCCACAATTGTATCTTTTTGATAAATAATACTATCTACATAAGTTTCATCAATTCGTTTAAAGAAACAATCTGTAATTCCTGGTGCTCCTTTTGCTCTATATCCATATTCTTTAATAGCCATATTATCCCTCCTTAATTAGTGTTCCTCTTTATCAGATGGAACTAACTCTAATTTTTTGCTATCGCCATTTGTTTTTTCTAATTCAATTGGTTCTCCAAATTCAGTAAAATGAGTTTCCTCATTTTCATCTACTGACCCAATACATTTTACAGGAACTATATTCTTGTATAACAATACACCACCACCATAGCAATTACTATATGCTCCTCCAGTTCCAATTGAAGTTAATGCTATTCCAACAACTTCATATCCTTCGTGATATTCATATTGATAATAATTATATCTAATATCTTCATTCAATTGTTCTTCCTTTATAGGAATAGAAATAATATGTTGGCCTACATTAAATTCCTTAATATTGTCACTTGAAACACATTCCTGCTCAATATGCAAAGGTGTACCAAATTCTAAATATTTTTCATTATTATCAACAGATACGCATTCAACTTCTTCAACATTGGAATATAATATTCCACCACCAGCATAAAAATTTCCATATTGTCCAACCGCAGTTAATGCTATTCCAATTGGCTCATAACCAGGATGATAATCATATTGAACATTACTATATCTAACATCATTTTCTATTGGAACAGATATAATATGTTGGCCTATACCAAAATGCGTAGTTGTCATTTCACTTACTATTTCTTGATTTGACTCAGTACTATTACTTTCAATTTCACAACCTGTTAAACTTGTGCTTGTTAATGCAAAAGTTCCTGCTAATAGCATTGCTTTTAACCTAATATATTTATCTTTCATTTTCCTTTTTCCTCCTTTATTTATGTGGAGATATACAAAAAGACCTCCACATAATAAAAATTATGTGAAAGTCTTATTCTTTTAATATTTAATCCGAATATAAAATATTGTGATGACGAATTAAATCACTTCTAAGAAGTAGAACTACTCCCTTTCAACGATTTAAATTATACCATAAAATGCCATTTTTGTCAAATTATACAACGGATAAGCAACCAAACAAAACTTATTTTTTTATATAAAGGATAGAAATATTTATATATTTTTGATAAAATAATAATGGTGATAAAATGCAAAAAGTAGGAATAATATGTGAATATAATCCATTTCATAATGGACATCTATATCACATTGAAAAGATAAAACAAATATTTGATGATCCAACTATTGTTTTAGTAATGTCATCTCACTATACAGAAAGAGGTAATCTATCTATATTAAATAAATGGGATAAAACAGAAATAGCTTTAAATAATGGTGTTGATTTAGTTGTGGAACTTCCATTTGAGTTCTCTACACAATCTAGTGATATATTTGCTAAAGGCGCTATTGCATTATTAAATGCACTTGGTGTGGAATATATAGTATTTGGATCTGAATCAAATGATATAGTTAAATTAAATGAACTAGCTTCTATTCAAAATAGTATTGAATACAATTTAGAAGTTAAAAAGTTTATGAAAAAAGGAATTAGTTATCCAAAGGCAGCATCTAATGCATTAAAACATCTACATGGTGAAGAAGTAGATACTCCAAATGATATACTTGCTCTATCTTATATTAAAGAGATTAAAAGAATAAAAAGCGAAATAACTCCTCTATCAATAAAAAGAACTAATGATTTTAACGCTAGTAATATTCAAGGTAATATAATTAGTGCTAATTTAATTAGAAATAATATTGATAAGATTGAAATTTCTAACTATGTTCCTAAAAACGCAATTAAAAATTACTATAAGACAGACTATTTTGAATTATTAAAATATAAAATACTATCTGATAACAACTTATCTAGTTATCAAACAGTAGATGAAGGTATTGAAAACAAATTAAAGAAAAGTATTGATGAAGCACACACTTTAAATGATTTAGTACTAAGTATTAAATCTAAAAGATATACTTATAATAAAATAAATAGAATGTTTATACATATACTTACTTCTTTTACTAAAGAAGAAGCTAAAAAAAGAAAAGAAATTAAATATATAAGAGTACTTGGTTTTAATAAAAAAGGAAGAGAATATTTAAATAAAGCTAAAAAACAAACTAAGTTACCTATTTATACTAATTTTAATAAAGAGTTAGAACTAGAATTAAAAGTAACTAAAATATATTCTTTAATAGTAAATGATCCTAGTTTAATAAAAAAAGAAATAAAAAATATAATAATAAAAAAATGACAATTAATTGTCATTTTTATTTTTCAAAATATTTACTATAAATATTATAATCATCTAGTGTAAATACATTAAATAGTATTTTATCAAAAGAATCATCTACAGTATATCTTTTAATTGTATCTATTGTTACTCTAGCAACATCTTCTTTTAAATCACTACTTACATTAATATTAGGTACACAAATAGTTTTAATATTATTATTAATTGCTAGTTCAAATACATTAGTATAAAACTTTTCAACTAATTCTAAGTTTTCATCTGTTAATTCATCAAATTCTGGTTTTACTGCATGTATAATTTGATTACAAGGTAAATTATAGGCATCTGTTAAAATAACTTTACAAGTTTCTATTTCAGCCCCCTTAGTTATTTCCTTACATTTTAATCTTAAACTAACTCCTGCATAAGTATGAATCTTATTACTTACACAATTATGATTTGGTTTAAAACAACCTAATAACTTGTTATTAGAAGGATTAACTATCGCATCACATTTAACATTAGTTATATCTCCTTGATATAAAGAAAACTTATCTTCTATAGTATCTATATCAACAATTTCTTTTTGTTCTAATTCTAATCTTAATAATTCATTCTCTTTTTCTATAATCTCAGGTGGTAACCCCTTTGCCTCTCTTACATTCATTAATCCCCTTAAAAATTCTCTTTTATTAACATAATTTGTAGGTATATCAATTACTGGATGAGAAGCTTCTTCTAAAAAGAATTTAATTAGTTCATTAACTAATTGTTCCATTTCCATCACCTAATAATATTATATTATAAAGTTTAAAAAAAGAAAATATTCTTAGTTATTTTCTTTTATTTTAATTCATTACTAGAAACTGGTAATGTTTTTTGTTTTTTAAATGCATTCGCATAAACTTCTAATAATTCTTTATATTTTGGATCATCTAAATCTTTACCATAAGATTCCATCAATACAGGTGCTAATTCTAAAGCAACTTTTTTTAATTCTTTATATTTAGATAATAATTGTTTATATTCTTCATCTGCTTCCTTACCTTCATATCTTTTTAAAGACCATAACGCCTCGTTACTTTTATCTAGATATCCTAATATTCTTATTAAATTATTTTCATTAACAAAAGTACTTAATTCTTTATTGCTATCATATTTTTTAATTGAAAAATCAAATAGTTTTCCATCCATTATATAATCAAACAATTCAAAACAAGCTCTATATTCATCATATACTCTAGATGGGAATAGTCTTTCATCCTTATAAATATAGTCTTTAAGATCATAACCTGCTAGTAATAATTCTTCTCTAAATTCTTTTGATTCAAATATTTTAGAACAAATTGATTCTAAAAATCCATCTGACATTCTAAAGCCAAAGAAATAATTTGCTTCAAGTTTACCTTCTTCATTATATCTACATTTTAAATAAACAGCATTAGTTCTTTTAGCAACTGGATAAAATCCATCCTCACCAATAGAACAAGGTTTATATTCAGTCATAACATGACCTAATTCATGAGTTAGTATGGTTATTAATTTAATATAATTTGAGGATATAATATATTCCACTTTATGAAAAATATTACATTTATCATCATAATCAGTAGTTGTCATAGCAAAATAATTATTTTCTGTTCTAAAATCTTTATCATCTTCATCTTTTTTAACAAATTCTGTATTACATAAATTATATATACCTTCTAAAGGTAGTTTACCTTCAGTCTCTCTCATATAACCTCTTGCGACTGCTTCTACAATAGGTTTTATATCATCAGGTATATTTGATTCTTTAATTATATTACTAACTTGTTTTAATAATTCGTCCATTAAATCACCAACATCATTATATCATAAAAAAGAAAATAACCTTAGTTATTTTCTTTTAAATAATATTCTAATCATTAGACCTATACCAATTCCTATTGTACAAATAGCTACTACTATTTTTACAAAAGGTATTAGTTTTAATAAATAGATTATTAATAATGATACAGTTAATAATAAATATTTATTTTTAATCTTTTTAGATAATATTATATTTCCTAAATAATATGATGTGAATAATGTAGATAGATATAACATAACAATTAAGAAGTCAAGTAATAATAATGATGTACTTATACCTACCATAGTTATTAATAACATTATTGCTGCGATAGGTATCGCTAATGTCGCTAATAAACCTATTCCTAAGTTACTTAATATACTCTCTTTTCCATATGTCTTTATCTTTTCAAATATCTTTGGTACTAATAACATTAATATTAAACCTAATACTAACATATTTAAGAATGAGAAAATACTATCTAAGAAGTCTGATTTTAATTTAGCGAAGAATGATTTAGTACTTAATTTAACTTTTTCAGTTGCATTAACAGTAGCATTTTCACTAATAGTTACTTTAGTATCTTCATCATATCTAAGAACACCTTTAATAACTGCTCCATCTTTTACTTCAATAGTACCACAATATGCTTCTACATCTCCATTGATTGTTCCTGTAATTACAAGTGTACCTGATGCTACTCTAACATCTCTTCCTATAGTAGAAGATAATCTAACAGTTGATGCTGCTACATATAAATCTCTTTCTACTATACTATCTGTTATTTCTACAGAACTACCTGCTATAAAACCATCTCTAAATGATGCATTTTCTATTTTTACATCATTACCTGCTGCAAATAAATAATCACTTGAAGAATTTATGTCTACATTATTACCTGCAACAAATGATATACCATCTACTTTGTTTTTAGTAGTTACATCATTACCTGCTACAAATGTAGTTCCTGACTTTTCTTCTGTTTCTGTTACACTGTCTTCTGCTACAAATAAGTTATTACTAGATGCATAAACAGGAGTAACTAATACTAATAATAGTATCAATAATAATCTAAGTTTTCTTTTCATTTATTTCACCTTCCTAGTTTAATTATTGCACATTTTAACACTGTTTGTAAACTTTATTTATATTCATCTGTAAAGTTATGTTTTTCGCCATCTTTTTTATATCCTAAAACACAATTTAGATTAATATTTGATAAAGCTATGAATATATTTTCATCTACATTTTTATTAGTCTTTTTAAGTTTTTTAATAAGTTCTTTTATTTCTTTTCTTTTACTCTTACCATCATCAATAAGTGAACATCCTTCTAAAAGAGGACATGCACAGTTTATAAATGTTAATTCATTATAATTCTTCCATGAAATAATATCATCTTCTTTAACTAGATACATTGGTCTAATTAACTCTATTCCTTCAAAGTTATCACTATGAAGTTTTGGTACCATAGTTTTAACTTCTGATGAATAAAGAATAGATAACATTGATGTTTCTATTACATCATTAAAGTGATGACCAAGTGCTATTTTATTACAACCTAGTTCTTGTGCCTTACTATATAAATATCCTCTTCTCATTCTAGCGCACATATAACATGGTTCATTTGGTGTTATTTTTTTAATAACATCAAATATATCACTTTCAAATATTTCTATGGGTATATCCATTAACTTGGCATTATCTTTAATATATTGTAAATTGTAGTCATTGTAACCTGGATTCATACAAACAAATCTAGCTTCAAATTTAAACTTACCATGTCTTATTAACTCTTGAATACATTTAGCCATTAAGAATGAATCTTTACCACCAGAAATACATACCATTACTTTATCATTTTCTTTTATTAGTTTATATTCTTGAACACCCTTTACAAATTTAGACCATATTTCTTTTCTAAATTTAGTAATAATACTTCTTTCTATTTCTTTACTTTTTTCCATTATATTCCTCTAAAGTTTCATCAAATATTTTAAAGAACTCATCTATTTCTTTAGAAGTAGTCATATGAGATAAACTAATTCTCATTGATGATAAAGCAAGACTCTTATCATTAGTTAATGCATATATACTCTTTGATGGAGTATTTTCTGGACAACAAGATGTTTTAGATGATATAAATACATCTTTTTCTCCAAGCATCTTAACAAAATCACTTGATATAACACCTTTAACACTAAAATTAATAGTATTAGGTATAGAATTTGGAGTGCTGTTTATTATAAAGTTTCTCTTTTTTAATTCATCAATTACTTTATCATGTAACTTTGTTATTATTTCTTTTCTTTCATCTAATTTACTAATAGCTAGTTCTAATGCTTTAGCTGTTGCTATAATAGATGCGGTTACTGGTGTACCAGATCTATATATAGTGGTACTTTTACCTCCATATATAATTGGTTTTAAACTAACATTCTTTTTCTTAATTAATACACCAAATCCATTTATACCATAGAACTTATGTGGTGCCATAGTAACTAAATCTACATCAGTAAAATCAATATGATCTTTACCTATAATCTGAGATGCATCTGTATGAAAGAATGTATTTGGATACTTTTTTAATAGTTTACCTATTTCTTCAATAGGTTGTCTAATACCTAATTCACTATCAACAGAAGTAATACTAACAAGTATAGTATCATCTCTAATTAATCCTTGAAGTTCATCTATATCAATAATCCCATCTTTATTCGGTGAAACCATATCTATCTCAAATCCTAGTTCTTGCATTCTTTGACATGGTGCGACAATTGAATTATGTTCAAGTTTACTAATTATAATATGTTTACCATTATTTTTATATCTTTCTGATAATCCTTGTATAACTAAGTTATTACTTTCAGAAGCACCTGATGTATAAATTATTTCATCTTCATCTACTCCTAAATACTTAGCAATATTTTTACTAGCTTTATCTATTGCTTCTTTAGCTTCTAAACCTAGTTTATGAGTACTATTTGGATTAGCAAAATATTTTTTAGTAGCTTTTACATATGCATCTAGTACTTCACCATCTACTGGAGCATTAGCAGCATAATCTAAATATATCATTTTATTCACTTCTTTCTTATTCTTCATCTACATAATAATGTCTAATTGGTTTTAAATCATCATCTAATTCATAACATATTGGTCTACCTGTTGCTATTTCAAGAGCAAGTACTTCTTCTTCATTTAAGTTATCTAAATACTTCATTAACGCTCTTAAACTATTACCATGAGCCGCAATTATTATCTTTCTTCCATTTATTAATTCTTTTTTGATTTCATTTTCATAATAATCTACTACTCTGACAATAGTATCATTTAAGTTTTCAGTTACTGGTAGATCTTCTATACCTTCATATTTAGGATCATTACCTGGATATCTAGGATCATCTTTTGATAATTCAGGTGGTCTTACATCACTACTTCTTCTCCATAATTTAACTTGGTCTGCGCCATACTTTTCTGCAGTTTCAGCTTTATTTAATCCTTGTAATGCTCCATAGTGTCTTTCATTTAACTTATAACTTCTTCTTATTTCTATATCTTCATTCATTTCTTTTAAAATTATATCTAGAGTATTCATTGCTCTTGTTAATACTGAAGTATAACCTAAATCAAATTCATAACCTTTATCCTTTAATAAAATTCCAGCTTCTTTTGCTTCTTCTCTTCCTTTATCAGATAGATCTACATCTGTCCATCCTGTAAACTTATTTTCTAAATTCCATGCACTTTGTCCGTGTCTAACTATAACTAATTTAATCATATTTTCCTCCTAATAATTCTTAAATACTTCTTTTAAGTATTTACCTGCTTCTGTTAAGTTATCATCATTTACTATACTAGTACTTTCTTTTAATATAGCACTAGATTCATTTTTATTAGCTAAACTCCAACTAATAATACTAATTTTATTTTCTTTTAAGAAACTAATCCATTTGTCTGTTTCATCTAAGAATACTCCACCATTACCTGATGCATCTGATACACCAAATTCAGATACTATAATTGGTATATTATTTGATAATGCTGTTCTTACTTTATCTCTTAAGTATTCAGTATGTGTTCCTGAATAAAAATGAAGAGAGTATAATATATTATCAAATCCTAATTTATTTACTTTGTCTACATCTTGTGACCAAGTTGGTGTTCCCACTATAATTAATGACTTTGGACTATTATTTCTAATAACTGGTATAACTTCATTAGCGTATGTAGTTATATCATCAAAAGTAGTACCACCATTTGGTTCATTACATATTTCATATATAACATTAGGTTTATCTTTATATTTAGAACTTATTTCATTAAAGAACTCTTTTGATTCATTTGTATACATAGTTGGATTATTATCACTTAATATATGCCAATCTACTATTACATACATATCTAGATCAATTAAATTATCTATTAAACTGATTACTTTTTCTTTAACACTAGAATCATCTATATATCCACCTTCTTTAGTATACATAGCTATTCTAAATACATTAGTATTCCAATCTTCTTTTAGTAGTTTTAAATTATCTTTTGTATATAGATTACCAAACCATTGAATACCATGAGAACTAACTCCTTTTAGTATAAATTCTTCTCCCTTTTCATTAACTAGTTTAGTTCCATCTACTTTAAGAAATCCATTATAAGAAGGATAATTATTCTTTTCTACCACTTTCTCTTCTTGTTTTGGTTTTGTTTCTTTCTTTTTAGGAGTATCATCTTTATTTGATGTGCAGCCTATTACAGAAACAAATATCAGTAATAATAAAAACAGTTTTAAATACTTTTTCATTATCTCACTCCTTTAAAGCAATCTTTATGATGTGAATTAATTATACCTATTGCTTGTAAATATGAATATATTATTGTTGTACCAACAAATCTCATACCTCTTTTTATTAAATCTTTTGATATTTTATCTGATAATTCATTACTAGTAATATCATAATCTAAATATAAAACTTTATTATTAGTAAATGACCAAATATATTTATCAAATGATCCATATTCTTTTTGAATAGATTTATATATCTTACTGTTATTAATAGATGATTTAATCTTTAATTTATTTCTAATAATATCTTTATTATTAATTAGTTCATTAAATTTAGATTCATCATACATAATAACTTTATCTATATCAAAATTATCATATGCTTTTCTAAATGCTTCTCTTTTATTAAGAACACATTCCCAAGAAAGACCTGCTTGAAATGATTCTAGAATTAATAATTCATATAATTCTTTATCATTATGTTTAGGTTCACACCATTCTTCATCATGATACTTAATATATATAGGATTTTTCATATTAACCCATTTACATCTATTCATAAACACCACATATAAATTATACCAAAAAAAAGATAAATCTTAAATGATTTATCTATTTATTTATTCTTTCTAAACATAATTTTTTAAAATATCCATTTACTTTTTGTTCTGGTTTATATTCATTTCTTTTTATTACTTCTAAAAAGTAATCTTTTAATAATGGAAATATCTCTTTTAATTTTTCTCTTTCTTTATTTGTTAGTTTTAAATATCTATCAAATACTACTCTTGTAAAGTAATAATTCATTTCATCTATATTATAATCATATAAAGAATCTGGATATGATTTTTCACTAAAATGATATTCACCTGGATCTGTAATATAAATACCATCTTGAGTCATTAATAATCCACCATAATTTAAATCTTGTATTTTAACTAAGTTATTAGATAATAATTTAATATCTTCTTTAATAAGTTCTAATTCTTTAACTAAGTCTTTCATTCTAAGAAGACCTATTCTTTCTTTAGGTGCTTCTATTTTAAACTCTGTTGTATAACCTATATATTTCTTATCTTTATCATATACTGGTTTTCTAGGTAGTAAAATTCTTTTAGTATTTATTTCACTTAGTTTTAATACATCTTCTTCTTGTAATCTTCTTTTATAAATCATCTTATCAGAATAAAACTTAACTGCTTCTTTTTTATATTGATATACATTACCTTCTTCACCATGATTTATATATCTATCTCTTAACTCTTGTTCTGATAATTCTACTTTTTCATCACCAATAAAAAAAATCATAGAAATCCCTTCTTTTTTGACGAGTTATAATATACCATAAAACTATATTTAAGTCAAAAAAAAAGACTATTAATTAATAGTCAGTTTTTCCTTTATTTAACAATTTGTACCTTCTATTTTATCGTTAGTACCTAATATCTTTTTAAATGTTTTCTTTATAAGGAATATACCTAATAAAGTCATAGCCAAAATCCCCCTTTTTGACGAGTAATATTATAGCATATTTTACACTTTTTGTCAAAAAATCCAGGTGTTTTGTGTTATTATGAATATAGGTGATATTATGGATAAAATAAAAGAACTAAATAGAATAATTAGTGAAAGTAATAATATTGTTTTCTTTGGAGGAGCTGGGGTATCTACTGAAAGTGGTATTCCTGACTTTAGATCTGTTGATGGTTTATATAATCAAAAATATGATTATCCACCAGAATTAATACTATCTCATGATTTCTTCTTTTCTAAAAATGATGAATTCTATAAGTTTTATTATGACAAATTGATTAATCCTGATATATTACCAAATGATTGTCATAAAAAACTTAAAGAATTAGAAGACTCTGGTAAATTAAAAGCAATTATAACTCAAAATATAGATGGTCTTCATGAAATGGCTGGATCTAAAGAAGTAATCACATTACATGGCACTATATATAGAAATTATTGCACTAAATGTAATAAAAAATATGATCTAAATTATATGATTAAATTTAAAGATAAAGTTCCTACATGTACTTGTGGTGGTCTTATTAAACCTGATGTAGTTCTATATAATGAACCTTTAAATAGTGATAATATGTATAAAGCAATTGATTATATATCTAATGCTGATACTTTAATCGTGGGAGGTACTTCTTTAACTGTTTATCCTGCAGCAGGATTAGTTAATTATTTTAATGGAAAGAATCTAATAATAATTAATAAAGATCCAATACATGCATATTGTACTTTACAAATAAATGAACCTATTGGAGAAGTATTTAAAAATATAGAAATAAAATAAAAAAGCAAGAATTAAGATTCTTGTTTTTTTATATAACTTTCTACTAACTCTTCTATTCCTTTAACAGTTCTAAGTTTCTTTCTATCTATTCTAGTTGGTTGAATTATAATTCCATAATCTTCTAGTCTTGAAAATAATTCTATAAATGCATATGAATCCATTAAACCAGTTTCATACAGATCTATATTCTCATCTAAAACTCTTTCATCATCTATTATTTCTAATAGTAATTTTTTTACATCTATCATAATTTACTTAATTCCTTTCTATCTGTTTTACCATTTTTATTAATAGGAAATCTTTTCATAAATACAAATGATTTAGGTATCATATAATAAGGTAAAGATTTAATTAATTCTTTTTTTATTTCTTCTTCTGTTAATCTTGATATAACATATGCCTTAATAGTAGTTATTACACCAAGATCATTTTGTTTTGATATAACAACCGCATCTTTTACTTTATTAATATTCTTAATTTGATTTTCTATTTCTCCTAATTCTATTCTAAATCCTTTATATTTTACTTGATTATCTTTTCTACCTAAACAATATAGTTCATTATCATCTATATATCCAATATCACCAGTTTTATAACAATTAACATTATCTTCTTTATAATGTTTACTGCTTTTTATACCAAGGTATCCATCAAAAACACTTTTACCTTTTAATATAATTTCTTTTGATTTGATTTCTATTTCTGTAGCACTCTTATCTACTTCTCCAACTGGTAAATATTCTTTATCTAACATATTCTTTTTAATTCTTATCATAGATACCGCAGATGTTGCTTCTGTAGGTCCATAAGCATTTAATATTTTTATTTTAGGAAAAGCACTAATTAATTTATTTACTAAATTCTTATCTAATTGTTCTCCGCAAAAATATAAACATTCCAAATGAGGATAGTTTTTAGAATTAAAACCAGGATTTAATAATGTTAATTTAGCTACTGTAGGAGTTAATACTGAAAATACTATTCTTTCTTTTTTATATACTTCAAATATCTTATCATAATCTTTAACAACATTAAAACTATATGTTACTAATGTATGTCCATTACATAATGAATAGAATAAATCCGCTACACTTAAATCAAAACTGAAACTAGCATTATTTAATACTTTAATTCCTTTATACTTTGATAAAGTACTATTATGACTAATCCATTTTACAAAATTATCTAGGTTTTCTTTTGAAATAGGTACTCCTTTTGGAACACCTGTTGATCCTGATGTAAAAATTATATAAACAGTATTATTATTACTCTCAATTATAGGTTTATCTTTATAATTATCTAATGTACTAAATCTTGTAGTTTTTATATTCTCTATTCTATGATTAGTTAATACTAATGAAGCATCCGCTATTTTCATTATTTCTTTTATTCTTTCAGATGGAGTTCCTATTTCTACAGGTATATAAGTTCTATTTGCTAGAACACAAGAAATAATACCAATTATCATATTTATTTCTTTATGTCCATACAAAATTACTGGTTTACTTCCCTCTCTTTTTAATAAATCAGAATAGTATAATGATTTAGAATATAATTCTTTATAAGTGATTTTCTCATCGTCAACCTTATAAGCAATCTTATAAGGATTATCTCTAGCACTCTTTAATAATTTCTCTATCATATTAGTCATTCCTAATTTGTTCTTTTGGAATTAAACTATAATCATATAATACTTCTGAATGATTATCTAGGATTAATTCTTTCTTTATTTCTTTATTAGTCTTTTTATCTATAACAATTCTATATACTTGAGAAATTCTATAATACTTGTCCCCTTCTTTTCTAAAATGATGATTCTCTTCAACTAGTTTATATCTATATGGGAAATCTTTTTCACTTCTTAATTCTCCACATAATTCACCATCAGATATCCATACTAGTATTTGTATATTCTGATCTGTATTATTTCTAAATCTATAATCTAAAATATTATAACTAACTGATGTCCCTGTACCAAATGGTACTCTTCTTCTTTCATCAGGGAATATAGCATCTGTATGATGATGAAGTTCAGTAACCTCTAATGAACTATTTAATACAAGCCAGTGTATCATATTAGCCATTTGGCATAATCCTCCACCTATCCCAGGCATTAATCCATAATTCTTACCTATTACTAATCCTTCTTTATATCCTCTTCTTTTTGAAGTTCTACCTATTGTTTTCCAAAAAGAAAAAGTTTCTCCTGGTTTAATAATTATTCCATTTACCTTCTTACAAGCTAAAGCAATATTTGTTACTTTATTTTCTTGTAATCTCATATCAACTCCTTCTAGTTTTCTAAGTAAAATAGAACTATGGCTTTTAACTATACAAGGTAATTCTTTATCAGAATGAGTTTTTGCTATTTTATCAGAACAAAACAAATCCTTAATATTTCTTTTAACTATCTCCTTTTGTTCAGATATTTTATAGCATGTTGGGCTCAATTCACAAAATAATCTTCTACTCATTTTCCTCTACCTACCTTTATATTTATTATAACACGTATATTAATTATTAATTTTTGATTTTACAAATTATATATAGTATAATGTCTAGTAGGTGTTAATATGAAGTATTTAGTAAAGAATATAAATGATTATAGTGATGATTTCATCTTTTCGTTCTATGAATTAATATATAAAGAGAAAAGAAATAAAATAGACAAATTATTAGATTTTTCCGAAAAGAAAAAAAGTATTATAGCAGAAATAATGTTAAAAGATTTATTACTTGATTATGATATTGAATATGAACAATGTAGTTTTAAAGTTAGTGATAATGGAAAACCATATATAAGCAATTATGATATATATTTCAGTATATCTCATTCAAAGAATTATATTGCGGTTTGTGTTTCTAAAAATAATATAGGAATAGATATTGAAGACCAAAAAGAGATTGATAATAGTATTCTAGACTATATAAGTACAAAAGAAGAAAAAAAATTTATTAAATCAAACAATTCATTTTTAATTCTTTTCACTTTAAAAGAAGCTTATATTAAATTAAATGATTTAAATATAACTGGTTTAAAAGATATTAGTGTAGTTAAAGATAATAGATTATTCATAGATAATTGTAATATTTATAATATGATTAATAATAATTATTGTCTTAGTATATGTGAAAAAAAATAGAAGTATAAACTTCTATTTTTTATATTTTAATTTCTTTTCTTTATTATTTAAATCTTTAATTTGTTCAAAATCTACAGTTAATATATTATCTTCTTTTGTATATGCTGGCATCATTCTATTAAAACAAGCATCTTTCTTTTCTTCAAGTTCTTCTTTCATTCTTTCTAATTCTTCTAATTTACTATACTCTTGTTTTTCTAATTGTGATTTACCATAAGCATTAGCACATAATAAAGCTCCTGTTGAAGTAGTTACAGTCATTGCAGAAACCATAAAAGGAGCCATATCTATATCCATTAAAAAGTAACTTATACTAACACCTAAACCACCTAATAAAGCAGTAATAATACTAGCATCCATTATTTGTAAATGTAATTTCTTTTTACCTTGTTTTCTCATAAAAACCCCTCTTCACAAGTGCAATATATTATCATAAAACCTTTATTTAGTCAAATTTCTAAGAGGTTTTAAAAAAGTACATTTCTGTACTTTTTATTGATTTGAAACATTAACAAAACCTAAACTATCTGGTTCATTTATAAAACTAGTTAATTTTGTTACTTCATCCTTAATTAGATCTATTTTTTGAAGTATCATCATTCTTTATAGTACAATTATCATATATATTATCATGTAATTTTTTAGGCATATCTTTAATATCTAATTTATTTATTTCATCTAAAATACAATTCCCATATTCATTATAAGTTTTATCTTTACTATCTATAAATGATATAGCTCTAACTAATTGAGCAGAAGCATACCATTTACCATCTTCAAAATCAATATCTGGTTCAATATATAATATATATCCATCCTTTGTTTCATCAATCTTTTTTGAAATAGAATAAATCTTATCCATTGTACTAGCACTAAATGTACCACTATAATCAGTATCCTTTTCTTCTATACCAGTTGATAAAGCTGCTGAAAAGTGTTCATTCATTTTATAATTACCATCTTTATCAATATTTAAAGTATAAGTTGACCCAGGATCATTACCATCATTTACTTTAACGTAATATACTCCTTCTACTCTTTTATTTTTTGGTAACAATAGCATGATTATTACTGTTAGAACTATTATTAATAAAATTATACTTGTTATTAAAATTGTTTTCTTTTTATTCATATTATATCCTCCTATTTAATTATTATTCTAATGACTTAAAAAATGATTTAAGATCAGATTCTAGTTTTGATAATTCAGTTGATTTTGTTCCATATGTACTTATAGATAATGTTTTAAAATCACCATAAATAGCAAATATTCCAAAGCTATATCCATCTAGTACTTCGTTATTATTTTCACCTATATTATTATATTTATATGCTTTATTATCATTTAATATTTTTTCTAATTTAGATAAATCACTTGATGTTATTTCTTTTTTTACATCTAAATCTATACCATTAGTACCTTTTGCTTCAAAAGTAATTTTATTATTATCTTTTTCTATTTTATAATCATAATATCCATTATTATAACTACCATAAGCACATTCAAAAGAAGTAATACCAGTTATCGCATTTTTATCTGGGTTTTCTCTATCTACTTCTTTAGTTGTATCTTTAAATGTAATACCTAATATTGTTAATTTTTCTCCAACAAATAGTTTATTATCAGGATGATAGGCATTATATTTAGTATAAGACCATGTTACTGCTTCATACTTAATTGTTCCTCCATCTGTTAAATGATACTTCTTAGGTATAGATAAAATACCTAGTACTATAACTACTACTCCTATTATTGAAATAATTATTATCTTCTTTTTCATATTATATCCTCCTTATAATTATTATAAATAAATAACTTGATTCAAGTCAAAAAAAAAAGAAGTGTACTTTACACTTCTTGCTTTTTACTTTCTCTTATTTTAGCGTCGTATTTTTTTCTTTCTTCTGTATTAAGAATCTTCTTTCTTAATCTATAATTTAATGGTGTAACTTCTACAAGCTCATCATTATTAATATATTCTAATGCTGCTTCTAAAGATAATGCTTTAGTCTTTTTAAGAACTACTGTATGATCTTTACCAGCACTTCTTGTATTAGTTAATTGTTTACCTTTTACAACATTTACAGCTAAATCTGCATCTTTATTAGCTTCACCAACTATCATACCTTCATATACTTCTTCACCTGGTTCAATGAACATAACTCCTCTATCTTCTAGCGCACCAAGTGAATATGCAGTTGCTTTACCATTTTCCATAGAAACTAATACACCAAGTTTTCTTTCACCAACATCTGCTTGTGTTTTTGGTAAATATTCTTTAAATGTATGATTTAATATACCAAACCCTTTTGTCATAGTCATAAAGTCAGTTGTAAAACCAATTAAACCTCTTGATGGTACAGTATAATTTAATCTTACTATACCAGGTAAATTAGTCATAGTTTCCATAGTTCCACCTCTTTTACCAAGAGCTTCAATAACTGGACCTACTGTATCTTCTGGACATTCAATTTGTACATCTTCATATGGTTCACACATAACACCATTTACTTCTTTTTCTATTACTTTAGGTTTTGATACTTCTAATTCAAATCCTTCTCTTCTCATATTTTCAATAAGAATAGATAGATGTAATTCACCACGACCAGAAACTATAAAACTTTCTTGATCATTTTGTTCAACTTTTAAACTAACATCTGCTTCTGCTTGTTTTCTTAACCTTTCTTCTATTTTAGATGCAGTAACTATTTTACCTTCTTTACCTACAAATGGTGAAGAATTAGTACCAAAAGTCATTTGAAGTGTTGGTTCATCTATTCTAAGTTTAGGAAGTGCTTCTTCTTTACCTTCATTACAAATAGTTTCACCTACTTCAATATCAGGAAGACCAGCAATAGCAATAACATCTCCTGCATAAGCTTCTTCTATTTCTATTCTCTTTAACCCAAAATAACCAAATAGTTTTTGTATTCTAAATTTCTTAATAGTACCATCTAATCTAACACATGAAACCATTTCATTAACTTTAATAGTACCATTCGCAACTGTACCTATACCAATTCTACCTACATAATCATTATAATCTAATAATGCTGGTTGGAATTGTAAGTGATTATCTTTATTACCAGTTGGTTCAGGTATTTCATTAACTATTAATTCAAATATTGGATCCATTGTATGTTCTTGAGTACTTAAATCATCAGAAAGTGATGAAGTTCCATTAATCGCTGATGTATAAACAACTGGAAATTCTAATTGTTCTTCATCTGCTTCAAGTTCAATTAATAAATCTAATACTTCATCAATAACTTCTTTTGGTCTTGCAGTATCTTTATCTATTTTATTAACAATAACAATTGGTTTATGACCTGCTTCTAAAGCTTTCTTTAATACAAACTTAGTTTGTGGCATAACACCTTCATAAGCATCAACAAGTAATAATACACCATCAACCATGTGCATTATTCTTTCTACTTCTCCACCAAAGTCAGCATGTCCTGGAGTATCTAAGATATTAATTTTATAATCTTTATATTTAATAGAAGTTGGTTTAGCAAGTATTGTTATACCTCTTTCTCTTTCAATATCATTAGAATCCATTGCTCTTTCAGCTACATTTTCATTTTCTCTAAATGTACCTGATTGTTTTAATAATTGGTCTACTAAAGTAGTTTTACCATGGTCAACGTGCGCAATAATAGCAATATTTCTTGTATTCATTTACTACATCCCCTTTGTTTTTAACCTCAAGTATTATAGCATATTTTTAAAAAAATACAAATAATTAATCAATATAAGTGTAAATTAATTGAAAAATAAAAAAAAGATAAATTATTTATTTATCTTTTTATATGCTTTTTTATATTCACCAGATTCTATATTATCAATCCAGTCTTTATGATTTTTATACCAATCGATTGTTTCAGCCATACCTTGTTCAAAAGTATAACTTCTATCCCAACCAAGTTCTGTTTCAGCCTTAGTTGAATCAATTGCGTATCTTAAATCATGTCCTTTTCTATCTTCTACAAAAGTAATAAGACTTTCATCTTTACCTAGTTGTTTTAATATGTTTTTAACTATATAAAGATTATTTCTTTCACTTCTTCCACCTAAGTTATAAACTTCTCCTACTTTACCTTCTCTAACAATCTTATCTACACCAATGTTATGATCATGAACATGTATCCAGTCTCTAACATTTTCACCAGTACCATATACAGGTATTGGTTCATCATTTAATGCTCTTGCGATAGTCTTAGGTATAAGTTTTTCAGGAAATTGATAAGGACCATAGTTATTAGAACATCTACTTATAGTAGTAGGAAGTCCATATGTTCTATGATATGCTTGTACAAATAAATCTGCAGAAGCTTTTGATGATGAATAAGGACTTGATGTATGAACTGGTGTACTTTCTGTAAATAGTAAATCAGGTCTATCTAATGGTAAATCACCATATACTTCATCAGTAGATACTTGATGGTATCTCTTTATTCCATATTTATTACAAGCATTCATTAATGTTAATGTACCTAATATATTTGTATCTGCGAATATATTAGGATTCTTTATTGAATTATCTACATGTGATTCAGCTGCAAAGTTTATCACAACATCAAATTTTTCTTGTTCAAATAAAGATTCAATGAATTCTTTATCTCTTATATCCCCTTTTACAAATTTATAATTCTTTTTTCCTTCTAAAGATTTTATATTGTTATAATTTCCTGCATATGTTAAAGCATCTAAACAAACATATTGATCATCTGGATATTCATTAACTACATAATGCATAAAATTACTACCTATAAATCCTGCTCCTCCTGTTACTAATATTTTCATAATTATCTCCTTATTTTAATTGTAAAGTTTTAACATTATTTTCATTATTTAATTCTTTTAATTCTTCTTTATATCTATCAACAGCATCAGTCCAATCTGGTAATAATTCAAAACCAGCATCTACTAAAGCTTGTTTACTTAATTTAGAATTCTTAGGTCTATATGCTATATGAAGTTCTCTACCTTCTTTTTCTGCTTTAGCATATTGTGGCGCATAATACTCTTTTGTTGTTACATGTTTTACTTTAGTATCAGTATCTTTTAATATATAATCAGCAAATTCTGCCCAATTACAATAACCACTATTATTAACTTGATATAAACCATATTTATCAGTTTCAGCCATATCAACTAATCTTTTAGCTAAATCAACTGTATATGTTGGACTACCAAATTGATCTGCTACTACTGTTAATTCTGGATATTTTTCTGATAAGTTTAACATTGTTTTAACAAAGTTTTTACCATTTTTACCAAAAACCCATGAAGTTCTAACAACATAAGTTTTTGGATTATTTAAAGCAGCTATTTCACCTAATAATTTAGTTTTACCATATACATTTTGTGGATTTGGTTCATCAGTCACTTCATATGCTTCATTTAAATCTTTAGTACCATCAAATACATAATCAGTACTAACATATATTAATTTAGAATCTAGTTTTTTACATTCTTCAGAAATTGTTCTAGTAGCACCAGCATTTATAGTATAAGCATTTTGTACATCTTCTTCTGCTTTATCTACTGAAGTATATGCTGCACAATGGATTACTACATCTGGTTTATAACTTTCCATAATGGAAATGATACTTTGTTCATCTGATAAATCCATTTCTCTTCTAGTTGGAGCATAAACAAATTTATGATCTCTAGCATTTAATTCTTTTACTACATCATAACCTAATTGACCAGTTACACCTGTTACTAAAACTCTCATATTAGCACTCTCCTAAATTATTAGAATTTAAAACTAATTTCTTATTTGCCTTATTATTTAATAAACTATCAATATTACTTATTCTTTTTTCTAATTCATATAATTTATTTTGACTTTCTTCATTTAAATAATTTGGATTAATGTTCATAATCATATCATGTCTTAACATAATTGCTTCTTCTTTTTCTATTTCTTTTAATCTATATAATCCAGGATGTTTTTTATCTTTATCCGAGAAATTTAATTCATCATTACTAATTTCATATGATTCTAGTATAGATTTCCAATCTATATTAACATCCTCATCGTTATATAATAAACCAGCTTCAGATGGTTTATCATAAGCATTATCAACAAAATATAAAAAACTTGTATTATCTTCAGCAGCTAAATATCCATGAGCAAATCCTCTTGGAACGAATAATGATTTATCATTTTCAGGAGTTAATTCTACACCTGTCCATTGTCCAAATGTTTCTGAATCTTCTCTTAAATCAATTACTACGTCCATTACTTTACCACTAATACATCTTACAACTTTAGTTTGTGCTGAAAATCCTTTTTGTAAGTGCATACCTCTAATAACACCTCTTAATGGGTTGTCAGATTTAATTATTTTCTTTAATCCTTGGAATCCTAATAATTCAAGAGGTTCAATATCTATTTGCCCTAAAGCACCTCTATTATCTCCAAATTTCTTTGGTGTCAAAACATAACAATCTTTTAAATTAGTTGCTTGTATACCTAATGTTTTAAATTCTGGTCTTTCTTGTAAAGCTTCTGCTTTTTCAATATAACTCATATTTACACTATTACTTCTAATTTCTTCCATATTAATTCTCCTTACTTTCTACAAATTTGTGTAATTTTTCTCCATATCTATTCTTCTTCATTGTACTTGCTAATTGAAGTAATTCTTCTTTTGTAATCCATCCATTATTATATGCGACTATTTCTGGTGAACATATTATAGAATCTCTATTATTTTCTATTGTTCTAACCATATTTGCAGCATCTAATAATGAATCAAAAGTACCTGTATCAAACCATGAATAACCTTCATTTAATAATCTTGCTTTTAATTTTTTATCTTTTAAATAAATATCATTAAGTGTAGTTATTTCTAGTTCTCCTCTATCGGATGGTTTTATAGTTTTTGCAAATTTAGATACACCTGTAGGATAAAAATATAATCCTGTTATAGCATAATCAGATTTTGGTGAACTTGGTTTTTCTTCAACACTTAGTACATTATTATTTTCATCAAGTTCCATAATACCAAATCTTTCTGGATCCTTAACTTCATAACCAAATATAGTTGCATTACCATTATTAGCGTTTATTATTGCTTGATTAAGTTCACTTTTTAAACCACTACCATAGAAGATATTATCTCCTAGGATCATAGCACAAGGATTATCTCCTATAAACTTTTCACCAATTATAAATGCTTCTGCAAGTCCATTTGGTTTTTCTTGTACTGCATATGATAAATTAATACCAAATTGTTTACCATCACCTAATAACTTTATAAAATTATCTTGGTCTTCTTTAGTAGTTATTATTAATATATCTTTAA
This sequence comes from Bacilli bacterium, assembly GCA_017511805.1. Taxonomy (GTDB): domain Bacteria; phylum Bacillota_I; class Bacilli_A; order RF39; family UBA660; genus RUG13038. The sequence goes on from JAFWJA010000015.1 coordinate 443,174, forward strand.
TACCTGCAAGCATAAGAGCAGATAAAGAATAATAAATCATTGGTTTATCATATACTGGAACTAATTGTTTACTTATACCTTTTGTTATAGGGTATAATCTAGTTCCTGATCCACCTGCTAGAATAATACCTTTAGCATTAACATTTTCAACAGTTCTTGCAAATAACAAGTCTTCAATATTAATGTTATATAAACTAATAAATAGTTTTATTTCATCTATAGTTATTTTTCTAGTACCTTTTTCTATTCTTATGATTGCATCTCTACCTAGACCTAATTTTTCTCCTACTTCTTCTTGTGTGTAACCCAAACTCTCCCTAGAATTACGTAATATTTCACCAATATTAATAGTATCTAATCTTTGCATAAAGACCTCCAATATTATTTATTTTCTAAAGTTAATTTTTTATTATTTTTATAATTATCAGATACTTTCTTTAAATAAGCACCATAACTATTCTTTTTCATTACATCTGCACTATTATCTAATTGTTCAACACTTAACCAACCATGTTCAAAAGCAATTGCTTCTGGACAAGCTATGATTTTATCTTTATTATGTTGTACTGATCTAATTAAATTAGATGCATCATTTAAACTATCGAATAATCCTGCATCAAACCAAGTAAAACTATTACCTAGTAATTGTGCTTTTAAAACACCTTCTTTTAAATACATATCATTTAAAGAAGTTATTTCTAATTCTCCTCTTTTTGATGGTTTTACATTAGCAGCTTTTTCAGCTACTTCCTTAGGATAGAAATATAAACCTGTTATTGCATAATTTGATTTTGGATTTTCTGGTTTTTCTTCAACACTTAGAACTTTACCAGTTTCATCAAATTCAACAATACCAAATCTTTTTGGATCATGAACTTCACAACCAAATATAGTTGCATTACCTAATTCAGCTTGCATTGCAGCCTCATTTAAATAATTTTCAAATCCATCACCAAAGTAAATATTATCTCCTAAAACCATTGCACATTCATCATCTCCGATAAAATCTTTACCTAAAATAAAAGCTTGTGCAAGTCCATCTGGAGATGGTTGAATGGTATAACTAATGTTAATACCAAAATCACTTCCATCTCCTAATAATCTTTTAAAACCAGGTTGATCATCTGGAGTTGTTATAACTAAAATATCTTTAATACCTGCTTGCATTAATGTAGATAAAGGATAATAGATCAAAGGTTTATCGTAAACTGGAAGTAATTGTTTACTTACACCTTTAGTTATTGGGTATAATCTAGTACCTGATCCACCAGCAAGAATAATTCCTTTCATAAAAAAACCTCCCGAATACATTATACTACAAAAATGTTGCAAAAGTCAACTTTTTAAGCATAAAAAAAAGAGAAATAAACGTAAATTGTATGTTATTTGTTGAAAAACGTTTATTTCTCTACTTTTTTAGATTCTAATAGTTTATTAAATAGTTTTTTATATTTTTTAACTACTATTTCCCATGTATATTCATCCATTATTCTTTGTTTTGCTCTTTTTCCATATTCATTTTGATCTTTTATCTTGAACTTTTCTACTGTTTCTATTTGTCTACATAAAGATCCTTCATCACTATTAAAGTATATCGCAGCATTCTCTCCTACTTCTTTATTATATACAGCATTATATAATATATTAACATCTGTAAGGCTTAATGCTTCTAATAATGATGGATTAGTTCCTCCAGCAGAATGTCCATGAATATATGCTTTTGCATTCTTTCTAAGTCTAACTAATATATCTTGATCATATACTGATCCAACAAATTTGATTCTATCATCTTTATCAAAATTAGTTTTTTGTTTTAATTTATCATAAAACTTATTCTTTTCTACATTAGATACTATAACTAGATCTTTTGTAGTAGAAGATTTCATATATTCTTTTATTATTAATTCATAATTATTTTCAGGAACAAATCTTCCTACTATAAGATAGTATTCTCTTTTTTCTATCTTATTCTTATCCATAAAGTCTTTTGTTTTTTTATCTATATCTTTAACATCTTTCATATATGCGCCATATGCGATAAATGTAGTTTTACTTTTTGGATATTTTTCTTTTACATATTTTTCAATATTCTTACTATCACAAACTACATAATTAGATGCCTTAATCATTGTTTTTTCAGATAATTTAAAATACTTTTTAATCATCCAGTTCCATTTTTCTCTTTTCCATTCAATACCATCTGGATTTATAATGATTTTAACACCCATTTTATTTAGTTTTCTATGAATAAAAGTAAATAAAGGTCCTACTCTATAACCTACTACATACATTATTACATTTTTTAAATTATTCTTTTTAATAAACTTTTTAAAATATAATACTGCCTTCATAGCAAATATAAACATTGTTATAGAACCACGTTTTGGTACATATATTTGTGGACAAACAACACCATTTCTTACTTCTGTATTTCTATTATTCTTATTATGATTTAATTCAGGTACATAAAATTTAGTATCTTTATCATTATAATTATTTATTAGATTAGTAACAAAAGTTTCCCATCCACCATATTCTTTTTCATATCCTCTTGCGCCTATTATAATTATATTTTTCATTGCTTTTTTCTCCTTAAATTTCTAAAGAAACATGCTATATACGCAATTATTAAACTAATGCGATAAGTAAGCCCAAGTAATATATTAGCAAATATTTTTGATTTTAGATAGTACTTACAATAATATTTTTGACTTCTTTTTAATATTTTATATTTATTGATTGAATTATATGACTTATCAACACTTACAGATAAATTATGTGTTACTTCAGCTTCATTATCTATAAATATTTTTTTATCAATTGTTTTTAATTTTTGACCTATTATATTTTCTTCATAATAAAGGAAAGTTCCTTCATCAAAATTCCCAATTAAACTAAGAATATCTTTTCTAATCATAAAGAAACAACCAGATACTACTTCTACTCTTGTTAGATTACCAGAATACTTTTCATCAGAATATCTAAGATTTTCTTCTACTTTTTTATGAAACCAATTAATATTACTTAGTATTTCATCTTTAATCTTTGGTAATCTCCAACCTCTTATTTTTTCTTCTAATTGATTAATAACAGGCGCAACTAAAGCAATATCACTATTATTATCTAAATCTTTAGCTAGTCTCTCTATTGTTTTATCAGTAACACTAATATCAGGATTTGAAATAATAATATAATCTACATCATATTTTTCATTTAAATAATTAATTCCAAAATTATTACCATAAGCATAACCTTTATTACTATCTGTTTTAATTATATCTATCTTATCATGCTTCATTTTGCTAAGTTTTTCATAAGAATTATCATTACTATTATTATCAACAACAATAATTCTATTTAATGACTTATAATTTTTAATTTTATTTAAATAATCATTAGTTGTCTCATAATCGTTATAATTTAAAATAATCATTCCTATTTTTGACATATTGTACCTCTTTTCTAAAACCATGCTTCATTTATACTTGTGTACACTATTATAAATATAAACAACATATTTAGAAATAATATTAGACTATAGTTTATTATATCATATTTTTTGTCTTTTAATATATTTATTCTTTTATTACCTATTATTAAAAGTAATAATAAAATTATTGGATACATATACCTAGCTTGATATCCTTCTATATTTAATCTTCCTACGCCTGTATAACCTAAATATAGACCAGTCGATGTAAAGAAGAATAATAATAGTGATGTTATTAAAATTAAGATATTAGTCTTCTTACTATAAGTTTCTTCATTTGAACTTAATCCCATATATAATAAGAATAATATATATGGTAAAGTTATATAAGATGCAAATAAAGGATAAAAATGTGTTCCTAATAATCCTTCGTAGTAACCAGCTGAAAGGAAACAATTTATAAAGTGTCCTCCATATACTTTTACAATATTTAATGGTGAACTAAATAAGAATTTAATTTGTTCCATTGGATCAGGTGTACCAGTTACTGATACATCACCAGTATTTAATGCTTCTGGTTTCATTTGTAAATATATTAATACTAAGAATACTATAAAGTATATAGGTATAAACCACTTTTTATTCTTAGGTATCTTTTTATATATAAGAATCAATAATAAGAATATTAAAAAGTATGATGCTCCCTTATATAAAGTAATAAGAAGCATTAGAATAGTTATAAATAATACGTTCTTTTTAGTTAAATATTTATCTTTAGATTTATATAGTTTTAGTATATATGCCACAAATATAAATAATGATAAATTACCAATTGCATCTACATTATATGTAGAACCTAGTAATAAGAAATATGGTGTTGTAACAATTGCTAAATAAACATTTTTCTTTTTATCAATTAATTTAAGCAATATGGCAATACCAATAAGAGTAGTTAAAGCATTAAAGAATCTTCCCATATAAAATGTATCCATAATTGTTCCATCAAGCAATCTAGATACAGTAATTCCTATAGATGATGGTATATATAGATATTTACATATAGAATATGGTTTATAATTGGTAGTTTTTCCATCTATAACATCAGCTTTATAATGAACAAATAATTCTTCATTATATTTATAGTTTTTATATTGAGTAATTTTATATAAATTAGAATCTATTTCATAACCATTACTCCAATTATAATCAAATTTAGATAAATTATAAGACGATACAAAATGTGTTGTTTCATCAATTGCGTGCTGTGGTGTTACTACCATTGAATAAATAAAACAAACACAACAAATCATTATTATATTAAGTTTATAATTACTACTATAAAAGAAGAATAAGAATGCAATATAACATAATAAAGATATTACTATTCCCTGACTCATTAAATTAGTTTTACCTAATACAATAAATAAAATATCAACAATTATTACAATAGAAAAACAGATTACGAAAAAGAAATCTATTAGGTTTCTTTTCTTTTCTTTTTCATAATCTAATCTATTATTAATTATTCTATTACTAATCTTATATTCTATAAAGAACAAAAGTGCATAAAGAAAAATTCTGGCAAAAGAAAATACATAACCAGATTTTCCCTTTAAAAACAAAGAATTACAAAAGAATAATTCAAATGCAATACATGGTATTAATAATAAAACAAACAATAATATCTTTTTCTTTTTCATATATTACTCCTTAAAAACATTTAGAATTAATTCTTTTGTATTCTTAGAATCATATTTAATTGCTGTTTCCCTAGCTTTCTTCCTCATTTTATTCTTTTCTTCATTGTTTAATTTCTTCATCTCTAAAATCTTATCAGCTAAATCTTTATAGTCTTTTGGATTAAAGAACTTACCATTTTTATTATCTACAACATAGTCAGTAGGTCCATAGTTTTTACTTGCTATTACAAGTACTTCACATGCCATAGCTTCTAGTCCAACTAGACCTAAACTCTCACTTCTTCTATAAGTTGGAAATACAAATATATCTAAGGAATTATATATATTAATCAATTCTTCTTGAGATACCATATTTCTAACTTCTAGATATTCTCTTACATTTAATTCATCAACAAGTTTATTAAATTCATCTTCTTCTGAACCTGCTCCTACAACAATAAACTTCTCATCAGATTTTATTTCTTTTCTATCTCTTAATTCATTAATTGCTTTTAAGAAAACATCATAGCCTTTATCTTTTTCTATTCTAGACACAAAACCAATATACTTATATTTTTTAGGTAGATTAGCTTCAGATAAAGCCTCTTCTCTATCAATTTTCTTAAATACAGCTGTATTAACTCCTCCAGAAGGATAAACATATACTTTATCTTTTGAAACATTATAATTCTTAACAATTATATCTTTAAAGTATTTAGATGGACATACTATCTTATCAGCATTCTTAATATATCTACTACTTCTCTTTATATTCTTTTGATTATCATCATAATCAGAAATAATATCATTACCATGTGCATTTAATACTAATTTAGTATTAAAACTTGTTTTTTTAACAAATACTCCACCTAAAGAAGAATGTGAAATAAAATGAACATATATATAGTCATAATTATTAAACATACCTTTTAAGATTGTACCTACATGTAAATAGATATATGAGAATAATTTAGCTATCTTTTCATTTTGTTTAGTAATAACTACTTTATCTACAACAAATCCATTGTTAGATAATATTTCTTCAGTATTTTTAACAAAAGATCCATAATACTTATATTTTTCGCCAGGATACATATTAGAAACTAATAGTATTCTTTTCTTTTCCATTTCAACTCTATTTTTAGATAATATATATAAAACTGCTATATAGATTGAAACCATTGGTTTTATTAATACATGACCTGATAATAAAGAAATAATTATCATCATAACGGCAGCAAACTTATAATTATCATCTAAATAATTAAACTTAATAGTAAATAACATTAAAAGTATATAAATCATAGAACCAAATATACCTATACTATAAAAAATATCAAATATATCTATTTCTATAACACTATTCTTTTCAATTCCTGTTTTACCAATACCATATATGAAAGTTTTAGCCTCACCTTTCATATATTCTTTATTTGCTTTACTTAGATTACTTAATCTATTACTAAATATTACATTATCTATAGTTTCAATTTTACCTAAATCACTAAAAGATTTAATATTATAATAATCTAATGTAGTATTAATATTCTTCATCATAGGTGTTCTTGGAATAATTATAATAAGCGATATTACAAATAATACCGGAATAATAAACATTAGTTTTCTAGATTTTTTATATTTATATACTCTTGAAAACATAAAATATTTTATTAAAAAGTATAATAAAGTTACAATAGTACCTATAAATAATGTTTTTGTACCTACTAAGAATATACATACAAATAGTTCAGCATAAGTAATTATTTTTAACAAGAAATTATTAGATTTATTAACGTAATTAAGAGCTATAACACCTAGTATAACTAATGTAGCACTTAATTCATTACCTGCGTAAAATAAGCCAAAATAACCTTCTTTATTAACATAACTATCTGATAAATTATATCCTATTCCAAAAATGTATGGAACTATTATTAATGTTAAATATAATAAATATATTTTTAAAATTAATTTATCATTTATTTTTTCATTATTGTACTTACTAAAAAATAACATTAAAATTGGTAAATAAAATATATATAAAATATTATTTACTTCATTCATTAAATTATTTTTATATAATCCAAAATAATATAAAATAGCTAAAAATACATAAATAAGAAATATACCTAGTATTCTTTTATTCTTATAATTTTTAATTAACCAAATAAATGCTAATACTAAAAATAATCCTCTAATTATTGATCCAATCGAAAAAGGAAGATCTAAATTCTTTTTAAATATCCCAGTTAATGCATCTATAAAAGGACTAAATAAAAGAAAGAAATATATAAACTTATTAAAAATAGAATTATATTTTTCACTTTTTAGCATTTTTACAACCTCACTTACATACTTTCATTATATCATTTATTAAGAAAAATTAATATAATAAAAAGAAAAAAAGAAATAGCATCCCGCATATTTCTTTTCTTACATATCTACTATCATGTATTTATATTATTTACAGTTTTAGCAATTACATACCAGGTAAAAAATCATATCCTGTAAAATAGCAAATTGCAAAGTATACTGCAACAGCAGTTACTGCTACTAAAAACCAAGATAGTGCAAATACTTGCATACTTTTTACTCTCTCTTTATCTGTTTTATAAGTTTGTTGTCTAAACTTACTATAAGATAAAATAAACATTGTAACTAATAATACTGCTACTATAATAAAAACCATATTCCTTCTCCTTTCCTAATCTAAAAACTCTTTACGAGCTTTCTTTAACTCTTCTTTTTCTGCTTTTCTCTTTTGTTTTAATTCTTGTTTTGTTAATGGTTGTTCTTGATAATCTTTTTCCATTTCTAATTTAACTGTCTTTGTAAATTCTTGTCTTGCAGTTTTTTCTAATTCTTTTTGTTTCTTTTCTTCTTTAGTTTCTTTCTTCTTTTTAGCCTTTTCTATTTCTTCTAAATCATCAAAACCATCATCTAAATTTAAATCAATATTCTCTTCTTCAACCTTTGGATTAGCAACATATTTCTTTATTTTCTTTCTTAACATGAATTGACATACAATTATAACTCCAAAGATTAGTATTATTGATAATAATATTATACCTAATATTTCCATTTTTTTAACTAAATCTGTATAAATATTTACTTGTACATTATAAAATCTTTGTAAAGTATTCTCTTTAGAATCATATAAATAGAATCCTCTTTCACCAGTTTTAATATTTAAACCATAAACTAATCTAAATGGTGAATTATATTCTAATGCATAACCAGTTATCTCTTCCTTATTTATTTCAAAATCTAATTTAAAATACTTATATGGTATATCTTCTTTTTTTGGTTCCAATAATATTAATTTAATTCCACTTATATTTAATTCATTATATTTTGAATATGTTGAATTACTTTGGTTATATTTAAACCAAGAAGCTTTACCATCACTATCTACTAAGGCTACTATTAAATAACCTGTAGTATCATTTTTATACGCTACTACTTCTTGTTTATCAATAGTAATTGTAGTCTTTTTAAATCCTTCTGGTACTCTTAGAGAACCTTCTTTTTTTAATATAGTATATTTCTTTTTATTAATAGTTACTTCAATTGGATCTTTTTCTTTTCTAGTAACATTAACTACATATACTCTTTTTTCACCATTTTCTGCAACTACTTCTATTTCAAATCTATTTAAACCTTCATTTAATGTTTTTTCTCCAGTTCCACTCATAGATGCTTTAGAGTCATCTATCTCTGCTGAGATATTAATTTTATCAACATCTCCATCTACCATAGTAGAATATTCTGTTTTATCTTTATTAAATTCTGGACTTAGTTTACCTTTATCCACAGTAATACTTTTTAAATAATTGTCATTACTTAATGATTCATCTACTTGAGGAGTAGAATCATCGTTTGTATAATCATCATCATAATTATAAACACCAGTAATATCTGCTCCTACAGATGAACTAGATTGACTTGGTGATGATGGTTGAATAACATTTATATAACATGTGTTTGATGTATATTCTGCATCATTACCTTGTTCATCTGATACCATAAATGATTGACTAACTGTTGCAGTTCCCTCAGATGTAGCAGTAAAACTATATGTCTTCGATAATGAAGAACTAGCGGAATCACTAAATACTGATCCACTACCACTATTTGATCTTATATTGCCTGATGATGAAACATAATCACTTTGCCAATATGCTTCTTCAGAAGCAGAACCATATATAGTTACATCAAATGTATCTCCTACATATACCTCTCCTCTTGAAGAACATGATATTGATACTGATAATCCAAATACTTTGTTATATGGAATTACCAATAATAATAAAACTAATAAATACTTAAATTTCTTTCTCATAATTATCCCCCTAATCTATATTTGATATCTTTCCTGTAATGAATGATTTTACTTTAGCATAATCACCTATTGTTACTTTACCATCTTTATTAGTGTCTGCTGATTTTAAATATTCATTAACCATATCTAATTTACCTGTTATTTGTGATTTAATCTTAGCATAATCACCAATTGTTATTTTGCCATCACCATTAGTATCACCATAAACTACAACTGTAAATTGTTTAGTTGAACCATTATTTGTAACACTAACTTTTTGACCAGTAGCAACAGTTCCATTACTTATTTCTTTATTGTTAGAATCATAAATCTTAACAGTTGCACCTGGATAATACTTCTTAATATTAGATACTATAGTAGCTGAATCACTACCTTGTTTCATACCACTAATATAATCTTCATCTACTTTATAACCTATATCTTTTACAATTTGTTCTGGAGTTTCACTACTCTCTGCTCTTCTATTAACATAAATATTATATGTCTTCTTACTTCCATCTTCAGCAGTAACTTCAATTTGAATATTTGTATTTGAACCTGTTAATGTAATATTACCAGTTCCAGATAACTTAGCTTTAGAATCTGCTACTTCAGCTGAAACTTTAACACTAGTTGTTGTACTATTTACATCTACTGAATATGAAGTTATACCTGAATCAAATGCTGGATACATTGAATAACCATCAATTGATAAAGATTTTAAATTATTATTATTTGATTTAGTTGCTATATAAGTTCCTGCTCCCATACCGTCATATACAGGAATCTTGAATGTGAATGCACTATCTATTAAACCTGCATAGAAATATGAATAATAACTTGAATATCCTTCTGAATAAGGAGCTTGAATATTAGCCATATATTGATGAGAATATTTACTTGAATATCCAACTAAATTAAATTTTTGATAGAATAATGTATCTTGATTATTAGTTATATAACCATCTGATATATCTTCTGCTCCACCAAAGATTGCTGAATACGGATTATCCCATCCTCTTCTTTTAGCATAACTTAATGCATTACTAACAATTTCTGATACTGAACTACCATATGCATTAAAGTTAAAGTAATTGTGATATACTTTTCCATCACTTGACATATCAGTAGTAGCACTACCATTTCTTCCTTGTTCTTGTAATACTCTAGCAGCTAGATGAACTGGACTAACTCCATATGTTCTACCTGCTTCTACAAATGTTCTTGCATATGTATAAGTTTGACCATTATAGTTATAAGAACCTGCCATGAATGATCCATTTAATAATGATTGTACTATTGCTTCAGTTTGTGAATCACTATAAGATAATTGTTCAAACATAAATATACTATTATCATCTAAGAAGTTTCTAGCATCTAAGTAATATGATAATGTTTGATAACTAGGAGCATACCAACCTGGTTCAAATTGAACATAAGAACCATTATATGCTGCTGGATCTGTTGATAATTGTGATGTATTAGTTGTACTAATTAAATTTTTATAAATTGGATTATATTCTTGACTAGTTGCGTAATCTAATGTAGTTCCTACTCTAGATACTTCAAAATTCCAGTTTGGATGTATTGCGTGCATCTTAGTTAATTTTTCCACATAACTATCTGGGAACCCTTTAGCAACTAAACTATTTGCGTAATTAGCGTCTAATGTTACTGTTTTAATTCCTCCAAGATATTCTTTATACATATATCCTTCGTATGTAAATCCCCAATAATTATATTTAACTTTAACCCAGTCACCAACAAATTCAGTTATTTCAACAACCCTAGGATTATTAAGCCAAATAATTCCACCTTCATCATGTCTTACTCTATCACAACTAGTACTAGGACATGTTCTAGTACTTAAATCATCTGTATCTATATATGCATATGTATATGTTGATTGTAATGCTTTTACTTTGATTGGATTAATATATGGTAATACACATGATAAAAATATAAAAACAGTTAATGTTATTTTTATTATTCTTTTCATACTACCACCTCTATCCTTTGTATTATAATTATAACAAAAAAAATATCTTGTTTATTAATAACAAGACATTTTTTTAAAAACAAATGTAAACTATTGTAAATTTTTATTTCTGTTTTTTTCTACAATATCCGGTTCATCATTTTTAACCATTTTTATCGTTTTAATTAAATTATCATTTTTATCATAGTTATCAACATATACCACCTTAGCATTTTCCTTTGTTGTTCCATTCAATTCTTCATCATAATAACGTGCTATAATATAACTAATTCCATTTTTATTTATCTCTATTTTTTCCATAAAACCTCTACTTTCCTAACAATTCATGATACAATTTTGGATGATAATTTTTCAAATAAGAAACTCTATTAGGATATTTTTCAGTTGCTTCTTGCGGATTTTTACGAAATTCCTTACAAAAATCAGCCCAATCTTCCGTATAATTCTTATATGTTTCATAATATTTTTCTGCATATGTAGATGGATAATTACCATCTTTTGCAACTGCATCAATATATTCTTTAGATCCTGAAAAAATACCTATTCTACCTCTATCATTTCTATCATAATTATGAGCCCCTTCATGTATAATTTCTCCCGTTGATGATGTTTCCCATCTTCCATATATTATTACAGCGTCATTGCTATTGGCTTGTGGTATTACATAATTACCATTTAAACCTAATTCTTTAGCTACTGTTGCTTCATGTAGAGAATAATCAGAAACATAATAAAATTCCTTAACTTTCTTATACATTTCATTATATTTTGAAATTGCATTAGTATGTGTTTTTATTGCTTCACCTACATTATAACTTGCTTTAGTAGAATCAAAATTAGTTTGAATATAATAACTCCTTCCTTGTAATCTAAATACATATACTTCTCCGTCAAAGTTCATACTTTTTATTATTTTTCTACCATTATAATTTTTTAATAATGTATCTGGAACACCCAATTTTTTTAAATTAGATATTTCTGCAGTTGATAATGAATTATTATTATTATTATTATTTCCAACTACTCTTGGTGTTCCTCCATTTGATATTACATTTGGTTTAGCTTGTGTATTTAAGTTTGGCCATGAACTAGGGAATGCATTTGCAACAAAATTTACATAATCAATCAGATTTCCATACTTACTTTTATACATAGCTATTTGTGCTTCACTCTTACCTTTTGAGCGTAAAACATTATCAGCTATTGCAACATATCCATCTAAGCTTAAACTATTATATAAATCTTCAACAGATTCACCTTCTTCAAACTTATTAATTAAATATTCAACATCAATTTGCATAGATTGTCCATTAATTATTAAATCAACAGTTGCATTAGCACCATTCATGGCTCCTGCCATTAATACTCCCATAAAGAATGATTTCATAGATTCTTCATTTAATTCATCAAAATTTATTTCTTTATCATACATAACTGCTTGTAAACCTGCGGCTATCCAGTCTTGTGACCATTCTTCTAATCCTTCCATTAAAAGACTCTTTATTGATAAACCAGCTTCTGCACTTAATCCTGGTATCTTTCCTAAGAACCTTCCTAAAACAGATTCACTTGTTCCTATTAATAATCCATATAATAATGCTGATGATTCAGTTGCTCCTAAATGCTGCATTGCATATTCTTTTGCATTTCCTCCTGCTGATAATCCCATTGATACTACACCTGCAAATTGTCCATAAGTAGCTGCAACTTCTGCTGGAAGTGCCATACCTAATGCTGCTGATCTTGATACTAATGACACTGCTATCGCTGGAAGTAAATTACCTGTTACTGTTCCTACTTCATAATGTGTTCCATATTTATGTTCTGTTAAATACTGTGCAACTATTATTTTTGAATATTGTTCTGCACTCATATGCTTATCTTTTGAAAACCATTTAGCAAATCCTGTAGCAAAATTCTCTGTTCCATCTAGCAATCCCATTCCCCATGCTTGGAACGAATTCTTTAATCCTGCCCATGCTGCTTCTATAGCACTATCTGCATTTTCTTCTTCTGCTATAGTAGTCTTTATTTCAGAAAGATCATAATTAGCAAGTTCAGCACCTTTCATCATATTTATTTGGTCAACCTTTTTTAATAAATATTCATTTGCTTTTTCCAGTGATTGTGTTTGACATAAATAGTGATACATATTTTTTTCTGCTTCTGTTGCGTATTTTGAGAAATCTTCTACTTTTATTTCTGTTTCAAATTCTCCCTCTCTCAGTTTATAAACATATCCACCTTCACCATTTTTTTCATAATCTGCTAGATGATCCCATCTATTTACACCTGTCTTTAATGCATCTGGTCCTATATATTCTTTTGATGCTTCATACTCACTTACAAATTTTTTATAATCATCGCTCATTTCTATTTCCATATAAGGAATTAAATCTAAATTATTTTGCACTTGCTGTTCAAACATTAAAATTGTAGATAATGATTCTGCTAATTCTCTTCTTTTCTCAAGTATTTCCGTTAGTCTTTTTACTATTCTTTGGTATTCTGGATCATTAGGATTATATGGAGTATCATCTTTTGATGAAATATACTTTTTTTTAAGTTCAGATAGTGTTTCTAGCTCCTTATCTAATTCTGCAATTTGATTTTCTAAATCTATTCTTATTGGTTCTATGCTATCTAATAATGCTTGATTTTCTTCTTTTATTGCTTCTAAATCTATTTCTTCAGTTTTATTTATCTCAAATCCTCTTTCATCATATTCTGGTTTTTCCATTTCATCACTATATAGTTCTAAAGTTGCATGTTCTTTCCCTTTTCTATATACCATATCATCAATTTCATTTTTATCTATTCCTGGCCTATATACCATTTGATCTGCACCATATAATTCAACGTTGTTTTGTTTTTCATTTGGTCCTGTTATGAATGGTAATGGTTCAAATGAATTTGAAGGGCTAGAGTTTTTATTTGTAATCAATGGTAATTTTTCATATTTTGGTTTATTATTAATTAATTCTTCTAAAACTGGTGATACTTCTATTTCTACTTCTTTGTTTTTTAATATTGAATCCATTTCTCTTGATACTTCTCTATCTTTTATATTATTTTTTCCACTTATTAGACATTGTTCTACACTATTAGCATCACTTATATAATCATTTAACCAATTAGCTATTGAATTATAACTTTTTTCAATTGTAGAATATTGTTCATTTAATTTATTTTTCATAGATTGTATTTCGGAATCAGAACAATTAGCTAAATAAGATGTAGAAAAAATATTCCTTGTTCCATTAACAAAACTAGTCTTTTCAGTTGAAAGACTATTACTAACACTATCTAATAAATTTGTATCAATTTTGTAAAAATTATTCATATAACTCCCACCTATACTAATATATATATTTATTATAGCACTTTTTATTATAGTTAACAATAAATATATTTAAATGGTATAATAACATTAGGTGAAAAAAATGTTTAAATATAGTCTAGATAATAAAAGATATCATACTTTAAATTATTATTTTAAAAAGAAATATGGGTGTAAAGTATTTAAAGTAAGTTTAAATGCTAATTTTTCATGTCCAAATATAGATGGTACAAAAGGATTTGGTGGATGTACATATTGTCTAAATGGTTCTGGTGAAAAAATTAAAACTGATGATTTAGTAAAACAATTTAATGACGTAAAAAATGTAATGCTAAAAAAGTGGCCTAAAGCTAAATATATAGGGTATTTTCAAGCAAACACTAATACATATGCTCCACTTGATGAATTAAAAGAAAAGTATGAATTAATTCTAAAACAAGATAATGTTATTGGACTTAATATTGCAACTAGACCTGATTCAATAACACCTGAAGTATATGATTACTTAGAAGATTTAAATAAAAGAACAGATTTAGTTATAGAACTAGGACTACAAACTATTAATGAAAAAACAGCTAAATATATTAATAGAGGTTCTACTTTAAAAGAATTTGAAGATTGCTTAGGTGAATTAAATAAAAGAAATATTAATGTAGTTGTACATATCATTAATGGTTTACCTTTTGAAACTAAAGAAGATATGATTAATACTGCAAAATACCTATCTCATAAAAAGATACTAGGTATAAAAATACATATGCTTCATATTCTAAAAGATACTACTATGTTTAAACAATATCTAAAAGATAATTTTCATATTCTAACTAAAGAAGAATATGTAGATATAGTTTGTGATCAATTAGAATATTTAAGAGATGATATAGTTATTAATAGAATTACTGGTGATCCTATTAAAGAAGAACTAGTCGAACCAGATTGGTTAATAAAAAAATTTGGTGTACTAAACGAAATAGATAAAGAAATGGTAAGAAGAGATTCTTATCAAGGAAAAAAATATGAAGAATAAAAAAAGAACAATAATTATTGTTCTTTTTTCATTAGTTCATCTAACATTTTATTAAGTTCTTCTATATTTTTTTCAGATTCTTCTACTTTAGAATCTAAGTAGTCAATTAACTCAACAATTTCGTTTGAATCTAAATCTTTCATTTTAGATTTATCATTTAAAATTTCTTTGTATAATTCTTCTTTCATAATACTTTAAAGCATTTTTGAAATCTTGCTCTTTTCCTCCTTTAATAATTTTAAATCAGACTCTTCTTTCTTTAATCTATTTATTAGTCGTTGATATTCAATTCTAGAATTCATGTCAGTTCCAGGAGTGAAAGAATTTATTTCTTGCTTTAGTTTTTCTATTCTTTCTTGTAATTCAGTTAACTTTTCTGATAATTTTTCAATTTTACTAATAGCTAATTCTTTAACACTATCATATTTAATAATTGCTGCCAAAATCATTTTAAAGAAGAATGCTCGTTTTTCAGTTTTAGACATATACGTATCAAAAGCAGATTCATCCATATTATCAATAAAATCATTAACAGAAACATTTGATGTTAAATAATTACTTACTGTATTTTGAATAGATGAATCATTATTCAGAATAAGCATTTTACAATCTGCTTTTCCATTTGATATTTTAACACCATTTATATTATTACCAAATATGTCTAATTCAGTATTAGTATATTTATTAACACCTTTTGAATCAAAACCTCTTTTATCGTATTTTTTATTAGTTTCTCTATTTATTCCTTTTTTATTAAACCCACGAGAATCGTATCCATTTTCATCATATCTACTATCAGTTTTAATTCTTGTTCCATCAGCATTTAAACTCCAATAATAGCCTGATAAATCAAAGCCATAATCATCATATTTTCTATCTGTTTTAACACGAATTCCTTCTTCATTTTCTTCATAATAATATCCATCAACATCAAAGAATCTATTATTATAAACTCTAGGCTTATAATCTTCAGGAATATCATCATTTTTAGAGCTATGAGCTTCACTATAATTGCTATAGAATAAGCCATCTATATCAAATCCATTTTCATCTACATAAGAATTTGTTGATGTATTTATTTTATTAGATTTAAATCCACGTGTATTTTCTTTTTTACCACTTGATTCTTCTTTTCTTTCTCCATTTGGTCCTATTTCATGATAGAATCCTTCTCTATCAAAACCATATGAATTAATTCTAGAAGTCGTTCTAATATATTCAACTACACCTGTAGATGGATTTATTTTTTCTTCACAATAGAATCCATCTATATCAAACCCATGTTCATCAACAATTTTTTTTGTAGCATAACATATTTTATCAATATCAAAACCCGATGGATGAGTAGGTTTTCTACCTATTATTTCCCCTCTAGCATTAACAATGCAATAATTACCATCTATATCAAAATGCCTTTCATCATATAATCTTCCAGATGATTCTTTTTTTCTTTTTCCATCAGAATCTATTTCATGATAAAATCCATTTCTATCAAATCCATGTTTATCGCATTTACTATTTGTACGATAAACCATATATCTTCCTGTATCTGGATTTAACCTTTCTTCACAATAAAATCCATTTTTATCAAACCCATGTTCATCATATAATTTACTTGTTAATATATAAGATATTTGTCTATTTTTTCCAAATGGACTTGATTTTTTATGATAGAATCCATAAGCATCGAATCCATTTTCATCTACATTTGGATGTACCATATCTAGTACATATTTTGCTGGTGGTCCGGGATTCAATACATAGTGTCTTCCTGAAGCATCAAAGCCTCTTGGATCTACCTTAGATTTAGTTTTAACTCTTTTTTTCTTACCATCTTCAACTACTAATTTCCAATAATAACCGTCACAATCAAAGAATCTATAATTATATTTTTTATTTGTTTTAAATAAAGGTTCTTTATAATGATTTAAAAATTGTGTTAATAATTCAATAGTAGTAACAGTTTTTTTACCAGGTCCGACATGCCATTCTACATATTCCATAAACTTATTAATAAATACATCTCTATCTTCTGTAAATGAATAATAATATCCATCTACATCAAAGAAATCTCTATCATATGCTCTTCTCTTACCATTTACACTTATAAGATTATCTATATTAAAACCTCTTTCATCTGTTGCTTTTCCTATTTTTCTTCTTTCAATATCATAACCATTAGGTGTAAGTCTTCCATCAATTTCTTCTGTGTAATTACCATTTGCATCTTTAACATGATGATCTCCATTACTATCAAAGCCATATTGATCTATCTTAGTTTCAGGTATTACTTTTTTATAATTTCTTTCAACAGGATCATATAAATATAAGAATCCATCTCTATCAAAAGCCTCACTATTCTTAATTGGAATTATATTAATTATTTTTAATCCTTGTCTATTAAATCCATCTTTATCCTTTTTACTATTTGTTTTTACAAATCCAGTAGGTGTTTCTTCATAATAAAAGTCATCTAATCCAAAGAAATGATCATCCCATCTTCTTGTAGCACTTGGATATCTCTTACCATCTGGTCCTAATTCATAATATCTTCCTAATCTATCAAAGAATCTATCATTATACTTTCTATCTGTTTTATGTCTTTCTCCATCTTCTCCTAATTCATAATAATATCCATCTCTATCAAAATAGTGAAAATCATATGGTAAATCAGTTTCAATTCTGTCACATTTTCTACCATTAGGATATTTTTCAATTCTTTTTCTATATAATGTTCTATTAGATATTGTAACTAAACCATCTTCCATTTCAATAGAACTACTACCAACTAATCTAGCTGTATAATTTCCTCTTACTGTAAAACCAAATTCATCTATCATAGAACCAGTTACTACTATTTCATTATCACTATTATAACGACAATAAATACCATCAATATTAAATCCATGTCTATCTAATTTACCTATCTTTTTATAGACACCATTCTCATCTTTTTCATAATAATCACCCTTTATATCAAACCCACGTGGATCTAATTTAGAATCTGTTTTCACATAATGATTATCTGAATCTAATTCGTAATAATATCCATCTCTATCAAAATGATATTTATTTAATACTTCATTTTGTCTAAAGTTCTTTTCATCTATACCTGTAATATCATATCCTTGTTCATTATATCTAGTACCAGTAGCACTATGTAAACTCAAATGCTTTTTAGGACCTTTTACTATAAATCCATTTTCATCAATTAAAGTTACCCATTCTTGACTTTTACCTATTTTCTTATCTTCTACAAATGGTTTATATATTCCCAATCTATTTAACATTTTTGGATTATAATCATTAAATACAGGATGTGCTGCATAATACATTTTCCTTACATATAAATATTCTCTTCCTATAGGATAACCTAAAGACTCTTCTAATTGATTTAAAATTGCATTTCTAACATCAAAGTCTAATTTACTTAATATATCTTGAATAGTAGATTTCTCAGTAAATAACGAAGGTGATATTTCAACACCATATTCTTCAAATATTTCTAATACATTTAATGCCGCAATTATTCTACTAGATGCAGGTCTAGTTGAAAAATCAAATTGATTCATTTCTTCAAATTGTTTATATAATTCTATAAAAGTTAATTGAGTACCTTTAAGTCTATATGCATCAACAACATCATTTGCTTGTTTTCTTTCAGGTATATCTACCATCCATAAATCTATATTTTTACCTATTCTAATTATTTCTTTTATTTGAAATAAAGATTCTTCACCTAATCTATCTAATAATTCTGGTTCAGATACATATCTTTCATATTTTAATTGAATTCTTTTTAATGCTGCTGCTACCTTTACTTCTGTAGTAGAATCACTATCTACATCAGGGAATCTTTTATGTTTATATATCCAGTATTCTGCCCTTCTCATTATATCTAAATCAGAACTATTACTATGTCTATTTACTTCTCTATTCATATTTTGTGATAAATAACTATTATATAAATCAAATATTATAGGTATTCTAGAAAGTTCTAATTTTGTTTCAGGATCAATTGAGAAAATACATCTACCAGTTTGTTGTGAATATAATATTTTATTACCTGGAGTTAATGGTCTAAATAATAATACACCATCAACATCATCAAAATGACTTCCTTCATTTAACATATCGATTGAAAATATTAATTGTAGATGTGGTGATTTCTGTTGAAATTTTCTTATCGCTTTTTCATTTTGACTCTTATCTTGTCTACCACTAAATAAATAACTAGCTTCAGCATCAGGATCTATACCTTTAAAATATGAAACTATTTCAGCCATTCTCATTCTAATATATTCTTCTGTAGACATTGCTGGAAATTCATTTCTTGGTAAAAAGACAATATATTTACCATTCTTAGGTTTATTATTACTAACTAATGCTTCTTCAATTATTTTATCTATTCCTAAGTTCTTTCCCTTAGAAATTATTTCACGCATTCCTTCATATACAATTCTATATCTTTCTTTTAAAAATGGATCTCTTTCCATTTCATACATAGCTTTAACTGTTTTATACTCGTCAGATTCTTCTAAAGTATAATCAAATGTTACAACATTTGGTGTAACTATATATCCACTTTGCATAGCCTCTGGTGCTTCCATATTAATAGCTAGATAATTACCATTTCTTATTTCTTCAGCCGTATAAGAACCACATACTCTGGCATATTTCTTAATAGCATCAACACTATCTACATCTCTAACTGGAGTTGCTGTAATAGCTAGTACTTTTGCGTTTGGATTATTTCTAATTAACTCCATTATACCTCTTTGAAATTTTAGAGCGCCTTTTTCTCTAGATTCATCGCCAGCTATTCTATGTGCCTCATCTAATATAATAAAACTACAATTTTTATTTTTAAAGAAATCTTCATCCTTATCTAGTACTTCGTTATAACACTTCATTTCTAAATATGGAAATACTTCTCTTATTCTTTGCTCTATATCAGAAAATAATATTGTTCCTTCAGGTATAGGTAATTCACTGCCTAAATAATAAGCTTCTTCTTCTTCACTTAATATTCTTAATCCACATATATTTCTAATAATATGTTCTTGTATTTGATATAAGATATTTCTTCTTGGAGCATAATAAATCATTGGTTCGTTTCTTCTTTTTAACATTTCTGTCATCGCAACAAATGATTTACCCCCACCAGTAGGTAATACGACACCTGCGAAATTCTTTCTTTCATAAATCAAATCTAACTTTTTAACAGCTAAATCTTGATAATCTCTTAATGGTACAAGTAATCCATCTACCATTACTTCATCAGTAATTTTAAATAATCTATCTAATCTATATACTGATACTTTTTTATTTATTAAATGAATATTATCTTTTATTAACTTGTTTATATCTTCAACTTCATCTAATTGTTCTAATAAAAACCCACCAATACCTCGATTTAAAACTAAATTAATGAAATAATATGGAATATCATTTTCATTAATTCCAGCTTCTAAAAAGGCATTATATACTCTTTCACAATTAATAGATTCAAAATAACTAATAAGTATTTCTTGTTCTTCAGTGCTAATTACTCTATTATTATTTCCTGATCTATATATTGTTCTAAAATCTATTCTTCCAAATATTGTTTCTGCATAGTATCTATTTAAGCTGATTTCAGAATCTTCACTAGTTAATACCTCTGTACATAACTTTTTCTCAACATCTATACCATTTGATTTAAAGAAAGCATATTTCTCATCAGAAGTCATATGTAAAACAAATTGTATTATTTTTCTTTGATCTTCTAATTCAAATAAATGCCCATTATCACCATTTATATCTATATTAACTGACTCTGATATTTGTTCACCTTGATTGTTTAATCTACTAATAATTTCAGTAGAAACAGCATAACATTCTCTACTTATTTCATCTATAACAGAATCAAAACTACTATCTCCTGCGATAGTTCGTAATACTTCACACAACTCTAATACTTTTTGTTTAGATTTAGCAATTTCATAAGTAAACTCTAATGTTCTTCTAGCCTTAGAATATGGTATTCTACCTTTAGTAATTTCATACATTGTTTTAATAGAAATACTATCATTTAGTTTATAGTTTGATGGTCTCAATACTAAATCATATATTGAATCTATTGTTATTCCTTCACTTTCATTACCAAATCTATTATCAGATAATTTATAACCTTTTAATGCTAATTCCAATACTTTTTTCTTTAATAATGCTACTTTTTCACTAGATATATTTTTAGAATCAGCTTGTTGAAGTATAGAGAATAAATCTATAATTAAAGGAGATATTTCCATAATAGAGTCTTCTTCACCTGAGCCATATTGAATAACTTCTGCTGATGAACAAGCCATACCTATAGTAGCTATTAAAGAAGTATTACTACTTGTTCTTGGTAATATATTTTCAACTATTCCTCTAGATTCTAAAATATGTAATTTTGCTATTAACTTATGAAATTCTAGATTTTGTTCATTATTAAAATCTTGTCTTTTACCTATATATGAACTATTGCCAGTATACTTTGATAAGACTTTTTTTACTTCCTCAATAGAACTAGCTTTCTCAATCATCTTTATATCATCTAAAAGAGATGTATCTGTTAAACCAGATACTTTTTTTTCTAGTATCTTATCCAATTCTTCCATCATATATCTAGCAGCTGGATAAGACTTACCCATATTCTTTTTAGATATTCTTTTAATTAAATATCTATTTTCAGCACCATAATCTATTGCTACAGAGGCATTTGAAGTAAAAGAAATACAATTAGTACCTGGATAAAAATTCTTTCTAATATGATCCCATATCTCAACTAAAGATATTTCAGTCGCATCAGAATAACGAGATGCCCCTTCACCTTTTTCTTCATTATATCTGTCTTTATATGGTCTAATAGTACTAGGAGTTGCTTTTCCTGATTTCATATCATCAATATCGCCTGGTTCTATTGCTCTAAAAACATAATAATAGTTTTCGTCTTCAATTACATTAAACCTACTTAAATCAAATAAACTATAGTCCATTACTATACACCTCTTCTATTTTATATTATATCATAAAAGAAATTTATTACTACTTATTTATATACTTAAAAATTAAAAGATATGAGAATAATTCTCATATTTTTATTTTAATTCTTTAAAGCTATCTTCTATTACTTGTTCAATTGATATTTCTTTTTTACTATCTTTAGTAAAATATCCAAGATACTCAATATTACCTGATCCTCCAGTAATAGGAGAATATGTTAAATCTTGTATATTATAGTTAATTGCACAGAAACTATTAATTATACTATTTATTACATTTATATGTACTTCTTTATTAAGTGGAATTCCTTTATATTTATCTGCGATATCTTTTCCGCATTCAAATTGTGGTTTTATTAATAGAACTATTTCACTTGGATTAATAACACCAAGTTTATCTATAAACTTAGTAACAGATATAAAAGATACATCTATTGTTACTATATCTATTTTATCTATAACAGTATAATCTCTAATATCAGTTTCTTCATGTAGTTCTACTCTATTATCTAATTTTAACTTATCATCAAACTGATCTTTTCCTACATCAACTGCAATTACTTTTTTAATATTATTTCTAAGTGCTACCTCACTAAAACCACCAGTACTAGATCCTATATCAAGCATTACTTTATCATTAAAATCAATACTAAAAACTTCTTTAGCTTTAAGTAGCTTCAAAGCTCCTCTTGATACATAATCAAATGCATCTTTCACCATAACCTGGTCTTCATCACTAACTTTAAAACTAGCTTTGGTAACAACCTTTCCATTTACCAAAACATTACCCTTTTCTATTTCGTACTGACCCTTGCTACGTGATGTAACTAGATTATGTGTTACCAGATAACTATCTAGTCTATCCATTATAGACCTCGTGAAGGTAATTTGAATCTTTAGCTAGACCTGGCATAGTTAATACATTACCCATATATAAAACTATATATCCTGCGCCATTATATACTTTTATATCAGTTATAGTCATTTCAAAATCTTTTGGATAACCAAGTATATCTTTATTATCTGTTATTGAATATGGTGTTTTACAAACACATATTGGTAAACCTGGATGCATTTTATCTATAAGATTTATTTTATCTTTATCATAATTTATTTTTGATGCTCCAAATATATCTTTTATTTTATTTATTTTTTCTACTAAAGAATCATTTGAATTATATATTTCATATTTCTTTGAATTAGTATCTAATTCTAGTAAAGTATTAGCTAAATCTAAGCATCCTTCCTCTCCATCAGAATACATTGTTGAAATGCATAATTTAACATTAAATTTATTTAAAAATTCTCTTAACTTATTTATTTCGTCTTCTGTATCTTCATCAAATTTATTCAATGATACTATTACATTATCATTAAATCTTTTCATATTATTTATATGATATTCTAGGTTTTCTATTCCTTGATAATTAAGTGCTCGTAAAGTAACATTTATTATTACAACATCTGGATATAAATTACCTTTTCTACCTAATAAATCATGGAATTTAATAGCACCTGTATCAGATCCAAAACCTGCCTCTGTTATTACATAATCACCTAATTTTTGTGCCATTTTTATTGATCTAATTGATGAACATCCGTAAGAAATATTCGCAAATGGTCCTGTATGAACTAATACTGGATTACCATATGCTGTATTAACTAAATTTGGTTTAAATGCATCTTCTAAAACATACATTAATGAATCTACTAGTTTTAAATCTTTTACATATATTTCTTTATTTTCTTTAGTATATCCTACTAAAATATTACCTAAGTTATTTCTTAGATCTTCTTTTGTTTCAGATAAACCTATAATAGACATTATTTCTGATGCAGGTGTTATATCAAATGATGTTTCTTTACCATTAATAACTACATTTCTTAATGATCTATCATTTACATCTAAGCATCTATTAAAAGTAATATTTTCTATACCTAATTCATTACCTTGAAATATATGATTATCTATAACTGCACATATCAAGTTATTCGCATAAGTTATTGCGTGAAAATCTCCTGTAAAGTTCATATTAATTTTGTTTTCTGGAACTATTACTGATTTTCCACCACCAACTGCTCCACCTTTTTTACCAAATACTGGTCCCATAGATGGTTCTCTAAGTGATCCAACTGATTTATAACCTAACTTATTTAATGAATCTACTAAACCAATTACTGTAGTAGTTTTACCTTCACCATATGGAGTTGGATTAATTG
Source organism: Bacilli bacterium (assembly GCA_017511805.1). Classification (GTDB taxonomy): domain Bacteria; phylum Bacillota_I; class Bacilli_A; order RF39; family UBA660; genus RUG13038. The sequence goes on from JAFWJA010000015.1 coordinate 468,218, forward strand.
AAGTTACTAAAACTAGCTTACCTTTTTTATTGGTATAATCTATGTCTATTTTAGACATATAGTCTCCATATAATTCATAGTTTTTAATACCTAATTCACTAATAGTATCTATCATTTTTTTCATTTTCATCACCTTCTTAATTATATCAAATTTATTCTTTATTGTTTTCAATTAATTTTATTTCTTCTATAAATTTGTCAAAATCAGAAACATATAATTTATCTTGTTTCTTCATGTATTTATCATATTCTTCATAAGCTAATTTTTGGGCTACTTTTTGTGATATTTTTCCGGCATTATCTAAAATTTCTTTCCCATTAAAAGTCAAAAATGCATTTAATTTATCTATCCAATCATTCATAGTCATAGCATTATGATTTTCTGCTTGATATTCTGCATAGTCCAAATACATTGTTACTATTCTATTTAAATCTTTTAGTTCCTTTTCATTTAAATAATTCTTAGCAATATCTACATCATATCTATATATCGGTCCATTTGGGGATTCTTTCCAATTTGTTAAACCCATATGTTCTTTTTTTGAATCTACTCTATTATATATTATTTCTGCAGCAGTATTACCTGTAACTGCAAAATGTATTTTATTTTGGACTGTTTTAAAAAATTCTTTTGTTATTTTAGAATCTTTATCATAATCAACACTTGTTGAATATATATCAGTTATTTTTTGATAGAATCTTCGTTCACTGGAACGAATATTTCTAATTTTTTCTAATGTTCTTTCAAAATAATCTTCACCAAATATATAATTAGGATTTTTTAATCTTTCATCATCCATTACAACTCCAGTAATAAGATATTCTTTCAAAACTTTAGTTGCCCAAATTCTAAAATTAGTTGCCTTTTTAGAATTAACTCTATATCCAACAGCAATAATCATATCTAGATTATATATTTTAACTGGTTTTTTTGAATTAGCAGTGTCGGTTTTTCCGACGGTGTTAACTTCACTCAATTCACCATCATTCAAAATATTATTAATATGATCAGTTATAGTACTTCTTGCTACTCCAAATAATTCCGCTATCAAATTTTGCGTTAACCAAATATCTTTATTAATTAGTAAAACGTCAATTTTAACATCATTATTATCATCTTTATATATCAAAAAATCACGTGTCGTAACTTGCAAATCATCTTTCATTTTATCATCCCCTTTAAAAGTTTTTAAAACTGCTTTTATTATAACATTATTTAGTAATAAATAGAAATAAAAAGAATATATTTAATTAGAAAGAGAGGAATAATTATGGAAACAATAAAAGTGTCATCTAAATCAAATCCAAATTCAGTAGCTGGAGCACTAGCTAATTATCTAAGAGAAAAGGACTCTGTTGAAATGCAAGCAATTGGTGCTGGTGCATTAAATCAAGCTATTAAAGCTATTGCTATAGCAAGAGGTTTTGTTGCTCCTTCTGGTAAAAATCTAGTATGTATTCCAGCATTTGCTAATATATTAATAGATAATGAAGAAAAAACAGCAATTAAACTAATAATAGAGACTTTATAGTCTCTTTTTTATTTCATCAATCATATCAAAATCAATAACACTATTTGATACTCTTAATTTCTTATTGTTATAATCAATTGCTTTTAGTTCTCCAAAACTATTTATAACTTCAAAATTATAAAAATATGTTATTTCTACTCTATCCCCTTTATTTAATTTCTTTATTTTTTCTAATATAGTTTCCTTGTTACTAAATTTATTTTCATGTAATTCTTCTTCCCTTTTTAATGCATCTTTAAAACCACCTAATGCATCAAAAGGCATAAATATTTTAGCTCTATTCTGCATTGTGACCTCCTATATAAATATTTCTAGTTTTTTGAGTACCATTATTATCTAAACTAATACATCTAAGAATTGCATTTTTACCAAACTTATTCTTTATATTATTAATAGTATTTTCTATTTTTGTTTCATTTTCATTATCTGTTTTTTCAAATAAGTTTAATTGTTCAAATCTCTTTTTATCTAAACCAGAAAAACATATACCTATTCTTCTTATTTTATATTCTTCCATTATTCTATAATCATATTCTTTTAAAACTAACTCTAATATCTTTTTATAACTATTAGTTAAATCAGTAGTCATAGAAAAATGTACTCCACCAGTTTCTTCTCTAGTAAAACCAATAAATATAGATATATTACTTGTATATAAATCTTTAGAAACTAATTCTAAAACTAAGTTATCTATCATTTCTGTTAATACCACTTTAGCTTCTTTATAATTATAATCTCTAAATAATATTTGACTATTACTAATACTTTTAGATTTAACTTTATAACCTTTTACATCTTTTATAGTTGTTGGTTCTAATCCCCAAGCATGATCTATTAATATTTCAGCATTTATTCCAAACTCTTTATATAAGATATTAGGATTACATTTTGTTACATCTTCCATGGTCTTTAAATGATGTTTATATAACCTGTTTTCTATACCTTTTCCTATTTGCCAAAAATCAGTTAATGGTCTATGATTCCATAACTTTTCTTTATATAATTCTTCATTTAAATATGCAATATGAGTTTCATTATGTTTAGATAATATATCTAGTGCAATTTTTGCTAAATACATATTAGTACCTACACCTGCAGTAGCACATATTCCTGTTCTTTTATATACTTCATCTATTATCATTTTAGCTAAACTTATTTCATTTTTATTATACATTTTAAGATAATTAGTAACGTCTATAAATACTTCATCTATTGAATATACATACATATCATCTTTTGAAAAAAAGTCTAAATAAATACCATATATTCTAGCAGAATACTCTATATACTTTTTCATTCTGGGTTTAGCAACAATATATTTTACGTTTCTAGGAATATCATATATTCTACATCTATTTTTAATACCTCTTTCTTTCATTTTTGGTGAAATAGCAAGACATATTGCCCCTTTACTTCTAGCAATATCTGCCACAACTAAATCAGTCTTAAATGGATCTAACCCTCTTTCAACACACTCAACTGACGCAAAAAAAGTTTTTAAATCAATACACATATAAGTCTTCATAATATCACCAATTACATTATACCATACATTTGTATGTTTTAAATAAAAAAAGAAAAAAAAGAAATTATTTATTCTTTTTTTATTAAATTACTTATATAAATCTAAAAACTCATTAAATGTAATTACTGGTCTCATTATTCTAATATCTTCAAAAGTAGTATTAAAATGATTAAATTGATTTATATATATATCATCCGCTATTTCTTTATATTTACCTGACAACTCTAAATATATATTTCTTAAATCATAAGAACGATTAATTAATTCACTAGCTATTTTGTTATCATAATATAAAATATAATAAAAATATACTGCATAGAAGAAACTAAAACTAAATTCCGCTACATTCTCAATATTTACATTATCATCTATTGCTTCTTTAGATACTTGTGTCATATTATCAATAAAACCAAGTAAACCTTCTGTATTATATTCCCTATTATTTTTTCTTGTAATTGATGTTTTATTATTCTTCCATACATAAACTGTATCATCTAAATAATCTATTTTTGGATTTCTTATTAATAATGATTTATTAAAATAATTATCTTCATTAGCATATGAATCATTAAATTTAACTTTACACTTATCAATAAACTCTCTTTTATACATTTTTCCATGAAGCCAAACATAATCATCAGAATGAAGATAATCTCCTTGATCTGTTTCTTCTATAAATGATGCGATTACCATATCCGAATCATTTTCTTTAATCTTATTGTACATTAGTTTTAATGATATAGATGAATATAACTCATCATCAGCATCTAAAAAAACTACATATTCAGAATTAGATTTATCTAAACCTACTTGTCTTGCTACTCCTGGTCCACTATTCTTATCAATAGTTAGTTCCTTAATATTAATAAAAGTCTTAAACTTTTTTATAATATCTTTATAGTCTTTCTTTGAACCATCATTACATACATATACATTTAATTGTTGATCTATATTTTGTGAACATATTGATAATAAAGCTTTTTCAAGTGTTTTATGTGCATTATATGCAGGTATTATAATATCTATCATAACTACCTCCTAATCTATTTTATCAATAAAATCATCAAATGTAATTGATGGTATTACTTGATAATCAAAATACTTATATATTTCTAATTTATCTTCATAATCTATATATAAAATATATTTTTTATACATTTTTTTCAAAAATGACATATCTTTAAAAATAAAATTATTTTCTTTTTCATCTAATAAATAATTAAAATAGCAATAACAAATAATATGCATTATTGACATTCCTACTTGATAATTATTAACATTATTTCTTTTTTCTATTTCTTTATATAACCAGTTCATACTATTTATATACAATTTTAGGCTTTCAATTGAATTATCAGTAGCTGTTATTGAACTACTATTATAATTATAAATATATATAACATCATCTATATAATTAATTCCTTTAGAAAGAGACATATATAATTGATTAAATGCATTATCTTCGTGACTACGAAATGAATTAAATGAAATTTTATTTTCATTAATAAAACTTCTTCTATACATTTTTCCATGCATACACCCTTCATGATATACTTCTCTATTCATATTATATCTTTTTTCAAGCATTTTACCAAAAACCATATCATAATTATAAATAGAATTATATAATTTTAAAACACTATCTGTATCATAAAAAGTATCATCTGAATCAATAAAAACAATATATTCATTAGAAGATTTATCTAATCCAAATTGTCTAGCTACTCCTGGTCCACTATTCTTATCTAATTTATAATAATTAATATTTAAAAACTTTGAGAAAAATGATATAACATCATCATATGTTTCACTAGAACCATCATCTATAATATAAATAATCAAATCTTCATTATTTTCTTGTTCTAAAATTGAATTTAATGTTTTGCAAATAGTTTTACTAGAATTATATACTGGAATTATTATATCTATCATGTTAATTACCTCCTGTTAAAAAACTAAACTATCAATAGTTTAGTTCTTATTTTATCTTCCACCATTAGATTTTGCAGATGCTGCAGCAGCCCTTTGTCTATAACCTTGAAATCTCGTATCAGTTTTTGTATTAATAGCTGATGGAGTTTGGAATCTTTTATCAGTTTGTATATTGATTGCTGATGGAGTACTTGGTTTAGGTTTACCAGCTCCAGCATTTGCGCTTGTTGTAGATGGTTTAGGTTTACTAGCTCCAGCATTTGTGCTTGTTGTAGATGGTTTTGGTTTACTAGCTCCAGCATTTGTGCTTGTTGTTGAAGTAGGTTTTTTACCTGTATCGCCTGTGCCTGAACCTCCATTACCAGTTGATCCACCAGAACTAGAACCACCAGAAGAAACTGGTGTTGGTTGAACAGGTTCTGGTTTAACTATTGCTGCTCCTTTATTTGCAGACATGTAACCATTAATATCAACATTTGAAATATTCAAATCATGATTTTTAAGATAATTTCTAGTATTTGACATTTGGAAAGAATACTTGTTATCTGGTAATGCTGCCTCTAAATTTTTAATATTCTCTAAATAATTAGTAAACCAATAATCCATAGAATCTCTTCTATGCATGATATTATCTAATATACTAACTGTTTTACTCCATGCATTAGATAAATAAGCATCACTAGATACTAATGAACGTACCTTTTCAAATTCATCATAAGCACTTATCATATTAGTTGAATATTCATTAAAATTGCCTTCTTTTATAGAATTAAGGCCATTATAACTTAATTTAAATTCTGTATTCATATATTCACACTCCTATTGCTTTATCATTTAGCAGTATTTGTTATTATTAATTATATTTTCTATTTTTGATATGATGGTCTCATATCTTGTGCTGAACTACTTTTCCCTTGACTAGTTGTTGGTGCACTATTTACAAAATTACTCACAGTTCTAACAGCTTGCGATATTGGTCCACCATTAGAACTTGAAGATGCTGCAGCAGCCCTTTGTCTTGGGCTTTGGAATCTCGTATCAGTTTGCGTATTAATAGCTGACGGAGTTTTTTGTGTTGTAGTTGTTGTTTCTGTAGATGTTGATGGGCTTTGGAATCTTTTATCAGTTTGCGTATTGATTGCTGATTTTGCTGGTTGGGGTTGAAATCTCTTATCAGTATTAACGTCTATTGCAGATGGGGTTTGGAATCTTTTATCAGTTTGCGTATTGATTGCTGATGGAGTACTTGGTTTAGGTTTACTAGCTCCAGCATTTGCGCTTGTTGTAGATGGTTTAGGTTTACTAGCTCCAGCATTTGCGCTTGTTGTAGATGGTTTTGGTTTATTAGCTCCAGCATTTGTGCTTGTTGTTGAAGTAGGTTTTGTTCCTGTATCAGATGATTTACCTTTATTACCTTCATCAGTAAGAGTTTGTCCTTTTATCTTACTTATATCTTGTTCCTTTTGTTGTGGTTTAGGCCCTGATTTAGAAGATGTATCAATTGCTCCTAAAGATGCTCCTGCAATTTCTCTCTTACTTGCAGGACCAAAAGCAGTATTAATATCCCTTCTTGTAGAAGAAGCTAATCCAGAAATAGATCCCATTTTAGTACTTGATACAGATAAATTACCAAACGCATCATAACTCATATTATTTACTAAAGAATCTATTTTTTTAATTATTCCATTAATTTCTTCTGCCATAGAAACAAGTGTATTATAATCTTGGGTATTTTTCATATTATCTTGTATTTCTTTAACTAATTTTGCATTAACTAATACTTCTAAAAATATTTTTAAATCTTCTATAGCTCTTTTTACTTCTTCTTCATTTGTTTTAAGTGCTTCAAGTAAAACAACTGATGATCTACTATTCCACATACTCTTTTGACTAAGTGCATCATACATAGAATTATTTCTTGTATATTCTAATAATGCAATTGTTTTTTGAATTTCTTCTCTAACTAAATCTATATTAATTGATTCAAAATACTTAGTATAATTCATAAAATCATACACCACCTTTAAATATATCGCCTAAACCAGCTGCACCTATAAGGGAAGCTGTATTATCACTGCCATTATCCACAGATTCATTTATTTGTGCAGTGTTAGTATCATTTGTTACTTGTTCTATATTCTCATCTGTTGATTTTGGTAATTCTTCAAAATCAACAGTATTACTATCAATTTTTGTATCAATTGACACTTCACTAGTAACATCACTAGAACTAGGTATTGCTTCTAAACTAACTTCAACACTACCTATTGTGTTGTTTGCATCTATATTAGAGGTAATTGTACTATCAACAGGTTTATTAATTGTTCCAACTTCTACGCCAGTTATAGTAGGATTTTGACTTAATATTTCTTCTACTTTTGTTATATATTCAAAATCTTTTTCACTTAATTCACTAGATAGTTTTCTATTTTCATCAATTAATGTAACAGCATTAACAAGTAACTCATACATACCCTTTATTTTACCATCTTGTAATTCTTTATTTACTTTATCAAATTGTTCATAAAATAAATGCGAAGCATTACCTTGCCAATTACTATCAATTCTATTTCTTAACTCGTATATTTGTTGAACTTCTTCATTCATATTTTTTAAAACATCAGACATTTTATCACATATACTTAAAACGGCTGACGAATTCATACGAACACTTGTGCCAGAATTATTATCCATATTTTCCTCCTATATACTCTTACTCATAAAATAGTTTTCAAAATCATTATATAAATCATGTGCATTAGTCATTTTTGAAGATAAAGTTTCATAGTATCTAGAAAACTTATTTAAAGTGTCTAAAAACTCATCTGTATTAAATGAAAATCTAGTTGCCGCACTAGCTTTCCAATAATCATTTAAATCATTTAAAAGTTCTTTCATTTTTTTTACATCACTTAAAATGACATCGGCATGACTCATTAATTCATCTGATGACTTTGATATTAAATCATAGTTCATATAAATATCTTCCATAATTTACCTCCTTAGTCCCCTCGTCAGTAAATATTATTGTTAATATTCACTGACCAGGGTCTCTATAATAAATAGAGACATTTTCTTAACCTGATATTTGTTTGTCTGCTTTTTGATAATTTTCTACAACTGTATTTAGATGAGTAGCTTCATCTGTTACTGCTTTATAAAAATCACCAAACTTTGCACTTAAAGTTTCAAACTTTGTTTTTGAATTTAATGCAGCTGTTCCGCTCCAAACATCTTCACGACCTATTTGTGAAACTAATTGTGCTATATCTCCTAAAATAGTTTCCATATCACGAGCATGAGCATTTAAGCTTTGACTAACAGCTGTAATTTGTGAATATGTTAAATTTGAACTATCCATATTTATTCCTCCTTGTTATATTAATTTATACCTGATTGATTTGTTTCATTAACTCTTTCATAAGCATTAGCAGCGTCAATTAAAAATTGACCCATTTCATTAATTGCTTTTTGTAAGACTTTCATACTTTCTATTTCTTTTGAAACAGCTCCTGTATATTTTTCTGCATCTGAACCTTGCCAGAAATTTTTAAGATTATCATTTTCACTAGTTATCTTATTTAATACATCAGAAAATTCATTTCCTTTTGCTAAAATTTCATTTCCTAATTGTCTAGTTTTCATATAATCAATACTTAGATCCATTACAATTCACCTCCTCTTAACCAATTATAATAGAATCAACCTAGAATACTTTTTTGTATTCCAACCTTTTTATCAATAGGAATAAATGAATATGCAATATATTACAGTAATAGTATATCCCATATTTTATCCTACCTAAATTATACTATAAATTACTTTTATATACAATATTATAAATAAAAAAAATTAGTTATCTCTAACTAATTTTCTTTATATTTTTCTACAAACTTAACACAAACTGGAGTTCCTCTCTTAACAACGAAACCAAAATTGTATGGAAGTTCTTCCTTCATTTCTGGAATTCTCTTTGTTACGTTAACAACTAATTGGTCAGATATACCATTACCTAAATAGATTCCATCATTTGCGTTAACATTATTTTTATACCAATCATCATAAGCAAATTTCTTAATAGTATCAATTGTATCAACTATAATATAATTTACTAATTTTAATTGATTATTATCTGTAAACAATTTGTCTAATTGGCCTTGATTTTCACTAGATAATTTAGTTTTAAAGTTATTAAATCCTATAACAACACAATTGATTTTTTGTACTCCGTTGAAAATAGATTTATCTTTATTATTTTCTTCATATTTTTTATCAACTGATTCATTATAATTCTTAATACTGTCAAACACTTTATCAAAATCACTTTCTACATAATTAGAACCTTGTTTAACAACATCACTAATATTCATTTCTGAAGCATTTATAATGATATTATTATATGTTTTCTTATAGACAAATTGTTCTAGTAATGGATTTACAAATCCTTCAAATAATGTATCATCAGTACCTGTGATAAGATTAATTTTATTCTTAGTAAAGTCATAGAAACAAGTAGATAAATCTTCTTTATTAACACCTATAACGATATCATCAATATTATTTGATTTATTATCTATTTCTTCAAATATTACAGTTTCTGGTAACACAGGAATTTTCTTAGCAGAATAATTAAATTTAATCTTTAATTGTTCATTTACTTTTCTAATATAATCTGGTATTTGATCTTTTTCTGTAACAAATGCTGTTTGGAATTCATAAGCATTACTTGGTTTAATTAAACCTCTACCAAATGCCTTAGAAGGATATACTTTTCTAACATTACCTAATATTGTTGAATAATCATCTTCATTATTTTGTTGTAATGTAAATATTTGATTAAAGTTTTGTCTTAATTTAAATCTAACTCCATTTGGAGTACTAACTGCTAATGCAAAATAAATACCATACTTAATAGAATCTCTAGTAATAATATTTAATTTTTCATCATAATCTGAATAACTATCAACAAAACCTTCATAGTTATTAATTACTATAACCATATTAGGGAAAGAATTTCCACTTCTTGCACAATATGTTAAATAATCACCATTGTAATTAGCAATTTCTTTCTTTCTTTCTTCCATTTCTCTATCTATCATTTTAAATAGATTATCTATTTTTTCAGGATCATTTATAAATACTACTCCACCAACATATGGTGAATTATCAAAACACTTTAATGATTCTGAACCAAAGTCTAAGATATAATAGTTTACTTCCATAGGAGAATAAGCAATCATTGATGAGAAAATCATTGTAGTTATAAAGTTTTCTTTACCTGAACCAGGTGCTCCATATATTAACAAATTACCTTCTCTTGTAAATGGAACAGTTAATAATCTTTGTTCTTGCATTTCTGGTACATCATATTCACCAATAACAGGATTTAAAACAAAGTTTTCTTTAGTATAAGAATATTTCTTTATTAAATCTCCAACAAATATTTCATTAGGTATTCTACTTAACCATAATGGTCTAGGTTTAATACCTTCTTTATCTGCTATACCTGATAAATACTTAACTATATTAATTAATTCTTGACCTAAATTTGCTGTTGATTTAACTTCTTTTTTAGTTTCAACGTTCTTAACCGGATAACCAATATTATCTACAAAATTAACTGTTGTATCAATATTCTTCTTAATGTTTTCTGAAGGGAGATATTTTCCTCCTGCCCAAGCAGATTGACCTATTACAAATACTTCATCAAAACCAACTTGTAAATAAAATCTACCTGTTGTAGTAAGATATGCTGCATCTGGTCTTTTAATAACTTCTGATGAATCTCCTTTTTCTTGAACCCTTAAACATACCCTAAATCTAGTATTACTCCAGATTTGTGAATCTACTACACCACTAGGTTTTTGTGTAGCTAGAATTAAGTGTACTCCTAAACTACGACCAATTCTCGCAGTAGATATTAATTGTTCCATGAATTCAGGTTGTTGTTGTTTTAATTCAGCAAACTCATCTGCGATTATTAATAAGTGAGAAACTGGTTCATCTAATATACCATTTCTATACATTTCTTGATATTTATAAATATCTATTGTACTTTCTTCACTTATTTCTCTTGCTTTATTAAATAATGCTTGTCTTCTTTTTAACTCAGATTCAATAGAAGCAAGTGATCTATTTATTTCATTCTTATCTAAGTTAGTAATTACACCTACTAAGTGTGGTAACTTGATACCTATTGTTTGATTTTCAAATGCTCCAGCAAGTCCTCCACCTTTATAGTCAATTAATATAAATTGTACTTCATTAGGATGGTAATTAACTGCTAATGATAAGATATATGTAATGATAAATTCAGATTTACCTGAACCAGTCATACCTGCAATTAAACCATGTGGTCCATGATATTTTTCATGTATATCTAAACTTATTTTTTCACCATTATTACCTATACCTACAGGTACAGACATATTCATTATAGGAGTATTATCTTCCCATCTCATCTTTGAGTTAAACTGTTCTATTTTTCCTAAACCATACATTTCAAGGAATCCAACTTTCTTAGGTATAGCACCTTCTCCTTCATCCTTCAATTCTAATGGTACATTGGATAATATAGTTGAACACTTAGTCATATTAATAGGATTATCATCTATTTTGAATTTTTGTTCATCACTATTAGAAGTATTCTTAGATATCTTACATCCTTCACTATCTAATTCTATAAATGTTTGACATTGATCTGGTAGATTAGATATTCTATCGTTTAATATTAAAATACTAAATCCTAAATAGTTTTTATTATTAACAATATGAGTAATTAAATCCATATTTCTAACAGCAGTATATGTATCAATTACTATTAAATATAATTGATTAAAATCTTCATAAGATGTTTCTCTATCTTTAAAAGTTTCAGATCTTTCAGTATATATTCTATCTAAAGTATACATTACTTCTTTATATTCTTTTTCTTTAGTAGCAAAGAATCTTAATTCCTTACCGTTAGTCCATATATGAGGTAATGTTTTTAAATAATCCCAATTTTTTTCTTTATCTTTTGTTGTAAATACCGCTATTTTTAAAGATTCATAACTTTGAAATGTCATTAATTGTAATAAGATATTATTTGCCATTTGTTGTTGTAAAACACGATTACCTACTATTGCTGTAATAAAGTTTTCTCTTAAAGAAAATGGTATAGGAACATTATTAAGTTCTGTTCTATAATTCTTTATTTCCTTCATTTTATCAAGCATAACATCTTCAAGCAATGAAAAATGTTCTTCTGGTAATTTTACATCTACTTCCATAGGTAATATACCAGTTCCAATACTTACTTCTAAGAAATCTTCATCATATACTCTTTTCTCCCATAATCTATCTTCTTTATTAGTAATAATTCTTTCACAATCTAATAGACTAGGATACTTTTTATGATATAACTCTTCTTGTAATTTCTTCTCATTATTTAATCTATCTTTTATAGAATCAATATACTCACTATACTTAACCTGTCTTTTATTTTCTTTTTTCTTCTTTAATCTTTTACTAAATGCATTAGTAATAAGAGGCCATAATAAACAACTTAATAGCATTACTCCACCCATTACTAATTGTGGTATTGCTTGAGTAGTTGTTTGATTACCATTATTAATATTATTAATAGTAGTATATAAAGTCATAACAGATGTTAAACTCATTGTTAACATTGGCCCAATTGTTAATATTGCAGGCATTTCATCTCCTTCACCATTTCCTGGAGGAGTATCAACATTTATTTCACATTTATTTATTGTATATATAAATCTAGGTTTTCTATAGAAATAGTCTTCTTGAGTATATAATTCCATTTCTTTATCATCATCAACTTCATCCACTCTTACATTTCCATTCTTCTTCATAGAATACTCTTGTAAAAATGTTTTTACTGAATTAAACGGATTATTAACACCAATAACATATTCATTATTCACTTTAAATAATACTATTCTTAATCCTAAATAATAAATTGTATTTCCTTCATATATTTCAGTTTTCTTAGCAACTTTTTTACCATTTAAAAATACGTTATATTTTCCTTCTTGTACTTCTAAATATAATTTATCATTTTCTTTCTTTATTATGAAATCTCTATCACCTACATAATTAATTACATAAATAATATTACATGATTCATTTCTACCAACAGAAAGTCCCATATCAAATTCATTTTTGATTAAATAAAACTTAAAACTATTATCAAAACTAGGACTAGTAAATAATAGTAATTCATTAACAGAATAGGAATGATTAATAGTATAAATACTATTCTCATTCAAAAAAGTAAATGGTACTTTATTATTCTTCTCAAAAACATAGTAATCACTATTACTAATAAGTTTCCATTTACCATCTTGTGTAGCTTCTATATTGATAATATTTCTTTCTATACCATTATTATCTGTTTCACTAAGCCACATATTACCTTCTATTCTATCCGGTAATTTATAAGTTAACAATTTATCATCTTTAAGCAATGAAATCTTCATAATTTCATCTCCCTACTATTATTCTTTTTTTATATTAATACTAACCTAGCCCCATTATTTATTCCTGAATTTTTAACATATACATTATCTTCAACTATCTTACTATCTTCTTCATTTATTAAGACATGACCAGTTGCTAAATCAAATCCATGAATACTACTAATAATTATATTTTTAATAGTTCCTACTTTCTTATTAATTGGAATAAACAAATCAAATTCTTCATCCACAAAAGGAACATAAACCACTACTAATATCTTGTTATTCATACAACCATCCCTTATTATTATCTATATAAAATTATACTATTTTTTAAGATATAATGTCAATAAATATAAAAAGAAAAAAACTATAGAATTATAGTTTTTTTTCTTTTAAGAGCAATCTTTTTTTTAAGAACCTGTACTTTCATTTTCTAATTTTTTAATTCTGTTATTTATGTCATTTAGTTTATTTTGATTTTCTTCAGAAAAATCAGTTCCTTGTTTAGCTTTTTGTTTTTCTAACACATCTTGTTCATATAATAAATTACCTAATTCTAAATCTTCTGAAATATTTGTACTAGTTTTTGGATCAATTACTTTTAAAACTTTAGAACCAGTATTATCTAAGAATATTACTCTAGTTACATCATTAGTAGAAACTGGTGTTGTATTAGATGAATGAGCATGCCTTACATATGGACTTCCTGACATAAATCCACCATAATCATCTGTTAAAGTAAACGAACTAGGATCAGCAGGTGTCTCTATTATAACTTTACCGTATCTAGTTGATGTCCCACCTATATACCAATCTACATCTGTATAACCTTTTCCAGATCCATTATCGTTAATAACACCTCTATTAAAATAATCATTTACCGCAGCATAAGTAGTTGCTCTATAAGCATGGTCAGAATGTAAATCTACGCCATCAAACTTAATTACTGCAGAATCTCTCATTTTTAATTTATCAGAAAAAGATAATGGTTCATTATTAATTATTTTATTTTGAACTGTTCTAAGTTCCTCATTAGAAGATAAAGGCATTTTTCTTGCATCAAGTAATCCTTTTTCATTTGTTATTTTAACTTCACTTTCTGAAGAGGTTTCAATTCCAGTGATTTTGCTATAACTGATAGTAAATTCATTATCAATAAACTCTTCAATTGGAATTTGTAATTTAGTTCCCCAACTAGATACAATAACGTAATCTTCAGTCACATCAGTAACAAAGACTGCATGTCCTCCACCTTCACTCCAAGTATTGGTATCACATTGAAGATTTCCCTTCATATCATAGAAACTAAATTTAGTATCTTTACTTTGATAAATACCTAAATGTACTCTATTTCCACTTTCTAATAAATCTTTAATCTTTGTTCTTAATTCTTCAACTGTTAAATCACCAGAATTCTTAAATGGACCTAACGTTACTTTTCTTCCTAAGAAATCCATATAAACTCCAGATGAATAACACTCTATGTCATCACTAAATGATAAATTAGGATTCTTAGATTTTAAGAATGCATTTAAAATATCATCTCTAGTTTCTACACGTTTAGATAAATATGTCTGATCATTAGCATCTAATGATATTACACTTAGTTTTCCATTCTCATAATGTAACATCTTTCCACCATTTGTATCTGTATTAGCAAATATATATAAATCTAATAATATTCTTTCTGCATTTATTACCTTTTTGCCATCTACTATTTTGAATAAATCATATCCAAAATCCTTTTTAAATTGTGCTTCATTATCTAAATAGTATGAAATAATATTATTAGCATATGCGGCATATGTACATGCTCCCACACTATCTACAGTCTTTAATAATTTAATTGCTTCAGTCTCAGTTAATCCTTGTTCAGTAAGAGATGTGATTACTTCCATATAATTTGCACTCTTCTCTGTTTCAAAAGAATTATTATAGATTTCTAATGCTTCTTCATAAGTATTAGCATAAGTCTCAATATATTTAATAATTATATCTTTTGATATGTCACTAACAGTTACATTATTTGCAATAATATCTATTATCTCACTAATTAAGTTCTCTGGTATATTAGGATTCAACTTTCTAAACACTTCTTCTAACTTAGTTACATCTTTCAACCAATTATTGTTCTTTCTTTTATTTCTAATAACCTTATCACATGCATGTTGATCAACACCATAATAATAGTTTTCATCTGGTTGAAAGAATTTACTAAATGCAGAATCTATAGCTGAAATAGCAGTTTCTATAGTTTGTGTTTGTTCAAATATATCACTCATTCCATCAATTGTAGAATCTTTAAAATAATCTTGGATATCTTCCATTATTTCTTCTAGTGTTTTAGTATCAAAATAGTCATCCGGTATTGAATTTAAATAACTAGTTATTTGTTCTGATGTATACCCATTTTCAAACATAATTGTTCCAAGCATATTTATATTATTATCAAATTTAGATATTATCGGTTTTTTATACTTGCTAAGTCTTGGATCTTTATTTATCATATCATCTAAACTATTAACACAATAATATTCTTCATCACCAAACGTGATAGAAAACTCCATAGGTGTCTTCTTAAAGAATTCTGGATCACTTTGATAAGCTTTTTTTATTTTTTCATTTAATTCTATTATTTGTTGCGCCTGATATTCATTAATCTCTTGAGGAATAAATATTGGAGTAGATATATCATAACAGTATTGAATTACTATATTACCATCATCCATAACAGATTCTTGCCATGCTGGCCCTTTAATTTCTATTTCTCTTCCATATAATTGTTTATAAATATAATTAGCATTTGTTCTATGATCTCCATAATCAGGTTGACTTTCTCTTCTAATAAACGTATCTGCCGAAATTGATTGAGTAGCAGTTATAATACCAATACCACCACCTGATGCTCCTTGTCCATGATAAAAAGCATTCACATCAAATTTTTCAGTTTCTGATTTAATTAAATTTGCTTCAGGTGTATTTAATTCTGATAATAATTTTTCTTTTATTTCGTTACCTTCAAAAATAGATTCAAAATCTGTTTCTACACTTGCTTTACTATTTACTTTTTCTTTTAAGAAATTAATTAATTTATCTGTTTCTGCGACACTTAATCCTTCTTCATCTGGATCAAATAATGCATTAAACTCATCATCACTACACATAAATCCAGAATCTTCACCAGTTGCTTTCCATTGCTCCGCTAATATTTCAAAAGTTTCAATAAACTCAGGTGTTATTTCTGTAGGTAAAGTAATTAAAGCTAATGTGAAATCTTCATTAGTTAAATATCTAACAACACCATTTGTACTTGGAACTTCATCTCTTACTGTTTGAGCAGTTATTGTTTCTTTTTTTATATCAGAAAGAATACTTGCAAGATTTCCATCATGATTTCCAACTTGAGTAGAATTATTATATCTTGTTACTAGATAATCAGGTCCTATAACTGAAACAGCATCTCCAGATTCTCCTAATCTGCCACTAAACATTTCAGCAAAGTCTACTGATTTTTCATCAATTCTTAATTTTGTATTTTGGGAAACTGGTTTTGCTTGCTCACTAGTTTTAGTATCAGTTTCGCTAGCAAATATTGAAGAAATACTACTAATTGCTTTATTAACTGCTTTTAATTGTTCTTGTACCTTTGATATTTGAGTTTGATCAATATCTTTTATTACTGATTCTTGATTAGCCTCACTTGTTATATCACTTACTGTTTTAATAGCATCTGTAATTCCTGTTTCAATATTTGATGCAGGAAGAGCATCTATTTCATCTCCTAAATCTCTATATTCTTGATTTACTGAAGTCTGATCTTCACTAATTTGAGATGCTTTACTATCATATGATTTATCCATTATTTGTTCATAGACTTTATTAAATGTATATGTTTCTCCATTTGTTGTAAATACTACTAAATCAGGATTTTGTATTTTTGATAACTGTTCAGCTGTTATAGATGAAATGCTATCTAATTTTATTTCAGCTATATATCTATTAGAAGTTTGATAGTTAGCCATATTTATTTTTGCATCTATTCCATTTGTTCCTTCCTCACCAAATGTACTTATAATACCTTTTTCTTCTAATTTTTGCTGCATTTGTTCAAGGTTAAATGACATTTCTACACCGTTTATTTTACATTTAACTGCAGTAGTAGCCATTTTAGGTAATTTAGCTGCCCCTGTCATATATGCAGATGTTGCTGCTCCATATGCAAATGCTATAAATGCTTCTTCTGTTATACTTCCTAAATCTATTTCTTCTCCTAGTAAAAATCCTCCAAGAGCAGATTCATAATATGTTTGAGTGAATTCTTGTAATCCCTCTTTTAACATATTTAAACCTATACTACTTGTTGATTTACTTAGTCCAGGAATACCTCCTAAATAATATTCTGTTATTGCTTCAGAAGTACCTATTCCTATTGCATATAATTGTGAAGTAAACCAATCTGCTCCTGTTCTTTTTGCTTTTGTTAATCCTTCTCCATATGCAGAGAATCCAAATACAGCACTTCCCATTAATTGTCCACCAGGTACTATATTTAGCGCTATTGATGGTAACATTCTTCCTACACTAGAATTAACGTTATATATCATACTTAATCCATATTCCGATGCAAATTGAGATTTATACATTTTTTCATATTCTGATGCTGTTACTACTTTCTTATCATGAAATGCGCCTTCAATTCCTTCAAAGAAACCACTAAATCCATCTGATAATCCTTCACCAGTTGAATCCCATAAATAACTTAAAAATCCACCTGCTGAGCCTTTACTTATATCTTTATCTAATTCTTCTTTCCAGTGTTCTGCATTTGCAAGACCCTGTGCCCTATTAATATCATCTAGTATTATAGTTAAATAATTATCTGCTTCTGCTTTTCCTTTTGTTTCTAGCAAATAGTAATACATCATTTGTTGTTTTTCAGTTGCATATGAGAATGAATATGGATTCATAGGATTATCATTTACGTATATTGTTTCTAATCCTGCTAATGGTTTACCTTCTGCTGTACTATTTATATTATGCATTGCAACTATTATTGAACTATAATTATCCCAATCAAAATCAGAATCATTTTCATGTTCAACATAATATTTATATTTTTCTTCAAAATCAAATGTATTAGCAAATTCTTTATAATTATCTTTTTCCATCATTGATTCATAAGGAACAAGTGCTTTAGCATTTTCATATTGTTTAATATATAAGTCTAATTGTGTTATTTCAGATTGCTTTTGTATTTTTAACATTACTAATTTTATATATTCTTTTTGTGTTTCGTCAAAATCAGCAAAATCATATTCAAATTCAAAACCTTCAATTGGTTCTTGACCATCATACATCTTTATTTTATAGATATAATTTGGATCTTTATTTAATAAATATTCTAATTCTTTTACTTCATCATATGGTTCTGATCCTTCTCCAGTAACAGGCCAATTCATATTTACAAGATTTATCATTTGATCAGTAATACTATTTATATCGCTCTCTATTTCAGTTCTTGAGTTAGTTAATGAACTAATAACCTGTTGATATTGAAATACTTTTTTTAGTTCTTCTTTTGGAATAAGACTACCTAAAGGTAAATAGAACTGATTATAAAATTTTTCAAATAGTTCATCCATAGAATCTGTTCCACTATTATTTTGATTTATATCTGATAGTGAATCATTTATAGGCGTTGAACTAATTGGAGTAGCACTAGCAGTATTATTTTTAATTAAATAATCTATATCAGAAGCTGTATCTATTTTAGCATTATTTTTATTTTCAGTTTTTTGTAATACTGATCTAGTAGAAGAATCATTTACTATAATAGAACCCTCTTTTAAAGATTTCTCAACATTATTAGAATCCTCTATATAATCAGAAAACCATTTTTTTATATTTGAATATCCTTTATCTATTAAAGAATAATAGTTTTCCAATTTATTTTTCATAGTAATAATAGTTGAATTAGAACAATTACATAAATAACCATTAGAAAAAGTTTTACGTGCTCCATTAGTAAAACTACTATTTTCGCCAGTAAAATTATTAAGATAACCTTTTAAAATGTCGGTTTTAACAACGTAATTATCCCTCATATTCTAATTCCTACTTTACCTATTTTTATCATATTGTATTATATATAATTATAACATGAAACAATCTTCTTTTATCAAAAAAAAGAAAGATTTTTAAATAATCTTTCATCTTTTATTTAATGACTTTATGCTGTCACTTTTATATCTAATAACTTTAACATTAGAGACTATATTTTCTAATTTTGCTTCTATATAACTTTTGGCAAAATCTAACTCTGCTTCTATGTTAAATATTTTATCCGCATCTAAACCATCATCTAGTCTATAATCATCTATTCTTAATCCAATTATTAAGGCATCACTATCAGTAATAAATGCTTCATTTAAAGGCCCAAAATTAGTTTTAGACGCTTCATTATAATTTTCATTAATTAATGACTTATATGTTCTTTTTACAAAATCAAAATCATCATCTTTAATACTATTTAAATCTATATCATTCAAATAATTCAAATCTTCTCTACTTAGTCTTTCAACATAAACATTATTTCTAATATATAGAAATTGTAGATATTCTGAAGATATATATTGATATAAATCCATTTCATCTTCATTTACTTTTATAAAACTATTCTTACTATTCTTTAAAGATTCATCTAATGATTTTAAACTTCCTTTTTGAATCAAGAAATTTAGTAACAAATTATAATATTTTGCTACTAGATTCAAATACATATTTTTTTCTTCTGGCTTTAAACTATAGTAATATTCCTCATTACTTATAGGAAATCTAGTTTCATATTTATCAGTCGTTATGATTCTCATTATTATCACCACCATAGTATCTATTTCTTAACTAGATATAATTATATCATAAATATTTTTAAAATAAAAAAAAGAAAATATTAAATATAAAATTATCACTATGCACTTATAGATCTATTTATATTACTCATATCATCTTTATTACTATTAATCTTTCTATTTAAATCTCTGATTTCTGTTTCTAATCTATCAATTTTATTCTTTAAATTCTTAGCTTCACTAGTTGTTTTATCGTTCATATTTCTATAATTATTTCTATGAATATTTAATTCATTATTTTTTGAACTTAATTGTGAATTGTATGTAGCATTTTGACTTTGTAAATTTTGATATTTTTCTATATTATCAAGAGTTGTTAAACATTGATTTAAATAGTCTTTTAATTCTTTATATCTCACATTCACTAACTTATCAACTGCGGATACAAAAGTATTTTTACTATCCGCAACCCAATTTGTATTACCAGGTAAAGTAGATAAAAAATTATCTGAAGATGGATGATTTAAAGAATTAAGACAATTATTAATTGCATTCTTCGCTCTACTTACATCTACATTTTCATAAGCCATAATCTCTTTACCTCCTTTTTTTAGTATCTAATCTTCTCATTTTTTATTTCAGCGTCGATCCATTCTTGTCTTGTTTTTTCTAAATAAGCAATTGTCTTATTTAACTCAGCTATATATGTTTGAAATATGTTTAAAGAATTAGTCATATTCTCGCATAATGTTGTTGAAGCTTCACCTTGCCAATTAATAGAAACAAGTTTTACTATTTTCTTTAAATTATCAGAAGAATCTACTACTTTAGTTTGTATTTTTTTTAATTCTTCTATAGCACTAAGACTTGCAGCTGGATCAAATTTAAAATTTCCATTAGCCATAGTATCACCTACACATCTATCTTTCTTTGTGAATAACTACTATCCAATGTCCCATAGACATTTGGTACTTCACTTAAAAATGAAGAATAGTTACTTAAACTTTCAATAGCTTTTTCTAACTCAGGTAAATAAGTTCCTTTTGTAGCATTAAAAAACTTAGTGGCAGATTCACCCTCCCAAGTTCCTTCTAATTTTTCGATAGAAGCTTTAATATTATTACATGCAGTTTGCAATTCACTTCTATATGACTCAAATTCATTAGCATTTTTGCTAATACTGCTAGTACTTATTTCCATAAAGACCTTCCTCTCTAGTCAGTAAATACTATTTGATAATAAATAATATTCACTGACTAAAGTCTCTGAATAATCAGAGAACTTTTTATTACATTTTTGCTTTATTTGAAGATTCAGCTTCTTCGAATCTCTTAACACCTTCAAGAACTATACTTTCAAAAGTACTATTTATATCTTCTATTGAAGTTGTTATTTTATCTTTACTTGTAGAGAAATCTGATTTATTCTTTTCAGCAGCATCACCTTCCCAATCAAGTCCTGCAACTGTATTATTAATATTTGAAATATTATTCTTTGCATTACCAAGTGATTCTATTACTTTCTTTCTAATTGCATCAACAGCAGAAAAATCTATATAGAAATCACCAGGTTTATCAGTAGGAATTTCTAATCCTACGTGTTCAGCAGTTTCTTCTTTAATACTAGAACTATCACCAGTATCTGCACCTTTATAGTTTTTTCCTGCAGCTTCAATATTATAAGGCATCTTTTCAACTACAACATCTAATATAGTATTAATTGGTTGAACAATATCAGCAAATTTAGTTGCTATTTTCTTATAGAATTCACCATGCCAATTATTGTGCATGTCAGCAATATTTTTAAATGAATTTGTAAATTCAAGATTTAAATTTTTAGCGTCATTTCTTATATTTTCAGCTGAACTAATGATATCTTCGTAATTACCTCTTATCATATTACTTGCCATTTAACCATTCACCTCCCTTCGATTGTTATATTATAAATGTACCGGATTGATTACTATCATATCCTAATTAAATTATATAACAATTTAATTTTATTGTAAATAAAAAACTATCTAATTTTTTAGATAGTCGTTATATTTTTTTTCAAACCCCAATGTACTACTAGTACCATGACCAGGATATATATTTATATTATCTGAATACTCTTTTATCAATTTTATTGAATTAATCATTTCATATTTATCTGCGTATTCCATATCTGTTCTTCCTATACTTAAATAGAATAAGAAATCTCCTGTAAACATTATGTCATACTCATAAAAATAAAATGTAACTGAGTCATTTCTATGACCAGGAGTATAAATTACTTTAAAAGTAAAACTATTAGTTTTATAAATATCTTCTTTAATATCTACTAGTTCTTTATAATTTAATTCTCCATTAATATTATGATAATAAATTGGAACATGTAATTTATCTTCTAACTCTTTTAATGCTCCTATATGATCAAAATGAGCATGTGTTATTAATATTCCTTCTATAATAGTATCTCCAATCATATCAAGTATTGTTTCTATATCATCACCCGGATCTACTATCAAACCATTATCACCTTTTTTTATAAGATAACAATTTTCTTGATAAACTCCTACTACTCTTTTTTCTATTTCCATTAGAATAACTCCAATAAATCTTCTAAAGATGTAACATTTTTAAAATCACATTTTTCAGGTTCTTTAGTAAATTTAACTCCTATACCACCAGAAGCTTCCCACTCTCTTAGATTACCAGAATAATCATCTACTAATATAGCATCTTTAGTTTGTGTCATCATAGTCTTAGAACATGACTTAGGTACTGGTATTATAGTCAAATCATTAAATAAACTATTAATGAATTCTATTTTAGCTTTAGCTTCTCTTAAAGAATTAATATGAGTTAAAATAGATATATTAAACTTACCTGATTCTTTTAAATCTTTAATTGAATTAATACTATTAGACAGTTCTTCACTTTCTTCTATAAGTGTTTCCCAATCAATTTTTGAATATAAAAGTCCTATTTCTTTACTTTGTTTTTTTACATCTAAATTTAACTTCTTAGCTAAATTATATACAGGAGTAATAGTATCTAATATTACCCCATCAAAATCTATATATAAATTTTTCATATATTACACTCCCTTTATTTTTGCATTTGGCTTACTATACTTAAAATATACTTATTCATTTTTCTTTCATCTTCTCTTATTTTATCTACTTGTTTATCTGTAAGAGAAATATATTGACAATCAAAACCTACAAGTAAATTTTTTTCTTGAATTTTTTCACTTGGATATAAATCATCTTCTATAAAGCCATCCTGATATATACTTTCTTTAGATAATTTAAAAGAATAATATGTTTCAAGTTCATTTGCTTCATCTGATTTTTTTAATAAATTAGAAAGATTATATAAAATTGCTTTTAAAATTCTTTCAGCATCTTCATTTTTAATATTTCTTTTATCATCAATAGTTATATCTATATCTTCTAATAAAGGAAATATTTCTTTATTATTTTTATCTTCTATTTGATCAAGAATACTAATCATTTTTGATATTTTTTTCTTTAAAATATTTATATAATTTTTAAAATAATCTAATGTAAACGAATCAAATGAATAAGTAGACATTTCTAATTCATCTGCAAATTCTTCTATCATTTTATCAAAACTTTTTTTACTATTATCATTTTTTCTCTTTTTAACTCTTTTTAATAAATCTGGTTTCTCTTTTCTTAATCTATCATCTAAATATTTTTTTATTTCTTCCTCACTATATTTAACATGTATATCTTCTATTAATTCTTTAACATCATTAAAACTCTTCTTTTTTAAAATACCACTTATTACATTCTTAATTTCATAAACAGAAATATATTCTTTTGAAGATTCAAATATCATATAATCACTCCTAACTATTATTTATAAACTATCTTTTAAATCATTAATAATATCCCATTTAGGTAAAAGTTTAAATGTCATTAGTTCTTTTGTTACAGGATGAATAAACTCTAGTTTGTATGCATATAACGCTATTTGTTTCTTATCTTGCACGCCATATCTTTGATCACCATATAGAGCATGATTAATATTACTCATTTGTAATCTAATTTGATGATGTCTTCCTGTTTCTAAATTAACTTTTATAAGTGATAAATCATTATCTTTATCATACTTTAAAGTATTATATTCAAGTATACTTTCTTTGCCACTTTTTTTATCTATATATGAATTATTAGTCTTTTCATCTTTAGATATGTAATCCACTAATTTTTCATGATCTTTTGTTTTACCATGAACTACCGCTAAATAAGTCTTTTTTATTTTTCTTTGTCTTACTTCATCAGATAAACGAGATGCTGCTTTTGAAGTTCTAGCAAATACCATTACTCCACCTACTGGTCTATCTAATCTATGAACAAGACCCAGATAAACATTACCTGGTTTATTATATTTTTCTTTTATATAATCTTTTATCATAGTAAGTAAATCTATATCTTTTGTATCATCTGCTTGTACAAGTACGTTTACTGGTTTTTCTACTACTATAATATGATTATCTTCATATAATACATTAATCTTATTCATCTTTTTCCCATCTTCCATATATACCACATGGTAATACTATATTACTATTTTCCATAGGTAAACCTATTTCTCCATTAGTAACAATACCTTTATACTTATTATTTATAGTTAGTTCTAATATATTTTTTAAAACAGTACTACTTATACCAGTAGTATATGAATTAATTAAAAAGAATAATGGATCATCACTTAATACTTCAGTGCATAGTTCTACTAATTCATATAGATTATCTTCTACTCTCCATACTTCTTTATTAGCTCCTCTTCCAAATGAAGGAGGATCCATTATAATTGCATCATATTTATGTCCTCTTCTTATTTCTCTTTGTACAAACTTAATACAATCATCTACTATAAATCTAACATATTTATCTTCTAAATTAGAACTCTTTATATTTTCTTTTGCCCAATCTACCATACCACGAGAAGAATCAACATGTACTACATCTGCCCCTGCATAAGCACACGCTACTGTTGCTCCTCCTGTATATGCAAATAAATTTAATACACTAATCTTTCTATTAGATTTCTTAATCTTATCTATCATATAATCCCAATTAGATGCTTGTTCAGGAAATAAACCAGTATGTTTAAATCCCATTAGTTTTATATTAAAAGTTAAATCTTTATAATGAACTTGCCAAGAATCAGGAATCTTTTTATTCTTTTCCCAAGCTCCTCCACCAGTATTACTTCTATGATATGTAGCATCTACCTTATTCCATATTTCAGGATTATTTTTTTCACTCCATATTATTTGAGGATCAGGTCTTCTTAAAACAATACCGTTCCAACTTTCAACTTTTTCTCCATCAGCCATATCAAGTATTTTATATTCATCAAAATTAGTAATATTCATAACAACACCTTCTTTAATTATTTTAACATTATATCAAATAAAAAGAAACTATTAAATAGTTTCTTAGTTTTGTGTACAATTAATTGTTTCAACTAGTTTACAGTTATCTCCATCTCTTTCATAACCAGCTGGGCATGAATATTGATCAACATAATCTACTTTTTTAACACAACAAATTTTCCAGTTTTCACCAAATTCATCTACGATTTTTTCATACGGATATTCAACCTCATAAGTTCCAAATGGTTCAGCTGATGCGCATTGTCTATCATATTCTTTTGTATTTAAATCAATACAATATGTTTGACCATAATCATTTGTCCATTCTGTAGCTGGACAAACAGTTTGAACACTAGGTGCTACTACAGTAATTTTAGTACACGTTTTACCATCAGCATTTGGTGTACAATCTGCTGGACAAGTATATGGTTTATCCCATTTTGCTTTTAAAGTTATATCTTTTTCTACTCTATCTTCACTTGTTAATAATTTACCTGTATCATCTAACCAACCTTTAAATACTAAATCTCCATTTGGTTCTGTTGGTGTTTTAAATACATAATGACTTCCTTTTGATACAGTAACTGAATCTAATTTTTCATCTGTACCTGTATCATATTTAATTGTTACTTCTTCTACATTATCATCTGGTATCCACCAATAAGCTTCTATATGAGTATCTTCATATATTTTTGTTCCCTGTAATACTACATAATCATCATGATATACCCAGAATAAGAATTTCCAATCTTTATATGGATTTGGTTTAACTGGTAATATTACTTCTGATCCTTTTGGAATAATAATATCCGGTATTACTTCTCCTGTTTTTGAATCAAAACTTAATGTTACTGTTTCTACTATTGGTTTACTTGGATCAGGATTTGATGGATCAGGTAGTGGATCACCTGGTACTGGATCAAATGTATCATCATCATCAAGTATAATACCTGGTCTTACTGCTTCACCATGTTTATTAACCCATGTAATAATTCTTTTACCCTCTATTTCAACTTGTGGTAATTCTTTTACTACGTTATCTTTAATAACGATATCTTTAATTAATTTACCTCCACCAGTATTTACAGTAACTTTATAAACTGGTTTCTTAAAATAAAGAATTAAAAATAAGAATACACCCGCTAATAAAACTGTTCCTACTATAGATGAAACAATTATTATTTTTTTCTTATCTTTCTTTTCTTTTTTTATTTCTTCCTTTGCTTGTTCTACTTTTTTTGTTTCTTCTTTCATTGCTTCTTTAACAATTTCTTTTACTTCTTCTTTTTCCCTATCTTTCATAGATATACCTCCGTACTTTAATAATATCATTAAAAAAAATAAAATAGTCAAGTAGATATACTACTTGACTATTATTTTACAAGTTTATTAAATACAGTTGGTTCAGATGTTTTAAAACTAATCTTTTTATTATTTCTTGGATCTATTAATTCCAATTTATATGCATGTAAAGCCATTCTATTAATTGAATTATTTGTTGATCCATACTTTTTATCTCCTACTATTACATTACCATTTTCTTTTAAATGAACTCTAATTTGATTCTTTCTACCAGTTAATATATTTACATCTAATAATGAATATTTTTTATTTTCTTTTATTACTTTATAATTAGTAATAGCAAGTTTCCCTTCATTCTTATTATTAGTACTATAAACCATATATTCACTATTTTCTGTTAAATATGATCTTATAGTACCTTCTTTTTTATCTAGATTTCCTTCTACAACTGCATAATAACATCTAGATAATACATTCTTATCCCATGTATTTTGAAATAAGTTCTTGGCTTTTTGATTCTTTGCGAATACTACTATACCACTAGTTTCTTTATCTAATCTATGAATAATGAAAATCTTATTATGTTTATCTTTTTCTTTAACATAATTCATAACAAAATGATATAAAGTAAATTCTCTTTCTTTACTAGTCGCAATTGTTAATAAACCAGCAGGTTTATTAATAACAATTATATCTTCATCTTCATATAAAATATTTAAATCATGTTTTAGTTTCTTAGATTTTATTTTAGTATCTCTAATAACAATCTTATCATTCTTTTTTAATTCATAATTATATTTAGTTTGAACTGAACCATTTACTACAACCATTTCTTTTGATAATAAAGACTTAATATTATTTTTAGATAACTTAGTTAAAGTCTTTCTTAAATAATCCATTAATATAATATTTTCATCCACTATATATTCTTTCATATCCATACTTCTTTCATTAATAATTTCTTTTATTATTTTTCTTTCATCAAAAGGATATTTTATACCATTTATTTCTTGATATGTTTCATGTCCTTTTCCTGTAAGTAATATTATATCATCTTTTTTATATTTTTCTATCGCATATTTAATAGCATCCCTTCTATCTACTATTATTTTATAATTATTTGTCACATTTTTAATACCAGATTCTATATCTTTAATAATATCTAGTTTAGATTCAAATCTAGGATTATCCGTTGTTATTATAGTAAAATCAGATAATCTACCTGATATTTCTCCCATTATAGGTCTTTTATCTTTATCTCTATTTCCACCGCATCCAATTATAGTTATAAGATTACCTTTCTTATAACTATTAACGGAATTAATTATATTTTCTAAACTACTTGGATTATGTGCGTAATCTATTATAATATTTAGACCTAATTTATTCTTAACAATCTCATTTCTACCCATTACAGATAAATCTTTTAAACCTTGTTTTATATACTTGGTCTTAATTCCTAATATCATAGAAATAGTTACCGCACATAATGAATTATATACTGAATAAATACCTGGGATTGATAGTTTTATTAGTTCTTTTTTATTATAAATAATTGTTTCATAAGAATTATTCTTAATATTAAAACAATCATCTAAACTATAAGTAATATAATTAGAACTAATCTTTTTTAAATATTTATCATCCCTATTAATAACACCTATCTTAGATATATCTAATAACTTTAATTTAGATTTAAAATAATCATCTATATCACTATGTTCATTCTTACTAATATGATCTAAAGAAAAATTAGTAAATACTCCAATATCAAAATAAGTATTATCTACTCTTCCTTGTTTTAACGCAATTGACGATACTTCCATAACAACATAATTACATTTCTTATTAGACATAATTTTAAATATTCTTTGTAAGTTAATAGGATCTGGTGTAGTATTAACGCTTTCTTCTATTTTTTTATTATTTATATAAATACCTATTGTGCCAATTAATCCTATTTTAAAGCCTGATTTAGCTAAAATATTCTTAATCATAAAACTAGTTGTTGTTTTACCTTTAGTGCCTGTTATTCCAATTAAAAATAAGTTTTTAGATGGATTATTATAAAAGTTACTAGCTATCTTACTAAGTACTTTTCTTGTATCATTAGTTCTTAATACTAAAATATCTTTATAATAACAATCATCACTAACTAATATAGCAATTGCTCCGTTATTAATTGCTTCTTCTATATACTTATGTCCATCTTCTTTATATCCTTTTATTGCAATAAATAAATCACCAGGTTTTACATCTTTAGAATTACAAGTAATATTATTTATATACAAATCTTTATCATAATTAATATCTGTACCTAAAAGTAATTCACTTATAAACATATTATCCCCCATTAAATAATATGAATAAAAAAACAATTTCGTTACGAAATTGTTTTAACAAGATTCTTTCTTAGTACATATATTATTTTCTTCTAAGCATTTAAATATACATTCTAATTGATCTACACTTTCATTTTTCATTTCTTGAGTTAACTCATGATATGGATCAGTTAATTTTGAACTAACACCCTCAACTAATCTAATTGGTGTACCATTAACTATAGTTGCTACATTAGGTGCATATATTCGTTTTTCATTAGTTTCTACTTCTTCACCATTTTCATCTTTTAAAGAATAATCACTTAATACGATTTTTAATCTATCTAATAATTCATTATATCCTTTTGTACCTTCCTTAGTTTTCTCTATTTCTCCATTTACTAATTCTAAAGTATCTCTTATATCTTTAATATCAACATAATAAACATTTACATTATGTTCAAGTGATAAATTAACTAAGCTTTCTATCATTACTCTACACCATGGACAAGACGCAAATCCAAAATATACTACAAAAGTTTCATTATTATCTATTTTCTTAACTATTTCTTCAGCAGTACTATATATCATTTTATTTTTCTTTGCTATCTTTACTTCTCTTATAGTATCACCACTATCAGTATATTTTCCATTTAAATCTTCATACTCATCTTTAAACTTACATGCATCTGAATCTTTATAACTTTTATAATCTTTATAAACTATTGCAAAACCAATACCTGCGATTATAACTAATATAAGTATTAATATCTTTCTTTTACTCATAAACATACCTCTTGTATATGATTATAACATAAAAAAATGGTTTTTAAACCATTTTTTTTAATCTGTATTGTTATCTGGGTCTGTTTGTGGTTCTGGATCTGTTTGTGGCTCTGGCTCTGGATCTGTTTGTGGTTCTGGATCAGGATCCGGATCAGTTTTCTTAGGGACACAACTCTCTGTATCCTCATCATATATTTCATCTTCATCACATGTCTTAGTTGTACTCTTCTTAACACATTTACCAGAACTATCTTCTTCGTATCCATTCCATGTTGGACATACGCATATTGTTCCATCTGCTGATGCCTCTAGGGGTGCAGTACAAGTAACCTTTTTAGTTTCTGTTGGTGTTTCTGTTGGTGTATCATCATCACTTGATGTAGATGCTGCTGGATATGATTTAACACCACCCCATAAATCTTCACCTATTATTTCAGGTTCATATTTATTTTCTATTGAGAAACTAAATGATTTTTTATATGTTTCTTGTTCTAATTCAAGATTAACTCTCATTGCTTTTGTAATAGCATCTAATCCTTCTTGAGAAGGAACAAATTCATATAGACCAGTTCCTGCGACATAGTCATATATAATTCCTCCGCCACCTCTTAAGAATGTTCTTTGCATGCTTATTACATCATTTGAATCAGTTAATGAATCAGTTGATAATAATACTTTCTTGAATACGTTATAGAATCCTAATATTTGTTCTCTAGATAGATTTGTATCCATACTATTACTAATAGTATCAAGAACGTTATAGAAATCATCAACAGATCTTAATTTCTTTGCTTTATTTAATATAGCTTTTAAAACTAATTGTTGATTTTGACCTCTTATAAAGTCACTTCTATCTCCTTCATTCCATTCTGGTCCACAAGTTGGATAATATTTTCTGTTTCTAGATAACGCTAATGCTTGAACACCACTTAAATGTTGCCATCCTTTTTCAACAAATACTGTATTAGCAAGCATTCTGTTTTCATCTGTTTCACAGAAACTATATGGAACTTCAACATCAATTCCACCTAGTGAATCAACTAGTTTTATTAATCCTCTAAAGTTAACTTTTGCATAATAATCTATATCTATATCTACAAAGTTTTCAACAGTACTAATCATACACGAATCTCCACCAGATGCTGCATGTGTAATTTTACTTAATTTATTTCCATAACAAGTAATTGGTACATAAGTATCTCTTGGAATACTAAATAATGTAGCATTTAATGTATTTGGATTAAATGTAACAACCATTATTGTATCTCCTAATGCTACTGCATCAGCAATATTTTCTTCTGGTGAATCAACACCTAATAATAATATTGTAAATGGTTCAGTAACACTCTTATCACTTACTTTTGTATTGTCATCTACTTGTTTCTTTCTATATTCTGAATACTTATCTATTACAACTACATCTGTTTCAATATTCTTAAATTGATCTATACTAGAATATTTTTCAACAAATCCACCTGGAATAAATGCTGCTTCTACTTCTCCAGAATATAAATCTTTTAACATTGTTATATATTCATCATATTTAACAAAATTATTTTTATCTATCTTATATTTTTCTACTAATTTTTGAGCTAACTCATAACCCTCTAAATCTTCAGTATCACTAGTAATTGCTATTTTCTTAGTATTAACATTCTTCTTATCAACACCTTTATCTTTCATAGCAATTAATGCACTAGTATAATTTACTTTATCTTTATTTAAATTATCAACTATATTAATACCTTTAGATATTAAGGAACTAGCATAAAATTCTCCAGCACCTAGTGCTATTAAACAAAGAATTAATACTATAAATTTCCATTTTTTTGGTTGATTCTTTAACTTAAAACTAATTCTAATTATATATAAACAGAATACTGCTAGCACTCCAATTAATATATATCTAATTGCTGTTTCTATACCTGTTAATTTTAAAAGATTAAGAACAAAATATGCTGTTGATACTAAAAACATACCAGTAATAACATTAGTAAACAAGGATAAGTTTTTATTGTTTTTTCTATTTTCTCTTTTTTCTTCTTTAGTATACTTTTTCTTAGCCATATTTCCTCCTTATTCTTCTGTCATTTTTGCTACTGATAATTTATCATTATCAGTTACTATTGTTAGCGTAGAACTCTTTTGGAAATCACTTCCTGATTCATATTCCCAATTAATTGTTATTTCAAAACCAATTGCATCTTCACCAAATCCTATACTAGAAAATACATTTGCTGGTGATATTTCTTCAGTTTTAGTTATTTCTACTTTACTAACAATAGGTAGATCATTACCCTTAGATTCCCCTATTGAATTACTAACTTGTTTATAAATACCATCTCTTGCATAATCTACAAAATCTGACTTATAAGAAGAAAATACAAATTGAACTCCACCTATATCATTCTTACTTGTTTTATTACCTAATGTAAAGAAGTCAATAATGAATAATTTACTAATTGCTTCTGCATAAGCTTTTTTATCTACTTCTTTTTCACTTAATACTTTTTTTAACTCATTAAAAGTACTTTTAAATAATTTTGTATCATTTTCACTAACTACATAATTAAAATTCTTTATTTCATCAACTACTTTAGGAGCTTCTACAGAACCAGATTTCTTAAAGAAATTTGTATAGATATAATATGTTAAAAATACTAAACCAACTAGTATTATACATAATAATACTCTATTTAAAACGTTCTTTTTCTTTTTAACTTTTTTCTCTTTCTTACTCATTCTTTACCTCCTTTATTCTTTTCTATATTCTTATCTTCATTTTTTATTAAATCATATAGAATAATATCATTTGATATTTGTATTTTTGCAGATGATAATTCATTATTTTTATCTATTTCTGTACTATCAAATACTGCATCAGGATTTAAAACTTTATATTCATCTTTTTGACTATTATAATAAATATCATTTGTTAACCAGTTACCATTTGGGAATGGTACTAAATTATTATCTAAGTTCATAATATCATTTCCTAATGCATATTTTGGTGTTAGATTAAACATATTACACATTGTTGGCATAACATCAATCATACCCATAGCTGTTGTAATAGTTGTATTAAATTGTTTATCTTTTGTCCAAATGATTAATGGTACTGATCTATCTAATTCATAACTATAATAATCATAATTAACATAATTAGGATTATCTTCATCATATGTATCATCATTTTCTTTATCATAATTATTTAATCTGTTAAAATCACCTTTTGGTAATTTAGCATCATGATCACCATATATTAATACTACTGTATTATCTAGTAATCCTTCATTATCTAATCTTTCAAATAATTCTCCTAATGCTGAATCAGCATAGTGAACTGACTTAAAGTAATTACCTAATTTAGTTCCCTCCATATATGGGTAAGAAACTGTTTTTGTTATTTCATTACCATTTGCATCTATTTCTTTCTCTTCAACTTTCATGTCTACATCAAATTCACCATATTTATCTAATGCATCAAATGGTGTATGATTACTTAACATTATTAAAGTAGCCATGAATTTTCCTTTTTCATCATATTCCTTTTTAAGTATTGGAGTTAATTGTTTAAAGAATTCTTTATCTGATAAACCTAAACCAATAATATTATCATCTGTTACTTCAAATGAACTCTTACTATAGAATGTATTATAGCCTAAACTATTGTGTAAATTATTTCTATTCCAGAAATCACCTGTATTCGCATGGAATGAAAGTGTGTTATAACCTTTATCTCTTAATAACTTTTGTAATGTTTCATATTCTCTATTCCAATAACTAACCGCTACTGAACCATTTGTAACTGGTAATAACGATGTAGAAAATGTAAATTCTGTATCAGAACTAGTTCCACTACTTGCTTCTGCATAGAAATTATCAAAATAAATACCTTCACTTCTTAATTTATTTAAAGTAGGAGTTACTTCTTTTCCATTAAAAGTTTGTTTCAAAGCTGTAGCTTGAATACTTTCAGCATGAATAACTATTAAGTTTTTACCTTCAAAAATTCCAGTATAATCATTTTGTTTCATTTGAATACTATTATTATCGTAATATTCTCTAAATTCTTTAGCAGCATTATCATATCCAAATAAAGTATTAAACTTAGCATCTAGACTCTTAAATAAGTCATTCATTTGATATGTATAAACACCAAACTTAGTAACTAAGAATTCTCTATTCCATTGTTTAGATAATCTACTAAATTCAACACCTGTAACAGTCATAAAGAATAAAGCATATACTGCGATTCCTGTAATTAATGTACCAGTAAATCTTTTCTTTCTATTTTCTTTAGGTCCTACTATATCGTAATATTTTTTCTTTTTCAAAATATGATTTACTACAAACATAGCAATAAATCCCCATAAGAATATAAAATCTTTTAATTGTAATACGTTTTGAATAACTGCATCTCCAACATCTACAACAGTTAATGAAACTGCTATCAATGAGAATGAAGCAAATGACATATAATATGTATAATAAAGCGAATTAATAATACATACCAATGTTAATAAAAATGTAATAACCATCAAATATCTGAATTGCTTTTTAGCTTTAAATAAATAAACAAAAGATCCAAATAATAAAATGATTGCTAAATCAGCCATAACAGGTTTAATTGCAAAGTAGTTTTTAACAGTAAAGAATCTTAATAACATAGCATTAACTAAGTTAACGATTATAAATGTAATAAACAAAATATTAGTACTTGCATATTCTTTATAATTAAAACCTACAATTTTATCTTTAATTTTACCTAATTTTTCTCCTACTTTTTTCATTTCTTTAACTCCTTATAACATCTTTAATTATATCACTTTTATCATATTATTTCTACCACATTTTTTATAATTCTTATTATTATTTTTTCTTTTTTTCTTCAATAGAATTTATAATCATTCCATATACAAATATTTTTGATACTAAATATACCCAAAGCATTAATATAACTAGGTTTGAAGCACCACCATAATAATCATTATATGAAGCATAATTTGTTACATAAAATGAATATAAGAAAGTTAATAATAATATAACTATTGTTGTGAATAATGATCCTTTATTAACACTTTTTTTATTAATTTTTTTGTTAGGAGATAATAAATATATTATTTTAAAAACATAAAACATTATAACAAATGAAATTGGCCATTTTAATATACTAACAATCCTGATAATATTATCATTTAAAAAATCATTATGACTAACATTTAAAATAAAATATAATATCTTTTCACCTAGTACTAGAATAATTATTAAAAATATAAATAATAGTAATAATATAACTGTTAAAAAAATAGATTTAACTATATCCTGTACATTTTTTCTTTGCACTTCATATATACTATTTGCAGTATTTATAATTGCTTTTGTAGCTCTTGAAGCTAAAAATATTGCAGAAATAAATAATAAAACTATACTAATACCTGCTGTTGTAGTATCAAATAAAGGAACTACTAAATCACTAGTATTAGCAGGCAAACTAAGTATTATAAAATCTACCAACCTACTAAAAGAAATGGAAAAAAAGTTAGTTATTATACCTATTAATACTATTATTGGTATTGATGAAAGCAACAAAAAGAAAGACAGATGTCCTGGTAAAACAGAAACAACTGGCTTTCTTGATATTTTTAAAACTTCATTAATATAATTAATACATTTCTTCATAAATAAATGCATATAATCACCTATTTTATTCTTACTTATTTGTATTTAAATTATTCATTTCTTTACTTGTTTTTACTTCTAATACTGCTTCATTTATTGCATCATCTATAGTTTTAATATCATCTAAAATCATACTATAACCAAGAGTTGCACCAAAGTTATATGGTAATGTTTTAAACTCTTTATTTAGTTTTCTCATATATGCTATAACTTTATTTTCTTCATAACCTATCATATAGATTAAGAACTCATCACCATTAGTTCTAACTATATCACTTTGTTCTAATTGGTTATTTATTAAGATATTAGCAGCCTTTTTAAGAACCATATCACCTTCAGCATGTCCATATACATCATTAATATGTCCTATTTTATTAACATCAATAATAACTATTGATTGTGGATAAATCTTATTTTCTTGCCACTTCTCATAGTTTTTATTTAAATAATGTCTATTCTTTAATGATGTTAAACTATCTACATACTTCATTCTATCATTCTTACTAATTCTATTTCTAGAATATTTATGTCTTAAATAGAATAAACTAATCATTAATAATATTAATAATCCAACTAGTATATATACAAATGTTAAATCTAATTTCTTACTATCATAAGAATATTTAACCTTTGCTCTTGCCATGTATAAATCTTGTTGTAATGTTGAAATATAGAATTTGAATAAATCAACAAAAGCTTTATTCTTTGAACTATTAGATATTATGAAATTAAACTCTACATCTTTTGCTCTATCTTCATACACTACTTTATAATTTGTTAATTCTGAATTTCTATAACTATCATATAAATTATAATCTAATACTACTATACTGTCTTGATCAATAGCATTAAATAATGAATTAGATTTCTTATAAACATCAGGTTTTGCTCCATATTGTTTTTCTAAATAAGTAGCTAGCTTATTATCCATCATATATACTTTTTTATCTTTTAAAGTCTTTAATGATTGAACTGATGTCTTAACATTACTTACATGTGTTAATACTACTATTTTTTCATTATATGGTGAGAATGTATATTCAAATTCACCTTTTAAATCTTTAAAATCATAATAATTAAATGCTATATCTACATTTCCAGCATTTAAATCATTTGTTAATTCATCTACTGTTCCATATTCTTTTACTTTAAATGTAATATTCATACTCTTAGCAAAAGAATCAAGCATTTCACTATTATAACCTATAAATTCATCATTTATCTTTGATTCATATGGAATATTTTTAACATAACCATATGTATATTCTTTTCCTTCAAAATTAGCAATTGTTTCATCATCAACACTCTTCTTATCAAAATATAAAGATAATAATCTTCTATTATAAGATTCTTCTAATGAACTCTTGCTCCATCTAATATAGAATTTTCTAACAATAGTATTTAAAGTATCTTCATCACCATTAATTCTTAAAATATAATTATTAGTTAATTCAGATATATTATTAACTATATAATAATTATTTGAGAAAACAAAATTAATATAATTTGTTTTTGGTATTGCTGCATATAAAATATCATTATTATTTAATGCATTTGTTAAATCAGTAATTGATTCATAAGAATTAAATATAATTTGACTATTTTCATCTATAACAGATTTAATATTATTAACATCTTGTTCTAATGAACCTATAGTTACATTATTTAAGTCATTAATACTTTTAACTTTTTTGTTGTTTTTACTTACTAAAATATAATTATCTGTATAGAATAATAACTCATTATCATCCAAATCTGTTTTATTTGTAATTTCAAAAGTATAATTACTTTCAGATTTACCTGATGTCTTATATGGTATTAAATTAAATTGTAAATCAGTATCTTTATTAAAATCATCTATAAAATCAAAGAATACTCCTTCACCATTCGAACCAAATATTGGTAAATCATTTATGATTGCAACATCAACAACTTTTGACTTATTAGATTCAATCCATCTTTTTTCACCAATAGAGAATACTCCTTCTCTATCATTTTTTCTATTAATATCTATACCAAACATTACTATTACAAATACTAATATTATAGGAATAAATATTAATAAAAGTTTCTTTTTACTAATATTTTTTTTCTTTTTTTTCATAAAAATCTCCTTACCACACTATTCCGCCGGATTTATGATTTTTATAACCCATTACTGGGAATTCTTTATTAACTACCTCTGTTCCATCTTCTTTAGTTTCAGTAGTTCCTTCTTCATCAGTTTTTGTAATTATATAATTCATATCATAGAAATTCTTAACTTCATCAGATATAACTGATAATGAATCATTACCTATCGCTCTTGCTTCATCTAATCCACAGTCTTTTACGATGTTATATGTAACATATATTATCTTACCTTTAACATCTAATTTAGCTTCTGTAACTTTTTCATTTTCTTTTAATTTATCAGTAATTGCTTTTTTCTCTTTATCTCCAAAAGTAATATCTTCAATTCCATCTAATCTATTACCATATTTAGATGTGCTTGAAGGTAAAACTAATTTAATAATCATTATAGCTACTACTAAAATAATTGCAAAAGCTAATATATAACCTATCTTTATTTTTTTTAATTTTCTAACTTTTTTAACCTTAGTACCCTCTTTAGTTCCCTCTTTTGTAACCTTAGTATTTTTATTCTTTTCTTCTTTCATTTTTAACACCTCTAACATAAATAATTATACTATATTGAGTAAAAAAAAACAATAATCTAAAGTGATTATTGTTTAATAATTATGCTGCTAAATCAAGAGTCTTTGATTTAGATTCAAATTTTTGATTAAAATCTGCTGGTGAAGCAAATGATCTTTGTAATGAATCATTACTAATAGCTTCACTTACATATAGATCTTTAATCTCTTCAACTCCACTTAAATCAATTCCTTGTGTTGGGGCAACTGCAGGTTCTAATGGTGCTACAGGTGCTGGTTGAACTTGTGGTGCAACTTCAGCTACTGGAGCAACTGGTGCTGGTTGAACTTGTGGTGCAACTTCAGCTACTGGAGCAACTGGTGCTGGTTGAACTTGTGGTGCAACTTCAGCTACTGGAGTAACTGGTGCTGGTTGAACTTGTGGTGCAACCTCAGCTACTGGAGCAACTGGTGCTGGTTGAACTTGTGGTGCAACTTCAACTACTGGAGTAACTGGTGCTGGTTGAACTTGTGGTGCAACCTCAGCTACTGGAGCAACTGGTGCTGGTTGAACTTGTGGTGCAACCTCAGCTACTGGAGCAACTGGTGCTGGTTGAACTTGTGGTGCAACCTCAGCTACTGGAACAACCGGTGCTGGTTGAACTTCAGGTACAACTACATCAGGCTTTAATAAATCTAAATTTGGCATTTCAATTTCATTATTATTTATAACTGGAACCTCTGGTAATTCAACATTATTTGCTTCTTCTACAGGTTCATTTAATAAATTATCCATAGATATTATATTTGAATTATTATCTACAGTAGGTTCAACTGCTATTTCTGGTTCTGAAACTTGTTCAGTTGTTAATTCTTCTATTTGAGGGACTTCTGGAGTTTGTATTTCTGGCATAACCGGAATTTCTGGTTCAGATATTATTTCAGGAGTAACCTCAGTTACTGGTGCAACTTCTTGTACAGGAGTTTCAGCGCTAATAGTTTCTTCTACTTTTGGAGCAGTA
Organism: Bacilli bacterium; assembly: GCA_017511805.1. Classification (GTDB taxonomy): domain Bacteria; phylum Bacillota_I; class Bacilli_A; order RF39; family UBA660; genus RUG13038. The sequence continues at coordinate 507,672 of JAFWJA010000015.1, forward strand.
TTTTTCATTACTTCCTTAACATTATTATTCATTTCATCAACTTTTTCATATATTTTGTTAAGTAAATCTGTTACACTTGCATTAAACTCAGATACTTGTGAAGTCAATTCATTTGGAATTTTATTACCTTCTAATGAAGGATTTACAAATTTTGGTTCCATACTATGCTACACCTCTTCCATACTCTAATATTATATTTTTTACCTTTTCCCATTCTGCTTGATCCTTTATTGAATCAAAATAATAGTTCCCGTCTGCTAGTCTTAACTTAGAAACATAATCTTTTATATTACCACTTTCATCTTTTTGATTAAAAGTATAGACAACATAATCACCATTTAATTCTTTTATTCTTAATACAGTAACTATATTTGCAACTACCCTTTGACCCTTAGCATTAGTGATTGTTACTTTTCTATCCATACTAGTCCTCCCTTATTCTACATTTAATAGTATATCATTTATTTTGATATAATACAACCTTAAATTAAAAAAAAGTTCTTATTCACAAACATAAGAACCTTCTTTTACACTATTATTACTCTTTATATAAGTTATAACTACTATTTTGTTATTCTTTTCATTATAAATTATTTCTTTAACATCTTTTTCTTCTATTTCTTTAATATTTTTACCTTTAAAGTTAATAAATTCTATATCATTTTTATATTTAGTAATAATTATATCTTTAAACGGAAGTGATATAATATCTTCATTTTCACTTAATTCATATTCACTTTCACTATTATTATAAATATCATAAAACTTAACAATACTACCATCCTTTAAGATAATATGATCATTTATTGTTTCAACATAATCTTTTGAAGTATATTTCTTTAAAGAAGATAAATTTTGTATTATTTTTTCATTTTCTTTTTCATATTTAACATAGTATTCTCCATTTATTAATACAGTCTTTCCATCAATAAACATAGAATTATAAACTACTACATCTTCATCAAACAAACCAAATAATACTTTCTTGTTTTCTAATATTATTTGTTTATTTGATCTTAATACTTCATTGTCATTTTCATCGAATAATACATAATTATCATTAATTTTTATTACTTTAGAATTATCTTCATAATAAACAATATTACTTAAATCATAAGTACTACTATAAATAATCTTTTTCTCTTTTATTCCAAAAACAACATTTTCATAAGTACCTTGAACTAAATAATAGTCTTTATTTATTCTTTTATATCCAGTATATTTTTTAGTTAATGGATAATATTTACCATCAAAAATACTATATATACCATAATTCTTTTCTTCACGATTATTAACAATCATATAATCGTTATTTATTCTATTTTTAGTTTCATAAAAATACTTATTATCTTTATTGTTTATTGTAAATGTACTTACTTTTTTTCTAAATCCAGTATTATATATTAAATATCTATCATTATCAATATAAATGGAAACTTCATCATCATCTATATAATATGAATCAAAACCATCACCCAGAATATTTTTTACAGTTGTAAAGAATGTATAATAATTATCATTTATTTTAAGTATTAAATAATTAGTAATAAATGTATTTTCTACATCTTCCATAACTTTACAATTATCATATACTAGATCTCCATCATCATCTATAAATAATTCATCGTTTATATTAAAAAATGAATCTTTATGATAACTATCAACTTTATCAACATTTGAATATAATGAATCACCAGAATAATTGATTATATTATTACCAACTAGTATTAATTCATCATTAAGTCTTCTCATATTTCTAGAATAAGTAATTAACTCATTATCATAATTATATAAATAATACATAGAATCATCTTGAACTATATAATAATACTCTGATAAAGCAACAAGATTTAATTCTTTATCACTAGAAAAAGATTCTTCCTTATTACCATTTAAATCAAAAACATCATAATAATATTTTCCATCACTATTATTCATCGCATATATATAATTATTATCTAGTGAATAATCTACTTTATCATATTTTTCATTTATTATTTGTTTTATCATTGAAACATTATTTGTTCTTCTATATTTTTTATAAACATAATTAAATATAAAAACTATTACAAGCAATATTATAAGTACAATCGTAATTATTAATTTTCTAACCGTCTTTCTACTCATAAAAAACTCCTAAATATTAAATAATTTTATTGTTACATATACTGTTAATGCAATAACTATAATTAAAGCTAAATATATGTATATTCTCTTATTTTCTTTCATAAATCTCCTTATTGTAAATTAATATCTATTCCTATAGGACAATGATCTGAACCTGTTACATCATCATATATAGTAGCGTTACTAACTTTATTTATTATATTCTTAGATACAACAAAATAGTCTATTCTCCAACCAATATTATTTTCTCTTGCTCTACCCATATAACTCCACCAAGAATATTGTTCTTTATCTGGATTAAAATGTCTAAAAGTATCTATAAAACCACTTTCAAGTAATTCAGAGAACTTACCTCTTTCTTCATATGTAAATCCTGCATTACCTATATTTGCTTTAGCATTTCTAATATCTATTTCGTTATGTGCAACATTTAAGTCTCCGCATAAAACTACTGGTTTAGTTTGTTCTAGTTCTTTTAAGTAAGATCTAAAATCATCTTCCCATTTCATTCTATAATCTAATCTACTTAAATCTCTTTTAACATTAGGTACATATTCAGTAACAAAGAAAAAGTCATTAAATTCAAGTGTTATAATTCTTCCTTCATGATCATGTTCTTCTATTCCCATACCATATGTAACATTTATTGGTTTAACTCTAGTATAAACCATTGTACCTGAATAACCTTTTTTCTCAGCTGGATATAAATACATTTCATATCCTTCCGGACTATATTCAAACTGATCTTTTTCTACTTTAGATTCTTGAATTGCAAATACATCTGCATCTATTTCTTTAAAGAAGTCATCAAATCCTTTTTTTAAACACGCTCTAAATCCAGCGACATTCCATGATATTAATTTCATAAACTACCTCACTAAATAAATTATATCATACTATGGTCTATATTTCTTAGCAAAATTTTCTGCTTGTTTAAGTCCATCCATAGCAGATGTAGTAATACCTCCAGCATATCCTGCACCTTCTCCAACAGGATAAATTCCTTTGATATTAGATTCTCCTTGTTCATCTCTAATAATTGTAATTGGAGAACTAGTTCTAGATTCTATACCAAGAAGAATACTATCATCTTTTTCAAAGCAATCAATTTGCTTTTTAAAATGAGTCATTGCTTCTTTAATAGATTCAGTAATATATTTTGGTAACAATAGATTTAAATTAGAACCAGCATAACTACCTTTAGTAAGAGGTTCAAATTCAAAACTTGTTGTTTCTTTGTTATTAACAAAATCTACATATTTTTGACATGGTATTTTACCATTACCTAGTTTATATGCCTTTTCTTCTAGTTCTTGTTGAAATCTAACTCCATCAAATAAATCTTCTCCATAATCTTTAGGAGTAACACTAACTACTAATGCAGAATTAGCTATCTTACTATCTCTTTTATAATTACTCATTCCATTAATTGCTAGTCTATTTTTTTCAGATGATGCATTAACTACATATCCACCTGGACACATACAAAAAGAATAAACTCCTCTACCAGATGCTGTATTATAAGTAAGCTTATAACTAGCAGGTCCAAGTTTATTGTAATGTTCTTTATATAAAGACCTATTTATATCTTCTTGTCTATGTTCTATTCTAACTCCCACCGCAAACGGTTTTGACTTCATATCTATATTCTTACTTTGTAGCACCTTAAATGTATCTCTAGCACTATGACCAATTGCTAGGAATAAATAATCACACTTAATCTCTTCTTTATCGTTAACTATAATACTAGAAACTGAATCATTAGTTATATTAATATCTGTTAATTTAGTGTTATATCTAAATTCACCACCAAAACTAATTATCTTATTTCTAATATTTGTTACTACTGTTCTAAGAACATCTGTACCAATATGTGGTTTATAATCATACATTATTTCTTCTGGTGCACCATTTTCTACAAATATCTCAAATACTTTTTTCATTCTAAATAATTTATCTTTAACTAAAGTATTTAATTTACCATCAGAAAAAGTACCAGCTCCTCCTTCACCAAATTGTACATTTGAATCAGGATTTAATTCATTACTTTCCCAAAACTTTTCCACAGTTTTAACTCTATCTTCTATTTTTTCTCCTCTTTCTATTATTAGAGGTTTATATCCGTTTTCAGCTAATACATATCCTAAAAATAAACCAGCTGGGCCTGATCCTACTATAATAGGTCTACTTGTTACAGGATTAGTTCCTGTTATTTCAAAGTTATAGTCTTCTTGTGGTGTTTTAAATATATCTATGTTCTTATTTTTATTTAAGAACTCTTCTTCGTTATCTATTTCTATATCAAAAGTATATACAAATAATAATTCTTTTCTAGCATCGATAGATTTTTTAACAATATTATAATTTAGTACTTTAACATTTAACTTCTTTTCTATTATTTTATCTAGACTAGTATTATTATCTATATTTACCTTTATATTTCTTACTCTAATCATTTTTACCTCTTATAGAATTACCAGCTTTTATTGCAGATATTATTGCAAATGAAATATTATAACCACCACAATCACCATCTATATCAAGTAATTCACCAATTATATATAAATTAGGTACTAAAGTACTTTCAAAAGTATCACTTATACCAATTAATTTAACACCACCTGCAGTTACTTGTGAACTATCAAATGATTTTGTTCCGGTAACAACAACTTCAAACTCACGAAGATTAGATAGTAATCTTTGTTTTGAGAATATATCTAAATCTTGATAACAAGAGTTCTTATCTATATTTGATTTTTCTAATATAATTTTTACTAATTTATCATTTAAAGTTCTTAATAATAAATCTTCTACACTTATTCTAGGTTTAGAAGCAAAATACTTTTCAGAATCACCTGCATTAGGTAAGAAATCTATTTTTACTATTGGATTTTCAATTAATGGAACATATCTACTTAAATTAAAAACACATATACCACTTATTCCATAATCAGTTAATTGTAATTCACCTATTTCTTCTTTTATTAATTTATCCTTATTATAAATACCTACTTTAACATCAGTTCTAATTCCAGATAACTTTTTAAATATATCTCCTTTAGCAGTTACTTGAACTAAGCTTGGATATAACTCGGTAACACCATGTCTAAATTTCTTAACTAGTTCATAACCTTCACCAGTAGATCCTGTTACTGGATAAGATTTAGATCCAGTTGATAGAATTACATAATCACATTTTATATCATTATTAATAACAAAAGTTTTACCTTCTTTATTAATACTTCTTACATCATAATTATAAATAACTTTTATATTATTTCTTTCTACTTCTATTACTAATGTATCTTTAATAGTAGAAGCTTTATTTGAAAATGGATAATAATAACCATTCTTAATCTTATATTCTATTCCTAAATTCTTAACGAAATTTAAAACTATTTCTTTATCATCTTCTTTAATATATTTAGATAGATCAGCATCTTCAACAGAATGAAAATGATTAATACTAAAATCATCATTTAAGAAGTTACATCTACCATTACCAGTTACTAATATCTTTTTACCTAATGTACTATTCTTTTCTAAAATAATAACCTCATTATTATCGCCTTTAACTGTTAAAGCAGATACTAAACCACTTATTCCTCCACCAACAATTACAATTTTTTTCATGAAAATCACCTATAATAATTATATCATAAAAAAGATACTTAAAATTAAGTATCTTTTTCTATTTTTTATCGTTTTTTACTAGGTATAAATACAAACGTTTGATATAATGTTACTGGATACGTTTGAAATATATCAGATGTTCTCCCTTTTTAACAGAAGGGAGGTGATATAATGACTAAAAGAGAAAGATCTCTATACTTCATTATACTCCTTCTATTTATTTTAATATTTATGATATTACTATAGTAGAAAGCAAAAAAAACATCTGATTTCAACAACTGTTGATTTCAGATGCTATCCCAAGGGATTACGTCTGATTCTAGCAATCAAGCGTATCCTTTTTTTATTGTATGAAGTTTCCTTCATTACAAACATAATAACATAAATAATAATATTTATCAATATATTTACATTCTTACTAGTTTTCTATTTTTTAATTCTAATTTGTTTTTATTACCTTTTGTTACATTAATAATATCTACATCTGGTATAAATATTTTATTAATTGGTTTTCTAATATTACCTAGACTAAATGATTTAGCTATTTTAGTTACTCCATTATTAATAATTAAACTAGCTTTATTATCATAATATGATCCATAACCATTTTTTAATAATAATTGTCTATATGGACCTACTAAACCAGTTTTCTTTTTAGATTTATCTTGAATAAAAGTTGGTGTTAAACATCCATGATTATGACCACATAATATTAAATTCATTTCATTAATTATTGCCATTATAGTTAATATTTTACCTTCATGTAATAATCTATTTGGTGAATGTGATAATAAAATATTATAAGAGTTTGAATCAATATGTCCATTAAAACTAGTTATAATATTATTAAATACTCTTTCATCTTCATCATGCATATAGTAACTTAATGGAAAATTAAATGCATTTATTGTAACATTATCATTATGTTTTACTGATTCAAATTTTTCTTTTAATATAGTACAATCTGATGTTTTTTCAAGTTTGTTGAAGAAATCTAAATTAGGTTCTTCATTTTCTCTATATACTACCCCTTTATCACATATATCATGATTTCCTATAGATATATATGTTTTAGCAAGTGTACCTATTTTACGTAATATAAGAAGTAAATCTTTATTTCTAGTATCATGTATTTGATCAATAATATCACCTGGCATACATATCATATCTACTTTTATTTGTTTTAATAATTCATATATTTCATCTAAAGTTTTTACTTCACTATGTATATCACTTATACTAGCAATTCTCATATTTTCTTTAACTTTTGGATTCTCTTCTACATAACTGTTAATTCTTATTTTGCTCATTTTTAACACCTCTACACGAAGAAATATTTTAGCAAAATTATACTCTTTTGTCAAAGTAAAAAAAGAAACAATTATAATTGTTTCTTTTGATAATTCCAACCATCACGGCACATATCTTCAAGATTTTTTGTTGCTTCAAATCCAAGTTCATTTTTAGCTTTAGAAGGATCTGCATAACACTCAGCAATATCTCCTTCTCTTCTTGGAGCAATCTTATATGGTACATCAACATTATTTACTTTTTTAAATGTTTCAACCATTTCTAAAACACTATATCCTTTACCTGTACCTAGGTTATAGATAAATATTCCATTATCTTCTTTATTTAGTTTATCTAACGCAAGTAAATGACCTTTTGCTAAATCTACAACATGTATATAATCTCTTACACCTGTTCCATCTTTAGTATTATAATCATTTCCAAATATAGATAATTCTGGTAATATACCAGCGGCTACTTTAGTAATATAAGGCATTAAATTATTTGGTATACCTTTTGGATCTTCACCAATAAGTCCTGATTCATGAGCACCTACTGGATTAAAGTATCTAAGTATACATATATCCCATGTGTTATCTGATTTATATAAATCTTGTAATATTTGTTCTATATATAATTTTGTAGTTCCATATGGATTAGTTGTTCCACCTATTTTAGATTCTTCTGTAATAGGTACTTTCTCTGGATTTCCATATACAGTAGCACTTGATGAGAATACAAACTTTTTAACATTATACTTCTTCATTGTTTCAAGAAGTATAACTGCTCCACCTATATTATTTTCATAATATTCTAGTGGTTTTTGTACTGATTCACCTACTGCTTTATATCCTGCAAAATTTATAACTGAATCTATATCATTTTCTTCAAATACTTTTTCAACTGCATCTCTATCTAAATAATTTATTTCATAAAATTTAAAGTCTTTATTAGTAATCTTTTTAATATTATCTAATACTTCTTTTTTACTATTAGAAAAGTTATCTATAATAACAACTTCTTCACCTTTATTAAGTAATTCAACTACAGTATGAGAACCAATATAACCAGCCCCACCTGTAACTAATATTTTACCCATAATTACTCCTATTCAATAACAGATAATATTGCTGGAACTATTTGTTTCTTTCTAGAAACTAATCCATCAATATAAGTCATTTGTTCAAATGCTTCATTATTAAATCCTGACGATAATACTTCTTTAAATTCTTCTGTATATATTACAAATGAACCATTCTTAATTACATCAGTAATAGCAAGCATTGTATATTTACATCCTAAACTATCATTTACTTTTTGTAATTCATCTAAGAATGAAGTCATATCATTTTTGATTGAATCTATATCTAATGTAAATATTTGACCAACAGCAAATTTAATATCATTTGATGTAAATGTTTTTAAATCTGATGTTATTATTTCTTCTTTAGTTTTACCTTTTAAGCTTGTACCAGCTTTAAACATTTCAACAGCGTATTTTTTATAATCTAATTTTAATTGTTTAGCAAGTTCTTCTACTACTTTCTTATCTAATTCTGTTGTAGTTGGACTTTGTAATATTAAAGTATCTGATAATATACCTGAAAGCATTAATCCAGCCATATCATTTGGTATTTTAACATCACTTTCTTTATATAATTCATGAATAATAGTATTAGATGAACCAACAGCCATATTTCTAAAGTTAATTGGTAATTTAGTACTAACACTACTAATCTTATGATGATCTACTATTTCAACTATTTCTGCTTCTTCTATACCAGGAGCACTTTGTTCAAATTCTTGGTGGTCAACAAGTATAACTTTCTTATTATTCTTTTCAACTATATCAGTTATTCTTATTAAACCTAAACATTTATTCTTACTATCTACAATTGGATAGTTGTTATGTTTTAATTTCTTAGTTTCTTCTACAAAGTCATCATAGAAATCTGTTTCTTTAAAGCTAATAGAATTTTCATGTAATATAGTTTTAATTTCATTACTTAAGTTTATTAATTTAGCAGTTTCGAATGTATCTAAGCTAGTTCTAATTATATTAATTTTATTCTTTTTAGCTAATTCTAAATTTTCTTTATCTATTTCAAGTGAACCAGTTACAATTAATAATTTTACTTTACTTTCAATTGCGTATTTATGTATTTGATGTCTATCACCTACTAATAATATATCTTTATTAGTTAAAGCAATATTATCAAAGAATGTTTTACTTTTATAAGAAGCAACAATTAAGTTACCATCTATTTCTTCATCATACTTTAATATTTTCTCACCATTAATAGTATTAATAATATTTTCATAAGTACTATCTAATGATTTAATATTACCACTAAACATTTCTTTAGCAATATCTTTTAAAGTAACTATACCTAAGAACTCTTTATCTTTACCTACTACTGGAACACCAGTAACAATATTCTTAGAAATAAACTCATATACTTCTTTAATTGGCATTTTTTCATCAACAAAGAATCCTTTATGATATTTAATATCTTTTAATTGTAATCTAACATCATTTAAGTATTTTGGTTCTTTAACTTTAAAATAATCTAATGCATATTTAGTTTCATCATTTACATGACCTAATACTCTAGGTTCTGTATTTAAACCAATTTGATTCTTTAAATAAGATAAAGTTATAGCCGCTGTAGTAGCATCTGTATCTGGTCTTTGATGACCAAAGATATATATTTTTTCCATAATTTAAAACCTTCTTCCATGTTTAATTATAATATATTTTTATATATTAGTAAATAAAAAAAAGACTTATAAATAAGTCTTATTTCATATTCAATAATATTATAACCGCTACTACAAATAGTACAACTGATAATAAGAATATACTAGCAATACCAGCTTCTCCATTTAATACAAGTTTTTGATTTTGAGCTGCTGCCTCTTCTTGTTTTTTCTTTGCTATATCATCAGCATACATTGTAGTCATATCTGAATAAAATTCTCTTTGTTCTTGTGTTATAACTCCATCTTTAAAATCATTATATACTTTTATTGGAGTTTTATAATATATTGGTATATTAGCAAGAGCATCTTCTAAACTAATATTTACATTCTTTGCTTTTATTTCAGCATCTATTTTTCTTATTTCTTCATCTGTATAACCATTTATTTCTTTTATATCTTGTAAAACTGAAACACTATCAACTTGATTCATTTGATTTTGTGGCATAACTACATTAGGTTTAATGTCTTCTATTTCAGGAACTGGAGCACTTGTTTGAGCCTTTAACTCTCTAACAACAGTCGCTAAAGTTGGATCATTATTAACATAAAACTCAGCTTCTTTTTCTTGTGGTGTAGGTATATAATTTGGATCATTAACTCTTTTCTTTAATAAATCAGAATAAATACTTACCTTTTCATTAATTGTACTCATATTATCCTCCTATTCTAAAACCTTATCTAACTTCTCTTTTATTTTATCTCTAGTGAATGGTTTAGCAACATAGCTAGAAAAACCTTCTTCTAAATACTTTTCTTTAGCACCTTGTACAGCATCTGCTGTTAAAGCAATTACTGGAGTATCAAAACCTTCAATCTTTTTAAATTCAACCAAAGTTTCTTCTCCACTCATTTCAGGCATCATTATGTCTAAAAGTATTATATCATATTTTTCTTTATTTACCATATCTATTGCTTCTTTTCCACTTAAACAAGTGTCAATTTTTACACCTAAATCAGATAAAGCTCTTTCAGCAACCTTTATATTTAACTGATTATCATCTACAACTAATAACTTCTTTTTAGTATAATCTATCTTTTTGTTTGCTTTTTTAGACTTAGATTCTTTAACAACTGGTTTTTCCATTAGACTAATTTTTTGATTAATTGTAACAACAAATATAGATCCTTTTCCATAAGTACTATTAACATTTATTGTTCCACCCATCATATCAACTAATTTCTTAGTAATAGCAAGACCTAAACCAGTTCCTTCAATTGTAGTATTTCTTTCAACATCCAATCTATCAAATTTATCAAATAATCTACTTATAGATTCTTTCTTAATACCTCTTCCAGTATCTTGTACACTTATTATTAAAGAACAAATTTTATTTTTATTTATACATTTGATATTAAAATTAATTTCTCCCTCATCAGTATATTTTACCGCATTAGATAATAAATTATTCACTATTTCTTTAACATGTACTTTATCACCAATTAATTCATAAGGTATATCTTCAGCGAAATTAGTTTTTAATACTATTGATTTAGAACCTATTCTAGTAGCATTTAATTTAGCAAGTGTTTCCATTTCCTTTTTAAAATTATATGGAGCACTAACTAAATCTAACTTATTACTTTCTATCTTACTTATATCTAAGATATTACCAACTATTTCTATTAATGTATTAGATGCATCAACTATATCTTCAGAGTCTTCTTTAACTTGTTTTGGCACTTTATTTTTAAATGTAAGTATATCTTCAGATAGACCCGCAATTGCATTTAGAGGAGTTCTAATTTCATGAGACATACTAGATAAGAAATCAGATTTAGCTCTATTAGCTCTTTCTGCTTGTTCTTTTGCTATATTAAGTTGTTCTATTAATTGTACATCAGGGTTTTCAATTGTAAAGAACATTAAAAATGTTACAAATGTTTCCATACCAGATACTAATAATAGTTCTGGATTTATTTTTTGAATTATAACAACACCTGTACCTAATATAGCATATATAATAAGTGGTATATATTTTTTATTTAATCCTTTTTTTATACCAAAAATAAAGAATGCTACATTTAAAATGACATCAACTGCTGAAGTTAAATATGTGAAATTAGCCGCAGGTCCATATGTATATATTACTTTATTTTCATTAAAATAATATAATGGTAAAAATGCTATTATTAGACAACATAGAACACAACCTGTTAAGAATAGTAATTTAATAGAACTATTTTCTACTATTCTTTCTGCTCTTTTAGTAAATGTAATAATAAATACATATAATACAAAAAATGTTCCCCAAAAAAAGAAAGACATTAATAAAAACTTAGAAATAAATTCATTTATAAAACTATTACCGCCACCATTTTGAATGGTAAATGAACTAAAAATAGCTAGTATAATAGTAAATAAATTTGTTATTATCATGTATTTAAACATCTTATTTTCTACAGTCTTAATTCTAGGTTTACTAAAATAAATTACTGTTAATAATACTATATAGAAAAAACTACATATTGTAAAAATGTTATTAGACATATTAGCCTCCATTTTATTTTCTATAAAAATTATATAACAATAAAAAAATAAAATCAATAAGTATTGATTTTATTTAAGCACTAAACTTTTGTTATAGTTATTATATGTTTCTTCTTCTAAATTTTTGTTATTTTCTAGTAATTTTTCTAATTCTTCTTTTAATTTTTTATAATCAACTTTACCTATATTTGTAACAGGTAATTTGTCTATAAAAATGAAATTACAAGCAACATCTCTAAATGGTAATTGTTTAGAACAATACTTAGTTAATTCAGGTTTTATAGTATCTTTATCAACACCATCTTCAAGTACTACAAACGCAACTGGTATATGACCATTTCCAAATCTATTAGCAGCCATATCTACAACAGCAGATTCTTCTACACCTTTAAAAGAATTTATAACATTTTCTATTTCCAATGGATAATTATTATGTCCATCTGGTCTTACTATTGTTCTTTTAATTCTACCTTTTACGTATAAGAATCCTTCTTTATCTATATATCCATAATCTTGACTATGTGTCCATACTCTTCCATCACTATGAAGCATTCTAACTTTTTTCTCTTCTTCTTCGTTATCTAAATAACCTTTCATCATAGTAGGTCCAGTAATACATATTTCACCTATTTCATTATATTGTAATTCTTCATCTGTACCTGGTTTAAATATTCCAACTATATTTGTTGGGAATGGAATACCAACACTACCAACTTTATTTACTATAGTTGAACTAGTAATAGCTGCTCCACCTAATTCTGTCATACCAAATCCTTTAGTTATTTTAGCTGCACAATTATGTTCTTTTAAAAACTGATTTAGTTTTTCTTCAAGAACTATATTCATAGAATCTCCACCAACAGCTGGATAAACTATAAATGATAAATCTACTCCATCTAATTTTTTACTCTTTGTTAACATATCAAAATGACTTGGAACACCTAATACTTCATTAGGTTTATATTTTATTATTAAATCTGGGAACTTTTCAGGATCAAATTTAGGAATAATAGTACAAGTAATTCCAACTGATAATGGTAAATGAATACCATTATTTAAACCATACGCTATAAAAGGTGGCATTATATCTAACATTACTTGTTGTCTTTCTATTCCAAGATTTGCAGTAGCATAATGAAATGCCATAGAATTAAAATTATCATTTGATAGAATTGCACCTTTAGAAACTCCTGTTGTTCCTCCTGTATAAACTATTGCAGCAGGATAATTCTTTTCATATTCTACTGATTTTACTTCATTTATTTTTCTTCCATTATTTATAAATCTACTCCATTTATAATATTTAGAAGTATCTATTTTAGGTAACTCTTTACTAGAATTCTTAATAACATTTAATGGAAATATTAAAGAATCATAAGCACTAATTGTTACAAAAGTATTTGCTTTTAATTTATCTTTAATTTTTTCTATTCTAGGATTTAATAAATTAATAGAAAAAATTAGTTTACTATTTGTTTTATTAAAAATTTCGATTAATCTATCTTCATTTGTTCTTGGATCGACCATATTAGCAACTGCACCTAATTTATTTAATGCATAAAATAAGTATATTACTTCAGGTGTAGTAACACTTGCAATTGATACTGTATCTCCTTTTTTAACACCATATGATACTAATGCTCTAGCAGTTTTATCAATCTCTTTAAATAGTGTTTTATAATTAATTTTCTTACCATAATAATTAATTGCTATATCATCTAAATGATCTTTATTTTGTTCATATAAATAATTATAAGCAGTCATCTCAGGCATCTTTTCATTTATTGCTTCATCACTATAAAAAGAATACCAAGGTTTATCTTTAGATGCATATCCAGTTAATGGACCTTGTAATTCTCCTGTCCCTATTTTCTTTAAATAAATATTCCTACATTCTGCATCTTGAGTTGATAAATCTGATATTTTTTTATTTAAAACAACTTGATCTTCATATTTCATTTTTAGTTCCCCCTAACAATTATAACCATATTAATATTACTACATAAAAAAAGATGTGTCAATGCTTTACACATCTTCATAATTCCATAAACCAAGTTGTCCTTTCATAGGAATAGGCTTATCATACTTAACAATATTCTCTAATTTCCATGCAAAATCTTCAGCGTGATTACTTTTTCCATACACTGTTTTATCTATTTTTATTAATTCATTTTGAAACTCAGGTGTCACTTTAATACAATCTACTAAAGTAGCTTCTCCCATTATCATACCAGGCTTAATATCTATATCATAATCTTTAAATCTAATAAGATTTTCTTTTTCTAAATCTTTTCCAGCATGAATTAAAATCTTCCCTCTATAATTTGTTTTCCTTGATCTAAACTCATATTTTTTATAACCTTCTATTATCAAAGATGCCCAAGGTTCTTTAATAGTTAATGCCTTCATTTTATCATCTTATATTAATTATAACATATTTTACTTTATTAATAATTTAATATATAATTATTTTAGGTGATAGTATGAAGAAAAAAATAATTATCCTAATAGTTTTATTTATATTATGTGGTTGTTCTTTTTATGATGAATATGAAATGCCAAAAGAAGTTACTTTAAAAACAATTAATTCTAAATTTGAAGTTTATAGTAAACCTAAAATATCTGATTTAATAGAAGAAAAAAATGTAAAAATAATAAATGAAGATACAGTATTAAATACTGATAAAACTGGTAAAAAGAAAACTACTATAGAATATGAATATGATGATAGAACATATAAATATGATGTAGAATATAACGTAGAAGATACTACTTCACCTACTATACTTTATACTGAAAATTATAATTATGCTTATGTTGGTGATACAAGTATTGAAAACACTGATTTATGTGAAAGTGCAGTTTTTATAGATAATTATGATAGAAAAGTATCTTGTAAAGTAGAAGGAACATATGACATTAATACTCCTGGTTCATATGATTTAAAATATATTATTAGTGATAAAGATAATAATGTTATTGAAGACTCAATTACGTTTGAAGTAATAGATCCAGAAACTATTGAAGAAGATGATGAAGATGAAGAAGAAATAATAGAAGGAGAACAGGTTGAAATAGAAGAAACAGATTCTAGAATCCAGTTTAGTGATATCATAAATAATTATAAAAATAAGAATAATATGATTGGAATAGATGTATCAAGATGGCAAGGAGATATTGATTTTGAAAAAGTAAAAAAAGCTGGTGCAGAATTTGTTATTATGAGAATGGCAGTATCAAATGGACCTAATGATGAAATAGGACTAGATTCTAAATTTAAACAAAATTTAAAGAATGCTAAAAAGGCTGGTTTAAAAATTGGAGTTTATGTTTATACATCACCTGCGACAGTAAAAGAAGTAAAAAAACAAGCTGAATTTATTGTTAAAGAATTAGATGGAACTAAATTAGATTTCCCTATTGCATATGATTTTGAGAACTGGGAAGATGTAAGAAAATTAAAACTAAATATTCATGATTTAACTAATATGATGGATGAGTTTTATAAAATAGTAAATAAAGAAGGATATGAAGTAATGCTTTATAGTAGCAAATACTATTTAGAAAAAATATGGGGAACTGTAGATTATCCTGTATGGTTAGCTCATTATATAGATCAAACTAACTATCAAGGTGATTATGTAATGTGGCAAATGACAAGTGATGGAAGAATAGATGGAATAGATGGTTCTGTTGATATAGACATATATTATAAGAAAGAAAAAAGAGAGAATTAATTCTCTCTTATTTTTTTAACACCATTTTTTTCATTTTTTCATCTTTTGCACATTCTTTTTGTACATTACTACCATATACAAATGCAGGTGCAGTCCATAAAGCAACAGTTGCTGCCCCTATAGGTATAAATGGACTAACGGGTGCTAAAGCTATCACGCCAACTGATGTTGTAACAATTGCTATTTTTTTATAACTTCTTTTCTTTTTATTACTTTTTTCCATATTAATACTTCCTCACCCAATTAATTCTATCAAAAAAAAGAACTTATTTCAAGTTCTTTTTATACACGATCTAGTTTATTATTTCTATAATCGTTTTCTAGGACTTCCATCCAAATTTCATCATGCCATTTTCCATCTAAGAAATAACATTCATGTCTTCTTCCATATTCTTTAAATCCTAATTTCTTATAACAAGCAATTGCTCTATCATTAAAATCAAATACTCCTAGATTAATATTATGAAGTCTTAGTACATTAAAACCATATTCTAATAAAAGACTAATTACTTCTTCTCCTAATCCTTTACCTCTATATTCTTCTTCACCAATAAAGATACCAATAGTAGAAGTTCCATCTTTATAATCTGTATCCATAAGACCACAATTACCAATTAACTTATCATCTTCTTTAGATACAATTGCAAAAGTATGTCCACCTCTACTCATTAATTTTTCAACCCATTCTCTTTCTCCAATTGTAGTTATTACTTTTGAAGTAGAATGAATATTATCAGTAACTCTTCTATCATTCATCCACTTTGTATAATCATTAACATCATCTATTGACATTGGTGATAGGTATATTCTTTCACTTTCTAACTTTTTAAAATACATAGTATTACCTCCTTTTTTAATTATAACACTTTTTTTCTATCAAATTCTTTTTTTAATCTTTCAGTAAGCGCTACTAAATAATCAAAATTTTCTACATATTCTTTTTGTAATTTTTCAAGAGTATTATACGCAAGTACATAATCAGATTTATCAATATCTTTTTTATCAAGTGCTTCTTTTAATTCATCTTCATCTAGTACAATTGAATCTCCATTAGGTCTTATTACAAGATCTAAGTATAAATCATCTTCATATGGAATGCCATTTTCAATACCCGTTTCTTTTGCTACATCAAAATACCACTCTATAAGATAATCTTTTTCATCATACATAATTGTAATTGCGTAATTAGAATTATCTGGATAAACTAAATACCATTTATAATTATCATTACGAATAAAGTATTCATTTCCATCAATATTAACCTTCATTGGATTTTCTACATCTAACATCTTTAGATAGCAAAGATAACCTTTAAAATAATCTTCATCTATTCTCTTTTGATAATATTCGCTGGATTTATCATCATATTTAGTCGCAAATCTTCTTTTCAAATTACCATCCCCTTAATTAAGTACTTTTCATACTCCTCTTTATACTTTTCTAGTGATTCTTTAACATTGATATTGTAGTCTACTATAGTAGTTTTATACCTTTCATCATCGTACCATTCTTTTACTCTAACACCACCAAGTGCTTCCATAGTCTTCCAAGAAGCAGGATTATTTAAATCCGCATCCATAAATACTACATTAATACCATGTTTATCACATTCCTTTAAAGCTAGATATAAATTAATTTTATTATAGCCATTTCCCCTTTTTGTAGGTCTTATTGAATAACCAATATGACCTCCTAACTTTTTTAATTTATCATTTAAAGCAAATCTTATATTACACATACCAATAATTTCATCATCTTCATTAACCATGAAATATTCTTCACCAGGAACTCTAGTATCTGTAATAGGATGATTTCTGCTTTCTTCTCTATACTCTAGCCAACCTTCATAATTATCAAGATATCTATCTAATCCACCTGAACCATTAATATCAGATTTATATTCAATAAATTCTTTTATATAATCAATTGCTTTATCTTTATATTCTATTGTTGGAATTACATATTTAAATTTCATATTGCCACCCCCTATAGTTTGAATTCTTTTATTACTTTATCCGCAACTTCTTCAGGAGATAGTTTCTCATTATTTATTCTTAAATAATTATCAAAATCTAGTTCTCCTTCATTAGAGTTCATTCTATATTTATCCATTGAATCCACTAACTCTTTATTACTTCTTTCAACATCTCTTTTTGTAGGTTTTTCTTTTAATCTTTCTTCAGTAACATTTCTCTTTAGTCTTTCTTCTAAATCAGTTTCAAGTTCTACTAGATAGAATTTTCCACCATTCTTTTCATACTTTTCTTTTAAATCTTTGACATATTTAACATCATTTTCATCATTAAAATCTATGATATAAGTAAATATTAGATCTACATCATTTTTAATAGATAGATCAAATACTTCTTTTCTTATTACATTTCTTAATTCTTTAAATGATGGTGTACCCCAACCAAATATTCTAGAAGGTATTTCTAGACTATCATGATTAGTAGATACTGCCCAGTTTATTTTCTCTTTAATAGCTTTTGCTACAGTCATTTTACCTACTGCTTGAGGTCCACATATTATCATTAAGTTAGCCATATTATACCTCCTTTTCAAATATTATTCTTTGTTCTTTATACCCTAACTTATTATATAATTTAATCGCAATATCATTAAATGTATAAACATTTAATTCTATTCTTTTTACTTCTTCTTTTTTAGAAATCTTTTTGATTTTCTCCATTAACAGACTACTATATCCATTTCCTCTTTCTTTCTCGGTAACAACTAATTCATCAATCCATAAAACCTTGTTCATTTTTTCTCTTATCTCATAAGAAAGAAATCCTACTAGAACATTATCTTTATAGTAACCTATAATCTTTATTCCATTTTCTATTTGTTCAAAAACATATTCTTTTAACTCATCAATTGTTCTTTTTTTAAATATATCTTTTCTATGATTATAATGATATAAAAATCCTTCATAATAAATAGCAAAGAATAAATCATTTAAGTCTTCTTTGGTTAGTTCTCTTATCATATGTCCTCCTAAACATTAACTACTGCCATACTGCTACTTGTATATCTTTTTAATCCTCTATTGAATAAGAATACTGCCAATATCATATTAAATACTGCAAATCCTATTAATATTAATAATTTAGTAATTGAGAAATCTTGAAATAAAGTAACTGGTAAATAAATAGCAAATCCAACTGGTATAATAGTGTGCATTAATATAGTTACAAAGTTACCAAATACTGTATAAGGATATAAACTAAAACTTATATATGAATCAGTAAATGTTTGTTTTGTATCACTAAATCTTATAAACCAGAATGTAATACTATTTACTATTATAAAGAATGAAAGCATTATTAAAAATGAGAAGAAGGAACATATTAAGAACAATAAGAATTGAACAGGATTATGATAATAAATAAAGAATATTATTATTCCAAATAATAAATCTCCTAAAGCAGATATTTGTGTTTTAGAAGTTAATACTCCTATTAAAGGACTTTTTGGTTTTGTTAAGTATTTATCAAGAGCACCTTGTTCAATATATTTTGCTATATTATCAACACCCGCGAAGAACAAATAAACCATTCCATATGTTACTGTACAAAGTGCAACTGCAAGCATTTGATCTTCAAATGTATATCCACCAAAGTCTGGTTTTAAACTAAAGAATACTAACCACTGAACAACAATTGAACAGTTATTTAACATCATAAGTAATACATTCATTAAGAATGATGCTCTATTTAACATTTCTCTTTGTACATTATATTTTATTGATAATAAAATATATCTTAAATTGCTTCTAACCTCCGTTAACATTTAATTTTTTCACTCCCCTTCTATATACTAAATTTACTAATACTAAAACTATTGCTAAGTATATTACTTGTGCCATTAATATATAAGTTGCATCTACTAAATTAAAATTAACTATTAATTTAGTTGGTCCATATGTAATAACATAAGCTGGTGTATATTTTAAAATACTTTGTAATACTCCTGGCATCATATCAATTGGAAAGAATACACCAAATATTAATAATAATTTGTTATATAACCAATGTAATGGTCCTGCATCTTCCATAAAGAACGCAAATAATGATATTAATATTTGTATTAAACCATTAATTGAGTATGCCAATATAAAAGATATAATCATTATTAAAGAATACTTAATTTGAAATGTTTCTAGTGGTCCAACAAATATAAAACCAAATATAATTGATATTGGAATCATTATCATTAACCTAATTAAACCTTCAGCTAAGTAAGTAGTAAATATATAACCTATATAGCTATATGGTTTAGTCATAATATAAGCAATAGAACCAGATTTAATTTCCTCTATAGGTCTTTCTCTAGCTACTCTACTTACACCCATCATAAATAATTCTGCAATTATCAAATACCACATCATTTGATTTATAGTAAAACCACCTATTTTATTTGTTCCATCATATACATAATCCCATACACAATAAAATACGAATATGTGCAAAAAATATGATATAACTCTAAATACTACTTTTGAAAAATAAGATAACTCATTAATAAAAGTATATTTAAATATATATAAATACTTTCTCATTTCTTTTCCTTTTTATATATAGAACTAATAATATCTTCTAGTGGTATGTTAGATATATTAATATCTATAATATTATCTTGATTTAATAAATTAAGTACATCTTTTATATTCTTTTTAGTAGTATCTACTTCAAGTTTTAAATTATAACCCTTATCTTTTAATATAGTAATACCATCTACATCATCTAAATTAACTTCTTCACTCATTTTAACTTCAATAATCTTTTTATTCATAAAATGATATTTTAATTCATCCATAGTAGTATCCATAACAATAGTTCCATCATTAACTACAATTACTCTCTTACATAATTTTTCTATATCTGATATGTCATGACTTGTTAAGAATATAGTAGTTTTAAACTCTTTATTCAATCTTTTAATAAGAGTTCTAATATTCTCTTTAACAACTGGATCAAGACCTATAGTAGGTTCATCTAAGAATAATATTTTAGGATCATTAATTAATGCCGCAACTATCTCACATCTTATTCTTTGACCTAAACTAAGACCTCTTACAGGTGTATTAATAAAATCCTTTAAATCAAATACGTCTATATATTCTTTAATCTTCTTTTCAATAACAGAATTTGGAATATCATACATAGTTCCAATAAATTTAAAATTATCATATGGAGTTAAATGAAGCCATAATTGTTCTTTTTGACCAATAACAGAAGAAATCTCATAAGATAATTTCTTTCTATCTTTAGTAGGATCATATCCTAGAATATTAATTTTACCACTATCAGGATATAGAATACCTGTAAGCATCTTAATAGTAGTACTTTTTCCCGCACCATTTGGTCCAATAAATGCGATTACTTCACCTTTTTCAACTTCAAAAGATATATTATTAACAGCTTTCTTTGTTTTATATTTAGGTTTAAATATAGCTTTAATACTACCTTTTAAACCTTTTTCTTTTTCTTTTACTCTAAACTTTTTATTTAAATGTTTTACTTCTATCACTGCCATAATCTTCACTCTCCCTATTTTATACTTTAATTATAACAAAAAAATGTTAATAAGAATAATCTTACTAACATTTAGTTTAAAGTTTACGCTTTTTTTTGTAATATAAATCCATCACTTAATTCTTTACTAATTTTATCAGTAATAGAATAAGCTATTTCATTAATATTTTTTGTATCACAATTAGAAGTACCAATAGATAACGCAATTAAAGCTTTATATCTTTTTTCATCACCTATTTTAAATTTATCTACCAGATATTTATAATGAGGATTATCTGGTTTACTTAAATCAAAATACTCAGATGAATTAAATACTTTTCTTTCATGATATAGATCTTCGATTAATCCTGCGAATAATAAAGTACCTATATCCTTTTGAAAACCTATCTCTTCTAACTTTTCTAACGCAACTAAACTAATATTAGTTTTTTTATTCTTTTCTTCTTGAATTGATTCATTTCTCGCTGTTAAATAAATATCTTTTTCATCTTGTCCTTGTTCTAATAATGATTCGACTAGTTCATCTAAATCATCATAATAATATAAAAATCTGTCTTTCAATATAATCTTCTCCTTTCTTAAGTTTATTCGCGTAAGGCAAAGAAAAACACGAAAATCAACTTATATAGCGACTCCGTGTTATACGTGTAGGTTTCCCCGAGATAGCTCACAAAATATTGCTTATATCTCCTCACTTGTTTTTGATTATATAAAATTTTTATTTTTTTGTCAACTTCTATGCAGATTTCATTCCTTTTATTTTTCTTTGTTGCTCTTGAATTTTACTTATTTTTTTATTCTCTGCTAATACTTCTCCTGTATAATTTAAATGTTTAATGATTGCCTTATCTATCCTTGATTCTTCTTGATTACCAAACATTGCTCTTAAAATCATTTTCATTTTTTCTATTTCTAATAAATTACCTTCTTTATTTAAATAATCAGCCATAGTAATAATCATTTTTTCTTCTTCACTTACATCTTCTTTTTCTGCATCTAATTGTTCTCTAATATTTCCTAACACTGTTTTGGCTTTAGCTTCTATAACTTGTCTTACTTCATCATTAACCTTAATTTCTTTTTTTGTTCCAAACAAACTATTACTAGAAGTAGGTAAAACTTCACTACCTAATCTATCCACCAATTGATCATATAATTCATCATTTGTTTTTGTTGATGATGTTGCATAATTTGTTATTACATAATGTATTTCACCTGTATCATAGATTATTGCATGCGCTACTACTGGATCATAATCACCCCAATTATAGTTTTCACTTCCAGCATGAAAACTTAATACAACTCCATTTTCAAATACTTTTAGAGAACTATATTCTTCATGATCCGCATGGTTTCTTCTAGAATCAGCGAATATTCTATCTATATCGTAAATATAACGAGATAAAATACTTCTTCCATCAGCAAAATAACCTAATCCATCCTTATCATTTTTTATCCATTCTAAATAGTTTTCTTTTTCTGTTCCAAATTCATATTCAATTATTTCCATATAAACCTCCCATTATTTTTTTATATTCATTAGTTATATCAAAGTCTATATCCATTTCATTTTCTAATTCTAATTCATTATCCTTATATAGTCCCTCTATATTTTCATTTTAACATATTTCATGTAATCGATTCAACATTTTTCATCAATATACATTTTTTTACATTTTTAGTAGATTAATTTATATTTATTTGTTATAATAGGTCCGGAAAAAGGGATGTGATAAAATGATTAAGATTTATAAGACTACTAATATTGAAAACAAAATAAAGAAAATTAAAAGAATGAGTACTGATTCTTGGATTGATTTAGAGAACCCTACTAGAGATGAAATTAATAGAGTTTCAGAAAGAACTGAAATTGATAAAGATCTTATTAATAAGATGCTGGATGCTGATGAGCTACCAAGAATTGAAGTAGATAAGAATGCAACATTAATAGTATTAGATATACCTGTTATTAGTGAAGAAAGAGAATATATTACTCACCCACTTGGTATTATTATTACTAAAAGTAATTATATAATTACAGTATCAACTAAAAAAATAGATATATTAAATGATTTTAAAAGAAATATAGTTAATGATTTTAAAACTGCGAAAAAAACTAGATTTGTTATACAAATATTTATTAAGACTATTAATAAGTACTTAAAAATCTTAAAAGAGATAAATAAAGATATTGATGAAAAAGAAGATGTATTAAAGAAATCTACTGAAAATAAAGATTTAATTGATTTACTAAAAATAGAAAAAACACTTGTGTACTTTATTACATCTTTAAAAGAAAATGCTGTTGTTTTAAATAAGTTAAAAAATGGAAATATTATATCTTTATATGAAGGTGATGCAGATCTTTTAGATGATGCAGTTGTTGAAATGAACCAAGCAATAGATATGGCAACTATTTATAGAGATATCTTATCATCTATTACTGATACATATGCTACTATAGTATCTAATAACTTAAATAACGTAATGAAGTTCTTAGCGGGTATGACAATAGTTTTATCTATACCTACAATTATATCTTCTTTCCTAGGTATGAATGTACAATTTGGTGCTATTGGTATTAATGAGTATTCCGCTATTATTATATTTATTGGATCAATAATTCTATCAATAATAGTTGCTATTTGGTTAAAGAAAAAAGATATGTTATAAACATATCTTTTTATATTTCTAATAAAAACATTTCAAATCCAAAGAACTTGTCTACTTCACCAGTAACTATTTTATAATCTAAATTTGATAACTCTACTAATTTCTTTTTTAAATCTTCTATTTCAAAACTACTTTTCATAGCTAAATTAATTCTATAAGGATGTTCTTTTAAAGTAGTTACTATTTCTTTTTCACTATAACCACCCTGTCTCATTAATTTAACTTGTAATATTAATCTAAATTGATTAGATAAAGTAACTAATAATTTAATAGGATCTTCTTTAGCTAGAACTAAATCATTATATATTTCCATAATCTTAGTTTTATTTCTATTAACAATTGCATTAGTTAATTCGAATATATTCTTTTCAATATTCTTAGTAATAACATTATCTATATCTTCTTTAGTAATCTTTTTATTAGTATCTTTATATATAAATAACTTTTCTAACTCATTAATAATATTAGATAATTCATATCCTACTTTAGATATAATTAAATCTACTGATTCAGAACTAATTGAATAACCTTTATCTCTTATATAATTAGAAATATAATTATTCATATTATAATTATCTATTTTATTGCATTCATATACTTTACTTACTTTAGATAAAGTTTTAGTTACTTTTTTTCTAGAATCTAGTTTTTCTTCTCTAACAATAAATACTATTGTTACATCCTCAAATGGATTTTCAATATATTTATTTAATTCATCTAATTCTTGTTCTGATAAAGATTTATTTGCGCATAAAAAATTAGAATTATTAACTAGTAATACTTTTTTATCAGAGAACATACCTACGGTAGAAGCCTCTAATAAAACTGAGAATATAGAATCATCATTTAAATCATATGAAATAATATTTTCTGATTCTACTTTTGACTTCTTAATAATATCATTTATTTTTTCATCAATTAAATAGTTCTCTAATCCATATATTAAATAAAGATTCATATTCCTCACCTATATACAATTATACAATAAAAAAATGCATTATTTAATGCATTTTTTATAATTTCTAGTATAAATCATATACTAGCCAAATTGCCCCTTATTAAGCTACATTCATTACTAAGTTTCTAACTTTAGATAATGATGTTAAACCGTTTTCTTGTTTAACTTCTTCATCTAAACAACTAACACATGTATCATACTTAGTTAGTAACTCTTTTAATCTATTTAATTCATGCATTGAATATCCTCTAGTCTTACCTAGAGAGAATTCAAGCTTAATAATTTCCTTTAATTCTATTAAATCTTTTAATGACATAAAATCACCCCTTCTTTTTGAGCAACGTGATAAATAATACCACTAAAAAGAGATGTTGTCAAGTATACTGAGAAAAAAAAAGTAGAGTATTTCTACTCAACTTTCTTTTTATTATTTGACTTTAATCTAACAATAATTAAGCTTCCTAAAATAACTACTATTCCACCTATTATTAAGCCATATTTAATTCTATCTATTCCTGTTGAAATATTAACAATTAATTCTGCACTTGCTTGTGGTTTTATAGATATTTTTTCAGTCTTAGGTTTGTTAGCAATTAATGAATTACCAATTACACTACCATTTTCATCTACATAGAATACCGCAACATTTATTTCTTTCTTAGGTAATTCCATACCTGCTGGAGCTTTTGTTTCAACTATTCTATATTGACCTTCTTCTAAATAGTAAACTGTTGCTTCACCATTTAGTGTTCTAATAACTTTATTTTCACTAGTTGGATCTACTTTATAATATAGTTTTCCATTTAATTCTTCTTCAGTTACAGTTAAATCTTCATATTTCTTATTTTGATTTAATTTTTGAAGTTTATATTCTCCACCATCTATTAAGTTATTATGATCATCAAACTTATAGAATGTAAAGTGTGTTGGTTTATTTACTAAGTCTTTACCTGTATCAACTACATCACTAGTTTGTTTAATTTCTACTTCAACAAATCTATCATTTTCATCTTCTGGTAAACTATGTCCTTTTGGAGCTTTAACTTCTTCAATAACATAACATTTACCATAATCAAGATATTGAATTAGAATTTCACCAGCTTGCATTTCTACTCTTTCATTATTTTGATTAACACTCTTATCAAAATCAACATGTGTATCTACATATTCATCTAATGTTAGAGTTGAAACTATATCACTACATTTATTATCTGGTCTATCTGTACATGTTATTAGAGTATCAGTATCTTTTACTTCTCTATTTTCATAAACACCATCTCTTATAGTTTTTAATCTTAATAATGTTTTTTCTTTATCTTTTGGTTTAACAGGTCCACCACAAGTTGTAGATTCATATACTCTAAATTCAGCACCCTCTAATAAATTACCTTGTTCATCATATTTCTTAATTAATAATGATGTTGGCTTATTAGGTACATCTATTTCATCAACTTGTACTGTTGTTGTTGAAATAGTAAATGCTGTTTCTGCATTTCTTCCAGTAGGTAATCTATATCCTTTTGGAGATGCAGTTTCAAGTAATACATAATTATAACCAGCTTCCATATATCTTAAAACTAGTTTACCATGATATGGGTGTAATGAAGTAACTGAATCAGTAACATTATCTACATTAGTAACTGTTCTATATACTTCTACACCAGAATCTTCTTCATCTCCATTGATAACACTTCTAGGATTAAACTTAACTAATGTCATTCCTACTGCTGATCTTTCTTCTACTGTATCATAATCACTTGGATGACATTCTACGCCCTCAGCACATCTATATACTTCAAATGTAGTAGTTTCATCATTAATTAATGTACCATATTTACTATCTCTCTTCTCAAAGATTACTCTTGTTGGTTTATCATTAATTACAACTGTTTCAGATGGTTTTGGTTGTGAAGGAGATTCATTACAACAGTCTAATTCTATTTTAACTGTTCTTTCTGCTTCTGTTTCTGGTAATATGAATACTGATTTACCAGATACACTGATCTCTTCTATATACCAATCTCTTCCTCTACATAAATGTGTAATATTAATATGTCCACCACAAGTATGTATTTCTTCTGTTAAATCAGATCTAGTTTGATCTGCTACATACATATAATTTGAATGACTAGCATCTGTAGTACAAGAGCCAGTATTATCTGTTCTTAATAGTTTAACATAATGTTTAACTCCACCTTCTAAGTAATATACTTTGAAAGTTATTTCATCAAATGCACTTCTTTCTTCATCATTTTCAAATTTAACAGTATCACTAGGATCTACAGTTTTATAGAAATCATCTTTAGTAAATTCAACTTTTGTTGGAACATTTTCTAATTCTTTTGTAGCTACTCCTGCTCTACATGAATCTATTTCAGTAGAACTACTTGGTGAACTACATTTAGTTATTTCAAATTCAAATATTCTCTTATTTTGTTCAGAATACTTAGGTGCATAATATCCATAACAATTAGTTGCTGATGGACTTGTACAAGACGAATCACAACAACAATCCTCTTCTCTAATTGTGTATTTACCAACTGGTAAATGATATACAATTATTTTTCTATTATCGTTAAGATGTAATTCTTGTGTTGATGCACCTGTTGGTCCATCTATATTATTATGTGCATATTCATATACACCTGGTGTTGATGTTGAAATTACATCAACTTTATTTCCACTATTATCATATATAGCAAATGGTATATTCTTTAATTCAGCTGTTATAATTGCTTGAATATCAGGATCATTGCTTTCATCTGATACAGTCTTTGTAAATTCAAATTCTGTTCTATAGTTAGTAAACTTATTATTATTACTCATAGCTTGTCTACTATCAGATGTTGTAAAACTCTTATGATCAGTATTACCAAAAGTATGATAATCTAGTGGTTTAGTTTCTGTAGCAGTATATGTACCAACTGGTAACTTAATAACACATACCTCTCCAACATCAATATCATAACCAGATGAAGTATCTGAATTAGATACTAATGTAGATGCATCTGCTTTTCTTGTTACCATTTCATCAAATATATAACAACCTTTTGTACCAGTATTAGTAGAACGAGTACTTTTTACTTTAACATAATCACCATCTGAATCTGTTAATACAAATTCTGCTCCACCTTTTTTATCTCCATCTTCATCTACTTTATAAAAATTTAATACTGATGACTTATTTATTAATTTATTATTTGGATTTGGTGAACCAGTTACCATATTATATGCAGATATTCCTGTTATACTTCCACCTTCAAATACATAACCTTCACTACTAGATTGTTCTTCTGCAACATAAGTCACACTATTTGCACCTGGAATTCTTGCAATACATATTTCACCATTTGAATCAGTTGTCATAGTTGTACCAGAAGAACTAGTTCCTTTGTAAACATAACAATTATCATAATTAGATGATCTAGCAGAAACAGTAATATAATTTGATGCTCCTGTAGCCTTTACTTTAAATTTAACTCCAGAAATACCATTTCCATCTTCATCTACTTTATAGAAACCTATACCATATGGTGCATTAGTTTTCTCTTTTGTAACACATGAACTTGTTGAACCATCATTTGTAGTAGCTTTTGAACAAGTACTTGTTGAAACGTAAGTTGATACACCACCTACTTCTTTATAATAATAATCTGTTTCAGTTGATAAACCAGTAAACTTTGCTATACCATCAGCATTTGTTGTTTTTGTAGCAACAGCTGTTCCTGTACAATCAGAAGTTGTATATAAACTAAATTTAACTCCCTTTATATTATATGATGGTTTTTTAGCATCAGATTTTTCAATTTCAATACAAGTTTCTGTTTCTTCAGTTCCTGTATTCGTAACTTTCACTTTTTTATAATTATAACTACTTGGTGTTTTAAAAATTCCATCAGTAAAATCTACAATACCATAGACACATCCATCAGCAGGACACGTCGTATCTTCCGTATCATAAACCGTGACATCCTGCTCCGGTGATGTTGTAGTTTCGGTATATGAAACTACATAACCAGTAGAATTTGACTCCCATATACAATAAACTTTATCTATATCTAATAATGCTTCTCCATCTTCCGAATCACTAGATGGATCATCTCTTTTCCAACCTAAATAATACTTGTTACCTTTTCTATAACCAGTGTTACCAGTATCTGTTCTAGCTACTGCACCAGATAGATTTTTACATTGATAAGTTCCATTAATAAGGTTTGCTTCATATAATCTAAATTTTCTTGCTGTAGAATCTGAAGTTCCTTCTGGTTCATATACTTTATCTAATTCTATATATGCTTTTGGAGTTGTATATGTCCAAAATAGAATATCTTGATATGATTCACCATAATCTACATAATATATTTTTAAATTATCAAATTTCTTTTGATTAAATATTAAACCATTTGCAGTAGGATTTACAAGTTTATCTTGCATATGTTTTAAACCTGTTATTTGATAATCTTTTAATCCTCTATCTCCTTGATATCCTTCTGAATGATAAGCTAAAGCTATTAAAGCATGTGAATATGCATATAAAAGATTCTCATTATCTACGTCTTCACCTTCACTAGATTTTATTACTCCTTCACTAACAAACATTTGCTTTATCGTTTCTTTATTTTCTTCCCATCCTGGACCGCCATATAGGAAATATAAAAAATATTTATGAGATGTATTATTCCATACTATTAATTCCCCCTTATTATTATATGATTCAGTATGTCCAGTAATTGATTCATTCTTAGGTGCTTTTTCATTTGGATCAAGACAAAATGCATTATTTGTTCCTAAATCATTTGGTACTCCATTTACCTTGAATAATGGTGTCCAACCTTTAGGAGATTTATGTCCATATTTTACTTGACTAACACTAGTATCGTGATAAATACTACCTGTAATAGTAACATCACTTGCTGATACTTTATTATTGCTATAAAGTAACATACCTACAGTAATCAGACCTATTATTATTAAACTAATACTTATTATTCTTATTTTATTTTTCATAACAAACTTCCTTTCCTTATTTTATATATAAATCTTACTAGAAATATACTATTCAAATAGTATATTTCTAGAAGATATTGTTATAACAGGTCTTACTTCTTTTAATGCATTAGCATTATCTGATTTAATACCAGTTGAACTTACATATGATGCTTTACTATAAGTTGTATCATTTGAGCTAGCTAACCAATAATCTTCATTACCAGTTAACCAATCTATGTTACTTAATGAACTTGTAGTTAAAGTTAAATATTCTTCTGATGATAATAATCTTACTCTAGAATCTACAAAGTCATATGATTGACATACACCAGAGATATTACCACCATGTGATGCTACTTGTAATCCTGAAGCATCATTACATACTGCTACAGGATATAATACACCATAATCTAATGAAGTATTATATACATTATTTAAGTATCCATTAATATTAGATTCTCCCCATTTATATATACTAGATGATGCATGTGTATGAGCCATCTTTTGAGGTATTGATCCAGAATCTGCTAATAAAGTTACTTTTTGATTTCCATCGGCTTCTAATTCAGTATTAATTACGTGCCAATCAAATCCAGCATAACTAACACTTTCACCTATTTGATATTCATTTTCATTTACATATTCTTTATCACTAACACTATTATCTTGATATTCAACCATATCTATTATTGAAACTGTATTTATAAATGTTGTTGCTGTTTCTCTAGATGGCATATAAAGTACAACTTGTAAATACTTTGTTTCACCTGGTTTAATTAATGTATCTGCTAATGAAGTTGAATAAGCTTTACCATTTACTAATACCCAATCTTTATTTTCTGGTTCAGTTTCATCAAATATTAATCCTTCTGGAATACTTTCTTCTAATTGTGAAACATAACCAGGTCTTACGGAGTTATTTGTAATTGCTATTCCATAATATACTTTTGCTGTTGATAACTCACTCTTTCTAACATCTAAAACTACTTTAGATAAATTATTATAGTTTTTAGTTGTTACATTCCCTCTATAAGATAAATCTATCTTTGTAATATATTTTTTAATATCAAATCCAAAACTATATCTAGGAACAAGTCCCATATCATAGTTTTCTAATGATACATCTTCTCTTGTTACTAGAATTCCATATGGATCATTTGGAACTCTCTTATTACTAATTCTAGCAACTGTATCTGATACTTTATATGCATCAGAATCTACTCTTTCATCAACAGATGCATATCTTAATGTTAAATCATATTTAGAACCATCGTATCCTAAATTAACATAGTATCTACCAACATCTAAGTTTTTAAATTCATATTTACCTTCATTATTAGTAGTTGTTTCACTAATCTTTGTTTCTGTTTCTCCATCTATTTTATATAAAGTAACAGGAACATTAGCTACATATGAATCTCCTTCATCTTGTATACCATTTTCATTATTATCACTAAATACTTTACCAGATATTATTCTACTTACTACACTAACTCCAACTTTATTTGAAGTAGTCTTATCTAATACTTCAGAACCTCCAATAAAGTTATTAACATATTTGTCAGAATAATTATTATTTGTAGGTTTAATTATTAATTCAATGGCTTCAGTATAACTATCTTGTGGTACTGAAATGTTAGTTATCTTAAATGCTGTTATTTCTTTAAATCCTTCTGTTAATTCTGGACATTCTACCCAAGTGTTATTTGAATCATCAATATCACTCTTTAATGTATTACTATTTTGTGTTGAACAATATATTTTTGCAGTTCCTAATGATGATGGAACAACTAATTTAGCTTCTACTGTACCTGATACATTAGAATCTCTTCCATCTTTTGTATAAGGTATTATATCCATAATAGTATAATTATCTACTTGACTATTAGTATTATTATAAACTGATAATAAATAACTAAATTCAGCATTCTTTTCAACTATAGAACCAGCATTTCCTACTTTTTGTTCTAGAATTACTTTTGTTTCTCCATTTGCATATATAGTTAAATCTTTATATGACTTTCCAAATAATGCATTATCTACTTCTTTATTAACATTTAAAGCTTGTATATAACTTCTAACTGTTACTGGTACACCAGAATCTTTTATCATAGAACTTAATACACTCTTAAATTCTACATAACTATTTTCTGCATTTGGTTTTGTATATGGAAGTATATATTCAAGTAATGTTTCATTTGATAATGGATATGCTCCAACTAAGAATTTATCTAATGTCTTATCTGCTACATAAGATAATTCTTTTGGTAATCTAACTTCCAATCTAACATATTTAACAAACCAAGTATCATCTGCGCCTACTTTTTCATTATTGTCTGTTATTATTGGTTTAATTCTATAAATAATTGTTTCATTATCTTTTGTATTATAAACTGTTTTCATCTTATTATCAGATGTTCTATTTAATACTGTTATTTCTTGATCTGATGTATAACTAGCTATTCTTGCAGAATCGGCATAAGATACATCAACAACACCTACAACTTCATTTCCAGAAATAACTGGTAATGTATAGTTATCTGGGTTAATTATATTTGCTTCTGTTGGATAGAAATAATGTAATTCATTATCATAGTCTGATGTTGATACAACTGATGCAACTTGATATACTCTTGTGATATCAGCAACATTTCTAACTCTTAATCTAGTACTTACTTCTATGTTTGCACTATCTGGTAATGTTACACCATTTTTAGTTTGAACTATTACTTTAGTTATTGGTATTTCTTCATTATTTGAATCTACAAAATCATTTATTTTATCAAAACTAGCTTCAACACCAGAATTTGCTGTTATGCATGGGCTTCCATATATATTTAATATTTGATCATTGTTTAATGTAGAAATATCTAGTCCTGAACAAGCTGCTGTAAATGCTGCTTTATCTTCTTCACTAACTCTTTGATCTAAATCACTAACAAAGTAATTTGTATTACTATAATTACCACTTACAAATTTTATTTCAAAATCATCTTTTGATATATTAGAGCAATCACTATCTCCACAAGTAACTTTTATATCAACCGAATTCTTATCATCATAATTTAATACTCTAAATGCATTTGGATTAACTTTTATTACTTCTTTTAATCCTTCATCTGATACTGTTTTTTGATAATCAAAACTTGTTTTATAAATTACTTCAGTTCCCTTTGATAAAGAACCAATTGTATTTTGTGAACTTAATCTAATATTATCTGTTGTAAATAAACCAGAATCATATGAATTATCTGTAGATTGATAATAACTATTAGTTGCTACTGCACTACTATTATCTACACTATATATTTCTCCATTTGTTCCTTTTGCATATATTGAACTAGCTGAATAATTAACTGTTATATCATTTTTACCATCTTCAGTAGTTCTTGGAGAGAATGCTGTAAATGCATATGTTCCAATATAATATTTATTATTAATTGCTGTATCATCACTATTTAATGTTGGAAAATTAAATGCTGCTGAATAATCACTTATAGTTGTAATAAATGTATTGTCTGTTAAGTCTACATTTATTTCTCCTGGTACTTTAGTTTGTTTTTGATTTTTATTTGAATCAGTTGTACTATAAGGTGCACTTAATATTACTGCTTCTATATCATCTACTGGATTTGTACTATATAATCTAGCCCATTCACTATTTGTTATTAAAGATCCATTTCCAGTTGTTGTTAATGCTGAGTTAAAAGTTATATTTTCTGTAGGCATATCTAAACCTTTAATTCCTTTATTAGGATCACCTTCTATATAAAGTCCAGATACAAATGTTATATATCTACCTTTTTTACCATCATATATAGCTTGTTGACTATCTGTTGATGTAACTGTTTCCATTTTAATAGTTGCTTGTTTAGAAGATACTACTGTAGGCATATAATTTTGAAATTCTGCTTGAGAACCATATGTTCCATCTTCTACTTCATAATAAATATCATTAGAAGATGTATTACCTAAATTAACTCCACCATCTTGATCAGTGATTTCTCTAATATTGAATTTAGGATTAATAGTTGTTCCATTAGGTGCTCCTAATACATATAAAGTAATACTATTTGTAATTCTATCAGTTGTTGATATTCCATCAAATGTATATACTTTTGTAACTTCTCCTGGAGCTGCATCTGGATCAAATGTAACATATTTAGCTTCTTCATCAGATAGTTCTACATTTATAGCAACAGTTTTGTCATAGTGTTCTGTATTACTATTTTTATCAGCTATTAAATATTCAAAGTTATATGTAATAGTATCAAATGATCTAACTATTCTATTTGAATCACTAGAATCATTTCCTGCTACATAGTTTTCAATTGAACTATTTGATATAACAGTGTTATTCGTACCATCATATGTATCAAAATTTTGACTACCTGTCTTTATAGCTGTAATCTTCGCAGACTTAATCTTTATTTGATTATCATTTGAAGCCCTTACCATACTATAAAGTACTAAGCTAACTAACAATAATGTTACCACTACTGCTAAAGCAATAAAGATATTTTTATTCTTTTTATTATTCATAAATACACCTACTCTTCTACTCTATTATCTATATATAATATGATATAACATTTTCCATATTTTTTCAATGTTTTTTAAAAAAAAATGAGTTATTTTTATTAAAAAAAATCTATAAAAAAAATAATTATTTATGAGTGATATTTACTTTTAAAAAATAATATGTTAATATTTAATTGAATAATAAAGAGGTATAGATTATGAAAGATAATAAGAAGAAAAAAGTAGTTGAATTTTTAAATAAAGATGTTAAAAAGAAAAGAAAAGCAATATTGCTATTTTCATTAATGCTTTTATTTGTAATAGCGCTATTAGTAGTTGCCAGTTACTTTAGAAACTTTGCTGAAATTAAATTAGCTGTTAATGAGAAAAAAATATTTACTATTGAAGATTTAATAGTTAATGATTTAAAATATGGTGATAATGAAGCTGCTGTAACTAAAAGTTTAGGAAAACCAAAAAGTGAAGAAGAAAAAGGCATTAATAAATATGATTACAAAATACTTAAATATGATGGATTAACAGTTTATCTAAAAGAAAGTTATAATGATTTTGTACTAAGCAAAGTTGAAATATATTCAGGAAAATATGAAACTTCTAGAGGATTAAAAGTCGGATCAAAAATTACTAAAGTATTTAATAGTTTTAAAGTAGAAAATAGTAGCGGTGCTTATATGTATGGAAACTATACAAATAAAGCTTTAAAAGATAGTGAAATAAAAGATAATATTTATTATGGTGTAAGATCTAAAGAAAATGTATTATATGTTAATAGAGATGAAATAATAGATGGAATACCTACAAACATAGCTAAATTAGATATAAAATATAGCAACGGAATAATAAAAAATATAACATGGTCATATGATGTAGAATAAAAAAAGAGATTTAAATCTCTTTTTTTTATACTGCTTTTTTCCTATTAGTCTCTCTTTCTATTTCCATAATAGTTTCCTGGCTTTGCATTAATTTTGATTTGTATTCTAAATGCTTAGCAATGGCAGATTTAATCTCATCATCTGTCGCACTAGAAAACTCATACTTTATAACTCTAACCATCTGTTCAATAGTCCAGTTCCTAGCATTTATATTTAAATAATCAGCTATTTCCATAATAATACTTGCTTCTATTTGATTATCATCATTATTACTCATAATAATATCCAGATAATCTTTAATTCTAGTTAAAGCTACTCTAACTTTTTCTTTACATGCATTATTTATTCTTTCATTCTTATCTTTAGTTCTAGATATTTTTTCTGCTAATCCTTTTTTTTCTGGTATTAATTGTATTTCATTACCCATTTTATTATCTAATTCATCTACTAATTCATCATTTCTTCCACTTGAGAAGCCACAATAAGGAGCTCTTGTAATAACATAGTGAATTTCACCATTATCATAGATATACGCTCTAGAATATATTGGAGAACTCTCATTATACCTTGGGTCCTCTACCCATTGTGAAAAATAAACTACTATACCTTCTTCAAATACTTTAATACTTGATATTTCCGGATCTAAATTTTCTACTGTGCCCATCTTTGTTGATGGACCTGTAATCTTATTTACTATTTCATCTACATTGGTAAACAAATAAGAAAAAAGCTTATGTCCTGTCGACATTATTGGATGATACCTATCTAGTATATCTTTGACTTCATTTGTTCTATTAATACCCATTCCATATTCTATTATTTCCATTGTTTATCACCTACTATAATAATTATAACATAAAAAAATAACTTTAAAAATGGTTATTCATTTATCTTAAAGTTATTTTCTAATAATCTCTTCATAACAATTTCTTTAGGTGTCCAAAAACTACATTCCAATATATATCTTTGATTTCTATTAAAGAATACTTTTGCTAATAAAAAATCATTTATGCTTTGTTTAATGCCCTTTTCTTTTTCTAAAAACTTACATGTGAATATCTTACATGCCATGCATGTTTTCATAGTACAAACACTATCTTTCAAGTATTTACACTTGCCTCTTCCTGACCATTCACAACACCCATTCTTATGATTTGGATTTTCTTTTCTAAAACGTACACACACATCATTTTCAAACTCACAATAGTTCTCATTTATTATTCTATCATCTAGTTTCTTACATATTGTATCGTATATATAATTATATCTTTCTTCTCTAGTTTTATATTTAAGAACTTGTTTTACGTTGTTTAAATCTTCGTTTTTAGTTTTTAGTTCTAGGTCAAGGTTATTTTTATCACATAGTTTTACTATCTTTTTTAGTTCTCTAATACTATATTCATCTTTTAATAATATTAGTTTATTATCTTTTATTTCGTACACTATATCACCTATTTATTTGGAACTAGTTTTTCTTTACCACCCATATATGGTCTTAATGCTTCTGGAATATTAACAGAACCATCTTTATTTAAATTATTTTCTAAGAACGCAATCAACATTCTTGGTGGTGTTATTACTGTATTATTTAAAGTATGAGCAAGTACTTTATTTCCATCTTTATCTTTATATCTAATACCCAATCTTCTAGCTTGAGCATCAGTTAAATTAGAACAAGAACCTACTTCAAAATAAGTCTTTTGTCTAGGTGACCAAGCTTCTACATCACATGATCTATATTTTAAATCTGCTAAATCTCCTGTACAACATACTAATTTTCTAACTGGAATATCTAGTGTTCTAAATAATTCTACTGTATAGTTAAGCATCTTAGTATACCAATCTTCTGATTCTTCTGGTTTACATATAACAATCATTTCTTGTTTTTCAAATTGATGTACTCTATATATTCCTCTTTCTTCTATACCATGAGCTCCTACTTCTTTTCTAAAACATGGTGAATAACTAGTCATAGTTATAGGTAGTTCTTCTTCTTTTAACATTTGATCTTTAAATTTCGCAATCATACTATGTTCAGAAGTACCTATTAAATATAGATCTTCACCCTCTATTTTATACATCATTGCTTCTTTTTCTTCAAAAGACATTACTCCATTAACTGCATCACTTCTAATCATATATGGTGGAATACAATAAGTAAATCCTTTATCTATCATAAAATCTCTAGCATAACTTAAAACAGCACTATGAAGTCTTGCTATATCACCCATTAAATAATAGAAACCATTACCAGATACTCTAGCTGCTGCATCTTTATCTATACCATTAAAACTTGCCATTATATCAGCATGATATGGTATTTCAAAATCTGGTACAACTGGATCTCCAATATGTTCTATATCAACATTCTTTGAATCATCTTCACCAACTGGTACATCATCAGCAACTATATTTGGAATCATGTACATAATTTCTTTAATTTCAGTACTTAATTTTTCTTCTTTTTCTTCTAGGTCTTTTAATTCTTCATTAATCTTAGTAACTTTATCCTTTAATGCAAGACCTTCTTCTTTCTTACCTACTCTCATTAAAGCACCGATATTATCACTAATATCATTTCTATCTTTTCTAAGATTATCTGCTTTTACTTTTACTTCTCTATATTCTTCATCTAACTTAATTACTTTATCAACTAATTCTAATTTTTTATCTTGAAACTTCTTTTTTATATTTTCTTTTACCTTTTCAGGATTTTCTCTAACAAATTTAATATCTAACATTATTATTCCTCCATTTCGTTATTTACTAATTCAAATCTGTATTTTTGTTTTATATCCGGATACTTTTCATGATCTACTTTCGACATAAACATATCTAGTGGTCTTGCAGCATAATCTGCATCCCCTGTACAATCTGTTTCATATAATGGTTTATATATCATCAATAATTCACCATCTTCAGTATGTTTCGAGACTCCAATTATCTCATATAAATACTTGTTTGGATTTTTTTCTAATTCTTCTTTTGATACAGTTTCTCTTTTAAAATGCTGAACAATATCTCCAATTTCAAATTTTCTCATAACTCCTCCTTATTTCTTTAAAGTTAATTTTTTTGTTTTATTATCTATATAATAATTACCTAGTTGCATATCTTCTTTATCTTTTAGTTTTTCACCATAATAAGATGTTGCTAGTCCTGAAACTGCTAGAAAAGAAGATGGCAATATTAATGATGGATCTGCAGTAATTGATGCTACTCCAAATGATGCCAGTCCTAAAAACATACCTATATTACCTATATTTTCTACAGATGCATATAACTTTCTTTTAACTGATGTTCTCATATTAACCTCCCTAAACAAAAAAAGGATAGTACCAAGGAGCCATAATGGCGGTACCATCCTTTATTTAACTTAATTAAATAACGGCTTTTAACCGGGCATTATTATGCCACTAATAGGTAGATTCATAAAACATTTATATTAACTTTCACCAACCGTTAACTCTCTACTAATAAATTGTCTTATTACTAGTCCTATATCACTGCTTTATACATAAATTTTATACCAATATATAATTATAGTCAAGAAAAAAGTTGTCATTTGACAACTTAATTTTCTTTCTTATTCATTCTGATTTTTAGTATGAAGAATATTACTCCTAGTAATAGTGTACCAGCTATAATAGCAGTCCATCTAATTACATCGTTACCTGTCTTAGCAACCCAATATCTACTAATCTTGTATATTCTACTACTTCCATCACATTTTACAGTAATTTCTTCTCCAGAAATAGATATTTCTCCTTTTGATGATACATTACTTAATATAGTAGCTTCTGTTTCATCATAAGGTATATTTATAATATAGTTAGTTTGATCTATTTTATAAACACTACTTAATAATACTGTATCACATGTACTAGGTGTATATAAACCATAGATTGTAGTATCATGATCAGGCATTGTGAACTCAGTCATAGCTTTTTTATCAGTAGCTGCTTCTGCCCAACCTAAGAATCTATTTTCTTCTTTAACACAAATCTTAGATAAATCTACAGCAGTACCTGGAATAACTCCAATAGTTATAGGATCAAATTCAGCTTGTCCTCCATTAGTAGTACAATCATATGTTAAATTAACTAATGATTCACCAATAATTACTTTTACTACATTTGTTTCTTTTGTTTCTTCTGCTCTTCCACCAACTGAATATTTAACAGAAGCTTTGTTTGGAATTTCTATATACTTATCAACTTCTCCAATATACATGAATGGAACTGACATTGTATAAGTAGTACCATATGCTTCATTTGAATTAAAGAATGCTGATGCTGTTGCATTAGATGTAGCAGTGATTTTATTATTTTCATCTAATGTAATATCAAAGTAAGATGTTATATCTTTACCTGATTTTGTCATTATAGTAATACCATCTTTTACTACTGTTAATCTTGGATCAACTGGATCTTCAAATGTATAACTAGTTATATGATTATTAGATGAGAATACATTTGGATATATTTTATTAAATCCAACTGAATTAGTTACGTTATTATTTGGTATTGCTTGCGAAACTGTGAAGTATCCAATTTTACCTACTTCTACATTTTGATCTGAAACTCCCTTTTTAGGATTAGGGAATTTATACCCTGTTGGTGATAAGAATCCAAATTTAATTCCTCCACCTGGCATTTCATATCTAAATGAGAATTCTCCTGCTAATCCAGTTGTTAATAGTTGTGCTGAAGTTAAATATGAGAATCCTGCTGTTGCATAATATGATTCTGATTCATTATATATTTGATTATAAATTGCTCTTTGTGCTCTCTTTTCTTCATCAGTTGCTGTATCAGAGTCAATTTTATTAATATTATTATCATAAGCAGTATTACACTTAGCTTGATATGTACAATAATAATCTATTGCTTCTTTTCTTGTTTTACCTTGTTCCATCAATCTATAAATTAAATTATAGTATTTTCCATGTAATTTATCTTCTTGAGATAAATCTGGATTTATGAAAATACCATTTGCTTTTTCTGTCATTCTAAAATTCCATGTAGACTTATTAGCTTGTGGAATAAATGTATTAACATAATCATTTGGTGTTAATGTTTTCTTTCCAGACTTATTATAGAATAAAGTTGAAGTTCCTTTTAATGGTTTCATACCTTCTTTTGCTTCGAATGTAACACCTGCTTCTGTTGCTCTTGAAATTACATTATCTGGATCTGAGAATGAATTTGGTGTTGTATCAAAATCGTTATAAGCAGAATTTACATGTGTAATACTTGTTGCTATTTGGCTCTTTGCAGTATCAACATGTGCTACTTTAACACCATTAACTATATCCCAGTCAGTTAATTTTAATTTTTTATAATAAGTTATCTTAACATCTGTAACACCTGCTTCTGTATTCAAATTAAATGCTAATGGCATATTTAATTTAGTCATATATGAAGTTGTATGTGGTGTTTCTCCTTCAGTTGTAGTTTTTCCTGTAAATACAACTTTACCATCATCAGTTACATTTTGTATAACAGTATAAGATAAACCTATAGCTGCTAAAGGTGCTGTTAATTCTGTTCTTTCATCACCATCCATATAGTACATCTTACCATCTGTTTCATCGTATTCTGGATTTAAGGCTGCTGAACTTCTATATGTTTTACTGATTGATACTTCTAGCACAGCACTTAATGGATTTCCTTGTTGGTCATAACCACAATTAGTTATTATTAATTGAGCTACGTCACTTGGATACCATAATCTTACTGCTGGAGTTACCTTTCCATCAACATAATAGTTACCTGAAAATGCGATACCAGCTTTATTAACGTGATCCGCATTTGCTAAATTCACATAAAATTCTGTATCCTCTGTATAATATAAAGTTGAATATGAATATTCATTATCTAGTTCAGTAGATTCTGACCAGTCTTTATATGTAGTTGTTTGTTCTTCTGATGCTAAAGAATGTGTTCCTGTAACATCTCCTTTTAAACTTGTTCCATTTTTCATTAGTGTTGATAACGAGAATGATAATACCGCAACTAATACTATCGCTGCTACCACTAATGATATTATTTTACTTTCTCTTTTCACTTTCTATCTTCCTCCTATTATTAAATATATAATATTTTTACTTGATTTGCAATAAGTTATATACATTTTTATAAAAAAAAGTGTAAAAGAGTTAAAAAAAAGAATAGTATAAACTATTCTTCATGATCACATGCTGAGCATTTAATCTTATCATCTTTTTCCACAAGCATTGAATTACATTCTGGGCATTTATTACCAGTTGGTTTATCCCAATATGCTTCTTTACATTTAGGGAAATTAGAACATCCGTAGAATACTTTTCCTTTTTTAGTTTTTCTTTCTACTATTTTATGTCCACATTTAATACAATCACATACTTCAACAACTGGAGCTTTTTCTCTTTCTTCTTTTTTAACGTACTTACATTTTGGATAATTAGAACAAGCAACAAATTCTCCATATCTACCTTTTCTAACTACTAAATCTCCTCCACAATCTGGACAAACTTCTCCAGTTTTTTCTGCTTCTTTCTTTTCCATATTATCAAATGCATTTTCTACCATAGGTTCAAACCTCCTATAAAAATCTTCTAACAAATTATTCCAAACTACATCTCCATTAGCGATATTATCTAAATCTTCTTCCATCTTAGCTGTATATTTAACATTTATTAAATCACTAAAGAATTCTTGTAATTTATTATTTGTTTCAATTCCTATCTCAGTAGGAATAAAATGTTTTTCAACTAGTTTAACATATCCTCTATCTACTATTGTAGACATAGTTGTAGCATATGTAGATGGTCTACCTATTCCAAGATCTTCCATCTCTTTAATTAATTTAGCTTCTGTATATCTAGCTGGTGGTTCAGTAAAGTGTTGTTTAATATCTAATTTATCAGTTACTAATACATCGCTTTTGTAACTTGCTATATTAGGTAGTTCTTTATCTTCACTCTTTTCTAAATCACTATATACTTTTAAATAACCATCAAATACTGTTACTGTACCAGTTGCTTTAAATTTATAATTATTGTTATCAAGTATTATTGTAGTTACTTTTTGTTTAGCAGGTGCCATTAATGAAGCAAGTGCTCTATAATAGATTAAGTTATATAATTTATATTCATCATTAGTTAAATATTCTTTCATCTTAGCTGGTGTTCTAAGAATACTTGTTGGTCTAATAGCTTCATGTGCATCTTGTACATTTTCTGTTTTCTTACTCTTTTTAACAGGACCAACATATTCTTTACCGTATTCTGTTTCTATATACTTATATGCAGCTGATACAAAGTCATTAGATAATCTAATTGAATCAGTTCTCATATAAGTAATAAGACCTACTGTTTCTGTTCCTATATTTATACCTTCATATAATTTTTGAGCAATAGTCATAGTCTTTTTAGA
This sequence comes from Bacilli bacterium, assembly GCA_017511805.1. Classification (GTDB taxonomy): domain Bacteria; phylum Bacillota_I; class Bacilli_A; order RF39; family UBA660; genus RUG13038. The sequence goes on from JAFWJA010000015.1 coordinate 550,705, forward strand.
AGAAAAGTTTAATTTACTAATTGCTTCTTGCTGTAAAGTACTAGTTATATAAGGAGGTTTAGATTGTTTATTCTTATCCTTTTCTTCAGTACTTTCTATTTTATATGAATTAGATAATTCTTTTTCTATTTTCTTAGCTTCTAATTCATCTTTTATTTCTATTTTCTTATCTTTATATTTAAATAAAGACGCGCTAAATGATGGGAATAATGCATCAATAGTCCAGTATTCTTCAGAAACAAACTTATTTATTTCTTCTTCTCTATCACAAATAAGTTTTAAGGCAACACTTTGTACTCTTCCTGCACTTTTTCCACCAGTTTTAGATTGCATTAATTTACTTAATCTAAAACCAATAATTCTATCAAGTATTCTTCTTGTTTCTTGGCTACGTACCATTAAATCATCTATTTTTCTAGCATGATCAAATGAACTAGTTACTGCGCCTTTAGTAATTTCATTAAAAACAATTCTATCATATTCATCATCTTTAAGACCAAGTTCATCTTTTAAATGCCAAGATATAGCTTCTCCTTCACGGTCTGGGTCGGTAGCTAGATATACTTTATTAGCTTTCTTAGCTTCATTCTTTAACATAGTAATATCTTTTTTCTTACCCTTGATCTCTATGTAATTAGGTGTAAAACCATTTTCTATATCTACTCCTAATCCAAATTTACCAGTAGTCGCTAAATCTCTAATATGTCCCTTAGATGATAAAACTTTATAGTCACTACCTAAATATTTTTCTATAGTTTTACTCTTAGCTGGTGATTCCACTATGACTAAATTTTTACTCATATATTTTCCTCCTATATATAATATTCTCCGTAACTAAATTATTTCCCCTGTTTTTCTATTATTTTTTTAACAGGACCATATGTTTTTCGGTACTCATCAAATATACCATATTTTTCGATTGCTTCCAAGTGTTTTTTTGTAGGATATCCTTTATGAGATGAAAATCCATACTCTGGATACTTCTTATCTAACTCATATAATATTCTATCTCTAGTTACTTTTGCAATAATTGATGCTGCAGCTATACTAATACTTTTCGCATCACCCTTGATAATCTTTTCCACAGGTATAGATAGTGTATCTATTTTCATTGCATCTGTCAATAAAACATCTATTTTTATTTTTTTATTTGCTTCTTTATAACTTTCTATCATACCTTTTCTAGATGCTTCTAATATATTTATTTCATCTATTTCTTTTGCGGATATAATTGATACTCCTACTGCTAGTGCATCATTCATAATTATATCATATAGTTTTTCTCTTTTTTTCTCAGTTAACTTTTTAGAGTCATTTATCTCAGAATTATTATAATCATTTGGTAAAACTACACACGCACAAACAACAGGACCAACTAGTGGTCCTCTTCCTGCTTCATCTGTACCCGCAATTACTTTATATCCTTCTTTAATATATTTATTCTCGTATTCTCTCATATTATTCATCAAATGTTACCTTACCTAAATATCCTTCTCTTAAATCTTTGATTATAATGTTAGATACTTTATTATAATCAACTTCGTTACCTCTAACTAAACATCCTCTTTTTCTACCTATTAATTCATATGCATCTGTATAATCATCTTCATCTAAATAATCAAGTCCATATCTATTTATTAATCTATCTGGATAATTCTCGTACATATACTTTAATATATAACATGCAACTTCATCTATTGGAAGTATCTCATCTTTAATAGATGAAAATGTAGCTAGATTATACGCAACAGTTTGATCTTCAATCTTTGGCCATAATATACCTGGAGTATCCATTAATTCTAATTTATCATTAATTCTAATCCAACTAATACTTTTAGTAACTCCTGGTTTATCTCCTACAGTAGTAGCTTTCTTACCAGTAATCTTATTAATTAATGTACTCTTTCCTACATTAGGAACTCCCATTATTAATACTCTATATTTTCTTTCTAGTAATCCTTTTTCAGTTCTAATATCATTTAACCCAATAAGAAGTTCATCAGTTAAATCAAATAATTTACCTAAACTTTTATCATTTATTAGATCTACTAAAAATACTTTATAACCTTGTTTCTCATAACGACTAATCCATTTATTAGTTTTATCCATATCACATAAATCTTTCTTAGTCATAATTATTACTTTTGGTTTATCTTTAATTAAATCATCTATATCTACTATTCTAGATGAATTAGGTATTCTAGCATCCACTACTTCATACACTATATCAATTAGTTTTAACTTTTCCCCAATCTCTCGTCTAGTCTTAGCCATATGACCAGGGAAGAAATTTATATTAGTTTTTTCATTCATGAGTACTACCTCCTTTAAATCTCTTTCATTATAGCATAAAAAAAATAGATTTTGTATAAATCATAATCTGCTTTGTCTAATTAATTCTATATAATCTACGAATAAATAACTGAAATAGTATAACATTTAGTTTCTCATAAGCAAGAATTCATATTACTTTCCCATAAATATATTTTTTTAGCAAATAATATGTAAAGGTACTCGATAAACTTGACATCTTTAGTATAACTATTATATTATTAAACTGGTAGCATAGGAGGGATAATATGTATGGAGCAATGAATCTTACTGATATGGAAAAAATAATAATTAGACAAAAATCATTACAAAACACTATAGAAATGTTACAAAATCCAGAAACAAATGTCTATTTAAGCCAGGAGCAAATAACAAGTGCATTATATTATATCAAATCTACTATAATGTATGATATAAAACATAGTAATGTTGAGTTAATCGGACAACATGCTGTAGGAAATGCAATAAAAATACAACAAACACCAATAGTTTATTCAACATTTAGTAGTGAAGAAAAGGAAGTATTAACAAAATTCATTATTTCACACACAATGCGTATGGTAAATAGATCAGTAAAAGAAGTACCAGAAAGTTTTAAAGCAAATGTTGAAAGTTATATTTCAGGAGAACATAAAGAAGGACCATCATTATAATTAAAACTATCCAAATAAAATGGATAGTTTTTTTGTTTTATATAATACATTAACTTAATATAGCAAATATTCAAAGTTTTTATTTCTAGACACTTTTTTTATAATTCTTCTATATATCCTGTTAATTCTTTTTTTATATCTTCTTCAGTAACATTAGATAAAGTATTTGCGTATTCAAGTACATCCTCTTCTTTTTCTAACGTTGATATATCTAAACCAACTTCTTTTAATATTGGTAATAGTTTATCTTCTAGATGTGGATAATATTTATACATAGTATCATATGCATTAAGTGGTTTATCATCTTTTGTATATCTAGCTGATTCCCAATCTAAGATCATTTCTATATAATCTAATCTTGTTTTTTCTAATTCGTTATCATGATGAGTAGACATAGCTCTATGATATTTTTCTATATCCTTTTTATCATAAAAAAGAAGTAAATACATCTTATCCATATCATGATGTTTTAATCTTTCAATCACATCTTCACTATTAAAATACTTTTTAGCTAAATAATCAAGTATCTTTCTATGTTTGTATGTATATACTAGTTTTTCAAAATTTTTCATGTTATCACCAATTTCTTTCTATCTTCTAATAACTTAAATACTAAATATGTACTTGATAATAAATAATTTAGTTTTATTATATTATCTTCATAATATATAGTGGTTGTATTATTATCATAATTTAACCATATTAATAAATACCCTAACTCTTTAGCTTTATTAATATAGTTATTTAGTTCATTATCATCATAACTAGTTATTTGTATTCTAGTTATCTTTTTATTATTTCTTAAGTATTCTTTTTTATTTATCCCAAAATTCTTTTCAACACCTAAAGAAAAATTTGTAGTTATAAAATACTTTTTTTGATATTCTTTTACATCTATTTTTAAATTTAACTCATCAAATAATTCTTTATCTATATCAGTAAATCTAGTACTTGTTAAATAATCTGTATCAGATAAAGTCGCAAGCCCTATTAAATATTTTTCTTCTTCGCTAAATTCATATTTATATTTAAACAGATCATATATTAACAAAGATGTAGATGCATATTCTATTTCCAGAATATTATCTATTTCATATTTAATTACATGATGATCAAATGCTCCTAAAACATTTTCTTTTTTTAATCCTTGTAAATCATTATGATCTACTAATATAAAATAATTATCTAAATTATGAACAATTTCAGGTTGATATTTAAAATTTTCCTCTAATAATTTTTTATCATGGAATGTATAATCATAATTCTTATCTAGTATAGAAAAGTGAGAATTAATACCCATTGAATTTAATATATTACTTAATATATAACTTGATATTATAGAATCAGCATCTGGATTATTATGACCAATGATATATACTTCTTTATTCTTACAAGAATTTAATATGTTATTAATAATAGTTTGTATTAAACTATTTCTTAATTCATCATCTTTAAGATTTCTATTTTCAATTAATGAATATATTTCTTCAATGCTCATAATATCACCTCTTTATAACTTTTCTACTACCTCAATTTCTGGTAATAATTCTTTAAAAGTTTTACCATCACTTATGCTTCCTACTATAGATCCATAGTGAACTGGAATAGCTACTTTTGGTTTTATTATTTTAATTAATTCTGAAGCTTCAACAGGATCCATAGTAAAATGACCTCCAATTGGTACAAAAGCTATATCACATTTAACTTCTTTCGCTTCAGGGGTACTATCTGTATCACCAGCGATATAATAAGTTGTATTATTATAAGTAACTATATATCCTAACCAATTGTTTTCTCTTGGATGAAATGGTTTTGATATATTATACGCAGGTATTGTTTTAATATCAAGACCATCTATATTTATTTCGTTATATGGTTCTAAATAAATATAATTTTTAAATACTATTTTACTAATAGTAACTTCCATAGATTTAGGTGCTATAACTATTGTATTAGAATTTTTAATTTTATTAATTGAATCTAAATCCATATGATCATAATGATCATGCGTAATAAAAATGATGTCAGCATCATTTTTATTTTCTTCTATTTTATATGGATCAAAATATATAGTTTTATCTAATTTTAATTTAATACTACTTTGAGTATTAATCTCTATATAATCAGTATTCATATATTTACCTCTTTAATATTTTCTTTTTATCATCTATTTCTATTTTAACTGCTTCAATAGTAGATTTATCAATTTCATCTTCAATCTTTAATTGCATGTTTTTAGCATCTTCAAAATCTGCATTTCTTAATTTAGTTCTTTCTTCTAGTAATTCATCGGATATATGTAAATAAACTATTAAATCACAATCAAGCAAAACAGTTCCAAACATTGGAACTCCAGGTTTAATAGTTAGTTTTGTTCTAACTAGTTCATCCATCTTTTCACCAATTTCTTCAGACCATGGTGTTTGGCATACATAATCTTTTTCTTCTTTAGTTAATAATGGAAATATTTCTTTATCCATATCTACACCAGTTTCTAGTTCATTAATAAGTGTAGATTTCCCAGTACAAGTTGTACCTAAAACACATATTCTTTTATTTTTATTGTTTTCAAAAATTTGATTCAGTTCTTCTATATTTGACATCTTACCCTCCTGATTATAATTAGTATATATACATTATACCATAAAAAAAGGAATCCTTGATTCCTTTTTGTTATTTATTTATAAGTTTTTTTGCATATTGATATTCATCTATAGTCATTTGATGACCATAATCACTCACATCATCTAGTTTAATTAATTCTTTATACATTCTCATAAATACATAATTAAATGGTAAATACATACTACCAGAATTTCTAAATCTTATAGGTATATGATTTGGTGAATTAAAATCTCTATCATATCCATTAATATGTGGTTGAATAGAAAACTCTATTTCAAAACTATCTTCTTCTTTTTTTATTTTTAGGATATTAGATACATCATAAGCTGTTTCATCTGAATGCCAAGTAATAGTTTTATTATCTTTATCAAATAATTCATTATACCTAGATAGATTATAATTTCTATATCTATCCTTTAATTCTTTTATTTCTTCAGCAGTATAACTATCAACACCAAATATATTTATATTTTCTATGTCATTATATAAAGTTTCAAATAAACGATATAATTCACCATTTTCTTTTGTAATAGTAAAACTATGTCTATCACTTTCTTCTTTTGATCTAATATTCCAATATAAATCTAAATTACCTGCGAAATATATTTCAAATTCAACACCATTTTCTTCTAATAAAACATCAATTCCAAATTCTGTTTTATGTTTTGTTAATTTCATTTTAAACCTCCTGAATAATCAATTATTTTAAATAACTTTTTGCTTCTTCTAATGCTTCATCTAAATTATATATTTTTATTGAATAAGATTGATCATTATTTGAAATATATACTTTATCTTTTTCTAGTTTTCTTAAATTCTTAATATGACCTACTTTTTCATAGTCTTCTAAAATATATGAATCAAAAGAATCACCTATATAAATTCTATTATATTTATCTTTTTCAAAATAGTGATTTACTTTTCCTAATTTTTCTATTTTGTTTAATAGTTCTTTATCTTTAACACTATATATAGCTAAATCTTTATTAGTATAATTAACAAATAATACTTCTTTTTTATCATCATAGAATATTTTTTCTACTAAACTCTTATTCTTTATTTTGTATTCTTCTTTAATTTTATCATAATCTGATATTTTAATAGAGTCATCTTTAACATAATCTAATTCTATATCTTCTTTTTTTATTTCTTTATTAGAATTTGTCTCATATAGTATTACTCTATTATCATTATTAGGTATTAATAAAAATCCTTCTTTAGAAATTGTTACTTTAGAATAATCATCTAAATTAAAATCATATAAACCTAGGTTCTCTATTATTTTTCTAGTATCCATACTTAAATAATTAACTGAGCCATCATTTAAGAAAGCTAAATACAATTCTTTATCATAATATGAATATAGATTTATTATTTCACTATCTAGATTGAATACTTCTAATAGTTCACCATTATCTCCATCTAAAACTCTAACTGTTTGATAATTCGCTACTACTATATGATTTATATCTTCTGGATATGATTTTGATATAAATTTACCAAAATTACTTTCAAATGATTTAGTCCAGTTTATACTATCTGAAATATAATCGTATGATACTACATACATATCATATTCAGTTCCATTTAATCTATTTAAAAGCATATATAAATTACCATTTTTAGTAATCATTCCAGATACTGAACTAGCATCTATTCTTGTAGAATTTATTTCTTTTGCTTCTTTTAAATCAATAACATGTAATTGAATATAATCTTCTTCATCTAAATTAATTTCATCACTTGTAGTTGATACAAATAGATAATTATTATCATCTGAATAATACATCTTTTTAATATATTTATCTTCTGTTGATATATTACCTATTTCTTTATCTTCTTTTACATCATAAATATATAAATTTTTACTATCTAAATATGATAAATAATTCTCATTACCTGTAACTGACATATATTTTTTATCTTTTTTATATATTTCTTTTACTAATTTACCATCTTTTACAGTACAAATATTTATATTGCCTTTTTCATTTATATAAGCAAATTTATCATCACCTATAAAGCAAAATGAATTGTCTTCATAAGTTATTCCACTTACATTATAAATTTCTATTTTTTTCATAGTTTTAGTATTAAATAAAGATAATGATTCTGATTCATCATATACTAAACCATATTCATTATTATTACTACTTTTAATAATAGTAGCTATTCCATCTGTTTTTAATTCAGATACACTTTTATATGAAGAACCAACATCATATAAACCTAAACTTTCTACTAATTCATATTCTGCTTCTGAAGTATATGGCATATTAACACCATCAAATTCAGTTAATGCTTGATATGAATATTTAATTGCATCATATCTATTATCATTTTTTAAAGATTCTCTAGCTTTTTTAGAAAGAGTTTCTGCTTGATGTAATCTTAATGTATTCTTTTGAGAATTAATCTTAATAAGCATGGCAGATGTATAAATAGCAAATAAGAATAAGAATGATGCTACTATAATTGATGTTGTTATTATTCTTTTTTGTTTTCTTTGTTTATGTCTTTGCTTTAAATCATCATAGTCTAGTAAATACATAGGTGCAATCAATCTTAATTTTTCCGCTCTTAATTTTTTTAACACTTCTTGTCTGTTTTTTCCTCTTACATCGGCCGCTAATGGTTCTACTAATATTTTTTCTTTTTTCTTTTTACCATTTTTTAAAGTGATTTCTTCTTCATCAAATAGTACTTCTTCTGGAAATGAATCACTTGGTTCTCCTTCAACTAATACACAGAATATATTTTTTCTTCCTCTTAATTTTTTAAAAGTTTGTATTTCTTTTTTACACCATAAAGATTCCTTTAATCTAGGAGAACATATTACTATTAAGTATTTAGAATTCTTTAATGCATCTACAATAGGATCTTCTAGATTACTAGATAATGGTAATTCATCTTGATCTCTAAATACTCTTCTAATTGTTTTTCCTTTTATACCTAGTTTTTCTTTTACATTTTTAGGTAAATCATATGTTTCTAATATCTTATGTAAATTTTCTGCAACAAATTTATCTAATTCACAGTGCCTATAACTAATAAAAGCATCATATTTATAATCCACTTTTACACCTCTTTTAATTTAGTCCTATACTCTTTTAATAATTCCATTTGATAATCAAAATCATCTTGTTCCCACTTACTAAATGAGAATTCAGAATTATTATCTTTTTTATATTGTTCTAGTTCTTCTATATCAAAATACTTAACTTGTTCTACTTCTTCTTTTTGTAATACATATTCTTCTTCTTTTAAATTAGATATAAATATAAAATTATATACATAAAAATTCTTAGAAGGATCTTTACTTTTATATACTGAGTATTGAATTATTTTATCATCATCTACTTTTAAACCTATTTCTTCAAATACTTCTCTTTTAGCAGCATCTAATACTTCTTCTCCAGCATCTACATGTCCACCTGTTTTAGACCATAATCCTGGGTTTCTTTTCTTTGAAAGAGATCTTTGTTGTAATAGTATTTTACCTTCATTATTTATAATCCAACATGAAACATGTCTATGCCATAAATTCTTTTCATGAACTTCATCTCTACTTAATGAATAGTTTAATGGTTCATTATTTTCATCAAAAACATCTATCATTTCCATAATAATCACTCCACATAAAATTATAACATAAAAAAGGCTAATCTTTTAGCCTTTTATATTCTGCGATAAATGTATTACCTTCTTTTATAGTCATTACATCTTTATCAATTATACAATTATACTTTAATTCAGTCTCCATTATAGTTTGATATTTAATTGTTAATATTTCATTTTCATATGTATATTTAAAATCATCATATTTTTCACCATTAAAAGTAGTATAACCAGTTCCTGAATCTTTAAATGTAATAACAACTGAACCTTCTTCGTTATTTTCCCAAGATCCAATAATTCCATTAGAACTAGATTTACTTTTACATCCTACTGTTATAAAAACCAAAGTAATAACTAATAATGGTAATAAAAACTTCTTCATATTTTCTCCTTTCTATCCTTTAAAAGTAACATCTATTAACACAGGATAATGATCACTTATAATCAAGTCTTTAACAACTTCTTTATTTTTTAATTTAAATTCTTTGCTTAAAAATATATGATCTATTTCTCTTTTATATTTAGAAGTTTTAAAAGTCTTTTCGTTTAGTTCAATTCTTTTAATACCTAGTTCTTCCATCTTATCAATAAAACTAGTAAATATATCATTATTAGTTTTTAAATTAAAATCACCCATTAATACTTTTGGTCTATCATCATTTTTAATTATTTCATATATTTTATCTAGTTGCTTAGTTTTAACTGATGGTATATATACTTCTAAATGTGTATTATATATACTTATTTCCTTGTCTTTATATTTAATTACTACATGAGTAAGAATTCTTTTTGTTAATGAAGGAAATGAAGGTAAATGATATGTTTTAGATGATACTACTTCATAATTAGTTATTATAGGATTCTTTTCATTAATTCTTCTTAATAATATTTTAGATAGAAATCTAAATTTACCATTTATTTTATAATCATATTGTAAATCTTTTTTTATATCTTTATCTACTTTAGGAAATACTTCTTGAAGTCCTATAATATCAATTTTATTTTTATAAATATAATTATGTAATTCATCTACTTTTTTTCTTTTATATGTCTTAGAATCATTTTGTATATTAAATGTACTAATTTTCATTATATCACTTCCTTTTATTCTATTAATTTAGCATGTACTATTACTCTTCCCGCTAAATCATCACTACATGTTGATAATGTTAATATTTGTTTAACATTAGATAAATCTACTTCATAATTAAAATTAGATCTACTAGCTAGTTCATTAACAAAACTATTAAAATCTATATTACCAAAATATGTTGTTATATAGTATTCTTCTGGATCTCTTGTATAAGTAGAAAATACTTCATATAAAAATGTACCTTGTTCTGTTACTAAAACTATTTGTCTATTTTCTTTTTTAGATCTCCATTCTTCTGTTAAAGTATTTTTTAATGTTCCAAACATAGAACCATCTTTTGTATTATGACCATATATTATTATATTTTTATCTGTACCATCAAAATCATTTCTATAATCAGCGAATATCCATCCTGATGCATTCCATGTTCTATCAAAAGTTCTTCTTAGATAATAACTGTTATCTTTACCTCTAACTACAACATAATCTATATTTGTACCCTTTACATTAAGATATGCGACTGTATTAGGATTATGAGCTTTTAATGCAGGAAAATCTATTTCATATTTTTTATCTTCTGGTTCTTCTGGTTTAACTGTAATAGATTCTTCTGTTTTCTTTTTTAAATCTCTATTATCTTTATTATCTTTTAACCAACCTAAAATCTTCCAACCAGAATAAATAAACATAGAAGCAAAAAATACTGTTAATAACGCTAATATAATTTTTTTAATGTTTATTTTTCTTTTTTTCTTTTCCATATTTATCTCCTAATATAATTATACACTATTTTTAATTATTATTTTCTTTTAACACTAATTCCTTTACATTTTTATTTTTATCTAAACTAGTTCTATATTTATTTAGTTCATCCTCTTTAATTGAATAACTAATTCCCCTAGTAAAATAATGACCTTGTTCTATTTCATTATTACTATTGAAAGTTAGTATAACTAATCTATCATGTTTTTCATCTATTTCTACTAATGGTGTATGAGCATAATCAGTTAGACCACATGCATATTTAGCGCATCCTCCATCAATATTTAAATAGTTTTCACTTAAATTATATTCATATCCCTTTTCATCGTTTACAGGTGTGTGACCAATTATTGTAAAATAATTTTCATCACCTAAATTATTAGTTAATCTTCCCCAATCATCATATCTTCTTGTCCATACATAATAACTAACTTCAAAATTATTATCTTTTACTATAAGATCACATTCATCTTTTACTTCTTTAGGACATTTTGCATGTACTAATACAATTGGTTTACCATTTAGTTTTTCATTAAACTTATGATATAGTTTTAAATTAGATATAAAATCCACTACATCACTTTCTTCTTCATAAGTTAATTTTGTTTCTAGATATGCTGCAGTTGTTTCTGCGCCATTTGCGAACCATATATTATGATATGGCCATCTATAATTATCTTTTCTTCTATATTTAGATGCTTGATACATCATTAATTCATGATTACCTGCTAAGTACTCTATTTTAAACTTTTTATTATTTTTAATTCTATCTATAACATCCATTAGCATTTCACCAGAATCTGGACCTCTATCAATTAAATCACCATTTATATATAATGTTATTTCATCAGTTTCACTAATATTTTCAAGATACTTTATTATTGATGAATATATATTGCCATTACCATGTAAATCGCTTACTATAAAGTTTCTCATCTTAACACCCCATAGTATTATAACATAAAAAAAGTAGTTAAAAACTACTTTTAAACATTTATTGAATTAAATTCTTCAACACTCTTATTTTTCATGTATAGTAATAATAATCCTAGTATAACTGCATATATTCCAGTTATTATTAATAATGTCATATCAGTACCATACATCTTTAAGAATTTAAATAATCCATATAAAGTTAATCCTAGTAATCCCATACCAACAAATACTGATATAGTTGCACTAGTACTTTGTTTTACTACTTCAGCATCACTTTCAGCATCCATTTTTGGATATTTTAAATTCATTATAATACCTATTAATTCTGATATTAATGGTAATATTACAGATACCGCTAATACTAATAACATTTGTAATATAGTAAAGTCATATTTAATAAATAGAATCGCATTACCAATAAATATAAATGGTAGCATTACTAATACTGCGGATAATACTTTTGCAAGAATTAATTTACTAGTACTAACTGGTAAACTCTTTAATATATTAAATGATTTACCTTCAAGAGATATCATAGAACTAGTTATTGAAGTTAAGAATGATCCACCTGCAATCAACGCAACAGATACTATTGGTATATACTTAACAACTTCTGCTTCAGTTATTTTAAATCCTTGACTCGCTATTAATCCAGAAAACATATCAAAGTTAACTGCAACTAATATACACATTATTAGATATAACACTAATCCTAATCCAGCATTAGTAATAAATACAGGTGAATTAGTAAATCTTTTCCACTCTTTCTTTATCAATGCATTCATTACTGAATTAGTTTTAACTTTATAATCTTTTTTATAAACTACACTAATAGATTTAGTTCTAGAATTAATCTTAAAGTATATTTTACTAATTAAGAATACAATAAGCGCAAATAAACCAACATTAATACCAATAAATATTAATAAATCCACTACTTTAAAATCAGTTACTAAATTAACAAACGCTCCTGCTGGATAATATATTTTAGTAATAATTTCATTTAAACTACTAGCATTTTCAGTTAATCTTTTTATAATATCTTGCAAGTTTAATGAAACATACATTAATCCTACAAAGAATATAGTTGTAATAATAATTTGAACTAAGTTTTTATATTTAAATCTAGATGATAAACCAGATGTTATAACACCAATAATACATGATATAACTATAGGTATTACTGGTAATAATAATATCATAAAGAATGATGTTAAATAGAATGTCCAATCAACATCTACTCTAATTGCATATGCCACTATTACTGGTAACATAAATACTGTATTATATAATAATTCAAATATATAAAATTTAAATATTCTTACAAATAATACTGTTGATCTTTTAATTGGTAATGATAACAAGAGATCATCATCTTTACAATTAAATAATAAACTACCAGTCTTATATATACCCTCTATTAAAGTTAAAATAGCTGTTAAGAATACAAATAACGATAATACTATAAATGCTAAATTTGATTGTTTTAGAGGATCTATAAACATATTTGCATAAGCAAAGAAACATAACATTATTAAACAATATATAAATATAGGTACAGCTTTACTTTGCTTTTTATTTTTATTTTTATTATTTATAATAAATAAACTCATCTCACTTGTAAAACAAGCTTTAATTAATGATATATATTTTTTCATATTAGGCTTCTAAATCTAAGAATACTTTTTCTAAAGACTTATCTCCTTTAACTTCTTTCATTGTACCTACTTTAACTAATTCACCTTTTTTAATTATTGCTACTCTAGAACATAATTTTTCAGCAACATCTAGAATATGTGTTGAGAAAAATACTATTTTTCCTTCTTTTAACATTTCTTGCATTACTTCTTTAACATCAAATACTGCTTTTGGATCTAGACCAACAAATGGTTCATCCATTATAAGTACTTTTGGATCATGAGCAAGAGCTGATATTAAAGCAACCTTTTGTTTCATACCATGTGAAAATGAACTAATAGGACTATTTAATTTATCTTCTATTTCAAACATTTTCGCATATTTTTTTATATTCTTTTCTCTTACTTCTTCAGATACTTCATACATATCACATATAAAATCAATATAATCTATTGCTTTCATATTTTCATATAATTCTGGATTATCTGGTACATATGCCATTTCTTTTTTACATTCAAGAGTATCAGTTTTTATAGATTTACCATTTATAAGTATTTCACCTTCATCAAAATCATGAATACCTACTATAGACTTAATTAATGTAGTTTTACCTGCACCATTATGTCCTATAAAACCAAATACTTCTCCATCATTAACGGTAAAATTAATATTATTTAATGCTTTTGTTTTTCCACCATAACTTTTACTAACATTTTTAATTTCTATCATTTTTTATACTTCCTTCCCAATATTTAATTGCGCGATCTAACAATCCTTTTTCATCTTCATATGTAACTAATAATACTGCTTCTTTTATAGGTACAAATAAAACTTCACTAACCTCTATTTCTTGATTAATTAAGTTCTTTGTTATAGGTTTACCTATAAAATATACAACGTCTTTCATTACACCTTCTTTCGGACTATACGTGATCATATCTCTATAACCTGGTATTATTTCCACATCACAATTAGTTTCTTCTTTAACTTCTCTAATTGCAGTTTCTTCTTCTGTTTCCCCTTCTTCAACATGTCCTTTTGGAAAACCCCAGTGTCCTAAATTATGGTGAACCATTAATATCTTATTATCATCAAATACTAATACTCCACAAGATTTTTCTTTTTTCATAAGCTACCTCCAGTTTTTCTATTATATAACTCCATAAATATTTTATCAAGTTCATTTTCTACTTCTCTATAGTTTTCAGGATATTGCATATAACCATTAGCAGAAATATAATCTCCATTAATACACTTAATATGCATAGTAAATGAATCTCCATCTAATACATCTTTGTCATATTTAGCAAATCCATCCCAACTAGAAACATTATAATTATTTAGTACTTTTAACACTTTATCTACAAAATTAGTGGCTACATTAATCTCTAATTTTTTTTCTTCCGGTACTTCATATGGTTTTATAGTTGCTAAATAATTATCACCCTTTTTCTCTAAATGATAATAAATATTTGAATTCATCGCATATCCATTACTATATGAAAAATATAGATATTCAAGTTCTGTTATTTCTTTTTTATCTTCTTTTCTTAATAATAATATTGTACCTATAATAATTCCAATAACTACTACTATTACAGATATTATTACTATTATTTTTCCTTTCATTAATACCTCCTTAATTCTATATTAATTATACAATAAAATGATTAGATATTTTCATTTTATTTATAATAGATGTAAACAAAAAAAGAAGAATTATTTTCTTCTTTTTATTGTATTTTTAATCTTTTCTTTAAGATTACCATTATAATTATTTATTTTTTCCACAAGGAAAGTTAGATTTCTCATAACAGATATTTCCGCAATTGCGAATACTGCACATAATGAAGCAGCTTTTACTGAAATACTAGTTATATCAAATAAGTGATAGAAATAGTTACATCCTACTATAAATCCTAGTATACATATTACTAAAACCATAAATCTATATTTATTAAGTGGTCTTACAATATCCCATAAGATTAAGAATCCAACTACTGATAATAAATATGTACTAGCAGTACCTATTTCTGCTGCTGGTAATTCAAATAATTGTGAGAACATAACTAATGCTGCTATTGCAAAGAATGATGTTAATGCAGCTGGTAATGATTTAATAAGTGTTCTTCTAATAAATCTACCTTCTTGTTTTTTCTCATTTGCTTCAAGTGCTAGTAAGAATGCTGGTACACCAACATTAAACATTGATATTAATGATACTTGGTTTGGTTCTAGTGGATATGAAAATGCATTATATATTGAGAAGAATGCAAGTAATAATGAGAATATATTCTTATATAAGAATAGTATTGCAGATCTTGTGATATTATTAATATCTCTTCTTCCTTCAAATACTATCTCATTCATGTGTGAGAAGTCTGAATCAAGTAATACTACTTGAGCTGCTTGTCTTGCAGCATCACTTCCACCACCCATAGCTATTGAACAATCAGCTTCTTTCATGGCAAGTATATCATTAACTCCATCACCTGTCATAGCTACTTTTAATCCATTAGCTTTTAAAGCTTGAACTAAATATTTCTTTTGTTCTGGTTTTACTCTACCAAATACAGTATATTTAGTAACTGCATCCATTATTTTTTCTTTAGTATCTAACATAGTAGCATCTACATATTGTTCTGCATTTGCTATTCCTGCTGCTTTTGCTATTCTAGAAACTGTAACTGGATTATCCCCTGAGATTACTTTTATATTAACACCTTGTCTTTCAAAATTATTAAATGTTGTTTTAGCATTTTCTCTTATTTCATTATGAAGTGCTACAAATAATATTGGTGTTACTACTCCATTTCTATCTTCTCTAACAAAAGCAATAACTCTTTTACCTGTATTAGTATAATTTTCTATATTTATACTATTTAAACTTAATTGTCTATCATCTAATAAATATTCTGGTGCTCCTAATCTATATATATAATCATTAGTAACTACTTCAGAATACTTTTTCTTTGAATCAAATGGTCTTAATTCAATATAATCCATCGTTGCTTTTTCTTTAAAATAATCTCTTAATGCTTGCATTGTAATATTATTATCAGGTAATGTCATTATATATTTTGATAATAATACTCGTGCTTCACTTATTTCTTCATCTGTTTCTTTATGAGCTCCAAATGTTTGATACACTTCCATAACATCAGTAGTAATAGTACCTGTTTTATCAACACATAGTACATCTACTCTAGCAAGAGTTTCAATACTTCTCATGTCATGTAATAGTACTTTCTTTCTAGCTAATCTAGCTGCACTTAAAGCAAGAGCAACTGTAACTAATAAATATAATCCTTCTGGTATCATACCTATAACAGCACTAACCATTTGAGTAATAGATTTTTGTAAAGATATTTCATTAATATATCTAGCTTCATAGAATAAAGCTATACCTATAGGAATGATTATGATACTTGCTACTTTAATAATAGTTTCAATATCTTTAATCATTTCTGATTTTCTTTCTTTTACTTCTTTTGCTTTCTTAGTTAATTTAGCTGCATAAGAATCTTCACCAACTTGAGTTAATTTAGCTACTAAATTACCTGAAGTTAAGAAACTACCTGATTTTAATTCAGATCCAGGTACCTTTTCTACTTCATCTGCTTCACCAGTAAGTAATGACTCATTAACACCAGCCATACCTTCTAATACTTCAGCATCTGCTGGTACTTGTGAACCAGATTCTAATTTAATAACATCTCCAAGTACTAATAAATCAGATCTTAATCTAACTTCTTCACCATTTCTATATACTGTATATTCAGATATATCTAATAATGCAAGTTCATCTAATACTTTCTTAGCTCTTAATTGTTGAAATATACCTATTAATGTATTCGCAATAACTACTGGTAAGAATGTTAAGCTCTTAAAAGAACCAGTTACTATTAAAATAATAGATAAAAATGCAAATATAGCATTAAAGTATGTAAATAAATTTGATAAAACTATTTGTTTAACTGTCTTACTAGATTTGTTTTCAATATAATTGACTTTCCCTTTTTCAATCATTTTTTCTACTTCTCTAGTAGTTAATCCCTTTCCTTCCATGATACAACCTCACTTCATAAATCTATTTATTATTATACTATAGATTTTAATTATTGTTATTATTTATTTATTAAATTCAAAATATTTAAATCCTTTTCCTTCATATATTTCCATTGCGGTAGGTAAATTTAGTAACCTAGCAAAAAATAAGTTATATAATTCATCTAATAAAAATATAGAACATAGACAAATACTTATAGTTAAGAATACTTTTTTAGGAATAGTTTTAGATAAACTTATTAAGAATGGAATAAGAACATACATTAAAAATATACCTGCTATTCCAAAACCTAATACACTTCTTAAACAAATATATCCATTTATATTACCAAAATTAAGTATTTCTACATTATAATCCCAGAATCTAAGATCAAAAAACTTATCTAATACATAACCTGCGGTAAATTCTAGTAAAGTAGCACTTATTATAGATAAAGTAAATACAGTTAAAGGATTACTTCTATATTTATAAGTGACTCCAAACATTAGAAATGCTCCTATTGCGTAGATATTCATCCAAGGAAGAAAATTACCACCTTGCCAATAGAATTCTTTCATACCACCATTAAAATAATAGAATATAAATTCTATTATCCAACCTATTATTCCAGAGATAACAAATAGTAAACAAGCAATCCCTATCTTTTGCCATGTTTCCAATTCTTTAACGTTATAATCCATATAACACCTCTATATTAGTATTATATCATATATAATATTTTAGGTGATTAAAAAAAACTTATATTTACATATAAGTTTTAATCAACTATACCAATCTTATTAAGTGGCCATATTCTAAATGTAACTCTACCAATTATTTGTTCCTTTTTTATTATACCAATATCTTCTGATCTACTATCAAGAGATATTGCTCTATTATCCCCCATAACTAAGTAACAATCACCTGGTATTTTCTTTAATCCTATTTTACTCATATCAAAATCTTCTGATTTTGATGAAGCAAATGAATTATCTAGTTCTTTACCATCAGCATATACTTTATTATTTTTTATTTCTATTACTTCATTAGGTAGACCTATTACTCTTTTTATTATTCTTGTTTTTTCAGTTTCAGTTTGTTTAGTTTTCTCATTATATGAAACTTCTTCTACTTCAACAACAACAATATCATATCTTTTAATATCAGTCATTTTATATCTTAACTTATTTAATATTAATACTTGTCCATCTGCAAGTGTACTATCCATAGAAGGACCATCTACTCTAACAGGTTCAAATATAAATACTCTTATTATTATAACAACTAAGATAATAGCTAAATAACTTAGTATTTCTTTTATAATCTTTTTCTTTTTATCCACAGGTTTCTTTTCAACAACTGGTGGAACTTGCTGTACTGTATTTACTACTTTTTTTTCTTCCATTTTTATTACCTCATACAAATTATATAATACTAGCAATTTTTTTACAAGAAAAAAACAAGTGTTTACTTGTTTTTTACTTTGTTTCTTTAACGTTTTTATTTCTTTCTTTAATTCTATAGTTAGCAATCTTGTCTCTTAAGAATTTTAATTTAGCTCTTCTTACTCTACCTTTTCTAACTACAGTAATTTTATCAATCTTTGGTGAATTAACTGGGAAAATTCTTTCAACACCAATACCTGAAGATTTTTTTCTAACTGTGAAAGTTTCTGAAACTCCAGAACCTTTTCTTTCAGTACAAACACCTTCAAATGCTTGGATTCTTTCTTTGTTTCCTTCAATAATTCTAACGTCTACTTTTAAAGTATCTCCTACTCTAAATTCAGGAACGTTTGGATTGATTTGTTTTTCTGTTATCTTTCTGATAATATCCATACTTAATCTTCCTTTCCTAATTATATAACCAGCAATCATTATTACGATAAGCGGATTGCTTTTTTCAAACATTTACAATACTATCATATTTTTCAATAAAAATCAACAATTTTTTATATTTATTCCTCAGAACTTTTTCCTTTATATTTATTCTTAAAAGCCATGTATTTAAAATAAATTTTAACAAAATCTTTTTTTCTAGTCTTTTTAACTAATTTATATGCCTTTTTCTCATTAGTTCTAAGCATTATTATTCTTTTCTTAACAAATCTACTTATTTTAGGATTATCTTGCCAATTTTTAAAAACTTCATCAAATCTATCAAAATATTCCATAAGTATTTTTGTATTATCTACTATTGATTTATCATTCTTAATTACTTTAGTAATACCCGTAAAGAATGCATTAGTTACAAGTAATCTCTGTATTCTATCTCTAATTACTTTACTAGATTTCTTATATACTTCTTGAACTTTTTTAGCAGCATCTAAATATGCAGCATGTTTTTCTCCTAAAGAATTAATTAATGATCCTGATACTTGTACATAGTAATAAACTACATCTTTAATAAATATCATGTTCTTTAATCTATATTTTAATTCATGTTCAAAAAGCATATCTTCATATCTTTTTAAATCTTCATCAAAATATAGATCTTCTAATAATTCTTTTTTAATTAGTTTTCCAGTAATATAAGTTGCTTTATCAAGTACCTCTATATTATCTTCTAAACTACCCATAACTAAATCTTCTTTTGGTAGTTTACCTTCAGTAAAATAGTATTTCTTACCTTTATCTTCATACATAACTAAGTGATAACTATCTACTACATCACCATCATATTTTTCTAATCTATCTACCATTATTTCAATACAATCTTTTGTTAAAACATCATCTGCATCTACAAACATGACATAATCACCAGAAAAAGTTTTTAAACCTATATTTCTAGTTTTACTAACACCATTATTTATTTCACTATAAACTGGTCTAATTCTACTATCTTTTAATGCATATTTCTTGATTATTTTAACTGAATCATCAGTAGAACAATCATCTATTAATATTATTTCTAAATTTTTATAATTTTGATTTAAGATACTATTTAATGAACGAGGTAAATACTTTTCAGCATTATATACTGGTACAATTACACTAACTTTTTTACTCAAAATAATCTATACCTATAGCCTTTTTAACTTCTTTTAATGTTTTACTAGCTTTTTCTTTTGCTTTAATAGTACCTTCTTTTAATATCTTATCTACTTCGTCCATGTGTTCTTCATAATATTTTCTCTTTTCTCTAAAAGGAGTCAATAATTCTTCAAGAACTTCATATAATACCTTTTTAATCTTAACATCACCTAGTCCACCTTTTTTATATTGTTCTTTCATTTCATCAAGTGAACTAAATTCTGAATATTTTTTAATTTGTTCATCATTACTAAATACATCTAAATATGTAAATACCATGTTACCTTCTACTTTACCTGGATCACTAACATTTATATGATTAGGATCTGTATACATACTCATAACTTTCTTATGTACTTCTTCAGATGAGTCTGCTAAATAAATACAGTTATTTAAACTCTTACTCATTTTAGCGTTACCATCTAAACCAGGTAATCTTTTTTCTATATCTGATTCTGGTAATATAGCTTCACATTCTACTAATGTATCTCCATATATTCTATTAAATGTTCTAACTACTTCATTAGTTTGCTCTAGAAGTGGTAATTGATCATCACCAACTGGAACTAAATTAGCTTTAAAAGCTGTAATATCTGCAGCTTGACTAACAGGATAATTTAAGAATCCCATTGGTACACTAGTTTCAAAACCTCTTTGTTTAATTTCTGTTTTAATAGTTGGATTTCTTTGTAATCTAGAAACAGTAACTAAATTCATATAATAATAAGTTAAAGTAGTTAATGCATCAACTTCTGATTGTATAAATATATTAACTTTATTTGGATCTATACCAACACTTAAATAATCAAGTATAACTTCATGTAAATTATCTTGTATTTTTTTAGGATTATCAAAATTATCTGTTAAAGCTTGTGCATCCGCAATCATAACATACATTTCATCATAATTACCTTCATTCTGCATTCTAACTCTATTCTTAAGAGTTCCTATATAATGGCCTAAATGAAGTCTTCCTGTTGGTCTATCTCCAGTAAGAATAATATTACCCATATTATCTACTCCTTCCCTTTTTATTATAATTTATTGTTTCTATTTTTTCCATCTCTTTCATAGATACTTCACTTTTTAAAGCGTCTAATTTAAGTAAAACAAGTGTTAAATATGCATCTTCTAAGTACTTACCATATAATGTAACAATTAATTCTTGCATTCTATTTATTTCTCCTAAAACATAACTTCCGCCTTCATCATCTGTTTCATCATTTAAAACTATATCTATTTGTTTCATTAAAGTATCTAGTTTCTTTTGTAAGTTCTTTTTAGCTATCTTGTTAATAAATGTTGGTTCAACAAGCATTACTTTATTAACATCAAATGATTTCTTTGGTTTAAATTTATAAGCATCATCTATATTCATATTGATCATCTTTTTATTAGATGTATCATCCATTAATGAATATTTACCTATTACTTTTCTAACTCTATTTTTAATTAAATCTGGTCTTTTTTCTTTAGTCTTTTTAATTTGTTCTTCTTTTCTCCACTCATCGATTTTTTTATGATCACCAGATAATAATACATTAGGTACTTTCATACCTCTATATTCTCTAGGTTTTGTATATGTAGGATAATCTAATAAGTTATCTGTGAATGATTCATTTTCTTTAGATTCATTTTCTATTACACCTGGTAATAATCTAGTAATAGAATCTGATATAGCCATTGCTGGTATTTCTCCACCAGTTAAAATATAATCACCTATACTTATTTCTTCATCTACAATAGTTTCTATTCTCTCATCAAAACCTTCATAATGACCACATATAATTATTAAGTCCTTTTCTTTAGATAGTTCTTTAGCTTTATCTTGAGTGAACTGTTTACCTTGTGGAGTCATTAATATAACTTTACTATTCTTCTTTTTTAAATCTTCTACAGCTTCAAATACTGGTTCACATTTAAGTACCATACCAGCTCCTCCACCATAAGGGGTATCATCTACTTGATTATGTTTATTATTCGCATAATCTCTAAGATTCTTAATATTAATTTTTACTTTATCTTGTTCTATTGCTCTTTTAATAATTGATTCAGTTAAGAATCCATCAAACATATTTGGAAAAAGAGTAAGTATATTTATCTTTAACATTATTCTAGACCCCCTATCTCTATAATGTATATTTTATTATCTTCAATTTTTATAATAAAGTCTTTAACATATGGAATTAATATGTCACCTACTTTTAATACATCATTAGCTTTTGGATTATATATTACATCAGTTACTTTACCTAGGTTCTTATCACCCATAATAACTTCATAACCAATAAGGTCTTCTATATATACTTCACCGTCATCTAAAACTAAGTCTTCTTTATTTATATAAACTTGTCTACCTTTTAAATATAGTACATCATTTATATTATTAAATCCCTCAAATGTAACCATATCAAATATCTTATGGAATCTATAACTATTAACTATGAACTCTTCTTTTTCTTTTCCAACATAAAACTTCATACCCTTTTTAAACACTTTATCTTTATGTCTAAAATCAGATAATATTCTAAGTTCACCTTTAATACCATGAGTATTGACTATTTTACCAATATTTATAAATTCCATATTATCACCTACTTATTTAATTCATATAAAATTATAGATGCAGATACTGCTACATTAAGACTTTCACAATTACTATTCATTTCTATGTATATGTTTTTATCTACAAGTTTTTTAACTTCTTCACTGATGCCGTTTCCTTCGTTACCCATTATTATAGCATATTTCCCAGCTTTTTGAACATTTTTTATGTCAAGTCCGTTTACAACATCAGTGCCATATACTGTATAATTATTTTCTTTTAATCTATTTATGATACTAGGTATATCTTCTCTAACAATATTAAGATGAAAATTCATACCTTGTGCACTTCTAAGTACTTTATTATTATATAGATCTACACTAGATTTACTAAGTACTATGTTTTTAATATTAAATGCTACTGCACTTCTTAGAATTGCTCCTAAATTACCTGGATCTTGTACTCCATCAAGTATTAATACTGGACTATCTAAATCTAGTTCTGATTTCTTTATTTCACAAACACCAATTATATCTACCTTAGATGGCATTTCACTTATTGTACTCATTACTTTTTCAGTAACATATACTTTTTCTACTTCTAAATCTATTTCTCTTTCACATAAAATAATCTCTTTTAAAGAATTAGATTTATAAGCTTCAAGTACAAGATGTTCTCCTTCAACTAGAAATAACTTTTCACTATCTCTATATTTCTTTTCTTTTAATTTTCTTAATTCTTTTATCTTTTTATTATCAACTGACTCAATTATCATTCTTGTAACTCCTTTCTATGTCTTTTATATTCAGGATCATTTTCTGAAACTAATTGCCAGAATCCTTTACCATGATCAAAATGAATAAAATGCGATAACTCATGTACTATTACATAATCTAAATACTCTGGTTTTTTATATATAAGTTCACTATTTAATGTAACCTTTTTTAACTTCTTATTGCATACACCCCATCTAGTAGACATCTTTCTTATTGTTAAACTTGGATATGGTACATCTTCAGTAAATCTATCATAAATAGTATCTAGATGTTCTTTAAATACTTCTTTCATTTGTTTTTTATACCATTTTTCAATATCTGATTTATGTGCTACATAAAGAGTATTGTTTTCAAATGTAGACCTCTTCATGGTGTCAATTATTACTACATTTATTATTTCTCCTAGATAATAATAATCTAGTTTTTTTTCTAATCTTTTTTCCATTTTATTAACTTGTTTTCTTATAAAACTAACATTCTCGTTTACAAATTTCTTAATAAGATAATTTGGTGTTAAATATGATGTAGTTACATATATATTTAGATCTTCTTTAACTCTTAGATAAGTATTTTTAATATGTTTCTTTTCTACTATTACATCATATACTATTCCGTCAATTTCTATCTGCATAAAACCACCTGATAATATTTTATCATAAATAAAAAAAATAATCACATTTGTGATTATTTTTGCTTTCTATTTAATAGTTTTAATGTACAGAATAATATTAAACTAGCACCTAGAGATATAAAGAAGTTACTCTTGTTAGCTTTATTTATTTTCTCTTTTTCTTTTTTCTCTTCTAAGTAATAAGAAGTACAAGTTTTCTTTCTTTCTTTATCAAGTTCTTGTATACAAGCTTCATCTGTACATTCATATTCTAATTTATCTATTGTACATACATTCTTAGCATATTCTTCATATGTACCTACTTTTTCTTTATTTATTATTTTAATTCCTGTTGCTAATGTAATTATGATTGTTATTACTAATCCTACTATTAAAACTGAATTAACTATTCTTAACAATAGATCTTTTTCTTTTGAAAAATAAGCCATATTAATCCTCCTTAAATAGTACTAGATAATATTTCTTTTTACCTCTTCTAATAACTATATATTTATTATATAATGCATTAGATTTATTTACAAGATATTCTAAATCAGTAATCTTTTCTCCATTAACACTTATAGAACCATTAGTAATAAATTCTCTTGCTTCTCTTTTACTAGATAAAATACCAGTATTAACTAATGTATCAACTAAATTAAGTTCAGAATCAATAGTATAAGTATCAACACCACTCATAGCATCTTTTAATTCTTCTTCACTTAAATCTTTAATATTTCCACTAAATAAAACTTCAGTTATTTTAATAGCTTTTTTACATTCTTCTTTACCATGTAAATCTTTTATTACTTCACTAGCTAATGTCTTTTGAGCAAGTCTTTCTTCTGGTCTTTCGCTATGTTTCTTCATAACATCTTCTATTTCTTCTTTTGATAAGAATGTAAATACTTTTAAGTATTCTTCTACTTTATCATCTGTTGAATTAATAAAGAATTGATATATTTGATATGAAGAAGTTTTTTCTTTATCTAACCATAAAGCATTACCTTCACTCTTACCAAACTTTTTACCATTAGAATCTAATATTAATGGCATAGTAAATGCATACGCAGTTTTACCTAGTTTTTTATTTATTAATTCTATACCTGTTGTGATATTTCCCCATTGATCAGAACCTTCTACTTGCATAGTTACACCCTTTGTTTCATATAAGTGCATAAAGTCATACCCTTGAAGTAAAGTATAAGTAAATTCTGCGAATGTTATACCTGTTTCTAATCTTCTATTAATTATATCTTTTGCAAGCATATAATTAACATTAATATATTTACCTACATCTCTTAAAAAATCAAGAATATTTATATCTTTAGTCCAGTCATAGTTATTAACTACTTCTACATTACCATCAAATATATCTAATACTTGTTTTTTAATAGATTCAACATTACTTAAAACAACTTCTTTATCTATTATTTCTCTTTCTGCAGTTGGTCTTGGATCACCAATCATACCTGTTGCTCCACCAACTAATAATACTGGTTTAAATCCTGCTTTATATAGTCTTTTCGCAGTTACTAAACTAGAATAATGTCCTATATGTAAAGAATCTGCAGTTGGATCTGTTCCCCAATAAAATGTAGCTTTACATTCATTTAAAACCTTTTCTAAATCTTCACCTGCTTCATCTTTAATTAAACCTCTCCATTTTAATTCATCATAAAATTTCATAATAATTCCTCCAATTCATTTATATTTTTAATTTTGTTTTCATATTCATATTTATTATTAGGATCAAGAAGTATTGCTTTAATACCAGCATTTTCTGCTCCTTTAATATCTATCTCATAGTTATCTCCAACCATTATACATTCATCTGGTTTATATGGACCACATGCTTTTATAAAGGCTTCTTTATTTGGTTTATTTAGTACTTCATCAGTAAATACCATATCAACAAAATATTTATCTAAACCAAGTGATTTTAATCTAGATTCTTGATTTTCTCTAAACCAATTACTTAGTACTACTAATTCATATTTACTAGATAGATATTCTAGTACTTTTGATATAGATTTATCTTCTTCTTTATAACATTTTGCTAGATACTTTATTGCGATATCTGTAAAGTTATCTGGTAAATCAACCTTTACTCTTTCATTTACAAAATCATTCATAGCTTTTCTATCATAAATATTATAATACTTTTCATAAATATCAATACCAGCATCTATTTCAAATACATCTTCTTCAGTATGAGGTATACCTAGTTCATCTAATGCATATCCATATGATTTAATATATTCACTATGCCATGGTATTAAAGTATTATCTTCATCTAATATAATTCTTTTTATCATAAAGCCTCCATAAAACAAAAAAACTCCTATGATGTAAGGACTAATTACAGCGGTACCACCTTACTTCATAGAAGACTATGCTCTTAATACTTAACGCGTATACGATTTAACTCATGACAATGTATATTCATTAATTATATGTTTAAGTTTTCACCAACCACTTAAATCTCTACTTTTCATATTATTAACTACTATTTTGCCAATCAACATTAACACTTTAATTTTAATATATTATTTTTTTAAAGTCAAACATTTTCTTCTTGCTAAATTCTTTTCATACAATTTTTTTATAATATCAAAATTATTAATATCAAATTCTTCTTTTATGACATCTTCTAGTACTAGTTTTAAATAATCCGGTCTATTTACCTTTCTTACTGTTTCTCTTCTAGGATTTTCTATTACTTCAGATGTAGAAATATCTAAAAATAATTCAAACCAAAAGGCAACAAGATGTCTATGACAAAATTCATCTGGTCTTTCATAACAGAGTAATATAGAACCATCCGGTATCATTTTCATTACTTCTTTTGGATCAAGTTTACTTAGTACTTGTCTATAATATTCTCTTACATAGTATTTATCACTTGCTTCTTTTGGAATCTTACCTAAACTATTATGCCAAACCATCCAAAATTCTTTTTTAGGAGCAAGTATCGGAAGAGATGTTCCTGTAAAACCTGCTCTTTTACCTCTATCTCCTGAAATAGATATTCCGTTTTCTGTTATACAATTTTTGTAATTAGAAGTCATAATTCTACACATATTTTACCTCCAAACTTCAAAAAAAAGAAGACAATTAATCTTCTAGTTTCTTTAATATTTCTTTTAATACTTTAACAGTTTCAGCTTTAGCTGCTTTAGCTGTCTTTTCAAGAACTGGTGTTCCCTTTTCTTTAGCATAAACAACTAAATCTTCTGCTTTAGCTTTTATTTGTTCACCTTTTTTAACAGCTATTGCTTTTACTTTTTCTTTATCTAAATCTTTTAATTCAGCTTTAATTTCAGCAACTTTCTTTTCAATGTTTTCTTTAACTTCTTTAGGATCTACTTCTTTAGCTTTATTAACTAATTCAGTGAATTTTTCAGCTAATGATTTTCTTAATTCTTCCCCTTTTTTTGTAGTGAATAATAAAGCAATACCAGCACCTATACCTGCTCCTAATAAGAACTTACCTGTTCCTTTTCCCATATTATTCATCCTCCTCTTTTTTTATTTTTTTCTTTTTGAATAAACTTTCAAAAAATCCAACAAAACCACCTATTATTGTTTCTGTAGCTGCTGTTATCTTATCGATAGTTACTTCTACTATTGAAAATAGCCCATCTAATGCTCTAACTTTTTTATCTACATTATCTACTATTCCATCAACTTTTTTAAGTGTTTTAAGTGCTTTAATACATAATACAATAAGTAGTGTTATTAAGATGATTAATAGTATATATATTATTATAGGCAATATATCCTTCAAATATTCCACTAATCGTCATCCTCCTCATCTTCATCATTATACATATTATCTATTAAATTAAATAAATCTTCTTTTTCTTCAGTTTCTTTTTCTTCTTTAGCTGCTTTTTTAGATTTCTTTGCTCTTCTACTTGTTCTAGTCTCTTTAACTATAGCAACATCAGGAGTAAAAACATCTTCTTCGTCTTCTTCCGGTTGTTCTTCTACTTCAGGTTCTGTTTTTTCTACTTCTACAGTTATTTCTGGTTCTTCTATTTCAATATTTGTTTCAGTAGGTTCTTCATCTTCAAATGTAATTATTACATCTTCTTCAGCATTATGTTCTTCTTCTTTATATTCATCTTCTACTGTATCTTCAATATTGTTTTCAATAACTGGTTCTTCTTCATCTAAATTATAAAAAATATCTTTTGATCCAGTTAATGTTTTTTCTATTTCTTCATCTAATTCTTTATAAGCTTTATTTCTAACAGAATCAAAATCAACTATCTTCTTTTCTAATGAAAATTCTTTGGTCTTACTAAGATTCTTTTCTTTAACATCATCCACAGTATAATTCTTATCTAAAATACCATATACTGGTGAAATAACTGGTGATGGTTTAAATCTATGAGGACCTTCATCTACAACTTCTTTAACTGGTTCTCTACTAGTAGTACTAATATTTTCATATCTACTAGGAATAACTGGTCTAGTATATGTCTTTTTAGGTTCTTCTTTAGGCCTTTCTTCTTCCATAACCTTTTCGCCTTCATCAAAGATGTCATCACCTAAATCCATAGGAAAATTGAAAGTTCTTTCACTCTTAAATAACTCTCTTTCAGATAGATTTTCTTCCTTTTTAACAACAGGTAATTCTTCTGGAACTTCTATTCTTCTTTCTTGTTCCATTTCTTCCCTTTGTTGTTTTTCTATTCTAGCTTTTTCCATTTTTTCCATGGCTGCTCTTTTACGTTCTTCTCTTTTTTGTTCTTTTAATCTTCTTTTTTCCTCTTCTTTACGTGCTTCTTCTGCTTCATCTACTTCTACTTCTTCATAAAAGAAGTTTTTAACTTTGTTAAGTAAACTCATCTTATCACCTCTAATTATCCTTGTCCTGTTTTATTTCTTTCTTTTCAATTAGATCAGCTGCATCATCACCATCATATTGACCATACTCATCATCATATTTTAAGAAATTATCACTAGTAACTTCTTTAGTTTCAAATATATTATATTTTTCACTTTCACTTAAGTTATATTTCTCATCACCAAGTAATTGTTCAACTATATCATCATTATATTTAATACTTGATAATATATATGCCATATTATTTAAAGCATCTTTAAGATTTGCTTTTTTAACTTTACTTTCTATCTTTGCATAATTGAACATCATTTCTAC
Organism: Bacilli bacterium; assembly: GCA_017511805.1. Taxonomy (GTDB): domain Bacteria; phylum Bacillota_I; class Bacilli_A; order RF39; family UBA660; genus RUG13038. Next base: position 580,545 of record JAFWJA010000015.1, read on the forward strand.
GTAGTAGTATTTCCCTATATCATTTACTTCTACATATCCTTCTTTATTATTATACTCAAATTTCTTTGATAAATAAGCATTATTATTCTCTTCATAACTATTTTTTACTACATGATAGTAACTAACTACATCAGCATATAAATAGTAAATATCTCCATTTGATAATAGTTTTTGATTAAAATCATTTACTTCAAAAACAGATACACCATTTGGTAAGAAGTATTGAAAACCAATAGCTCCTTTATTTGTATATTTACTCTTTCTTGATAAAATTGCTTCTATATTTTTGATGTAATCACTACTACTGATGTTAACTATCTTGCAAGCAGTACTACAAAAAACTGTAATTACTACTAATAAAAATAGTAAAACTTTACGTTTGTTCATTTAAACACCTACTTTTATCTATATTATTATATCAAAAAAAAGTACATTATTAAAGTACTTTTTTAAAATTAATCTTTATAAGCCTCTAATCTGTTAATCTTGATACCTTTTTCTGTAAATTTCTTTTCATACTCAGTCATAATATTTCCTTCAAAATTACTATTAACTAGGTCTAAACTTATATTTTTTAATTTATATCCATAACAAGATAATGACTCTATTGAAAACTCGAATAAGTTTACATTATCTGTCTTCATAAATATCTTTTTATCCTTCTTAAAAACCTTATCATAAACAGTTAAAAATCTTTCATGAGTAAGTCTTCTTTTAGCATTTCTTGTTTTTGGCCAAGGATCAGAAAAATTAAGATAAATAAGATCTATTTCTTTATCAAATACTTCATCTAATAATCTAGCATCCATTCTAATAAATCTAAGATTAGGAATATCTTTTTCTATCTTATTAACTGCGTACATTAAAACAGTATCATACATTTCTATACCAATAAAATTCTTATCTGGATATGTTAATGCATTTTCTATTATGAAGTTACCTTTTCCACAGCCTATTTCTATTTCAATAGGATTTTTATTACCAAAATTCTTAGACCATTTTCCTTTATTAGATTCAGGATTCTTAACCACATATTTAGATTCTTCTAATATACTTTTAGCATTCTTATTATTTCTAAGTCTCATAAACTCACCTATATAATTATAAATTATTATTTACTTAATTTAAATACTTTTTCATTCTTTTTTATATCTTTCATTATTTCATCTCTATAACATAAATAAAACTTTGAAGATAAACTATTTAATTGTTTTATGTATTCATAATCTTCTTTAAAATCTTTACCTGATACCTCATTTATAACTTTATAATCATTTATTTCTATATAGTCTTCTTTTTTCATAGCTACATTTTTTGAATAATCAAATACTATTTCCATACCTTCAATACAACCAACAAATACTGCATGTAATATTTTATCTTTATTATTATCTATATACCCTATCATGATCTTACAATCATCTTCATAATTATATGCCATACTCATAGAAGTTTGAATACATTTTCCTTTTCTATTATCACTTCTTAGATCTTCTCTTATTTCATCATCGAAAAAAGTATCTAATAAAGCAAAATAATATTTTAATCCATTTTTACTAGCTGAAAAACCTCTTTTTTCTCTTTTAAATACATTCGCATGTTCTAATATATATTCAATATCCCTATCATCTAACTTTGTAAATTCTTCTATAGCACACATTAAGAATTCTCTATCATTTTCAGCAAATCTAGGTCCTTTATATTCGTCCATAAAAAACATTTCATATGTATTATTATTGATACCATCTTGTGTACTACTTTGATCGTTTCTTTCCATTTTCATTCACCTTTAATACTTTATTATTCTTCTTTAAATCTTTCATTATTTCATCTCTATATAATAGATATATTTTTAATGGAATAGTTCCAATTGATTCTATATATTTAAAATCTGATTGTAATTCATTACTAGTAATAACATTTAATTCTTCAAATTCAGTTAAACTGTAATAATCTTGTTCCATCATTACTAAATTCTTAGTAAAATCATATACTATTTCATCATCTTCATAAATAGCGTGTATTATCTTTTTTTCAGAATAATGAATATAACCTATTCTTACATTTCCTCTTTTTCTATCTAATGCCATTTTTATAGATTCAGGACAACATAATTTATATCTCGCTTTTGTTCTTAATTTAGATGCTACTTCATGATTAGAATATTTATCCATTCTATCAAACATATATGGTCTATATCCGACAGTATAAAAATAAGCACCATCTTTTTTTATTATTACTCTACTTGAATCTAATAAAAACTCTTGTTCTTCATCATCTAATAAAGTAAATGCTTCTATTGCTTTTAAAGCATCTTCTTGGCAGCTATCAGACTCTTCATTTATTTTATAGACACCTTTACCTAGTAATAAATCAAATGTATTACTATTCATTCCGTTATCTTTTATAATCATATGATCCCCCTATTTTAATTTTAATACTTTTTCTTTTCTTTTTAATTCATTCATTATTTCATCTCTAAAACATAGATATGCCCTAGATGATAAGTTATTAAAATATTTTTTTAATATCTTTCTATCTTTTAAAAAGTCTTTACGACTTATTTTTTGAAATATTCTAAAATTAGTTAATCCTACATAATCTTCTTCATCCATAATTAGATTCTTAGTATAATCTATTATTTTAGTTTTACCATCTTTTTCATATTCAACAACTGAATGAAGTATATCTTCATCTTCTATAGATATATAACCTGTTAAAACATGTGCTTCTTTTAGTGAACCAAGTAATGAAATACTCATTTCATGACATTTACCATATCTTTTATGAGATTCTAATTCTTGTCTATGTTTATAACCTTTTACTTGATCAGATAACTTTTCAAATACTATATCCATTTCCCCATTAACATAATGATATATCTTATTTTTATTTATTTTAATAGTTCTAGGTTTACATTGAGGCTTTTCTCCTCTTGATAATCTAAATAATTTTTCTGCTGTTCCTAAACTAGAAAACTCTATATCAACTAAATACCTGCCATTATGATAAGGTACTTTTCTTTTTCTTTTTGGTGCGAATACATATTTATCTGTATTATCATTTATTTCATAGTGATAAGTCATATTAATATCTCCTTGATAAGCGTTTATTATATAGTATTTACTATATAAAGTCAAAGAAAAAAGAGATTACTCTCTTTTTCTTGTAAGTTCTTCAAAGTATTCATTATTTCTTTTTAAATCATCATATTTACCTGAATCAATTACTTTTCCATTTAATACTACAAATATTTCATCAGCATTTTCAATAGTGTTTAATCTGTGTGCAATTACTATTAAAGTTTTGTTTTCTAGATAATTGTTTATATTCTTCATTACTACTTTTTCAGTTATGTTGTCCACCTGAGAAGTAGCTTCATCTAATATAACAACATTTGCTTTATCAAAGAATAATCTAGCAAGACCTATTCTTTGTCTTTCACCACCTGAAACAAGTATTCCCTTTTCACCTAAGTTAGTGTCTAAACCATCTGGTAATTTTTTATAAAATTCCTCTAAACAAACTAGTCCTAAAACCTTTTCTATTTCTTCATCTGATACCTTTTTATCAAACACTATATTTTCTTTTAGAGTTCCATCAAAAATAACTGAATCTTGTGATAAATAAGAAACATGATCATAATAAGAATTTAGATCTATTTCATTTAAGTTTGTACCATCTACTAATACTTCTCCCTTTTTAGTCTTTATTAAACCAGATATTAGTTTTATTAATGTAGATTTACCTGATCCTGTTGTTCCAACAAAAGCTACATAAGAACCAGATTTTATTTTTAGAGAAACATTATTAAGAACTTTCTTATTTTCATATGAATAGTCTATGTTCTTTAACTCTATGTTTCCATCTAGTTTTTTTAATTTTAAACCAGAATCAATGTTTGAAACATCTTTTAAATCTAATAGTTTTATAAATTTATCAACAGCTTGTTTGTTTAATTTGTAATCTATGTATTCAACATTAAATATAGCAATTGGTTCATAAGCCTTTCCTAGTAATGTTATTATGGCTACTATTTCACCTATAGTTAAACTCTTACTATAAAATGCATATAAAAGCATTATTACTTTTAATATTCCTACTAATATGCCAAATGCTGTAAAAAATATTTCATGAATCATTTTTATTCTAGTTTTACCATCAACTATGTTTTTAATACCTTTTTCAGTTATTTTTATTTCACTATCATACTTCTTATTAGTTCTAAATATAACTAACTCCATAAAACCACGTAATAAGTGTTTATTTAACATTTCTTGATTAGTTAATACTTTTTCTTTAACAGAATATAATTTCTTTAAAAGTATCTTTGTCACTATCATAACAAGTACATAACCTAATGCTACAAATAATAATAGTTTTAAATCTATTATAGCAATGTATAATAAACTGAATAATGCTGTTGGTAATAAATATCTAACTAGTTTAAAATGAAAGTTAATTAGATTATTAGAGGCTGCTTCTGAACCTTCATTTACTCTTTCAGTAATAAGACCTGTTCCTAGTTTTTGGTATTCTAAATAATCAATTGTTTTCATTTTCTTTAATGCTTGTAGTTTAAATGATAATGGTAATCCTTTTTGTAATTGTTGTTCTGGATAGTTTTCAATGTATCCCACTACTAAATTAACAAGCATTACTATTCCAAATATTATTATTAAAGTTATACTTAAATCACCATCAAATGAATCGATTATTCTTTGAAATAAATCTACTTCAAATACATTTAAAAAGTTAGCAATGATACCTATTAATACATAAAATATTATGAATTTCTTGTATTTTTTTAATACTTCTTTGTACAATTTCATATACTTCTCTCCTTTTATTATTCTTTAACGTGGTATATAAAAAGAACCTCCTTTCATAAACAGCAAAAACTACCACAAATTTTACTGTGATATATTTTGCCATTCATGAGGAGATTCTAAGGTTCTCATCATTACTAACCTAAGCAAATGCTTTTATGGCAATTTAACGCGAATGGACGAATTACTAAATTGCAATTTAATATTACCATTTTTTATTATTTTTGTCAAAAAAAGACAAATTATTATTTGTCTTTTGATTGCCTTATTACTTCAATTGGTGTTTTTAGTAATATTTTTAAATCTTGCATAAATCCAAAATTATCATAATAAATAGTGTCATATTTTAATTTATTTTTATGTGCCATATATTTACCACCTTTAACATATGCAAGTCCAGTAATACCTGGTCTTACTAAATATCTTTTATTATTTATTTTAACATTAGGTAATGTCTCACCTGGTATAAAAGGTCTTGGTCCAATAAAACTCATATCACCTTTTAAAATATTAAATAATTGTGGTAGTTCATTTAAATGACTTTTATCTATAATATAAGAAAATCTAGTATATCTTTCTTTTCTAGGCAAATCATCAGAATCTAATTTCTTAGTTCTAAATTTATACATTAAGAATTTTTTCTTATTTAAACCTTCTCTATATCTTCTTTGATTCCATAGTGGTCTACCTAAATTAATAAATAAACATAAAGAAACAATAATCATAATAGGAAAAGTTATTATAATTAATATCAAAGAAAAAAATATATCAAAAAATCTTTTAATATACCAATAAATACCTTTAACATGTTTTTTCATAGTTTTCCCTCATAGGAGATTATATCACTTAATTTTTTTATTTACAATCTTTTTTTTAATAATTTTTTTAACAAAAATCACTCACTATTTTTAGGTAAAATACATATAGTAAAATGAATAGAAAAAGGAGGATTTTTTATGAATAATATGTATGGAATGCCTGGTTTTGAGAGTTATAATATGATGAATTTCCCTTATCCAAATATGGGATATTCTCCTATGAATACACCTTGTCAAAATAATATGGATAATAAAATAAAGCAATTAGAAAAACAAATAGATAATTTACAAAATAGAGTTTCTAGATTAGAAGAAAATATGTATCCAAAAGCAATAGATTACTCTAATACAACTTATCAAAGTATGATGTAAAAAAACAATTCTTTCGAATTGTTTTTACATTGTTCTAGCACTCTTTGAATAGCTAGCTTCTTCAGCCATAGCTTCTGCTTTTTTCTTTACTTTTTGTACTATTTGTAATAATGATTCTTTAAATTGTAAATCAGAACTACTTATTCTCTTTTCATATTCATCTAATATATCAAAAATATTTTTATAATCTATTCCTTGGAATTCAGTAGATACATTTATATCTTTATTAAATAGATTTCTATCAGATAACATAGTATTAATAAAATCTAAATCTTGAGCAATTCTTAAATCTGTTTTTTTATCACTTGATGCATTTTCAATATTTTGTGTTGATTTAATATATCTTCCTCTAATAATAGATTTAATTGATTTATCTGGGAAAGAATATAATTGTTCATACATTTCATTAGTTATTTCTTCAGCAGAAATTACTAATTGACAATAATCTACTAATTTTTGTTCATATTCCATTTCTTTATCTAAAGCCGCTCTTCTAGAGCCATCATCAACACCTGTCATACCATGTTGATCTACATCTTTATATGCTGAATCAAAGTCTGGATCTATACTTAATCCTCCGCCTATTTGCGTATTAGGTAATCCATGTTGATCTATATCTTTATATGCTGAGTCAAAATCTGGGTCTATACTTACTCCTCCACCTAACTCTGTATTAGGTAATCCATGTTGATCTAATGCTCTATACACAGCATCAAAATCAGAATCCATGCTTACTCCTCCACCTATTTGCGTATTAGGTAATCCATGTTGATCTAATGCTTTATATGCAGAATCAAAATTTGGATCTATACTTACTCCTCCACCTATTTGTTCTCTAGGAACATCTCTTTGAAGATAACTACTACCACCATAATTATTCGTAGGAGTTGGAATACTAACTGGTGAAGATATAGGATTATATGTTCTTGAATATGTTTCTGAAGCACGTGTATTAGCTCTTTCAATTGGAGTCATAGTTCTTCTTGTTTCATCTTTTTTAGGTTCTTTAGATTTTCTTTCCTCAGCATCCCTTATTAGAATATCATCACTATTATATTCATGTAAATAATTTGTTAAATCATCTAAAGGATTATCTATTCTAGAAGCTAATCTTCTTTTATCTTCTGACTCTAAAGTTGAATAAGAATCAAATAAGTTTCTAACTGTAGTTGAATCAACAATAAAATTTGATTTCATTTTTACTTTAGAAATTAATTTAGTAATCTTGGACATAATTGCGGGTCTCTTCTTAGTTGGACTACTAATATATTTAGAAATTAGTTTTCCTAATTTAGCTCCTAATTTTGGATCTTTTTGACTTATTAACCTTTTACAAGCATCAATTGATATTCTTGTTTTTTCTCTTGATTTTCTATATCTTTCTATTTCTCTATCATAATCCATATAATCCACCTCTATTATATTTATATCATATTTTTATAAATAATTCTATTATTGACACTTATCATGTTTTAAATATTGTCCTAAAGTGTCAATTACTTTTGTATCTTCTAGTTTTACTCTATCACTATTAACATCATATTTATATTCAGTTATTACTCCTAATTCAGTATCTAATTTCTTAACTTGATCACTACATAATATATATGAATTACCATCAAGTTCAACTGAATACTTATGATTAATTCTAGATCCGGTAACAACTAACTTCCCATTATTAATTTCGAACTTATAAGGAATCATACCTTTTTCATTTTCTAGTTCATGTATTTCATCTATCTTTTCACCTGAATAAGAATATACAAATATTTTAGTACTTCTTTCATCAGTATTTTGATCTTGTTTTAGTATTATTGCTTTATTGAGAATAGATATTAATCTAGTATCTCCAGTTGTTCCATCTTCCATAACATATTTATCATTTATACTTAATTTATATCTATAATAGTTTAAACTATCAAAATCTTCTACTCCAATAAATTCTAATTTTAGTTTTAAATTATCATTAAATTTATATTCTTCTATATCACCTTTTTTATGATGAGATAAATCTAATTTAAAATTAATATTATCTTCTGATGATATATTAATACTTAATTCAAACTTATCAGATTTATTATCTCTAATAAATAGAAAATAGAATCCTACTAACAAACCTGCTATTAATATTACTATTAAAAATTTCTTCATGATTGACCTCTACTCTTTTTTCTTTTAAATTTACCTAATATTCTATTAACAGTTTCTTTACCAAATACTTTTTTAAATATTGGTTTATATGTTATTGCAAAGTAAATACCTGCTCCTACTACACCATATAGAATTGCTATAAAAATAGCTTTAGCTCTACCTGAAACTACAACTGGTACAACCTTATTTAATAATACTAAGCATACTAACATTACTAATGTTGCAGCCATAATCTTCATTGTAGTAATTAAAGATTCTTTTAAACTTATATTCATCTTTTTAGACATATAAATCATAGAAATAATAAATGTAGAACATGTTGCAGTTATAGTTGCTGCTATATTACCACAATATGGTCCTATACCTATTTTATAAGCTAGTATCATTAATGGATATTGTAATATTAGTTTTATTATTACTTCTAAGAATAAACTATAGAATACTACTTTATACTTATCCACAGACTGCATTATAGTAAGTGTTACAGTATAGAGTGCGGATGTTAATCCATTAAATATAAATACACTAAATACTTCTGCTGCTAAACCATGATTACCATAGAATATCTCCCATATAGGTTTTGCGAGGAATGACATTCCAACCGTTAATGGTATAGCTATATAAAGTAATAATTCATATGATTGGTTTATATATTTAGTTACAGTCTTTTTATCTTTTCTAACATAACTATCTGTAATATGAGGAAGTAAACTAACAACTAATCCTGTTGCTAATGCTGTTACTACCATACATAATTTAGATCCCCATGTAGTTAATGTACTCATTACTATTTCAGCATCATTTACATTAAATCCTGTATCATTAACAAGTATCTTAACAACAGTAAACATATTAATAATTTGACATGCATTTCCAACAACATCAATCATAACAAATGGGAATGCATATTTTAAAATCTTACCCCAAATCTCTTTAGTAGTAATTTTTAATTCTTCTTGTTTTGGTTCACCTATTGGTACAAAGTCTTCTTTGTTTTTAGTAATATTTCTTTTTAAATAAAGGTACGCAATTAAACCACCTATTGTTGCTCCAAAACATGCAACTGATACAGCCCATGTTGTATTACCTGTAATAGCAAGCATTACCCATGAACCAAATACTACTACTATAACTCTAAATAATTGTTCAACTACTTGGCTTAATGAAGAAGAAGTTATATATTTATTTCCTTGTAGATATCCCCTAGCAATAGCAAGTGATGGTATTACTAAAAGTGCTGTTGCTATTACTCTTATAACAAATGTAATATCTTCTATTGTGTTACCACCTTCTATATCACCTATAATAGCTTTAGCAAGTGGTTCTGCGAATATAACTAGTATTAAGAATATTAATAATGCAAATAACATTATTGCTCTTTTACCTAGTTTATATACTCTTTCTCTAGTATGATAATATCCTTTAGCGTTATATTCACTAACTACTTTTGAAATAGCAAGAGGAATACCTACTGTTGATAAGGATAAGAATGTACTATAAATAGTATATGCATATCCATATAGTGCTCCTCCTTGATCACCTATTATCTTATAAAATGGTATAACATATACTATACCTATAAACTTAGTAAATATTATCGCAAAGGTGGCTATTACAGCTCCTTGCATAAACGAATTCTTCTTCATAAACACCTCTATTTATATATTATTAATGCTGAAAAACAGTATATTTGTTCTTCAGAAAACATTGCTATACTAACTTGATATTTAATATCAATTATTTCTTCATGTTCTTCTAAAAACTCATTAATCTTTTCTTCTAAATCTTTTTCATGACCTTCATCAAATACTTTTACTTTCATATTATCACCTATAATATGATATCAATTTAAAAGTTATTTTTTTGTCACATAATATACCTTTTTATTCTTATTATTACTATCTTTATACTTAACTAATACTTTGATATTACATTTTAATTCATTAATATCACCAGTATAATCTATATAACCAACAAGTATAATTCCTGCTGGTTTTTGACCTACTTTTAAGTTCTGTTTTTCATCAAAAATACCAATACTTGGAAATATATCATCAGTTTTTAAATCATGATACATAACTGCTTCTACATCAGTTATATCTTCTTTTACATTATCTATTATTACTTGATATCTAACTTCTTTATCTGTTAATCTATCAAATTCTAAACTTATATCAAATGGTATATCTTCACTAGATTTATCTATTTTTTTAACTTCATCTATATAATTATTATATGTTTTTAAATACTCATCTTCTTTATTATTATTACAACCACAAAATAATAAAACTAATAAAAGTATTATTAAATATTTTTTCATTAAATAACCTCAAGTAAATAGTCTTCCACAATATTCTTTATGATAATTGGTGCATATTCTTCATATACATCATATTGTTCTTCGTATTTACCATTTGTTGATGGTCTATCACTTATTCCTTTAATAATAATTATATCTATATCATTTATTTTACAAACTTTAGCTATAGCAGCTGATTCTGTATCAGATGCTAGCATTGAAGTTTCTTTAACCATCATGTAATCATTTTTAGTAACTAATGATTTATCACTAGTACCAAGTAATCCATCTAAATAATCCATAGATACTCTAACTGGATCTAATTCTATAACAGTACTTTCTTTTATTAATGGTTCTATTTCCTTAATAGTTAAATCATATTCTGCGACTAAAGTAGGAATAATTATATCACCATATTCTACTTTATCTGATACTGCTGTAGCTGAACCAATATGAACTACTTTTTGAAGTGAAAATTTATCTATCATATATTGAGTTGATGCAGCTGCTGTTACTTTTCTACCAGCACATCTATAGAATAATACGTCGTTGTTATAAATATTAATTATAAAATATTCACCATATGGATATTTTTCTATTTTACTTTGAACAATATTATATATTTTTAATAGTTCTTCCCATTCCATTCTGGATGTAATAACTACTCCTGTATGAACCATATTATTCACCCTCTTCTTTATATTTTGATTGGTATAAATCATCATCTTCTAATATTTCTACTTCTTCTAAATCTAATTCTGGTAATTCATCTATTCCACTTAAATTAAAATAATCTAAAAAAAAGTCTGTTGTTTTATATAGATTTGGTCTACCAGGAAGATCACTTTTACCTGCTGTTTCTATAAGACCTTTTGCTATTAAATTACGTATCATTTGAGTACTATTAATACCTCTAATATCATCTATTTCAGATCTAGTAATTGGTTCATTATATGCAATTATCGCAAGTGTTTCAAGCGCTGATTCTGTTAAATTATTACTAGTTTCTAATGCTAGTTTCTTTAAATATTCTTTTTCTTTTTCTTTAGTAACTAGTTTATAACTATTACCAAGTGTTCTAAGTTCTATTCCAGATTCTTCACTTTCATATTTAGTACTTAATTTACTAATTAAATCATCTAATTCTTTTTCTTCTATTTCTAATATATTTAATAATTCTTCTTTAGTAAGTCCTTCACTACCTACCGCAAATAATAACGCTTCTAAACTACTAATCATTTTGCACCTTCTTTTTTGCTTATTATAATATTGTTAAAGTTGTTTTCTTGTATTATATTTATCTCACCTAATTTAGCCATTTCTAGTATTGATAAGAATGTAACAACTACATATTCTTTAGTCTTTATTTCAAATAAATCAAAGAATGATACTTTCTTTTTAGTACTAAGAATTTTTCTAATATCTCTTGTTCTATCAGTAACAGATATTTCTTTTTTAGTAATCTTAGTACTAATTGGTTTTTCTGCTTCTTTTCTTTGTAAGAATTTACTTAATGCTTTCATTAAATCTTCTACTGAAACAGATCCATCATTCTCTATATAACTATCAGATAGTTCTTTAAAATTAAGAGGTTCTTTTGTATATACTTCTTTTCTTTCAGTTTCTAGATTTCTAAATGTTTCAACCATATCTTTATATTTTTGATATTCAAGTAATCTATTAACTAATTCTTCTCTAGGATCTTCTTCCTCTTCGTCTTCTTCTGTTTTAGGAAGTAACATCTTAGATTTAAGTTCTATTAATTCACTAGCCATTACTAAATATTCAGACGCTATATCTAAATTCATTTCTTTCATCTTATTAATAAAATCAACGTACTGTCTAGTAATCTCTTCTATCTTAATATCATAGATACTCATCTTTGATGTTTTTATTAAATGCAAAAGTAGATCTAATGGTCCCTCAAAATCGTTAATAACAAAATTTGTCTCCATCATATCACCTACCTTACACATATATATTATAACATATTTTTCTTGATATATATAGGTTTTTATCTTATAATTTAATTATGAAAAGATTTAATATGATTGATGAAAATTTTGTTTGTGAACATTGCCATAAAGAAGTATCTAAATTAGGATATACCGCAAGAGATCATTGCCCTTATTGCTTATATTCTAAACATGTTGATATTAATCCTGGTGATAGAAATAATCCTTGTAAAGGACTATTAAAACCAGTATATATAGAAAAATATAAAGATACTTTTAAAATAATATATGAATGTGAAAAATGTCGTAAAGAACATAAGAATATAATGGCTAATGATGATAACTATGATTTAATAATTGAGTTATCACAAAATGAGTATAAAAAAAAGGATTAATAATTAATCCTTATTTTTTTGCAGTTTTTTTAGTAGTTGGTTTCTTTGCTGGTTTTTTAGTAGCAGCTTTTTTAGTTTCAACTTCTTTTACTTCTACTTCTTTTACTTCTTCTTTTTTAACAACTGGTTCATCATCTTTTTCTATTTTAAATACTATTTTTTTAGAAAATACTAATTTCATTAATATAATTAATACTAAACCAATTATTAATAATGATAAAGCAATTATACCTATTACATCAAATCCTTCTATTATTAATTTAGTAACTACTAATATTGTAATTAATAATACTCCGAAGAATTTTAATATGTATTTTAACCAATCTTTATATTTTATATCAGTATAATGTAATCCAAATAGTAATAAAATACTAACTGGAGATACAATCATAAATACAGAATAAATTGATTGATATACAACTGAAATTAAATTCATTGTATCTGCATCTTTAGCAAATTTAACACTTGAACTAATTGCTACTAAAGTGAAATTAGTTGCATATGTATATTCTGAAATATTTAATGCTGATACTAATGCAGTAGTTCCTACTGTAAATATATTAATAGCAGTTTTAGTTACACCCATTGTTAAAGTATAATAAATTCCTGAATTCATAGTTAATACAATTACTAAATAAGATAGAACTGTAATAGCCATATATGGAACTGCTTTTTTAATTCCTTCTACTAATACATCAACAGACCAAACTTTATATACAATTGCTAATACTATATCAACAACTATAAATAATACTCCAGCATTAATTAATTGCCATGACCCAAATGCTGCAATTGCTGTAGAATTACCTACTATTGCATCAAATATTGATACTTTTAAGAATTCAGCTTCTCTAATTGAAGTTAAGAAATCTTCAAATCCAGTAATACCAAAGTATTCATTCCAAGGGAAGAATCCCATAAATAATAATACGAATACTACACCAAAAGTAATATAAATTGGTAATAGTTTTGTTTCTTTTGATTTAACTATTTCTTTTTCTGGTGTTGGTTTCTTATTGAACAACAATATAAATGCTATTAAGAATACAAGTACTATAGCAGTAATAACTACTTTTGCTAACATATTATCCGAATATGTTATTTCAAGTGACTTAAATAAATAGCTTGAATATATTGCCCCTGCTTGTCCTAATAGTAATGCTCCTACTGTTGAAATAACAGATACTTCTTTTGAATAACCTAATCTTCTAATAACTGAAATAAGGAATGGTACAAAGATTGCTAATGCGATCATTTCTCCTGTTACAGAACTAAATAATCCTAATACTAGTATAGTTAATACTATAAATAAAGGTTTATTCTTTTTGAATGCAAAAGCTGTATTATCAACTAATCCTTCATACTTTCCTGACTTTTTAATAATTGCATAAAATATTCCTACAATTGCTAAATAAACAATCATAGTAATTGATAAATTAAGTGCTGTTGATATATTATTAAATAAACTAGTTATTCCCATAGGTACAACAGCATCTGCTGTTACAGTACCATAATTGTAATCTATCATACTACCAGGAATTAAATAACTTAAAACCATAAGTAATACAACAACACATATTAATACTCTAAAAACATTATTTTTTTCACTTTTTGTCTTTTTATAATAATAAACTGCTCCTACTGCTAGTGCAAGAAATATTATTATCTTTATAATTGTTTCTAACATTTAATCTCCTCCTATTTTTTTAAAATTGTTTTTCAGTTATTCAAAATTTAGCATTCACCTCTACTTTAGACCAATATAATTATACCACAAAATATATATAAAAAAAAGAGAATTAATAATTCTCTTTTTATTTCCAATTTATAACTGTATTTAAACCATATATATTTAAATTCTTTTCTTCTACAGCAAGTCCCATTAATTCACTTTTATCACCTTTTGGTGCATATGTTCTTGTTGTATGATAAACTGGTATAAATACTGTACTAACTACAAATATTATAAACATAGCATATATTATATTCTTATTGATTTTACTAAAGAATAAAATACCAAATCCTATATTTAATAATTCAATTATAGTTAATGTTAAATAATTAATACTACTAGTATCATAATTATTTTTATATATTATATTAAGTGTTATAAATAATATAATATGAACCAATATGTTTATAGCCCAGACAGCCCTAAATAAATTCTTTTTCATTTATTATTTCCTTTCTACTGGTTTCATAGTTGGGAATAATATTGCATCCCTTAATGTTTCAAGATTATATGCGATCATCATTAATCTATCTATACCAAATCCAAGACCTGAAATTGGTGGCATACCTTGTTCCATAGCAAGTAAATAATCTTCATCTAAATCCATAGTCTCATCATCACCTGCTTCTTTTTGTGCAAGTTGATCTTCAAATGTACTTCTTTGAATAGCTGGATCAACTAACTCTGAATATGCATTACATATTTCTGCTCCCATAATAACAACTTGGAAACAATCAACTGCATTAGCATTATCATCATTTCTTCTAGCAAGTGGTTTTAAACTAGCTGGATAATTATACATAACAACTGGTCCAACTATATTTGCTCTTAATAACTTTTTATATAAGAAATCTGTTAATTGAGGAATAGATTTATATTCATCCATATCCTTTAAACTAAAGAATCCTTTTTCAACAACTTTATTCTTGAATTCATTAACATCAGTTTCATTTAAGAATTCAAATCCAAGTATTTCATTCATTTTTTCTATATAATTAATTCTTTCCCATTCTTTACCAAAATCGATAGTATTTCCTTGATATTCTATAACAGAAGATCCTGTTAAGAATTCCATACTTTCTTTCATTAAATCATGGAAGAATTTAATATTATCTTCAAAATCCCAATAAGCAGCATACCATTCTATTTGAGTAAATTCTGGATTATGTTGTGGATCCATACCTTCATTTCTAAAACATTTAGCTACTTCATATACTCTATCAAATCCACCAGCTATACATTCCTTTAAATAACATTCTGGTGCTATTCTTAAATTACAATCTAAATCAAGTGCATTATAGTGAGTATAGAATGGTTTTGCAGATGCTCCAGAAACTGAAGTTTGTACTATTGGTGTTTCAACTTCTAAGAATCCATGTTCATTTAAGAACTTTCTAACAAAGAAATAATATTTACTTCTTCCTAAGAATATTTTTCTAGATTCTTCATTCATCATTAAATCTACATAACGTTCTCTATATTTAGCTTCTACATCAGTTAATCCATGGAATTTTTCTGGAAGAGGTCTAAGTGATTTACCTAAGAATTCAAAATTCTCTACTCTTAAAGTTTTTTCTCCTGTTTGAGTAGTAAATATTTCTCCTTCTGCTCCTATAAAATCTCCACCATCAATTAACTTCTTAAAGAATTCATATCTTTCTTCTCCAAGTAAGTCTACTCTAAATTCTAATTGGAATACATCTTCTATATTTCTAATTTTAACAAAAGCTAGTTTACCCATTTTTCTAGCAAAAGCAATTCTTCCACATACTTTAACATTTTTAGTTCCATCTTCTAATTCTTTAGCTTCACTAAGTGTATGTGTTCTTTCATATTTTGCAGGATATGGATTACATACCTTTTTAATTTCTTCTAACTTCTCTCTTCTAATAACTTCTTGTTCACTTAATTCTCTCATTTTTTCCACCTCTAAACTTTTTTAATTATATCATATTTTATAGTGTTTTCCTATATTCTTCAAGTATTTTTAGCAATTCTTCTTTAGTTTTACAGCTAAATATACTTTGTTTTATTTTAGTACTACCAGGTATTCCTTTAATATAGTTTGCCATAATAGTTCTCATTTCAAGAACTGCTACCTTTTCTGGTTTAATTTCAAGTAGATATTCAAAGTGTTTTTTAGCAATATCTAACTTCTCTTTATCACTAATTTTATCTAACTTTTTACCTGTTTCTAAGTAATAAGATATCTCTTTAAATATAAATGGATTAGATAGTGCTGCTCTTCCTATCATAACTGCATCACAACTTGTTTCATTCATCATTTTAATTGCATCATCAACGCTTTTTATATCACCATTACCTATTACTGGAATACTAACTGCTTCTTTAACTTGTTTTATAATATTCCAATCTGCTTTACCAGAATAACCTTGTGCTCTAGTTCTAGGATGTACTGTAATAGCACTAGCACCAGCTTCCTCTATTATTTTAGCTACTTCTACAGCATTAATACTATTACTATCCCAGCCACTTCTTATTTTAACTGTAACAGGTACATCTACTGCTTCTACTACTGCACTAACTATTTCTTTTATCTTACTAGGATTTTTTAGTAATGCAGAACCTGCTTGTGATTTAACAGCAACTTTAGGTACAGGACATCCCATATTTATATCAATAATATCTGGTTTCATTATTTCCATAACTTTTTTAGCAGCGAATACAAAACTTTCTTTATCACTACCAAAAATTTGCTGTGCAAGTGGTCTTTCTTCTTCAGTCATTTTAAGCATATCTATAGTTTTTTCTGAACCATAATATATTGCTTTATCAGAAACCATTTCAGCAAATAATAAACCTGCACCCATTTCTTTAACTATTCTTCTAAATGCACTATTACAAAAACCAGCCATAGGTGCTAAACAAATATTATTTTTAATTTCTACATTCCCAATCTTAAACATAATATCACCGACATATAAATTATAACATAAAAGTTATTCTTTCTAGTATTTTATTAAGTTCTTTTTCATCTTCTATTTTATTAATACAAGTAGTCTTTTTACCTATATCTTTTATTGATGATCCTATATTATATACATCTTTTCTATCTATAATTAAGAATCTATCATGAAATGAATCATTATTTAAAAATGTAACATTACTATATTGGCTTTCATATTTTTTTATTAAAGACTCATCCAAATTCTTAGAAATTATTATTACTCTATTACAATATTTGCTTACTATATCTAATAATTCTTTATTGGCATAGTTATCTATAATAATTAGTTCTTCACTAATTCTTCCAAATATATTTAAAAGCATTGAATATGCATCATATATTTCACCTTCAAAAAAAATATTATTTCTATTTACATTCTCTATTTTAGAAATTCTATTATCATGATCAATTAATATATCTTGTTGTTTTAAAACCAAATTATTTATATATTTTTGATCTATAATATTATTGTTAACTAAATAATCTTTCATCTTTTTAAATGCTCTTATTAAGTTTTTACTTTGCTCTATTGCTTTTTTACCCTTTAGAATTGTCATAACCATATAGACTCCTTGTTCAGTAAATACATATGGTAAATATCTTCTTCCTCCATAATTATTTAAACTTGAGGTCACATTTTGTGACCTTAGAATATTATTCATTTCACTTTCAGTCAATTTAAACATAAATTCTTCATCAAATTTATCAATATTTCTTTGTACTTGTTGATTAAAAGCTTTTGTAGTATATCCATAATACTTAGCTAAATCACTATCCAATAGAACTTGTATGCCTCTTATAATAAAAATCTTGTCTTCAATATTTCCTTCAATAATTGCTATTTCTTTTGACATAATATAACCTCCATAGATTATATTCTCCGTAAACAATCAAAATTCCCTTATTATTGAAAAAAAAAGAAATATTATTATTTCTTCTTTCTATTTAATTGATTCATAAAATCATCGGATATTTCTTCTCTATTTGGTAATGATTCACCATTATATTCATTTAATAAAGTTTGGAATCTATTTAGGACTTCTGTTTTCTTTTGTAGTTTATTTTTTTCAGTTATATCCTCTTTTTGTGATCTATCATCAACAGTATCTGGCATCCATTTTATTTTTAAATCTTCCAATAGTCTTATTTGTTCATCTGTCAATTTTCCATCTGCTTTTCCTTTATAAATTTGTCTTTGACGAATAATCCATCGGCCTAAGTTAAATCCATCTTCGTATCTTGGATCACCTTCTTTTAATTCTGTTACCCCATCTAATGTTACAAATTTTGTTTTAACTTCTAAGTTCCCATATTGTTCATAGTATTTTTTTGCTAATTCATATTTTTTCATCCATTCTTGCATTAGATCTATATTTTCAAATCTCATTCCTATTTCTTTTAATAGTCTTATTTGTTCCTCTGTCAATTTTCCATTACCATTTCCTTTATAAACTTGTCTTTGTTTACTAATCCATTGGCCTAATTTAAATCCATCTTCGTATCTTGGATCACCTTCTTTTAATTCTGTTACCCCATCTAATGTTACAAATTCTGTTTTAACTTCTAAGTCCCCATATTGTTCATAGTATTTTTTTGCTAATTCATATTTTTTCATCCATTCTTGCATTAGATCTATATTTTCAAATCTCATTCCTATTTCTTTTAATAGTCTTATTTGTTCCTCTGTCAATTTTCCATCTGCTTTGCCTTTATAAACTCGTCTTTGAGTTCTAATCCATAGGCCTAATTTAAATCCTTCTTCGTATCTAGAATCATCTTCTTTTAATTCTGTTACCCCATCTAATGTTACAAATCCTTGTTTAACATCCAAGTTCCCATATTGTTCATAGTATTTTTTTGCTAACTTATACCAATCATCCCATGAAAATTTTGAATCTACTTTTAATGTTTCTAATATGTCTATTATTTCTTTTTTTTCTTCTAGTACTTTAAATCCTTCTTTTATTTTTAATAATATTTCATTATCTGGATAATCTTTATTTGGATTACCATTTTCTCTACTAATTATAATATCATCAATTAGTTTTTCTACTTGATCTTTTACCTCTATAATCGAATCTAGTGAGCTTGAATTATTTACTATATCAAATACTAATGGATGTTCATTATGACCTACTGAAAGTGCTCTACCCAATTGTTGCATATAAACTATTGGAGAAGATGTTGGTCTAAACATGATTACTCCATCAATATTATCTACATGTAAACCTTCATTTAACATCTCTATTGAGAATAATAATTTTATTGTTTTTCTTTCATTATTTTCAAAATATTCAATATAATATTGATTTAATTCTTTTCCTTGATCAGAATATACTTCACTAATTTCAATATCTGGATTAGTTTTTTTAAACCATTCTTTACATTTTTCTTCCATGTCTTTCATGTGTTCTTTATTTCTACAAAAGACAATAAATCTTCCATTTTTATTTTGAATATTTTTAGCAAATATTTCATCTAATCCTTCAGATTCTTGTAACTCTTTTTTAGCTTGATTTAATAATTTTTGATATTCTTCTGCTTGTTTTCTATCCTTGTAATTATCTATTTGTTTTTGTATTTCATCTATATCTTCTTCAAAAGAATAAAGTGTACTTATATATGTTGGAACTGGAAGTATACCTTTTACTATAGCTTCTGGAAGTGTCATTTGACTTGCTATATCACCCTCAAATATTTCTTCTGACATATCTCTCATATCATCAAGATATCTTATTGGAGTTGCTGTTACTCCTAATACTTTTGCATTAGGATTATTATCCATTATTGCTTTTACTCCTGCTCCCCAAGTATCCGCACCTATTCTATGAAATTCATCACATATTATACAATCATAATTACTTGTTTGATTTTTAGCACTCGCATATGTTGAAAGCGTAATATTAGGTAATCTACTAGAAACTAAATCATTTACTTCTTTTTGGGACATTCTACTTGTATCAACTTTTAATATTTGTTCTGCAATATTTGTACAAAATTGATCTAATATTACATTAGTTGGTGCTAGTAATAAGATGTTCTTATTAATATTATCATCTATAAATTTTAATGATATAAAAGATTTACCTGTTCCAGTAGGATGAATAACACATGTTTTATTACTAGTTTTAAAATGTTCTTCTACTTGTTCATACGCTTCTTTATTATGTTTATATAATTCTACTGACATATTTATACACTTCCTTTATTTTAATTATAACATAAAAAAAAGAAATAATATTATTTCTTCTTTCTATGTAAACCTTTTCTTTTATATTTAGGTAAAAACTTATTCTTCATTTTTCTATATACTTTACAAGCAATTTGTTTTTCTTTTTGATACTCAATTAATTTAGTAATTGCATCACTCTTATTTAAATCTCTTGTAACAGAATTTATATCTTCAATTATTTTAACTCCATTTTCACCCTTAGCTATTTCTAGGTTTGTATTTCCTAATTTAGTTCTTAATAATTGGTTTTCCACATAATAATCAAAATTAGAATCAAATAATCTAAATCTAATTATAGTAGGTATATTATTTTTATATATTGAATGTATGTTATTAACAAATTTAGTTATTGTATCATCTATTTCTTTTGTTTCTAAATTAGTAACAATATTTAATGACATATTTTCTATATTATTCACTTGAATCACCATTTTCTGGTTTAGTAAAAGTATATACTTTTACACACTTTTCTGGTCCTTCTCTTTTTTGACCAAATTCTGCACCACAAAGTTTTCTATAATATTCTTTTATATATTCTAATTCTAATTTAGATCTTTTTTCTAAATATTTAGTCATACCCTCTACATCATAATCATCTATATAACTAAAATATTCATCTGTATCTTTACCAGGTATTATTACTGGTGCTTTTTGTTGTGAATATAAATTATAACTAGTTAATATTCTAGCAGATCTTTTATTACCATCTTCATATGGTTGAGTTCTTACTATTTCAATATGTAATTTAGCTTCTCTTTCATATGTAGGTAAAGCTGACCATATATTTCTATATGCATTAAATAATGAATACATAGCTTCAGGAATTCTTCTTGGTGAAACTGGTTCAATATTTTTAGATTTAGCAACCGCTACTTGTGTTGTTCTAAATCCTTTATTAAATTTCTCTCCATTAACCCTATAAGATATTTCATTTAAATCATATGGACTAAGTCTATCAGGATGATTTTCTATAATCCATTTAAATGCATCTATATTATTTTCCATTTCTAAGTTTCCATCAAAAGTAGTAATCATTTCTACATCTTTATTCTCTAATTGCATATTCGCAATAGCTTGTCTTAATGCATAGCTTTCAATATACTTTTTAAAGAATTCATCATCTGTTAAATATCTCTTTTCCATATATAAACACCCCTTCAAAAGTAGTGAATATACTATCATATTTTATAAATAAAGTCAAAAAAAACATCTGATTTCAACAACTGTTGATTTCAGATGAATCCACTAAGGGATTACGTCTGATTCGCTAGATTCAAACGTATCCTTTTTTTTATTGTATGAAGTTTCCTTCATTACATACATAATATCATAAATACTATTTTTCTTCAAGTTTTTCTAAAGACTTATAATATTCAAATCTTTCTTTAGCATTATTTAAATTATCTTCTAATAATTCTTTCGCATGTTCTAAATTAACTGCGCTAATCATTTTATATCTAGTTTCATTTGCTAAGAATTGACCATATAATGAGAAGTCTGGTTCTTTAAAATCTAGATTAAATTCTTTAGTACTAGAGTTATATCTAAATAATGGGAAGTAACCACATTTAACTGCTAGTTCTTCTTCTTTTATTGAACATCCCATACCGCCTTTTATACCATGATTTATACATGGTGCATATGCAATTATTAATGATGGTCCATCATGATTATTAGCTTCATTAATAGCTTTAATAGCTTGGTTCATGTTAGCACCTAAACTAATTTCAGATACAGTTACATTTTTATATTGCATCATCATTCTAGCTAAATCTTTTTTAGATGTAGTTTTACCAATAGATGCGAATTTAGCAACTGCGCCTTCTCTAGTACTCTTACTAGATTGACCACCAGTATTTGAATATACTTCAGTATCTAGTACTAATATATTTACATTTTGATTAGTACTCATAACATGATCTATACCAGAGAATCCTATGTCATAACTCCATCCATCTCCACCGATAATCCAAACTGATTTAGCAGGTATATATTCTTTTATAGATTCTAATTCTTTTACTTCTTCATAATCTATATTTTCCATTACTAATTTAGTCTTCTTATAATCATTTTTATTCTCTAACCATATATTAAATAGTTCTTTATTTTTATCACTAACTGTTTCCATATTTTTATTTATTATATTTTCTATTTTTTCTCTCATAATAGAAACAGTTAAACTCATACCATATCCATATTCTGCATTATCTTCGAATAATGAATTGGACCAAGATATATTATATGGAGAACTTGGCATAGAACCACCATATATAGATGAACATCCAGTTGCATTCGCTACTATTAAGCCTTCTCCTACTATTTGAGTAAGCATTTTAATATATGGAGTTTCACCGCATCCAGCGCAAGCTCCTGAATATTTAAATAATGGTTTATTAAATGCTAATCCTTTAACTATATTTTCTGGATATAAATGTTTATTAGTAGCTTTGATCTTATTATTAGCTCTTTCGCTGCATTCATTCTTTTCCATAGTAATAGTTTCTCTTGGACAAACTGATGAACATACCCCGCATCCTGTACAATCATCATAACTAAATTCTAATGCAAATTTAAATTCTGGTTTACCAGGTACATCTATTGTTTTAATATTTGGATTTTCTTTTAATTCATCTTCAGATAAAATCTTTGGTCTTATTACTGCATGTGGGCAAGCCATAACACATTGATTACAACTAATACATTTTTCTGTATTCCAACAAGGTAACATTTCTGCGATATTTCTCTTTTCTAATTTAGAAGTATTTACTTCAAAAGTTCCATCATCATGAGTAATAAAGTCACTTACCTTTAGTGAATCTCCTTTTAAATGAGAAATTGCATCAAGAACACCTTGTGGTTTATATTCTTCTATTTTTAATTTTTCCCAAGATGAATCTACTTTTTCTTCAACTATATTTTCTTCAACATTTTTAATTGCGTTAATATTGTTATTAACAATATCTTCACCCTTTTTACCAAACTTATTTTTAATACTTTCATGCATCTTTTCAATAGCTAATTCATATGGAAGTACTTTTGTTATTTTAATAATTGCTGCTTCCATAATAGTACTAATTTTATTTGGAATACCATTTTCATTTGCTATTTTATTAGCGTCAATTGTATATACTTTTACTTTGTTTTTAGCAATATAATATTTTAAATTATCTGGAAAATCTATTAGTTTTCTACTTGTATTAACAATAAATATTCCATTCTTTCTAATATTTGAAATCATATCATATTTATCTAAATAAGAGTCTTTAGTACAAACTATAATATGAGCATCTTTTACATAGTAACTAGATTTTATTTCTTCTTTACCTATTCTAAGATGAGACATAGTTACTCCACCACTCTTTTTAGAATCATATTGATTATATCCTTGTACATATCCATTAGTATTATCTCCTACTAAAGTAATAATATCTTTAGTAGCAGTAACCATACCATCAGATCCATATCCATATACAAGCATTTCTATATTTTTACTCTTTATTTTAATATCAACTTTATCTAAACTCTTATTTGTAACATCATCTACTATACCTATAGTAAATGAATTAATAGGTCTTTTCTTATCTAAATTACTAAATACTGCATTTATATCAGATGGTTCTGTATTCTTACTAGATAGACCATATCTACCACCAATTACTTTTATCTTTTTACCAGCATCATTAAGTACATTTACAACATCTAAATATAAAGGTTCTGCTGATCCAGATTCTTTAGTTCTATCTAGTACTGCGATTTTCTTAACAGTATTTGGTAATGCTTTTAAGAAATATTTAGAAGAAAATGGTCTATATAATCTAACAATAATTAAACCTACTTTTTCATCTTTAGAATTTAATTCATCAACTACTTCTTTAACAGTATCACAAACTGATCCCATAGCTACTATTATTTTTTCAGCATCAACTGCGCCATAGTAATCAAATGGATGATAATCAGTTCCAAACTTTTTATTAACTAGTTCCATATATTCATTTACTATTGATGGCATTTCATCATAGTATTTATTTCTAGCTTCTATATTTTGGAAATATACATCATCATTTTGTGTAGTACCTCTAATTTGTTTTTTAGCAAGACTACTATTTTTTCTAAACTCATTTATTAAATCAAAATCTACTAGCTCTTTTACCTCTTCTTCATCAAGAACATTTATCTTAGATAATTCATGACTAGTTCTAAATCCATCAAAGAAATTAACAAATGGTATTCTTCCTTTAAAAGTACTTAAATAAGAAATTAAAGTCATATACATAACATCTTGTACATTAACAGATGAAAGCATTGAATAACCAGTTTGTCTAACTGCATATATATCAGAGTGATCTCCAAATATACTAAGTGAATGAGTTGCAATAGTTCTAGCCGCAACATTTATTACTGAAGGTAATAATTCACCCGCTATCTTATACATATTTGGAATCATTAGTAAAAGTCCTTGAGATGCTGTATAAGTTGATGCGACTAAACCTGTTTGAAGTAAACCATGTACAGTACCTATCGCACCTGCTTCACTTTGCATTTCTACTACTTTAACTTTATCTCCATATAAATTAGTTTTACCTTTATTAGACCATTCATCTACTTTTTCTGCCATAGTAGATGCTGGTGTAATTGGGTATATAGATGCTGCATCACTAAACATATATGATATATGTGCGCATGCACTATTTCCATCCATAACTTTAAATTTCATATAAATCACCTATTATTAATTATACCATATTTGATTTAAGATTTACATTATTATATAATTAATTTGAGGTATTAATATGTATAAAATTGATAAAAACTTTAATAGACTTTTAAATGGAGATTATACTTACTTTTTAAATCCAATTGATGTTATGGAGTTAAAAGGTAAATTAAAAGGTATGAACTATAAAATATATAGTCCTACTAAAGATGCTGAAAAAGTAATTTTTTATAATAAAAAAGAACCAGAGTTCTCGTTATATGAAATAGAAACTAATAATAATTTAAGGCATCAAGAAATACTTGGTTCATTATATGCATTAAATATAGATGAATCTTTATTTGGGGATGTTATTATTGATGATGGTCATTATTATGTATTTATTATGGAACAAATAGAACAGTTCTTTGTATCTGAATTTAAAAAAGTTGGTAATTATAATATTAAGTTAAAGAAATTAGATAAAGATTATTTAAAAGATTATGAAAGAAAATATGAAGAACTAGAGTTTATAGTATCTAGTCTTAGAATAGATACAATTATATCTAGAATAGTAAAATCTAATAGAGATTTTACTAAAGAAAAAATGAAAGATAGAGAAATTCTTTTAAACTATGAATATCTTAAAAATGATTCATATAAGTTAAGAGAAGGAGATATTTTTTCTATTAGAAAGTTTGGTAAATATAAATTTATAAAAATTACTAATACAACAAAAAAAGATAATTATGTAGTACTAATACATAAGTACTTATAATTATCTTTTTAATAACTCATAAAATAAATCTTCTTTATTATTAGATGAATCTATAAAAGTTATTTCTTGCTTACTATTAGTAATAAGTCCTTTTTCTTCCATTACTTCTTTAGTATGTTTAGCAACACCTAGACTACCATCATAGAAATTAACAGGACCTAATACTTTAGATATTTCTTCTTTAATAAGTGGATAATGTGTACAACCTAATACTACATTTTTAACACCTTTATATTCCCCTATTTTATTATTTAGATACTCTATTATTTTATCTTTATTACCTTCTTCAATTAGATCAGCAAGACCTGAACAAGAAAGTAAAATAGTATTATGATTATCATATTTATTAAATAAAGTTTTAAATTTATCACTATTTATAGTAGCTTTAGTAGCCATTACTAAAGTCTTTTCATCATCAAGAACTGATTTATAAGCTGGTTCTATTGCGATTATTGGAATACTATATTTATTTCTTAAATAGTCTTTTGCGATAGCAGAAGCAGTATTACACGCAATTACTATAATAGTACATCCTTTATTAATTAAAAACTCCACTACTTTATCAGAAATATCTATTATTTCTTCATTAGTTTTATCGCCATATGGATTATTAATTGAATCTGAATAATATATATATTTCTCATTAGGTAATAGTTTTAATAATTCTTTTAATACTGTTACTCCACCTATACCTGAATCAAATACTCCTATCACGTTAATCACCTATTTAAATTATACCACTAAAAAAACTAGAAATAAATCTAGTTTTTTTATTCAACAGTAACTGATTTAGCTAAATTTCTTGGTTTATCTATATCACATTTATTATATTTAGCAACATGATACGCAATTAATTGAAGAGGTATTACATTTATAATTGGTTGTAATAATGGATTAACTTCTGGCACTACTAATTTAGTACTATAAAAGTCTCCTTCTCCTTTAATTTGATTAGTTGTTAAATATATTACATTTGCTCCACGAGAATTAACTTCTTTTAAATTACTTATAGTTTTATCCGCAATTAATTTATCACTTACTATACCTATAACTGGTGTTTGTTCTTCAATTAAAGATATTGTTCCATGTTTTAATTCTCCTGCAGCATATGCTTCACTATGAATATAAGATATTTCTTTTAATTTTAATGAACCTTCCATAGCAAGAGCGTAATCTATTCCTCTTCCTATAAAGAATATATCTTTATGTTTATATATTTCTTTTGCTACTTTTTTGTATTCTTCTTCATTATCTAATACTTCTTGCATAATAATTGGTAATTTTTGTAAATCTTCCAAATAATCTTTTATCTCTTTTAATTTAGAAGCATCTTTTGAATTCTTTGCTAATGAATATGCAATTTTAGATAGTACTTCTAATTGAGCAGCATATGCTTTAGTTGTTGCTACTGCTATTTCACTACCTGCTAAAGTATAAACTCTATTATCTACTTCTCTAGCTATACTACTTTCTTTAACATTAATTATTCCTAATGTATCAGATCCCATTTTCTTAGCTATTTTAACTGCTTCTAATGTATCTGCAGTTTCTCCTGATTGAGATATAGCTATTACTAATGTTTTATTATCTAAGAATAATTTTTTATATCTAAATTCACTTGCTATTTCTACATCAACTGGTATATCTCCATATTTTTCTATTAAACTTTTACCAACTAAACCAGTATGCATAGCACTACCACATGCTACTATACATATACGATCATAATTACTAATATCAGGTATATCTGTAAGAGCTGTTTTTTTAATTACTTCTGGTTCTTCATATATTTCTTTTTGCATAAAGTGATCATATCCACATTTACTAATACTTAATGCATCACCTTCAAATGTTCTTGGTTTACGATTAACTTTATTATTTTCATTATCAAATACAGTTACACTATCTTTATTTAAAACAGCGTAATCTCCATCTTCTAAGATAATATATTTATTAGTATAATCTATTATCGCAGGTACATCAGATGCGATAAATTTTTCATCTTTACTTATACCTATTATTAATGGACTATTTTTCTTAATTGCGTATAAATTATCTTTATCATTATCTAGTATTAAACCAATTGCATAAGCTCCTTTTGCTTTCTTTTTAAATTCACTTATACTTTCTTTTATATCACCTGTTTTTTGATATAAATAATCTAATAAAGCACATGCTACTTCAGTATCAGTTTTAGATTTAAACTCATAACCTTTTTTTATTAATTCTTCTTTTAGTTCTATATAGTTTTCTATAATACCATTATGTACAATAGTAACTGAACCTGAGTGATGTGGATGAGCATTTACCTTATTTACTTCACCATGAGTAGCCCATCTAGTATGACCTATTGCTAAATTAGAAGAAGTAATTTCAACACTTTTTCTTAAATCCGCAATACGTCCTTTTTCTTTTATAATATTTAATTTATCATCAGATATAAAAGCAATACCTGCTGAATCATAACCCCTGTATTCTAAATGTTCAAGTCCATTTAAAACGGACTCTACCCCCTTGTTTTGGCTTCCTATATAGCCTATAATTCCACACATAAATATTTTCTCCCATACAAAAAAATTTATGCATGATATATCCTCTGTTATAATTTTGATTTTATTTTTTAGATTATATCTTACGTTTGCATACTCCGTGATAGCATCCGCCGAATTTTCGATAACTATCAACCTCGTCACCTTTTATTAGGTCTGGCGCTATTTATTAGTAATTCCTCCATATTATCCAATAAATTTACAACATCATTATAACATATTATTTGAAGAAATCAAAAAAAGGGATTTCTCCCTTTATTTTTCATGGTGTTCTCGGGCAGAATCGAACTGCCGACCTATCGCTTAGGAGGCGATTGCTCTATCCTACTGAGCTACGGGAACAAAAACTATGTTTATTATAACATAGTCTTTTTATTTTTTTTCATAATAACAATAGATTCATTATCAGTATTAATCTTATTTGTTATTTCTTTAAATCTATCATAATTTAAATTACTCTCTATCTTTATAATATCATTTGATATTTTGTTATAGAATTCATATTCTGCAGTTAAGAAACGCATTATACCATTAATACTATTAAATTGATAGTTCATATCAGATATAATTGTTTTCTTATATAAATCAAATAGTTCTTTAGTATAGTCTTTTTTTAATAATTGTTCTTTTAATAAAGAAATGAATTTATTTGTTTTTTCAGTAAAGGTAGAAAGATTAAAGATAACATATTCTTCATCTTTTACCTTTTCTGTCAGTACATTAAAATCAATATCTTTTTTAATAATCTTATCTTCTTTTAGTTTTAAATTAAAACTAGATAATAATCCTATAACTATATCAAAGAATATAGTGAAATAGTCTAATACTTCTATTTTAGAAGCATTAAAATAACTAAGTTTAAACTTAAGTGAATAACATACTCTTGTTTCATTTACATTTCCATATATTATTTCCTTTTTTGTTCTTACTTTTTCAGTTTCCTCATATTCTTTTTTTATTATTTTAAAATCCTTTTTAAATTGTTTATTCTTTTGATTATTTTTTACTAACTCTATTATTTCATTTTCATCTTCATTAGTAACAATTAATAATGCCATATTACTAGGATGATAAAATGAATTATAACATCTATATAAATCTTCCTTAGTAATAGACTTTATATCATCCATAGAACCTATTATTGTATTTTCATAGATAGAAGATTTAAATAAATTTTTAAGAACTGCCTCAGAGAATAGTCTATATGGATTATCTAAATCCATTCTTGCCTCTTCTAGTATTATTCCCTTTTCTTTTTCAACATTTTGATCAGTAAAATATGGACTTTGAACATAATCTAATAAATAGTTTAAGTTTTCTTTAAAATTATTAGGTCCTTTAAATATATATTTAGTACTTTTATAACCAGTCATTGCATTTACATAAGAACCACTCTTTTTATAAAAATCATGAACACTTTCTCCTGTTTCTTGCTCAAATAATTTATGTTCTAGAAAATGCGCTATACCTGAAGGCATCTTAACCATTTTATCTTCATTTATAGGAATAAATTCTACATCTTTACCACCAAAATTAGTCATAAATGTTGCAAATGAAGAATGAAAATTATTCTTCTTTAAAACATATACATCTAAACCATTATCTAATTTTTCATAGTATACTGTCTCATTTACAATATCTAATTTTATTTTTTTCATTAATTAACCCCCTTTGATAAATGTATAAAGTCTAATTCTATTTTTTTACCTAGATTAATTAATTCTTCTTTAGTTACTGATTCATATTCTTTTTTTAAATCTTCATAATAATATAAATTATCTAAAACTACTCCACATAAATTATTAAGAATACTTCTTTCATCATCATCTATTTCATATAAACCAGAATACAAACTTTCTTTTGTACCATTTATTTCTTTATCTGTTATATTACCATTTATCATTTCATTCATTTGTTCTTTAATAACTGTTACTGTTTTTTTATAGTTTTTACTCTCTATACCAGCCTCTATAAATAAAATTGACTGAGAAGAATAACTATTGGAATGTGCATAATATACTAAAGAATGTTTTTCTCTAACATTTTTAAATAATTTCGAAGAACTACCTCCTAATATATTATTAAAAATAGGTAATACTACTAATCTTTCTCTTTCAGTTATATTAATAAATTTATATACCATGAATAATATAGATTGATTAAACGTAGTTTCTTTTATTATTTCTCTTTCTTTTTTTACTTTAGATAAATTATACCTATTTATTAATTCATAATCATTCTTTTTGATTTTATTTTTCAAATTAGACTCTATTATTTTAAAGAATTCATCATCAATATCTCCTACTACAAATACTATTACTTTAGAAGACTTTATTCTATCTACATAATACTCATATGCTTCTTTTGGATCTACTTTTCTAATATATGATTCTTTTAATCTTGTATCAATTGCTATAGGTATGTTATCTTTTATTTGACCCATTGCATTAAAATATGCACAAAAAGAAGAATCTTCTCTTTGCAATTTAGATCTAGTAATTAGTTTTCTTTTAGAAATATCTAAATTTGATTTATCAAATTTACCATCCTTAGCATTAGGATTAAATACTATATCATAATAAAAATCTAATGTTTTTTTATTCATTCCTTTTTCTGTAAATTTGTCATTTAAAAAATTTAGTAAAAAACTCTTAGTATGTTTATCACTAAAATAATCATAAATTCCAATATTTGGTTCATATAATTCCAAAAACTTTTTACTCATTAATATTTCATTATCACATTCTTTACATGTATTAACTAAATATTCTGAGATTACTTTTTCTTTTGTTATATTAGTTTTACTATAATCATTTATGAATAATGTATTTACTGTTATAGTCTTAAACTTATCTTTTTTTATGTAATACAAATCATAATTATCAAAACTTATTTTTTTATATTTCATAATATCACCTACATAGTTGATAAAGATTCAAGTCCTATTTTAATCATATCATCTAGTTTCTTTTCTCTTTCTTCACTAGTTAATTGTTTAGCTGAAACAAAACTATCTGATATAGTTAATACACACGCACTCTTTTTATTAAAATGTTTCGCAGTTAAAAATACTACATATGATTCCATTTCTACTGCCATACATCCATGTTCTGTTTTCATTTTTTCACTAATATCATCTTTTGTATAAAAATTATCAGATGAATATACTTTTCCTTTTTTTAATAGTATACCCATTTTTTTAGATGTATCTTCTATTTTATTATTTAGTTCCTCATCTGAAACAATAGTATCAGTATTAGAACCTTCTAAATTATCATCATAAATAGTATCTGAATATGATTCAGTTACTAGTAATAAATCACTTACTTCAAGTTCTTCAGTATAAGAACCAGCTGTACCTAATCTAATCATTACATCTACATCATATTCATTAAATAATTCATATGTATAAATACCCGCAGAAGGTATACCCATACCATGAGACATAACACTTATTCTTTTACCATTATAATAACCTGTATATCCAAACATTCCTCTTACTTCATTAACTAGTTTATAGTCTTCTAAATAGTGTTCTGCGATATATTTAGATCTTAATGGATCACCGCATATTAAAACTAAGTTAGATATATCTTCTTTTTTCGCACCTATATGTGTTGACATATTATCACCTCTATTAAAAATTATAACATAAAAAAGAATGAGTGATAACTCATTCTTAGTTTATATTCCATTTTGGTGGATAGATATAATCAATCTTTTCTGATTTAGGTTTATAATGTTTTTTTATTTTAGTCCTGTTTGATTTTAAACTAGGTACTTTTTCTCTTAAATATTTATCTAGTTCACAAAATAAATTTTGACAATCTATCAACTGTAAGGGTCTATTACCTATTCTTTTAAAATTTAGATTTAGTCTTTTAAATTCTTTATCTTGATTTAGATACATATATTTAATAATATCTTCATTTGACATATTACCTTTATCAATAAAACACTTTTTAATACCTCTAAGTGAACCTGGACCTGGTACTGTAAATTCATCTTCTGACCAGTTTACTACTTCACTATAATTTATATCTGTTACTAATTGATAAGCCATAAAATTACCTATTAATGGATAAGATTTTATTATATTAAATCCTTCTTCCATAGTTTTAGCCTTTTTTATTTTTTCATCCATTTTATCTATGTTAAACATTTTATTTAAAAGAGCTAGATGATTATCATGTTTTCTATCATACCCAAATGCTTTATTTGCGCATGATATATATGCATCATTATATATTTTAGTACCAGATGTAATAGCGTGTTCTAGTACTTTTGAATATTCTTTTCGATTAAAAGTATCTAAAGTAATATCATTAAAATGTTTTAGTAATAATTCCCATGTTGATTCCTTATTAAATAACTTAAATAGAATTATTCTAAATATCATATCTTTGTCTTTATACTTTTTACCATTATAAATAACATTTTTAAGTAAGTACTGACTTACTCTATCATTTACTCTATAACTATTACAAAACTTATATTCTTGTAGTATTATATCATCAGTCCATGGAGGTAATTCTCCATTTTTCTTTTTAATAAAAATATTTTGCCTTTCACATGCGAAGTACCAATATAAATCATATATTTCTTGTCTTTTTTTCATATTACTCATCTATTCTTTTGTACATAGTTGAAATAGCACATAGTACTGAATCAGTAAATTCATCTTCTCTTTTATAACAACCATGAGTAAGCATACCATTAGTTCCATAGTTACTTACTTCTTCATCTGTACTTCCCATATATTTCGCAACTACATCAGATAATCTTTCATCTTTTGATAAGTTACTAATTATTTCTTTAGGTACACCTATTTTAGCGCTACAACCATATGAATATGTTTTAGAATTATTATTATATACTAAAGTCCAACCACATAAAAATGTTTCATCAAATGTTTTAGTAAGTATACCTTCCATTGCAATATATAAATCAGCATCACTAACTTGTTTTAATGCATCTTCTATTCTATTTTTACAACCAGTAATACCTTCTTCATCACCTATTGGTGTTTCAGATACACCAGACTCTGTATTTATAGATACTATTTCATAATCTTTTATAAAATCTTTTAATACATTTTCCACAGCTTTATTTTTTGCTTTATTTTTTGAACATATTACTACTTTTATTTTAGACATATTAACACCTCTATTTAAATTATATCAAAAAAAAGAAGAAATTCATCTTCTTTTATTGAGCACTTGCTTTTACAACTATTCTAGTTTTACCACCATCTTCACATGTTATTAAAGTAGCATGTAATCCATCATAAGTAGTATAACTAGATATATCGTCAGGAGCAACATATCTTAATACTTCATATACAGTATATTCAACTTGTCTACCTGAAGTATCAGTTATATATATTTTATCTCCTCCAACTAATCTATGAACATTATACATAAATAATGATCTACCTCTAAAATTATGTCCTACTATTACAAATCCACCTGGTTCATTTAATTCTGATCCAAATGATTTAATAGTACCTACATTCATCGCATCATATGTAAATTCTTTTAATATAATTGAACTAAATCCTATCTTTGGTATATCTATAGAACCTAAAATAGTATAACTTTGGTAAGCTATTCCACCAGATTCTCCTCCACCAGTTTCTTCTGTTGTCGGATTAGTTTCTTGGTTCTTTATTTCATTTTCAAATACATCTAATGCATCACTTTCTAAACTTACTAATTTTCTTTCTCTAAAGGTATCATATATCATTAAAAAAGAAAAAAAGTATAAAGAAAATATAAACATAAATATTAAAAAATTTAATGACTTTTTAACCATATATAATCACCTTATATTCTCTATCCTATTATAAATAATACCATAATTATTATTTTTTTTCAATAAAAAATACCAAGTATCAAATTATTATGACAACTGGTATTCTAATTTTAATTTATCAGCCACTGTTACTATAAATTCACTATTAGTAGGTTTGGCTTTATCATAATCTACACTATGACCAAATACTTCTTCCATCAAGTCTAAATTACCTCTATTCCAACTTACTTCAATTGCGTGTCTAATAGCTCTTTCTACTCTAGAAACTGATGTATTATATTTATCTGCTATTTCAGGATATAATTCTTTTGTTATTCCACCTATAATAGATGGATCATTATATAAAAGCATTATTCCTTCTCTTATATATTCATATCCTTTTATATGAGATGGTACTCCAAGTTCATGTAATAGCTTAGTAAGATTTAGTTTTAAATCTTTATTATTAACACTTTTACTCTCATCTATATTTAATATTTTATTCTCTAAATCTTTTAATTCAAATGGTTTTATCATCATATAATCAATACCTAAGTTAGCAACTCTTCTAATTACTTTATCAGAATTAAAAGAAGTCATAACAATTATATCTTTTTCAATATTGTTATCTCTTAAGTATTCTATAAAACTAAAACCATCTTTCTTTGGCATAACTAGATCTAACAAAATTAAATCTATATCTTTATTCTCATTTAATTTTTTTAAACCATCCTCTCCATCATATGCCACATATTTAATATTTATACTACTGTTACTGCTAAAATAATCTTGAATAGATTTTACAAACTCTATATTATCGTCTACTACTAAAATGTTTTTCATTTTCATAAATTTCCTTTTCTCCTTTTTTTAGCGTCCTTTTTAATTATACTACATAATATGATTTTTTCATCTATATTTTTTTGACAAACTTTGTCGAAAAAAAAAGAATAATTATTTATTCTTTTTTTCTTTCTTTTCTTTAGAACTTTTACTAAAAATATTTTTAATTTGATTAGTTAGTTTCTTTTCATTATATGTTTTTATAGTATCTTTATATACTTCAAATACTTGTTTACCAAATTCTAAAGATGAATGATTTTTAGATAGTTCTAGTGACTTATCAGACATTTCTTTATATAGTTTTTTATCATTATATAGTCCTAAAACTTCATCTATATATTCTTTATCAGTTTTAAATAAATATCCATTTACTTTATGTTCAACAGCATCAACAAAACTATCATCTCTAATAGCTAAAACAGGTAAAGACGCTGCCATTGCTTCTAGTACTGTTAAACCTTGAGTTTCAGTAGTAGAGAATGTAACATATACATCCATTAATTGATAATATATTTGAACTGTTTCAATTGGTACTTTTAAAGTAAATATAACATTATCTTCTATACCTAAATCTCTTGTTAATTGCTGTAATTCTTCTCTATCTGGTCCATCACCTACAATTAATAATTTAGAATTAGGTATACTTTCTAATATAGTTTTATAAGTTTCTATTATTTTATCAATACTTTTTTCTTTAGCTACTCTAGCAACAGTACCTATAACAAAATCTTTTTCTTTTATTCCATATTGTTTTTTATATTTAGATACTAGTTCTTTTGAAAATTTAGTTTTATCAAATCTTTCTATATCCATACCAGTACCAATAATATTAATCTTTTTATTAGCTTCATATTTATTAACAAAAATATTATATATTTTTCTTGATGGCACAATTAATTCTGTTACTGTTTTATCACAATAAAATTTAGTTAAATATTCAACAAATCTCTTACTAGTCTTATCAAAATAACCTTTTGTTATATAATAAATATAATCTTCATACATAGTATGATATGTATGAACAAGAGGTATATTTAATTGTTTTGATACTAATCTAGAAAAAGTACCTATACCAAATTCAGTTTGTGAATGGATTATATCTAGTTTCCATTTTCTAATTTGATTAATAGCTCTACCTGAATATATACCTGTTAATCTAGCATCATATATACCTATTGGTAAACCTGGTATATATATTATTTTATTTTCTTCATCATTAATATACTTAAAATTATCTAGATTAGCAGTTACTATATAAACAGTATGGCCTAGTTTTTCTAATGCTCTTTTAAGCATTAATTCACTAGTAACTAATCCTGAAACATAAGGTAAATATGTATCTGTAAATATTCCTATTCTCATGTTATTCCTTCTTTCTATACGCTATTAATGTTAATCCTCCAATAACCATTCCTAAATAATAAGTAATCATTCTCCATAATAACATAGATGCGGATAATAAACCACCTGAGAACAATACTCCAAAGAATGTAGTATATGCATATTCTAGACCACCTGATCCACCTGGAATTGGAACAAATGATCCAATTAAGAATGTATAACCAGATAATACTAAACTGTTAATAAGAGTTAAATCTTCACTACCTAGCGCTAAGAATATAAATAATGGAATTGCATATAAACATAACAAACTTAATATGTTATATGTAAAACTAAGCATAGTATTTCTAAAATTATTTTTCATAATAGCGGTACTATTATAAAATTCATCTAACATTCTAGATGCTTTTTCTTTCTTCTCTTCTTTATTCTTAATAAACTTAAATTTAAATATAAAATTAAAGAACTTGTTAAATATTTTAGTATTAGTTTTCTTACCTCTTGATAAGAATATTATTAAAGCCATTATAGAAATATTAATAATATAACCAATTATAACTATTCTTCTTAATACTAAATTCTCAGGTATAATTTCCAAATAAATATTTGATACTAAAGCAATAGTACCCATAAGAATTAACGCAAACTGATATGTTATAAAGTTTTGTAATAATGAGTTAGATGAATCACTAACTTTAAATCCTTCTTTTCTTAGGAAATAAACTTGAAATGGTTGACCACCTGATGAAAATGGAGTTATTCCATTAAAGAACATTGCCATAGTCATTAACTTAAAACATGACATTTTTTTATAATCTGGTTTTACTTCTCTTAAAAAATTATATTGCGCAAGTGATTGAAAGAATATATTTAATATATAAAGACCACATGCCGCTAAAATCCAGAAATAGTTAATATTAACAAAATAATCCACTACTGAATTAAAATTATCTTTTACTGAAAAGAATACTACTATAAATGAAACTAAAACTAAAATAATAATATTAATCTTCATCTTTTTCATAAGAACACTCCTGGTAATTCTTTACCTTCTAAATATTCTAGACTTGCTCCTCCACCAGTTGATATTATAAAATTGTTGTCTTTTAAATATTTATTAATTGCGTTAATAGTGTCCCCACCACCAGTTACTACAATACCTTTATTATTATTTAAGATATTTAATAGTTCTTTAGTACCATATTCATAACCTTCTTCAAATACACCCATTGCGCCATTAAAGAATATAGTATTAGAGTTATCTATTATTTCTTTATAACTTTCTATAGTCTTAGGACCTATATCATAACCAATATCATCATTATTCATATCTTCTATGTTTTTAAGTACTTTATCTTGAACATAATTATCTTTTATTAAAACTATTTTATCTTCATATTTATTTAGTACTTCTTTAACTATAGGTACATATTCTTCTTCACAAATAGATTTACCTATATTAAAACCTTTTGCTTTTAAGAATGTATATACCATTCCACCACCTATTAACAAGTGATCTACTTTTTCTATTAAATTATTAATTACCTTTATTTTATCAGATACTTTAGCTCCACCTATAATAACTGTATAAGGTCTTTTTACGTTCTTTACTAATTTATCTAGATTATTGACTTCTTCTTCAATTAAGAACCCATTATAGGATGGTAAAAACTTACTTATTCCTACATTAGAAGCATTATCTCTATGTGCAGTACCAAATGCATCATTTATAAATATATCTCCAAAAGAAGCAAAGAATTTAGATAGTTCTTCATCTGATTTAGATTCTTTTTTATTATCCACATCAAAGAATCTAGTATTTTCCATCATTATTATTTTATTATTATTTATTACTTCAACAGGATTATTATAATCACAAAAAGCAATATCTCGTTTTATTAATTTACTTAAATAATCACAAACAGGTTTTAACGATTTGTCTTTCTTATCTTCTTCAGTTTCTATTCTACCTAGATGTGATAATATAACTACTTTACTAGCTCTATCTAATATATAGTTTAATGTTTTTAAACTTTTTTCTATTCTAGTAGTATCCAAAATAGTACCATTTTTAATTGGTACATTATAATCAAATCTAACAACTACTATTTTATTATTTAAACTTGCTTCTTTAATTGTTTTCATGTTACTACCTCTACTTAAAATTATAGCATGAAATTGAATAAAAAAAAAGAATGTATAATACATTCTTTTTATCGAACAGTTACTGATACTGTTGCTGTTTTTCCATTTGAAGATGAAATTATTATTTTTGTTGATTGACCAGATGCAAGTCCTTTAACGTTACCAGAACTATCTACTGTTGCTACTGCAGGATTCATAGATGTATAAGTTAATGTCTTATTTGTAGCATTACTTGGTTGAACAGATGCATTTAAATTCTTAGGTGAATTAACTGATACAGTTATTGATGTACTAGGTACACTAATACCTGTTACTTCAACAGTAGTTGGTTGTGGTGGATCTGGATTAACTGGAGGATCTGGATTAACCGGTGGATTTGGATTAACTGGTGGATCCGGATTAACTGGAGGATCTGGATTAACTGGAGGATTTGGATCTACTTGTGGTGGAGTACTACAATCTTTAACTGTATACTCTCTACTAGCTTCTCCTATATTTCCAGCCTTATCTGTTACTGTATATTTAATTGTAAATGTTCCAGCAGAACCTGTATTAACACCACTTATTTTAACATTATTAGTAATATCTCCATCTACATCATCATGAGCTGAATAACCATATACTCCATCTTTAGATGTATCTATACTTTCATTAATACATACTGTTTGATGAGTAGATGAATTCTTAAATGTAATTACTGGTTTTACAGTATCCTTTTTATTAGTAGATTTACCTTCTTTAACTTCAACAGTTCTCTTTTTAGTTGCTTTATTACCAGCTTTATCTGTTACTGTATAAGTAATAGTATAAGTACCTACTTTAGTAGTATCTACTTTACCAGTTGAAGTAATTTTCTTAGTTAAATCTCCATCTACATTATCCATTGCTGTAGCACCTGGATCAGTAAATTTCTCATTTAATCCTACTTCCATTTTTTCTTCACCTAATAATGTGATTACTGGTTTTGTAGTATCATTTTCTGATTGACCTTTATCTGTATTTTCTGACTTAGTACTAGTTGAACCATATCCTGGTGTAGTATATACATTACCGCATTTTATATATGCTTTACTCTTTAAAGTTGTATCTTGTTCTGCGATAACATATCCTATACATGCATCATTATATTTTCCAGTCATTGCACCAGAATTATATAAAGATTTAATATCTATCTTCTTATATTGACCTTCTTCTAGTTTAATACCCTCGATTAATAAATGATTAGATACTACATTAGTAGTAATAGATTTTTCTAATTTAATATATTCATTTTTTAATCTAGACTTATTAATCATAATAATAGCTACTATTATACCTATAACTAATAGTACACTAGCTATAATAATAATTTTTGTCTTCGTCCAAAACTTTTGTACTTCCATCTTTTTCCCTCCTAATACTCTTCAATATATCCTGGAGTCATATAACCACCTGTACAACTTATATAAGCTTCATAGGTAGTTTCATATTCACCATCTATATTTTTTTGATTATTAATAATAACATAACCTTCACACTTATCTGCTAAATCATTTTGTAATAATGCAGATTTCTTTAATAAGTTAATATCTAATTTTGTTTCTTTTCCATTAGTTATTGTAATCTTATTAAGTTTATTAACATAAGTTTGTGTTGCTCTTACTATTTCACTTTCAAATTCTATATATTTATCATCACTATTAGAATTTCTATTCTTAAAAGATAATAAAACAATTACTAAGACAATAACTACTAGAAAGAATAAAATAATATGTAATCTGGTTATATGTTTTTCTCTTTCTCTTTTCATATAATATCACCCAAGTATTTACATGTTCTGATCATTTGTGAAGTATATCCCATTTCATTATCATACCATACAGATATTTTTATTAGTTGTTTATCCCCATTATTAACAACTTTAGTTAAAGTAGAATCAAATATACCACCATTAGTAGTTCCTACTATATCACTAGATACTACTTCTATATCAGTATAACCTATTGTATCATTTTTATTATCAAAAAACAATTTATTAATTTCTTCTTCAGTTACAATCTTTTCTACTTCACAAGTTAATTCTATTAATGAACCAGATATTACTGGTACTCTAACAGCAGATCCATCTAATTTACCATCTAGGTCTTTAATAACTTTACCAATTGCTTTAGCTGCACCCGTTGAACTAGGTACTATATTAGATGCAGCTGCCCTTGCTCTTCTTAAATTACCTTTTCTATGAGGTAAATCTAATAGATTTTGATCATTAGTATATGCATGAATTGTACTCATATAACCAACTACTATTTTATAATTATCATTTATTATTTTAGCAGCAGGTGCAAGTGCATTTGTAGTACAACTAGCAGCAGATATAATTACATCATCTTTATCTATATCTTCATGATTAACATTATAAACTATTGTCTTAACATCTCCATCACTAGGAGCAGATACAATTACTTTTTTAGCTCCAGCATTAATATGTTTCATAGCTAAATCTTTTTTAGTAAATACTCCTGTACATTCAAGTACTATATCTACATCTAATTCTTTCCATGGTAAATTTTCTGGTTCACTATCTTTAAACACTTTAATCTTTTTACCATCTACTATTATATTTTCATCATCAAAACTTACTTCCTTATCAAATACACCTTGAGCTGTATCATATTTTAATAAGTGAGCAAGCATATTTGTATCTGTTAAATCATTGATTGCTACTACTTCCATATTTTTTTCTTCTAATATTTTTCTAAGTGCTAAACGTCCTATTCTTCCGAACCCATTAATTGCTATTTTAATCATGTTATCCTCCTATTCAAAGTAACCATTACCTATAAATTCTCTTAATATAGAATCTCTTGGAATACAATCACTAGGTATTGGTAATATTGTTTTTAATAAATTAAGTAATCTTATTGCATCTTTATAACATTCATCAGTTTCTTCAACTACATATAATAATGGTTCAACATATACTTTTAACACATTTAACTCATAGAATAATGCTGTATTGAATATAGCATCTGCTTCATCTTGGAATGGAAATACATTATTTTCTTCTCCTTCTCTAACATTTGCCCATGTTTCTAATTCTTCTTTAGCATTATATCCTCTTGTTCTATTATCTCTAACTATTCTTCTAAGTAATCTAATATCACTAGTTTTTAATCTATTATGATTATCTAGATTTAATACTGTTAATGGAGATAAATAAATCTTAAACTTTTGTTTCTTATCAATAGAAGAAGTTAATTCTTCATTTAATGCATGTAATCCTTCAATAATAAGAATTTCATTTTCTCCTAGAGAGGTTGCGTCACTCTTATATTCACCTTTACCTAAAGCAAAGTTATAAGTAGGCATCTTAACTTTTTCACCTTTTAATAATTTTGCTAAATCTTTATTAAATAGATCTAACTTAATTGCATTAATAGATTCAAAGTCATAAGTTCCATCTTCTTTTTTAGGAGTTTTTTCTCTATCAACAAAATAATCATCAATAGACATAGTCTTTGGTTTAATACCAAATTCTTTTAAGTATAATTGTAATTTCTTAGATGTTGTTGTTTTACCACTTGATGAAGGACCAGATATTAATACTACTCTAACACTTTTATTATCACTAATTTGTTTAGCTATCCATGCCAAATGACCATTTTGATAATTCTCTGCTAGATATATGTATTCATTTATATCACCAGTAGATATAATATGATTTAGATCACAAATGGATGATATACCTAGTCTTTTACAATACTTAGAATATTCATTAAATGCATTAAATAATTTTTCATGATGCTTATAAGTCACTTTGCCAGTATATACATTTGGATATGAAAGTACAAAACTATTATCATCGATAATACTTATTTTGTATTCTTTAATATATCCTGTAGATATAGGTAAACTATTAAAGAAATAATCATATGTATTATCTAATTTATAAAGATTAACATTTGTATTAGTATTATATTTTAAAATATTAACTTTATCATATTCTCTTTGTTTTTCATAAAACTTAATTGCTTCTTTTCTATTAATTAAAAGTTTATCTATTGATAAATCTTTTTCAATTAATTCATCTACTTTATTTTTTACCTTTTCTATTTTAGATTCATTAATTCTAATATCTGTGCTTATATATACACCTTTATCAATAGAATGTTCTACTCTGATTCTAGAACTATAGACATCTTTAAAAGCTTTAATTAATATAAATAATAATCCGGATTCATATACTTTATTTCCAATAACTGATGTTCTATCTTGAAACTCTACAGTACAGCTATTAAATATTTTTTGATTTAATTCAGTTATTAAACCATTTACCCTAGCAATTATTATTTTCTCTTTAAACTCTTTTTGAAAGTCTTTTGAAATGTCTAAAAGAGATATACCATTTGGATATACATATTTATTATCCTTATATTTTACCGTAACACTAAGCATATTCCCACCTCTTATATTCTTTACCTTTATTTTAACACAAAATATCATTATTTGTCACTAAAATATATACATATTTACACTTATAAATACTATTATATTAATAGGTGATTAAATATGTTTATTCCAAATATATTAGAAAAGACATATTCTGGTGAAAGAGTATATGATTTATACTCTAAATTATTAGAAGATCGTATTATATTTATTACTGGTGAAATAAATGATAATCTCTCTAATATAGTTATATCTGAACTATTATATTTAGATTCTATTTCTAATGATGAAATCAGTATTTATATTAATTCTCCTGGTGGATCTATAACAAGTGGTATGGCTATATATGACACAATGAATTATATAAAATCAGATGTATCTACTATTTGTATTGGTATAGCAGCATCTATGGGGGCATTTCTTTTATCCAGTGGAAAAAAAGGAAAAAGATTTATATTACCGAATGCTGAAGTTATGATACATCAACCTCTTGGAGGAGCATCTGGTCAAGCAACAGAAATAAAAATAGTCGCAGAAAGAATAATTAAATTAAAAGAAAAAATAAATAAGATTCTTTCTAAAAATACTAATCAAACTATAAAACAAATTGAAAAAGATACTGAAAGAGATTATTATATGAATTCAGATGAAGCATTAAAATATGGTATTGTTGATAAAATAATAAAAAAGAATGAATAATCATTCTTTTTTAATCTCTATTTCTATCACTAAATAATAGTACTAATCTTAATACTTCTAGTAATGAAGTTATTAACCCGGCAACATAGGTAAATGCAGCTGCTCTTAAAACTGAACTAGAACCATCATGTTCTTTTTCAGTAATAAGACCAAGTCTTAATAATTCTTTTTTAGCTCTTTTACTAGCATTTAATTCACATGGTAATGTAATTAAATGAAATACAACCGCTAAAGACATAAGAATTATACCTACTAAAAATAGATTTGCTAATGAAAATATTAATGAGACAATAATAACAATATAACCTATTGTATTACCAAAATTAACAAATGGTACTAATGTATTTCTAATTTTAATTGGAACATAACCTGTTTTATATTGTATAGCATGTCCACATTCATGAGCTGCTACTGAAACAGAAGCTATACTTCTTCCATCATATATGTCATCTGATAAACTAACTAGTTTTTTACTATTATTATAATTATCTGTTAATTCACCACTTATCTTAGTAATATTAACATCATTTATTCCATTTTCTCTAAGTATTCTTTCAGCAACTTCTCTACCAGTCATACCTGATTCAACATTTATTTTTTTATACTTAGCATATTTAGATCTTAATACTATTTGAGCAACGGATACAATTAAAACTGATACAATTATCAAACCATATTCTATTAAATAGTAGCTTGCCATATTATCTCTACTCCTTCTCTAGTATCTTTTATTTGAACACCTAAATCTTCAATTTGTTTTCTAACTTCATCTGCTTTTTCATAATTTTTTTCTTGTTTATATTTATTTCTTTCTTCAATTAATTCTTTTACTTTAGATTCTAATTCTTTATCTATTTCTTCACTTTTTAATAAGTCTAATGATAATACTTTATCAAAACTTTCTATTAATTTTAACTTAGTATCATTACCTATA
This sequence comes from Bacilli bacterium, assembly GCA_017511805.1. Taxonomy (GTDB): domain Bacteria; phylum Bacillota_I; class Bacilli_A; order RF39; family UBA660; genus RUG13038. Next base: position 625,499 of record JAFWJA010000015.1, read on the forward strand.
TCTGCTTTTAAAACATCATAAAGTACTGTTAATGCATTTGCAGTATTTAAATCATTTTCTAGTGCTTCTTTAAACTTATTATTATAAGTATTAAAATCTTCTTCTATATAATTACCATCTTGTTTAATACTTAGTACTTTATTCCTTAATTTATTTAATGTATCTTGGTTTTGTTTTAATGCATCATAATTAAATACTAATTGTTTTCTATAATGAGAATTTAAACACATTAATCTATAAGCAAGTGGATCATAACCATCTTCTTTTAATTTAGTTACTGTAAGTATAGCTCCTGCTGACTTACTCATTTTACCTGTTTCATCTAATAAATGTTCGTTATGGAACCAATAGTGACACCATTTATGACCTAGATAACCTTCACTTTGAGCAATTTCATTTGTATGATGTGGAAAAATATTATCTACTCCACCACCATGTATATCTAAATATTCACCTAAGTATTTAATTGATATACCAGTACATTCTATATGCCATCCTGGATATCCTTTTCCAAATGGTGAATCCCATTGTAATTCATGATTTTCAAATTTAGATGTAGTAAACCAAAGTACAAAGTCATTTTGATTATGTTTATTACTATCTTCTTCTACACCTTCTCTTACTCCTACAACCATTTCATCTTCTTTATGATTAGTAAGAACATAATAGTCATCTAACTTAGTAGTATCAAAATATACATTACCACCAGATTCATAGGCATAACCTTTATCTAATAAAACTTGTATTATTTTTATATATTCATCTATATTATCAGTCGCAGGTGATACTATCTCTGGCATTTTATTATTAACTAGACTAAAATCTTCAAAAAATGCATCAGTATAAAATTTAGCAATTTCCATTGCAGTTTTATGTTCTTTTCTAACTGCTTTAAGCATTTTATCTTCACCAGAATCTGAATCAGATGTTAAATGGCCTACATCAGTAATATTCATACATCTAGTAACTTCATATCCAATATATCTTAATGTTTTATCTAAAATATCATGACCTATATAGTTTCTTATATTACCTATATGTGCATAACTATATACTGTTGGTCCACATGTATATATCTTAACTTTTCCTTCTTCATTAGGTTTAAATTCTTCAACTTGTCTTGTTAAAGTATTATATAATTTCATAATATCACCCTCATTTAAATATATAAAAATTATATCATAATTTTAATATAAAAACTATTCTATTGAATAGTTTTATTTTTCATTTTTAATACTTTTTTATTAGATTTAATAATATAATCTATTTCTTTATCTTGTGCCTTTTTATAAGCATTTAATATTTCATTTTTTTCTCCAAACAATTTACTACCTCTTGGTACTTTTAATTTTTGATTACTACCCTCAATTGTAACTATTACTTTTTTCATATAATCACCAATTTCATTATATCATAAAACTATTTGAATATTACTCTAACTAGTCTTTGATCAAGTTCTTTTCTTACTAATCTATATAGTTTTCTAGCACCATATACTTTATAATTACTATCTGTTTTTATATTATTTATTTCTTCTAAAGTCAGATTTAAATTGCATTTATTCTTTTTATTATATTTATCTAGTTCATTATAAATAATCTTATTAATATCAACTTCATTTAATTCATTAAAAGTAACTATTTCATCTATTCTATTTAAGAACTCTTTTGAAAAATAATTACTTAACTCATTTTTAGTTTTAGAATTAAAACCTATACTGTTTTTATTAGAATAAATATTAGTAGTCATAATTATTAAAACATTATCAAATCTAATTTTATTACCTTTATTATCATAACAATAACCTTCATCTAGTATATTTAAAAAGAAATTAATAATAGAAGGATTTGCTTTCTCTATTTCATCTAATATAAGTACTGAATATGGATTAGTTCTAATTTGTTCTAGTAAATTATTATTATCATCATAACCTATATATCCAGATGGACTACCTATTAGTTTATTTATACTCTCTTTTAAAGAGTATTCATTCATATCTATTTTTATTATATTATTTGTTATTAATGATGCATATTTCTTCGCTAAAGATGTTTTACCTACTCCAGTAGGTCCAGAAAATAATATTGAATAACTTTTGTTAGAATCTTTAATACCAAGTTTAATCTTTTTAGTTATTTCTATTAATGTATTAATTGCGTTATCTTGACCTATTACTTTTTTTAATAAAGAGTTTTTAATATTATCAATCTCATTAATAAGACCTTCATCTGTTGTTATTATAGGTATACCTGTTTTTTTACTAATTATTTCTCTAACATCATCTACTTTTACTTTTTTAACCTTTTTTCTTTTTAATAATTCTAATTTATCTTTTTTACTTATTAAATCTAATTCTTTATCTTTAATTAGACTTGCTTCTTTATATTTTTCTTTTGTTAATAATCTTTTTTTAGATCTATATAATTTATTTAGTTCATTATTAATATTAATTATTTCTTTTTCTTCTTTATTAGAACTAAGAGATACTTTAGATGATACTTCATCTAAAATATCTATAGATCTATCTGGTTCATATCTATCAAATATATATCTATTACTTAGAGTAATAATTTCATCTATTATCTTTTCCTCTATAATAACACCATGATAACTTTCATATATATTTTTTAAATTCATTAAAATAGATTTTAAATTCTTTTTATCTGGTTCATCTACTAATACTTTTTGAAATCTTCTATCAAAAGCTCTATCTTTTTCTATAAACTTTTTATATTCAGTTAAAGTAGTAGAACCTATTACTCTTATCTTACCTCTTGCTAAAACAGGCTTAAGTATATTTGATGCATCTATTGCACCTTCAGCAGATCCCGCTCCCATAACCGTGTGCATTTCATCGATAAAAAGTATAATATCAGTATTAGAAACAAGTTCATTAATAATCTTTTTTAATTTTTCTTCAAATTCACCTCTATATTTAGTACCTGATATTAAGGTAGCCATATCTAGTGATATAATCCTTTTATTTTGTAAAACAGGAACTTCATTATTAACAATTCTTCTTGCTAATTCTTCAACAAGAGCTGTTTTACCTACACCTGCATTACCTACTAATATTGGATTATTTTTAGTTCTTCTTGATAGTATTTCAATCATTCTATTTACTTCATTATCCCTTCCAATAACAGGATCTATTTTATTATTTATTACTTCTTTATTTAAATCTATACCTAGTTCTTCAATTAATAATTTCTTAGATTTCTTTTTTTGATTTAAATCTCTTGCTATTTTATCTAAATCAATATTCATATTAACTAGTAATCTATACGCTACTCCATCACCTTCATTAATTAATGAAGAAAAAATATTAGTTAAAGTTATTTCATCGTTATTATCTTTTGAATTAATAACTACTCTTTCTAATATCTTTTTTAGTAATGGTGTATATAAAAACCATTCTGCTTTTTCAGTACCTATACCAACTACTTTTATTAATTCATTTTTAAATAACTTATAAGATAAACCATATTTTTTTAATTTATTGTTAAGATTACTTTTTATAGATAAAATACCTAAAAGAAGATGTTCACTACCTACAAATGGATGTTTTAATTCAATCATTTCTTTTTTTGCTAAACTTAGGGCTTTTCTTGCTTCTTCACTAAAATTACCAAACATAGAATTCCTCCTTAATACATTCTATGAAAATAATGGTATTTTTAAGAAAAAATATTCAAAAAAAAATTAACTATTTTTGTTAATTTTTTTTAATTCATTATATTCTTTTTCATATTTCCTAATTACATCTTTATTAAAAGGAAATTCTTTGTAGTTAAATCTTTTTATTAATTCTTTTAATTTAAATTTAAGAATTTCTTGTAAATCTTTTGGATATTTCATTATTTTTTTATGATAATCATATTCAGATTCATCTAATATTTTATAAGTATTATCAGGAAATACTCTAAGATCCAAATCGTAATCAATAAACTTAATAGTATAATTTTCTATAATAACTGGAGATGCGATATTACAGTAATAATAAATACCTTTTTTCTTTAATTGAGCCACTACATTATACCAATTGTTTTTAAAATAGAATAAGATTGCTGTTTCTCTAGTATGCCAACTTTTTCCAAATATTTTTGTCACTTTAGTATTTCTATTTCCAAAAACATAATATTCATCCGTTTCTTCTAAAAGTACTGCTTCATCCCATGTTTTATATAATTTCCCATTATGTTTATATCCATGAATTTTATATACTTCACCTTTCTTCATTTTATTATTCCTCGTTCCTTGTAATATTATACCTTAAAAGATAAATAAAAAAAAGAGAAAAATATTCTCTTTTACAATTATTCATTAATTATTTCTATTGCTTTTTGTAATTGATTATCATTTTCCTTTGTTGGATTATGCTTATAATCATCTGATAATTCAATTTCTATATCTGGTTCTATACCTACTTCATTTATACTATTACCATTACTTGTTAACCATTCTTCAACAGTATATTTAATTAATGTTCCATTTTCTAATTCTTTTGTTTCTTGTACACTACCTTTTCCATATGTTTTTACGCCTACTAACGCAGCATGATATTGTTCTTGCATACAAGAAGCCATTATTTCTGATGCAGACGCACTATTTTCATCTACTAATACAACTACTTTATAATCTTTTTTATCATCAGTATCTCCATAAAGTTTTTGTACATCATCTCTTTTTTTCATTTGGTAAATTACAGTTTTAGTATCAACAAAATTATCTAATACTTTAGTTACTGAATCTAAGTATCCTCCACCATTACCTCTTAAATCAATTATTAGTTTTTCCATTCCTTGTTCTTCTAAACTATCTAGTGCTTCTGAAAATTGTCTACTAGTTAATAAACCAAATAAATCTATTGAAATATAACCAATATTATCATCTAACATTTCAGAACTAACTGATAACATAGTTATTATATCCTTTGTTACTTCAAAAGTAATTTCTTCTTCATCTCTTCTAACAACAATAGTAGCTTCTCCTTTTTCCTTACTTCTAAGATAAGACGCTACTTCATCAGTTGTTTTACCTTTAGCTGATTCTCCATCAATTGATACAAATATATCTCCAGGTTTTAATCCCACTTTTTCAGCTGGTGAATCATTAAATACTTTTACTATTATTACTTCTTCATCTGTAGTTTGCATTATTTCTGCACCTACACCATAATACTCTCCTGATAATTGAGTTTCAAAATTCTCTTTAGCATCTTCATCAAAGAAAATAGAATGAGGATCACCTAGAGCTTTCATCATACCATCAATCGCACCATTTATTAATACATCATCATCTACATCTTTATAATAGTATTCTTTAATAGTAGAATATGTTTCATATAAAGAATCATACTTATCATCACCATTAGACATTATATTAATAGTTTTTGTCTTTTTAATTATAATAGAAATTAATAAACCTATTGCTATACCAAACAATAAAAAACATAAATACTTTATATATTTAATATCAGTTTTTATTACAATTGGTTCTTCTTTTACTTCTTTTTTTTCAGTTTTTTCTATTTTTTTTCTTGCCATACTTTATCACCATATTAATTTTAACATAAAAAAAACTATTATTAAATAGTTTTTTATTTGTTGAAAACATTTTTTATTTCGTCTTCACCTTCAACATATTCTGTTACAGTTTTATTAGAAATTTTTATTAATGTTGGAGCTTTGATTTTTAAATCTTCATATCCAGTTGGACTAGTATTACTATCTTCTTTAACAATATAATTATTATTTAAAGATATCTTTGAATTAACAACATATACTTTTAATGCATTTTCTTTTCCTGAATATAAACTCTTCCAACTATTTACCATAGTTTTAGTATCAGATACGTCATATACTAAAACATAGTATTCTTCTTCTTTTTGATCAAATATTTGACCCGCTAAAATAGTATTATTATCTATAACAACTTCTGTTTTCTCTTCTTCATCTCCACCAAATTTAATTGTCTTTGTTATAAAAATACCTATAACTAAATAACTTGCAATCGATACTAATAAAACTAATCCTAATGTCATTACAAATCTATTAGCGTAATTTGTATCTGTAACAGTATTCTTTGCCTTTTTTTCCTTTTTTAATCTTTTTAATGTTTGCTTTCTATTCATATGTCTCACCAAAAACATTATATCATAAATAATAAGAAAAAAATAGATATTTAAATCTATTTCATTACCGCTACTGGTGATATACTTTCTGCCACTTGCATCATTTCTTCAGTTGTTAAACTATCTGATGATAAATAGTACTCTATTCCATTAGATATAAAGTTAATTGAATTACTAGATAATGCTCCTACTGTATCAGTTATAAAGTTTGGTTCTCCGCTTACAGGAATGTCTACAATATCATCTTCTATTGCTACTGTTTCTTGAACAAGTATGAATGGTGATTCTCCTTGGAAAGTAAGAATTACTCTCTCTCCATTTTCTAAAGCTACATTTTCTTCTGAAGATAAATAAGTTCCACTAGGTAAATACATAGGATATATTGGATCATCTATTTCATTCATAGTCTCTTTAGTTTCATCAGTTTCTACTTCAATATTTTCTTTAACATCAAAGTACTTATCATTGAAAGTAGCTCTCTTATCAAATTCATCATAAGTAATCTTCATTTGTTTTCTATTATCTTCATCAAATACTTCTACTTTTTCAATATTTAATTTTTTATTTAAATATATCTTTTCTTTTACTAGGTTTTTATTATTTGAGTAACCTAATTTAGTTTCAACTATATAAGTATTGTCTTTTGTTGTTAATTTCATATCTTTATCACTATTTATATCTTCTACTAATGATTCATATAGATATATTTGAGAACTATTCTCAGGCCAATTACTTTGAAATTTAAAACTCTTTTTAAGTGATGGTGTTAGTACATATACTCCATCATCATTCTTTAATATTATTTGTTCATGATTATTATTCTTATTAATTAATACAACCTTATATTTATCTTTATTTCTAGATACTTCAACACTATATTTGTATGTATTATCCCCATTATATATTTCCATATTTCCTAACATATGATAACCTTTAAAACTTTTTACTTCCTTATTTAAATCACTTTTTAAACTATCTTTATCATATTTTTGACATCCAGTAAGCATAATTATAAAACCAGTAATAAATATCATTAAAAATATTTTTTTCATAAAACACCTCTTTTAAATATTTTCATTAAATTATATTTTTAATTTAATAAAAATATTCAAAAAAAAAGAACTATTAAGTTCTTTAATTATTTACACCATGATGGGCTTTTGGTGAACTTGGTGTTAACTTATCAAATGTATATCCATTAGCTTGTCCATATTGAATTATTCTTTCAACAGCATCTACTGAATACTCTTTGATATCATGTTGAAGAACAACAGAACTACCTTCTTTTAAAGTGGATACTACATTATTATATACTTCATCTGCGGTAGTTGCTGATCCAGCATCATCTGAATCTACATTCCAGTCATAATATTGATAACCACGTTTTTCAAATTCATCTACTAGTATACTCATAATATGTATTCCACCATCGTAATTAGCACTTATCATATTTGAACTACCACCTGGGAATCTAACCATAGTAGAATTTAATCCTGTTAGATTTTTAACTCTATATTGAACAGCATTTAGATCTTCAAAATAACTATCTACACTTGAATATAAATATGAATAAACATGAGTTGCAGTATGAAGCGCAACTGTATGCCCTTCATTATATTCCCTTTTTATAATGTCATCTGGTCCATTTGTAGTAACAAAGAATGTTGCTTTAACATTATATTTTTTTAATACATCTAATAGTTTGCCTGTATATTGAGATGGTCCATCATCAAAAGTAAGATATACTACTCTTTCCCCACTATTAACATCATATACATTTATTATTCTTTCTTCAGTACTTTCATTATTACTAGAATCTTTAGCGGTATATGTAATTGTATAAGAACCCGCTACTGAAGTATTAAAACTACCTTCTGTTTTTACTTTTACTTCCCCATCACATTTATCTTCTGCTTTAGCACCTTCATCTTCATAACTATCATTTACTCTAAGACTAACTACTCTATTTCCATTTAAAGTAATAACAGGTCCATCTTTATCTTCTTTAACTGGATCTTTAATTTCTTTTACTGCCTCATTCTTACTTGAATCAGATACTGTTATTATTATTTTATTATCTTTATATTCAACTTTAGCTTTATCAGTAATATCACCATCATAATTATCTGTAACTGTAAAATTAACTGTATTTATTTTACCATTAGGACAAATAGAAGCAGATTCTACTTTTATAACTGGTTTTTCTTTATCAACTATTTCTACTTCTTGAACTATCTTTTTCTTTTTACCATTATATTCTATTTCATATGTTACTTTTTGCTTACCTAACTTAGAAGTATCTATATCACCTATTCTTTTTATTTTAGCTTTTTTACAATCAAACATATTTCCATAACACGCAGTAAAATCATCTCCATTATATTTACCCTTATAATTAATTGTTATATCACCATTATAACCTTTTAGATTTAATTGATTTTTAATGCACTTAAAATAGCCTAATACTCCTAATAATATTAAGCTCACTATGAAGATAAAAACCATTAGATGTTTTCTTTTGTAGTTTTTCTTTACTCTCTTTTTCTTACTACTCATAGACTACCCTCAAGTATATTATAACACTTTTTTTGCTTTTTAAAGAATAATTTTTATTTATTTGACTATCATAATAATGTATAAGGAGGATTAGATGAAAACACTAGAAGCTATTGCGATTACACTAGTAATAATAGGCGCAATAAATTGGGGATTAATTGGTCTTTTTGATTTTAATCTCGTTACTTTTATATTTGGTGGAAATGATAGTATATTTACAAAAATAATATATATTCTTGTAGGTATATCTGGTTTACTATGTATAAGAGTATTAATAGAGTTATTTGAAGATTAAAAAAAGAAGTATTAATATTTTACTTCTTTTAAGTATAATCCAGTTGCAACTGCAGTTTTAGTTGTAACTTTTTTTTCTGTATTTTTTAAATAATATGGTATCTTACCAGGTTCCACTTTATCTAATGCAACACTAATTAGATAACCACACATTATTCTAACCATATATTTTAAGAACCCATTACCAGTAAAACTAAATACTATATAATTACCAGTTTTCTTTACTGATGCATCATATATTATTCTTCTGCAATCTTCTTTTTTATCTTGATTAGAACAAAATGATGAAAAATCATGTTCTCCTATAAAATCTTTTATTTCAGATTTTAATATATTTATATCAAGAGGCTTACATAATTGACATACATAATCTTTTTCAATAGGATTATATTCTCCAATATTCACTTTATATATATAAGTCTTTTCTTTAGCCATATATCTGGCATGAAATTCATTACTTACTTCTTCTACATCAATTACATGTATTGAATCTGGAATCAAGCTATTTAGTGCTCTTTTTAACTTATAAGGGGTGATATTAACATCTATATCTGCATGTCCAACTTGCATAAAAGCAGATACTCCTTTATCTGTTCTCCCAGAAGAAGATATCTTAGTAATTTTATCATTATTAATATACTTTAAGGCATTCTCCATAATACCTTGAACCGTATTTAATACATGTTTTTGTTTTTGATATCCATCAAATTTAGATCCATCATAACTAAACGTAATTTTGTATCTCAATTTATCACCTTATTTCTCTATATAAAGTCTTAATTAATTCATTAATAGAATCTACATTATCTATATTAATATTATTACTTCTTATCTTTCTAATAAATGTAACTATATTTGGTATTCTTATATTCTTCTTCTCTAGTATATCATAATTTAAGAATACATCAAACTTATTACCATATAATAATACATCGCCATTATCTACTATTATAGCTTCATCTATAAACTCATATATATCATCTATATTAGAAGTAACAACAAATATTGTTTTTTTAAAAAACTTTTTTAATTTAATAAATAGTTTTAATATTTTAGTCTTATTATTTGAATCAAATGCATCTAACATTTCATCAAAAACAATTGTTTCTGGATTACATAATAGAATTGATGCGATTAATACTTTTGATAATTCACTTTCACTAATATCATATACACTCTTATTTAATATAGATTTATCTATATCAAGCATTTTAATTATTTCTTCTTTTCTATCATCTAATTCATCTAACCTATATTTATATTTTCTAACATAATACTCTATTTGATCTTCAACTATATTTTTTTTAATAACATCTATATTAATAATACCTATATTTCTATTCTTTTCAAAATTATTGATAAATGTTGATTTACCTGCGCCACTATTACCTGTAACACCTATTATTTTATTCTTATTATAATACTTCTCTATTTGCATAATTCACCTATCATATCATCTATATTATTAATTCTATTTTTTATTAAATCATACATTATCAACTTATCTGATACTTCTATTTCCCAAGGTAATTTAATATTTAGATCTTCGTTATTAATTAATTCTTCATATGTTCCATCAAAAGAAATCTTTTTATTTTTAATAAATAATATTCTATCTGATAAAACTAAATCTTCAACATTATTAGTTGTTGATATTATAGTTATTTCATTCTTTTTAGCATAATCTTTTATATAGTTAAATAATTCCATTCTTTTATCAAAATCTAGTTTTGCAAAAGCATTATCCAAAAATATAACTTTAGGTTCTTTCATTATTGTCTTAATTAAAGAAACTATTTGATTTTCTGCATAAGATAATGACTGAGGTGATAAATTTTCTAAATATAATAAATTAAATTTATCTAATAATTTTTTAACTTTATTTATTTCAAAAGCGCTAACGCTCTTTTTATCTTGTAATATCTCACTAATAACAGTCTTAGAATAAAACTCATTATAAGATGTTATTAAAGATGTTTTTCTAGAAACTTCTTCAACATTAAATTTATTTATTTGAACATTATCTATTTTAATATTATTATCACTAATAATAAGTCCACTAAGTAGTTTTATAAGAGTTGATTTACCTACTCCATTATTTCCTATAATTGAAACATAACTTCCTTTTTCTATTTCAAGATTTATATCTTTAAATAATAATCTATCAACATTACCATAATTAAGGTTATGTGTTTCAATTATATTCATGCTACTCACCTCTAATAAGTCTATATTATACTTTATTATTCAAAAAAAAGAAATTACTTTTTAGTAATTTCTTAAATTCCTTCTTGTTTTAATCTTATTCTTTCATCAAATAATGGAGCAATATTTTTTAGTAATTCTTTATCTTCAACATCTGATAAAACTAATTTACCATTTTTTATTTCTTGTAATACTATTTTAATATCACTTTCATCTTCAACATTAAGTATTAAATCATATGTATCATATTCATATAGTATATCTTCTAAAACAAAATATTGTTTTCCATTTTTTAATGTAACTAATTCATATTCTAACTTATCCATATTAACCTCCTACATTAATGCCTTTAAGAATGGGAACACATGTCCTTCCATTACATCTTCAGATTCATATATAACACTTATTACATCTTTTCTGTTTTCATGAGATACAACTTCATTATCATATTCTTCATTTATAATGTTAAAATTATCTACTGAACCTACTTCTTCATTAACATAATCAGTATTAATATCTATATCAGAATTATACTCTTCATCAGAACTATAATCAGTATTTTCTTCATAGTCATCTTCATAGTTTTGTTCAAAGTTTGGTAATTCAAAACTTTGAGTTCTTTCATCTGCTTCAGATGGCTCTTCTTCTTTTTGTTCACCTATTTCAACAAGTACTTCATTAAGTTCGTCTTTTCTCTTATCACTTTCTTCTTGAAGTAATTCTTCCATTTTATTTTTTTCTTCTTCAAGTGCTTTATTTAAAGTATCATTGTCTTCACATGCTTTAATGGCATCCTCAATTGAAGAAATCTTAGAATTACATTTTGAAGAAATATCTTTTAAAGCATCAATATAATTAACTTGTTTACCTTGTTGTTCTAATTTGATAGTTTCAATTCTTTCTTTTTTATCTAATATATCTTGTTCTTTTCTTGAGAACTCATCAAATGCTTCTTCTTTTTCTTTAGTTAATTGTTCTTTAAATTCATTTAATCTATCTTCAAATGCTTTTTCAGTTGCTTCTTTTTGATTGTTTAATAATTCTATATCTGAATCAAGACCAACTATAACTCCATCTAATTTTTCAATTACTTCATTATCTTTATCAAGATATTTTTTTAATTCATCAGGTAATACATTTGATTCTAATACTTCTTCTTCGATATTAATATTTTCTTCCATAATAAAACACCTCTTTATTCTATATATAAAGTATATCAATTTTATGTTTTTATGTCAATAAAAATATCACACAAATATTGAAGAAAAGAATACTATATTATAGTGTTAGGAGATTAATTATGATAGAAAATATATTAAAATTAAATCCAATAGTTCAAACACTTCTTGCAACATGTTTTACTTATTCTATTACTGCGCTTGGAGCAGCAGTAGTATTCTTCATTAAAAAAATGAATAAAACATTTATGGATGGTACTCTAGGTTTTGCAGCTGGTATAATGATTGCAGCTTCATTCTTTTCACTATTATTACCCGCAATTAATATGTGTGAGGAACTAAATACAATTGATTGGTTAGTAATATTAATAGGTTTTATATTTGGTGGATTACTAATATATATTGGTGATAAAATATACGCTCATAGTAATAACAAAAGAGCAATGTTATTAATGAGTTCAATTACACTACATAATATACCAGAAGGAATGGCAATTGGTGTGGCTTTTGGTTCAGTTATATATGGAATAAATGGCGCTACTTTAGTAGCAGCTTGGACTCTAGCTTTAGGAATAGGACTTCAAAATTTCCCAGAAGGAAGTGCTATTAGCATGCCATTAATAAGAGAAGGATACTCTAAAAAGAAAGCATTCTTCTTAGGACAAATAAGTGGTATTGTTGAACCTATATCTGGTGTTATTGGAGCACTTTTAGTAACAAAGATTAGTATACTATTACCAATACTACTTTCATTTGCAGCAGGTGCTATGATATATGTAGTTGTACAAGAATTAATACCAGAAAGTCAAACTAATAAAAACAAATCACTGATGGCTCTATTTACTTTATTTGGATTTTCTTTAATGATGATATTAGATATAGCTTTAGGATAAAAAAACAGAAGATTATTCTTCTGTTTTTATTGATTTAAAGAAATCTTGTAATACATCATCTTTAAAAATATCAAATACTACTGATTCTTTATCATAATTAATCTTAGTTATTGCGACAAATAAATTTGTTGCTTTATCATTATCTGTTTTTAAATTAATAATTAAATATAAGTTATTTTTATCTAAACCATATGAATATGCTTCATAATCTCCAAATTTATATTCTTTAAAATATGTGTCTTCAGAAAAATGATCTTTATTTGCTTTAGCAGTCGCAGTTGAATACTCTGTATAATAAACATCAAAATATAAATTTAGTTTTTCATTACTAAATTCTATTTCTGCAAATTTACCACCAGTTACATTCTTTTCAAATTTAAATCCATCTTTTTTATCATATTGAAAAGTAGTAGTTAATTTTAATGATTCATCTGTTAATTTAATACTCTCCATATCTTTATTACTGCTTCCACCACATCCAGTAATACCTAATAAACAAATCCCCATTAAAACTACTAATAATAATCTCTTTTTCATAATTCCTCCACTATTATGATAATTATACTACTTTTTTTTATAAAAAAAAAGAGATGCTCTTTTTGTTATTATACTAATTCTAGTATAACAACTAAAGCATCGTCTCCTCTTCTGTTTTCTTTCTTAAGAATTCTAGTATATCCACCATTTCTTTCAGCATAACGAGGTGCAAGTTCATCAAAAATCTTTTTAACAACTTCACTATCATTATGTAAGAAAGCATATGCTTTTCTTCTTGAAACTAAATCACCTTTTTTACCATAAGTAATCATCTTATCTACAAATTTTCTAGTTTCTTTTGCTCTATCTTCTGTAGTTTCGATTCTTTCGTTCATGATAACGGCTTTAGTTAGATTAGCAAGCATACTTCTTCTGTGTTTAGAATCTCTTCCTAATTTTCTATATGCCATAAATCCTCCTAATCATCATTCTTGAAAGATAGTCCTAATGATTTAACTTTATCTAGAACTTCTTTTAATGATTTCTTTCCTAAGTTTCTGATCTTCATCATATCACTTTCTTTTCTATTAACAAGATCTTGCATAGTATTAATACCTGATCTCTTTAAGCAATTATATGCTCTTACAGAGAATTCCATATCATCAATTGATGTTTCTAAAGCTTTAACTTTAGGGTCTTCTTCTTTTTCAGCCATAATTCCTGAAATATCAGCGATTGAGTTTAAATCAGTTAAAATATTTAAATGTTCAATTAAAATTCTACTTGCTAAAGCTATAGCTTCTTCTGCTTTCATTGAACCATCTGTCCAAATTTCCATAATTAATTTATCATAATTAGTTGATTGACCAACACGTGCTTCTTCAACTTCATAATTAACTCTTTCAATTGGAGAATAGTTTGAATCAATAGCAATTGTTCCAACTTTAGCTCTCTTTAATAATTTCTTATTAGCTTCTGCTCTAACATATCCTCTACCATTAGAAACTGTTAATTCCATGTTTATTTTTCCGCCTTTAACAACAGTACAAATAAATTGATCTTTATTAATAATTTCTACATCAGCTGGGCAATCAATATCAGCAGCAGTAACTTCTCCTTCTTTTGTAACATTTAATGTTAATACTTGTTCTTCATCTGAATGATTCTTAATTACAATGTTTTTTAAATTAAGTACTATAGTAGTAACGTCTTCATAAATTCCATCTATAGTTTGGAATTCATGTTCAACACCTTCAATATATACTGAACTAATAGCACTTCCAGGTAAACTAGATAATAATACTCTTCTTAATCCGTTACCTAATGTTAAACCAAAACCTTTTTCTAGTGGTTCAAGTTCAAACTTACCATAGTTACTAGTTTCTTCATATTCAGTAACTTTATATTCTGGTTTTTCAAATTTAATCATTTAACACACTCCCTTTTCGATTTATATTACAATACTATCCTCTTGGACGTTTTGGTGGACGACATCCATTATGTGGAATTGGTGTATCGTCTGTAATTGAAACTATTTCTAGTCCTGCTACTTGAAGAGCTCTAATAGCTGTTTCTCTACCTGGTCCTAAACCTCTTACGAAAACATCTACTTTTCTAACTCCTGAATCATAAGCAGCTTTTGCAGCAGCTTCTGCAGCTACTTGTGCAGCATATGGTGTTGATTTCTTAGCACTTTTAAATCCAACTGCTCCTGGAGCAGACCAACTTATAGCGTTTCCATCAACATCAGTTATTGTAATAATTGTGTTATTGAATGATGCTTTAATATGTGCACATCCCACAGGTATATTCTTTTTAGTTTTACGTTTTCTTGCTTTATAAGCCATACTAATTTAACCTCCTAACCTATTACTTTTTCTTATTAGCTATTGTCTTTGGTTTACCTTTACGAGTTCTAGCATTTGTTCTAGTTCTTTGCCCTCTAACTGGTAATCCTTTTTTATGACGAAGACCTTGATAAGATCCTATTTCCATTTTAGTTTTAATATTAAGTGATACTTCTCTTCTTAAATCTCCTTCAACTAAATGTTTGTCGATTTCAGTACGAAGAGCAGCAATTTCATCATCTGTTAAATCTTTAGCTTTTTTAGTCATATCAACTTTAGCACCAGTACAAATATCTTTAGATAAATTTCTACCAATACCATAGATTGAAGTTAATGCTATCCAAATATTCTTTTCATTTGGAAGATCCACACCTTTAATACGTGCCATAATATTACCTCCTATTAACCTTGTCTTTGTTTGTGTTTAGGGTTACTACAAATAACTCTTACAACACCTTTTCTTTTGATTACTCTGCATTTATCACAGATTTTCTTAACTGAAGTTCTAACTTTCATAATTAACCTCCATTATCTCTTATTCCATATTATACGCCCATGTGTTATATCAACGGGTGATAATTCTAAAACGACTGTATCGCCTGGTAAGATGCGAATGTTATTCATTCGTATTTTACCAGAAACATGAGCTTCTACAGTATATCCATTTTCTAATTCTACTTTGAATTTACCTCCAGGTAAAACATCAATTACTTTTCCTTCTACTTCAATAGTATCATTCTTTGCCATTTTCCCACTCTCCTGTCAAGATTATTGGACCATCTTCTGTAATAGCTATAGTATGTTCATAATGAGCAGCATTACTACCATCATAAGTATACGCTGTTAATCCATTATCATCTATTTCTATTTCTTCGCTACCTAAAGTAAGCATTGGTTCTATTGCTATTACCATACCAGCTTTAAGTCTAGGTCCTGTTCCTTTTTCACCATAGTTTGGTACATTAGGTTCTTCATGAACTTCTGTTCCAACACCATGACCAACAAATTCTTTTACAACTCCAAGTCCATGTTCTTCAGCATACTTTTCAACAGCATAACCTATATCACCGACTCTATTACCTACTACTGCTTGTTTTATCCCTTCATACAAAGCTTTCTCTGTATGTTCCATTAAATGCTTATTAGCATCTGATATATTTCCCACAGCATAAGTCCATCCAGAATCTCCGTGATATCCTTTATAACATGCACCTATATCTAATGTTATTATATCTCCTTCTTTTAATTTATAATCACTTGGATAACCATGTACTATGCAATCATTAACTGACATACACACTGCATTTGGAAATCCTTCACAACCTTTAAAAGATGGAGTACAATCTTTACTTCTAATAAAATCTTCACATAGTTTATCTAATTCCCTAGTAGTAATACCAGGTTTAATAAATGGTTTAATGTATTGATGTGTTTGATAAACTACATTACCTGCTATTCTAAGTAGTTCTATTTCTCTTGGAGACTTTAATGTAATCATATTACTCATCTCCTTCTAATAATTCATCTACATTCTTATATATATCTTCTAATGTACTATTATTATATATAGTAATAACTTTATCACCGTAATACTTTAATAGTGGTTTAGTTTCCTTTAAGAATGTATTATATCTATCCAAGAATGTTTCTTTGTTATCATCTTCTCTAGATACTAAATTATCACCACATTTAGTGCATTTACTATCTTTAATAACTTTTTTACTAAAAACACTCCCACAATTTTCACATATAAGTCTATTTTCAATTCTATCAATCGCAATTTCTTTATCTATATCGATATGAATTACTTTATCAATTTCAATATTATCATATTCCTTATCTAGCTCATCTAACATTTTAGCTTGAGCTAAAGTTCTTGGAATACCATCTAATATAATATTTGATTTTGATTTTTTGAATTCTTTTTCAAATACTTCCTTTATAACATCATCACCAACAAGTGATCCAGAACTTATAATTGACTTAATCTTCTTACCTATTTCAGTATTCTTCTTAATTTCATTTCTAAGTAGATCACCTGTGGAGATATGTTTGTAGTTATATTTGTCCTCTATATATTTGGAAATTGTGCCTTTACCTGCAGCAGGAGCTGCAATTAAAATAATGCACTTCATTTAAAATCTTCCTTTATATTCTTTTTGATCTAGTACACTCTCTATTTGTTTGTATGTTTCTAATGCAACACCAACAACGATTAATAATCCTGTACCACCAATAGAAATATTCGTATTATTTACACTTGAATAATTTTGGAATAATATTGGTAATGCTGCGATTATTACTAAGAAGATTGTACCAAATGTAGTTGTTCTAAGTAATACATGTGTAATATATTTCTTAGTTTCTGCACCTGGTCTTATACCTGGTATATAACCACCATTTTGTTGTAAATTCTTACTAATATCTTCAGGTTTAAATTGAAGAATTGTATATAAGTAAGAAAAAATGATAATTAATGCTAGATATATTAATAAACCAGCTGTTGTATTATAGTTCATATATTTATTAACAAATGTAACATAACCTTCATTAGTTACAAACTTTGCAATTAATTGTGGAATACTTATAATTGCTGATGCAAATATTACAGGCATAACACTTGCAGCATTTACCTTAAATGGTATATAAGTTTGTTTTCCACCATATGAACTTGTTGTTTTATTCGCATATTGAATAGGTATTCGTCTTTCTGATTCTGATATAAATACTATACCTACTACAATAGCAAGATATATAACTAAATAAATTATAAATGAAATTATTCCAATGAATAAATTTTCATTTCCTAGTACAAATGTTGAAAATGCTTCTTTCATCATATATGGTATTGATACTACTATACCAGCCATAATGATTAATGATAGACCATTTCCTACTCCTTTTTGAGTTATTTGATCACCTAACCATAATAAGAATGCAGTTCCTGCAGTTAATATTATAGCTACTTTAATATAATCAAATGTAGCTGCTTCTCCACCTAGTAAACTAAATGCTAATCCAAAACCTTGGATAAAAGCAACTAATATACCAATATATCTAGTAATTCTATTTAATTTTCTTCTTCCAGCATATCCTTCTTTTGCTAAATCTGAAAAGTAAGGAATTATATCCATTTGAAGTAATTGAATTACTATTGATGCACTAATATATGGCATAACACCTAGTGCAAATATTGAAGAGTTTTTAAGTGCTCCACCACCAATTACGTTAAGTAATTCTAAGAATCCTAGATTACTATTAATATCAGGTACTCCAGGTACCTTAACATTTGTACCAATTATAAATATTGCTAGCGCACCTAGTGTGAATAAGATTCTCTTTCTAAGATCCTTATTTTTCTTTGCAAATATTTCTTTAATTTTTGCAAACATACTAGATCACCTCAGCTTTTCCACCAGCACTCTCTATCTTTTCTTTAGCTGTTTTTGAAAATTTATGTGCTTTTACAGTTAACTTTTTAGTTAATTTACCATTACCTAAAACTTTTAATCCATCTTGTAAATTCTTTACTATTCCCATTTCTTTTAATAATTCTGGAGTTACTTCAACACCATTATCAAATTTTTCTAAATCATCTATATTAATTACTGCATATTTAGTTTGGAATTCATAGTTATTGAATCCTCTTTTAGCGATTCTGAATACTAATGGATTTTGTCCACCTTCAAAACCTACTCTAACTCCGCCACCACTTCTAGCTTTTTGTCCTTTTTGACCTCTTCCAGAAGTTTTACCATGACCAGAGCTTGTACCTCTACCTACTCTTTTACTATTCTTAATAGAACCAGTAGTATATTTTAATTCGTTTAATTCCATTATCCTAAAATCTCCTCTACTGTTTTTCCTCTTAATTTAGCTATAGTTTCAGCACTTCTTTGTGAAGTTAATGCTTTCATAGTAGCTTTTGCAGTATTAATTTTAGTATTTGATCCTAATGATTTAGATACAACGTCTTTTAAACCAGCAAGTTCAAGTACAGTTCTAACTGGACCACCAGCTATGATACCAGTACCTGCTTTAGCAGACTTAAGTAAAACTTTAGATGCTCCTGCAGTTCCTATAACGTCATGAGAAATAGTACGATTATCTACCATATCAATTTTCTTAATATTTTTAACAGCTTGCATTCTAGCTTTTTTAATTGCTTCTACAACTTCGCTAGATTTTCCTGATCCTATACCTACTTTACCTTTTCCGTCACCTACAGCAACGAATGCAGAAAAGTGAAGTGTACGACCACCTTTTGTTACTTTTGTAACACGACGAAGTGATAATACTTCATCTTTGTAATCATCTTGTTTACGTGGGTTATTTACTTTCTTTTCCATTTGACCCTCCTTATTAGAATTCTAATCCATTTTCACGTGCAGCTTCTGCTAAAGCTTCTACTCTACCATGATATTGGTATCCACCTCTATCAAATACAACTTTAGTAATTTTAGCTTTCTTAGCTCTTTTAGCTATTTCTGCACCTACTATTTTAGCTGCTTCTATATTTCCACCATTAGTGATCTTTAAATCTTTATCCATTGAAGAAGCTGATACTAATGTAACACCTTTTTCATCATCGATAATTTGAACACTAATGTGTTTAGCAGATCTAAATACGTTTAATCTTGGAATATCTTTAGTACCAGTTACTTTTGCTCTTACTCTAGCATGTCTTGCAGCTCTGGCTTCATTACGTGATACTTTTTTTATCATATATAAGACTCTCCTTTTCTACTATTTAGATGCTTTCTTTCCTTCTTTACGACGAATGAATTCATCTTTATAACGAATACCTTTACCTTTATATGGTTCAGGTTTTCTAACTTTTCTAACTTTAGCGGTAAATTCACCAACTAATTGTTTATCTATTCCTTTAACTGTTATTTCAGTATTACTAACTTGTTCAACAGTTATTCCTTCTGGAATAGTTAATTCTACGTGATGAGAATAACCTGCAACTATATCTAATACTTTACCTTTTACAGTGAAACGATATCCAACACCGATTATTTCTAATCCTTTTTCATATCCTTTATTAACACCTGTAATCATATTAGATATTAATGCATTAGTTGTCCCAAACATAGATCTTGATTGTTTATCTACTTTGTCACAATTAACAGTTAATCCATTTTCTTCAATTGTAACTGTAATTCCTTCTTGAAGAGTTAAATTTAATTCTCCCTTAGGTCCTTTAACAGAAACAACATTTTCATTAACTGTAACAGTAACTCCAGTAGGTATTTCTAATTTTCTTTTACCTATACGACTCATTTTTAGCTCTCCTTTTTGTTACCAAATATATGCTAAAACTTCTCCACCAACATTTTCTTTACGAGCTTGTTTATCTGTCATAACTCCTCTAGATGTTGATAAAATAGCAATTCCTAAACCGTTAAGTACTGTTGGAACTTCTTCAGCTTTGGCATATACACGTAATCCTGGTTTAGATATACATCTTAATCCAGATATTACTCTTTCTTTATTATCTCCATATTTTAATGATAGTGTTAATGTTTTATCATCAACAGCAAAATCACTAATATAACCTTCACTTTTTAATATACTTGCTATTTCTACTTTCATTTTTGAAGTAGGCATACTAACTTCTTTATACTTTAATTGGTTAGCATTTCTAATTCTAGTAAGCATATCTGCGATTGGACTTGATACTACCATAACATATCCTCCTTACCAACTTGATTTTTTTACACCTGGAATTTGTCCTTGATATGCTAATTCTCTAAAACATATTCTACAAACTCCATATTTTTTAAGTACTGCATGAGGTCTACCACATCTTGAGCAACGTGTATATTCTCTTACTTTGTACTTTTGTTTTCTTTGTTGTTTAACAACCATACTTTTCTTTGCCATTATTTCCTCCTATTACTTTCTAAAAGGAATTCCGATTTCATTTAATAAATCAAACGCTTCCTCATTTGTCTTTGCTGTTGTAACAAAAACAATATCCATTCCACGAGTCTTTACAATGTTATCGTATTCTATTTCTGCAAAAA
>JAFWJA010000016.1 GCA_017511805.1 Bacilli bacterium
AGTTGCTTTAATATTCTTAATAAACGTGTTATTAGGTAACAAAGATAAAGTAAAAACAGAAGGTATTGATCTAAGCTATAGAGTATATACAGAAGATGGATATAGTGATTGGTACAAAAATGGAGAAGAGAGCGAAAATAAGAAATCTATATTAGGAATTGAAATAAAAATAAATACAAAAACAGAAGGACATATAATTTATAACGTATATGGAGATAAAGAAACATTTGAAGATAATGATTCATATGATGGAGAACTAGCTGGAAATAAAAAAGATAAATTATATGGAATCAAAATTGGATTAACAGATGATTTATATAAAAAATATGATATTTACTATAGAACATATAACAAGAAAGATAAATGGTTAGATTATACAACAAACTATAGTGTATCAGGGGACAATGGTGTTAATATTGAAAAGATACAAATAAAGGTAATAGAAAAAGATAGTGATTTTAATCACAAAAATGAGAAAGCCTCAATAGGTTTCTAGAAGGAGTGTTAGTATGAGTAAGAAAAAGAAGATATTAATTCCGATTATATCAATATTCCTAATAATAGGAATATTTGTAACTACATATCTTATAGACAATATAAGATTCTTTTCAGGTTTAAGGACATTTAATGAAGAATATGTCATTAAAACAAATTATTTAGTAATAAATCGTGATAAAGTACCTAATAATATTACTATAGATTCTACTTTTTACGGTTATGAAGATGAAGTCTTATTTTTCAATACTGGCTTATCAATGCTAGAAAGAAAAGGCGATTACTTATATTTAGACTTAAATGGTCAAGTTAACAAATCAGTTTTAAATAATGATATTGACTATGTATTTGCATTAAATGATACAGAAGGACATAGATTAGAAGATTGTGAGTATGACAAAAAAACAAATATAGCTAAGATACCTATTAAGTATTATGAAAATACAGAAGAAAAAATACCTATTCAATTAGAAATTGAAAGTGCAATGACAGAAGAAGAAATTAAAAACGTAGAAATAAAAACTACTGTTAAAAGTTTCTATACCTCAACTAATACTATTAAAAGCGATACTAATAATTTTAACATAGAAGTAAAAATAGATAATAATACTTTAAATGAATCAAAAGATAGTTTAGAAGTATATATAAATGGCTTCAATAATAAATTATCAGAAGAATATTATGATTATGATTCTAATACAAAAACGGTTGTTGTTGCTTATCCATCATTACTTGTTGATCAAATAGATATAAAAGTTAACAATGGTATTGTTCCTTCTTCAAAGGCAGCAGATGTAAACGGCATAAATGTTACAAAAAGTGGAGTTTCTTCAGTAACTTATGATAGTATGAACTCAATTAGTTTGGCTTCTATGCCTACTTTAGAAGAAGGAGACTCATATAGTATTTCTTTAACACCAAGTCAATTTAAATACTGTGGTGTATCAATTCCAAACGATCAATGTGGAGATCCAGGATATAATTTTGGGCATAATCCAAAAGTTACATATGTTGATGGATGGTCTTCTAAAAATGTATTTGATTATGATTATTCATATTATACATCGAATGGCGTTTATTATCCTGCTTATACATATAATACATCTTCTAAAACAGCAAGTTTTAATGGAAGCTGGGCATATCCATTTAAATTGGATTTGCACACTCTTTCAAATGCTAACATCAGTTTTGAGGGAGCTAAAAAGAATCCATCAAATCTTGTAAAAAGTAGAATGGAACAAGGTTTAACAACTGTATTTGATGAAAATGATTTATGGATACCATTTTATTGTGCACATCCAGGTCAAGAATTTTGGGATAATTCCGGATTATATTTAAAAATAAGAGTAGTTAAGAAAACAGATAGTTTCATGATTTTACATATAATGAGTTCAAATGGATATCATTCACAAAGTGCGAATAACTATATCAAGGTAACTTGGGGTAATTATATTACAGTTGAAAAAACATTTTCAGGTGAAGATGATAAAGAACCTAGAAAATTCTCATTATATAAATCTGTAGATGGAAAAACATGTAATGGAATAACAGGCCCTGCTATAGATAGTACATCAAAAAAAGAAGCAGATGGGAAGTATTATTTAGGATTAGAAAATGATGTATATGTTGATCCAGAATATACAATTTCACAAGCAGGAGCTTTTATTAAGGGATTAGCGCACCCTCATTATAAGACAAATGATGGATTTGCTTTTATGGCATACTTTTATTATGCGAGTGAACCAAGTGGTGGATATACTCATCCATTATTAGTTAGTACTGATCCAGATGCAGTAACAATTACTACATATCCGTTCTCTAAAATGAATGACCCTCAGATACGTACTTATGCATCAACATTAGTTTATAATAATACTACATATTATGTTAGTCATTGGGAGTATGGTGGAGGAGGAGATTTGACTTCACAAAATGGACCAGCCAAGAAATTACCAGGTTCTTATGATTCATTTGAATCAGCAGCTAGAACTTTACTTGATTTAGGATATGGAAAAACTTCAGGTAAAGATAATTATAATTCAACAAAATTAAAAACAGGTACTTATTGTATATGGGAATCTAATGCAAGTGATTCAAGTGTAGCAAACTATGCACCAGTTTATACATTAAATGGTGAAGATATAACAGTTAAAGCTGATGGATATACTTATGCACTATTTACTATTGATGGTACAAATGCAGCAGGTGAAATAGCTATTCAAGCAAGAAACGAAGAAAAAGGATTTATTGAACTTGATAAAACTTATACAGGTGCTGATGATGGAGAGCAAAGATTTTTTGCATTATATAATTCACATAATGGTGAATGTCAAAATATCACAAATAAGGATTTAATCACTTATACTTCATATAAACATCAAGATGGAAAGTATTACTTAGGATGGAATAGTAATAAGAAAGAAGCAACTCTAGATTTAAATAGAACATATTGTATATGGGAAAGTAAAGATGATACATTTAAAAAAGCACCAGAAAATTATGTTCCAGAATATAGTGGAGCAGCCACTACTCAAGAAGATGATGGATGGATTTATGGTAAAATAACACTTACTGGTAGTCAATCATATACTGTTGAAGATGAGGGTGGAGATGAACCTACTCCAAATGTAGGAGTAACATTTAAATATGATACAGTTGATGTAAATAATGAAGCTGGCGGAACAAAATTAAGAGTTAAAAAGCAAGTAGATGGACAAGCAAATGAAGATTCAAATCAATTCTACAATACTAATCACTTTAAATTTAATATCTATGATCCGAATTGTGAAGTTGAAAAAACTGCTACTTTAAAAAAAGGATCTGAAGTTAATGTATTTATGAAGCAATTAACTGGTCAAGATACATCTTCAAGAGGATCAGCTACTGAAAATTATACTATAACAAAAATATTAAGGTATTCATCTGAACCTGCTGCTTCAGTATTAACTGAAAATAATATAGTTTCTACTAATACTTCAGATTATCCGGTATATATGTGGTATGATAACGGAACTATTTATTGGTGGAGTGAAGCTAAAAAGATTTATTTAAATGCTACTAGCACTGGTATGTTTAGTAATTTTCAAGCGTTAACAAATCTTGAATTAAAATATTTTGATACAAGTAAAGTAACAAAAATGCAATCCATGTTTTCTATGAGTACATCATTAACTAGTCTTGATTTAAGTACATTCAATACTAGTAATGTTACCACTATGCTTGGAATGTTTACTGGTTGTAGTTCGTTAACAAGTATAAATTTAAGTTCTTTTGATACAAGTAAAGTCACAGATATGGCATCAATGTTTAGTGGTTGTTCATCATTAACTAAAATTGATGTGAGTACATTTAATACAAGTAAAGTTACAACTATGAACTCTATGTTTGGCGGTTGTAGTAGTTTAACAACATTAGATTTAAGTACATTTGATATAAGAAAAGTACAATCTATAGGAGATATATTTTTCTCTTGTACTAATTTAAAAACTTTGGATATAAGTTCTTGGGATAGGGAATCATTATCAGAATATAATAATATTTTTTGGTACGATGAACAATTAACAACAGTATATGCAAGTGAAAAATTTGATATTAGTAATCGTGTATTTTCTGATCAACGTCCATTTAGAGATAATTATAGTCTGGTTGGAGGAGCTGGAACTTCATTTGCAAATAATGGAGCCAGTTATGTGTATGGATGTATAGATGATCCATCAAATGGTAAACCAGGTTACTTTACATATAAAGCATATAAAACACCAACACCAAAGACACCTATTTCACCTTCCGAATCTGAATATAGATATTGTGATCCATTAACAACATTAATGACTAATAATGATGGTATTACTGATTATTGGGATGTTGGCGAAGAAGAACCAGCTGTAATAAAAGAAACTAAATTTAAAAAAGGTGGATTAGTAAACGTTAAAATGAAAAGATTAGCTGGTAATTCATCTGCAACTACTGGAAATACCAATTCTAATATTAAAACTTTTATGAAATCTCCAACTGAACCAACTTCATCAAATAAGACAAGCAATAATATTATTTCAACAGATGATTCAGAATATCCTATTTATATTTGGTATGATAATGGTACAATCTATTGGTGGACAGAAGCAAATACAGTTTATTTAAATGAGGATAGTTCATTGATGTTTCAATATATTTCAAATATTACATCAATAGAATTAAATAAATTTAATACTAGTAAGGTAACTAGTATGGAAAGTATGTTTAAAGATTGCGCATCACTAGAAGAATTGGATTTAACTAAATTTGATACAAGTAATGTAACAACAATGAGAAGTATGTTTTATAATTGTATTAAATTAAAGAGTTTAGATTTAAGACATTTTGATACTAGTAGTTTAACAAATATGTCAATGATGTTTAATTATTGTCGAGAATTAACTTCTCTAGATTTAAGTAGTTTTGATACAAGTAATGTAACAACAATGTATTCTTTATTCCAAAAATGCTATAATTTACAAACAATAGTATTAAGCAGTTTTAATACGTCAAATGTAACAAATATGGCTTATATGTTTTCTGACTGCAGTTCATTAGTTAATTTTGATATTAGTAATTTTAATACAAGCAAAGTAACAAATATGTCACATATGTTTTATTTCTGTACAAAAATAGTATCATTAGATTTATCAAATTTTGATACAAGCTTAGTAACAAATATGCAAATGATGTTTTGCCGTTGTGATGATTTAGAATATTTAAATATTCTTAGCTTTAATACTGGTAATGTAACAGATATGCAATATATGTTTGCTAGCAGTGGTAAACTAAGAGAATTATATTTTAGTTTCGATACAAGTAAAGTAACGAATATGGCACAAATGTTTTCAAATACATCTAGTTTAACTTCAATTGATGTTTCTTCTTTTGATACAAGAAATGTTACTAATATGAGTGAAATGTTTGCTCACGTAGTGGTAACAGAATTAGATTTAAGTAGTTTTGACACAAGTAATGTTTTATATATGTCAAATATGTTTTTGGCTTGTGATGGCTCTGCTTCATGTGGTCATAGCGCTGATAATTATTTAAGAACTATATATGCAAGTGATAGATTTGTTGTGTCTAGTATTGTAGTGGATTATAGTCATTCAAACGTAATGTTCCATGGTTTAAATAATTTAGTAGGAGGAGCAGGAACAACATACAATTCTAATTATAGGACTACAGAATATGCAAGAATAGATGATCCAGATAATGGAACTCCAGGTTATTTTACATATAAAGCATATAGTCAACCAACACCTTCTCCATCCACACCAACAGTAACACCACCAACACCACCAGAAGTACTTCCACCATCATCTGATTGGAATCAAACAGCTAAGGGCATCTTACCAATTGGTTCAGAATATGTAATTGAAGAAGTTACTGATGAAGATGGATATGCAGCAGTATTTGATGCATCAGGTAATCCTATTGAACCAAATCCATTAGAACTATATCCATCACCTAAAGCTAAACAAGTAACTGTACAAGATAATTCCGAAGATATAGCTATAAATACATTCCCATATGCTAATATATCTACTCCAAATGATATAGTAGTTAAAATTACTAAAAATGTAGATGATGATCCAGAATTTGAATTCGAAAAATATCACTTTAAATTTAGAGTATTCTTAGGCTCAAGTTCATGTACTCCAGATCTTTATGGGGTAGATCCAATTGCGACACAAGATTTCTATACTAATAATAAGGGTGAGATATTAATTTCATCAATTCATGATACAGCTTTAACAGAAGACTACTTAAATACTAATATTTGTATAGTTGAATCTGTTTATAATAGTACTTCATTACAAAGCAGAGTATATGATGGAGATAGAAAGTTAATTGATCCAAGTGAATTACCTTTCTATTCAAAGGCAGCAACGCTAACAACATCCGCAACTCTTGCAGATTTATATAATAGTGAAGATGGAACATATTCTATAGAAATTAAAAACGAAATACCAAGAGGATATTTTGAAGTACAAAAAGTAGTTGAAGGTGACGACAAATTTGATTTTGAAAAATATCACTTTAAATTTGATGTATATGATGATCCAAGTCTTGAACCAGAATATTTAGTAGATACAATAATGACAGATGATAATGGTTTAGCAACTTATGGATTAGATCATGAAGGAAATGGTGCTTTAGAATATAATTCTAAATATTATATAGTTGAAAGAACTCAACCTTCAAACGATAAATATGCTCAAATATATAATGCAAGTGGTAATGCAATAAATAATGGTTTAAATTTAGAACCATATTATGGTAGAAGAACAGACCATGTAACAGCTAAGATTATGAATATTGGTCCAGGTAGTGAAGGTCTTAACACTACAAATGATATTGTTAACCGCCCTTCTTATGGTTATTTAGTTATTAATAAAATGACTTTAGATGCCACAGACGCGTTATATTTAGATGTACATTTTGGATACAATATATATACAGATCCAAGTATGAATCCAAATTCATATGTAGCAACAGTATTTACTGATATGTATGGTAAAGCAACATATGGTATAGATGAAACAACAAATAAGCCATTCTTAATACCAGGTACTGAATACTATATAGAAGAAATAATGGATGGTGATTATGCAGCATTATTTAATGCAAATAATGAACAAATAGAAGATACATTACATTTAAAACCAGAAAACTTAGCTTCAGGTAACAAAGTAAGAGTATCAATTAAGGCAGGCAAGAATAATGTTACATATATAAATGAAGAAGAATATGGAAGTATAGAAGTAAGAAAAGAAATAGAAACAGATGATGAACATTTCTTTGAAAAATATCATTTTTCATATGACATATATGATTCAAATGATGATTATATAACGACTGTATTTACTGATGACCAAGGAAAAGCAGTATATGGTATTGATGATTTAGGAAAACCATTCTTAATAGAAGGTAGTACATACCATATAAGAGAGGAAGTAGAAGGAAAATATGCTGTTCTACTTAATGCAGATAATGAAGTAATTCAAACTAATGATTTAGATTATTTAGCAATTGAACCTATATATCCAGAAGGACAAGACTACGAAGAAGTAACTGTTATATTTACATCTGAAGAAGGAGAAAACTCAGTTAACATAGCTACAGTATCTAACGAAATAATTGAAAGAGGATATGTAGGAGTACAAAAAACAGGTGTAGGTATAAATATAAATCCAAGTAATTATTACTTTAAATATAGTGTAACAGGTCCAGGAATAGATGAACCAGTACCAGTATGTACAAACGAAAATGGTTTAGCAACTTACGGAAAAGATTCAAATGGTAATGGAACATTAGAATTAGGTGGAATATATACATTTACTGAATATACAATTGGAGATATAGCAGTTGTTTATGATAGTGATGAATGTACACAAGTATCACAAGATCAAGATAAACCAGTTGTAAAACCTGTTAATCCAAGTGTAGATGTAAAAGTTGAAAATGTAGGTACACAAACATTAGGTGAAAATAAAACTGATTATCCAAACTATGTGGAAAAAGGATATGTAGGAGTACAAAAGGTATCAGAACCAGAAGGAACAACAATTGATTATCATACTAATTTCTTTAAATTCAAAGTAACAGGTCCAGGAATTACAGGTGATGAATATGCATGTACAAATACAGAAGGATTAGCAGTACATGGATTAGATCCGAATACAGGAAATGGAACATATAATCTTGGTGATAAATATATATTTACAGAAGTATTAGATGAAAACGATTATGCAGAAGTATATAGTGATAATACTTGTACAGGAGAACCAAAAGATATTTCAGAAAAACCAATGGTAAAACCAGTTAATCCAAGTGTCGAAGTAGAAGTAGAAAAAGTAGGATTAACTACAGAAGGATTAACAGTAGAAGACTTTGCAAATAAATATCAAGGATATGTAGGAGTGCAAAAGACAATAGAAGGAACTCCTGTTGTATCAAGTGGATACTACTTTAGATATAAAGTAACAGGTCCAGGAATTACAGGAGATAAATATGCATGTACAAATGCTCAAGGTATTGCAGTACATGGATTAGATCCAAATACAGGAAATGGA
>JAFWJA010000017.1 GCA_017511805.1 Bacilli bacterium
TTGACAGAATTAAAAGATTATCAAATTGCTACTTGTGAACCAGTTATTCAATCACGCAGACCAAATAATCGAATAGATAAAGTACGCCATATGTTTAATAAAAAAGAAAATTAAGTTACTATTCGCTAAATTACAATTTGTTAAGTAGTTGATGATATGGATAAGTATTTAGAAATCAAAAAGATTTTTGTACTGTTTAGATGTGATTATGATAGAGAAAGGATGCTAATACAATTTGGTCTGTAAGCTATGATATTAAAAATAATAGCATTTATAGGATTGATGGAAATCCAAAAAGGAAAAAATATAAAATAGATACAAGGTTAAATTTAAAGAATAATTTTATGTTTAAGGTAAATCTAAGGCAATAGAAAATTTACTTTTTTCTGTTATAATATAAGTAATAATAATTTTAAAAGTGAGTTGATATGAAAATGAGAACAGAGAAACAAATATATGATACTATACTTAATTTTGCTAAAGCAGATGATAGAATTAGGGTGGTTACTTTAGAAGGTTCAAGAACAAATATTAATATTATACCAGATGATTTTCAAGATTATGATATTACTTTTTTTGTCACAGACATGCAGAGTTTTATTAATAGTGATGAGTGGCTTAATGTTTTTGGAGAGAGACTTATTATGCAAAAACCCGAGGATATGGAATTGTTTCCAAAAGAAGAAAAAGGGTATTCATATCTTATGTTATTTTGGGACGGAGTTAAAATAGATTTGACATTATTGCCATTAGAAGTTTTAGATGAATATTTTACTTGGGATAAATTAGTAAAATTATTATTAGATAAGGATAATCGTGTTACTAATATACCAGTACCTACAGATGAAGATTATTATATAGAACATCCGACAGCACGTTCTTTTGATGATTGCTGTAATGAATTTTGGAATACTGTAACATATGTAGTGAAAGGATTATGTCGAAAGGAAATTTTATTTGCAATCGACCATTTAAATAATATTGTGCGTATGGAATTACTGCGAATGATTTCATGGAAGGTTGGAATAGAGCAAGGTTATAGTTTTAGTCTAGGAAAAAACTATAAATTTTTAGAACGATATATTTCACCTGAATTATGGAAGAAAATTCTTGCTACATATAATATGGGGTCATATACAGAAATGTGGAAATCTTTAGAATTATGTATGGGAATTTTTAGAATGGTATCAAAAGAAGTGGCACAATGTTTAAATTATTTATATCCAGATTATGATAAAAATATTAGTAATTATGTTATAAGACAAAAAGAAAAATATCAAAGATAAAACATTTCTAACATTTGATGATAAAATAATTGGATATCAAAATTATAAAGAGGGCAACAAATTACAATTTATTAATTAGTTCGGAAGATTAAGACATTGCGAGGTCATCGCAGTTTTAGAAAGGAAGTAAAAATGAAGAAAATAATTATCATAATAGTGATTATAGTATTAATTTTAATAATAATATTTGTACATGATAGAAAAAGTATAAATGAAGGTTTTACTGGCACTATATATACAATAAACTATTGTGATGAAAGAGATCATTGTGATGAGATGATTACAATTGGTAAAAAAATTCCAAATAGCATAAAACAATATAAGTCAAGAGATGCTGCTATAAAAGATTTTAACAATAAAAAAATGTACTATAAGCATATTATAAAAAATGATATTGTAAAAGAAAGCTATGTTGAATTTATTATAGATAATAATGAAATTTCATTAAAAGGAGCTGATCCCGACTATTATGAACATAATAAAAATGTTTTATTAAGAACATTTGATAGTAACAATTGTATAATTAGAGACACCAATATTCATTGTAGTGCTTATGGAATATATGCCAACACTTTTCAAAATGGTTATGTAGAAGTTGGTTATAGTTATTGGAATTGTTATGTTTCCGAAAAAGGAAACTCACTATGCTCTTTTGGAAAATAAAAATACAATTATTAAAACACTTGTACTGGGAAACATATTTTGTTGACCTAGAACTAGGTTAAACGATATGTTCTTCGACCAAGGACATATTATTATGATTATTATCAGTTGTCGATAAATAATGAATAAAAGAATTACTTACAGAATTTAACTAATGTATGTTTGATTAATCGTCATATATGTTATATAATCTAGTTGCATGGACAAAAATGCGAACAATATGCCAACAATGTTCGCAATTTGTTCGCAGAATATAAATATTTAATGATTAAATGAGATATAAATAGTACTCAAAATATTGAATGTTACCACACCTTGAGCCATTGAAAATAAAGGAAATACTAATAATACTAATAGTATTGATAATATTAATCAAAAAAGTTCATGTGGCTCTGGTAAGAAATATAAGCAATGTCATGGTAAATAATGCTCGCAAAGCCTTATAAATAAAGGACTTGCGAGCTTTTTGCTACTTACAATTTTTAGGTAATTTTACCTCAAAAAAGGCGTTTAGATAAGTTTTAGATAAGTTTTTTTAGCGAAATCAGCCTTAAAATTTAATAAATATGTTATAATCCTATTAGGAGGAATTTGTATGGATGATAAAGAATTAATAGCTGCTAAATTAGGATTTGTATCAGCAGAAGAAATGGAAGCATATCATGATTTATGTAGAGGAGATTTTAAAGAAGGCATTGTAATGACTAAAGAGATATGCGCAAAACATATTGATGGTAGTGGATTTGAAAATTTGTTGACTGCACCAAGAGAAGAAAGATTAGAAAAAAAATTATTTTTTGATTTTGGTGGTTTAGTAGAAAGTGCCAAAGCTGGTGATTCTGAAAGTGTAACAAAACTTAAATCTTTAATTGACTTTGAATTATCAGAATTAGATAAATGTTGTGCTATTGAGGATCATAAAACAATGAAATAAAAATGCAATATTATGCATTTTTTTAGATAAGTTATTAGATAAGTTGTTGAATAAAAACTTGTAATATTTCAATAAAAAATTATAAATATAAAATAAAAAACACCAATTTAAAAGGAAAAAATTACTCGGTTGTTTTAATATTTTACCATGTGGCTCTGGTAAGAAATATAAGCAGTGTCACGGAAAGTAAGTAATATCAACGGTTTGCGAAAATCCGAAAGTGAAGAAATGTGAAAAAACGTGAATTAGATACTTTTTAGATACCCTGAAAAATGATTAAAAAGACTATTCAAAGATATTTTGAATAGTTTTTTTGATCATAAAGTAGTAATATTGCGATGCTTTACATTTATATAAAGTTAGTATATAATTAAGTATGAAAAGTATGACTAGTCATACTTAAAGGAGGCAAATATGAAAGATAAATTCGTAGGTATTGCTAAAGTTGGAGAAAAAGGACAAATAGTAATTCCTAAAGAAGCAAGAGATATGTTTGATATTAAACCCGGTGATTCAGTTGTTGTTTTATGTGATAAAAAGAAAGGTATGGCTATAATTAAGT
>JAFWJA010000018.1 GCA_017511805.1 Bacilli bacterium
TGTTCCACAAGTTTTCCTAGATGATATTTGCTTTGAAATTAATAATATGCCTAGAAAAATATTTGACTTTAAAAGTAGTTATGAGATACAATCTAAATATAATTAAAGTGGTGCGGTTGAGATTTGAAAAAAGAAAAAATAATTCTCATTTAGAGAACTATTTTTTAAATATATTGAAAACTTTATTAAGTATTCTATTCATCAATTTATCAGTTGTTTTATTTACTGCTTTTTTACCAAGTTTATATTCCCAACTGTTTTTCTTTTCTTTTTCTTTCTCACGTTCTTCTTTAGCCTTTGCTCTTTCTTCTTCGGCTTTCTTCTTAGCTTCTTCTTTTTCTATTTTTTCCTGTTCTTTCTTTGCTGCTACTTCTGCTTTTTTAGCCTCTTCTTCAGCTTTTATTGCTGCTTTTTCTTCATTTTTCTTAGTTATGATATCATGGGCAGATTCGTTGTCTACATCTTCATCATATTTTCCACATAAAGGACTATTATTAATAATTTTATTTCTAGTTAAATCATCTATAACTCCAATTTTACTTTGTGGAGGAAGAATTGTAACTCTTTCTACAATATCTGGAGCACCTTTTTCATCTTGGAAACTAACTAATGCTTCCCCTGTGGATAACTCTAGTATAGTATCATATGTATTAAAATTCGGATTACTTCTAAATGAATCAGCAGCAGATTTAACTACTTTTTGATCTGCTGGAGTATATGCTCTTAAATTATGTTGTACCCTATTTCCTAATTGGTCTAATATTGTATCTGGAATATCTGTTGTATAATGGCTTATGAAGTATAAACCAATTCCTTTTGATCTAATTAATCTTACTACTTTTTCTATTTGTTTTAATCTATAAGAAGGCATTTCCCTAAATAAGAAATATGCTTCATCAAAGAAGAATACAATCTTTGGCTTATCAACATCTCCTACTTCTGGCATATGATCATACATTTTTGTAAATAAGCATAGCATAATTGCTGAGTATAAATCTGGATTTTTATATAGTTCAACAGCATCAAGAATATTTACTATTCCCTTACCATTATTATCAACTGAAATAAAATCTTGAATATTTAAACTAGGTTCACCAAAAAACTTATCCAAACCTTGATTTTCTAATATACTTAAACTTCTAAGAATTACTCCTACACTTTGTGTGGTAATATTTCCATAATCAATAGTGTATTTGGCTCTATTATCACCAATGTAGTTTAAACTTGATTGTAAATCTTTTAAATTATCCAATTTTAGATTTTCATCTTTAGCTATTTTGAATAGAATGTTTAATACTCCTTCTTGAGCTTCTGATAAACCTAACATCATTGATAAAATGCTTGGTCCAACATCTTCTACTCTAAATCTAATAGGATGTCCTTTTTCTCTATACACGTCCCAAAATCTAACTGGAAACTCTTTTACTTCAAATCCTTCTAGTTTTAGATTCTCTACTCTATTTGCTATATTTTCATTCATTTCACCTGCTACTGCGGTTCCTGATAAATCTCCTTTAACATCTGCCATAAATACAGGTACACCAGCATCTGAAAAACTCTCAGCCATTACTTTTGATGTAATAGTCTTTCCTGTACCAGACGCTCCTGTGATTAAACCATGTCTATTTGCTAGATTAGGTAATAAGCAAACCTCTTTTTTTTCATTTTTTCCGATTAACAACTTACCATTTATATACATAAAACCTCCATTATTTTTTTTCTTTCTTTAATTCCAATTTTTTTATCTTCATTTCAGACTTATACTCTTTTTTTGTTAAAATAATATCATCAGGATTTTTACCAGCAATCCTATAAGTTCCATCTTGTAATCTAATGCTTGTACCCTTTTCAACAATTATATACTTTACTTGATTATTATTAATGATTTTTACCTTGACCATTTCTTTCAAAATATCATCTCCTAGAATCATTATAACAAAAAATTTTATTTATATAATTATTTTTTAACAAAAAAATACATTTTATTTTTATAAGTATTGACAAAAATGTTAAAAATTTAGTATACTTAAAGAGCATTTTGGTTTTGGTTCCGTGGTGTAGTGGTTAACACGTCTGCCTGTCACGCAGAAGATCGAGGGTTCAAGTCCCTTCGGAACCGCCATTTTTTATTTGTTGGCTCTGTAGCTCAGTCGGTAGAGCACAGGACTGAAAATCCTGGTGTCGACAGTTCGATCCTGTCCGGAGCCACCATTTTTATATAGCTCAGTAGTTCGCGCTCGTAGCTCAGCTGGATAGAGCGTTTGGCTACGAACCAAAAGGTCAGGGGTTCGAATCCCTTCGAGCGCACCATTTTGATTTCATAAAAAAATGGCTTATATTTGGTTATTATATCGGGAAGTAGCACAACTTGGCAGTGCGCGTGGTTTGGGACCATGAGGTTGCAGGTTCAAATCCTGTCTTCCCGACCATTAAAAAAATTAAGTAACTTAAGTAGTTACTTTTTTTTGAGCCTCATGTCCATATAGACGAACCCTCTCAAAGAGGACAGGCAGACTATCTCGGTGTATCGAAAACTCAACTCCTCTATTATTCATCTCACCTTCTTTTACACCTCTTCTATATACTCCGATATTAAAAATAATATCAATTTCACCTTCCTCTACTAGTTTAAGAAATGTATCGAAATCATTTAGTTTATAAAAATAGATATCATAGTAATGAAACCAATCTATATTATTCTTTTTAATTCTATCAGCATATACAACTGCTAGATATTTTAGTTTTTGATATAGCCTATCCATTAACATATCAAATGACCATGTAACGTTAAGATTCAAATCATTATATTCATTATTAATTACTTTGAATTTCAGTTTTTTTTCTTCTCTATCGACTATTATTCTTCCCATCTTATAAAAACCAATATTAGAATAACTTTTGGCATTAAATCTCATATTAAACACTTTAACATTTCTATAAATCTTATCTGGATAGCCTACTTTATCAGCAATTCTTTGAATTGGAGACTCACCTTCACCATCAGGATTTGCACAAAACAAATAAATTTCTTTATTTGTGTATCTTATACAAGTTTTAATTTCTATACAACCAAAGTCTGGTAATGGTAGCGTATCCTCTTTTTTATTTATTAATTCTTCAAAAGTATGACCGACTCCTCCCCTTCCTTTTCTTGCGGATTCAACATACCCCATTTCTTTTATCGAAACAAATAATTTATATAATTTTTTCATATCAGTATACATATAAACACCTCCTTTTGTAATAAAAAAATTATGTTTCAATAATTATATTCTCCATAAAACAGATAAAATCCTCGTTAAAAATGAATATTTTTTAAAAATATAAGTATAATTAACTATATAATGTACCGAAATCTATAAAAAAGTATTGCAAAAAAAATAAAAACATATTATAATTAAAAAGTCCAAGCAAAAGGACCAATGGTGCCTGCCTTAGTGGCGGAATTGGTAGACGCACAGGACTTAAAATCCTGCGAGAGTCAAATCTCGTGCCGGTTCAAGTCCGGCCTGAGGCACCACTTTGGAGAAGTACCCAAGCCTGGTTGAAGGGACCGGTCTTGAAAACCGGGAGGCCGAGTAATCGACGCGGGGGTTCGAATCCCTCCTTCTCCGCCATCTTAAATAGTTTTAAATTTCATCGCGGGGTGGAGCAGTTTGGTAGCTCGTTGGGCTCATAACCCAAAGGTCGCAGGTTCAAATCCTGCCCCCGCAACCATTGGGTTATTTAAAAAATACAATTTTATTGTATTTTTTCTTTTTTCAAATCTCAACCGCACCACTTTAATTATATTTAGATTGTATCTCATAACTACTTTTAAAGTCAAATATTTTTCTAGGCATATTATTAATTTCAAAGCAAATATCATCTAGGAAAACTTGTGGAACA
>JAFWJA010000019.1 GCA_017511805.1 Bacilli bacterium
ACCATCCTGCAAATGTATATCCTCTCTTTTCTGGATTATTTAATGTTATACTTTGACTTTCAATTGTATATTCAGTTGGATTACTTTTTCCACTTGGTAAACTACCATCATCTAAATCATAAGATATATTATATGTTACTATATTATAACTTGCGATTACACTAATCTCTTTTGTAATTACTGTATCTTTTGTTACTTCATTTCCTTCTTCATCTACCCATTTATCAAATGTATATCCATCTTTACTTGGATTTGCTGGTAAATCTCCTAATTTTTCTCCATATGTAATTTGTCTTGTTTCAACTGGTGCTCCATTTCCTGGATCTATGCTTATGTTATATGTTTCATATTCACCTTTTATAACAATATCATTAAAT
This sequence comes from Bacilli bacterium, assembly GCA_017511805.1. Classification (GTDB taxonomy): domain Bacteria; phylum Bacillota_I; class Bacilli_A; order RF39; family UBA660; genus RUG13038. The sequence goes on from JAFWJA010000019.1 coordinate 378, forward strand.
TTTACTTTTATTTCATATTTCTCATTTGCGAATACAGCAAGTGGTAATAATACTACTGCTAATACTACAAATAAACTTCCGATTTTAATTCCTTTTACTTTTTTCTTTGCTACTATTAATCCTATTCCCACTAGTGCTATTATTAATAGTACTAAATAATGGAATATATTATCTCCTGTGGTAGGATTTATTATTATTTCCTCACTATCACCATCTTCATTAACTAAATTAATTTTAATAGTTAAATCATTTAATGATATTTGATCTACATTTAGTAACTTGTTTTTATATGTTAATTTAAGTGTTACCTTACTTGTATCTCCTGTATTTATAAAGTCTTTACTGAAGGAGTATTCTACTTGTATATTTTCATTTGTATTATTGTCTGTTATTGAAGTAATTTTATATTTCTCTGATTCATTATTTTTTAGTGTTAATTCAAACGTAACAAAATCATCTATTTGATTAAATGTTATATTACTTGTAACTTCATTAGACTCAAAAACTGGATCAACTACTGTAATTGTTCCAGATTTATCCTTTACTTCTATATTTGTTACTTCTATATTTTTTGTAGCGGCACTTACATTTGTTATTCCTACAAATACTAAAATAAACAATAAAAATATACTTTTTTTAATATTATTTATCATACTACATGTACTCCTCTATTATATATATAATTAGTATACCACAAAATAAGGGTTTTAAATATATAGAATCAAAAAAAAGATGATTAATTATCATCTTTTTCATGTATTTTTTCAATAATATTTTCTATCTTGTTTCCATAATCTATAGATTCATCATAAACAAAGTTTAATTCAGGTATAACTCTCATCTCTATTTTTTTCTTCATTAATAAAGATCTAATAAACCCTTTCGCATTATTAATATCTTTTTTTACTTTTTCTTTATCCTCGTTTAAAGTAGTAAAATATACTTTAGCATAAGATAAATCAGGTGATAAATCTACTTTTGTTATAGTTACAAAATTTAAATCTTTATCCTTTACCTCAGTCATTAATATATTACTTATTTCTCTATGTAACATATTACCAAGTCTTTCTGTTTTAATACTCATAAAATCACCTCTATTTATTTGGTGTTAAAACAATTTTATTCTTTTTTATTTCTCTTTTTTCTTTAAATATATTAACTGCAGATTTAATTATATCAAAACCTGTCGCTTCATACACTTCATCTTCTAAATCAGAAATATCTTCTGAATCTTCTTCTATTTCTGTATAAAAAACTTTTGGAATATTACTATCTTTTGTATAATACGCAATCATATAACCTGGTTCAAAAACCATAAACTTCTTGTCACTTTTCTTAGTAGTAATATCTATTCCACATAGACCATACTTCATAGTAAAATCATTATTTTTTAATTCAACAAAGTCTTGTTTTTGATCTAATCCTCTTTCAATAAAATAGTTAAAAGAATCTATTTCTAATAATTCATCATGAATACCAGTAATAATTCCTTCATTAGTTACTACCATTTTACCTACTAGTTTTCCATCTTTTAGAATATCAGCACCATACATAACATTTATCATATCTACATCATATTGTAAAATATTTAATAATGTAGTTAGTTTTTCAAATGTTAGTTTTTTATCTATCATAACCAAACCTCCTAGAAACTATCTTTTAATTTCTTCTAATACATATGCTTCTATTACATCATTTACTTTAATATCACTAAATTTCTCTAATGTAATACCACATTCAATACCCTTCTTAACTTCTTTAACTTGATCTTTTTCTCTTTGAATAGTATTTATTTCTCCATCATATACTACAACACCATCTCTAACTAATCTAGCTTTAGCATTATTAGTAATAACTCCATCAGTAACCATACATCCAGCGATAGTTCCAACTTTAGAGAATTTAAATAGTTTTCTAACTTCTGCTTGTCCTAATACTTTTTCTTCATATTCTGGTTCAAGCATACCTTTCATAGCATCTTCTAATTCTTCAACTAATTTATAGATAACGTTATATAATCTAATATCTACATTATATTCTTTAGCAGTTTCAATAGTCTTAGCACTTGGTCTAACATTAAATCCAATTACTATCGCATTAGAAGCTGATGCAAGTACTATATCACTTTCAGTAACTGCTCCTACTGAAGAACGAATTACTTTAACTCTAACATCTTCAACTTGTACTTTTTCTAAAGCATTCTTAACTGCTTCTTCTGTACCAGTAACATCTGTCTTAAGAACAACATTTATTTCTTTTTCTCCTTCTTTAATTCTATTAAAGATATCATCTAAAGTTGGAGCGTTATTATTCTTATTCTTCTTTAATTTAGCTTGTTCTTTTCTATTTTCAGCGATAGTTCTAGCTTCTTTTTCATTTGAATAAGCCATAAATCTATCTCCTGCTTCTGGAACTTCATTTAATCCTGTTATTTCAACTGGTGTACTAGGTAAAGCTTCTACTACTTCTTCACCTAAATCATTAGTAAGAGTTCTAACTTTACCAAAAGTAGTACCTACTACAACTGGATCACCTAAACGAAGTGTACCATTTTGAACAAGTAATGTAACTGTTGGTCCCATAGTCTTATCTAATTTAGATTCAATAACAGTACCCATAGCATATCTATTTGGATTAGCTTTTAATTCTTGCATTTCACTAATTAATAAAATATTTTCAAGTAACTTATCTACACCTTCACCAGTTAAAGCACTAATTCTTGAATAGATAATATCTCCACCCCATTCTTCTGGAGTTAAATCATGTGCAGCCATTTCTTGCATAACTTTATCTGGATTAGCACCTGGTTTATCTATTTTATTAACTGCTACTATTATAGGTACATTAGCTGCCTTAGCATGGTCTATTGCTTCAATAGTTTGAGGCATAACACCATCATCTGCTGCTACTATAATAATAACTATATCTGTAATTGATGCTCCTCTTGCTCTCATTTCAGTAAATGCAGCATGTCCTGGGGTATCTATAAATGTAATTGGTTTACCATTATGAGTAATTTGATAAGCACCTATATGTTGAGTAATACCACCAAATTCTCCTTGTGTAACTGAACTATGTCTAATATAATCTAGTAATGATGTTTTACCATGATCAACATGTCCCATAATAGTTACAACTGGTCCTCTTTCTTTTAAATCTTTTGGATCATCATTTATTTCTAATTTTTCAAAATTAACTTTATCTTGAGTTTCAAAATTCTTTAAAGTTTTATCATAATCGATAACAACCATTTCCGCATCATCAAAAGAAATAGCATTATTTAAACTAGCCATAACTCCTAAACTCATTAATTTCTTAATTACTTCAGTAGCTGGTACAGAAAGAGCATCTGCTAAATCTGATACTGTCATACCTTCTTTATAAAGAATAGCATTATCATCTTGTTTAACTTCATTTTCTTTTAGCTTACTCTTATTCTTATACATTTCTTTCTTTTTAGCATTTATATCTTCTTTTACTTCTGATTTTTTCTTTAATTTTTGTACTTTTACAGAATCATCATACTTAATATTAGATGCAGAAGCTAAATTCTCTGCTTTTTCATCTAATTCTTCGTCTAAATCGTAGTCTTTTTCATTCTCTTCTTCTTCGATATAAACAGTATCATTCTCTTCTTCTTGTACATTCATAGTAAGTGCTGTATCTAAGTCTATAACTGCATCTTCACTTAAAATATCATCTTCATTATTAACATCATATCCTAGTTCTTTTGCTTTTTTAATTATGACTTCAATACTTTGATTAATATCTTCTGAGTACTCTTTAACACTCATCATATTTATCACCTCTATCTTTCTATAATTTTTCTTATTTCTTCATATACTTCTTCACTAATAGTAGTTTCTAAATGTCTATCTAGTGCTTTACTCTTCTTAGCTTGTTCTAATACACTAATATCTTTTTTAATATAAGCACCTCTACCATTAGCCTTCCCAGTTTCATCTACAAAGACATTACCCTCATTATCTTTAACTACTCTAAGTAAGTCTTTTTTCTCTAACTTTTCTTTAGTAACAACACATGTTCTTAAAGGTATCTTCTTTTGTTTCATAAGTCCTCCTTATGCTTCGTAATATTTATATATATTAATTCCTTCTTCTTGAACTTGAACTAATGTCTTAACATCAATCTTACATTTAGTAAGACGCGCTGCTAACTTAACATTTTGTCCATTTTTACCAATTGCAAGCGAAAGATTTTCACCTTCAGCAACTGCTACTGCATGTTTATCTTTTTCATCAATAATATATACATCTACTTCTTTAGCTGGACTTAATGCATTCTTAATAAATTCTTTTAAATCTTTATCATATTTAACAACATCTATTTTTTCACCATTAAGTTCTTTAGTTATATTATTAATTCTTATTCCTTTTTCACCAATACATGCCCCTACAGCATCTATCTTTTCATTTTCAGAATAAACTGCAATCTTACTTCTATTACCTGGATCTCTAGCAACACTATATAGTATTACAATACCTTCAGCAAGTTCAGGTATTTCTGATTCAAGTAATCTTTTAACAAATCCATAATGAGTTCTAGATAAAATGATAACTGGTCCACCTTTTTGACCTTCTTCTATCTTAGTAACATAAACTTTAATTTGAGAACCCATTTCTAATTTTTCACCAGGAATAATATCCTTTTTAGGAAGAATACCACTAGCTCTACCAAAATCTACATAATAATTTTGTTTATCTTCTCTTGATAAAGTACCAATTAGTAATTCATCTTCCTTATCTTTAAATTCATCCATAATACTAGCTCTTTCAGCTTCTCTAACTTTTTGAACTAATACTTGTTTAGCAGTAGAAGCAGCTACTCTACCAAAATCTTTTGGAGTTACTTCTTCTTCAATAGTATCTCCTACTTTTAAATCTTTATTAGTATCTTTAATTTCTTCTAATAAAACTTGAGCATCTTCTTCATCTTCCATATTAATTTCATCAACAATTACTTTATATGAGAATACTTTTACTTCTCCAGTTTTTCTATCTATAGTTACTTTACTATTAGTTGCATTATAATTTCTCTTATATGCAGCATTTAGAGCAGCTTCTACATATTCAAATAGATCTTCTTCTGGAATGTTCTTTTCTTCTGATAATATTTTAATTGCTTTAATAAATTCTTCTCCGTTCATTATTCATCTACTCCTTTCGAACATACATTTAACACATAACTATCCTCAATTAAATCTGCTTCATCTAATATAGGATTAATTATATGAGTTGCCTTAACACATGTATCTAAATCTACATAAGGCATCTTATCAATAACTATCATAAGATTATTGACACCCTCTTCTTCTTCAAAGGTAACACTTATAATACTTATTCCCTCTTTTTTTAATGGTTCCTCAATTAAACTTTGAATTTTCTCAAGCATAAAAATTCCTCCAATTGTAACACAAAGAGTGAGGAACTCCTCACTCTTCGTTGTTAGAAAGATTATACCATATATTATAAGTATTTGTAAACGTTTTTTACGTTTTTATCCTACATTTCTTTAAAACGTGATATAATTATAATTGAGGTAATAATATGAAAAAAATAATTAAGAATATCATAGTATTTTTGTTATATTTTGTTTATGTAGATATTATTCTTTTTTTACTTAAGCTAACAGGTATAAAATTTAAAGAATTAGATCTATTATCAAGAGTAATCGTATTGTTATTTATTAATAGTTTATTTATTGTAGCCTTATTCTTTTTATACAAAAAAGAATTAAAAAAAGACTATAAAGATTTTAAAAAGAACTATAAAACATACTTAAAAAAATATGTTTATTATTATATGATAGGTGTAATCTTAATGGCACTTAGTAATGTTATAATACAACAAATAACAAATATTAAAATTAGTGGAAATGAAGAATCAATTCATGAATTAATAAAAATAGTTCCTTTCTATATGTTCTTCCAATCAATAATATATGCACCTTTTGTTGAAGAAATAATATTTAGAAAGACTATAAGAAATGTAATTAGTAATGATAAACTATTTATTATATTAAGTGGTGTAATATTTGGAGTAATACATATTTCAGACTACTCTAATTTTGGTCAAGTGCTTATGGGTATTCCATATATTATTATGGGCATAGACTTCGCATACATATACCATAAAACTGGTAATATATTTACTACTATGTCGTTCCATTTTATCCATAATCTAATTCTATATTCTATGCAACTAGTAGGAGGATTATTATGAAAAAGATAAGAATAATTATTTTCAGTATAATACTAATAACTGCCTTAATCATAGTATATGGATTCTATCTAGGAACTTCTGGAATGATTGCTAAAGAATATTTAATAAATGAAACAGCGCTCCCTGAATCCTTTAACAACTTCAAAATAGGTCATTTCGCAGATATCTTATATGATGATAAAGATGATTTAGAACATATTAAAAACGCAGTTAATAAAATAAATGATAAAAAAGTAGATTTAGTTATTTTTTCCGGTGGATTATTAAAAAAGAACCATACAATTAATGAAGAAGAAAATAACGAAATAATAAGTGAATTAAAAAAGATAAAAAGTAAATATGGAAAATACTATGTTTCAGGAAAGGATGATAAAACTAATCAAAGCTATGATGCTATAATGCAAGCAAGTGGTTTTATATCTTTAAACGATAATGTTGATACTATAACAAGTAAAAAAAATGAAAGTATATTGTTAATTGGATTTGATAATAATTCCAATTTAGAATTTACTAGCGATAAATTAAGTGGAAAAGAAAATATGTATAAAATAAGTATTTTTCATGAAAGTGACTTTATGGAGGAAATTGAGAATTATAAATTTAATCTAGCTTTTTCATCTAATTCACTTAATGGACAAATTAACATTCCTATTATTAAAAAGATATTTTTAGATTCTGATAGTAGTAATTATTATAGTGATTATTATGAAGTAAATAATACTAAACTATATATCTCTTCTGGTATAGGAAATAGAACAATAGACTTTAGATTATTTAATAAACCTTCAGTAAATATATATGTATTAAAAAAGATGTAGTTATTCTACATCTTTTTTTATTTTAATATATACTTTTTAGCCATTCCGTCAATTATATTATTAGATATGAATATTGATGTTTCATTTGTAGTTATATTTGTATTATCTAATTCAATTAACTTATCACTTTCGATTCTTTCAATTAAATGTGCCATTCCATTTTTCAATCTAGTAACACCTTCAACTGTTGTTTTTTTTCTTTCTTCAAGAAAGATTTGATCACTATAATCTCTTTGAATAATTACTTCTGGATCTGCTGTCATTAAGAATAATTGATCTAAATCATTTAATGATTTACTCATCCCAGCCATTTTCTTAATATATGTTTCAATATTTATTTCACCATTTTCATACATCATTTGATACCAAATATAATTATCAAATACTCCTCTATCTTGAAGAATAATATCAGGTTTACCAGATTTACAATCTCTTAATTCTTGTCTTGATATTTCTAATGTTTTATCATTAAAATCTAAACCAGTAAAGTTAGTTACATCATATTTTTCTTTAACAATTTGAGCTGGTTCCTTAGTTCTAACTACTTTAAAATTTGCCATTCTAAAGAATTCAAATATTTTTTCAGTACTAACAGTTTTTCCAGTTCTCGGCATTCCACATAGTTCAACAACAAATGGTTCTGTTTCTCTACTTCTAATTAACTCTAATAATCTATACTTTTTTTCATGCAATTCTTCTAGTTTTCTTATCATTTCTTCATCTTTAATATAATTCTTATACATAAACCAAATCCCTCTCTTCATAAAACAATATAAATATTAACATTAATGATTATTTATGTCAATTATTCTATAATACTAATAACATGAAATACTTTTACATTTTCATTTTCTTTTACTATTTTTTTAATAACTGTTATATCATCATCAACTATTATAGTAATATGATCTGGTTGAGTTTTTTCTCTCAAGAAATTACTTTTTAGATCATTTGATTCAACACCTTGAATTTCTTCTTTTGATATAAAATTCATTTTATCTTTACTAAAGAATGGTAAATATTTTGACATCCATTCATATTTTTCTTCTACTATTCTATTGTTCTTACAAATACTTAATATATTAACATTTAAACCTTTATTATAAAGATCCTCTATAACTTTAATAGAACTCTTTATTGGTCTAATTGTATTATAATCGAAATTACCAATATCATATTCTGCAAAAACTCCATCCATATCAAAATAAATATCAATTACCTTATCTTTATTTTCTTCTAAGTAATCATAAAACTTCATATTTACCTCCTAAAAAAAGTATGTATGAACATACTATTTCTTTAAATCTTCTATATACTTTTCTAATTGTTTAGCATTAGGTCCTAGTATAATTTTTAATTGATTATCTATCTCTACTATACCTTTAGCTCCAAGTTTTTGTATCGCAGCTTTATTAACAATACTAACATCTTTTAATGTAACCTTAAATCTAGACATATTAACTTCAATGTTAATGATATTATCTTTTCCACCTAGATATTCAATTAATTTATTAGCTTCTATTCTAAAGTCTTTTTTATTAGCTTTTAATACAACCAATAAAATAAATATAAGTACTAATGTAATGATTAGATATTGCCATGTTGTACTAAAATCAATTCTTAATAACATTTTATCACCTACTATAATTATACTATAAAATAACAAAAACTCAAGACTTACACCTACACTTTTTATTAGAATGAGAATAATCTATAATAGAATTCTTAATAAAGGGGGAATTAAATAATGTGTAATAATAATTGTAATTGTATAAGTGATATTTTAAAAATAATTTATCTTTTACAAAAGAATGCTGATACAGAAGATATGTGTATAGAGTCTTGTGATAGACCAATGTTAGGTGAATTCTCATCTGTTTATTATAACACTAGACCAATAATGCTTTATACATGTAATAGTAATGGTACTACTCCATGGACTGCTCCTACTACAAGAGATGCAGATCCGGCTTCTACATCATCTGTATTTAGAGTAGAAAAAATAGATGGATGTTGTGCTACTTTTAGAGTATTAATTGCTAATGAAGATGGTAGTTACACTTCAACTGAGTCTTTCTTTACAATGAATCTAGAATGTATTTGTTGTGTTAGATGTTTAGGTGATACTTTAATTGAAGGAATTTAAATAAGTTCTATTTTTGATATTTTACTAACATCTATTAATTCATCATCAATTGTGATTAAACTATTGTTGGTTTTACCAATAATAGTCTTTTTTATTTTATCACCTGTATTTAATGTGATTAAGGTTTCAGCTTTATATAAAAACTTATCTGAATTAAATATATCCTTTATCTGTTTTTTAATATTACTTCCTTCATTTGAATTATTCCTTTCTTTCTTTACTTCCTTTGATATATAGGCAATTCTTTGATTAGATTCTTTATCAACTTTTCCTTTAAAAATATTTGGTAAATCTTTATTCATTTTTTACCTCCTTTAATTAAATATTATGCATATTTTTTTAAATAATACTTAATAATAAAATAGAGGTTAAAATATGAAAAATGTAAGATTAATTATTTGTTTAATCCTTTTTTCTTTAATAAGTGTTATGACTATATATAGTTCTTCATTTATTCTATCTACAAACTACAAATATTTATTTATAAAACAAATATTATGGTATTTAACAGGTTTCTTATTGATATTCATAATATATAAAATGAAAAAAGGATTCTTTTATAAATATAGTAAAATAGCATATATTATTAATATCATATTACTTATACTTGTTCTAATTTTTGGAAGTAAAGTTAATGGCGCAACTGCATGGTTTGAAATACCAGGTATTGGTACTTTTCAACCTAGTGAATTCATGAAAATATTTTTAATTATTTCTCTCGCAGCTGAACTAGATAAGTATAAGAATATGAAAAAGAGTTTAAAAAATGAAATTTTGATAATACTAAAATGCTTAATTATTACTTTATTGCCTGCAATATTAACTTTTTTAGAACCAGATACTGGCAATGTTATAATTTATTTCATAATATTAATTGTCATGTTATTTGTATTTGGAATAAGATATAGATGGTTTATAATTTCTTTTATTGTTGTAAGTATATTACTAGGTTCATTTTTATATTTATATTTTTTTAAATCAGATTTATTCATAAATATATTTGGAACAGATTTTTTTTATAGAATGGATAGATTATTAGAGTGGAAAAATAAAGAAGGAATGCAACTAGAAAATGCACTAGCAGCTATAGGTTCTTCCCCTTTTTATGGATATGGTCTAGGTAAAACTCCAATATATATACCTGAAGCTCAAACTGATTTTATAATATCAATATTCTTTTCTAATTTTGGTTTTATATCAGCAATCGCACTAATAATTTTATTAGTTATCTTTGATACAAATTTAATAATGATTGCTAAAGATTTAACTCAAAGGAATAAAATACTATTATCAGGGATAATAGCAATGCTTATTTTTCAACAAATACAAAATATCGGAATGAATTTAGGATTGTTCCCTATCACTGGTATTACATTACCTTTTATTAGTTATGGTGGATCAAGCCTTCTTTGTTACTTAATTTTGGTAGGTTTAATATTAAACATAAATAAAAAGACTATTAAATAGTCTTAAATAAATACTTCTTCTTTTTAGGTACCTCTACATTTTTATTAATTGAATACTTTCTTTCTCCAAAAATCTTACTTAATTCTTCAGGTGGTAATTTTAAATTATCATCAAATATCATTATTTCACCAATATCAATAAATTTAGATAAATATTTAATCATATAAGAATAAACATATTCTTTATTCTTATCATGCTTTACATAGTTAAAAGATGTTAGGTTTCCATCATTTTTAGTAAATGATCGCCCTAGAACTAATTTAGGATAGTCATCTCTCATTTGATTTATCTTTTCTACTATTCTTCTAGATACATAGTATTCTTCATTAGAATAAAAACATAATAGACTTAAATCTAGATTTTTTTTATCTCTTTGTCTATCAATTCTATTCAATAATTCTCTATATTTTTCATCTTCATCGAAGAAAACTTTGGAATCTAAACTAGTTAATACAAGTAAAATACTATTCATAACAAAACCTCCTATCCTATTTTCATTATAACAAAAAATTTAATATATGCAATTATTATTTAAAAATGTTATAATTATGATATATGATAGAAATGGAGAATTATAAATGAAAAAAAAAATATTAATCTTTTTATTATGTTATGTATTAACATCAGGATTTTTTATAGTTGTTTTTGGTAATATGAATTTTTTTGGTGAAACTGGATTTCACATGACATTAGATGAAGCATTATATATTATAACAACTTGGGGTTTAATATCCGCAATTATACTATCAGCAATAGTATTTTTAATAATGTATTTTGTAAATAAAAAATAGACTTTAAAAAGTCTATTTTTTTTACCAATCTGGTGGACCCTAGGGGATTCGAACTCCTGACCTTCTCGGTGCAAACGAGATGCTCTAGCCAGCTGAGCTAAGGGCCCTTTCAAAAAAAATATCAGCGACGTCCTATTTTTGCTTAACACTATCTTCGGCGTTAGAGTGCTTGACTTCTGTGTTCGGGATGGGAACAGGTATTTCCACTCTGCTATAATCACTGATAAATTAATTATAATATATAAAAATTAAAATGTCAATCATTCTCTGAAAACATGATAATGTGCAACAAATTAGTTATGGTTAAATCCTCAATCTATTAGTACTGGTCGACTCAAAGTATCACTACTCTTCCATCTCCAGCCTATCAACCAGATAGTCTTTCTGGGATTTTACTATTATAAAAATATGGGAAAACTTATCTTGAAGGTTGCTTCCCGCTTAGATGCTTTCAGCGGTTATCAATTCCATACATAGCTACTCTGCACTGCAGCTGGCGCTACAACAGATACACCAGAGGTATGTCCATCCCGGTCCTCTCGTACTAAGGATAGATCTCCTCAATTTTCCTACGCCCACGACGGATAGGGACCGAACTGTCTCAC
>JAFWJA010000020.1 GCA_017511805.1 Bacilli bacterium
ACGATAGTTTGTGAAGAATGGAGTATGTCTTCCACCTTCTTCTTTACTTAATACATAAACTTGGCATTCAAATTTAGTATGTGGAGTAACTGATCCTGGTTTAGCAAGAACTTGTCCTCTTTCTACGTCTTCTCTGTTGATACCACGTAGTAATACACCAGCGTTATCTCCAGCTTCAGCATAGTCTAATTGTTTTCTGAACATTTCAATACCAGTAGCAACTGTTTTTTGAGTAGGTTTGATACCAACGATTTCAACTTCTTCGTTAAGATTTAATCTTCCTCTTTCAACACGTCCAGTAACAACTGTACCACGTCCAGTAATTGTGAATACATCTTCAATGCTCATTAAGAATGGCTTATCAACGTCTCTTACTGGAGTTGGGATATATTCATCAATAATATCCATTAATTCATCAATTTTTTCTACATATTTTGGATCTCCTTCAAGAGCCTTTAATGCAGAACCATATACGAATGGAGTATTATCTCCGTCATATCCATATTTAGTTAATAATTCTCTAACGTCCATTTCAATTAATTCTAACATTTCTGGATCGTCTACCATATCACACTTGTTGATGAATACAACGATTCTTGGTACACCAACTTGGTGAGCTAGTAAGATGTGTTCTCTTGTTTGAGCCATAGCACCATCTGTAGCAGCTATAACTAAGATAGCTCCGTCCATTTGAGCAGCACCAGTGATCATGTTTTTAACATAGTCAGCGTGTCCTGGGCAGTCTACGTGTGCATAGTGTCTCTTTTCAGTTTCATATTCGATATGTGCTGTTGTGATAGTAATACCTCTTTGTTGTTCTTCAGGTGTTCCATCTATTTCAGCATAATCTTTAAATTGACCCATACCTTTTTCTGCTTGTCTCTTTGAGATAGCTGCAGATAAAGTTGTTTTACCATGGTCAACGTGTCCAATAGTACCAATGTTAACATGTGGTTTTGAACGATCAAATTTTTCTTTTGCCATTTTAAATTCCTCCTTTTTTAATGTACAAAAATATTTTATCTAATTCTTGAAAAAATATCAAGTATTATTCGGTTTTTTATTAATTTTTAGTGTTTTTCTTAACAATCTCTTCTGTTATGTTCTTTGGAACTTCTTCATAGTGATCAAATTTCATTTGGTAAGTTCCTCTACCTTGTGTATTACTTCTTAAGTTAGTAACATAACCAAACATTTCTGATAGTGGTACCATAGCATTAATTCTTAATGCATTACCCATAGCTTCTTGTCCCATAGGTTTACCACGTCTAGCAGTTAAATCTCCCATAACGTTACCTAAGTATTCTTCTGGAACAACTACTGCAACATCCATAATTGGTTCAAGTAATACTGGTTTACATTTATTCTTAGCTTCTTTTAAAGCCATAGAAGCAGCAATCTTAAATGCCATTTCAGATGAGTCAACTTCGTGGTATGATCCATCATGTAATGTAGCTTTAATATCTATCATTGGATAACCAGCTAAAATACCAGTTTCCATAGCTTCTTGTAATCCTTTATCAGTTACTGGGATATATTCTCTTGGAACTACACCACCAACAACTGCATCAACGAATTCATAACCTTTATCCTTATTAGGTTCAAAGTTAATAACAACATGTCCGTATTGTCCACGTCCACCTGATTGTTTAATGTATTTACCTTCACAATCACCAGCTACTGTAATAGTTTCTCTATAAGCAACTTGTGGAGCACCTACGTTACATTCAACGTTGAATTCTCTCTTCATTCTATCAACGATGATATCTAAGTGTAATTCACCCATACCAGCGATAATAGTTTGTCCTGTTTCTTGGTTAGTACTTGCTCTAAATGTTGGATCTTCTTCTGCAAGTTTTTGTAATGCAATACCCATTTTTTCTTGGTCTGCTTTAGACTTTGGTTCAACAGTTAATTCAATAACTGGTTCTGGGAATTCCATTGATTCAAGAATACATGGATGTTTTTCATCACATAAAGTATTTCCTGTAGTTGTATCTTTAAGACCAACTGCTGCAGCTATATCTCCAGTGAATACTTCTGAAATTTCAGTTCTTGAGTTAGCATGCATTTGAAGTATTCTTCCAACTCTTTCTTTTTCACCCTTACTTGAGTTTAATACATATGATCCACTATTTAAGTGACCAGAGTATACTCTAAAGAATGTTAATTTACCTACGAAAGGATCTGTCATAACCTTAAATGCTAATGCACTGAATGGTTCATTATCAGATGGATGTCTTTCAATTTCATTTCCATCCATATCTGTACCTTTAACTGATGGAATATCAGTAGGAGCAGGTAAGTAATCTAATACAGCATCAAGTAATAATTTAACACCCTTATTACAATATGCAGTACCACACATAACTGGGAAGAAATCAGCTGCTAGAACACCAGTTCTAATACATTTTTTAATTTCTTCTTCTGTTAATTCTTCTCCTTCAAGATATTTTTCCATAGCTGCATCATCATATTCAGCTATTGTATCTATTAATTCAGCTCTTTTTTCTTCAACTAAATCTTTTAAATCTTCAGGGATTTCAACTTCTTTTGGTTCTTCTTCAGGCTTTCCATCATAGATATATGCCTTTCTAGTAATTATATCTACAACACCTTCGAATTCATCTCCTGCACCTATTGGCCATTCAATTGGAGCAAATTTAACACCTAATCTATCTTTGATAGTTTTTAAAGTGTAATTAAAATCTACACCAACTTTATCCATCTTATTAGCAAAGATAATTCTTGGTACTTTGAATTCTGAAGCTTGTCTCCAAACAGTTTCAGTTTGAGGTTCAACACCAGCTTGTGCATCTAATAATGCAACAGCTCCGTCTAATACTCTTAATGATCTAGATACTTCAACAGTAAAGTCTACGTGTCCTGGAGTATCGATAATATTTAATCTATATCCTTTCCAGAAGGCTGTTGTAGCTGCTGAAGTAATTGTTATACCTCTTTCTTGTTCTTGTGCCATCCAGTCCATTTGTGAAGCACCATCATGTGTTTCACCAATTTTATGGATTTTATGTGTATGGAATAGAATTCTCTCAGTTGTTGTTGTTTTACCAGCATCAATGTGAGCCATTATTCCGAAGTTTCTTGTTTTTTCTAATGAATATTCACGACCCATAAATTTTATCCTTTCTACCATCTATAATGAGCAAATGCTTTATTAGCTTCTGCCATTCTATGAACGTCTTCTTTTTTCTTAAATGCTGCTCCCATTTCATTTGAAGCATCAATAATTTCATTAGCTAATTTTTCAGCCATTGATCTTCCGCCTCTAGTACGAGCAGAACCAACAATCCATCTTAATGCTAATGCTTCACCTCTTGTTGCAGTTACTTCTACTGGAACTTGTACGTTAGCTCCACCAACTCTTCTTGATTTAACTTCAATAGCTGGTATAACGTTTTCCATAGCTTTAGTAAATACATCATTAGGATTTTCATTTGTCTTTTCTTGAACTAAGTCAAATGCTTTATATACTATAGTTTGAGCTTTTCCTCTTTTACCATCTAACATAACTCTGTTAATTAACTTTGTTACTACTTTAGAATTGTATATAGGATCTGCTAAAACATCTCTACTAAATACATGTCTTTTTCTCATATGTTATCTCCTTTCTATCTATTATTTTTTACTCTTAGGTTTTTTAGCACCATATTTTGAACGACCTTGTTTTCTTTCGTTAACTCCAGCTGTATCAAGTGTTCCTCTTACAATATGATAACGAACTCCGATAAGGTCCTTAACTCTTCCTCCACGGATAAGAACTACGCTGTGTTCTTGTAAGTTATGTCCTTCACCTGGAATGTAAGCATTAACTTCTCTTCCGTTACTTAACTTAACTTTAGCATATTTTCTTAAAGCTGAGTTAGGTTTCTTTGGTGTAGTAACACCAACACGAGTACATACTCCACGTTTTTGTGGAGATGGTAATTCTCTAGTTTTCTTAGTTAAACTATTTAGTCTAACATTTAAAACTGGAGATTTACTCTTTCTAGTTTTCTTCTTACGACTATTTTTTACCAATTGATTTATTGTAGGCATTTTAATACTCCTTTCTTTACACACATCCTAGTGTTTCTTTTTATGATATAAATTAAAGTTTTGCCTTCAAAACAAAACTCCAATTAATCAGCATTAATAATATAACATTTTGAATATTAAAAGTCAATGTTTTTTTGTTATTTTTTAAAGAAAAAAAGCACATATTAATATGTGCTATTTTTGTTTCTTATTTAGTATTAATTTGATAACAATCCCTGCAACTACTAATCCAATGAATATTCCAAATATTATCCAATACTTAATAACATCATTACCTGTTTTTGGATACCATGATCTTTCTATTATATATTTCTTATTACTTGATCCATATACTAATACTACTTTATCTTTTGTAATGGTTATTGTTCCACATGTAGTCTTAATATTATCTCTTATTGTCTCTATAGAATCTTCAATATTAACATTTAATATTTTTAAATTAACATTATCAATTTTATATTTATCACTAGTTAATTGACATACATTATCCTCTGATTCTCCACCAGATTCCTCTTTATTTTTTCTAATTATAGTTAAATTAAATATATTTCTTGTGCCATCTTCTGCTTCAACAAATAATTCTAGAATATTTTCACCAACACTTATTTGTCTATCACCAATATCACCTTTAGCAATTGCTTTTGAATCATTAGGTGTTACTATCACTTCAACTATGTCATTATTCATATAATCTAAAGTAATAGATAAGGTATTTAAGTCAACTTCTATTCCATCTACAGTAATAGATTTAATTGACGCATCAGTACTCTTTTCAACAGGATCGTCCTCTTCATCTCCACCTGATGATTCACTTCTAGTAATAACTAGCATATATTCATTTGTTACTCCATCTGAAGATGTAACATCTATCGCAATAAAATTATCCCCAATTACTAGTTCTTTCTCACCAGTACCAGTTACTGTTGAAGATTCTTTTACAGCTTCAGCATTTATTGTTACTGTATTTACTGATGATGATACAGTTGCAGTATAAGAATATTTATTGGAACTAAATTCTTCATTTATAGTTCCTGGTGTTATGGAAAGACTTGATAAGAAATCTTCTTTTACACTTGAAGATGGCGTTCTATATATACTTATGTTGTATATTTGTGTTTCAAAACCATCTTCTGCTAATACAATTATAGGTACATTATTATTACCATAATTAAGAGGTATAATTCCTCCTCCAGTTATTACAGCGCCAGAACTATTACATTCTGGTTCTATAGTAACTAATTCAATGTCAGAATCGACTGTATATGTTAATGTTTCTAAAACATCTTCATCATTAACATATAAATGCTTTAATGATGCATCATGAGAAACAGATGGTTCTGTTGAATCTCCTACACTAATATTTGTAATTTTTTCATCTAAGTTAACTACTACACCAAGATTACCATCTTCATAACTCATAACAAGTTTACCTTTTTGTTTTCCAATTTTAACATAACCAGTTCCTTCTGCAGTAGCAGTCATATTAAAAGTAGCAATTGGTACAACTCCAGGATCAAATGATTCAGCTCTATAATAAACTAATATAGGGGAAGTAGAATCTTGTGTTTGCCAATCTTCTCCTTTTACTACATTTGAAATAGTTATATTAGAACTTGAAGATATTAATCCTTGGAAAGATATTGTCCTATAAATACTAGTATTTAGTGTTAATGAACATGTTGTTGTCTCATTCAACTCTAATGATGTTTTATCACAACTAAGATTTAAAGATGCACTCCCTTCTGTTACGTCACCCTTTATTTTCTTAAAATCACCTTTATTCGTAAAACTAAATACCGCAATTAATAAACCACATGTAACAAGTATTCCACCAATAATTAAATATTTTTTCTTTTTCATATTATCATCTCTACTTTACTATAATCATAT
Organism: Bacilli bacterium; assembly: GCA_017511805.1. Classification (GTDB taxonomy): domain Bacteria; phylum Bacillota_I; class Bacilli_A; order RF39; family UBA660; genus RUG13038. The sequence goes on from JAFWJA010000020.1 coordinate 5,950, forward strand.
ATATGTTTCTTAAATCATTAGTATCTACAACCCCATTATTATCAGTATCCCCTGCTTCTTTATTAAGACCTGTTAAATGTATTGAATTAGGTTCAACTATATATTTATAGACTATTGCTAAATCATTAACATTTATGTCTCCTGTGCCATCTATATCCCCATATACTACAATTGGATATTCTTTTCCAGCGGCTATTATTTTATATCCGGTTCCAACTAATTCAGAACTACTTATTATCTCATTATTCTTACTATCATATAACCTTTTACCATTACTATTACTAATATTATTAAATAATGTATTTTTATTAATTGATAATCCATTTTTTAAAGTTATATATACTTTATTATCTCTTATTTTCATATTAGTAGTATCTATAAATGATAAACCATTATCAACTATATTAAATAAAACTGATTTAGACCCTGAATAATTTCCTTTACCTGTTATTTTTAAAGTTGCCTTTCCAACCTTTATATTATTTGAATAACTAATTGTATAATCTGTATCTTTTATTAATGTTTTTGTAGTTCCATTTAATGATATTTTAACAGTTGGTGTCGGTTTAATAGCACTTCCAGTATATTGAACATCCGATATAGATGATATTGATGCACCACTTATATTAACCTGACTTATAGCGCATGTAAATGTTACATCATCTGATGTTGTATTACTCCATAAATAACCATTCTTTAATGAAGCTGTAACTTTATATGATCCAGCATTTGTTTTTGAGTTATTTGAGAATGTATATCCAGTTCCAGCTGTTTTTGTAATAGTTTGACTACTTCCATTATAAGTAGTTGCCTTACAATAATTATCTGCTGTAGGTTTATTTGCAAAACCAGAGAAATTAGTACATTCAGAATTACTATTAAATTTAAATGTTTGATCACCTATTGTATGAGTAGTATTTGTATTCATTGCACATGTTATTCCATCATCCTTTGCTGTATAGAAATAATACCATTTTCCACCTATTTTTCTAAATCCCCTAACACATTCACCTTCTTTAAATACTGAATCTGTCTCAGAAGGATTTAAATAGTACCATTTCCCACCATCTTTTAACCAACCAGTTACCATTGCTCCTTCTGGAATGGATCCACCAACAGTAGGATTAAGATAGTAATTACCCCTCCAACCTGTCATCATAATACCACTTTTAGTATTAAGAAGATACCAATAGTCTCCTGATTTGTACCAACCCTTTTTAGGATTATCATTCGAATCTAATACATACCAACCATACTCGGATTTTTCTCTCATTATTCTAGTCCACTCACCACTTTTTACTACGTCTAAAGTAATCTTTGAATTAGAAATTGGTGTAGAATTATCTGCATTTTTTAATGTATAACTTGTGCTAGTAAATTCTGCGATAATAGCTTTTTTAACTTTACTAGTAAAATATATTTCACTTACATATCCTTTATTTAAAATATGCCTCATACCTGGTAAGTTTTGTTCATGTATATCATAATTAATAGTTCCTGATACTACTACACCATTTGGTTTAACTGTATCTAAAAAGCTAATAGATGAAGCATTTGCTAAACCATGATCCCCCATTTTTAATAAATCTATTTTGCCTATACTACCATTGTTTATTAATCTTTGTTCATCTATAGTTTCCATATCAGAAGTTAATAATACCTTTTTATTCCCAATTGTTACATATGAATATATTGCATTATTATTTTCTCTTGGATTAATCCCTGTATTTCCTTTATTGTTCCAAGATTCTGTATTTAATAATTTTATTTTAAAATTACCAACAGTAATATTTATATTTGTATTATCAGTAACATCAATTAAATTACTGGTCTTACTTCTTATTGCTTTTACTGCGATATTGTAATAATACTCATTATTCATACCATATTTATCATTATTAAATTGATCATCAGTTTTGTTTTTATTATTTGGATCATCTGTATATTGTTTTCTATAATAATATTTTGTATTACTATCTACTAAACCACTATCAACAATTTGTTTAACTCCACCTATATGATCGGAATGACTATGTGTCACAATTATATAATCTAAATGAGTCCCACCTATACTTTTTATATAATCTGCTACTTTTTTACCATCAGCATCAGTATATGTGATTTTACCTGAACCTGTACCATATGATGCAGGATTACCTGTATCAATCAGACATAGTTTACCATTACTTTCTAGTAAAATAGCATCTGAGTTAGCTTTGCTTAGTGTTACATTGATAAAATGTATTTTACCATATGTACTTGATGATAAAGCAGCATGTACAGTATTATCATTATTGTAAAAAGGAAAAAAAACTGCACATATATTTATAACAAAGATAAAAATTAATAGTATTTTAGTCTTTCTCATATTATAATTCTCCTATTATAATCCTATCATAATTAACATTTTTATTCAATAAAAAAGCACATATTAATATGTGCTATTTTTGTTTCTTATTTAGTACAACTTTTATTCCAATACCAATACCTACTAGAACAATTCCTATACCAAATATAATCCAATATTTAACAACTTCATTTCCTGTCTTAGCAAACCATACTCTTTCTATTAAATATGTTACTGTACCTGATTCAGTTGTTAATATTACTTTTTCATTTGATACTGTTATTGTTCCACAAGATGCTTTAATATTGTTCTTTATTGTATTTTCATTATCATCAAGACTAACTCCAGTTACTTTAAGATTAGTATTATCTATATTGTATTTACTACTAGATAATGTACAAGTAATTTTACTGTCATCACTCTTTGAATCTTGTTCTTTTCTTACAACTATTAAAGTAATTTCATTCTTAGTAGTTCCATCTTCTGCTGTTACTGTAATATCATAACTATTTTCACCTACAACTGCTAATTGTGAACCAATTTTTCCAGTAACTTTAGCTTTTGAATTATTTGGTGTAACTTCTATTGTAACAAAATCATTATTTTCATATTCAACTGTAGTAGTTAATGTATTTAAATCTACATCCATACCATCTACTTTTACAGATTTAATTGTTGCATCATTGCTCTTAGGTGTTGTTTCTCCTTCACGTGTTATTTTTAATGTATATGTATTAACTACATTTGATGGTGTAGTAACTGTAATTGTTATAGTATTTAATCCTACAGATAATGGATATGATTCTTGTAGTGGAACTGTTGAACTTGAATTTCCAGCAGTAGCACTAATAGTGATACTATCAACATTATTTGGAACTGTTGCTGTATAATTATTTGTTGATGGATCAAATGTCTCATTTAAGCTTCCAGGTGATATTGATAAACTAGTAAGTACATCCATTTGCTCTGATTGAGAAGGACGTCTAGTTATTACTATAGTATAAACTTGTGTAGTAGTTTGATTTTCCGCTACTACTGTAACATTAACTGAATTGTTTCCTTCATTTAACTCTACAGTACCATTTCCATCTATTGTAACAGTTGCTCCTGAATGATTTGCTTCAGCTACTATAGTAGCGCTTGTTACATTGTTATCAACTGTTATACTTAAATTATTTAATACACTAGTACCATTAACTTTTAATGTTTTTAATGAAGCATCACTACTAGCTGGTGTTACTGTTTCAGTAATAGAAACAGATTTACTTATTTCTTCTAGATTAAGTGTTGAACCATAAGTTCCATCTTCATAACCAATTGATAATTGTCCATTTAATTTTTCTAAATTAATACTTCCAGTACCTGTACTTGAACCTGCTGTAACTTTAAATGATGCTATATCAACTGTTGTATTTAATGCAAGTGGTGTAACTCTTACTAAAGCTATATTAAATGAAGCTTCTCCAAGAAGTACCCAATCTGTTTGATTTACTTGAATATTAGATAAAGTTAGATTTGAACTAGAAGCTATTTTACCTTGAAATGAAGTAACTGGATAACTACCTGTATTTAATTTTAAAGTACATGTTGTTTCTTCATTCTTTTCTAAACTTTCTTTAGCACATGTAATAGATGCACCATTATATATATCTGAAACTGATCCACTAACTCTTTTTTGTTTTGGGTATAATGTAGTTATTACTAGTGTTGTTATACCTACAAAAACTAAAGCTAATACTATAATCAATACTTTTTTATTTTTCATATACATACCTCATTTATTAGCATTCACAAGACACCTTGCTACTATAAGACAATTATAACACTAGAATTATTATTATTCAAGAAAAAAAGGATAATTACTTATCCTTCTTAATCAATTTTATTCTTATTATAAAACCTATTCCTGTTAATCCAATAATAATAGAAAATATAATTCCATATTTAATTATATTATTACCTGTTCCAGGTTTCCATGATCTTTCAATATTATAGATTATCTCATCCACTCCATCTTCTAAAACAACTTTTTCATCTATAACTGTAATTTTACCACATGTTGCTGTAAGTTCTTTCTTTATTGTTTCAGCTGGATCATTTATACTAACATCTATTATCTTTAAATTAGTATTATCTATTTTATACCTATCACTTTTTAATATACATTTATTTTTAGTATCTGAATTAGTAGATGTATCCGGATTATCAATTTGATCTTGATTATCAATTTGATCTTGATTATCAGTTTGATCTGGATTATCTGTTTGACCCTGATTATCAGTTGTATCAGTATTCTTATCTATTTCAGATATTACATCATCATCACTATTATCGTCTGACGAATCAGCCTTTCTAATGACTTTTAATGTATAAGTTGTTGAAGTAGTATCTTCTGCTGTAACAATTATATTTAATGTATTTTCACCTACTTCTATTTGTCTTTCTCCTATATCTCCTGATACTGTTGCACTTTCTGAATTAGGTATTACAAATACTTCAACACTATCATTATCTAGATATTCAACTTCTATAGTCATTGTTTCAAGATTAACTGTTTCATTGTTAACTAGTATTTCAGATACAAAAGAATCATTACTCTTTTCATCTTCCGTTTCTGGTGTTTCTCCTCTTGTTACTGCTATTGTATAAGTATAAACAACTCCATCAGTAGACATTACACTTATATCAATGTAATTAACTCCTTCATTTAATAGATATTCTCCTAATCCTGTTACTACTGAATCTGGATTAATAGATGCCCCAGATATAGTAACAGTTTCTACTGAATTATCAACATTTGAAGTATAAGTGAAAGTATTAGAATCAAATGTTTCATTTAATGAACCTGGTGTTATTGAAAGACTTGATAAGAAGTCTTCATTAGCAGTTGGAGATGGTGTTTTCATTATTACTAATACATAGTCTCTATTAGTAGTACCATCTTCCGCAACCACATGAATGGTTACTGGGTTATTTCCCTCTACTAATTCAATAACACCTCCACCTGTAAATGATGCTCTTGGATTAGTAGTTTCAGGTGTTACAGTAACTGATGTTATATCTGAACCAACTGTATAAGTAAGAGTACTAAGAACATCAGTTTCATCTACCCATAAGTTACTTAAAGTTGAATCATCAGATGATACTGCAGTAGTTGTTGTTCCTACTGTTATACCTAAATTTTGTTCATTAAGATTAACAATTGTATTTAAATCTCCATCTTCATAACTCATGAACAAGTCGCCTTTTTGTTTTCCTATTTTTATAGAACCTGTTCCTTCACTTACTGCAGTAATATCAAATGTAACTATAGTTACAACTCCTGGATCAAATCCAGCTTCTTTATAATAAATTAGAATAGGTGAAGTAGAATCTTCTGTAGTCCATCCTTCTCCTTTTTGAATATTTGATATTGTTACATTTGAATTACTAGTTAATAAGCCTTGAAATGATACTGCATTATATGAACCAGTATTTAAAGTTAATGAACAAGATGTACTTTCATTTAATTCTAAAGCAGTCTTAGTACATGTAAGATTTAATGATACATCAGTTTCAGTAATTGATCCCTTTATTTTTTTAGGATTATTTTTTAAAGACAAACAAACAGTACTTATAATAAGACCAATAACAATAATAGAAATTCCAATAATAATATATTTCTTCTTTCTCATATTCTACCTCTTATTAATTAGCCCCAATTACCTTTAAATAGATATTTCTAATATCTTGAACATTAATTGTTCCAGAACCATCTATATCACCTGCCGCTTTAGATAAATCATTTAAAGAACTAGAAGTTACTAGATGTTTATAAACAATAGCTAAGTCATTTGCGTTAATAGTTCCTGTTCCATCTAAATCACCAGACACAACAATTGGATATTCCTTTTTATTAGATTTAATTTTAAATCCTGTACCTATATTACTGTTATTTGATGTGACCTCGACATCACTCTTATTCCTTATCTTTTTATTTGAATTATTTCTAACATTGTTTAATAATGTAGTTTTATTAATATAATTGGATCCTGATAATCTAATATATAATCTATTATTACTAATATTCATATTTGTAGTATTTAATAAAACTATATCCTCATCTACTATTTTAAAACTAGATTTTTTAGTTCTATTAAAGTTACCTTTACCTGTTAATACAATTGATGCAGTACCTACTTTTGTATTATTTGAATATGCTACTGTATAGTCAGTATCTTTAGTTAAAGTCTTACTACCTAATTTTACTGTTAAATTTGGAGTAATTGCTGAACCAGTATAATTTTGATCATCAACTGTTACAGTTACATCATTTATATTAGCAGCATTTACATTACATTTAAATGTAACATCACTAGAATTATAATTACCCCACCAATAACCATCAGTTAATGATGCAGTAACAGTATAAGAATTTACATTTTTACGTTCATTACCAGTAAATGTATAACCTTTAGCAGGATCTTTTGTAATTATTTGTTTAGTTCCATCATATACTGCATTATTACAATAACTCTTAGTTGGTTTTTTAACATCACCCTTACAATTCGAACAAACTCCACCACTAGTAAATGTATAAGATTTACCACTAAGAGTAATAGTTTCACCAGCTACTGCAGAGCCTTTTAAATTATCACCATTAGCATTTTTTCTAAGATAATAATATTTACCATCTTTTTTATGCCATCCTGTTTGTACTTTACCATCAGAACCTAAATAGTAGTCACCACTACCAATTGAAATCCAGCCTGTAAGTTTTTTACCTTTAACTCCTAATTCTCCTGTCTTTTTAAAATAATATGTATCCCCATTTATTTTAAAGAATCCTGTAACCATCTTGCCAGAATCTGATGGATTAAAATAGAATTTTTCACCATTTACAGTTTTCCATCCGGTTTCTCTTCTACCATTATCAGCATTAAAATAATATGTATCTCCACTCTTTGTTTTTACCATTCCTTTTTGCATCATACCATATGTTTCGCCTTCAGTTTCTTCAAAGTAATAAACATATTGTTTTTTATTATCAGGATCATTAAGAGTTTGTAATCCAACTACCATCAAACCATTATCAGTTTGAGTTGTAAATTTACCACTTGCTTCAAAATAATATCTACCTGTAACTGATTTACCATTTACTTTTACTTTTATATCTTGCCATCCTGTTTGTACTTTACTACTTTTTAAATAGAACCATCTTTTGGAAGTTGTTTTCAAGATACCTGTTGTTCCTCCCCAACTCTTTGCACTAACTAAATAACCATTTGTTGAATTACATGCTGTTCCTGTATTAAAGGTATATTTTTCTGTACTACCACCAACTGACTTATTAGTACCAGTTAATCTATATCCATCTCCTGAACTAAAATAGAAAAAGCGTCCACCCATTTGTAACCAACCTTTTAATTGAACACCAGAATAAGAATGGAACATGTAACAATTGCTACCAACTTTATACATATCTTTTACAAAAGTATCTTTAGAAGTATAATACATTTTACCATCTTTTCCACCCCAGTTTATAGTAGTCCAATGTGGAAATGATGATGGACTATCACTTTTATATACTGATACTTTAGATAATGCATTTCCTTCTGCATCTGTTACTTTAATTGTTTTATCACTTTTAAATGTAATTAAAATTGATTTTTTCTTTTTAATAGTATCACTCTTTGTATTAGTAAAATCTACATATGAATTATCTAAATCATATCCAGTAACATATACTTTCTTTCCTTTTTCAGATAAATATCTAAGTGCATTCATATTCATTTTTACGGCATCTTCTGGTTCTTTAGCAAAAATACTAACTATCGCAATTGATGGATTTACATAACTCAAAAAACTAATTTGATTTGCCGTATTCGTACCATGATGACCTAGTTTTAATATATCTATATTTTGTATTATTTGTTTCTCTGTTTTTTTACCTTTTTTTCTTGTTCTACATTCTTTTGCAGTACTTGCTTCTTTAGTACATAAGAATCTATCTTCATCATCTGTTTCCATATCCCCAGCTAAAAGAGCTGTTTTACCAGATGGAGAATGAGTAACTAATGTTACTATAGAGTTTCTGTTATCATCATCAGCTGTATTTCTAGTACTAATTGTTGCATGATCATGTTCAAGATTCATTAAATATAATTCAAAATTACCTAGTTTAAAAGAATTGGCACCACTTATTGTATCTTTAGGTCTAGTTGGTTTTCCATTGCTACCTATACCTGTTATATTGTATGCTTTATCAGGTCCATCACCAAATTCTATTACTTTACCACCTTTTGCTAAAACAGCGGATATAATACTATTTTGCATTTTTTGACCTGTTGAATTTACATTAGTACTTCTACATTCACCTATATATAAAGTTGTTTTGTTAGATATAAATGATTCAGTAGTACTTGTACCTTTTAATACATCAAGCATTCCACCATAATGGTCTTTATGCCTATGAGTAAGAATGACAAAACTAAGCTTCTTATTATCGCCAAGTATCAATTTTAGATAGTTGGCAACATGTGCTTCTTTTTTTCCTGCATCTATAAGGCCATATTTTCCTCCACTTTCAATGAGAATAGAATCACCATTACCTACATTAATAAAATGAATCCTATCTCCAGAAGATGCTCCTAAAGCATCTACTTCACTCATATTAAGAGTACTTAATATAAATGATACTGAAAGAATAAAAATAATAAAAAATGAAATAAATACAACTCTTTTTTTACTCATACTTCATCGGTTCTCCCTATTATAAGGATACCACTTTTTCATTTTTTAAGCAATGAAAAAAGGATAATTACTTATCCTTTTTAGTAGTCTTTTTATCTTCTTTTTTTGTTTCTTTCTTAGTTGTTTTTGTTTCTTTTTTAACTTCTTCCTTTTTTTCTTCTTTCTTTTCTTCTAACACTTCATCTTCTTTAGGAAGCTTTTTATTCTTAACTAGGTATTCTATTTCTTCTCTAGTTAATGTTTCTTTATCTAATAAAGCTTTAGCTATTAAGTCTAATAGATCTTTATTTTCTTTAATTAATTTCTTAGAAATATTATATTGAGTATTGATAATTTTTCTAACTTCTTCATCTATTTGGAATGCAACTTGAGATGAGAAGTTTCTACTCTTATTATAATCTCTTCCTAAGAATACACTTGAAGTTTCTTCTTCTAATTGAATTGGTCCAAGTTCACTCATACCATATTCTGTAACCATTGCTCTTGCTATTTTAGTAGCTTTTTCAAAGTCATTAGAAGCTCCTGTAGTTACTTCTCCAAACATGAATTCTTCAGCAACTCTACCACCAAGATATCCACTTATTTTATCAAGTAATTCTCTTTCAGTAGCTAAGAACTTTTCTTCTTTTGGAAGCATTAAGTTATAACCACCAGCTTGACCTCTTGGTATTATAGTAATCTTTTGAACATCATCTGCTCCATCCAACTTAATACCAACAACAGCATGTCCTGCTTCATGGTATGCAACAACTCTTTTTTCTTTTTCAGTATATTGTCTAGTCTTCTTAGCTGGACCCATAATTACTCTATCGTATGCTTCATCTATTTCACCCATACCAATAGCATCTTTATTTCTTCTTACAGTAAGAAGTGCAGCTTCATTTAGTAAGTTCTCTAGATCTGCTCCTGAGAATCCTACTGTTCTTTGAGCTATATTCTTTAGAACAACATTCTTTTCAAATGTTTTATTCTTTGCATGTACTTTTAATATATCTTCTCTTTCAGTCTTATCTGGTAGACCAACAGTTATTTGTCTATCAAATCTTCCTGGTCTTAATAATGCTGGATCTAATACATCTGGTCTATTAGTAGCAGCTATTATTATGATACCTTCATTAGTACCAAAACCATCCATTTCAGTAAGTAATTGGTTTAATGTTTGTTCTCTTTCATCATGGCCTCCACCTAAACCAGTACCTCTTTGTCTACCAACCGCATCTATTTCATCAATAAATATTAAGCATGGTGCACTTTGTTTAGCTTGTCTAAACATATCTCTAACACGAGATGCTCCTATACCTACAAATAATTCTACGAAATCAGATCCTGATATAAAATAGAACGGAACATTTGCTTCACCAGCAACTGCTTTAGCAAGTAATGTTTTACCTGTACCTGGATTACCAACTAATAGTACTCCTTTTGGTATTCTTGCTCCCATCTTAGTAAATTTCTTTGGATCTTTTAAGAAATCAATTAATTCTTGTAATTCTTCTTTTTCTTCAACTAATCCTGCTACATTTTCAAATGTAACTTTGTTTTTATCACTTTGTAATTTAGCTCTACTCTTACCAAATTCCATTGATTTATTATTAGAACTTAGTTGTCTACTAAAGAACCAAATTAATAATCCTGCTAATAAAAGATATGGTAATACATTTGTTAAGAATGAATATAATAATCCAGATGATGGATCAGATGAATAATCAATCTTTAAATCTTTTTGTTCTGATTGATATTTATTAAGTAAATTAATTGTTTCATCACTTAAAGGTGCAGTTGTATAGAATGATTCATTACTTGCGTAATTCTTTAATTTACCTGTTATTTCATATATAGATCCCTTTGAATTAGGTGATACTTCTACTTTCTCAACATTTTGTTTATCTAAGTTTTTCTTAAATGTACTAAATGTAATATCATTTACCTTTTTACCAACCATAGTACTAATAAAATATATAGCAATTATAATAAATAATAGTGCTATGTAAGGACTTACTCTTCTTCTAGTGTTTTTACTCATTGTTTTCCTCCTCTTTATACCATAATATTATATCATACTTTCCTGTTTTTAGACTATCATATTTTGATTTTTTAATACCAGGAAGCCATAATATATTATCATCGGCATCTACAACAACTGGATAATTCTTTCTAATATCTTTTTTTATCTTTTCATCTATAAAAATATCTTTAATTTTCTTTTTACCATTCATATTTAGTACTTCCATAAAATCTCCATCTTTTTTATTTCTAACATAGATTGGAAGTTTAATAGAAGAACTATCTAAATGACATACATAGTTATCTGTCATATCTGTTTCATCTAAAGCAATTATCTTACCAAATGGGAATATAGTTTCTTTAGTTATTTCTATTTTATAATCATCACTAAATACCTTATTCTTAACCATTAATACATCATAACTCTTTTCTATATATATATTCTTTGGTAGAGTTAATTCTGTATTAGATTTATTATTCATAGTATCAATAATTAGATCTATGTGTTTAGATTCAATTAACTTAATATCATCTTTATATATATTAAATAAATATTTATATATAATTCTTTTTATGATATAGTTATTCTCTTTTTTTAATAATTCTATATTAATCATGTTTTTATTAACTATATCCTTATATTTATTATTAACGTATTCATTAATAAAATTACTACTTTCTTCTAGTTCTTCACTAAATTTTAGATACTTAGTATGTACATTTTCATCTTCTTTTTTTAATAGTGGTAATATATCTAATCTATATCTATTTCTAGTATATTTCTTACTAAAATTAGTTTTATCTATTCTATATGGAATATTATTCTTTTCTACATATTTAAGTATTTCATCTTTAGTATAAAAGATAAGTGGTCTTAGTATTACATAATTATCTCTATAACTAATCTTTTTAAAACCAGAATATCCATCAAGAGATGATCCTCTTGTTAATCTCATAAGAATAGTTTCTATTAAATCATCACCATGATGCGCAGTAAATAAATATTTAGATTTATATTTTTTAAGAACACTTTCAAAGAACGCATATCTTCTTTCTCTAGCTTCATTTTCAATAGAATTAGTATCATATTTATCAAACATAATTCCTTCAAATTCACACTTATTATCATGTGCGTACTTTCTAGTAAAATCATATTCTTCTTTACTTTCTTCTCTTAAATTATGATTAATATGAGCCACTACTATTTTTAATTTCTTTTCTTTTCTTAGTTCTAGTAATAGATTTAATAATGCCATAGAATCAGGACCTGATGAAACCGCAACTACAACTGTACTTGCGTTATCAATATTATTCTTAATAAATTCTATGGACTTATTCATAAAATCACCTGTGCATTATTATAACAAAAAAAGGTAGAATTATCTACCATAATTACTTAGATTAGAAAAAACAATTGCAAATCCGATAAATATAAATAAAAAGATACTTATCATAAAACCTATAATCAAAGATTTAGCTCTACTAGGATATTGTCTATTCCATATTATACCCAATATAATTCCTATATAAGGAAATAAAGCTCCTAAAATAATATAAGGGACAGATAATCCTTCTTTTGATAATTCTACTACTTGTTCATAATTCTTATTCGCATTAGTATTTATTGGTTTATTATTTTCTTCTATTCTATTACCACATTCTTGGCAGTAATAAGAATCTTTTTCTATTTCATTTCCACATTTATCGCATTTCATTTTATCACCATTTTAATTATAACAAAAAAAGAAGAATTATTAAACTAATTCTTCTTCTAAAACATCTAATGGTTCTTCGTCATAATATTCATTTTCCATTTCGAAATCTACTTTAGAATATGCTTTTAGACCAGTACCAGCAGGTATTAATTTACCTATAATAACGTTTTCTTTTAATCCTTTTAATTCATCAAGTTTACCTTTAATAGCAGCATCAGTTAATACTCTAGTAGTTTCTTGGAATGATGCAGCTGATAAGAACGAATCAGTTTCTAGAGATGCTTTAGTAATACCTAATAGAATTGGTCTACCAGTAGCTGGTTTCTTACCTTCTATTAAGACTTTATTATTAACTTCTCTAAATTCATGAATAGATACAACTTTACCAACTAACATGTCAGTATCACCTTTATCTACTATTCTAATTCTATTAATCATCTTTCTAGCAATCATTTCAACGTGCTTATCAGAAATATCAACACCTTGAGATGCATAAACTTTTTGAACTTCTTGAATAATGTAACTTTGAACAGTAATTGGATCTGTTACCGCAAGTAATTCTTTTGGTGAAATAGCACCATCATTAAGCATATCACCTGGTTTAACTATATCTCCAACATTAACTCTGATCTTAACACCATAGTTAGTAGTTTGTTCATGAGTTTCATTATCATTCTTAATAGTAATCTTATATTTACCACTTAAGTTTTCAATATTAGTAATTTCTCCACCAACTTCAGCAACACTTGATTTAATCTTTGGAGTTCTAGCTTCGAACACTTCTTCAACTCTTGGTAAACCTTGAGTAATATCGTCTTCTGAGGCAACACCACCTGAGTGGAATGTTCTCATTGTTAATTGTGTACCTGGTTCACCGATAGATTGAGCAGCCATTATACCTACAGCTTCTCCAACTTCAACTATGTTATTAGTTGCTAAGTTACGACCATAACACTTCTTACATACTCCATCATGAGTCTTACAAGTAAGTGTAGTTCTGATTTCAACTTCTTCAATACCAGCATTAATAATCTTATCTGCTAGATTTTCAGTTATATATTCATCTTTATCAACTATTACTTCTTTAGTCTTAGGATTAATTACTTTCTTATTAGTAAATCTTCCTACTATTCTATTTCTTAAACTTTCAATTACGCTACCATCTTTATCATTAATAAATGCTCTAACAGTAACACCTTGAATAGTTCCACAATCTTCTTCTTTAACAACAACATCTTGAACAACATCAACTAATCTTCTAGTTAAGTATCCAGAGTTTGCTGTCTTTAACGCAGTATCAACGATACCTTTTCTGTTACCATGTGCAGTAATAAAGTATTCAGACACACTCATACCTTCTTTAAGGTTTGAAGTAACTGGGATTTCAACTACTTTACCATCTGGCTTAGCGATAAGTCCACGCATACCAGCCATTTGTGAGAATTGGTTCATTGATCCACGAGCTCCAGAATCCATCATGATAAATACTGGGTTATCTCCATTATGTTTAGCTATTTCTGCTAGTTCATCTTGAACTTTAGCAGTTGCACCATTCCAAATTTCAACAACTTTTTCATATCTTTCATCATCAGTAATTAAACCTCTATTAAATTGTTTAGTTACTTGTTCTATTTTCTTTTTACCTTCTTCAATTATTTCATCTTTCTTATCACTAGTCATGATATCAAATACTGACATAGTAATACCAGATTTAGTTGAATACTTGAATCCTAGATCTTTTAATCTATCTAGCATAGCTGAAGTTTCAGTAGTTTTATATCTCTTGAATACTTGACCTATTAATTGTTGAATTGTTTTCTTTTTAATAGGAGCAGCTAATGCTAAATTATGAATATATTCTTTTATATCTGTACCCATTGGTATGAAATATTTATCAGGTGTAGCTTGTTCAATGTTTTCTTTAGATCCTTCATTGATATATTGGTATACATCTGGGAATATTTCATTAAATTTTAATTTACCAACTGTAGTAACTAAATATTTATCTTTTTGACTATCTAAGAATATTTTATGATGCATTGAATTAACTGGTAATGCAAGTCTTGTATGAAGATCAATTTCTCCTCTTTCATATGCCATTAACGCTTCATTAGCATCCTTAAATACTCTACCTTCTTCAGCAGTAACTTTTTCCATAGTTAAGTAGTAGTTACCTAATACCATATCTTGTGATGGAGTAACAACTGGTTCACCACTTGATGGTTTTAATATATTTCCTGATCCTAACATAAGAATCTTAGCTTCTGCTTGTGCTTCTAAACTTAATGGAACGTGTACAGCCATTTGGTCTCCATCGAAGTCAGCGTTAAATGCTGGACAAACAAGTGGATGTAATCTAATAGCTTTACCATCTATTAATTTAGGTTCAAATGCTTGAATACCAAGTCTATGTAATGTAGGAGCACGGTTTAATAATACTGGATGTCCTTCAATAACTTCCTCTACTATATCCCAAACTCTATCATCTTGATTTTCAATCATTCTTTTTGCAGCTTTAATATTATGTACTATTTCTTTTTCAATTAATCCTCTTATAACATGAGGTTTGAATAATTCAAGTGCCATTTCTTTTGGAATACCACATTGATACATTTTTAAGTTAGGTCCAACAACGATAACTGAACGTCCTGAATAGTCAACACGTTTACCAAGTAAGTTTTGTCTAAATCTACCTTGTTTACCTTTAAGCATTGAACTTAATGATTTTAAGGCTCTATTACTTGGACCAGTAACGTTTCTTCCTCTTCTACCATTATCAAATAAAGCATCTACTGCTTCTTGAAGCATTCTCTTTTCATTTTGAACAATGATAGATGGAGCACCTAATTCTAATAATTTCTTTAAACGATTATTTCTATTAATAACTCTTCTATATAAGTCATTTAAATCAGATGTAGCAAATCTACCACCATCTAATTGAATCATTGGTCTTAATTCTGGTGGAATAACTGGAATAACATCCATAATCATCCATTCAGGTCTATTACCAGATTCTTTAAATGCATCTAATATTTCAAGTCTCTTTAATAATCTAACTCTCTTTTGTTCTTGAGCGCCATCTAATTCCTTTTGAATCTTAGCAATTTCTTCTTCAATATTAACTTCCATTAATAATTTTTTAATTGCTTCAGCACCCATACCTACTTCAAAGCTGTCACCATATTTTTCATAATAAACTCTATATTCTTTATCAGATAAAGTTTGTTTCTTTTCTAGTGGAGCTTTTCCTGGGTTAATAACAACGTAGCTTACGAAGTATAAAACTTCTTCTAAATCTCTTGGTGACATATCTAGAACTAATCCCATTCTAGAAGGTACACCTTTAAAGAACCATATATGAGAAACAGGTGTTGCAAGTTCAATGTGTCCCATTCTTTCTCTTCTAACTTTAGCAGAAGTAACTTCAACACCACATCTATCACATATTATATCTTTATATCTTAATCTTTTATATTTTCCACACGAACACTCATAATCTTTTGATGGACCAAATATTTTTTCACAAAATAATCCATCTCTTTCAGGTTTTAATGTACGATAGTTAATTGTTTCAGGCTTTTTAACTTCTCCATAAGACCATTCACGAATTTTTTCAGGAGACGCAATGGAAATTCTTATTCCTTCAAATCTATTAGCATCCATTATTCATCAACCTCCCCATCAAATTCTTCATCGAAGTCTGGTTCAAAATCCTCTTCGAACTCATCTTCAAATTCATCATCGTTTTCTTCAATTGGTTCTTCTACCACTTCTGGTTCTTCACCAATCTTAGTAACCCCAACTTTATCTTCTTCTTTTGGTTTAGTACCAAATTCTATTTCATCAAAACTAACTGAGTTATTTTCTTTATTTTCTTCAGCTTCAAGTTCAGTAATTCCGATATTCTTACCA
Source organism: Bacilli bacterium (assembly GCA_017511805.1). Taxonomy (GTDB): domain Bacteria; phylum Bacillota_I; class Bacilli_A; order RF39; family UBA660; genus RUG13038. Next base: position 22,660 of record JAFWJA010000020.1, read on the forward strand.
GTTTCATCAACCATAGCAATATCTAATCCTAAAGCTTGGAATTCTTTAATTAATACTCTAAAGCTTTCTGGAATACCAGCTTGATGTATTCTATTTCCTTTAACGATATCTTCATATACTTTTACTCTTCCTACAACATCATCTGATTTAACAGTTAAGATTTCTTGTAAGATATTAGCAGCACCATATGCATATAATGCCCAAACTTCCATCTCACCAAATCTTTGTCCACCAAATTGAGCTTTACCACCAAGTGGTTGTTGAGTAACTAATGAGTATGGTCCAGTTGAACGTGCATGTAATTTATCATCAACCATGTGGTCAAGTTTAATCATGTACATAACACCAACTGCTACTCTATTATCAAATGGTTCACCAGTACGTCCATCATATAGAACTGTTTTACCATCTGCATCTATCTTAGCTTCTTTCATCATATCTTGGATATCAGAGATAGTTGCTCCATCAAATACTGGAGTAGAACAATAAACTCCTAAGTTCTTAGCAGCCATACCTAAGTGTAACTCTAGAACTTGTCCAACGTTCATACGAGAAGGAACTCCTTGTGGATTTAATAAGATATCTACTGGAGTACCATCAGGTAAGAAAGGCATATCTTCTTCTGGTAATACTAGAGATATAACACCTTTGTTTCCGTGACGTCCAGCCATCTTATCTCCAACTTGGATCTTTCTCTTTTGAATTATATAAACTCTTATTTCTTTACTTACTCCTGAAGGAAGTTCATCATTATCCTTCTTAGTATAAACTTTAATATCGTGAACTATACCATCTACACCATGTGGAACACGTAGAGATGTGTCACGAACTTCTCTTGTCTTTTCACCAAATATTGCATGTAGTAATTTTTCTTCAGAAGTTAATTCTACAACACCTTTTGGTGTAACTTTACCAACTAATATATCGTTTTCTCTAACTTCAGTACCTATTCTTATGATACCATTTGCATCAAGATTCTTAACAGCATCTTCTGATACATTTGGAATATCTCTAGTTATTTCTTCAGGTCCTAATTTTGTATCTCTACATTGAATAGAGAAACTTTCAATATATATAGATGTAAATGCATCATCTTTAACTAATTTTTCATTTAATACAATAGCGTCTTCGTAGTTATATCCTTCAAATGTAGTAAATGCTACTGTCATGTTTTTACCTAATGCTAATTCACCTTTATCTGTACTTGGTCCATCAGCAATAATCATACCTCTTTTTACTTTGTCGCCAGCTTTTACAATTGGTTTTTGATGGTAACAAGTATAATTGTTAGATCCTTCAAAGTTCATTAATGTATATACATCTTTTCCACCAACTGTTTTAACAATAATTTTCTTACCATCAGCATATTCAACTACACCATCTGCTTTAGCAACAATAGTAGCACCTGAATCTCTTGCTATCATGTATTCTACACCAGTTCCTACATATGGAGCTTCTGGTTTTAATAATGGTAATGCTTGACGTTGCATGTTTGCACCCATTAATGCACGGTGAGCATCATCGTGATCAAGGAATGGGATACAAGATGCTGTAACAGATATAATTTGTTGTGCAGATACGTCGATATAGTTAACATCTTTAGGTTTAGCTAATATGTTTTCTCCTTTGAATCTGGCAGCAACTTCTTCATCTATCATGTTACCATCTTTATCTAATCCAACTGTAGCTTGTGAAATAACATAATCTAATTCTTCATCTGCAGTTAGATAATCTATTTCTTCTAATAGTTTTCCATCTTTAACTCTCTTATATGGAGTCATAATGAATCCATATTCATTTACTTTAGCATAGTTTGCTAAAGATGTAATAAGTCCGATGTTTGGTCCTTCTGGTGATTCAATAGGACATATTCTACCATAGTGAGAATCGTTAACGTCACGAACTTCCATGGCAGCTCTTTCTCTACTTAATCCACCTGGTCCTAAACTAGATAATCTTCTTTTATTAGTTAACTCAGATATTGGGTTAATTTGATCCATGAATTGAGATAATTGTGAACTACCAAAGAATTCTTTAATAACAGCAGTTATTGGTCTAATATTAATTAATGCTTTTGGAGTAGCATCTGCTTCTTCTATAGTAGTCATTCTTTCACGAATAACTCTTTCCATTCTTGTAACACCAATTCTGAATTGGTTTTGAATTAATTCACCAACTTGTCTAACACGTCTATTTGATAAATGGTCTATTTCATCTATTTGTCCTATGCCTTGAAGTAAGTTTAAATAATATGAAACAGATGCATATATATCAGATATAGTTAATCTCTTTTCTTCTATAGTTGGATCATTACCTATAATGTTAATTACCTTTTCCTTATTATTAGGAGCGTATACCTTAACAATTTGTACTTTATTATAAGTATCTAATTCATCATTGATTTTTACTTCAACTACATTTAATCCATCTTGTAATAATGGTTTTAATTCATTATATACTTCTCTAGTAATTTCAGTCCCTTTTTTGAATTTAACAGTTTTACCAACTTTAATATCTTCTGCAAGTGTTTGACCAAATAATCTATCTAATACATTTAGTTTCTTATTATATTTATATCTACCTACTTTAGATAAATCATATCTAAATGCATCAAAGAATCTAGTAATTAAATGGTTCTTAGCACTATCTAGAGTAGCTGGTTCACCTGGTTTTAACTTCTCATAGATTTCTATTAATGCTTCATCTGTATTCATAGTAGAATCTTTTTCCATTGTATTTAAAAGGTACTCATCTTCACCATAAAGATCAGTTATATCAGCATTACTAGATAATCCAAATGCTCTTAAGAATGTAGTAACAGTTACTTTTCTGTTTCTATCAATCTTAACATCAACAGCATCTTTACTATTTAGTTTAAATTCAAGCCAAGTTCCTCTATTAGGAATAATTTGAGATGTGAAGATATTTCTACCATTCTTATCCATCTCTACTCCATAATAAACACTTGGAGAACGTACTAATTGTGATACGATAACTCTCTCGGCACCATTAATAACAAAAGTTCCACTATCTGTCATTATAGGCATATCACCAAAGAAAAGTTCTTGTTCTTTAACTTCTCCTGTCTCATTATTAAATAGACGAGCTTGTACCTTTAATGGAGCTACATATGAAGTCTTTCTTTCTTTACATTCTTTAATAGTAAATCTTGGTTCATCTAAAGAATAATCATTTATTTCTAGAGATAGAGTTCCAGCAAAGTTATCTACTGGGAACATTTCATCTAAAACTTCTTTGATACCTTCTGTGATAAACCAGTCATAAGATTTCTTTTGAATCTCTAATAAGTCCTTTAATTCCAACGAATTATGGATTCTAGAGAAATCTCTTCTTTCACGGTCTTTACATACTTTTTTAATCTTATAAGCCACGTGCTTCACCCCTAACAATAATATTCAAAGAACATGTCCCAAAAAGCCCAAAAGGGGACATAGTACCAATTTAAAATTATACTAAAGCAGTAAAGTAAAGTCAACTAGTTTTTTAATTTTTTTACAAAAAGTTTAATAATATTTACATTTTGATAAGTATCACTATTAAATACTTCTCCTATAATATGATTTTTCTTTAATCTCATCTTTGTTAACTTAATTGCTCTATCATTAAAATCTATCATATCAACTACAGAATTTGGTTTATTAAGTAAAATATACATACCTATTGGTCCACATCTACATCCAACATCTAGAAATGAATTTTTATTATTTATATCTATATTTTAAAGTAATACACTAGTTCCAAAGTCTAATCCTTTTTTATTAAAAACACCGTTATCAGTATACATATAGAATTCTGTATCTAATACTTTAACTTTGTTTTCTTGCATATTACTTTCTAAATTATTATTGTTATCAAAATATTGATTCATAAAATCACTGCTTATATAATAAAAAAAAAGACTTTTTATAAAGTCTTTTTATATTTATTTGCTATTTGTTCTTTAGTTGATGCATGATCATAAGTAGTCATCATAACACTACCATTTATTATTCTTGGACTATATAATGTTGCAGCTTCTTTTGTATTTCTTGCTTGTTCTGGTAATTCCATATATTGTGGACCTCCTTCAATATGTTTTGCAACTATATAATCACCATCTTCATGAGATACTTTTGAAGTTTCTGAATTTGAAGTAAGTATTTGAGATTCATCAATTGTACCATCAGATCTAAATGCCCATTTAGTCACTACTCTTATTTTTTGATCTAGTGGAATATGACAAGCTACTAAAAATTCTTGATCATCTGGATCTTTAGTAGATATTGTTATTGGTTCTACTGTTATTTCAGATGGATCTACTTCGTATGCTGTTAAATTTGATGGTTTAACTGGCCATCTTTCTCCAACAGTACCTGTAATTATATAAGGTCTATCTGGATTAGTTCTCCAACTATTTTGTTCTAGATCATTAGTTCCAGATTTAACTGCATATTTTTTAAATACTCCATCTCTTTCAAATTCTACTTCTTCAAACCCCTCTATTAATGGATGTTCCTCATCTATTTCATAACATCCTAGTTCAATTTGAACATTATACTTTGCTTTTCTACACCATTCTAATTCGTACATATTAATATTCCTCCTTATTATTTATTAATGTTTCTTTTCTAATAATAAATCTCTTTTTATTAACACTTTTTACATCTATTTCTCCAGAAACTATGTTACCTTCCTTATTTATAAATATCTCATCGTTTCCTTCATCATATTTTAATAATACGCCATCATTCATTTTATATTTAGTTAATTTAATATAATGTTCTGGATCACCATCAAAACAATATTGCATTTTATATACTAATGAAACAGTATATCCACCCATTCTTCCACATATATCAAATGTACCATCTATATTTGGATTATTAAAATATATTGGAGATCTTCCTTCTGCCATAACAACTGGATCACCATATTCTATTACATAATCAATTATATCATTAATTGCTTCAAGCTCAAATAATTCTGGTGAAGCACCATTTTTAATCATATGTTCTTTATAATCTTCATATCTTGGGCTATGCATTGTAGTTTTTATGATTTCTTTTCTTACTTCTTTTCCATTTTCCACAGTAATTAATGTTTCTTTATATTTAATCTCTCTTTTTTTAGACTTTTCCACAATAATATCTGATTTAGGTGTTTCTGATAATTTCTCTCCTTCAGTTTTTTCTTCTTTCTTATTTAAAGAATGAATACATGATTCATTTAATAATGTAGATTTATCAATATTAACCTTTTCATTTACTGGTGGAATTAAATATTCTTTTAATAACCCTTTTTTTTCTAATTTTTTAAGTTTCTTTAGATTCTTTTTATAGATATGTCTATCTCTTAAATCTGATATTAAATCAGGAAAATCAGTTATTAAAGTTGATATAGCAATACATGCCCCTGTAACTGATACTAGTGCAGAAAGAACAGTAGTAGCTAAATAACGAACACCAAATAACCCTAGTGTCACAAATGTAGGAAATACTGCCGTTGAAACGGTTCCCATACCTACACCTAATAATATATGTTTAATATCATCTTTTATATTACTTTTACCATCTTCAATTTTATCTTTAAGAAAGTCTAAATAATCCTTAGTGTATAAACCATATTCAATATCTAAAGTTGGTTCAGTTACCTTTATATATGTCTTTGGCTTATCACATATTTCTAACTTTTTATATTTTTTCATATAAAAATTTCAACCCCTTTTTTTCTTTTTCACGAATATAATAACAAGTTATTCAAAATAAGTAAAATGCATTTTATTTATGTGTTCATAATTATAACTTATATCAAAAAAAAAGAATGTTATATTAAACATCCTTTTATTATCCAGAAACCCTTTATTTTATCTATTACCTCGAACTGGAATAAATCACTATTATCTTTTATAAGTGTCGCAGCGCCTTGATCTTTTCTAATAACAATCCACACTTCTCCATCTTTATTTAAATGAGATTTAGCTTCTCTAACAATTTTATATATCTTTTGTTTACCAGCATGTATAGGTGGATTAGTAATAATCATATCGTATCTACCTTCTACATTTTGGTATGCATCACTATTAAATACTTCACCAGATATATGATTCTTTTTTAAACCCATTTTAGTTAATTTAATTGCTCGATTATTAACATCAATCATATCTACTACTGAATCTGGTTTATTAAGCAAAATATACATTCCTATTGGGCCACAACCACATCCTACATCTAAAAATGAGTTCTTGTTTTCTATATCTAAGTTCTCAAGTAATACTCTTGTCCCAAAGTCTAATCCTTTTTTATTAAATACACCATTATCTGTATACATATAGAATTCTGTATCTAATACTTTAACTTTGTTTTCTTGCATATTACTTTCTAAGTTTTTATTATTATCAAAATACTGATTCATGAAATCACCACCTATATAATAACAAAAAAAAGACTTTTTATAAAGTCTTTTCTTATTCTACGTCATAAGACCAAGTAATCTTATTAATAACACCATGATCATATTCTATATTTAGGGTTGCTATATTAGTTGGCATATCTTCTACCACACTATCTCTATTTACGTATAATACATTCTCATTTGTTCTTAATCCAAAATATATATTTCCACTTACTTCTTTATCTGTTAGGGCTTTCTTTGTATAGTTTCCATATATATATGATCCTTCTTCGTTATCTACTCTATAGCTTTCAAATACTTTTGTTATTTTATTCCCTACTTTTATTTTTCTTCCTGTTTCATGATCTACTGATGTTATTTCTACCTTTACTAGTAAATAATTTTCATAATTCTCTTTTAATGTTAGCGTCATTCCGTTATATTTATATATCTTATATTTATAACTTCCTTTTATTTCTTCTTTCTTTTCATTTGGTTCTCCATATGCTTTTATTACTTCTTCTTCTTTTGCTCCAAAACCTATTTCATCTATTACTAGATCTTCATGTGAAAAGATTGATTCATTATTTGTTGTTAGTTTTATTTGTCCATAGTTTTTAAATGTTTTTATTACTAGGATTAGTAGTAGAAGAAGTACTAAAAATCCTATTAGCAATGCTAAAACTATTCTATTTCGTCTATTATTTAACATCTTTTTATTCATTTTCTCTTCTCCTTCTACTTACTATTACTAACAATCCTGTTACTCCTAACACTCCTAGGATTATTAATCCATAATTTACTATCTTCATTCCTGTTGAGATTGTTACTACTAATTCAGCACTAGACTTTGGTGTTACTATTACTTTTCCTGACTTAGGCTTATTTGTGATTATAGAATTTCCTGTTACTTTTCCATTATCATCTACATAGAATATTGATACATTTATCTCTTTTATTGGTAATTCCATTCCTTCTGGGGCTTTTGTCTCTACTATTCTATATTGTCCTTTTTCTAAA
>JAFWJA010000021.1 GCA_017511805.1 Bacilli bacterium
TTGAACAAATTATTAGTAATATTTATAATACAAATAATACTGATAATAATATGTACTAAATGTCTGTAAAATAAGGCTAAAAGCCATAATACTATATGTACCAAATATAGTGATAATATGCTCAAAAAGGGAGCATGTGGCAGTGGTAAAAAATATAAACAATGCTGTGGTAAGTAGTAGGAAATATTAGGGTTTGTGAGGATTTTGTCCACGTAAATTAAATTTTGTGGACAAAAAGGATGAAAATAGTTTTAAATTTAGTACACGTTTTGTGGACAATATAAAAGATAAATGTCATCATTCGATGGCATTTTTTTTACCAATTTAGAAAAAGGAGAGTATAAAATGGTAAGCGTAAGAAAACGAGGAAAGGTATATGAATACCGATTTGAAACAGCTGAGATTGTCAAAGACTGTTATGATAATAGTGAGTTTGATGTGGGAGATGTTATTAAAATATCAAATGGAACTACAAAACAAGATGAATTATTTGAATATGCAGATATACCAGATTATTATAAAGAAAGAGTTAAAAGCTGAATGAATATGAAAAAATAATGATTTTGAAATAAATTTATAAACATATGGTAAAAAATACTATAAATGTATTGACAACTAACTACTTATGGTGTAATATACTATATGTAAGGAGATGATTTAGATGATTTTTGAAATAGGAGCTACAGTATTTGGATTGATACAAGGCGTATTAGTAATGCTTAATAAAAGGAGTAATTGGATATTCTATATTTTACAGATGATATTCTTAATAATATTTTCAACTTTAAACCATTTGTATGGAGATATAGCTAATAATAGTATTTATTTAGTTATGGGCGTAATAGGATTTATACTTTGGAATAATAACAAAGAATCAAACAAAATAACTAAAGCAAGTACAAAGGAAAGAATAATTTATATTTTGTTAATTGCTTTAGGTACAATTATTTTAAGTACAGTTCTTAAAAATACAGATGACCCATTACCAATACTTGATTCATTTACAACAATATCTAGTTTAATTGCTACTTATTATATGATGAAAAAGAAAATAGATACTTGGATAATTTGGTTTATTAATGATATTTTTTATGCAGTAGAATATTTTATTCTTCCTGATCAAGCATTATACTTATTCGCATTAAATATCATTTGGACATTTATGGCTGTTGGATCGTATATAAATTGGAATAAAATTATGAAAGGACAAAATTAATATGATTAAATTATTTTATTCAGGAACATACAAAGTTAGACATGAAATGATTAATGAAGAAAATGTATTAGAAATGTTAAAAGATGATATACGAAGTAAAATTGTTGGAAATGTTAAAGATACGGTTTATGCTTCTGATGGTGTAATTATTGAAAAGAATAAAAATGTTATGTATATTGGAGGATTTTACTACGAAAAACAAGATAAAAATAAAACGGTTTGTGAAAATGTAGTAAGTGAAGAATTAAAACAAATAGATAGATGTGATTTAGTTGTTGCTAATTTAACAAAATATTCAGCGATAGCTTCAATAACAGAAATAATTTATGCTGCTTTTAAACAAAAGAAAATAGTTATATTTTGTGATCCAAAGATAACAAGTTATGAAGTAGAAGGAGAATATTGGTTTCCAATATTAACTTGTAAACAATTAAATAAAAATATAGAAATTAAATTTATAAATAGTGAAGAAGAAATAATAAATTATATCAATGGATTGAAGGAGGATTAATTATGGTAGATGTAGTTTTAGGAGCTTTTTATGGAGATGAAGGAAAGGGAAAGATAATTGATTATTTATCAAAAGATGCTAAATATGCTGTAAGATTTTCAGGAGGAAATAATGCTGGACATACAATAGAAGTTGATGGAAAAAAATTTGCTTTTCATTTAATACCAAGTGGAGTATTAAATAAGAAAACAAAAGCAATACTTGGAAATGGAGTAGTAATAGATCCTAAAGTATTAATTGATGAAATAAATAATTTAAAGGAAAATGGTTATAAGGTTGATAACTTATATATTAGTGATAAGGCACATTTAATACTTCCATATCACATTGAACTTGATGGTATGCTTGAGGACATTAGAAAAGAAAGAAAAATAGGAACAACAAAAAGAGGTATAGGTCCAGCTTATTGTGATAAATTTGAAAGATGTGGAATCAGAATGGAAGATTTCATAAGTGCTAATTTCAAAAGTTATTTAAAAACAAATATAGATAATAAAAACATAATTTTAAAGGCATATGGATATAAACAAATTGATTTTGAAAGCACATATAAGGAATACAAGGAATATGCTAAAATATTAAAACCATATATATGTGATACAACTAAAATGTTACATAAAGCACTTAAAAGCAATGAAAAAATACTATGTGAAGGGGCTCAAGCAACATTATTGGATATTGACTTTGGTACATATCCATATGTAACATCTAGTAATCCAACAATTGGTGGTGTTTGTACAGGAACTGGAATTGGAGCAAAATATATAAAAAATGTTTATGGTGTTATTAAAGCATATTCATCAAGAGTTGGTGAAGGACCTTATGTAACTGAATTAAAAAATGAAATAGGTGATAAAATAAGAGAATTAGGACATGAATATGGAACTACTACAAAAAGACCTAGAAGATGTGGATGGCTAGATATAGTTGCTTTAAATTATGCTATTATGCTAAATGGATTAACAGGCATTTGTATGAATCACCTAGATACAATAGGTAAACTAGATAAAATTAAACTATGCGTTGCATATGAAATTGATGGTAAAAAAGAAGAATATTTTACTACTAATGAAGAAATATTGAATAAAGCAAAGCCTATATATGAAGAATTTGATGGAAACTTTGGAGATATTAGTAATTGCAGAACTTATGATGAATTACCTATAAATGCAAAAAAATACATTACGAGAATAGAAGAATTAACTAATACAAAAATTAAATTTATTGGAACTGGAGCAGCAAGAGAAAATATAATTATAAGATAAAAAGGAGAATTTATATGATAATATTAGAAGGTACAGATGCAGTTGGTAAAACAAGTGTAATAAATAATTTAAGTGATTATAAATTACTTGATCGCGATAAAAATATATGCGGGTTATTTGATTTTAATGTTTCATTAGTTGATAGAGCAAATAAATTTAAAAAATACCTAGATTCAAATGAAAACTATGTAATATTTCTAGTTAATAATGATAAAGATGAATTAGAAAGAAGAATACAATTACGAGAAACAGTTGACGAATATGATAAATATGCTTATCTTTATAATCTTTTATATTTAGAAACATATTTATATATGAAACAAAAAAATTTATTGGGTAATAAGTTGTTTATGGTAGATTGCACAGGCTTATCATTGGAAGAGGAAACAATCAAAGTAAAAGAAATAATTGATACTATAAAATAATTAATGAAAGGAAGTAGATAATATGCCAAATATTAGTGCACATATGATTGTTGCTAAAGAAGTAGCTAAAAGGTTAAACATTAATAGTGATGAATTTATTAAAGGAAATCTACTTCCTGATATTATAGATATGGAAGATAGTCACCACAAAGTACAAAATGGTGTTTATATGGTTCCTGATATAGAATATTTTTTACAAAACTTGGATTTTAGTAAAGATTTAAATATTGGCTATCTTACACACTTGCTTTTAGACAAGCATTATTTAAGTGATTATTTGGGGTCTTTATATCCTAATATAAATATATTCTTAGATGGTACTATTTACAAAGATTATGATTATTTAAATTTTCTACTTGTTGATAGATATGGATTAAATATTGATAAATTAGAAAACATATTAAGTCAGTATGATTGCAAAATTTTAGAAGAGAAGTTAAAATATAATATAGAATGTTTAAAGCAAAAGAAAGCCGGGAAAACTAAATATCTGAATTTTGAGAGCTTTGCTAACTTCCTTTTAGAAATTTCGGATACTATTAGTAAGGAGTTGTTAGATTATGAAAATAAATCTAGTAAGTTGTATATTCTTATTAGACAGTGAAAAAAATGATAATATTAGAAAAAATGACGTAAAAAAATTAAAAGTGTTAGTTAATAACAATAATGAGTTGCCAACAATTAGCATTGAAGGTAATGAGATAAAAAAGCAGGTTAGAAAGAGCATTTCTAGTATTATAGGTAGCAATATTTTTCATTTAGAACAAGTATATACTATGGATTATAAAAGTGATATAGATATAATCTATTTAGGTGTGACAAATATTGATAATATAAGTAAATTAAAAGAAGATTATAAACTTGTAGATTTTGAAATTAAAGATAATAGCTTAATTATTTTAGATAATAAAGAATATGAATATAAAACTATTGAACTAGAAGATAACAATAATATTGAATATATACATGATATAAAAATAAAAGATGAGCAAGTTAAGAGAACATTAATGAATTTATTAATAAGTTATAAGCGTATTAGAAATAATATTGATAGTACTGATATTATATTTAAGTTTATGGGTTCTAGTTTCACTTTAGAAGATGTAAGAATTGTATATGAATTAATAAAAGATTGTAGTGTAGATAAGTCTAATTTTAGAAAAAAAATTATTAAATATTGTGAAAAAGTTGATTCTACCACAAATGAAAAAAACGGATATAGACCAAGCCAAAAATATAAATTTAAACCTTTAAAAGGAGATGTATGGTTATGATTTTAGCAACAAATAATAAGGTAAAATTAGAAGAAATAAGAAAAATATTAACAGATTATAAAATATACTCTTTAAAAGATAAAAAAATAGATATAGATGTAGAGAAGATCAAGACACATTTTTAGGTAATACAACAAAAAAAGCTAAAGAGATATATGAAATTTCTCATGAAGAAACTATTGCTGATGATTCCGGATTATGTATTAATTGTTTAAATGGATTTCCAGGTGTTATGACACATAGGTTTTTAGGTGATGCTGCTACAGATAGAATGAGGAATGAATATTTAAATAATGAAGTAAATAAACATGAAGATAGAAGTGCTCAAGTTGTCTGTAATTTAGTTTACTATGATGGAGAACAAGAAATAATTGGTGAAGGAATACTAAATGGATTTATTTCAAAAGAATGTAGATGAAATAATGGATTTGGATTTGATGAAGCTCCTATACTTAATAATGCTGTACCTTGTACTGCATTCAACGAAGGTTTTACTGAGTTTTTTGCTTCTCTATATGCTAATAATGTATGTAAAACTATGTCTGATTATTATTTAAATATGTTTTTTGTATTACAAGTAATGTCTTTAGTAAGAATTAATACTATTGGAAAAAAATATTTTGAAACAAATATCAAAAAAAGAACATTAAAGAAGTCTAAATAGACTTCTTTTTTTGTTTAGAATATGTGATTTTTATGTTGAGTTATGATATAATGTTTTTATACTAAGGGGATGTAGAAAGATAAGAGGTAGTAATATGAACAATGAAGTAAAAAGTAACATAACAAATGAAGAAATTGAAAAATCGATTAATATAATTAATGGATTATCAACTTATTATGATGAAAGAATAGTAGGTCAAAGAAATTTAAAAAATGCACTTATTATATCTTTTATGATAGGTGGGCATATTTTATTAGAATCTGTACCTGGACTAGCAAAAACAACTGGTGCGAAGGTATTAACTGATGCGGTAAACGCTAAGTTCTCAAAAATACAATGTACTCCAGATTTATTACCTAGTGATATAGTAGGTACTCAAATATTTAATTATAGTACTAATAAGTTTGATACTATTATAGGTCCAATAAATGCAAATTTCGTTCTTCTAGATGAAGTAAATAGATCTAGTGCAAAAACTCAAAGTGCAATGCTAGAAGTAATGCAAGAAAAGAAAGTAACTATCGCAGGTGTAACTTATAAAATGCCTGATCCTTTTGTTGTAATAGCTACACAAAATCCAATTGAACAAGAAGGAACTTATTTATTATCAGAAGCTCAAACAGATAGATTTGTTTTAAAGGAAATAATAGATTATCCTACACCAGAAGAAGAGGTAACAATTCTGGATAGAATAGAATCTGGAATAATTGATGAAGTTAAGCCTGTAATGAAAGTGGATTCTATCTTATATTTACAACAAATAGTTAAAAAAGTATATGTCGATGATTCAATAAAAAAATATATTACTTCTATTATTGATGCGACTAGACATCCAGAAAAATATATATCACGTGACTTAGTTAAATATATAGAATTAGGTTCTTCTCCAAGAGGTGCAATTGCAATAATGAATGTTGCAAAAGCAATTGCTTTGTGGAATAAAAGAACATATGTAACTCCAGATGATTGTAAGGCAATGATTCATAGTATTTTAAGACATAGAATAGTTCTTAATTATGCTGCTGTTGCAGATGGAATAAAAGTAGAACAAGTAATAGATAGTATAATGGGAGCAATTAATACACCATGAGACTACAATATATAGAGAAAATAAGAAAAAATATATCTATTCAAGCTTCTAAAAAAACTGTAAGTTTATTAGAAGGTTTATATAAATCAGTTTTTCATGGGAAAAGTATGGATTTTGATGATCTTAGAGATTATGTAGTAGGTGACAATAGTAAAGATATAGATTGGAAATCATCTATAAGACATGGATCATTATTAATAAGAAGATATTGTGCATATCGTAGACATAATATGATATTTATAGTTGATTCTGGTAAAAAAATTAATGGAATTACTGAGTCCGGTGAAAATAAAAGTGATATTGCACTTTATGTATTTGGTACACTTGCTTATCTTATTAATAAAAATGAAGATGAAATATCTACTGTTTATAATAAAAATGGTAGTATAATGGCTAAACCATTCAAGACTGGTCTACCTAATATTGAAATGACAATAAATGATCTAGAAAAGAATATATTATTAGATAATAGTTTTAGTATAAATGAATTACTAGAATATCCATTAAAACGATTTAAAAGAAAAATGATATTCATAGTTATATCTGATTTAGATGGCGCGAATAATATTACAGAAAATATGTTGAAAAAAATTACAGCAAGTCATGATTTATTATTTATTAATATAAGTGATGCATCAATTTGTGATAGTGATTTATATGATTTGAATGAAGATAAAGATATACCTAGATATATATCTAAGAATAAACTTTTAAAAGAAGAAGAAAAGGAAATTAAAAAAGAATTAATAGATAAAAATAATAGAAAATTTAAAAAATATAGAATTAGTACAGTTACTATTTCAAGTAAAAAAGAAATAGTAGATAGTATTATAGATTTATTAGAAAGGCATAATCATGCAATTAGACATTAGTTTAAACGAACCATTTACATATTCTTATTTACCATTAATAATATCATTTATATTATTAGTGGTTTTTGTAGTGATATTTTTATGCTTTAATATAAAAAGAAAAAAGAAAGTTAGTATCATTAAAGAAGTTATTATTCCTAAAAATATAAATGATATAAAAAATAAATATCTAAAAGAATTGGATGAACTACTTAATGATAAATCACTATCAAAAAGAAAAATATATAATAAACTAAGTGTAATAATAAGAAGTTTTGTATTAGAAGCTACTAATATTGATGTTTTAAAATATAGTTTAGCGGAAATTAAAACTTTAAAAATGGATGAGTTAACTAATCTAGTAGAAGATTATTATGAACCAGAATTTAGTAAAGAATCTAATGCTGATTCAATTGCCTCAATTAAAAATACAAGGGAGGTAATAGAAAAATGGAAATAAAATATCCTATTATTATAGTTATTATCCTTGTATTATTTATTGGAATTCTGTTTGTTAAAAGTAAGAGAAAAAATGAAAATAAAAAGAAGATAGCAAATACTCAATTTATAAAGAATACAGATATGTATAAGAGTATCATTAAAAAATATAAGATAATAACATATTCATTATTTGGAATATTATTCTTATGTGTTTTATCATCATCATTTTTATCTTCTAGGCTAATATCAGTTTCTAAGCGTAGTAATGAAATATATGATAGAGATATTATTTTATGTTTAGATGTTTCAGGTTCTATGACAGGATTAGATAAAGAAATAATTGATATTTATAAAGATATAGTTAAAGATATGAATGGTGAAAGATTTGGTATTGTATTATTTGATAATTCTTCATATGCAATTCTACCTTTAACTAATGATTATATTTATATAGAAGAGATTGTTAATGAATTAAGTACTGCTTTTGCAGGAGTAACTGATATAAATAATCTAGATTTTGATGCATTTGATTATATATATGATGGAACTATGGAAGGCGAGGGATCATCTGTAATAGGTGATGGATTAGCTACTTGTGTTTTATCATTTCCAAAATTAGATGAAGATAGATCAAGAGCAATAATACTTGCGACAGATAATCAGGTAGCAGGACCAGAAATAATAACTGTACCAGAAGCAGGAGATTTAGCTAAAAAGTATAAAATATCTATATATCCACTTGATACATATCATTCTAATACTGCAAAAGAAACTCAAGAATTAAAAGAAATTGCTCAAAAAACAGGTGGAAAATACTTTGCAGTTAATGATACATCCGCAACGAAAGGAATAATAACAGAAATTGAAAGTAAAGAGAAAAGTTTAAGAGAAACTAACCCTATTACAATTGAAAAAGATATTCCTACAATTCCTTTTATATTAGTAATGGGAACTTTATTAGTATTCTTAATAATGGAAAGGGTGGTTAAATTATGAAATCTTTTCCAATAATACCAATATGGTTAATGGCTATAATTTCTATAGGCTTTATATTTTTAATATTAAAAACAAAAAATAAGTTTAAATTAGTAGTAAGAATTTTAATTATTGTTGTTATATTTATTATTAATTTAAGAATAATGACTAACAACGGATCTTCTTCTTCATATAAATCAAACTATGATGTATTCTTAGTTGTTGATAATACAATTAGTATGGTAGCAGAAGATTATAATGGAACAAGTAGAAGATTAGATGCAGTCAAGAAAGACTTGATTTATCTTTTAAATGAATTACCTTCTTCAGAATACTGTTTAATAACATATGATAATAAATCATATATTAGATCTCCATTAACAAGTGATAGAGATACTATTGATGTTTTAATAGAAACAATGGATGTTAAAATGTCATATTATGCTTCAGGTTCTAGTATAACTAATTTTAAATCTGATCTTAAAAAAATGCTTGAGAATTCAAAGAAAAAAGATGGTCATAAAAGAGTAGTATTTATAGTAAGTGATGGTGAAAATAATACTGACGAAAAAATACAATCATTATCAGATTTAGAATCTTTAGTTGATGATGGTGCAGTTTTAGGTTATGGAACAACAAAAGGTGGTATGATGAAAGAAAAGAAATGGTCTACATCGACAGAAGAAGAATATATAGAAGATAGATCTAGTAGTTATCCATGGCCAAAAGCTGTATCAAAAATAGATGAAACTAATTTAAAGAATATGGCTAGTGATTTAGGTATAGACTATGTACATATGGATAAACAAAGTAATATTGATAGTGTGATAAGAAGTATAATTAATAATAGTGATTTAACTGAAGGCGATGATTTAGAAGCATATAGTGATACTTATTATCCTTTTGCGATACTATTAACAATATTATTGTTAGCAGAATTATATTTAGATAAGAGGGAATTAGTATGAAACAAAAGAAGATGATAATATTTATAGTAATTGCGCTTATTGCAACAATTAAGTTCGCATACACTATAATAGTTAATGATAATTTTATTAAGAAATATTCAAATGGGGTTTATGATGAAGAATATGTAAAAAAATTACTAGTATTAAATATACAAGAACCATATATAGCACACTATAATTATGGAAATACACTATATCAATTAAATAAATATAATGAAGCAAAAACAGAATATGAAGAAGCACTTAAAACAGTATCTTATAACAGAGAATGTGATGTTAGAGTAAATCTTGCTCTTACAGAAATTAATCTTATAGATACTGAACAAAAAAGCGATGATTTAATTAAAGAAATAGAGAATATCCAAAAAGTATTACTAGAAGATAACTGCGCAACTACTGATCAAAAAGGTAGGGATAAAAAATCACAAGATCTTTATGATTTACTTGAGCAATTAAAGAATTCCGGTGGTCAATCAGGTCAACAAGGTGGTAGTGAAGGAAATGAACCAGACAACCCTAATGGTGAAAATGTAATAGAGAATGAACAAGAAAAAATAGGTAAAATTAAACAAAGTAGACAAAAGGCTTCTCAAGGTAGAAATCCATCAAATGATCATGATTATAATTTAGATTATAAAGATAAAGTTTGGTGATATTACATGAATAAAAAGACTAAAATGTAAAGTCTTTTTATTTTAGGTTTATTTTTGAAAAAAAATAAAAAAAATACTATTAAATTATGTATTTTTATGATAGAATGAAATTAGAAGAGAGGTGTTTACGTTGAAGCTAAGCAAGAGAAAAGTTTTTAGTATTATTATATGTTCTTTAGCATTATTCTTATTTATCAATTCATTCATTCCACACATTAAATATAGTTCATCTTATTACTCATCAAGTAGTAATCTATGGGCTGAAGGAATGAGAGCTACAGCTATAGTACTATTGTTCTGCTATATCGGAATAATTACTTGCTATTTATTAAATATGTTCAACATATTTAAAGATAAATGGATGGGTTATGTAAACTATGCTACTGGATTTGTAGTATTACTATATTTAACTTTATTCTTCGGATATATTGAAAATATATACGTAGGAATTTGGTTAGGTTTATTCGCTGCTTTAGGATTAGGTACTTTAACAGTTCTTTGGAACTTTGTTTCAGACACTCCATTCACTAGTGGAGCTCCAGTTTCTGGATATGATCCAAAAACAGGAAAACCAATCTATGCTAAAGTAACTGGTTATGATCCAAAAACAGGAAAACCAATTTACGAAGAAAAATAATACTAATAAAATATCTACAGAAATGTAGATATTTTTATTTTGTGTTATAATTAATATAGTAAGGGATGTAGTAATATGAGAAAGAAAGTATTTATATCAATTTTAAGTCTATTATATTCACTATTCTGTATATTTGGTAATTCATTTAAAAAAACAGATAGTTTTAAATACATAGAATCACATAAATTAATTGTTTTTATTACTTTTATAGTATTATTAGTTTTTTTCTATTTATTGTTAAGTTTTATATTTAATTTTATAGAAAAGAAACGCAAAAATAGCAATAGATTTAAAAAATTAAAAGATACTAAGTTATATAAATTATTTGACAAACATCCTTTTTTATTTAGTTTTATTATTATGATACTATTATGGTTACCTTATATAATTGCTTTTTATCCAATTATATTATCACCAGACCCTTCATTTCAAATAAAACAATTCTTTGGTATACCAAATAAGTATTCTACTTATTCAGTTATGATAGATCCATTAGTAACAATTACTAATCATCATCCTGTTATTCATACTTTATTATTGGGTGGATGTCTAAAATTAGGTACTATAATAAATAATGATAATTTAGGTTTATTCTTTTATAGTATGATCCAGATTACTATATTAGCGTCAGTTCTTTCTTATACAATTAAATTTTTAAAGAGTTTAGGAATAAGTAATAAGTATTTAATTATAGTGTTATTAATATATGGTTTAGTTCCTGTATTCCCTATATATAGTATATCTGCAGTTAAAGATGTTATATTTGGAAGTTTAATAATTTTATATATAATTGCCCTTTATAAAATAGTAAAATCTGATGAATTAAAACCAAAGTTCATAATTAAATTCTTTATTCTTTTAGTATTAATAGTACTATTTAGAAATAACGGAATACATACAATTTTATTATCGTTACCATTCTTATTATTCTTAAAAAAAGGTAAAAAAATAAGATTAAAATACTTATGTATTATTATTCTTATATTTGGTTTTAATTATTCATATAACTCAATAATATTACCACATTTTAAAATAACTCCTACTAGTGTTCGTGAGAAACTATCTGTACCTTTTCAACAAACTGCTAGATATGTTAAAGAACACGGTGATGAAGTATCATTAAAAGAGAAGACCGTAATAGATAAAATACTAGGATATGAAACATTAGCAAGTAGATATAATCCAGAACTAGCAGACCCTGTTAAGAATGAATATAATAAATACGCAACAAATGAAGATCTTAAAGATTATTTCGGTGTCTGGTTTGATGAATTTAAAAAACATCCTAAAACTTATGTAGAAGCAACAATTAATAATACATATGGATATTTTTATCCATTAAAAACAAGTTGGTATTATCATTCTAGATTGGATACTAGAATTGTAGAAGATGGTTTTGATTATCATTACAATGGGTTAAAAAATACCAGAAAAGTATTAGATTCAATTGGTCAAGCTTATCCATATATTCCTATACTAGGATTACTTATTAATATAGCATTTAATGTCTGGGTAATATTATTTATGTTTATGTATTTTTTATATAAGAAAAAATATAGTTCAAATATATATTTATTACCATCATTGGTATTAATACTAGTATGTTTCGCATCACCTGCAAATACTTATTTTAGATATGCTTTACCATTTGTATTTGCATTACCATTAAATATTGGTATTTTTATAAAAGAAAATAAATTGAAAAAAGATTAAAAAAATGATATTATTAAAATAGAGGTAAGAAATATGTATGTAGATTTAATTTTATTATTAGCAATCGTACTTGCGGTATTCTTTTTCTTTAAAAGATTTTCAAGTTTTATTTATTTAATATGTTCTTTAGATATATTATATAGATTATTACATTTTTTAGCCGATAATTTAAAAGTACCAGAATTATCTACTTTAATAAGAAAATATATACCAGCTAGTATTCCAAATGCAATAGGAAATTATGTTGGAACTAATTCTATTATTTATACAATAGTTCTTTGGTGTATGTTTTTTGCTTATTGTGCATTATTATTTTATATTATTAGAATTCTTGCGAAAAGAAAATATAGATAAAAAAAGTCCTAATTTTGTTATTAGGATTTTATTTTTTGACAAATTATGTTATAATTTTTATGGTGAAAATATGGATAATAAAGATGTTTTAAATAAAATTGATATTTTAAGTGACAAAGTAAATACAATATGGAGGTTACTTTGACATTGACTTAAAGAAAGAACAAGTTAGTAATTTAGAAAAAGAAACCTTAGATCCTAATTTTTGGAATAGAGATGATTCATCAGATGTTCTAAAAATAATTGGTGATAATAAAAGAACAATTGATAATATAACTAATATTAAAAATGAGTTAGATTCATATAAAGAATTAATTGAAATTGATGATTCATACGTAAATGATATAAGCGAATCAATAGTTAAATTAGAACAAGATATAGAAAAACTAGAATTAGAAACAAAATTATCAGGCGAGTATGATAAGAATAACGCTATATTAGAATTACATTCAGGAGCAGGTGGAACTGAAAGTTGTGACTGGGTTAGTATGCTTCTTAGAATGTATGAAAGATGGTGTGAAAGAAATAATTATAAATATGAAATATTAGATCAGTTAGATGGAGAAGAAGCTGGAATTAAAAGAGTAACTGTTCTAGTTAAAGGGATAAATGCATATGGTTATTTAAAATGTGAAAGAGGAGTTCATAGATTAGTTAGAATTTCACCATTTGATTCAAATAAAAGAAGACATACTTCATTTGCTTCAGTAGAAGTAACACCTGAAGTAGATGATAGTATAAATATTGATATTAAAGAGCAAGATCTTAGAATTGATGTATATAGAAGTACAGGGGCAGGTGGACAAGGAGTTAATACAACAGATTCCGCTGTTAGAATAACTCATCTACCTACTGGAATAGTAGTTACTTGTCAGAATGAAAGAAGTCAATTAAAGAATAAAGAACTTGCTATGAAAGTATTAAAGGCAAAGTTATTTGCCTTAGAGGAAGAAAAAAAGAATAAAGAAAAAGCTAACTTAATTGATAATCAAAGTGATATTAATTTTGGTTCTCAAATAAGAAGTTATGTAATGCATCCATACTCAATGGTAAAAGATCATAGAACAAACTATGAAAAAGGTGATGTATATAAAGTTATGGATGGTTATATTGATGAGTTTATTGAAGAATATTTAAAGGGAGGTGCAAAATAATGAAGATACTAGATAAAGCAAAAGAAAATATTTTAGACGAAATTGAAAATAAAAACTTAGTACAAAGATATATTATGTTGATAATTGGAATACTTATATACGCAGTTGGTTATAATGCTTTCTTTGTACCAAACAATTTAGTATTTGGTGGATCTGGAGGTATAGCTCTTATATTAAAAGATTACATTGATCCATCTATTACAATAATGGCTATATCTATTATCGCTTTAATATTAGGAATAATATTTTTAGGAAAGAGATTTGCTTTTAATTCAATTATTGGATCTGTATTATTTCCATTATTTGTTGAATTAACAAAAGATGTATCTTTACCTGTTCCAAAAGATGACATGATGTTAATAGTTATATGTGGAGCAGTTATGATTGGGGTTGGAACTGGACTTGTTGGAAGAGCAGGACTTAGTTCTGGTGGTGTAGATACAATTATCCAAATATTAGTTAGTAAACTAAAGATATCATTTGGGACAGCATTTATGATTGTTAATGGATTAATAGTTATTCTAGGTGGATATACATTTGGAAGGAGAATATTACTATATGCTTTAATTATAATTTATATTATTAATATAGTTACTGATAAAGTATTGTTATCAATATCAATGAATAAGACGTTCTTTATAGTAACAACTGAAGTAGATAAAGTAAAAGAATACATATTAAATAATTTATCTAGAGGTGTTACAATTATTGATGCACATGGTGGATTCTCTGATGATAAAAAGAAATTAATAATGACAGTTATACCTACTGCAGAATATTTTAAAGCTAAAGAAGGAATACTGGAAATTGATAAAAATGCATTCTTTACTATAACTGACTCATATCAGGTTTATGGTCAAGACTCACATAGAAATGATAAAGGAGGAATGATTTAATGGAATTTATAAAAATGACGAATGTAGAAAAAGTATATAAAACTGGTGTTACAGCTATTTATGGACTTAATCTACATATAAAGAAAGGAGACTTTGCTTTTATTATAGGTGCTTCTGGTTCAGGTAAATCTACATTAATAAAAATGCTATATAGAGAAGAAAGACCTAGTAAAGGTGAAATTCTTATTGGTGGAGTAAATGTGGGTAAACTTAGAAATAGAAAAGTATATAAATTAAGAAGAAAGTTAGGAATAGTATTCCAAGACTTTAAATTATTACCTAAGTTAACAGTATTTGAAAATGTAGCATTTGCTCTTGAAATGTATGGATTACCAAAATCAGAAATTAGACAAAAGACATTAAAAGCAATTGAACTAGTAGGGCTTAAAGAAAAGGCAAAGAGTTATCCACATCAATTATCTGGTGGAGAACAACAAAGAGTTTCAATAGCAAGAGCAATTGTTAATTCTCCTAAATTATTAATATGTGACGAACCTACTGGAAACCTAGATCCTGATACTTCTATGGAAATTATGAAAGTACTAGAAGTAATTAATAATTTAGGTACTACAATAATAGTAGTTACACATGATAGAGACATAGTTAATAAACTTAAGAAAAGAGTTATTCTACTTGATAAAGGTAGATTAAAGAAAGACTATGAGAAAGGAACTTACGATAAGAATGAGAAACTTTAGAATATTAGCCAGAAATGTAAGAGATGGCTTTAAAAATGTATTTAGAAATTTTAGTTTAGCATTTGCATCTATTTCATGTATCACAGTTACACTTGTTATAGTAGCAGCGTCTATTGTAGGTTCTTGGAATGTTCAAAACTTTACTAAATTAATAAGAGATGATTTTACAATTGTAGTATTTGTTCAAAACAAAGCTACTGAAGAAGATTTAACTAAAATAAAATCCGAAATAGAAACTATTAAAAATGTTGAATCTATAGATTTTAAATCCAAAAAAGAAGTAATGGACGAGATGAAGAAATCAAGTCAAACATTTAATAATGTAATGTCCTCTTGGGATGAAACAGAAAATCCATTAGATGATACTTATCAAGTAAGAGTAAAGAACGATGAAAAGATAAGTGAAACAGCAGATAGGATTAAAAAGATAGAAAATGTTGAAAGTGTTAAATATGGTGAAGGAATGGTAGAATCCATGGTTTCCATATTTAAGATTATTAGATATATATTAATTATTATGGTTGTAGGATTGATAGTAGTAACAGCATTCTTAATTGTTAATACTATTAAGATAACAATATTTAGTAGACAAGAAGAAATAGAAATTAAAAGACTTGTTGGAGCATCAAATATGTCTATTAAACAACCATTTATTATTGAAGGTTTAATTATTGGAACATTAGGTTCTATAATTCCAATTATAATAACTATATATGGTTATTCTATATTATATGAAAAAACTGGTGGAAAAATATTCTCTCAATTTATTAAATTAGTTAAACCTTTCCCATTCTCCTTATATGTATCAGGTATATTATTACTAATAGGTGTTATCGTAGGTATGTACGGTAGTAGTAAAGCTGT
Source organism: Bacilli bacterium (assembly GCA_017511805.1). Classification (GTDB taxonomy): domain Bacteria; phylum Bacillota_I; class Bacilli_A; order RF39; family UBA660; genus RUG13038. The sequence goes on from JAFWJA010000021.1 coordinate 16,650, forward strand.
AAGAAAGTACTTAAAGATATAATGAAGAAGAGAATAGTAGTATTATTGCTAGCAATAGCATTATTAATACCAATTAATATAAAGGCCAAAACATTAGGAGAATATAGGGCAGAACTTGAAGCATTAGAGCAATCTTATAATGAGAACCAAGCTAGTATAGCTAGAACTGATGAAGAGATAGCAGCAGCTAATGCAAGAGTTCAAGAGATATATATAGAAATTGATACTATTGAAAGTGATATGATAGATATCAATAAAGAGATAGCTAAGTTAAATGAACAAATTATAGGAAAAGATAAAGAATTAAAAGATTTAATTAGATACTATGAGTTTTCTAATGGAGAATCTGTTTATCTTGAATATTTATTTAGTGCTGATTCAATAACTGATTTTATATATAGATATTCAGTTACTGAACAATTAAGTAAATATAATGATCAATTAATTACTGAAATGCATGATTTGATTGAAAGAAATAATCAAAATATAAAAGATTTACAAGAAAAAGAAGAATCTTTAAAAGGATTACAAGTTGAATTAAACGAACAACTAGTTATACTTGGAAATCAAAGACAAGCTCTAGGTGATGAATCAATTGATATAATGGATGAAATAGAAGCACAAAAGGCAATAGTTCAACATTATGAAGATATTGGTTGTAGTGAAGATCAAGATGTTACTACATGTGGAAAAGCATCATTACCAATGGGAACTAAATTCTATAGACCACTAGATACTGGTTATATAACAGATGAATATGGTTATAGATATGATCCATTTACTGGAGTATGGGGTAACTTCCATACAGGTACAGATATGTCTACATATAGTTCTTGTTGGGATTGTATGGAAATTAAATCAGTAGCAACAGGTGTTGTAGGAACAGCTGGATATAGTTCATCTATGGGTAATTATGTTGTAATTTGGCATAACATAAATGGACAAGATTATTCTAGTATGTACATGCACTTATCTGATACTTATGTTTCAATAGGTCAAGATGTTACAAAAGATACAGTAATAGGTCATATGGGTAATACTGGATGGTCTACTGCAACTCATTTACATTTAACTATGTTAACATGTCATTTGTGGGAACCAGGTTCTAATTGTTCATATCCTTCTGATACAGTAGATTCAAGAGGATATATTAATTATCCATCTAGTTTCTATGTTGACTGGACAGATAGAACTAGTTATTATGATTAAAGAATTGTGATTATTAATTAATCACAATTTTTTTTATTTCATATTTTATATTAGTAGGAGATTTTGTTCTGATAATTATACTAATAAAAAACTACTAATTCATAAAAATAATCAAATATTTGATTATTTTTTAATTTAAGAAAAGATTAAAAACCCCTATATTTATAATTAAAAATATGTTATAATCTTATAGTACCTATTATAATTGGAGGTATAAAATGAAAAGAATAAAAGTATTGTTAGTTTTACTTCTAGTATTAATAACAGCCGGTTGTTCTGTAGAATATGAATTAACTATTAATAAAGATAATTCAGTTAGTGAAAAGGTAGTAGCTATAGATAATACTGAGAGGCTTTTAGTTAATACTAATTTGAATGAAAAAGACGCTGTAAACTATCTTTATCAGATGTTTGATAGAGATGGATTATCTACTAAAATATCTTATGTTTCAAAAGATGGAAATACAGTAGCAACAGTTACAGGTAATCATAATACATTGCAAGATTATGTTGATAATTTTACTTCTGATTTATTTAGTAATGCCGAATTAGTTGAAGATGGAGATAAGGTTACTTTAGTATTTAATCAAGTAGCAAGACTTGGAAAAGATAATTCAAGATCATTGATATATGACAATATAACAGTTAGAATAAAAGTACCATTTAAAGTTTTAGATCATAATGCAGATGAAGCTAGATATGGTGTTTATACATGGAATATAAAAGAAAATGATAATTTAAGAACTTTGAGTATTACTTATGATAAGGGTAATATGAGAGACGAACAAAAAATAACTATTGGTAACTTTTCATTTAGTATTAAGTACCAATATATAGCATTTACAATATTAGGATTAATAGTAGCTGCAATTATTATTATAGTTATTATTAATAATAGAAAAAATAATAAAATGTAGGAGGAGTAATATGAATTTTACTACGTTAATAGGTCTAATTAAAAAGATTGTAGATATTTGTTTTGTATGGATAGTAATTTACTATGTATTAAAAAATATAAGAAAAAATGTTAAATTTTCGATGATTTTTAAAGGAATAATTGTCGTTATTCTTATTAAAATAATAAGTGATTATTTTGGATTTGTTACTGTTGGTTTATTATTAGAATATGTAATAACTTGGGGTCCATTAGCTTTAATAATAATCTTCCAACCAGAAATAAGAACAGCATTAGAACAATTAGGAAAAGCTAACTTACTTGGAAGACATAAGACATTAACAGTTAATGAAAGAGAAAAAGTAGTAACTGAATTAGGAGTGTCACTAGAATATCTAAGAAAAAATAGAATTGGTGCTTTAATTGTATTTGAAAGAGACACTAGTTTATTAAATTATATAGAAAAAGCAAAGAAATTATATGCTGAATTATCTAATGAATTACTTTGCTCTATATTTTTTCCAGAGAATCCATTACATGATGGTGGAGTAATAATTCAAGGTGATAAGATAACATGTGCAGGTGCAGTATTTCCTACAACTGTAGATATGAAATTTAGTAAGAGATTGGGAACAAGACATAGAGCTGCAATTGGAATAACAGAAGAAAGTGATGCTATTGCGGTAGTTGTATCAGAAGAAACAGGAAGAATATCTGTTGCTATAGGTGGTAAATTAAACTACAATCTATCAATAGATGAAGTTAAATTAATGATTCTAGAAGAATTAATGCCTAAATCTGAAACATTTATTGTAGAAAATGATGAAGAGGAGGATGACATAGATGAAATTAATTAAGAGTATATATAAGTTCTTTGATAAAAGAGTAATAGTACCAGTTACAAGATTTATCACATTTATAGGTGGTAAATTAAAGACATTTAATAAACCATTAGAAATGTTATTAAAGACTAAAAGTAGTACTATTATAATTTCATTGATAGTAGCTGTAATTATATTTATATTAGTTGATAGAAGTAATTTAACACTAGAAAATAATGCTGAAGTACTATATAATCAACCAGTTACTGCAGTATATAATAATGAAGAATATGTTATAGAAGGTCTTCCAGAGACAGTTGATATTACAATGATAGGTAGTAGAGCTAATTTATATTTAGCAAAACAATTATCTAATCAAACTATTACAGTTGATTTAAGTGATTTAGGAGTAGGTACACATCAAGTTAATCTACATTATAAACAAGCAATATCTAGTGTTCAATATAAACTAGATCCATCATCAGTAAGTGTAACTATTTCAACAAAACAATCATTAACTAAAGATATAGATAATGAAGTTATTAATTTAGAAAAACTAAATTCTAAGTTTGCCATTAATAATATTAAGTTAGTTACTGCAAAAGAAGTAAAAGAAGTAGTTGACAATAAAGAAGAAATTAAAGAAACATATGAAGAATTATCAACAGTAATCGTTAAAGGAAAAGAAGAAACAATAAAGAAAGTAGCTATAGTTAAAGCTTTAATTAATATGGATCAATTATCTGGTTCTAATGCTAAAGATGGTGAAAATACAGTTGTAGATGTACCACTAGTAGCGTATGATTCAGAAGGACAAAAAATGAATATAGAACTTGTTCCATCTAAAGTAAGAGCAATTGTTTCGTTAGAATCTTCATCAAAAGAAGTTCCAATTAACGTAGTAGTTAAAAATATTGAAAACATAGAATTTGGTAAAGCAATATCATCAATTGAACCAAGTATAGAAAAAGTAACATTATATGGTAGTGCTGAAGTATTAGATGGAATAAATAAATTAGATGTAGAAATTGATATTCCAAAAGACTTAAAGAATGATAAGAAATATACAATAGCAATTAAGAAACCATCTGGTGTTAGAGAATTATCTGAAAGAACAATTAGTGTTAATGTTGAATTAGGTGATCAAGCTTCTACTGAAGTACCTGGAGTTAAGATTAGTTATAGAAACTTACCAAGTGGATTCTTAGTTCAAGCTACACAAGATAGTACGACTGAAGTACCAGTAATACTAAAAGGTGTTGAAGATGTTATTTCAAATATTTCAGCATCAGATATTGAAGCATATGTTGATTTAAAAGATATAACTGCTGAAGGTGAAGTAACTGTTAAATTATATGCAACAGGTAAAGATAGCAGAGTTACTTATGAACCAAGAGTAAGTGAAGTTAAATTATTAATAATTAAGAAATAAAAAAATAATCTCTAGATTTTCTAGAGATTATTTATTTTTCTTTTTACAATATTTTTTATTAACTAATTTAACTTTTTTACCTATTCTTGTTTCAAATTTCTTTCTTACTCCATCTGGCAAGTTTGCTTTTATTACTTTCATTTGATTCCCTCCGTTTGCAATATAATTATATCTTTTTTATTGTATAATAGCAAGTTTTTTCTTTATAAATATTGACTTTATTGACAAAATTTAGTATTATTAATCACGGTACATTTAAAAACCCCACATATGAATTGACTATGGGAAAGTTGATTCTATAAGGAAAGGGAAATGAAAATGAGTACATTTATGGCAAAAAAGTCAGATGTAAAGCGTGAATGGTTCGTAATTGATGCTGCAGACAAGAGTCTTGGACGTGTAGCTTCAAAAGCCGCAACTATCTTACGTGGAAAACACAAAGCAATTTATACACCAAATGTAGATTGTGGAGATTATGTAATTATAATCAATGCTTCAAAAGTTAATTTAACTGGTAGAAAACTTGATAATAAAATGTATTATAATCACAGTGACTACCCAGGAGGATTAAGAGAAAGAACTGCTAGAGAAATGAGAGAAAACTATCCTGAAGAAATGCTTCAAAGAGCTATCAAAGGAATGCTTCCAAAAGGAAGATTAGGTAGAGCTATGAATAAGAAATTATTCGTTTATGCTGGTAGTGAACATAAACAACAAGCTCAACAACCTAAAGAACTAAAGTTATAGGAGGATATTAAATGGCAAATAAAGTATATCAAGGCACAGGACATCGTAAATCTTCAATTGCTAAAGTTACTTTAGTTTCCGGTAAAGGTAACATTACAGTAAATGGAAGAGATGTTAATGAATATTTTCCATTCCCAACTTTGGTTATGGATTTAAAACAACCATTAACTTTTACAAATACTGAAGAAAAATTCGATATTACAGTAGAAGTTAAAGGTGGCGGATTCTCAGGACAAGCAGGAGCAGTTAGATTAGGTATTACTAAAGCATTATTAGAATATGATAAGAATACTGATCCAACTTCTGATTCTTCTTTCAGAAAAATTCTAAAAGCTAAAGGTATGATTACTAGAGACTCTAGAATTAAAGAAAGAAAGAAACCAGGATTAAAGAAAGCAAGAAAAGCACCACAATTCTCAAAGAGATAATACATTGTGTTTCAAAAAGTTCGATTATTCGAACTTTTTTTGTTTTATGTGATATAATAATTAATCGTTGGTGATAATATGACATACTATAATAAAAATAATGAAGAGTTTGATTTATCAGGATTTCAATACTATTCCTCTGGAGTATGCGCTAATGTATATACTGATAATGAAATAGCTTTTAAAATATATAATCATGATTGTAAATATAGATTATATTTATCAAGAAAGATTTTTACTATATTAAAAAATATTAAAACAGTAGGGTTAGTTGAGCTAATTGATTATTATCATGAATATGAATCTCACTTCTTACCAATGGATGCATATTCAATGAAATTTGTTAAAGGAAAAGACGTAGATATACTTCATGCTGATAAAAAATATCTATGTGATTGCATTGATCAATTAGATGAAACTATAAAAAAACTAAGTGAAAATAAAATAGTAATGTTTGATACTCATGCTGATAATATTTTGTTTAAAGAAAATGGTCCTACTATTATTGATCCTGATCAATTCTATCAATCTAAGTTATTATCCAAAAGAGAAATATATGAAAGAAATAAGATGCATATACTTGAATACTTTGTGTCTACTATAATGGATAGTATGAAATCAAATACTGAATCTTATGTTATAATTAATCCATACCATAGAAGATTGAGTCTTAAAAAGTGTCTTATGGATTGTGTTAAAGAAGATACTATATATGATTCAATAGTTTTATAATAAGGAGGATATATGATTGAAAAAGATAATTATATTCAATTTGAAATATTAAATAAATATAATGATATAGCTCATTTATCTACAAAGAAACCATTTGATTTTAATAATAAAAAAATAGATTCTAATAAAATAGAATCAGAGTATGAAGAATTAAACAACATCTTAAACATAAATCCTAGAAAAATATCAATATCATTTCAAAAGCATACTAATATAGTTAAAGTTGTTACCGAAGATAATCTTGATGAGTTTTTTAATCCTGCTGATGGTTTAATAACTAATTTAAAAAATGTTGCTTTATCAATAAGAACTGCTGATTGTCAGGGTATACTTATTTATGATAAAGAAAAGAAAATAATAGGTAATATACATTCTGGTTGGAGAGGTACTTTAGGAAGAATAATAGTTAATGCTATTGAATTAATGAAGAGTACTTTTAATTCAGATCCTAAAGATTTAATAGTATGTTTTTGTCCTAGTATATTGGAATGTTGTTTTGAAGTGGATGAAGATTTAGCACTAGATTTTAAAAAGGAATTTAGTGATATAAATATAGATAATTATATAAGAAAAGGTGATAATAATAAGTACTATATAGATACAATAGGTATTAATAATGAGTTGCTAATTAATCTAGGTTTATTAAAAGAAAATATTATTAATTCTAATATCTGTACTAAATGTAATAAAGATATATATCATTCTTATAGAGGAGAACCTGATATAAACGGAAGAAATGTATCATATATAATGTTAAAATAAAAAAGATAGTTCAACTATCTTTTTAATATTCAAAATATTTTGGTTTTTCTTTTATTTTGCAATCTTTTCCAGTTGTATATGAAGAATTATCAAATACTTTTTTTAAATCTACTTTTTTACCATTAAAATAATCAGTTACTTTATTAATAATAGAATAAGCTTCTTCAACAGAATCATTATATATATCTATAACAGAAGTATTATATTTTTCATTTTTATCCATAGGATGATTCCATGTTTTATGTTCCAAGTTTAAATAATAATCTTTGTTTTCTTTATATGCAAGTGATATAGGAGAAAACTTATATGCGTATTTAGGTGTTATTTTATCCACAGCATTATACATAGTTTTTTTGATTTTAAATCTATCATATCTAAGTAATCTATATAAGAATTTCATATGCTTAATACCTTTATAATAAGTCTTACTTCTTTTATCTTCATTATATGTTTCTTTAAAAGTATAATTTATTAAATCATTTAATTCATCTGAAAACTTATTTGCATTACAACAAAAATAATGTACTTTTAATTTACCTGGCTCAATATTATCTTTTTCTTTTATCATATATGTATCAATATATGTTTCTATATCAGCATGTTTACCTTTATACTTTATAGTATTCTTGTCTTTTTTATCATATTTTCCACCTTTATATGTAACATAAGGGTGAATATTCTTATCTAGTGTATAGTGACATATATAACCATATAAATATGATAATATCTCTCCGTTATTATATAGTTTCTTATCTTCTATATAATTGATCATATTAATAAAAAAATCTTGAGTTTTTGTATTGTGATAATAATGACTTTTTCTATTTGAAAAAGTAAATATATCATGTCCTTGGGCAAAAGTTCTATAATTATCTAAATAATTATCAATCTTTTTATTATCAAGTTTATTATATACATCCATAGCGAAGTATGAATGAGTAACAGTTCCAGCCATAATATCACTTCCCATAAGAATTATATCATAATAAAAAAATATTATTACTTTTTTATGATAAAACCATTTAAAAAAAATAGTATTTTTGGTAAAATATATATTAGCAATTGAAAATAAGTAGGTGTTATATATATGGGAAAAATAATTTCGTTAGTAAATCAAAAAGGTGGTGTAGGTAAAACTACTACAAGTATCAATTTAGCATCGTCTTTAGGGTTATTAGGTAAAAAAGTTTTATTAGTTGATTTTGATCCACAAGGTAATGCCACTACTGGAGTAGGAGTAGAAAAGGGTGGTTTAACTTCAACTATATATGAAGCTTTAATAGGAGAAAAAACTACTAAAGAAATAATTAAGAAAACTAAGTTTAAGAATTTAGATTTAATACCTGCGAACGTTAATTTAGCAGTTTTAGATACTAAGTTTAGTAATCTTAAAAAAGCAGATCCTACTTTTTCAAGAAGTATACAATTAAAAAGAGTACTTGAAGAAGCAAGAGATAATTATGACTATATATTAATAGATTGTCCACCTAGTTTAGGTACATTAATAACTAATGCATTAACAGCATCTGATTCAGTAATAATACCTGTTCAATGTGAGTTCTTTGCATTAGAAGGAATAATGCAACTACTTAATACAATTAGAGTAGCTAGAACTACTACAAATCCTAATCTTGAAATAGAAGGTGTTGTTCTTACAATGTTAGATTCTAGAACAATATTAGGATTAGATGTAGTAGAAAACATTAGAAGTTTCTTTAAAGAGAAAGTTTATGATACAATAATACCAAGATTAATAGTACTTGCTGAAGCACCATCTCATGGAAAACCAATAGCAAATTATAATTCTAAGAGTAAGGGTACAACGGCATACATTAACTTAGCAAAGGAGGTTATTGAGAGAAATGCAAGAGAAGAGGAAAGCACTAGGTAGGGGTTTAGAAGCTTTATTTAGTGATGATAATTTAACATTTGAAGAAATAGAAGAAACTATTGTTGATGAAGCTAAAAAGAATAATGAAATAGTTGAATTAAATCTATCTGATTTAAGACCTAATCCATACCAACCTAGAAAGAAATTTGATGATGAAGCACTTAATGAATTAGCTGCATCTATTAAAGAAAATGGTGTATTTCAACCAATAATAGTTAAGAAGACAGTTAAAGGTTATGATATAGTAGCAGGTGAAAGAAGATTTAGAGCTTCTAAAAAAGCAGGTAAGACTACTATACCCGCTATTATAAAAGAGTTTACTGATGAAGAAATGATGAATATATCATTACTAGAAAACTTACAAAGAGAAGATTTAACTGCTATAGAAGAAGCAAATGCTTATAAAGCTATGCTTGATTCATTAAATATTACACAAGATGAATTAGCTAATAAAGTAGGTAAGAGTAGAAGTCATATTACTAATACATTAGGTTTATTAAAGTTACCTAAATCAGTTCAAGATATGGTTTTATACAATAAAATAAGTATGGGACACGCTAGAGTTCTTAGTAAGTTAGAAGATAAAGAACAAGTTGAAGATTTAGCAGAAAAAGTAGTAAAAGATGATCTTAGTGTTAGAGAGTTAGAAGAATTATCTAAAGATAAAGATCTAAAGAGAGTATTCCCTATAAATAGAACTGAAAAGAATAATGAATATAAAGATGTAGAAAAGATGTTAAAAGAAAAACTAGGTACTAAAGTTAAAATTAGTAATAATAAGATGACAATTAGTTTTTCAACAGTACAAGATTTAAATAGAATACTTGAAATTATGAATTTTGATATTAATGAATAACAGGAGGTCAAAATGAATAATGAATATAAAGTAGGCACTAAAGTAGTTATGAAGAAACAACATCCATGTGGAACTAATTTATTTGAAATAACAAGACTTGGTGTTGATGTTAAGATTAAATGTGTTAACTGTGGAAGAACTATAATGCTTCCTAGAATAGATTTTAATAAAAAGATTAAAAAGGTTATGGAGGATTAATATGGATGAGAAAGTAAAGAAAAGGGGTCTGCATCCAGTCTGGTTTTTTATACTATTAAGCGGAATAACAATTGTATTAAGTGTTGTATTATCACTACTTAAATTACAAGGAAACATGTATACTGTATCTCAAAATGGTAAAGTAGTTTCTACTATAATGACTGTTAAGTCATTATTAAGTGCGGATGGTATAAGATTTATATTTGGTGAAGGAATTAATAACCTTCTAAAATATATACCATTTGGTACTATAATAGTTGGATTACTTGGAATGGGTATGGTTATCAAGACTGGACTTTTAAAAGAAGTATTTAGAAGACTAAGTAAGAAAATACCTAGAAGAGTAATGTTTTTCTTATTTTCATTATTATGTATTGTATTAGGATTTAGTCAAGATTTAGCATTTGTTATTATGATTCCAGTATCAATAGCATTATTTACTGAATATAAACGAAGTCAGGTAGTTGGTATGACAATGGCATTTGTTTCAGTAGCAGCGGGTGCTAATATCAATTTATTTATTACATCATTAGATTATAGTTTAATTGAAATAGCAAAGAATTCAGTTAAAATTGTTGATAAAGACTATACTTATGGTTATAGTGGAAATATATTTATAATAGTTATAGCTTCATTATTATTAGCGTTCTTAATTAGTGTCATTACAGAAATAATATCTAAAAAGATGCCAGTTAGAATTACTGAAGAAGAAGAGACTATTGATGAAAAAACAAAGAGTAAAGCTCTTAAAAAAGCAGGATTATGTTTATTAATACTTGGAGGTTTATTAGCTTATTCCCTAATACCTAATTTACCATTATCAGGATTATTATTAGATAATACTCAACCATTATATGTTAATAAGTTATTTGGTGCTAATTCACCATTTGTAAATGGTATATTATTCATTGTTTCATTTATATCATTAGTAACAGGTTTAGTATATGGTATTAGTATTAAAGAGATAAAAGGTGAAAAAGACATTGTTAAGATATTATCAGGTAGTTTAAATAATATTGGAGAATTACTATTAATTATATTCTTCGCTGCTCAATTTGTAGCATTATTTAAATATACTAATATAGGTGAAGTTTTAACATCAATTATGTTTGACGCTATAAAGAATGGTAATTTCTCATTTATATTACTAATATTATTCTCATTTATAGCATTGGTTCTATCAGGAGTATTATTAACTTCAGTAGCGACTAAATGGTCTATGTTTTCATCAAGTGTCATGTCATCATTTATGAAATCAAATATAACTCCAGAATATGCAGGTGGATTATTTAGATTATCATCAAGTGTATCTAATACAGTAACTCCATTATTCCCATATTTCTCTATTTATGTAGGATTTATGACACTATATAGTAGACATGATTTTAGTATTAAAAAATGCTATAGTTTATTAATTATATATTTTATAGCAATAACTATTTTATGGTTATTTATAATATTTGGATTCTATATATTAGGAACTCCAATTGGAGTACAAACATATCCAACAATATAAAGTTAATGATTTCATTAACTTTTTTCTTTTCTTATGATATACTATTAAAGGAAATGAGGTTTTATTATGGGATTAACCGCAGGAATTGTAGGACTACCTAATGTAGGTAAATCTACATTATTTAATGCAATTACAAAGAAGAATATTTTAGCAGCTAACTATCCATTTGCGACAATAGATCCAAATGTAGGTATAGTTACTGTTCCAGATAAGAGATTTGACTATTTAGTAGAAAAAGAAATACCAGAAAAAGTTGTACCAACTTCATATGAATTTATTGATATTGCTGGTTTAGTTAAAGGGGCATCAAAAGGAGAGGGTTTAGGTAATAAATTCTTATCTCATATTAGAGAAGTTGATGCGATTTGTGAAGTAGTTAGATGTTTTGAAGATTCAAATATAACTCACGTAGAGGGTAATGTAGATCCAGTTAGAGATATAGAAATAATAGACTTAGAATTAATATTCTGTGATTTAGAAGTAATAGAAAATAGAATAGGTAAAATTGAAAAGAAAGCAATTTCTACAAAGGATAAAGAAGCTCTTCAAGAATTAGAAGTACTAAAGAAAGTAAAATCTGCACTTGAAAATAATATTCCAGCTAGAAGATTAGAATATACTGAAGATGAAGATAAAATACTTAAAAACTTTAGTTTACTTACTAAAAAGCCAATTATATTTATGGCAAATGTATCTGAATCAGATATAACAACAGGTAATAAATATGTAGAAGAAGTAAAAGAATATGCTGCTAAAGAAAATGCTAAAGTTGTTATGCTTAGTGCTAAAGTAGAAAGTGAACTTAGTGAATTAAATGATGAAGATAAGATGTTATTCTTAGAAGATCTTGGTATAGAAGAAAGTGGTCTAGATAAATTAATAAATGCTACATATGATTTACTTGGTCTAGCTACATTCTTTACTGTAGGTAAAGATGAATGTAGAGCGTGGACTTTTAAAAAAGGAATGAAAGCTCCAGAATGTGCCGGAATAATACATACAGACTTTGAAAAAGGGTTCATAAGAGCGGAAGTAACTTCATTTGAAGATTATGAAAAGTTTGGTGGAGAAAAAGGCGCTAAAGAACAAGGCAAAATGAGACTTGAAGGTAAAGATTATCTTATGCAAGATGGAGATATTGTTTATTTCAGATTTAACGTATAAAAAAACACTCGGATGAGTGTTTTTATTTACCATTCTTTTTTCTTTGATAAAAATGCATAGAATATTAATAAACCAAAGAATGACATAGTAGAAAATAATATAATTGCAAAATAATGATTTTGTGCATAATCTATAATATTATCATCAGTTTTAGCTTCTACATAAGTATTATTAGTATCAGTACTATTATTACTAATTGTTACAGTACTTCTATTTCCTTGAGAATTATCTGTATTCGATTTAACAATAAATACAACAGTAACTATTACTGCGATTATCATTAAGCATAGTATTATTCCTCTTAATGCACCTTTATTCATCTTTTATCACCTTGTTAATATGAGTATATCAAATAATATTGTAAAAATCAATTTCTTTTATTTACATTTACATAATGTTTTGCTATAATACTATTCGAGTAATTATTACTCTCTGTCTATTCTTAGAAATAGACCATTAGTCCAAAGGGAGGTGTAAGGATGAAAAAATATGAAATTTCGTTCATTGTAAGACCTGATTTAGAAAAAGAAGCAGTTGATAAGATTGTTAAGGAACTTGAAAAAGTATTAGTAGACAAGAAAGCTAATATATTAAGTTCAAAAGAAATGGGTCAAAAAGAGTTAGCTTATCCTATAAAAGGTCATAAGACTGGTTTTTATTACTTAGTTAATATTGAATCAGATAACAAAGCAATTGATGAATTTAATCGTGTTGCTACAATTAATGAAAATATTTTAAGACATATTATTATTAAGTTATAAGGAGAACAATATGAATAGAGTAGAATTAATAGGAAGAATAACAAGAGATCCAGAACTTAGATATACTAGTAGTAATATTGCTACTACAAGATTTACATTAGCAGTTAATAGACCTTTTCAAGGTCAAAATGGAGAACAAGGTACTGATTTTATTAACATTGTTGTTTGGAGAAAACAAGCAGAAAATGTTAAGAAATTTGTTTCAAAAGGTAGTTTAGTTGCTGTTGAAGGAAGAATTCAAACAGGTAGTTATGAAAAAGATGGACAAAGAATTTATACTACTGATGTAGTTGCGGATTCAGTTCAATTCTTAGAAAGTAAGGCACAAAGTCAAACTAGACAATCTTCAGATGATAATATGACTCCAGCTGATTTTGTTAATCAAGATAATGGTTCAAGTGAATCGGATATGTCTGATGAAGTATTTGCTAATTTCGGTGACTCAATTGAAATTAGTGATGATGACATCGCATTTTAATAATTAATAAGGAGGGAATTACATGGCAGAATTTAGACCAAGAAGAAAGAAAAAAGTATGTCAATTATGCGCAGGAAAAGAATTAGATTTCATGAATGCTGAAGACATGCGTAAATATATAAATGAAAAAGGTAGAATTTTACCTAGAAGAGTTACAGGAACATGTGCTAAACATCAAAGAGAAGTAGCTAAAATGGTAAAAAGATCAAGAATGATGGCAGTTACACCATTCACTAAATAATCAAAGGGATTAATTAATATTAATCTCTTTTTCTTTATCAAAAAATATAGTATAATATTATATATATTATTAAAGAAGGTGTATTCATGAAAGTAATATTTTTAAAAGATCTTAAGGGGCAAGGAAAAAAAGATGAAATTAAAGAAGTTAAAGATGGATATGCAGAAAACTTCTTAATAAAAAATGGTTATGCAATTAAATATACATCTAGAAGTAAAGAAATATTAGATAACCAAATAGAGAATAGAAATGAAAATGAAAAGAAATTAATAGAAGAATGTAATAAAATAAAGAAAGAATTAGAAAAGAAAGAATATTCATTTAAAGTTAATACTGGAAAAGAAGATAAAGTATTTGGTTCTGTTTCTAGTAAAGCTATTGCTGAAGAACTAAGTAAAAATGGATATAAAGTAGATAAGAAAAAGATTAAAATAGAGGAAAGTTTAACTAGTTTAGGAACACATATAGTAAAGATAGAATTACATCCTAAAGTAATAGTAGATTTAAAAATTAAATTAACAAAGTAGGAGGTGCATTATGGATAAAAGAAATATTCCATATAGTAGTGAAGCAGAGCAATCTGTATTAGGTGCTGGTTTTTTATCAAAGAGTGCACTTCAAAAGATATGTGATTCTTTAACTGAAGATGACTTTTATTTAGATGCACATAAAAAGATATATAATGTTTTAAGTGATTTAAATAGTGAAGGAATACCAGTAGATATAACAATAGTTACTGATAGATTAGAAAGTTCAAAAGAATTATCTAGTGTTGGTAATATTGAATACTTACTAGAAATAGCAAATTTTGTACCAAGTGCAGCTAATGTAGATTATTATATAAATATAGTACATGATAAATCAGTACTTAGAAAATTAATTGAGGCTTCTAATGAAATAACAAATGCTTCTTATACAGCAGATGGACCTGTTAATGAAGTATTAGATGAAGCAGAACAAAAGATATTTAATGTAGTACAAAAAAGAAAAACAAGTGAATTTAGAAATATACAAGATGTAGTATTTAAAGCACAATCTGATTTAGAAAAATTAAGTGAAAATAAGAATGAGATAACAGGTGTTGCTACAGGATTTTATGAATTTGATAAAGTAACAAGTGGATTACATGAAAATGAATTAATTATACTCGCTGCTCGTCCTGGTATGGGTAAAACAGCATTTGCACTTAATATAGCTACTAATGTTGCTAAGAATACTAAAAAGAATGTAGCTATATTCAACTTTGAAATGAGTGCAGAACAATTAGTTAATCGTATGTTTTCATCATTAGGTCAAATTAACTTTTCTAAATTTAGGAATGGTAACTTTAATAATGATGAATGGGTAAAATTAAGTGAAGCTGTTAGTATTTTAGCGGATACTAATATAAAAATAGATGATACTCCAGGTAGTACAATATCAGATATTAGAAGTAAATGTAGAAGATTAGCTTCAACAGAAGAAGGATTAGCGTTAGTAGTAATCGACTACTTACAGTTAATAACTGGATCAGCAAAGAATGCAAATAATAGACAACAAGAAGTATCTGAAATATCTAGAGGTTTAAAGATGATGGCAATGGAATTACATGTTCCAGTAATTGCTTTAGCGCAATTATCACGTGCTGTTGAAGGTAGACCTGACAAGAGACCTATGATGAGTGACTTAAGAGAATCTGGTTCTATAGAACAAGATGCAGATATGGTAGGTTTCTTATATAGAGATGATTATTATAATAAAGAAGCAATGAATAATGATGTTGGTATAACTGAATTTATTATTGGTAAAAACAGAAGCGGTCCTACAAAGACTGTAGAGTTCTTATTTAAAGGTAGTACAGTTACTTTTGCTAACTATCAAAAAGAGGAGAATGAAGAATAAAGGAGGATTTATGGGGAAGATTAAATCGTTAGTTCCTGTATTTATATCAGTAATACTCGCAGTATCTATTATATTCTTAATGGGTATGCAAAAGTCTGATGATAATAAAAATCCAAGGGAAATATATAAAGTTTATATAGATGGTGAACTAGTTGGTGCTATTAAATCTAAAAAAGCATTGGAAGAGTATATAGATAAAGAACAAGAACAATTAAAAGAAGAATATGATGTTGATAATGTTTATATACCTAATGGTATAGATATTCAAAAAGATATATCTTATGATGGTGAAATATTAGATGAAAGAGAAATATATAAATTAATTAAATCTAAAAAGAGTTTTACTATAAAGGGATACATTATTAACATTGCTAAAGAAGGGGAAAAAGAAGTTAATATCTATACATTAGATAAAGACTTATTTGATAAAGCAGTTCAAAATGTATTAAATGCATTTGTATCTGAAGAAGAAGTATCTAATTATAAGAATGATACTCAACCAGAGATTAAAACAACAGGTAGTACAATAGAAAATATATATTTATCACAAGATGTAACTATTAAACAAGCATTTATATCTACTGATGAATTAATATTTACTAATGAAACAGATTTAACTAAATATTTATTATTTGGTACATTAGATGCTGGTGAAGAATATGAGGTAAAACTTGGTGATACTATTGAAACAGTAGCATTTAATAATAAGTTATCTACTAAGGAATTTTTAATAGTTAATCCAGAATTTACTAGTGCAAATAATATATTAAGTGTTGGACAAAAAGTTAGTGTTGCTTTAATTAAACCTCAATTAGAAGTAGTAGTTGAAAAGAATGTTGTTGAAGATGTTGATAAACCATATGAAACAATAGAAAAAGAAGATGCTAACTTAGATAAAGGTACTGAACAAGTAGAAGTTGAGGGTGTTAACGGAACTCAAAGAGTATATGAAAAGATTCAATATTTAAATGGTCAACCACAAAATGCGTATGTTACTAATGCAGTAACATTAAAAGAACCTGTTAACAAAGTAGTAGTAAAAGGAACAAAAGAAACATATTCTGGAGGTTCATATTATTCAGGTGGTGGAACACCAGCAGTTACTTCAGGTAGATGGGGATGGCCAACTATATCTCCATATATCATAACAAGTTACTTTGAATGGCGTTGGGGACGTCTACATGAAGGTATAGATATATCTGGTTGTGGATTTGGTTCTCCAATATATGCAATAGAAGATGGTACTGTATTATCAACAGTTTCTTACTGTGCTAACTATGGTTCATATAATGATAGTTGTGGAGACTATTATGGTAACCATGTTTGGATTGCGCATCCGGATAATGTTTATGTAGTATATGCACACTTAGTTAATTCAGTATTAGTTTCACCTGGACAAACAGTTACTAAAGGACAAATAATAGGCTACATGGGAGATAGTGGATCATCAACAGGTACTCACTTACACTTAGGTACATTCTATGGTGGAACTAAGTATGGTAATCCAAGTGGTGGTACTCCATTTGATCCATATGCATTATACTAATGAAAGTATGTGTATTATCTAGTGGAAGTAAAGGTAACTCTTGTCTAGTAATAACTAATGAAACAAAGATATTAATAGATATAGGAACTACTTCTCAATATGTTGTAAATGAACTTGATAAATTAGGTATAAAACCAGGTGAGATAGAAGCAATTCTTATAACACATAACCACGCAGATCATATACATGGTCTTAAAACATTTATTCATAAATATAAGACTAAAGTATATGTTACTGAAAAACTATATTCTTTATTAGAAAATGAAATAGGTAGTTTTGATTATGAGTTATATCAGGATAAGCAAGCAATAATAAAAGATTTAAGAATTAATACAATAAGAACTAGTCATGATGCTGGTGAACAAATGGGATTTATAATTAAGAATCATAGTAAGTCTATGGTGTATATAACAGATACTGGTTATATAAATAATAGATATTATGAAGAATTATCTAATAGAAATCTATATGTTTTAGAAAGTAATCATGATGTTCTTATGTTAAAGAATGGTCCTTATCCATACTTCTTACAACAAAGAGTATTAAGTGATAAAGGACACTTATCTAATGAACAAGCTAGTAATTATCTATGTAAGTTCATAGGTGATGAAACAAAGACTATTGTTCTAGCGCATCTAAGTGAAAAGAATAATACACCTGAAAAGGCGTTAGAAACATTAAATAAGAATTTAGATGAGAATAATATTAAGTTTAAGAATATAATAGTTGCGAAACAAAATGAAGCAACAAAGGTGATTGAAGTATGATTAAGATTATTACTGTGGGAAAATTAAAAGAAGATTACTTTAAAGATGCAGTTAATGAATATCTAAAAAGATTATCTAAATATACTAAGATTGATTTAATTGAAGTATCTGATGAGAATTATGATATTCAAAAGACTCTAGAAAAAGAAAAAGATAGTATTCTTAAACATGTTAATGATAAAGATTATGTTATTACTATGGAGATAGAAGGTATAGAAATTACATCTATTGAACTATCTAAGAAATTAAATGAAACATTAATTAATTGTAGTGATATTACATTTATAATTGGTGGATCATATGGATTACATGATGATATAAAATCAAGAAGTAATTATGCATTATCTTTCTCTAAATTAACTTTTCCACATCAATTATTTAGAGTTATGCTTTTAGAACAAATATATAGATCATATAAGATCTTAAATAATGAAACTTATCACAAATAAAAAGACCAACTATTCAGTTGGTTTTTTTAATACTTTCTTTTTAGGTTCATTAAGTAATGGTTTTTTTCTAGATACTTCTTCTACTTTTTTCATTATCTTATTAACTATTTTTAAATGAGTTTTATTTAAATGTCTATAAATAAGAAGATAATTTATCATATAAATAGTATCATCTATATATTTTTCATTGAAGTCATCATCTACATATGCTAATCCACACACATTATCATATCTATCACATAGTTTAACTATTAATGTATTATCATCCATATCTACCATTTTTTCTGCTAGATATACTGCTTTACCTACTTCTTCTATTTTATTTCTATCGTTAGTTAGACTTAATACTATATTAGCAATATCTTCACCAACTAGTTCTACTTCTTCTTCATAAGTAGCGTCTGTATCTTCTAATGTATCATGTAATACTGCTGCTGTTCTATAATCTTCTCTTTTTTTATTCTTTTTCATATATTTTCCAACAAGTTCTGATACTCTTATTGGATGATTAATATATGGTTCTGGAACAATACCATCTCTTTTTTGACCTTCATGTTTTTTTGTGGCATATTCTAGTGCCTTTTCATAATTTGTTTTATACTTTTTACTTGGCTCAAAATGATTAGGTTTTAGTTCATTTAATTGTTCTTCTAAATCTAAATCATAATTATATATAGCTTGAACTCTATATTTACTTCCAAACTTTATAACTGAATTAACTACTTCTTGAACAGTTTGACCTGGTTTAACATATTTACTAACAGTTGAGCCTTCTCTTGGTTCAAAGAATATAATAAGATGTGTCGCATCTATTGTACTTCCAAAATCTAATAATTTTTTTATTTCAGTTTTTGCTATCATACAAACCTCCTAACATATTCTATTGTAAATAAAAATAAGTGAAAGGTCAATATTGACTTAGTAAAAAGAATATAAGATAATTAGATTAGGTGATATTATGTTAGAATTTCATAATGATTGGGATAGTATTTTATATGAAGAAGTAAATAAAGACTATTTTAATGATATTTTAAGTAAAGTAAATAAGTTATATCAAGAAAAGATAATTTATCCACCTAAGAAAGATGTTTTTAATGCATTCAGATTATCTTATAAAGATGTTAAAGTAGTTATACTTGGTCAAGATCCATATCATGGTGAAGGAGAAGCACACGGATTTGCTTTTTCATGTTTAAAAACACCAATTCCACCATCACTAAAGAATATATATAAAGAATTATATTCAGACTTACACATCCAAAAGGACATGGTAGATGGTAATTTACTACCTTGGGTAAAACAAGGCGTAATGCTTTTAAATACAGGTTTAACTGTAGAAAAAGATAAACCTAATTCTCATAAAGATATTGGATGGCATACATTTACTGACGCTGTTATAGAAAAGTTAAATGAAAGAGAAAAACCAGTTGTATTTATTTTATGGGGAAATAATGCAAGGGAAAAGAAAAAACTAATTACTAATCCACAGCATTTAGTAATTGAATCACCGCATCCATCTCCATTTTCCGCAAATAATGGATTCTTTGGTAGTAAACCATTTTCTAAAACTAATGACTTTTTAGTTAAAAATGGTATGACAAAAATCAACTGGTAATTTTGACTTTTATCACTATTTGTAATATAATTACATCCACGGGGCTGTAATTGGTTTCGACAGGAATATTAAGTACTAAACTGCAAGTCGGAGGAACACGTTACGAACAACAAGCAATAAATGCTAATAAAGTTAAAAACGTATTTGCTAATCTATTCAGAAGCAATAGTTTAGCTTTAGCCTAATAATAAGGTAAATACACTTTCTATTGATTATTTTCTACGTGATCTTTAGAAGGTTCGATTTTAGTAGAATATATTATTACTATGCCTATGTGTAATAATGAATTTTTTAGGCTTACTAAATATTTTAGTTGTTAATTAATTTAGTATTTAGGACATTTTATAATTAACTAAACTTGTAGATGTTTTTTATAAGATATTTTTGGACAGGAGTTCAATTCTCCTCAGCTCCACCAAATGTAAACGAGGCGAACCCTGCCATATATTATGGTATAAGGTTCTTTTTTTATGTTATAATTTGTATAGAGGTGAATTTATGAAAAGAAAGAGTTTATTATTACTAGTTGTTTTAATGAT
The DNA here is from genome assembly GCA_017511805.1 of Bacilli bacterium. GTDB lineage: Bacteria > Bacillota_I > Bacilli_A > RF39 > UBA660 > RUG13038. The sequence goes on from JAFWJA010000021.1 coordinate 37,578, forward strand.
AATATCATTATTTACTGTTGTAGGATGTGGTAAAGAAACAAAGAAAGAAGATAAAAAAGAGGTTATAACACCACTTTTATATAAAGTAACTAAGGAAGGTAGTTCAAATAAAATATATATTCTTGGTACAATTCATATTGGTAGTTTAAAGAATACTAAGTTTGCAGATTATGTAACAAAAGCGTTTGATGAAAGTCATTATGTAGCTGCAGAAGTTGATAATGAAGATGAAAATGATGATCCAGAAGAATCATTAAACGAAATGATGAAAATGCTATATAGTGATGGTGATAATATCAAAAATCATATGTCTTCTGAAAACTATGATAAGTTAATGAAATTTATTGATGATAACAAATTAGATGATGGTATGTTTAATAAAGATAATTATAAATTAGAATACTATTCTAGAGTACTAACCCAATTTGTTATTGAAAAATCTGGATTAAGTGTAGAAGAAGGAATAGATGAGTACTTTGTTAATAAAGCTAAAAAAGAAAATAAAGAACTATTAATAGTTGAAGGAGATTCATATCAAGAAGAAGTACTATCTAGTTTACCTGATAAATTATATGAGAACATGATAATAAGTTCGATTGATGATTTAGATGGTCAAATAAAAGAAGCAGAAGATTCCTTTAAAGAATGGAAAAGAGGAGATGAAAAAGAAATCTGGAAAGATGATGGATCATCTATTAAAGAAGAAGACAAAGCTAATTATAGTGAAGAAGATTTAAAATTAGCAGAAGAATTTGATGAGAAAATATTATATTCTAGAAATATTACAATGACTGATAAATTAGAAGAATACTTTAATAATAATTATGATGTATTCTTTATGGTAGGTCAAGATCATGTTAAAGGTGATAAAGGAATTGTTACATATTTAAGACAAAGAGGATATACTGTTAAAGTAGTAAAATAAAGGAAATTAGATTTCCTTTTTTTGTGATATAATAGTAAATGTTATGATTGGGTGACAAATTTCCAGTGTTAGTTGGTAGTGCGCAACCATAAAAAATGTTATTATTTATGTCGAGGTGAAAAAATGGAAAAAGTTATTGAAGTAAAAAACTTAACTAAAGAATATAAAAAAGGTACAAAAGCAGTAGATGACTTAAGCCTAGAAGTATATAAGGGTGAAATAGTTGGTTTACTAGGTCCAAATGGATCAGGTAAGTCTACTACTATTAACTGTATCTTATCATTACTTAAATATAGTAGTGGCTCTATTAAAGTATTTGGAAAAGAAATGAATCCAGATAGTTATGATATTAAATCAAAAATAGGAGTAGTATTTCAAGATGTATCAGTTTTTGATGAATTAACTGTATATGAGAATCTAGATTATTTCTGTGGTCTTTATATTAAGGATAAGGCTAAGAGAAAAGAACTAGTTGAAGAAGCTATTGAGTTAGTTGGATTACAAGACTTTAAAAAATATAGACCAAAACAATTATCAGGAGGTCTATTAAGAAGATTAAATATAGCTTGTGGTATAGCTCATAAACCTAAGCTAATTTTCTTTGATGAACCAACTGTTGCAGTTGATCCACAAAGTAGAAATAATATATTATCAGGAATTGAAAAACTAAGAGAAGAAGGAGCAACTATTGTTTATACAACTCATTATATGGAAGAAGCAGAAATATTATGTGATAGAATTATTATCTTAGATAAAGGTACTGTTTTAGCAAGTGGAACAAGTGATGAACTAAAAGAACTGGCAGATATAGAAGAAAAAGTAACAGTAGAAGTAAATGATTTAGATGAAAAATATATAGCTAAGATTAGTGATCTTAAAAATGTAGATGTAGTAACTTATAGTGGTAACATATTACTTATTACTTATAAAAAAGGCAAAAACAATATATCAGATATGGTTGAGTTCTTAAAGAATAATAGAATTAAATATAATAAAATATTCTCAGAAAGACCAACATTAAACGATGTATTTTTAGAGTTAACAGGTAAGGAATTAAGAGACTAATGTTCTTACATAACTTTAAATATACACTAAAGACATTATTTAGAAATAGGTCATTATTGTTTTGGACATTTGCCTTTCCATTAATAATGGCAACTTTCTTTCATATGGCTTTCGCAGATATTACAGAAGATGAACAATTAAAAACAATAGATATAGCGATAGTTAATAATAATGAATTTAATAATAATATGTTATATAAACAAACATTTAATACTTTAAGTGATGATAATAATGAGGATAAATTATTTAATATTACTTATACAGATAGAGAAGACGCTAAAAAGTTATTAGAAGATAAGAAAATAGAGGGTTATTTAGAATTAAATAATAATACACCAAAACTTACTTTTCAATCTAATGGTATAAATCAAACAATAATAAAATATGTAGTTGATGAAATACATGATACTGAAAAGATGATATCTAGTATGAAAACAGATATGAAGTCAGGCATGAATTCAATTAATACTAATGTATGTAATTATGTTGAAGCTAAAGAAATAGAATTAAAAGATACAGCAAATGATAATTTAAACTATATTATAATTGAATACTTTACTTTAATTGCTATGACATGTTTATATGCAGGTAGTGTTAGTATGGTATCAATTAATAAAACATTACCTTATTTAACTGGTAAAGGTAAGAGAGTAACAGTTGCTCCTACTAAAAGATCTATTATTATATTTAGTAGTTTACTAGCTAGTTTCTTAGTTCAATTATTAACACTAGGATTACTATTTGTATATCTATTAGGAGTTCTTAACGTAGAATTTGGATGTAATGTAGGATTAATGGTTTTATTATCATTAGTTGGTTCCTTAGCAGGTGTTGCACTAGGATTACTAGTAGGTACATTTGTTAAAGCAACTGAAAACTCTAAAACAGGTATAATGATAGCAATCACTATGGCTGGATCATTCTTATCAGGTATGATGGGTGTAGGTATGAAATATCAAATAGATAAAAATCTACCTTTACTAAATAAAATAAATCCTGCGAATATGATTACAGATGGATTCTATGCATTATATTATTATACTGATTATAGTAGATTTTGGTTTAATATAGGTAGCTTGTTAATATTTATTTCAATCGCAGTAATATTATCAAGTAGAAAGATAGGGAGGGCTAGATATGACAGTATTTAAAACTTTCCTAAAAATATTACGTAAGAACTTAGTAATAGTAATTATATTCTCAATATTACTTGTTATGTTCGCAGCATTACGTTCTGAAACAGATGATAAGACTATGTCATTTAACGCAGTTAAACCTGATGTAGTAATAATTAATAATGATGAAGAAATAGGTATAACAAAGGGATTAATTGATTATATAAAAGATAATAGTAATACACCAGAAGTAAAAACAGATGTAGATTCATTAAATGATGCATTATTCTATAATGATACAGATTATATTATTTATATACCTAAAGGTTTTAATCAAGACTTTATGAATGGTAATATAGATAATCTTGAAGTAAAAAAGGGTAATAATTATAATGCTAGTTTTGCAGAAATGATGATAAGTAGATATCTTAAATTAGCAGTTAATTATAGATCAAGAGTTACTAGTCAAGATGAATTAGTTAGAACTATTAAAAACTCATTAGATAATAATACAGAAATAGAAATAACTACTAAACTAGATACAGATAAAGTAGAAGCTGCACAGTTCTTCTTTGATTTTGAAACTTATAGTTTATTAGTTAGTTTAGTATTTATAATTGGATTAATGCTTTCTATATTTAATGATCCTAAAGTAAAAAAGAGAACTATTATTAGTAGTACAGATTATAGAAAGAATAATAGAATTCTATTACTTGCAAATATGCTTTATGCATTTACTTTATGGTTAATATATTTAATACTAGGAATAGTATTAATTGGAGATGTTCTATGGACAAGTAATGGTTTATTATTTATATTAAACTCATTTATCCATTTAATAACTGTAACAAGTTTTGCATTCTTTATAGGTAACCTAATAAATAATAAAGATTCTATGAGTGGTATTACTCATGTAATAAGTATTGGTACATGTTTCTTATGTGGAGTATTTGTTCCACTTGCATATTTACCAGATAGTGTTATAGCGCTTGGACATGCTCTTCCAACATATTACTATGTTGAAGGAAATAGTTTCATTGCTAAACTAGAAGAGATTAATTTTGATACATTACAACCAGTATTAATTAATATGGGAGTATTATTAGGTAGTGCAATCGTATTTATTATATTAAGTAATATTATTTCTAAAAAAAGAAGAAGAATAGGATAAAAAAAATACACATATGTGTATTTTTTATTTTATTTCATTAAAGAAATTTTGTAATGCTTCTTTTACTTTATCATAGTCATCTGGGAATTTATTACTTCCACTAGCTTTTACAGTAGTTCCATCTTCATATATGATTTCTAGATAAAAACCATCTCCATCTAGAACATCATCATTTCTTTCATCATAACCATCCCAGTCTTGTAGATCTTTATCATCAACTACTTTTTTTAGTTTATCTAGATATGAAGTATCAATTTTCTTATCTATATTTAAATCAACTCCATTGTATCCACTAGCAGTATAATGAACTTTGTCTCCTTCTTTATATAAGTTATATTCTGTTTGTCCCCAGAACCCACCAAAACTGAATCTAAATGATGTAATATCACTATCTGTTTTAGATTTACCACAACCTGTTAATGTAACTAAACCTACTATTAATAATAGAACTAATAATAATTTCTTTTTCATAATAATTTCCTTTCCATTTTTCTATTTTTATTATAACATAAATAATATTGTTATGGTATAATTTAACTAGGTGATGCTATGAAAAAATTATTTATATATTATTCATTAACTGGCAATGGTAATATTGTTGCTAAAGAGTTTAAGAAGAGAAACTATGATATAAGAGAAATAAAGGTAAAGAAATCACTTCCAAAACCATTCTTTTTAAGAATGATGGTTGGAGGATTTAAAGCGTTAATTAAAAAGAAAGAAAAGTTAATTAATTTTAATGAAAAGGTTGATAGTTATGCTGAAATAGTAATTGGATCTCCAATTTGGTTTGATAGATTATGTTCACCAGTAATGACAGCTTTAAGAAAACTAAATCTTGATGATAAAAAAGTAAGATTTGTTTTATATAGTGGTAGTGGAAATGCTAATAAGGCTGAAGAATATATCAAAGCTAATTATAAAGCTAAAATAACAGTTTTAGAACAACCAAAGAAAAATGAAAAAGAACTTAAAAAAATATAAATTCAGGAGGGTATTATGGAAAGTATGACAGTTAAGGTAGTAGGTTTAACTACTACAGATGAAGAACAAATAAAAAAGATTACTAAGGAAGACTACGAATTAAATGGAGGACATTCAGCAAATATATGTTATACACAAAAGAGTTATGATGAAATACTTGCAGAACCTATAGAAAAGACTATAGAAAGAGCAAATGGTAATAAAGAGAATAAACATCATTCTGTATTTGGTCATGATAACATCGAATTATATTTTGAAGGAATACCTAAAATAATTGCAATGCTTATTAATAATGAAAAAGAATATAATACATCAGAAAAATCAGGTAGATATACTACTATGTTTGGTAGTGAAAAAGAAAATGAATTATATAATAAATGGAAAGAGATTTTTATAAATGAAATAAAAAGAGAATATCCTAATGAAGCTTATTTAACTGATAAAATGATTACAAAGAAAGCTATGGAAAACTCTAGATATTTATTATCAGTATTCATGAGAACTAAAATGAAGTACACAACTAGCTTTAGACAATTAAATTATTTATATGATTTTACTTGTAAGATGATTAGTGAAGATACAACTAATCCTTTGAAGTGTGAATTAAAACCATATTTAGAAGAATTTAGAGATACACTTTTATCCACAGGATTTATATCTGAAGGAATAAGAGAATACAGAAATAGATCATTCTCACTAATACAAGATGATAATAGTTTTGATGATCAATTTGGTAGATGCTATTCAGTTAATTATGATTCAACATTCCCAGCACTTGCTGATCTTCAAAGACATAGAAGTTTAGATTATTCATTATCTTTAAAAGAAGATAGAGATTTCTATGTACCTAAAATTATTAGCGATAAATCTGATTTAGTAAGAGAGTGGAAAGATGATATGAATTCAGTTTCTACTTTTCCACAGGGATTACTAGTTAATGTTAATGAAACAGGTAAATATGAAGACTTTATAATGAAATTATATGAAAGATTATGTACTGCTGCTCAACTAGAGGTATGTGATATTACTAAAGAAACATTAACTAAATATGTTAAATCTCTTGAATTATCAGAGTTAAAAAGTAATAAAAAGATATTAGAAGAAATGAAAAAATTTACTATAGGAGCAAGATGTACTTTTGAAGAATTTGATTGCCCTAGTCCTTGTAAGTTTGTAAAAGGAATAATATTAACAAGAAAAATATAGGTGAATTATGAAAATACTATTATTAAGTCACGAAAGCGATATAGATGGAATGGGAAGTGTAGTTCTATCTAAAATAGTTTTTGGGGATATTGAATATGAATTATTTCCAAATGTAGATGAACTTGAATTAAAGGTTCGTAAATATATAGAGGATAATTATTTTGATGATTTTGATACTGTTTATATTACAGATTTATCACTTTTAAGACCAGCAATTGATATGGTTAATGATAATGAATCATTAAAGAAAAAAATAAAGATATTTGATCATCATCAAAGAGCAATAGATGATGGTTTAGATAAATATGACTTTTCCACAGTAATAGAAAGAGATGAATTAGGTAATAAAACTTGTGCAACTTCTATCTTCTATAACTATTTAGTTAAGAATAAATATTTAGATGAAAATGACACACTAAAAGAGTTCTGTGAACTTACAAGATTAGAAGACACTTGGTCTTGGGAAGAAAAAGGAGACTTTGGATTTAAAGCTCATGACTTAGCAATACTATTTAGTGCTATTGGAAAAGAGAAATATATAGAAAAAATGGTGAATAAAATAAAAAATAATTCACTTGATTTTGATACAGAAGATTTAGATAATATTATTAACAAAAAAACTGAATATGAAAATAAAGTAAGGGAATATATTAATGATTCTATCTACTTATATGATGAAGATAATAATAAATTTGGAATAACATATGCACCATATGAATATAGAAACGAAATTACCCACAAGATAATTAATGATGGTAATAAAAATGATATTAGTTACATGATAGTGGTCGCTTTAGATAAAGGAGACTTTGGTCAAAAATCATATAGAAAAGTAAAAGATGATTTTGATGTTAATGAAGTAGCTAAAAAATATGGTGGTGGAGGACATCCAGGAGCAGCAGGTGTTTATATAACAAAAGACCAAAATGAGAAATCATCAACTATGCCAAAAGAAGATGCACTAAAATATTTATCGACTTGTTCTCAATAAAGATGATAAATTGAAATTTATCATTTTTTTTATCATAATTTTATGATAGAATATTACATAGCATAAGGAGTTCAAATATGAAAAAAATATTTAAATTTTTACTATTTTTAATACTATTTCTTATTCCGTTTTATGTTAGAGCAGAAGCTGTTGAAATAGATTCTACACATGCAATAATGTATAATTTAAAAGATCACAGCATAATATATGAAAAGAATAAAGATGAACCTATTAAGGTAGCAAGTATGCAAAAGATAATGACTACAATCGTAGCTATTGAACATATAAATAACTATGAAGAGAGTTTTATTCTAGATACTTCCATTTTTGCAGGTATGGATCCAGATGCAGCAGTAGTAGGTTTTTATAATGGAGAAAGATTAACATATAATGATTTATTATATGGAACTATGATTAGATCTGGTGCGGATGCTGCCTATGGATTAGGTGTAATGGTTTCTGGTAATGAAGCAGATTTCGTAGAATTAATGAATGAAAAAGCAAGACAACTAGGTCTAAAAAATACTGTATTTAAAAATACAATAGGATTAGATGATGAAGAACAATACTCAACTGTATCTGATATAGCAACTTTACTTGAATATGCTATGAAAAATGAAAAGTTTAAAGAAATAGTTAATACTCCTAGATATACAACATCAGATGGTGAAATTACTTTTGGTGGTCCTGTTGAAAAATCTAGAAAATATGGAATGGATTATTTCATTGGAGGAAAAACTGGTTATACTGAAGGCGCAGGTTTATGCTTAGCTTCCTATGCGTCAAAGGATGATATTGATTATTTACTTGTAACTGCCGGAGCTAATTACCATCTTGAAGATCAAAATTTCATAGATCAAAAAACATTATATGATTACTTTATGGAAAATTATTCATATAAACAAATATTGAAAAAGGGTAAAGTAATTAAGAAAATAAAAACTATATATGCTGATGAAGTTGAAATAAAAGCAGCTAGAGATGTAACAATGTATTTAGAAAATGAAATCACTAATGATGAACTAAAATATGAATATATTGGAAAAGAAGAACTAGATAGGTCAATAAAGGAAGGAGATAAAATAGGTAAGATTACAGTATCATATAATGATACAGTATTATATGAAGAAGATGTATTATCTCCAATTACAGTAACATTTAAACTTAAACCAATTTTTATAATAATCTTATTAGTATTAGTTTTAAGTATACTTTTACATTTGTGTTTAAGAAGACGTAGAAAAATAAGAAGAATGAGAAGAAATAGAAGATAATTCTTCTTTTTTTTATTTGTTTATGTTATTATTAGAATAGTAGAGGGTTTGTATGGATAAGAAACAGAAATTATTATTACATTATATTGATTTTTTGTATGAAAATGTTAAGGATGATTATGAAGAAGCACTTGGTTTAATTGATATAGATAACTTAAAAAAACAAGTGATAGATTCTAATGAACCTTGTCATAAATTAAAGAAAAAAATAGATAATCAGTTTAAGAAAGAATTGATATCTTTATTAAATAAGAAATATCAATTAATTAAAGACAGTGCTTATTATAATATGACTGATTATGATGAATTTGGATATGATTATGAATTATGTAAGATGATATTGAGTATGTTTAACAACAATATCATTGTTTATGATGAAATATCTAGAAAACTAAATAGTGAACTAAGTATAGACGACTGTAAGAAGATAGTATTAGAGTTTTACGATGACCTATTGCATGGAGAGGATATAGACCTGATAAAGGATTTACTTGATAATGTAATACTAGAGAAAGATGAAATAAGATCATATACTAATATTAGTAATCTAGAAATTCATATTGGAAAAAATGATAACTATGATTTTATAATAGTTCTTGCTCATGAATTAGCTCATGCATATGTTTTAACTAAGACAAAAAGTCCATACAAGTCTGTTAGTTTAATAGAAATGGATTCTTCTTGTGTAGAAATATTATTATTAAAATATTTAATGAAGAATAATATAAAAGTAATTGAAGATGAGGCTGGTCCAAGAGGACTAAATAAAGAAGACATTATTTGTTATTTTATAAATACATATAGTATGTTTTTATTCTTTGCTAAAGATGTAGTAGATGAAATGAACTTAGTTTATTGTATTAGTGAGAATAATGATGAAATAAATGAAGATACATTTGATGATTTTAATTATCTAAGTCAGTATAGTAATCATTATTTAGTTACTTTTAATATTATAAATAGTTTCATAGAACGTTTTTTAAATCATGAGATGGCATTATTATGTGGAAAAAAGACTGATTCTGCGATAGATACTTTTACAAATAATGTTTCTTATATACGTTGTTTATTATTCACAACATATTTCTATTACTTAAAAGATTATGAAAGAGAGAAAGATAAGTTCTCATATTATTTAAAACACGCTGATGAGTTTGAATTCTCTCAATTTATAAATCTATTTGGAATTACAAATGATGAATTTGTTTCATTAGTAGGTCCTTTTGTGCAAAAATATTCTGAGACTTTAAAAGAAGATAATAATAACGTTTATATAAATGATTTTTATAGAGAAGTTATAAATAAATGTCTTAATACATATAATGAATTAATGGAAAAAGAGAATTCAGGTAAAGATTTTTATTTAGAAAGATTTAAAGTAATTAGAGAGATTGCATTATTATTAAATAGAAATAATTTTGATATAGATTTATATCCTTTTGATATTGAATTACAACTGGAAGATGAGGAAGTAGATCAGTATGAAGTACACAAGAAAAAGTTGTTAAAACTAGAAAAAGAGATTAAAAATAATAATATTGAGTATGATTTCTAATTTTTCTATTGAAAAAATTAAATAATAATGATAAAATGTCTATAGAATAAGAAGTGAGGGTCAAAAAATGAATAAGATTTTAAATGATATTATGGGATTTATAAATGAAAATACTACATTATTAATAATAATATGTGTATTTTTAATATTTGTTTTAATCGGTTACCTAATAGATAATAGTATTAAAGCTAGAAAACTAGCTAAAATTAAAAGTGCTGGTAATGATTTAACTATAGAAGAAACAGGAGTTCCTGAATCAGTAGTTGAAGAAGAACCTAAAATTGAGTTAGAACCTAGTGTTGAAGTTGAACCAACACCTGTAGAAGAACCAGTAACACCAGTTGTTCCAATTGAAGAACCAGAAGAAGATATCAATTTAGAACCAGATGTTGTTATTAATTCAAATGAAGAAGTTACTTCACAAGTAGTTGAAGATACTCCAAGTATGGATAATGCAGTAGAAGTACCAGAAATAAATCCATTAGATGATATTAAAACTGTTAATTTTGATGAAATAGAATTAGAAAATGCTATAGAACAAGAACAATCATATGATGAACCAGAAGTAGAAGTTCCATTTACTGATGATATATCAGAACCAACATCTGTATCTGGTAATGAAATGACTATTGATCCTGCTATAAACGAATTATTAAATAGAGATTTCACTGCTGAAAATCCAGTAGAAGAAAGTCCAGTAGATAATCCAGCTAGTAGATTAGATGAATTATTATTAAATAATAAAGTTGAAGAACCAACTCCAGCACCTGTAGAAGAATCTAAATATAAGAATTCTAAGTCTTTAGCGGAAATTCTTGGTAGTAAAAAGTCATCAGAAAGTAATGAACCAATTGTTACTAGAGTAGATGATAATCCAGAATTAATGAATACTGTTGAATTTCAACATGAATTAGATAAGATTCTAAAGAAAATAAATGAAGAAGAAGATAAAAAAGTAGTTAATGAAGTAAAAGAAAATCCAGAATTAATGAATACTATAGATTTCCAAAATGAATTAGATAGAATTCTTAAAAAAATAAATGAAGAATCTATAGATTCATCAGAAAAAAATAGTACATTAGATGAAACTACAGATTTTAATAATATGTTTTAAAAAATAGAATGAAATCATTCTATTTTTTTTATTCCTTTTAGTAGAATAAATATTACTTTTATAATATAATATATAATGTGCGAGGTATTAAAAATGTTAGAATTAAAGAATATAAAGAAAAGTTATAAAACTGGAGATTTTATACAACATGCCTTAAAGGGTGTTGATCTTAGTTTTAGAAAGAATGAGTTTGTTGCGATATTAGGTCCATCTGGATCAGGTAAAACAACATTATTAAATATTATAGGTGGTCTAGATAGATATGATTCTGGAGATCTTATAATCAATAATAGAAGTACTAAGAAGTTTAAAGATAAGAACTGGGATGCTTATAGAAATAACTGTATTGGATTTATATTCCAATCATATAATTTAATAGGGCATATATCAGTTTTAAAGAACGTTGAGATGTCTATTACTCTTAGTGGATATTCTAAGTCTAGAAGAAAGAATATGGCTATTAAAGCGCTTGAAAAAGTAGGTTTAAAAGATCATATACATAAGAGACCTAATCAATTATCTGGTGGACAAATGCAAAGGGTTGCTATAGCAAGAGCATTAGTTAATAATCCAGATATTATATTAGCAGATGAACCAACAGGAGCATTGGATACTAAAACTAGTAAACAAATAATGGAACTTATTAAAGAAGTAGCTTCTGATAAATTAGTTATTATGGTTACTCATAATCCAGAACTAGCTAATAAGTATGCAAATAGAATAATAGAGTTTAAAGATGGAGAAGTAATTAGTGATTCAAATCCAGTAAAAGATAGTGATAAAGATACTGAATCTATTAGTATAAAGAAAACAAAAATGAGTTACTGGAATGCAATAGGTTTATCATTTAACAACTTAAGAACTAAAAAGGGTAGAACTCTTTTAACAGCATTTGCTTCTTCAATAGGTATAATTGGTATATCATTAATATTATCATTATCAAATGGTTTCCAGAAACAAATAGATAAGTTTGAAAGAGATACATCTGATGCTATGCCAGTAGTAGTATCATCTACTAAAGTAAGCACTGAAATAATAGCCAATTCATTAGATAGTGTGTCAGCAAAAACTGAGTTTAAAAAGAATAATGATTTAGTATTAGCTACTAAAGAAGAAAAGAGTAAATATAATAATTTAAGTGAAGATTTTATTAATTATTTAAAAGATATGAAACAAGATTACTTATCATCACTTAATGTTCAATATCTAGCTAATTTAAACTTAATACAAACTGATGGAGAATCTTATTATTCATTAGATAGTCTAGAAAAAGAAACTGTAATGAGTAGATTAAATCCTAGTATCAAGAAGCAAATTATTCCATATAAGAACTTTGAAAATAATGAAATAAGTAATATTCTTACTGGATATTATGATATAGTCGCAGGTAGATTACCTGAATCTAAAGATGAAATATTAGTGGAAGTAAAAACAGATAATTCAGTTACTGAAGAATTTTCTAAAGCACTAAATATTACAAGTGAAGATAAAAAGATAGAAAATCTATTAAATAAAACAATAAAACTTGTTTTAAATAATGATTATTATAATAATTATGGTAATTATTTTATACCTAATAAAATAGATTCAGATCTATATAATAATGAAAACAATCTAGAGTTAAAAGTAGTTGGAGTAATTAAAGTAAAAGAAGATAAGACTAATTATGTTACTTCAGGTAATGGAATATTCTATTTATCAGAATTACAACAATATGTATTAGATGTTAATAATGAATCTGATATAGTTAAGAAACAAAGTGAAGTAGATTATAATGTTATGACTCAAGAACCATTTGATTTATCTACTGAAGAAGGTAATAAAACAAAAGAACAAATACTTGGTTATTTAGGAGCTAAAACATCACCTAGTGTTATATATTTATATCCAAAAGATTTTGATAATAAAGATAATATAACTAATTATTTAGATAAATATAATAAAGGTAAATCTGATAATGATAAAATAGATTATCTAGATCAAGCAGATTTAATAACAAGTATGTCTAGTGGTATTATGGATGGAATAACAGCAGTACTAATTGCATTCTCATCTATATCATTAATAGTTTCTTCTATTATGATTGGAATAATAACTTATATCTCAGTATTAGAAAGAACTAAAGAAATAGGTATATTAAGAAGTTTAGGTGCTAGAAAGAAAGATATTAGAAGAGTATTTAATGCTGAAACATTTATAATAGGTTTAACATCAGGTTTATTAGGTATATTAATATCAAGATTATTATTAATACCAATAAATATATTATTAAAGAATTTAACAGATTTAGATAATGTTGCAGTAATGGATGTTTGGTATTCAATTATATTAATAGTAATTAGTATTACATTAACATTAATAGGTGGATTTATACCAAGTAATATAGCATCTAAAAAAGATCCAGTTGAAGCTTTAAGAACTGAATAGGAGTATTTATGAGAGTAAATATTAGTAAAAAAGATTTAGAAACATTATTTGATGAAGGTAGATTTGATGATATTAGAAAACTAGTTAATTATTGTTATTCATTAAGTGCTTCTTCAACTATAGTTGAATTCTTAAAAGATAATAATGGTAGAAGAAGTACTGAAGAATTAAAAGAACATGTTATTAAATCTACTATGAAAGCTATTAGAAGTCATAATGCATTATTTGATCAAGAGAACTTTGTACCTTTTTATGAAAAAAGATCTTTCTTTAAAAAGAAATTAGAAGCTCCATTGACATATGAAGAATCTCGTTATTTAAAACTATTTCCTTCTGAAGAAAAATCAATAAAAAAAGAAACAAAGGGTAAGATAAATAAAGAATCATATGATGCTTTAAAAAGAATATATGAATTTGATAAAGATAATTATTATACATATATACATAGAACAGCAGGTGAAGTAGATCCAATTGAAGAGAATGGTATTAGATTTGGTTCTTCAACTTCAATAGATGATATGTGTCAAAGAATGGATAACTTTTACTTTATGTTAAGAGAAATATCTAATTGTAATAATTATAAGTTTAGTTCGGGTTGCTTTATTATAAAGATACCTAAAACCGCTATTACAGAAAACAGTGAACCTATATTCTATAATAAAGATGAAGATATATATTTAAATCCTAAATATGTAGTAGCGTACGCTACAGTTAGAGGAACAAATATAGTTTCTGTAGAATTAAATGAAGATTTTAATATAGTACAATCTAAGTATTATAATGAAGAAAACGTTATTACAAACGTCAGATCAAATCCATATAAGTAAGTGTAAAGAAAGATGTAATACATCTTTTTTTATTTTTCTCCCATATTTCTCCCATATTTATATTTTATACTTAAATTAGTAAAGGAGATGATAGATGATCCAATTGAAATAAAACAACGAATTTAAAATAACATGAAAATAACAATTATATATAAATATAAAACATAAAGTATATATACTTTTCCCTATCTTCATATATACTTTATAATACAATTATTAACTTTTCTTATAAACTCTTTAGTTTATTTAATACTCTCTTTTTAACTCTATAGTTTATAAGAAGACCCTATAAGTTAATATAATAATTTTTTTTAATCGATACTGAAAATAAGATGTCATATGACATCTTATTTTTTTACTATATCCAAAATATGTCTACCAGCACCAATTAATTCTTTTCTTTCACAAGTACTATAATGGTATTTTAAAAAGAGTTCAAATGTTTCATTATCCATCTTATTTATTTCCTTTTTTAAATATTCAGCTGGTCCATCTTGTGATAATACTTTTTCTCTTTTTAAACTAGTTTCCTTATTTAATAAGTCTATATCATCTAATCTAACAAAAGAATATAAATCAGTATCCTTACTAATAACTTTATAATCAGAATCTAATTCATTATTCTTAACTGATTCTTTTATATAATTATCTTTAAAACCATGTGCTATAACTGCATATTCATTTGCGCAATAACTAATAAAAATATAACCTGTTTCTTTTACAATTCTTTTAGCTTCTTTTAAAGCTTTAATCTTATCTTCAGTACTTATTAAATGATACATAGGACCAAATAATAAAACTATATCATAACTATCATTTTCTATCTTTTTTAAATCAGTCGCATTACCTAATATAGTTTTAATATCAGGTCTTTTCTTTTCAATTACTCTAATATTATGTTTAACTAGTTCAACTGAAGTAACATCATAACCTAAATCGTGATAATAAATTGAGTACGCTCCTGTTCCTGCGCCAATATCTAGTATTCTATATCCCTTTTTTAGATACATATCTATATATTTAATCGCAGTTAAAAATTCTACTTTTCCATGTTTAGTAGTTAGTCTTTTATCTTCATTAAATTTATTATAATAGTTAATTAATTCTTTTTCATTCATAAAAATCACATTAATATATTACAATAAAAATTGCAAATAAACAACTTTTTTTATATAATATATTTGAGGTATGCTTATGAAAAAAAGAATAATAATAATTATAGGAGTTGTAGTAATATGTGTTTCTGTTTTAATATTAATACTATGCAACTACAATTCAAGTGGTTATAGTAAAGAGTTGAAAGAATTAATTGATACTAAAGTAGAAAGAGATGAATTAACATCTATTACTTGTTCAAAAGAATTAGATGAGAGTAAGATTGATAGTATTGAAATAGATGTTAAGGAATTAAGTATAAAAAAATATAAGGGAGATTCTAATTCTGTTACTGTTGATGAGTATAAAATAACTGATTCAGATGTAAAGAAACTAAAGAAATATATAGATGAGTATAATTTACCTGCTTGGACTAATCTTCCTGTAGACGACATTGAAGTAATAAATGAAGATAAAGAGTCAATAATATTAAAATATGATAATAGTAAAGTAAATGATCATCCTTTTGAATTCTATATTATTGATATTAATAAAGGAACAAAAAAAGAATATTATAATATAGTAATCAAATTTAAAGATAAGATAGAATCATTAATGAATGAAGATAATAAAGTAAAAACATATAATGAAAAAAATGGTGAAAATTAATATTGTTTGAATTTTAAATTTTATTTGATATAATATAAATAACTATTAAGAAAGGAGGAAGTAAATATGAAAAAATCTACTTTGTTTGGACTTTTAGCAGTTGCATCTTTATGTTTAGGTTTATTCTTTTGTGGAGTATTCGTTAAAGATATTAATGGTATTTGTACATTTAATTTAATTACTTGTATTGCTGCTGTTGTATTTGCTATTATTGGTATAGTTAGTGCTTCAAAAGAAAAGTCTTCTAAGGCATTATCAATTGTTATGTTAGTACTTGGTATATTAGGTACTTTAGCATTCTTAGCTATATTTGGTTTCATTGCTATAGCAAAAGATCCAAAAAATACTAAAGATATTTGTAAAGACGTAGTTCAATGTAAAAAAGATAAAGATGGTGTTAGTACTTGTCATATTAAAGGTGATGACAAAGGATTATTAGATATTAAGTGCTACGATTCTGTATTAAAAGAAGATCAATATAAAGATTAATAAAAAACTGTTAGAGATAACAGTTTTTTCGTGATATAATTTATATAGGTGAGGAATATGAATAGATGTCCAGAATGTAATAGAACAGTAGGTATTAATGATAATTATTGTGATGAATGTGGTTCAAAAATAATAAAGAATAATGTATTAAACTATTTAGAAGCTGGTATATCATTCTTTGCGATTGGTTTTTCAGTACTAGCCGTAATAATATCTTGTTTTTCTTCTGCTTCTGATCCTTCAACTGATCAAAGTGTAACAGGTCTTTATATTATTTTTGGTATACCAATAGGTATTTGTTTCTGTATACCTCAAGTATTTTTACCTATATTATCAGGATTATCATTAATGTATAAAAAAAATTATTTATCAATATTAAAAATAGTAGCGTGTTTTATATCATATTTTTCTATGAGATTTATTAAAACAGAATTTACCTCAAATACTTCTACTATTAATATAATGTTTTATATATTTACAGGATTAATAATAGCAGTCACAGTATTAATTATAATTAATACTATTATATTAATAATAAAAAAGAAGAAGTAATATTCTTTTTTTTTGACAAAATGTTCTATTGTTTTATATTAGTAAAAATGATAAAATACTCATTATGAGAGGAGGAATAATATGTTTAAATTAGTTTCTAAATATGAACCTTCTGGTGATCAACCAAAAGCTATTAAAGAGTTAGTAGATGGTATAAATGAAGGTAAAAAAGAACAAGTACTTTTAGGAGCAACAGGTACAGGTAAAACATTTACTATCGCAAACGTAATTAAAGAGGTAAATAAGCCTACTTTAGTACTAGCTCATAATAAGACTTTAGCAGGTCAATTATATTCAGAATTAAAGGAATTATTTCCAGAAAACAGAGTAGAATACTTTGTATCTTATTATGATTATTATCAACCAGAAGCATATGTTCCTTCGTCAGATACTTATATTGAAAAAGATGCTTCAATTAATGATGAAATAGATGAACTAAGACATAGTGCAACATCTGCGCTTATTTCAAGAAGGGATACTATAGTAGTAGCATCTGTTTCATGTATTTATGGTTTAGGTGAAAAAGAAGAATATGAAAAGAATACATTAACTTTAAATGTAGGAGATACTTTAGATAAGAATGAAATTCTTAAGAAGTTAGTAGATATGCTTTATGAAAGAAATGATATGGACTTAGTAAGAGGTACATTTAGATCAAGAGGAGATACAATTGAAGTAGTACCAGCTTATTCTAAATCTAAAGGTTATAAGATAGAACTATTTGGAGATGAAGTAGAAGCTATTATAGAATTTGATACTTTAACAGGTTCAGTTATTGAAAGAAAGAAGACTATAACTATATTTGCTGCGTCTCACTTTGTTACATCAGAAGATAAATTAAAGATGGCATGTAAGAGTATAAGAGAAGAACTAAATGAAAGATTAGTTGAGTTAAAAAGTCAAAATAAATTACTAGAATATCAAAGATTAAATGAAAGAACTAATTATGATTTAGAGTTACTTGAAGAAACAGGTTTTTGTAAAGGAATAGAGAACTATTCAAGACATTTAACATTTAGAAAAGCAGGAGAAGCACCTCCTACATTAATAGATTTCTTTCCAAAAGATTTTCTTTTAGTTATAGATGAATCTCACGTAACTATTCCACAAGTTCGTGCAATGTATAATGGTGATAGAATGAGAAAATCAGTACTAGTAGAGTATGGATTTAGATTACCAAGTGCATTAGATAATAGACCACTTAAATTTGATGAATTTAATGAAAGAATTAATAAAGTGATTTATGTTTCAGCAACACCAGGTGATTATGAGCTAGAAGAAGTTAATAATAAAGTTGTTGAACAAATTATTAGACCTACTGGATTACTAGATCCAACTATTGAAGTAAGACCAAGTGAGGGTCAAATAGATGATCTTATTTATGAGATTAAAGAACGTATTAAGAAAAATGAAAGAACTTTAATAACTACTCTTACTATTCGAATGAGTGAAGAACTAACTAATTATTTAAAGAATGCGGATATAAAGGTTGCATATTTACATAATGAAGTTAAGACTTTAGAAAGACTAGAAATAGTTCATGATTTAAGAGCTGGTAAATATGATGTAGTTGTAGGAGTTAACTTATTAAGAGAAGGTATAGATATACCAGAAGTATCATTAATTGCGATACTAGATGCGGATAAACAAGGATTTTTAAGAAGTACAAGATCACTTATTCAAACAATAGGAAGAGCAGCTAGAAACGCAAATGGTAAAGTAATAATGTATGCAGATACTATGTCTGATTCCATGAAAGATGCTATTAAAGAAACAAATAGAAGAAGAGAAATACAAGAAGAATATAATGAAGAACATAATATTGTACCTAAAACTATTATTAAACCTATTCAAGATGTTATTAAGAATGTTGATAAATCAATTAGCG
The DNA here is from genome assembly GCA_017511805.1 of Bacilli bacterium. GTDB lineage: Bacteria > Bacillota_I > Bacilli_A > RF39 > UBA660 > RUG13038. The sequence continues at coordinate 56,925 of JAFWJA010000021.1, forward strand.
ATAGATCAAGTGTTACTATGACTAAGAAAGAAAAAGAAAAATTAATGAAAGATCTTGAAAAAGAAATGATGGAAGCAGCTAGAGAACTAGACTTTGAAAGAGCAACTGAACTAAGAAATGCTTTATTTGAATTAAGAAGTAATTAAAAAGCAAATGTATAATTTACATTTGCTTTCTTATTTCTATATATGTAATAATATCTTTTTTTTGTTCTTTATTTAATTGATGATATAAATTCAATAATTTATCATCTTCATTTATGTTATTATTAGTATTGATTATAGGATTATCTGTTCTATCTAATAAATAATCAATAGATACATCTAAAAAATCTGCTATTTTTATTAAAGTATCAGCACTTGGTAATGCTTTTCCTGATTCATATGCACTTATTGTTTCTTGAGATACTTCAGCAGCTATTGATAATCTTACTTGTGTAATATTTCTTTCATTTCTTAATTTTTTTAAATTTTCCATTTATATCAATCCTTTATATTAATTTTACAAAAAGTATTTGTAATTTATAGATATGTGTTCTATAATTAATATAAATACAATCTATATTAAATATACATAATATTTGTGAAGATTGGGAAAGGAGGTATAAATTATGTCAAAAAAAGTAGATATTGTAGAGGCAAATTCAATTCAAAAAAATAATAAAAAGGCATTTGCTATTATCGGTATTATTATTTCAGCAGTTATATTGATTTCAGGTGTTATTCTATTAGTATGTTTCTTACCAAAAGATAAATCATCAGATAATAGTTCTTATAGTAGTAATTCAGAGTCTATTAAGAAAACAGAGAAACAAAAGAAAAAAGTAACTGTAATAGATTTTAGTACAATCTCAAAGAGTGAAGTAGAAACATGGTGTTCTTCTAACAATGTAAATTGTAGTTATTATACTTCTTATTCTGATATAGTTGAAAAAGATGGATTTATTTCTCAGTCAGAAAAAGTAGGATCAATAATAGAAGAAGGAGATAGAATAACAATTACCTATTCCCTAGGTAAAGAACCTACTTTAAGTCAAAAGAATGCATTATCTGAAGCTAATTCATATTTAAGATCATCTGCATTTTCAAGAGACGGCCTTATTGAGCAATTAGAATATGAAGGTTATTCTCATGAAGATTCAGTTTACGCAGTTGATAATTGTAATGCAGATTGGTTTGAACAAGCTGTTAAAGAGGCAAAATCATATTTAAGACATTCATCATTTTCAAGAGATGGTCTTATTGAACAATTAGAATATGAAGGTTTTACTAATGAACAAGCTGTTCATGGGACTGATAGTGCAGGGGCAGATTGGAATGAGCAAGCAAAGAAATCAGCAGCTTCATATTTAAGACATTCATCATTTTCAAGAGATGGTCTTATTGAACAATTAGAATATGAAGGTTTTACTCATGAACAAGCAGTATATGGAGTAGAACAAAATGGTCTATAATATATAATTTATTAAAAAATATGTATTAATTTGTATTATTTTTTTGATATAAAATCTATTATGGAAGAAGGTTTTGTAATGAATGAAGCAAATAAGAATTTAACAAAAAAATGTCAGTATTGCCAAACTGATATACCTATTAAAGCAACAAAATGTCCTAATTGTTATGGCAAGCAAGGTAATTTTATTCAAAAACATCCAGTATTATTTGTATTCTTAATATTAATAGGAATAGGAATGATAGGAGGAATAATCAATTCTATAAAAAAAGCTAATTTTCAAAAAGATTATAAACAATTAGATGTTGTAACATATGAGGATGTTAAATATTCAATTACTAACGTAGAAAAAACAGAAAAAGATACAATTTATTCTAATGCACCATCAGGATATGAATATGTTAAGGTAACAATTAAAATAGAAAACAAATCAAACAAAAAAATATCATATAATACTTATAATTATAAGATGATTAATGCTGATGGCCAAGAAACTAGTTCAGATGTATATATCGGTGATGATAGTGATAAACAATTACATTCTGGGAAATTAGAACCAGATGGAATAGTAGAAGGATATATAGTATGGAAACAAAAAAAGGAAGACTCTAATTTAAGAGTAAGATTTTATGATAATATGTTTAATAGTGAATATACCTTCCAATGGACATTAGACTAAAAGACCTATATGGTCTTTTTTTATTGCTAATAACAATAAAAAGTGTTAATATATTAAATCATTGAGAGTGAGAAATATGAGAAAATTAATTAAAAAAAGTATGTTATTATGTTCACTAGGTTTTGCTTTATTATCCGGATGTTCTAAAAGAGGTCTAGGTTCTAATAGAGTGGAATTATTAAATGAACAAGATATTTATAATTTTGATAAGCATGATGGATATGATAAAGTTGTTACTTTTTATGATGAAAACTTAAAATTAGATGAAGATAAAGTAATAGAAATACCATCTGACTATAAATTATTTGTACTGGATTCATTATGTAAAAATAAAGATGAATCAGTTACAGTTCATGAACTTAGTTTAATATCTTCATTAGAAATATCTGTTACTGAACAAGATTTATCTTGGATTAATTATTGTACTAATTTAAGAGATTTAACTTTAAAATATGCATATAGAACTGATGTAGCTAAATATATAAAAGAACTTCCTTCATTAAGAATTTTAACTATTAAAAGTAGTAGTGAAATTCCAGTTGAATTAACTGAGCAAAATTTCTCATTTATTAATAATATAGAATCATTAAATATATATAAAAATATAGATCTAGATATTGATTATTTAAAAAGAACAAGAATAAATAAAATGAGTATTGTTTCAACTGAATTAAATAGAATTGAATATAAAGAATTAGATTTTTTAAAGAGTTTGACTGTGGATAAAAATGATGTTTCTCCATATGATACTGTGATTTATTTTAGTACTGAAGATAAGAATTATCTAGAGTCAAAGGGAATTTCTATTGAAACAGGTAAAAAGGTAGATGAAATTAATTCTAGATTAGATGTTATTAATAGTATGCTTGGTATTGAAGAAAATGATTTAGATCTTGTTAAATATAAAAAAATATCTTCATATGTAATTAAGAAATTATATTATGGTGATGTAGATGAAGAATTAGGTGCTAAACCATTTTATCAAGGTGGTCAATTATATGGTGCTTTAGAAGGAAATGGTTCTATATGTGGAAACTATGCTGCTCTAGTTGAGAGTCTTTGTTTAAGAAATAATATAGATGCTTATATATTAACATCTGGTAAATATGGTAGACATGCTTGGAACTTAGTTAAAATAGCAAATAAGTATTATCATTCAGATATAACTAATGTAGATCATTTTGATTATATAGACCCAGAAACTAAAAAAATGATTAGTTCAGAAGAATATGTAGATAGATATGGTGTTAGAGATATGGATATGAAGTTTTTCTTATTTAAAACTGGTGAAATAAAAGATGAAATGTTCAATTATGTTTATTTACCTATGAATTATAAAAAAGAAAGAAATGAATCATCTATTAAGAAATTAGTACTAAATATATAAAAATATAGTCTGTTCGCTATATTTTTTTTAATTTTTTGGTATAATAACAAATGTTTGGAAGTGATATTGTGAACGATAAAATAATAATCAGAGGGGCAAGAGAGAATAATTTAAAGAATATAGACTTAGATTTACCTAAAAATAAACTTATTGTTATGACAGGAGTTTCTGGTTCAGGTAAGTCTTCTTTAGCGTTTGATACTATATATGCCGAAGGTCAAAGAAGATATGTAGAAAGTCTATCTAGTTATGCTAGACAGTTCTTAGGTGTATCAGAAAAACCTGATGTTGATTCTATTGAGGGATTAAGTCCAGCTATAAGTATAGATCAAAAGACAACTAATAATAATCCTAGATCAACAGTCGGTACAGTAACTGAAATATATGATTATTTAAGACTATTATTCTCTAGAATTGGTGTTCCATATTGTCCTAATCATAATATTCCAATTACTAGTCAAACTATTGAGGAAATGACTAATAAAGTACTTAATTTAGAAGAAGGTACTAAGATAATGGTTATGTCTCCAATTGTACATGGTGAAAAAGGTACTCATAAAGACTTATTTGAGGATTTAAGAAAAGAAGGATATGCTAGAGTAAGAGTTAATGGAGAGATAAGAGATTTATCTGAGGATATAGTACTAGAAAAGAATACTAAAGATAATATAGATGTTGTTATAGATAGATTAATAATAAAAAATGATATTAGAAGTAGATTATTTGAGTCACTTGAAACTGCTTCTAAATTATCTGGTGGAAAAGTAGTAATAGATGTAATTGGTAAAGAAGAAATAGTATTATCAGAGAACTTTGCTTGTCCACATTGTGATTTTTCTTTACCGGAATTAGAACCAAGAATATTTAGTTTTAATGCTCCATATGGTGCATGTCCATCTTGTAAAGGATTAGGTTTTAAAGAAAAAATAGATGCTGATTTAATAATTCCAGATGATTCAAAAAGTTTGAATCAAGGATGTATTGTTCCATATAAAAATATGGATGATGATAATATAATTATTCAAAAACTAGGTATACTTTGTGATAAATATAAAATTGATATGGATAAACCATGGTCTAAACTAACTAAGAAAGAAAAAGACTTAATACTAAATGGTAATGGTGAAGTTATTCATTATAATTTTAAAACTAGAAGTGGTAATATAATGAATAATTTTGAAGAAAATGTTGGAGTACTTGCTTATTTAGAAAGAAGATATGCTGAAACTACAAGTGATTTTGTTAGAGAATGGTTAGGTAACTACGCAGTTGAATCTCCTTGTGAAATATGTCATGGATCTAGATTACAAGAACATGTTCTAAATATATTTATAAAGAAAAAGAACATAGATGATTTATGTAAAATGAGTATTAAAGATTTATATGAATTTATATGTAATTTAAAATTAAATAAAGAGGAAGAAGAAATAAGTAGATTACTTATAAAAGATATTAAAGATAGATTAAGTTTCTTAATAAATGTTGGTCTAGACTATCTATCATTAGCAAGATCAGCTTCATCACTTTCTGGTGGAGAAAGTCAAAGAATCAGACTTGCTACTCAAATAGGTTCTAGATTATCAGGAATTCTATATGTTCTAGATGAACCTAGTATAGGACTACACCAAAGAGATAATGAAAGATTAATTAATTCTCTTATTCAAATGAGAGATTTAGGTAATACACTTATCGTAGTAGAACACGATACTGATACAATGCTTGCGGCAGATTATTTAGTAGATATTGGTCCAGAAGCGGGAGTAAATGGTGGTTATGTTATCGCAAAAGGTACTCCAAAAGAAGTAATGGATAATCCTGCTTCTCTAACTGGTAGATATTTAAAAGGTATTGAAAAGATAGAGACTCCAAAGAAGAGAAGAAAGGGAAATGGACTTAATATAGAAGTTAAAGGTGCTACCGAAAATAATCTTAAGTCTATTGATGTTAAGTTCCCTCTTGGTAAGTTTATTTGTGTAACAGGGGTATCTGGTTCTGGTAAGAGTACACTTGTTAATGAGATATTATATAAGACATTAAAGAATAATTTATATAAAGCTAAAGAAAAACCAGGTAAATGTAAGAAAGTAACTGGTATAGATAATATAGATAAAGTAATAAATATATCACAAGATCCAATTGGTAAGAGTCCAAGAAGTAATCCTGCGACTTATGTTGGTGTATTTGATGATATAAGAGATGTATTTGCGCAAACTAAAGAAGCCAAGATCAGGGGCTACGAAAAGGGTAGATTCTCATTTAATGTTAAAGGTGGTCGTTGTGAAGCATGTTGGGGTGATGGTGTTAAGAAGATTGAGATGCACTTTCTACCAGACGTATATGTACCTTGTGAAGTTTGTCACGGGTCAAGGTATAATAGTGAAACACTTCAAATTAAGTTTAAGGGTAAGACTATCGCAGATGTACTTGATATGACAGTAGATGAAGGACTTCTATTTTTTGAGAATATTCCTAAAGTTAAAAATAAATTACAAACTATGAAGGATGTAGGATTAGGTTATATTAAATTAGGTCAAAGTGCTACTACATTATCTGGTGGAGAAGCAGCTAGAGTTAAGTTATCTAAAGAGTTACAAAAAAGACCAACAGGTAAGAGCTTATTCATTCTTGATGAACCAACTACAGGACTTCATACACATGATATTAAAAAGCTACTAGTTATTTTAAATAGAATAGTAGATAATGGGGACACTGTTATAGTAATAGAACATAATTTAGATGTTATTAAGATGGCAGATCATATCATAGATTTAGGCCCAGAAGGTGGAGATAATGGTGGAACAGTTGTATTTACTGGAACACCAGAAAAGATTGTACAAGATAGCGTTAGTTATACAGGAAAATTTTTAAAAGATATTTTATAAAATATCTTTTTATTTTTGACTTTTTTTGATATAATTTATACGAGATGATGATATGAAAAAAATATTTAATGATAGAAATATAAATAAATTTTTAGATTGGTTAATATATATAATCGCATATACATTAACATTCTTCTTAGTAGATATATTATTTAATGCTTTTGAAGTAGATAATCCAGTTTATTATTTTGTAGCGTCTTTAATTATGTATGGTCTTAATATTGCTATAAGACCAATTGTATTTAGGCTTACATTACCATTAATAGGATATACATATGGACTATTTTATTTTGTTATTGATTTCTTAATGCTTTTAATAATTGATTTTGTACTAAGTAGACATTTTGATATATATGGAATGTTCTGGGGATTATTTATAGCGTTTGTTATTAGTATTACTCATGTATTAATAGAGGAAATAATATTAAAACCACTAGCTAAGGGAAGTGATAAAAAATGATAAATTCTTTTACTTTATTTGGTATAACAATTCATTTTTATTCACTATGTATTTTGTTAGGAATTATTTTGGCATACTTTATAATAACAAAAGAAGCTGTTAAAAGAGGAATAGATAAGAATACTATGTCAGATATAATATTCTATGGATTATTATGTGGAATAGTAGGAGCTAGACTTTATTATGTAATATTTAACTTTGATTACTATTCATCTAATCTATTAGATATATTTAAGATATGGAATGGAGGACTTGCTATTCATGGTGGAATACTAGCAGGTGGTCTATTTGTATTCTTTTATGCTAGAAATAAAAAAATTAGTTTTCTTAAACTAGCGGATATTATACTTCCTGGTGTTATAGTTGCGCAAGCTTTAGGTAGATGGGGTAATTTCTTTAATCAAGAAGCCTATGGTAGTATGGTTAGTCTTGATTTATTACATAGATTATTAGTACCTGAATTCATAATTAAAGGTATGTATATAAAAGGTGCTTATTATTTACCAACATTCTATTTTGAAAGTATATGGTGTATACTAGGATTTATGTTTATGATATTTATGAGAAATAAATATAAGATTAAAGTAGGAACAATTACTGCGATATATTTAATTTGGTATAGTGTAGGTAGATTTGTAATAGAAGCTTTTAGAACGGATAGCTTAATGATATTTGGAATAAAACAAGCACAAGTTATATCAGTAATTGGAATAATCGCTGGTGTATTAATATTAATAAAAAAGAATAGAAAATTATATAAGGAGTAGGATAATATGACTTTTTCAGGAAAAATAAAAGAAGAAATATCTAAAATAGATAGTGAAAAGATAGAATTACTATCTGAATTATCAGGTATCTTTTGTACTAATGCAGATATAAAATTATATTCAATAAGAGTACAAACAGAAAATTTAAACGCCGCCAACAGAATCTTTAAAATAGTTAAGGACATATACAACGTAACAAGTAATATAACTGTTAAAAAGAATTACAACTTTAAGAAGAACGAGATATATATTATTGAAATTAAGAGCCATGTTCCAGAGATAATAAAAGATCTTGGTCTAATAGGAGAAACTGGTTTTGTTATTAATACTGTTCCTTTTGAAGAAATAGTTGCGGATGATAATTTAAGAAGTGCATTTATTAGAGGTTGTTTCTTATTAACTGGATCAGTTAATGATCCAAAAACTAGTAGATATCATTTAGAATTAATTGTTAATACAAATGAATTTGCAGAATTTTTAAAAACTCAAATAAATACATATGGTCTTAATTCAAAAGTATTAAGAAGAAAAAAAGGATACATGGTTTATATAAAGGAATCTGAAAAAATAAGTGATTTCTTAAAAATGATTAAAGCATTTAATGGTGTTATGTATTATGAAGATATTAGAACATATAGAGAAAAAATTAATATGAATAATAGAATAAATAATTGTGAACAAGCAAATGTAGAAAAGTCATTAGCGTCATCTAATAAACAAATTAAAGATATAGAATTTATAAAAGCAAAAGATGCATATGATTTATTAGATGAAAAAGTTAAAACTGTCGCAGAATATAGGGTTAAATATCCAGATAGTTCATTAATAGAATTAAGTGAAATAATATCAGTAGAAACAGGAAATAAGGTAACTAAATCATGTGTTAATCATAGACTTAGAAAGATTAAAGACTTAGCGGATAAATTAAAAGAAAAATAATGTGTGAAAATGTGTTATTTTCTTTTAAAGACTTTAAGTCTTTTTTTATTTGTGTTATAATCTTAATGTAGGGTGAAAATATGAATAAAAAGGAATTTAGAACGTTAGATGAACAAATAGATATACTTAAGTCTAAGGATTTAGTTATTAATGATGTAGATGAAGTTAAAGATGTATTATTACGTGAAAATTACTTCTTTATTAATGGGTATAGATATTTGTTTTTTGATAAAAATAAGAATAGAAAATTTATTAGTGGTACTAGGTTCGAAGAACTTTATTCTGCATTCTTATTTGATAGAAATATAAGAAATATTATGTTTAAAAATCTACTTGTAGTAGAGAATAATATAAAGAGTATTATTTCATATCAATTAAGTAAGAAGTACGGTTTTAAAGAAAAAGATTATTTGAATCCTAAAAACTTTATACAAGATTATAAAGATTCTAGAAGAGTTGAAGATGTTCTAAATAAAATGAAAAGACAAATTAGAGTTAATGGAGAAAAGCATACAGCAACATATCACTATATGAATAAGTATCAATATGTTCCTTTATGGATTTTAGTAAAAGTTCTTTCATTTGGGCTTATTAATGAGTTATATGGAATATTAAAACCAGAAGATAAGGAAGAAATAGCTAGTTTTTATAAAATGAGTTCAGAAGATTTAAAAGTATATCTTCAGTTACTTGCAAATTATAGAAATTTATGCGCACATGAAGATATAGTATATGATCATAGGACTCAAACATTTATTAGTGATACAAAGTATCATAAATTATTAAATATTGAACAAAATGAGTTAGGTGAATATATTCAAGGTAAAAATGATTTGTTTGCGGTTGTTATTATATTTAAACAAATGCTAGATAAAAATAGATTTAAAGATTTTATGAAGGAAATAAAGAATAGTTTTGATGAGTTTGATTTGAATGTTGATATTATAACAAATGAAAACTTATTAAAGAGAATGGGATTCCCTAAAAATTATATGGATATTAAAGATTTATAGGAGGATTTTATGGAAGATAATGAAAAGAAAGAAGTTGTAAAAAAGGCTCCAGTAAAGAAAAAAGTTGAAAAGAAGGAACCTGTTATAACTGAACCAGTAGTATATCAAAAGAAGAAAAATAATTTTTTTAAATATTTCTTATTTTATTTGATAACTGTAGCAAGTGCAGTAGGAGCAGCTATATTAGTTGTTAAACTTTGTCCAATTGAATCAAAAGTAATAACTGAAACAGTTAATAAGACAATGGTTAGTGAAGAAGGAATAGAAGAAGCTATTACTGGAGTATATGATGCAGTTGTTACTGTTAAGACAAGTAGTTATGGTTCGTTAGTATCAACTGGATCTGGTTTTGTATATAAGAAAGAAGATAATGTAGGTTATATAATTACAAATAACCATGTTATAGAAGATGGAGATTCATATTCAGTAGTTCTTCAAAATGGTGAAGAGGTTGAAGCTAAACTACTAGGATGTGATAAGTATTCTGATTTAGCAGTTTTATCTATTGATGGAGATAAAGTAGTAAAAGTAGCTAAATTAGGTGATGATAGTTTATTAAAAATAGGTAATACAGTATTTACTGTAGGTAGTCCTATGGGTAGTGAATATAGTGGATCTGTTACTAGAGGTATAATATCTGCTACTGATAGAACAGTAGAATCAGATGATATAGTTACAAATGTTATACAAACAGATGCTGCTATTAATCCTGGTAATTCAGGTGGACCACTTGTTAATATGGCAGGTGAAGTAATAGGTATTACTTCTAGTAAGTTATCAGCAACGCAAATAGAAGGTATGGGATTTGCAATACCTATAAATGATGCTATGGCTTATGTTAAGAGTCTTGAAAAAGGTGAAAAGATTAGTAGACCAGTAATTGGTGTATCATTAATAGCAGTAACTGATAGATATAAATTATTCTATTATGGTATTAATGTTGACAGAAGTATAGAAAAAGGATTAGTTGTTGCTAGGGTAGAAAAAGGTAGTCCTGCAGCTAAATCTGGTCTAGAAGAAGGCGATGTAATACTAGAAATAAATGGTAAAGAAGTAGAAAGTTTATCTAAATTTAGATATTACTTGTTTCAACATAAAATTGGTGATAAAATATCTATTAAATATATAAGAAACAAAAAAGAAATGACAACAGACATCGTATTAGAAGGAGATTAGTATGAAGACTAAAAAAATTATTATTATATCTATAATTGTTTTACTTGTATTATTTATTGGATTTTTAGTAATAAATAAATTTATAGATTGGAATCCTAAAAAGACAGCAGAAAACAAATTAAATGATTTAGCAGATACTTTTTATGATCATTATTATGATGGTAAGTTAGATGAATTAGGAAGTGCTGAAGAAGTTGCTAAGTTCTTAGCAGAATATAAAGATCTAGGATTAACAATAACTTTAGAAGACTTACAATATTATTTAGATAACTTTAAAATAGAAGATTATTCTGCATTTAAAAAATGTAATAAATCTGGGACTAAAGTAACTGTTATTCCTATAGAACCATATGGTAAGAAAGATTATAGTAAAACATTTACTTTAAATTGTGATTTTTAATAGAAAGAAAAAGAAAGGAGTAAACCTTTCTTTTTTTTTATATAAATAAACATACTATACCAGCTATAGCTAATATAGAGAATAATACTAATGATATTTTGTAAGTCCATACTTTTTTAACTTGACCATCTATTGTATATTGATATATTTCAATATATGGAACTGGACTTCTTCTATACCAACCAGTTACTTTTATTTCTTTACCAACATATTTACCTGATTTAAATAAAGCAAATATTTTATTTATTATGAACATAGGTTGGTTATAATCTAAGAACATAATACCTGTTTTATCTTTAATTACAAAATCTTCACTAAATATACAACCAGGATCACCTTTACCTATGATAGTACCTTCTACTATAGCAGGAACTGATGTAACTTGTGAAACATTTACTTCACCTAATAAATCTTCAACTGTAGTTTCTTTATAACCTGTTTTGTGTGCTCTTTTAAACTTAATAAATAATAATAAACTTGTTACTAATAAACCTGCACCAATAATTTTCCACATATAATCTTGAATTGTTATTGCTAATATAGTAGTTGTTATTATACTTATCCAAGGAAGAATAACTAGTAATAACTCAAATAAAAAGTTATCAACATAGCTTTGATCTTTCTTTAAATCAAATACTATATATGGTTTCATATTCATAGATTCTGCGATAGAAGATATTCTATTAATTCTTTTTGAGATAAGAGGATGTGTAGAATTTAATTCAAACCATTTTGCCCATGGATTCCACATTTCCCATTTCATAGCATTTTTAATCTTATCTTTATTAATACCTTTTTCATCTATAGCAGATACTGCCATAGCTTTAGATGCACTTTTATCAAAGATACCTAAAGCATTTCTCTTTGAAACATCTTGATATTTTTTTCCTTTTTCAGTTTCTGGTTTAGATGAAGTACTTAAACCAAAACCAATTTTTACTAAAGCTTCTGCTAGTGCATTTGGTTTTCCTGTTTCTTGTACAGAGAATTCATCTGCATAGTATTCTCTTGTTCTAGATAGCCATAATATAAAGTATTGACTTATGATATATAAAACAAATGCTATATAACCAACAATGGCAGCTTTACTATCATCACTATCACTACTACTTCTATTGTCTGCTAATAATTCATATATTGCATACATAACAAGTGGTACTACTTGAACAGCAGTCATAACAAGCATATCCATATGAACAATATGTCCCATTTCATGACCAACAACAGCTTTAACTTCATCTTCAGTTAATAATTCAAAAATACCTCTAGTTAATACTAATCTAGCATCCTTTTTAGTTCTTCCATAAGTAAATGCATTTGGTGCTCCATCTTCGATAATTCCTATTTTTGGATATTTAACATTATACTTAGTACATTCTTCTTCAATAAACTTCTTTAAATAATCTGGTATTTCTTTATCAAATTTAGCTTTATAGAAAAATCTCATTGATAAGTCTGTTAACCATGGAGCTATTAAAAATTGAACTGCTATTATAACTATACCTGCGATAATAGCAATTAATACATTACCTCCTAGTAATAATGTAGCAAGTATAATAATACCTGCAAGTAAACCATATAAACAAGTTATAGTAAATAATGATACCCCTAAAACTTTACTTTTCATACATACTCCTTTCTACTAAATATATTATCATTTTTTTATATAAATAACAATTATAATATGATATAATTATTATAGGTGAAAATATGAATAAAGATGACTTTATAGAATACCTTTTTGTAACAGGTCAATTAGATGATACATTTGATTTCAAAAATATTCTTAAATGTCCTGTTTGTAATAGTGAACTATTTATATATGAAGATAATCTTCTATATTGTAAGAAATGTGATCAGTTTTGTACGAATAGATCAAGAAAGAAAATATCGAATAAAACATTAACTTATATAGAAAAAAAAGATATAAGAGATAGAATGTGAGGTAGTACCATGGATAAGAAAATAGAATATTTAAAGAAATATGTAGATTATTTAGAAAGAGGGGGTATGTCCTCGACTAGAGATGAATTAGAAGCTAAATATTATGTAGAAAATGATCCTGAATTATCAAAAGTTGTTAAGGATATAAATGAATCTAAAACTAGAGATGAAATGTTACAATCTATTGAAGCCTATAAAAAATCAGTAATAGCTAAACAAGATGAATTAGAAAGAATAAGAGAAGCTTGTAGTAGAGTATTTGGTATTTCATTAGATAAAGTTGAGCATAAAAGATTAAAATCAGGTATTGATATAATTGCTTTTTATGATGCTAAATTAGGTAGAAAAAGAATAATTGATTATAGTTATGCTAAATCATTAATTAATGAATTTACTAATATTCAAAATAGTGATAAAGATTTTCAAACTGAAGATGATGCGATGAATGCGGAAGCTATTGCTAAAAAAGAAGCTGATAGTAATTTAAAAAGAGAACTTGATTTGATTGATATAGAAAGAGCAAAAAATGAATATACAGAACTAATTAAAAGAGTACCTAATCAAGATCCTAAAAAGATAAGTAGTATTTTAAAGATATTAGCGGAAGCTGGTAAGAGAAATATTAAATATATAAACTTTGAAAATATGGTTGCTTTAGATGATAAAGGTAATATTATTGAATCTTATTATAATGAAAAAACAAATGAAGTAGTTATGGAAAGTCCTGAAGATTATGATTCATTTGTTGCTTATAGAGATGAAGAATCTCCAGCTCCTTTAGAAGAAAATCCTGATACTTTAGAACAAGAACAAAAAGAAGAGGAAGAGATAAAGGATAACGAAGATGAACTTAAGGTATATAAACAAAATCCTAGTCAACCAGTTATAAATAGAACACAAACTAGTACAACTCCTAATTTAGAAACTTATATACCTAATACTAGTGGAGTAGTAGTAGCTGCACCTAATTCTGCTAAGGGTCATTTACAAAGAGCAGTTGATGCAGAAGGTGCTTTAAATAATATGTTTAAAGAAAAAACAGTTGCAGCTATAGATGCAAAGGGTAAAATAGCATTAGCTCAAAAAATAGAAACTGCTAGAGCAGCTTTACAAAGAATAGCATCTAGTTTAATGTCTACTTTAGAATTAAGAGGTGATTCTGAATCACAATTAGCAGCTAGTAAATTAAGAGGTATAGTAGCTGGTTTAGATTCAGAAAAAGGTGGTATAGAATTATATACCATATACGATAGAATAATTGATGCTTTAACAGGTACGGATCTATTAAATAAGTCATTAGATTCTCAATTAATGGGTTATCAAGATCAAATTAAAAATTGTTTAGTAATGTTAGAAAGAAATTTTGGTGAAGTAGATCCAAAAACATTTACATCAAAGGACATGAGTGAAAAAACAGATTTTTATAAAATAGAATCTGAAAATGCAGACGCAGAATTAAAGATAATTGAAGATAATGCAACAGAAGATACAAAGGCTGCTATCAATATACTAAAGAGTATTGGTAAATCATTATATGAACAACCTGCAGATTTTAGTTCACTTGATAGAGATGGTAAAACATTAGAAGAATATATGGATGAGAAATATGCGGAAAACAATATAGGAAATGAAATAACTCCAAATGTAGTTCTTGATCCTAATCAAGTAGAAGTAGATCCAATTGATTTTGAATTAAAAGAACAAGTAGTAACACCAGAAGAATTAGATTTAGAAAATGAAATGAAAGTATGTTCTATAAATAAAGATAAAGATGAATTATATAAAAGAATTCAAGAATATGCAAAGAATATGGCTCAATTAGATGATGATTTTGAAAAACAAAGAATTAGTAAAGAAGAATTTGACTTCTATGAATTAATGAGTAAAAGGTACATAGAAAAATTACAATTAAAAAAAGTTAGAGTTAAAACATTAGAGTATGATCCGAATAAAGAAGGTGGATCAGTTGCTTTAATGGTAGTAGCGGCTATTACAATAATTGTTTCTATTATAGTATTAATAGTAATGCATAAATAAGGAGGTGAATATATGAAAAAATGTTCTGAATGTAATGTTGAAATGATTGAAGGTGTTGAAGTTTCTGGGCAACAACATTTAGAAATTGGTCCTGAAAGTCAATCAACTATTTATCTTAATATTCCAACTGGTAAAAAGTTTCTAGGATTTGATAGAACAACAAGAGTTAAACCACTAGCTAGAATATGCCCTAAATGTGGTAAAGTAGAATTATATGTAAATATAGAAGAATAAAATGAGAAAAGATTTCTCATTTTTTTATTATGTGTTATAATATGTTTAACATCTTATAAAGAGAGACGGAGTGACATGGCACTGTGAAGTCTCACCAACCTATTAAGTTAGGTGGTAAAGCCTGATCTATAAGATAACTAATAAGACTCAAAGTTATCTTTGAGTCTTTTATATTTATAGGATGTTAGGAAGGAGGATATATGCGTACTCAATATTTTGTACAAGAACATGGATACTATGAAAGAGGGGCATTCTATGAATATATACATAATAAATATAAATTAAAAGATTTGTTTTTTAATAAAGATTATATGTCTAGTAGTAGTTTTCCATTTGTAATTGATTTTAAAAAGAAATATTTAACTGTATGTGAAAGTATAACATGTTGTGCAATGGCTGTACAAAATAAAAGAATAATGAATGTAGAAGAATTTAAAAAGAAAGAAGGTAAATAATGATAGAGAAAGTTAATCCATCTCATCCAGATAAAGTAGCGGATAGAATAGCGGGTGCTATAGTAGATTTAGCATATACTAAATCTAGTACACCTAAGATTGCTGTGGAAATATTACTAGGGCATGGTAATTGTCATATAATAATAGAAACTAGTGAAGAATTTAAATATGAAGAAATAGATAAAATAGTAAAAAGAATAGGGGGTAATTTAAAACTAGATTTACAAATAGTAAAACAAGATCCTCATTTAGCACATAATCAAGATAGTCTAATTAGATGTGGAGATAATGGTATATTTAAAGGAGTACCATTAAGAGAAGAAGATAAGAAATTATCTAAGATAGCTCATGATATATATGATATATCTTCTAGTGATGGTAAATATGTTTTAGATGGTGATAAATTAATAATTTGCCAAAGTAATGTAATTAGTTCTGAATTACAAAAACTCTTCCCAAATGCCCAAATAAATCCATTAGGAGATTGGACTGGAGGTTCAGACGTTGACTCGGGAGCCACTAATCGTAAATTAGGTTCAGATATGGCAGAATCTGTTACTGGTGGAGGACTACATGGTAAAGATTTATCTAAGTCAGATGTCGCAATTAATATATATGTATTTTTAAAAGCACAAGAACTAAATAAAGAAGTAAAATTATCTTGTGCGATAGGAGATGAATATGTTGATAATAGACCATATTCTGAAATAGTAGATATAGCAAGAGATTATATTAATAAAATAGGTGGATTTGAGAAATTAGCTGAATGGGGATTGTATTAAAAAAAAATAACTAATTTATTTAGTTATTTTATTTTTTAAAGCCATAGGTCTTTTTTCACTTAATGTTTTGTAGCAATATCCATTTTCATCATAAAATCCTTTAACTGGATCATGATTATATAGTCTATCTTTTACAGCAAGAACTGTAGCAGGAGATTTTGCAAACATATTAAATAAGACATCATGTCCTACACATAATCCTAAAATAATATTTAATTTAGTTTCTTGTTCATTTATAAATAAAGCTTGCGCAATTGGATTACACATAGGAACAGATGCACTATCAAAACCTGTTAAGCCTAATTTTTCTCTTTCTACAGAACCCATCTTACACATTAGAGATTCAAGTTTAAATCTAACTTTATTCTTTTCTTCTTCACTTAAATCTTCATCTGAAGTAGGGGATAATACAGTTTTTGTTCCTAAAGTAACATCCACTAAATTAGCGAATAATCTAGCTTCTTCTCGTAATGCATAACAAAAAACTAGTCCAACTTTTTTATAATCCATTTTTCTTATAAACTCTATAGTTTCTTCTATTCTTGATTTTCCACCATATCTTCCAACAGCAACTTCAGCTGAAACTTTAGCAATTTTTAAACATTCACCTTCATATTTACTTAAAATTTCATTAAGTCTTTCTTGTTCGTTTAATGTAGGACAATTAGGCATCTTAACTGTATCCATTTCATTATGATAACAACCTCTATAAGGACATAATGCACAGTTGTATTTTCCTTTTTCACATTTTTCCATACTATCACCTCTTAGTTCACTATATTATAGTCAATAAAAATAATAAGTCAAGTGAAACACTGAAAGAGTTATACAAAAAAGCAAACTACTAATTAAGTAGTTTGCATTCGTGATCATATAAGAATTCATTCACTTTATTGATATCAAATATCTTCTCTTTAAAACAAAATCTAATTATTAAATCAAAAGTAGTGTTCATAGGTAATGAATAAGAAGCACTTTTTAAAAGATCTTCTATTTCAGATTCATCTAGTTCTAATGCTAATCCTAAAAGTATTATTGTTTCTTTTGATGGATGATAATCTTTATTACTTCTAATCTTACTAAATAGTCTTCTATCTATATCAACTTTATTATATACATCTGAATCTTTTAATTCTTTATCATCTATATATTTAAATAACTTAGTTTGAAAAGTATCATCTTCTTTATTATCATCTATATAACTATTTATATCAGCACAAGCACATTCAAAAGAACTAGTTCTCATTCTAGAAGATTTAAAAGCAACTTGTCCATCAACTAAATAACTATTTAAATACTCATCTAATTTCTTTTTTATATTCATAAAATGTCTCCTTTTATGCGACCAAATCACTTTTTATATACGATATTATTATATCAGAAAAGGAGAGGAAAGATATGAAAAAAGAAAAAAAATTAGATGTTGTCTTTATATTAGACAAAAGTGGATCTATGGGAGGTCAAGAAGAAAATACTATTAGTAGTTTTAATGAATATTTAGAAAAGGAAAAAAAGAATAAGTATGAAACAAACATAACAACAGTACTATTTAGTGATAGATTTAATGTTATACATGATAGAGTTCCTGTTTCTAAAGTTAAGAAACTAACTAATAAAGAATACTTTGTAGGGGGTTGTACTGCTTTATATGATGCATTAGGTAATACTATTAATCATTTTGAAAGTTTAGATACAGATAAAGTATTATTTATAATAATTACTGATGGTTATGAAAATGCATCTAGAGAATATAAGAATGAAGATATTAAGAGATTAATAAAGAAACATAAAGATTATGAATTCATTTATATTGGCGCAGATATAGATTCATATGCTGCCGGTAGTTCTATAGGTATAAGAAAGAACAACATAGCTAATTTCAAGAAAGATGAAAGAGGTACAAAAACACTATTTAGAGCAGCTAAAGCATTTGAATGTTCTTTAATGGATGAATCTGACTCATCTAATTGGAAACAAGAACTAGATGAATACTTAGATGAAAATAAATAAGAAAGTAATATTACTTTCTTATTTTTTAATTTTGAGTTGCGGGTATTGATCTATAACATTGACTACCATTTAATAAGTATCCATCATCACATGAATAATATTTATTATGAAGTGGATAACAATAATTTTTATCAGGTTCTCCAAAACTAATCATTTTTAATGAACCATATCCACCAGGGCATTCTTCTGTATCACTTTCATACCCTTCTGATAAGGATATACAATATGTATCAGAGGTAATATCAACATTCCCATAATCAGTTGTACCATCCGGACATACCCAATTAGCACTAACTACACTAGTACATGTTGTACCATCTAATGAATAACCATCAGGACAAGAATAAGTAATAGTAGGTGTTTGTGGTTCAGGTGTTGGAGTAGGAGTAGGTTGTGGTGTAGGATTTGAATTAGTATTTTGTGATTGCCCTTGATTATTTGATTGACTTTGATTATTAGACTGATTTTGGTTATTAGATTGACTTTGTGAATTAGTTTGATTATTATTAGTTGTTTGATTCTGATTTTGTTCTTGTTTTTTATTACTATCAGTTTTTGTCTCAGTCTTACTATCAGTTTTGGTATCTTTTTTAGTATCATTATTATTAGTATTAGTATCTACTTTCTGATTAGCATTTGTACCTTTATTATTACCTTTTTTATTGTTATCATTCTTAGGTCTTAATACTAATATTAAAGACATTATAACAATTAAAGCTACAATACTAGAAACAATAATTATAATTATTGTTTTCTTATTCTTTTCATTTTTCTTATTATTCTTTCCCATATTATTACTTCCTTTTATTAAATTATAACACTAAATAACAAAACTATAATTTTTTTAGTTATATAGATTTACACTTTATGCTATAATCATAATAAGAGGTGACTTGTATGGGATTATTTGGAGATGATAAAAAAAAGAAGAAGCAGCAACAAGATATTGGGGCACTATTCTTCATGAACGATGCATTAAATGATAATGAGTATGATGATGAAGAGTTAGATGAATATGGATTAACAGAAGAAGAAAAGGAACAAGTTAAAAAAGGTGAAAATGATCCATGGAACTTTGATGAAGAAGATTTAGAAGACGATGACTATTATAATGAAGATGATTAATCATCTTTTTTAGGTTGATATTATATTTCTTTTATTTTTTCCACCATATAATAAATTGAAAGGTGGTAGTAAAAATAAAAAGAATAACATTTATTATTTTAAATACTGGTTTTAAAAAGTATAACCAAGCATTAGTTAAAGTATATGATACTTGTAATAATCTTATATATCATGAAGAAACTTATAATGGTAGATTAGATTTATTATTAAAAGAAAAAGATGTTTATAAAGTAGAAATAATTAAAAATAATAGTATTATTAAAAGTTCTATATATGTAGTAAAAGATAAATATATATTTTCATTTAGTAGAACTATCACTTTTCTTTTAAGAGATGCAAATTATTATAATTTGCCTATAAAGAAAGGGGAGATAATACTATGGCAAAAATAATTAATATTATTGATGGAACAGGTACTGGTGAATTAATAAATGATACATATACAGTAACAGCATCTGTTCCTGGTTATGAAAATAGTTCTATTAATCCTAGTAGTGTATCTATAGTAGAAGGAACAAATAGTTATAGTTTTTCTATTAGCGCAACTGGTACTTTAACTCTTCATGTTACTGAAGATGGTACCTCTACTGGTACTCCAGTAGTAGGGGCAACATTCTTTAGAACAGATAGTACTGGTACTGAATATGGTACCGCTATTACTACTGATACTAATGGTGATGCTGTATTTGATAATGTTCCATTTGATCAAACTAATGCACCAGTTATTTATTTTAAACAAACTGCATCAGATGGTGATCATGAGTTTGATTCTACAGTTCAAAATACTACTATGACAACAAGTACTAGTACAATAGAAATACAAAACCCAGTAGGAGCAACTAGAACAATTACTTTAACTGATTCTAACTATGATAATTTACCCATATCATCTGGATCATTAACTTTAACAAACTAAAAAGAGTGGATTATTCCACTCTTTTTCATATACCAAATAATTATTTATAATATTCTAAATCTTCATTACTATATAATACTAAATCTATATTAATATCTTTATCTTTAATAAAATCTTTAATCATATTAGGTACAAATTTACCTACTTCAACATGACCAAAACCATAAAAACCAGTACCTAAAGATGGAATAAGTATATTCTTATACTTATTCTTTTCTATTTCATTAAACATATTATTATAAGTATTCTTTAATATATCTAATGAATCATCACTATCCCATTTTTTAGGACCTTGTACAAACATAATATCCATATTTAAATTAAAACCAGGTGTTATTCTAATATCACCAGTTTTCATTAAATTATCTCTATTAAAATCTTTAGATAAATAATTAATATTAAACTCTTTTTGAGTATACTCCTCCAGCTTATCTACATCAGCTTTCTTGAAAATAGCTCCGGAAACTCCAGATCCTGATAACATAGCAGGATTAGAGGGATTAACTATTAAGTCATGACCTTTTAATATTTTATCACTAGTTATATCACCAACTAGTATTCTAAAATTACCCATATAATTACCTCCAGTACAATAAACATTATAACATATATAGAAAGACAGGGGATATCCGGAGCCACATATGAAGACTAGTACAGGATGATAGAGAGGGGAATAGGTTTTACTTATTTTAGTTCTATAATTTTATCATATAAACATTTGAATTTATCAAATGTATCTAAATCATTCTTATGATAATGTCCGAAAAACCATTCTTTGAATTTTGTTTTATTCTTTATTTCTTCCAAATAATCTGTTAATTCGTTGATAGGATAATACTTATTAAAATAATTTTGAATAGTAGTGGGTGCACAATGGGTGATAACATAATCTACTTCATAATTATTCTTTTTAAGATTGTTTAAACCATTTTTATATTCATTAATTGTAGGCATTTCTAAGTCCCACCAATTAATATTTCTGATTCTATAAGAAGATTTATTGCTTTTTAATTCTTCAATTTTATTAATATCATCTATATTTATAACACCATCTTTAATGTCATGCGAAGCAGCTCCTCCAAAAACAAATATTTTTCTCCCTTCTATTTCATAGATTTCTCCTCTCATTAAATGGAATATGGATGAATTTATTTTATGAACTTTACCTCCATGCCATTCTATAACAGGATATTTATTTAATCTATTAAAGTTTTCATGATTACCATCCACAAATAGAGTAGTGAACTTCATTTTAGATAGCTCTTTTAAGTTTATTTTCTCTTGTCTAGGTATTTTCTTATCATGCCAGATTCCCCCAAAGTCACCACAAATAATTACATAATCTTCTTTTGTTAGAATAGAGAAGTTCTCTTTTTTAAATCTACTAAAATCTCCATGACAATCTCCAGTTATATAGATCATGTTATCACCTCCGTCTTATTTATTTAAAATTCTATCTATATCCCTTTCTACTTTCAAATTAATTCTATTTAATTTTTCTATGTACCTAGTATTTTTGTTATATCACACTTCAACATTAACCAAATTACTCTCCCAGTTATTTATTACATTTAGTATATTCTTATCTTCTATTTCATTATTATATTTCCCTAAAGCCATTGTAACACTATTATCTATTACTTCTATTGTTACTAATGATTTATCAGGTTTATCTTTTTCTCTTAAGAAATAAACTTGGCTATTAGAATATAGTATATTGTCATAATAAGTTCTTACACAATTATGCATTTGAAAACTTTCTTCTATTAAATCATTTAAATTATGTGGTGGATAAATAATATATTTATCATCTTCATATTTATTAAAATCTAACATATCCCCCACAGCATTTAATTTATTATTAATATCTTTATTATTTAATAAAAGATATTTTGTATATACTTCATTATATGCTTTATTAAAATCCTTTGGAAAAAGCACATTATTATCATCTAAATCTAATTTAATTTCTAAACAAAAAGAATAATAATCTAAATAGGAAAATAATAGTGATTCATCTTTTAAAAATAAATCCCCTAATTTATCAAATACTTTTTTAATAGTTTTTTTATCCATTTTAGAATCATTTATTAGATCAATGTAATAACCAATAAGTTTTAATAATTTTAAATTATCTGTTTTATATATTTTTAATGCCTTATACATATCACTATCAATATCATTTTCCACCATAAATTTATAATATTTCTTTTCTAAACCAAATGTATCTATAAAATTACCTTTAAATTTTATTTCTTCTGGAAATGATAACGCTAATGAATATAGTTTTAAATTAACTAAATATTCAAATTCTTTATGATATAAAGGATTATATGTAATATCTAATATATTAATTTTTTTAGTAGCAAATATATCTTTTAACATCCATAATTTTGTATATTTATACATACTAGTATTTTTTAATTCTTCTAAATTATCTGTATATAAATAACCACTTGGAATTTCAGTGAAAAAGTAATAAAAATCCCATTCATCATTATCTTCCACACCTTGAGTTTTATACTTATTATAATACTTATATGAACATGATTTATTACTAATGGTGTCTATTATTAAATTATCATAAACTCTAAATCTATTTATTAAAGAAATACTGTTTTTCATATACGAATTAATACAGAAATCACTTTTATAATTTATATTAGATCTATAAATATTTATATAAACTTCATCACATGAAACTACATCAAAATAGTAATAATTAAAAGAAGCACTTGTCTTTTTAATATCATTATCTTCACCTTTTACCATATTTATTTCATCAAAATCTATATGTTTGTTATAATTACTACAATACTTATTATCATTCATATCAATATATTTATTCTTCATTTGACTTTTTATATAATCAAAAACCATAACACCACCTCTAATTAGAATATAACATAAATAAAAAAAGAAAAATACTGATTCTGAATTAGAAATAGCAAAAAATCTATTTTACCCTTTATTTATATCAAATAATTTTTTTCATAAATAATTCTCCTTTTCTTCCTGGGTGACCATATATTAACACATAGACTTCTTAATCAACCTGATAACTTTTTAATCATAATGATTATTTTTTAGTAGAAAGAAAATAATCCAATAAATTATCTGAGTTTTATTAATTGTTCCAATTAGCTTGATGGTAGTAGTTGAGTGGTTCAAAAGGTAAAAGAATGAACAGTATTATTTAAAAAAATCATTCGACTATGAAAGCAAGTAATATTACCATAATAAAATTACTATTAGAAAGAGATGAAATAAATGAATTTAAAGAATTAAAAAAAGGAAATGACATTTATCGACAAATTATGCTATAATCTGAATAGAGATTATACATGGGAGTAGGAATATGGCAGAGAATAGAAAATTTTTATCAGAACAGATTATTACATATATAGGTAACAAAAGATCGTTATTAGACTTTATTGGAAAATCAGTAAAACTGGTAAAAAAAGAACTTGGTAAAGACAAACTAAAGACAGCAGATTTATTTTCAGGATCGGGAATTGTAGCAAGATATTTGAAACAGTATAGTACAGATCTATATGTAAATGATTTGGAGAATTATGCTAGTACAATAAATAAGTGTTACTTGACTAATAAATCTAGTATTGATAAGAAAGAATTAAATAGGTGGTATAAATATTTAAAAAGTAATCTTTCAGATGATAATTTAAAATCTGGTTTTATCACTGAATTATATAGTCCTAAAGATGATAGTGATATAAAAGAGGGTGAAAGAGTTTTCTACAAGTCTAGAAATGCCAAATACATAGATACTGAGCGTAAATTAATAAAAAGAATTCCAAATAAGTATAAAAACTTGTTTCTTGGTCCACTTTTATATGAAGCTTCTAATAAGACTAATACATCTGGTGTCTTCAAAGGTTTTTACAAAAATTCTGATACTAATATAGGTCAATTTGGTGGAAACGGTAAAAATGCATTAAAAAGAATATTGTCTGATATTGAAGTAAAAAAACCAGTATTGAGTAATTACGATTGCAATGTGAAAGTATATCAAGAGGATACAGTAATACTCGCAAAAAAACTACCTGAAATGGATCTTGTTTATTTAGATCCACCTTATAATCAACATCCTTATGGGTCAAATTACTTTATGTTGAACTTAATTAATGATTATAAAAAACCTACAAAAATAAGTAAGGTATCAGGCATTCCAGAGAATTGGAATAAAAGTGATTTTAATAAAAAATCATCGTCCTTAGCAATGATGAATTCAATTTGTAAAGATTTAAAAACAAAATATATATTGATTTCATTTAATTCTGAGGGGTTTATTACGTATAACGAAATGGTAAAAATGTTGTCTAAATATGGAACTGTAAGAGTATTTGACAAAAAATATAATGCTTTTAAAGCTAGTAGAAATCTTAATAAAAGAGATTTATATGTAGATGAGTATTTATTCTTATTAAAGAAGGAGAGTGAATAATAATGCTGGGAGATGTATTAAAATCAAGAATCAAAGAATTATCTAAAGCATCAACAAAAAAAGTTGGAGATGATGCTTTTTGGGTAATTCTTAGAAATATTGCAAAAGATGAGATAATAGAATTATATCCTAAAAAGGTTGATAGCGATACTATAGTACCTATTTATTTCGAAATATTATCATCAAATGAAACTTATATTCCTAAATATTTTAAGGAAAAGTTAGATTCAAATCATCAAGAAAGATATAGAGTAATAAATAGGAATTTGTTTACAAGCAACGCATTTCATCCTGATGGCTTAGCAAATCAGGAGGGAATTACTGCATATAAGGATTTTAATGAGAGTAAAAAAGGTGAAAGAATAGTATATCAAGGAGATGTTAATTATGCTAATAAACAATAAAGACGTGGATAACGATTATATTAATTTATATTCATTAAGTGATAAAAAAATAGGAATTCCAATTTTTCAAAGATTTTATGCATGGAAGGAAAATCATATTAAGACACTATTAGAAGATATAACAAATGCAATTAACAGTGATAAGGAATTATATTTGTTAGATTTTATATATTATAAAGAAAATGGTAAGATAATGCTTGCGGATGGCCAACAAAGAATAGTTACAATAAATCTATTAATCAAGGCAATAAATGAAAAAATAGAAGTGTTAAATGAATCCGTTGATCAAATAAAACCGTTTGATATAAGTTATGATATTAAAGAAAATGATGATAGTTATAATGAATCATATCACAATTATATAAAATCACCATTTAAGAATGTTTATACTTGCATTTCAAATTTTATTGATGTTAATGTTGATAATCTACAGAAAATACGAGAAATAATCACAAAAAGAATATTTATCTATTTTAAAAAATGTTCTAATGCAGATGATGCTTTTTCAATATTTACTCAAATAAATACTGGTGGGAAACCATTAACTAAGGAAGAAATAATAAAAACAGCATTAGATCAATATTCAAAAATATATGATGTTAAAATTAATACACTAAATATTAAGGATCTTAGACAGGATGTGGTTAGTTATTATAAAATAGTCGAAGATAATTATTCTATTAACTTTGATCAGATGACTATAATGACATTCTTTAAAGAATATGTTACTAAAGACAAAGAAAGTTTTATAAAATTTAAAGAAGCAATAAACTCGTTAGATAAAATTAAGAATAATCCTTTAAGATACATTATTAAATATATTAATAGACCAATTTTATTTGATGTAATGAATGTTTTGACTATGAAAGGTATAGATTTGAAGCTTAATAGAAAGTATGTAGAGAAAGTAATGTTACCACTATGCTTTGCATCTATAACAATGTCTTTTAAATTAAGTAATCCCTCTTTAATTAATCATTTAACAACAGATTTGATTAAAAAAATAAAAAAAGATGAAAGTGTAAATGATTTAGAACTTTATATTGCGGAATTTATAGATGATAATTCTGCTGGATTTAAAATGACAAATGAAGAATTCTCTAAAGCATTAGGAGAACACAATAATGGTTATAGAAATATTAAAAAAGCATTAATGATAATGGATGTAATATATAGAAATACTGCTGGAGAATTAAATGTTGAGTCTATTAATTTAGAACATATTTATCCACAGAAACCAGATACTGAATGGGCAACAAAAGGGTGGCCAACAAGCCATGATGAACAAATTGAATTAATTGATAATATAGGTAATTATTTGTTATTAAATGAAGCAATAAACAAGCGAGTACAGAATAAATATATAACATACAAAGTTCCAGAATATAATAACATTATTCCAAAAGATCTTATGTTACAAACAGAAATTAATACAGTGAATTTTGATGACTTTGAAACCAAAAAAGAAGAGTATATTTATGAAAGACAAGTAGAAATAGCTAAAAAAATTAGAACGGGTTTACCATTTGGTCAAAAACTAATTGTAAGTCAAAGAGTATAATTTTAAAAAAATAAGAAGCAAAATTAATTGCTTCCTTTTTCTTCCTTTTTTATAGTGCCTCTGATTTGCCGTTCGCTACATAAAAACATACACTTTTTAAACATACCGATAACGGTATAAAACATATTGACAAATACTACCGATAACGGTATAATATAAACAGAGGTGAAAATTATGGAATTTATGACTACAAAAGAAGCTGTGCAAAAATGGAATATTAGTGAAAGAAGAATAAGACAATTATTACAAGATGGAAGAATTGAAGGTGCTGTTAAAGTAGGTAATAATTGGAATATTCCTATTAATGCTAATAAACCAGCTGATAAAAGAAGTGTTAAACTAGATAATACTGAATTTAAATTTGATTTACCCGATAATTATTTTGATAAAGTTGATAAATTAAATAAAGAATTAAATTCAAAAAGACCTATATCAAAAGAAACTTTAAAATCTTTAAAAGAATCTATTAATTTAGAGTGGACTTATAATAGTAACGGTATAGAAGGAAACACATTAACTTTAAGAGAAACACAAATTGTTTTAGAAGGTATTACTGTTGGAGGTAAATCTTTAAAAGAACATTTAGAGGTTATAAATCATGAACAAGCAATATTATTCTTAGATGATCTTATTAAAGATAAAGAACCTGTAACAGAATGGAATATAAAAAATATTCATCAATTAGTATTAAAAGAAATAGATGATGATAACGCTGGTAAATATAGAGATGAAAATGTAAAAATAAAAGGTGCTACACATATTCCACCAGATTATTTAATAGTTCCAGAATTAATGGAAAAATTAATTATTAATTTTGAAGATTGGAAGAAATATCATCCGATTATTAGAGCAGCATTATTACATGGTGAATTAGTTAAGATACATCCATTTGTTGATGGTAATGGTAGAACTTCAAGATTAGTTATGAACTTATCTTTAATGAATAGTGGATATCTTCCAGTAATTGTAAAAAAAGAAAAAAGATTAGAATATTATAATGCTTTAGATAAAGCACATACTACTGGAGATTATACAGACTTTGTTAAATTAGTTAATAAATTAGAAATTGAAATGTTAAATAAATATCTAGAATTGTTGTAGGAGGTATTATATGACAAGTAGAATTTTAAATGATTCCAGTATTTGGGATTTACATATCCATACGTGCAATAGTCCAAAATCATCCGGTGAATTTCAGAAAATGGACATAGATAAGTATATCAATACATTATTAGATGTATTTAAGGATTATCCAGATTTGTCTTTAATTTCTTTTACGGATCATAACATTATTTCTTATGATGTTTACAAAGCTTTCATAGATAGAAAAACTGATATTAATATTATACCTGGAATCGAAATAGATGTTGATATTGATGGAATAAAAGATAGCAAGCATATGTTATTTTATTTTAATATTGATTTAGAAAAATTAGAAGATTTTTCTAAAAAAATAAATGACTATATGAATAATAGAAAAAGTGTTAAAATTGAAAATATTTTGGATTTCTTGATATCAAATAAAATAGAATTTATTATTAGTCCACATGCTTTTAAACAAGGAAAACGTGGAATTGAATATGATTGGAATGATGAAGATTCCGCTGGTTCAAATGCTCATAAGTTTATGGATCAATTGTTTTGTTTTTGGGAAGCGTCTGGACATTCTGACATAGCTAATGCTATAGAATTTTTAAGACGAATTGATAAAGAAGATATAATATCTGTTATTTCTTTTTCAGATTCATCAGATGAAAAAAAATTAAGAGAATATTTATCAAATCCTCCTCAATACTTTAAATCATTACCAAATTATAAAGGATTGCAATTAGCTGGTACAGATTGTAGAAGAATTTTAAAAGAAAAGAAATGCATTAATGAAGATAATACTGGTAATTTTATTGGTAGTGTTTTTATAAATGGTGAAGAAATAAAATTATCAGATAGATTAAATACAATAGTTGGTGGTAGAGGTAGTGGGAAATCTTTATTATTGGACAATATGGCACTGTCTATGGATAGTTCAATAAGAGAAAATAAAGTTCTTAAAGATGATAGAATTGATTTTTTAGATACAATTAATATTCAATTAAAAAACTTAGATGGAACAATTATAGATTTAGATAACAAAAAAATTGATTTTTTTGATCAATCATATGTTTCGAAAATTTTTACTTCAAATAACATAAGTGAAGAAATAGAAACATATTTCGCTGATGAATTTAAAAACATTGAAAATATAGATAAAGAATACGAACTACAACTTATAAAATCAAAATATGAGGAGTACTTAAAAAAGGATATTATTACTAAACCTACAAGTAATATTTCAAATTTTGTTGGTAAGTATAAAAAAATAGATGAAAAATCCGTTGGATTAAAGATTAGAAAAACTGATATACATACTTTAAATAAAATAGATTACAGTATCGATGAAGCAATAAAGTATGCCAATAATGGTTGTAAACTTATTCCTAAAGATTTAAAAGGAAATAAAAATATAAACAATGCATTATTAAATTTTATAAAGGTAGTAACAGCAGAAGCACATGATTATAATAATGAACGAATAAAAGAAAACTTAGAGGATATTATTAAGGAAAAATGTTTGAGTCAAGATGAAGAAAAAAATAAAGAATTAAAAGTAAGAAATACTGAGGAAGAATTATTTGTTAATCATTTAAAATTTGAATGTGATCCATATGTTGAAAGAACAAATATTGTAAATTCTATTTTGAAATTACAGGTAGATTATAAAGAAGAAAAAAATAAATATGATATAAAAGATGGAGTAGATGATAGTAAATTTAAATTTGAAAAAAAGATTATATTTGAAAGCCCTTTGCAATATTTTAGGAAAATGTGCGAGAAATATATTGGAGTAAAAGCTAAATCATATAGTGATAAAGAGCTATATCATGCATTTATATATGAAATAAATGATCTTATTAAAGATTCAAAAACTGTATCTGATTTTATCAGCGACTTAAAAAGTTTGAAAGATTATGAAGTGAAGTATGAAAGTAATATTCTTTATGGCAAAGATATTGAAAATCTAGAAAATATAGTCAAGATGTCACCAGGAACTCAAACAAATATTTTAATGGAATACATAGTATCAAAACAAACTGAAATTCCACTATTGATTGATCAACCAGAAGATAATATAGATAATGAAACTATATATACTAAATTAACAGAATGGTTTGAAAAATTAAAATTAAAAAGACAAGTTATTGTAGTCACTCATGATGCAAATATTGTTATAAATGCAGATGCTGAAAATGTAATTATAGCTAACAAAAATGAGAAAAATGAATTTACTTATACTTATGGGGCTTTAGAGTATAATGGAATTCTTGAAAGAATCTCAGTTATTTTAGACGGTGGTGTTGAGGCTGTAGAAAGAAGGTTAAAGAAATATGGAAGAAAAAAAGATAATAGTAACAATTGATAAAACAAAAGTTGAATTACAATCAAATAATCCTAACATTAAGAATCTAGTTGAAAAAATATTAGATCAAGATGAAAAGTTTGATTTTAATAATATAGAAATAGAATGTTCTGATGATAATTTTGATAAAGATAGTTTTAAAAAAATTATAGTTGATTCAGTGTTTGAATTTAAAAAACAGTTAATTATCGAAGAAAAAGATAATAATGATAAAATTGAAAAAATAGAAAAAGAAAAGAAAAATAATGAATAAAAAAGAGCATATATAGCTACGTAACCTATATATGCTTTTCTTATGTCTGCACAGTTTTTGCACAACAATTTAGTTAAATTGTTGTGTAAAAAATTATATTTTTTTAAACTGTTTATACTATAAAGCGTTGATTTTAAAGGGTTTGTATTAATATGATTAACCCAACTTTTTGGGCCCCTGAAGAGAGCAACTCTAGTCTTTTTATCCACAAGATTTATTATAATATTTTTATAGATATAATAATTTTACTTTTTTGATAGCATAAATTATATAATAAGTGGTATAATGAAAAATAAAGGCAGTGTATTTATGAATATGAAAGTATTATTAAAGAAATTTGTAAATATAGTTAGAAAACATTATATTATTATAATGTTCTTTTTGCTATTTTTTTGTACAAGTACAAAGGCATATGCTTTGAGTTTTGAAATAGAGGATGTTTCTATTAGTGATAAGAGTTCTACTGTTAGTACTGATACTATTAGTTATACTAGTAATGAAATTAGTAGTAATGTTACATTTAATTCAATAGATGATTATGTTGTTTATGATATAAAGATAAAGAATAACGAAGATAAGTTGTTTAAAATAGAATCAATTAGTGATAATACTACTAATGATAATTTAGTTATTGGGTATGAAAAAGAGTCTGAGATAAAAGCTAAAAGTAGTTCTACTATTAGGTTAATTATGACTTATAAGAATAAACTTGTTAATAAGAATATTACATTAGATAATTTAGAAATCACAATTAATTTTGTTGATGAGGGTGGAGAAGATAGTACTATAATAATTAATCCTGTTACAGGAGATAATATAGTTAGTTATTTAGTTTTATTAATTATTTCATTAGTTGGTATAGGTTTTATTATAACTAATAAGAGATTAAAGCATTTAAAAATAGGAATTATTATTTTGGCTATATGTGTTATAAGTATTCCTTTTGTTACTTTTGCGATTGAAGATTATAAATTTAGTTTTAAATTTAGTGATGTTGTTATTAATGGGGAGTTTGAGGAATATGATATTACGCTAGTAGATCAAGGGTCAAGCACATCTTTTAAAAGAACTTATGGAGAGGTATTAGGTACATTACCTAGTGCTTTTAAAGTAGGACATACATTTGATGGTTGGTATAGTAATAATGTTTTAGTTAATGATAATACTGTTGTTAAGGGTCCTATGACAATAGAATCTAGATTTATTCCTAATAAACATACATTAACTATTAATGATAGTGAATATGTTGAAACAGATACTCCTAGTGGAGAATATGATTATGGAACTGAAATAACTTTAAAGGCAAAGAATAGATTAGGCTATACTTTTGTTAAATGGTCTAATGATAATACTGATACAGAGATAACATTTACTATTACTAGTGATATAGAAATTGGTCCTATTTATAGTCAAGATGTTTATACTATTATTTTTGATTCTAA
Source organism: Bacilli bacterium (assembly GCA_017511805.1). Lineage (GTDB taxonomy): Bacteria > Bacillota_I > Bacilli_A > RF39 > UBA660 > RUG13038. Next base: position 89,162 of record JAFWJA010000021.1, read on the forward strand.
AGGTGGATCAGATGTTAGTAATAAAACTGGAACATATAATCAAGCATTAGGAACTTTAGAAAATCCTACTAAGCATAAATATAATTTTGATGGTTGGTATACTTTAGAAGATGGTGGAGAAAAAATAACATCTGATACTAAGATAACAGGTAATACTACTTATTATGCTCATTGGGATCCTATTGGATTTAATACAGTATTTTCTCATGAAGGAGCATGTACATTTAATGCATATGATAATATAACTGGAGATGAATGTTCTGAATATTGGGATACTAATTATATAAATACTGGTATTGCTTTATTTAGTGAGGAAAATAATGGTAAAGATTTTGAGGCAGGATTTACTATAGTATCATATAATTCTGGTGATCAAACTAGTGAAAAGAATCAAGTATTTATGAGTGATAAAAAAGAAACTGGTGGAACTGCTATTGTACCTGGTATAGTAGCAAGAAGAAGTTCACAACCTAGTACTGCTATAGATATATCATTTGGTAAAAATGGTAATAAAACAGGTGTTGATTTAACTACTACAATAAATACAATTAAGATGTTTAGAATTGATGGTAATATATATTATTCTATAAATGATGGAGAAAAGGTTTTATTAAATAGTAATATTAGTGATTCAGATGTATTTAATGTACCTTTAACATTTGGTGCAGGATATACAGTTGATGGTTCAATATTAAGACCTGTTAAAGCTACTTTATCAAATATGTATGTAAAACTAGGTTATGTAGATTTAGATGACTATTATAAGATTACATACGATGGAACTGATGGATCTTTAGTAACTAATAGTAAATCTATATTAAAAGGTGATAAAATTGGTAATTTCCCTACTGGTACTAAAAATAAAAGTTATATAGCAGGATGGTCTTTAGAAAATGGTAGCACTGATTATATTAATTCAAATTATGTACCAGATAGTGATATAACTTTATATGCTACATGGAAAAAGTCTATTGAAGTATTAAATGTTTCTAATACAAGCATTTCATTAAATGTAGGTGAAACAGAAAGTATAGTTATTACTAATCCAACTGAAGTAGAAGAAGAGTACTATTTTACTTCCAGTGATAACTCAAAAGCATCTGTTGATACAAATGGAGTTATAACTGCGAAAGCATCTGGTTCTGTAAATATATATTTGAGAGGTAGAGCATCAGGTAAATCAAAGACAATTAGAGTAACAGTTAATTAAAAAGAAGTTAAAAATAACTTCTTTTTTTTGTTGTTGAAAGACATTTTAATTTTTAGTATAATTAAATTAGATTGTATGATAGGAGGTGAGGGTATGAAGAGAGTATTAAGTTTATTAATGGTATTTGTTGCTGTATTTAGTGTAACTATGTTAGTTGGTTGTGGAAGTAAAGCTGATTTAAGTAAATATGCTGGTACATATGAAGGACAATATACTAAGTTAGTTGGTGATGATACTAAGGATACATCTGATAAGTTCTCAGTTGAATTAAAAGAAGATGGTACTGGTAGTTCTACTAGAGATGGTGCTACTTATGATATAACTTGGTCTATGGATGGAGATAAGTTTGAAATGACTGAGAAGTTTGCTGGTATGAAAATTGAATATACTGGTACTTTAAAGAATGGTGAATTAAATATATTTAATGGACCAGAAGATGATGATTGGACTTATAATTACGTTTATAAAAAGAAATAATATATAACTAATGCTTAGCATTAGTTTTTTTTTGGTAATAATTAGTAAAGTAATTTTAAAAAACTTGAGTAAAATAAGAATATAGTAGTTTTAGTATTGTTTAAATATTGAAATTATGTTATGATTAATTAAGATAGTAGAGGTGTTTGTAGTAATGGTAAAAAGGAAGAATAAGCTATCGATTCTTTTTATTTTTACAGTTATGATTTCCGTATTATTTATAGGGAAAGTTTTTGCGTCTTCAAACATCATTAAACTTACAAACATCCAAATAAAAGATCAAACTTCGGGAGTAGATGCGAGTATAGATAGTTATAATGCGAATACTGTTAATACTAGTAATGATTACCATGCGGTTAATAATTATGTAGAGTATATTTTAACAATATTAAATACTGATTCTAAACCATATTCAATTAAGTCTATTAGTGATACTAATACTAATCCGAATATTAAATATGATTATTATGATTATAAAGATAAGATTTTAAAACCTAATTCTACAGTACAAATATTAATTAGAGAAACTTATAATACAGAGAATGCTGATTTAACTAATAGAAGTTCTTCAAATAGTGTTAAGTTCTTATTTAATCTGGTTGATGAAGATGGAGTAGAGATATATTATGATGGTGATAATCCTACTACTGGTGATCAGATTATGAAATATGTTATTATATTTGGAATATCAATAGTAGCGTTAATTGCTTTAATATTTATAATCTGGAAATTTAAGAAGGGTAAAAAGTTAATGGTTCTTCTACTATTTGGATTATTAATGATACCTGGATTTGTTAGAGCAGAAGATGTAGAAGCTACTATAACATTTAATAATAATATCGATTTATTAGATAAAGTAAAAGTAACATTTAATTATAACGGAGTAACTAGAGAGTCTATTATACAATACGATAGCAGTGTAACAGAGCCTAGTGTTCCTAATAAGAATGGATATATATTCTTAGGTTGGTTCAATAATGGAAACTTATTTGATTTTAGTACAAGATTAACTAGTGATATAACACTTGAAGCTGATTACTTAAAAGAAAGTTATACAATAACATATGACTTAGATGGCGGTAATGCTTCTAATCCTGGTGTATATAAAGTAACTGAATTACCGATAGCACTTAATAATCCAGTTAAAGATGGATATACATTTATAGGATGGACTGGTAGTAATGGTACAACACCTCAAAAAGACTTAACTATTACTAACAAGAGTGAAAATTTAAATTATAAAGCAAATTATACTATAAACACTTATACAATAGCTTATGAAGGATTAACTGAAGCAGAAATGACTACTTTAAATAATCCAGATACTTATAATATAGAAGATACAATAACATTAAATAATCCAGCGAATAGATTAGATAATGATGGAGATCTAGCATATAGATTTATAGGTTGGAAAAATGATACAAATGATGTTTCAAAAACAATTACTATAACTAATAATACTGGTGTTAAATCATATGAAGCTGTATGGTTACCAGTTGCACCTGATACTTACACAATTACTTATGAATTACATGATGGAACTATCGATGGTACTAATCCGTTAACTTTTAACAAGTTAACTCCAAGTTTTACCTTACTTAATCCTACAAAGAGAGGTTACTCATTTGATGGATGGATAGGGAGTAATGGTGATGTACCACAAACTAGTGTTACTATTAATCAAGGAACTAAACAAGATTTAGAGTTTGAAGCTATATTCACTAAAATAGATTATCCGATAGCATATGATCTAGATGGTGGATCAGTAGCAGTAGCTAATCCTGTTACTTATACAGTAACAGATACAGTTACATTAAATAATCCTACTAAGAGAGGATATAATTTCTTAGGATGGTCTGGTACAGATATAGAGGGAATGAGTACTAGTGTTACTATTCCAGTTAATTCTATAGGAGAAAGATCATATAAAGCTAATTATGAAATAATAGAATATACAATTACTTATGATTTAGATGGAGGAGCAGTTACTGGTAATCCAACTACTTATAAAGTTACAGATACAATTAATTTATTAGCACCTACTAAATTAGGACATATATTTACTGGTTGGACAGGTAGTAACGGACAAACACCTCAAACTAATGTTACTATTACTAATTCAATAGGTAATTTAAGTTATACTGCTAATTATGAAGGTGGAGCATATTATGTTCATTTTGATAAGAATGATTCTTTAGCAACAGGTACTATGGAAGATGAACAAATGCAAGTAGATCTTTCTAAAGCATTAACATCAAATAAGTTCTATAAGAAAGATTATGTATTTGATGGATGGACTACAAATCAAGATGGTACAGGTACTGTATATGCTGATGGTGAATCAGTTACTAATTTAGTTATGAGTGGTACTATTACACTATATGCTAAATGGAGACCTGTTAAGAAAGCTATATTTGATACAGGATCTAAAGTAAATATTAGAATGAAGACTTTATCTGGACAAAGTGGTGCCGCAACAGGAACTAATAATAGTATTATTAAAAAGGTTAAGTATGTGGATCCAGTACCACAAGATAAACAAATAACTGATAATATTATATCTAGTGCTGCTAGTCAGTATAAGGTATATATGTGGTATGATTCAGATGAAAAGATTATATATTATGGTAAAGAAGATGACGCAGATGAGATTTATTTAGGTAAAGATGGAGCATACATGTTCAATTACCTATATGAATGTACAGAAATAGATACTAACTTTAGAACAGATGATACACAAAACTTTACTCAAATGTTCTGGAGAGACGTTAATCTAGAAGTATTAGATGTTAGTCACTTTAAGACAAATGAAGCGAAGAGTTTCTCTTCTATGTTTGGTGAGTGTGCTAAGATTCCATCATTTGATTTAAGTGGATGGGATGTTAGTGGTGCTAAAACATTTACATTTATGTTTAACCAATGTGCATCTATAACAGAGTTAGATTTAACTAATTGGGTTACAACAAGTGCAGAAACTATGAAGAATATGTTTAGTAGTACTACTAACTTAAGTACTTTAAAAATACCTAATTTTGTAACATCAAATGTTACAGATATGCAAAAGATGTTTGATAACATGCCTAGCATACAATCTTTAGATCTTAGTCATTTTGATACATCTAAAGTTACTGCTATGAACCAAATGTTTGAGAACATGACAAGTTTAACAAGTTTAAATATTTCAAGTTTTAATACAGCTAAGGTTAAGAACATGGAAAAAATGTTTAAAGGAACAAATCAATTACAAACACTTGATATTAGTAGCTTTAATACATCAATAGTTACTAATATGAATAATATGTTTAGTGAAATGAGTGCATTAACAACAATTTATGTTAGCTCATCATTCACAACTTCTTCAGTTACGTCAACTCCAGTAATGTTTGCATCAGATACAAACTTAGTTGGTGGAGCTGGAACTCATTGGAGTTCATCAAATACTAAGAAGGATTATGCAAGAATAGATAGACCTGATCTTAGTCAACCAGGTTATTTCACAGAAAAACAATAAAAACTATAAAGGAGGACACTTATGGATACAGTAAAACATTATATTAAATATTTTGTTTTAGCTATCGCTTTATTACTACTAGTTAATATTGGTAGTGCTAAAGCTGCTACTGACGTTATATTGAAATTTACAGATGCCGGTATTGAAGAAACTGTATCTGGAAGTGGATATATAATAAACGGTACATCTCTTGAAATAATAAATTCTGGAACATATATTATTAAAGGAAGTTGTACTGAAGGTAATATTTCCGTTAAAAAGGGAACAACAGGTGTAACAATAGTTTTAGAAGACTTACAATTATCGTCTTCTAAAACTGCACCTATTACAGTTAAAAAAGATGGAGCACAGGTTGATTTCTGGTTAAATGGACATTCTGTTATCGTAGATAATGAGGATCCATCTCAAGAATTCTCTCCTGATCCAGAAGTAGCAGATCTATATGAAGGAGCTGCTATAAAAGTAAAATCTGGTTCTAGTGTCTCATTTGCAGGTGCTGGAATTATAGATATTGAAAGTAGACATAATAACGCTATTAAAGGTGCATCAGAAGCATCAATTACATTTAATACAGGTATCTTTAATATAAGTGCAGGTAATAGTGGTGTATCTTGTGATGGTACTATTACTCTTAACAATGGACACTTAACTATAGATGCTGCTAATGAAGGTATTAAATTATCTCCTAATGAAGATGATACTACATCACTAGCTAAATTCGTTAATAATGGTGGAAAAGTTGTTATTTCTGCAGGACAAGATGGTATACAAGCACAAGGTGATATAGAAATAAATGGATGGTCTGAAATAGAAATAGATTCTAAAGAGGATGCTATCCAAACTAGATCAAACTTTACTATGACTAATGGTAGAGTAGTAATTCATACATTTGAAGGATATAATACACCTAACTTTGATCCAGATATTATGAGTGCTAAAGGTATTAAAGCAGCTAAAACAGATGAACAAACAGAAGATGCCACTAATACAATTAATATCACAGGTGGAACTATATATATAGATTCAAGTGATGATGCTATTCACTCAGATGCATATGTTAATATTACTAGAGGTACTGTTACAGCATTATCTGGTGATGATGGTATACATGCTGATACTAAATTAGTAATAGGTAGTCAAGGTGGTCTTAGTAGAGACCCAGAAATAACAATAAGAGAAAGTGTTGAAGGTATTGAAGCTGGAAACATTTATGTATATTCTGGTAAAACTAGTGTATATGCAATAGATGATGGTATGAACGCTGCTGGTGGAGCTTCATCAGGTGGTGGAAAAGAACATGGTGAACACTTTAATCCAGACACAGGACAAATGGAAGAAAATTATGCTATATATGTATATGGTGGAAATATCTATGTTAACTGTGAAGGTGATGGATTAGATGCCAATGGTAGTTTATATTTATATGGTGGTACACAAATAATTTATCACCAAGATGCTCAAGGTAATAACTCAGCTCTAGATAGAGACCATAAATTAGTTATTGATGGAGCTACAGTATTTGCAGCAGGTGGTGTTGCAGATAATGGACGTATTGATTCAACAGGTAGTTCACAAAAAATAATAATTGATGATACAACAGATTATTCTGCTAATAGTAAGGTAGTTGTTAGTGATAATGGAACTCCAGTATTTAATGATCAAATACCAAAGAGATCAGTTTATACATTCTATTCGAGTCCAAGTCTTGATAATGGTTCTATTAGTACAACAAGTACAATAGCAGATTTAAATAATAATCCATGGAATCATAATTTTGATGATGGTGTTATAACTACACCTGCTACTCCTAGTACACCAGGAGTTATAACTTATACATGTCAAGATGATGGTTATACAGAATCTAAAACATATTTCTATAAAGGTGAAGTAACATTTACTTTCGTTAATAAAACAAATGGACAAGCAAGTATAACAGTAGGTTCTACTACAAGTAGTACAAACTTTGTAACTAACGAACCAGATGAATTTATATATATGACTACTACTGAAGACGTAGAGTTAATAGCTACTAAAGATGGATTAGATTATCAAACTATGTTCCCAGAATCAACAAGTGATCCAAATACTGTTAGATTCCATGCAAATCCATCTACTACAAAGACATTCTATGTAGTATTAGATGGTGATGTTAATATGGATGGAGTAGCAGATATAGATGACTCTACTATTATAGCTAGATCATTATTATCTAGTAGTGATCCTAGATATGTAGAATTATCATTAATACAAAAAGTTTTAGCGGATATTAATGATGATGGATTAATAAATTCTCATGATGGTTTAGCAATTATAAAAGATTTAACAGGAACAGATAAATATGATGAAAGTTACTTTGGTATTACATCTATAGATCCAGTTATATTAGATGGAGAACATGATGGAGAAGCAACAGTTTCATTCTATACTAAGAAAGCTATATTTATAGACGCAATGGATGGTAGATATTCACCATCAAAAGAATATCCAAGTACAAATGGATATCTTGAATTAAGTGATATTCAAGGTTCATATGATCAAGTACAATATTCATTAATAGATGTTAATAGTGGATTTGCTGGCGCAGTTGATACTAACGGATTAAGCATTCCAAAAGACACTGTACTAGTTACATTAAAATATAAAGTTGATAAAGATACTCCAACTGGTACATATCCAGTTAAATTAAGAATTGATTCAGTAACTGCTCATGATTCAAAGATACCAACATCATTTGAAATAAAAGCAGATGTAATTGTTAAAGGACAAAATACTCCAACAAGTGCATTCTTTGTTGCAGATGATGGAGTAGCAGGTATTGATGTATATCATACACAAGATTATTCTCATTCAGATGAAGTAGATGTTACTTCTACTGCTATTAGGGATTCTGTTACTGGAGAATTAATTCCACCTGGTGGAGAAGGACAATTAAATTTCTTAGTTAAACCAAAAATGGGTTATATAGTAACAAATGTTGAAGTAACTCCATCAGCACACTTTAAACAAGTAAAAGGACCTGCTGATACAGATCAACCAAATACTTTTAGAGTTACTAAAGTAACTGGTGATATAGAAGTAGTAGTTACTACTAAAAAAGCTAGTGAATTTACTGCAACATTTGATATTGATGAAAATAAAATAGAAGCAATTGATGTATATTATACACAAGATTATACTACTCCAGATGAAACAGGAGTAACAGAGACTCTAGTAAGAAATGGAGATACTGGTGCAATAGATATATCTGGTGATGGACAAGTTAACTTCAAAGTTATACCAAAACCAGGATATAAAGTAGATTCTGTTAAAGTATCTGGTACTTATAAGAATATTAAAGATCAAGGCAATAATATTTATCGTGTTACTAAGGTTAGTGGAGATATTATAATTAAGGTTAAGGGAGCTGAAAAAGAAACAATAGTTCCTGAAGTAACTGGATATTCTCCAAGTCATGTTTATACTGGTTCTAAGATAAAACCAGCTATAACAGTTAATATCGCAGGTACAGAAACTACATTAGTTAAGAATACAGATTATACTATTGAATATGGTACTAATAAAGATGTAGGTACTGGTACAATTACTATTAATCCAGTAATGACAAGTGCATATTTATTTAATCCAACTACTGTTACATTTGATATTACTCCATATACATTAACAAGTTCTAATGTTGAAGTACCAAGTGCAATTGTTTATACAGGAGATCCATTATCTCCAGAAGTAACAGTTACTCATGGAAGTACTACTTTAGTAGAAGGTACAGACTATGAAGTATCATATGCTAACCAAGATGGCATGGTAGGAGAATCTGTAAATGTTATTGTTACAGGTAAAGGAAACTTTACTGGTGTAGTAAATGATAAAGAAGTACCTATTACTGCTAAAGCTACTCAAACTATAGTATTTGAACATGATGAAATAACTAAGATATATGGTAGTGATTTCACACAAGTAGCTAACTTAGTTGTAGGTGATGGTACTATTACATATTCATCATCTAACCCAGCAGCTGCTACTGTTGATCCAGTAACTGGTGCTGTAACATTAGTAGCAACAGGACAAACTTATATCCGTGCTACTGCTAGTGAAACAGAAAACTATGCTGAAACAACTGTAAGATATAAATTAATTGTTAAGAAAGCAGATATAGCTATAACAGGTGTTACTGTATCTGATAAAGATTATGATGGTACTAAGACTGCTACTGTTACTGGTGTAACATTTAGTGGATTAGTTAAATCAGAAGAGTTAGTAATGGGTACTGATTATACAGTAACAGGATTATTTAGCGATGCTGAAATAGGTACTGATAAAGAAGTAACTGTTACAGTAGATTTATCTGTAGCAACTTTATCTAGATATGCATTAGCTAATAATACCGCAATAGGTACTGCAAGTATTAATCCAATTTCTATAACAGAAAATGATATAACATTAAGTGATAGTACTTATGAATATGATGGTACTGAAAAGACTCCAACAGTTTCAGTAGTAACAGGTGGACAAACATTAGTAGAAAATGTTGATTATAAAGTAAGTTATATAGATAATGTTAATGAAGGAGAAGCATACGCTGTTATTGTTGGTATTGGTAATTATAGTACTAATACTCCAATAACTAAAGTATTTACTATTACTCCTAAAACTATAACTCCAACTATTGAAGCTATAGAAGATCAAGAGTTCACTGGTTCTGAAGTTCAACCAGCAATAGTAGTTAAAGATGGAACTACTACATTAGTAGAAGGTACTGATTATACAGTTTCTTATGCTAATAACATTGTAATAGGTACAGCAGATGTAACAATTAGTCCAGTTGATGGAGGTAATTATACATTTGATGATACTGATCCTAGTGCTAGTACAACATTTGATATAGTTCCATATACTATTAAAGAAGAAGATATAACACTAGAATATACATTTGTTAAATATGATGGAAGTGCTAAAACACCATCTGTTACAGTAACATTAAATGGTAATGTATTAACTGAAAATACTGATTATACAGTAGCATACAGTAATAACAATGTAGTTACTGAAACTGCTAAAGTAACAGTAACAGGACTTGCTCCTAATTATACTGGTACTCCAGAAGTATTCTTTGAAATATCTGATAAAGACTTATTAACAATAAGTGGAATTAATAATCAATCAGTAACATATACTGGTGAAGAAGTAGAATTAGAAGGAACATTAACTGTTTCAGAAAATACAGATAATATAACTGTAGATGATTTAACAGTTAAATATTATGATAGTTCAGATAATGAAATAGAAAGACCAACTAATGTAGGTGCTTACTATGTAGTATATAGTTATGATGGAGCTAATTATAAAGGTGAAACTAGAGTAGACTTTGAAATAACTAAAAAGGAATCTAGTATACCTAGTGAAGTAAGTTCTAACTTACAAGGTGTAGTTCATGATAGTTTAAATACAATAGTATTTACTACATCAGGACTTGCTTGGGAAGATGGAACTACTAGTATAGCTCCAGAATCTAATACATATCCAGCTATATATACTGAAAACAATGATACAATTAATTACACTACAATAAATGTTAATATACCAGTTTATGGTAAACAAGTAATTGATATTAATACAAGTGTTGATGGTGCAGGAGGAACAATTACAGACTCTATGAATGATGTAGTTGAAGGGACTCCTAAAACTATTACTTTAGATCCTAATGAAGGATATGAAGTAGATGCAGTATATATCAATAATGAAGAAGTACCTGTTTCTAATAATCAATTAGAAATAACAGCGGGTTCATCTGATATGAATATTGTTGTTAAATTTAAAACTACTGAATATAGTATGAATATATCTGGTGATAATTCATATGTAGATCCATATGGTATTATTAATGTAGAACATAATTCTGCAATGGAATTAACTATATCTGCTAAACCAGGATATAGGTTATCATCAGTAAAAGTTAATAATGAAGAAAAAATAACAGATTTGACTAGTGATAAATTAACAGTAGGTAATATTACAGATGATACTAAAGTTTCTGCTACTGCAGAAAGAATTACTTATGAAGTAATTGAAGGTGCTAGACAAGAATATGTTATTAATAGAGATACATATGCTAGATTTGTAATAAATGCTGATTATGATTTATTTGAAACAGGTGGAAAAGTATTAGTAGATGAAAAAGAAGTAGATGCTAAGTATTATACTTCTGAATCTGGTAGTACAGTAATAGTATTTAACAGAGAATTCATGGATAGCTTATCATTAGGTGCTCATTCATTTAGAGTAGAATTTAATGATGGTGGTGAAGCATCTTGTACATTTAGAGTAGCGTTATTGAAATATCAAGATAAAGAAGATATTGTTAATCCTACTACTGGTGATACTATTACTAAAGTAATTAATATATTTATTATTAGTTTAATAGTAATAATTGGAATTATTTTAATAGCAAATAGAAAGACTATTAAGAAATTATTTAAATAATAGGACTAGCTAATGCTAGTCCTTGTTTGTATGGAGGACTTATGGAAGAAAAAAAGAAACCTACAAAGAAAAAAAGTACTAGTTCTGTAACTAAGAAAAAGACTACTACAGTAAAGAAGACTACTACTCCTAAAAAGAAAACAACAACTACAAAGAAAAGTACACCTACTAAAAAGGTAACTACTGTTAAAAAGACTACTGTAGTAAAAAAGACAACTACTCCTAAGAAGAAACCAGTTGTTAAAAAGGTTGTAGTAAAAAAAGAAGTAGAGCCAGTTGAAGAACATAAAGTAGTAAAAATAGTAGTTAAAAGAAAACCTAGTACTAGAACTAAAAAGAAGGTTACTGATAGTAAAACTAACGCTATTAATGATATAAATAAGATTATTAATAGTATTGAAGATGTAGCAGAGAAATATGATGAAAAAGTAGAATATACTCCAGAACCAGAAGTTCATGAAAAACCAAAAATTGAATTTGATGATATAACTCCTGCAGAGGAAGATTATAAGTATGAGGGACCAGCAGAGGAACCAAAGATTACTTTTGATGATATAGCTCCAGCAGAGGAAGACTATAAGTATGAGGAACCAGCAGAGGAACCAAAGATTACTTTTGATGATATAGAACCTGCAGAAGAAGATTTTAAGTATGAAGGTCCAGTTATAGAAGAAACAAATACTATTTTTGATGAACCTATGGATGAAGTAGTTATAGAACAAGCTACTAAAGAAAAATTAACACCTCAAACAGACTCTATAGAAGAACAAGTAGATATAACTCCTGTAAAAACTAAAACAAAGTTAAAACCAGCTTCTAAAATAGTTATATTCTTGTTATTACTTGGGTTAATAGGTTTTGCTGTATATATTGGTATGGATCATAAAAAAGTAGGTAAAGAGATAGTTAATAATTCAAGTTATTCTAATAATCTTGGTGTAGTTGAATTTAAATGTGTTAATAAAAAATTAAACAATGTTATTATCAATAGTAATATGATTAATGACATGAAGAATAAAGATAGTAAATATACTAAAAAAATAAAAGCTGTACTTAAAGATACAAATAGTAATTCATATTTAGTTACTAATATAAAAAATGCTTTAGAATTAAAAATAATTACTGAAAATGATACATTAACAGAATACTATTACAAGGTATTAGGTTTTGATAATTTAGATGATTTAATAAGTTTATTTGAGGAAACAATAGATAGCTTAAAAAAGAACCAAAAATAGGTTCTTTTATTTTGAATTCATATTTGACTTTTTTTACTATTTATATTACTATATTTTTACTTTCAAAAAGGAGGGGATTCTATGGATTCTATAACTAAATTAATGAGCAAATATGATGACGATTTAAGTAGTACTATAGGGGACTGTGATTTATCATCCTTAACTGATCAACAAGTAAAATTTATAAAAGAATTAATTGAATTACAAGATAGAAATAAAGGAAAGATAAAAATATATTTAAATAAAGAAAACAATATTTCTATAAGTGTAAATGGTGATGTTGATAAACTTGATTTGCCAGATTCATTTTTAATTTTAGCTGAAAAAGTTGGCAATTATTGTCCACATAATGAATATTCTTTATTTTATAATTTTAAATATGTAAATGATATAGATATATTAAAGTCCAAAGTATCAGATGATGGTGTTGAATCAGATATTAATAGTATAATTAGATATTATAATAAAAAAATGGTTCTTGTTAAAGAACTAGTTGAAGATAATAAAGGTAACGTATATGCGTATTTTGATGCTACATATCCATTTGAAGCACATATTGCCTATACTATTCAATGGTCTAAATTAAATACTAATCATGAATTTGGATATTACTTTGACAATATGCATATAATTGGAACAAATGATAGATGTTATTCAGTTGCTATTGAACATGATACTTATCTTAGATGTCTTTCAAATTCTTTTACTAAGACTATTGGAGATTATGGTGATTTAATAGTAGAAAGATATGATGATTCTTTTTTTAATCCAATTAAATATGCTTCAAATAAGATTAAAGATGAGTATATCGATTCAACTTTAAAACAAGGTAAAATATTAGATAATAATCAAAGAGAATTAGTTAAGAAAGAACTTAAAAATGAATACAAAAAAATAAAAAAAGATACAAAAAGAATTGCTAGATTAAGAAAATTAAGTAACAACGCAAAAAAATGTATTGCTGGTATTACTTTGCTTGCAGCTTTAGCACCAGTTCCTTTTTTAGTAAAAACAAGTAAATATCATGATACTATAGTAACAACAATGAATAGTAATGGAGTAGAAAAAAATGAAGAAATACTTCAAATGTATGAAGAGGGAAAAGCAACTTTTATTGATATGGTATCAATTATGAAAGATTCAACTAAGGAAGCAAATGGAATAATATCAGATGTATCAAAAAGAGTACATAGTGAGTTAAAAGTATATTTACCATATGAAAAGAATATCGATGGAAGCTATTCCAGAAACGTTATTACATATGATATAAGCAAATTAGAAGAGGACAAGGTAAAAGATTTCTTTACTAATTATGACTATTTTATAGAAAACTATTCTAATATATTAGGAGAACCAATAAGTATAGATTCAGTTACAAAAGATAATATTACAGAAGAAGAATTAAATAAGGGAATAAGTGCTGAAGCTAAAATTTTATCAGAAGGAAAAGAAAAAGAAGTTACTTATTTTGATTATATTATATTAGTTCTTATGGGATTATTAGCCACTGCTGCTTATCATATAGCGGATTTTGCGATTGATGGATATTCATTGCAAAGAAGAATAGAGGATATTTACTTTAAATATAATACTACTTTAGATATGCGCAATATGCTAGAAATTATAAAAGCAGAATTAAATCTTTTAAAAAATCATCCTAATAGAAATATAACTAACAGACAAATGACTTTAGATGAAATAGAAAAGTTAGCTATTGTTAAGCAACCTAATATTTCACCAGAAGAATTATGTAAAACTGTACAAAAAGAATTATTGTATAAGCCAATAAAAGAATAATGAGAATCAATTATTGATTCCCTTTATTTTACTAATAATTTTTAAATGCATCCAAATATTTTTTTAAGTAAGTATCTTTACTATTATAATTATATTGCATAATAAACCTAGGATGTTCAAGTGGCACTATTTTATTAAAGAATTTGTATTCTTTATTTATTTTTAATAAATATTCATAATTTTTTCCAGATCCTATATAGTAACATACTGAGGTATCTATATTAAAAGATAATATTTCTTTTATTGAATTTATTATATATTTAGATAGTTTTTCTTCAAAATCTTTTATTTCATAATAATTAACATTAGATTCTTTTCCTTTAGAATTAATTTTAGATATTCCTAGAGGAAACACAAAATTCATATAAAAATCACTATAAAATTTAGTACATCCGCCATATTCTTCAATTACATCATAAAGAAAGTTTGAAGATAATTTATTTATATAAAAATTATCTATGGATATTCCTATTTCATTTTGAAGGTGTGCTGCATCTTCATATGGAACTCCTGTAACAGCAGTTCCTCTTCTAGCTGGATTGCTACCTATTATCAATCTTCTTTTTTTATTGTCATTATAATATTTATTATAAAATTTAGTAGTTATTTCATTTACTCTTTTATTATTATATGGATTAATAAATTTATAATTATTAAAAGGTTTAATATTTATTTTTGATAATTTATCACAATAATTTAGTATTCTTTCTGAGTTTTTTTTCATCTTTTTATCATCCCTATATTTAATTTATCATGAAAATTTTTTTGTGTCAAAAATAGGTATATATCATAGTATAATCTAGGGGAGGTTATACTAATGATTGTAATTGACGCAGGTCATGGAGGAGTAGATAAAGGTGCTTCAGGTAATGGTTTATTTGAAAGTGACTATACTTTATTAATAAGTAAATATATGAAAGATAGGTTTGATGAACTAGGTATTCCGGCTAAATTAACCAGAGATAGCGATGAAACATTAACTCCAAATGAAAGAGTAAATAGAATATTAAGTGCTTATGGTAATGATCCAGGAGTTTTAGTTATTTCTAATCATTTAAATGCTGGTGGTGGAGAAGGGGCAGAAGTTATATATGCACTTCGAAATAATGATACTTTAGCAAAATCCATCCTTGAAGGATTAGGAAGTGCAGGTCAACCTGTTAGAAAAGTGTACCAAAGAAGGTTACCAAGTGATCAAACTAAGGATTATTACTTTATCCACAGAAATACTGGAGTAACAGAACCATTAATTATAGAATATGGCTTCATAGATAACCAAAATGACGCCAAAAGGATCAAAAACAATTATAAAAAGTATGCTGAAGAGGTAGTTAAAACTATTGCTAATGCAAAGGGATTTACGTACACACCACCAAGAGTTCAAAATGAATACGTAGTAGAACGTGGTGATACGCTTTGGAATATATCAAAAAAGCTAGATACTACTGTTGAAGAGATAAAAAAACTGAATAATTTGAATAGTAATTTACTTTATATTGGTCAAGTATTAAAAGTACCAAATTATAATACTGTTACTGACACTAATATAACTTATGTTGTTAAGAAGGGAGATACTCTTTATTCAATCGCATCTAAAAATAATATATCTGTTAATAGGTTAAAAGAAGTAAATAATCTAAAAACTGATGATCTATCTATTGGTCAATCTTTAATAATTCCAGAAACAGAATCTATTGTTCTTCCAAAAGAAG
Source organism: Bacilli bacterium (assembly GCA_017511805.1). Lineage (GTDB taxonomy): Bacteria > Bacillota_I > Bacilli_A > RF39 > UBA660 > RUG13038. The sequence goes on from JAFWJA010000021.1 coordinate 105,587, forward strand.
ATGAAATAATAAATGAAGGAAGCGTTTACGTAGTAGAAAAAGGAGATACTTTATATTCAATCGCTAAGAAATTTAATACTACTGTGGACAAGTTAAAAGAAACAAACTCTATTATTAATGATATCCTAACTATTGGTATGAATTTGTTAATACCTTCATCAGGTTCTACCTTACAAGATATCATTATACATACGGTAGAACCAGGTGATAGTTTGTGGTCTATATCTAGAAAATATAATACTACAGTTAATGATATAAAACAGTTAAATAATTTAGATACTGATTTATTAGTAGTAGGACAAGAACTACAGGTCAAAAGAAATACAAAATAGTATTTCTTTTTTTGATATTTATGATATAATACTTCGTGTTTGAAGGGGATATAATGTTAGAAAGAACACAGTTTAAAAAAGATGAAAAAAGAAATATATTCATTGATAAAGATGCATTAGTAGAAAGAAAAGAGTCTTTAGATGATTTTGTTACTAATGAACCATTACTTAATAAATCAAAGTTTAGTAAATCAGATTTTCCACAAGAAATTAAGTTTAATAATGCAATTGAAGGAATTGATGATGATGTTAATGAGATTAGTTCATTATTAAGCAGAATGTTTGTTAGTGTTAATAGAGATAAAAAAAGAATTACTAATGTATATAAAGCATATAAATATATTTTAAGTAAAAAGAATATAAATAAGGATTCATTAAAGAAATTATATTCTATATTAAGTGATGGATTATTACAGTCATGTGATTCTAGAAGGATGGGAGAGTATTATAGACAGGGTGATGTTTATATAATGAGAGGCATAAGTATGGAAAGATTTTTCCGTGGAGTAGAGCCTGAACATGTTTCTGAATATATGGATATATTATTTGATTATATAAATAATGATAATAGTGATAAAACAGATATAGATTCATTTATTAAGTCTCAAATAATACATGCTTATTGTGTATATATTCATCCATATTTTGATGTTAATGGTAGAACATCTAGAACTCTAGGTATGTGGTATTTATTAAATAAAAAAGACCTAAATTATATTACATTTAATAGATCAATATCATTTTTAAAGAGTAAATATGAAAAAAGTCTTATTGAATTAAGAGATAGGGGAGATATGACTCCATTTTTGAAATATATGTTAGATGCTGAAAGATTGGAATTAGAAAAAGAATATATCATTAATAATGTTGAAAAGAATATTGGTAAAAAATTAACCAATGAAGAATATCTTACTTTAGAATATTTTTTAAGTTTAAATGGTAGATTAACTTTACTTGATTTAATACATATTTATAATGATTACAATGCTAAGAAAAAGAAGTTAGAAGTATTAGATGAAAAGATAAATCCATTATTAGAAAAAGGAATATTAAAAAAGACTTTTGATACTAAACATTTTATATCATCTGATCTACCTAATTCTAGAATAGTATTAAATAGAGAATTATTAGATGTAGATGAAAAGAAAATTAAAAAACTAAGACTTGAACATTATACAAAAGAAAACCAAGATTAATATAATCTTGGACATGTACCTTGACTTGGTTTATAGAAACAATGACTTTTATATCTGCCAGAATTTGCTTGGTTATACCATGTACTTCTACATGAATTAGAAGAACCTGGTGCATAGAACCATAATGCATTAGTCGCAGGATAAAAGTCTTCACCATCAATAACTCGCTTTGCGAGTTTCTTTTCTTTTGTAGTAGCAGAACTATTAAATAGACTACTATTAACACCAGAAAAACCTCCTGGAGATTGATAAACCATATCAGTTATAGATCTTATATTTTTAAAATCTATACAATTACAGATAACTCTATTTATACAAACATTACCTACCATAAGCATACCTAAATCACCTTCACCAAGTGCTTCTGCGCGCATAAGTCTAGCAAGTAAGTCTAATTCTTTCGTATTATAAGCAACAACTCCCATATTCTTCACCAATATATTATATGTTTTTCTTGATAAAAAGTTAAAACTATGATATTATTAATTTGTCCTGATTTAGGGGTGTAGTTAAATGGTATAATAGGAGTCTCCAAAACTTTTGTTGGGAGTTCGATTCTCTCCACCCCTGCCATTTAGAAATTAAAACACTAACAATTTGTTAGTGTTTTATTTTTTTTCTTTTCTAACTTGCATTAAGTAATATAATCCAATGATATCTATAAAATCATCAATAGTATTTCTCTTTTTCAAAATATCATCTCATATTCTTTATTATTTATTTTTATTATATCATATTTTTTATTCTACGCTTTTTAATGACTCAATTAAGTGTATTTTCTTTAGAGTATAATGTACTCCAATACTTACTATAAATGTGAATAGAATCATAAATCCAAATGTCTGTAAGTAACTATCTAGATGTATATCTTTTATATATTGCATTGTATTTATTTCTAATGAATCTATAAGTTTATATGCATATAATGTACCTGCGCCAAGACCTACTAAAATACCTATTACTGTTATTATTATTTCTTCTTTCATTATGTATAAATCTATTTCTTGATAATAGAAACCTAGTACTTTTAGAGTAGCTATTTCTCTTTGTCTTTCACTAATATTAATATAAGCTAGACTATAGAATACTACAAATGATAGAGCACCAGAGAATATTATTAATACATATACTATTAGATTTAATGATTTAAATAATGTATCTGCTTCTTTTTTAGCATTTATTATAGAAATAGTACTTAGAATATGTGGATTCTTCTTTTTTAAATTGCTTATTATTTTGTTTTCTTCATTTATATCATTAAATCTTATATACTGTGCATTTATATTATATTTTCCTATATCTTTTGTATATAAATCTTTTGACATATATATGTAGTCTCCAATATAGTTTTCACATATATTAGTTATTTTAAAATCATAAGTAGCGTTGTTATTCTCAAGTATTGTAATTGTATCTCCAACTTTTAAATCAAAGTAACCCGCTAATTTTTCAGTTAAGACTACTGTATTTTCTTTTAATGTTACTTCATCTTTTGTATCGCTATCAATTATAGTTAATGCTTTTTTAAATTCATCTTTATCATCTGGTGTTATTAAAGATACTCTTTTATTTCCTAGTTCAACTTGATCTATTTTAGCGTAAACACTAAAATCTAAGTTCTCATTATCAACATAAATGCTTAATTCTTTTGAATCTAGTTTTCCATCTAATGATATTAATGCGTCATTATGATTAATCTCATTATATTGTTTCTCAACAACATACGCAATTGAGTCTTTAATTCCGTATCCAGCGAGTAATATCATAGTACAAGATGCTATTCCAAATATAGACATTAGAACTCTTCTTTTATATCTAAATATATTTCTAATAGTTAATTTATTTGAATATTTTAATCTATTCCATAAGAATGGTATTTTTTCTAACCATATTTTTTTACCTATAGGAGGTGCGATAGGTCTTAATAATGTTGTCGTTTTTTCTCTTACTAAATTATTAATAGTAAATAGAGTAGAACCTACTATACATATTAAACTAATAATTATTCCAATTACTATAGGCATATAATTAGTACTATAAACTGTTACTGGTATATTATGTATTATTTTAAATACTTCAATAATTATATTAGGAATAACTAAATATCCAATAAGAGCACCTATAATACCACCTATTAGAGTCGCTAATAGAGAGTAGATAAAGTATTTTAATCTAACTTCTTTATTAGTAAAACCAAGTGCTTTTAAAGTACCTATTTCACTTCTATTTTCAATAGCCATTCTAGCCATTGATAGTAAACTTATCATAATTGATACTATAAAGAATATAATAGGGAATATATTTGATAGATTTTCAACACTATCATAACTACTTAGATATGTTATATATTCATTATTATTTTCTCTTGTTTGTATAAACCATTTAGCTTTTTCAATTTTTTTAAGTTCTTCCTTAGCGGAATCTAATTCTTTTTTTACTTTTATTTTATTGTCTTCATATTCTTTATTACTTTTATTATATAGTTCTAAATTACTATTATATTCATTTAAACCAGAATTATAATTTGATAATCCTGCTTTATATTCATCTAATCCTGTATTATATTTATTTAATCCATTATTGTATTCATTATTCGAATTATTTAATTTTTCTTCATTCTCACTTATTAATTTAGAATTCTTATCATATTCTATATAACCATTTTCTATATCTCTAATTCCATTAAATAGTTTTAAAATATCATCATTTTTATCTATATATTCATCTAAATATTTAATTATATCATCATAATGATCAATAGTTGTTGGTATACTTCCTTTAACCAAAATTATAAAGTTATCATCAAATATTAATTTTTTTATTTGATCAATAGTAGCTATATCTATTAATTCACTTATTTTAACATCTGATTTATCTAATATATCCTGTTCAGTAATACCATATTTATTAAGCAGTTCTTCTAAGTTAATTCCATACATATTAGCAACTATTTTTATATTAACTATACTACTTCTTATTGTTTCTTCTATATCTAAATCTTCACCAAAAATCTTAATAATATCACTTAGAGAAAAAGATGCACTATCATATTTTTCTACAAAGTTTTTTAATTTATCATATGTAATAATATTATTAGTATTATCTTTTAATTTATCTTCTATTTCTTTTTTACCATTATCTAGTTTTTGTTTAGCTTTTAATAGTTCTTCTTTAGCTTTATTTAATGAATCATATCCTTGTTCTATTTCAATGCGTCCATTATTTAATTCTATTTTAGCTTTATCTAATTCTTTTTTAGCGTTATCAAGTGTAATTTTGGTATTATCTAAAGTTATTTTTCCATTATCAAGTTCAGTTTTAAATTGATCTAATTGTTTTTTAGCTTTATCTAATTCTTCATTAGCTTTATCTTCTTCTTTTTTAATTTTTTCTTTAGCATCATTTAATAGTTTTTCATATCTATCATTTTGCCTATTATCTTTTATTTTATTAATTTCTTTTACATCATCATCTATTTCTTTTAGGTATTCGTCACTATTTGTTATATATTTATCTGCATCACTATCTAGTACATATATTTCTGTATAATATTCCATATTAAATAGTTCTTTGTTTACATATGAATAATACGCAACTTGTCCATTACCTAACGCTGTATTACCTCTACTTTGAGATACGCTACTATTATTTACGTATTCAGGACTAATAACAATACCAACTATTTCTAGTTCATCCGTTTTAAGTGATTTATCATCTCCTTCTAGTTCTAGTTTAATTTTATCCCCAATTTTATAATTTGTTTTATATTCTATTCCTTCTTCTACAACTATTTCATTATATTTTTCAGGCATTCTACCTTTAATAATTTCATAATCATTTATATCATCAATCATTTCTTGCATTCTTATGACTGATTCATATTTTCCATCATTAAAAATAGCGTCTTTAGTATGTGACCCTACTACTTTAAAATTATTATTTAATTTTTTTATTTCTTTTACATCATCATTATCAAGTCCAAGAGTAGAAATTACTTTCAAATCATACATCTTATTATCATCATAATACTTATCTAATGATTCCATCATTGTAGGTCCTGATGTTTTCATTCCTACAAAGAAAGATACTCCTAAAATACTAAGAATGCATAATGAGAAAAACCTCTTTTTTGATTTTTTGATTTCTCTTAGACTCATAGTAATAAGTCTATTCTTTTTCATACTCTTACCATTCTATTTCTTTAACACTAATAGGTTTTTTATTTAGAATTATATCCTCTGTCCTTCCATTTCTAAATTTTATTACTCTATCAGCCATAGGTGCTACTGCACTATTATGAGTTATTATTATAGTTGTAATTTTATCTTTTCTACAAGTCTTTTCTAGTAGTTCTAATATTTGTTTACCAGTTTTATAATCTAGAGCACCAGTTGGTTCATCCGCTAAAAGTATTTTAGGCTTTCTTGCTATTGCTCTTGCTATAGATACTCTTTGTTGTTGACCACCAGACATTTGTGAAGGAAAGTTATCCATTCTATCTTCTAGACCTACTTTTTTTAATGCTTCTTTGGCGTCCATTGGATTCTTACACATTTGTGTACCTAATTCTATATTTTCTAATGCAGTTAAGTTTTGAACAAGGTTATAAAATTGAAAAACAAATCCTATATCATTTCTTCTATATTTAATTAATTCTTTTTCTTTTATTTTTGTAATATTTACTTCATCTACTATTACATTCCCAGAGGTTACTTCATCCATACCACCTAATATATTTAGGCAAGTTGATTTACCTGAACCAGATTGACCTAGTATAACAACTAATTCACCTTTTTCAATCTCAAAACTAGCTTTATCTAAAGCCTTTAAATCCACTTCACCCATTTTGTATATTTTATTAACATCTTTAAATTCTATATAGGCCATATTAGTCACCTCGTATTATATATATTTATTCTAACATATAAAAGATAATTCTTCAATGTTTATAAACTGACAAGTAACTAGCATTTGCCTTGTTGAGAGACAGGTATTGTGTTATTATAAAGGTATATACTAGGAGGTCTATATGAAAAAATTATTTTCAGTTTTAATAATTTTTGCTTTGTTATTTAATATGTTCTTTCCTAGTACCATAGTACTTGCGGATAGTATTAATTCTAGTGAAGCAATAGAAGGAACTTATCAATATTCTTCTGATGAGGGAAGTAATATTCAAAGTCAAAATAGTTTTATATATAGAGATGATTGTTTTATTAGATCATCCTTTTTAGGTTGTAAGCATTTAGAAATATTATCAATGCAGGTAGCTAGCGCATCAGTTAGTTATTATGGACCTAATATAGATAAATATGAAATAGATTCAACAGTTAGTTCTCATAATTTAGTTAAAATGTTACAAGACATGAAGTTTAATAATGTTTCAATAAATAAGTATTATACGACTGAAAAACATGAGAATTCTATGGGAGTAGCGGTTGCTCAAAAAGAAATAATTCAATCTGGTGAAAAATATACTCTTTTAGCAATAGTTCCAAGAAGTGCTGGTTATAAAGAGGAATGGGCTGGTAATTTTACTGTTGGTGATATGGATATACATGATGGATTTAAACAAGCTAGAGATGAAATATTAAGATTTGTAAAAAAATATATTAATGAAAATAATATAGAAGGAAGTTTGAAAGTTTGGATTCCTGGTTGGAGTAGAGGAGCAGCTGTTGCTAATATGCTTGGTGGTTTCTTCGCTGGTGGTGGAATTGAATACTTTGGTGATAATGTATCTATTAATCCAGAAGATATTTATTGTTATTCAATGGGTACTCCAAGTACAGTTAAAAATGGTTTAGATAAAAATGTAGAACTTAGTGTAAGTGGTAAACGTAGTAATCCAGAGTATATAGATGACACTGAAGGAGAATCTTATTCTTATACAAAAGGTGGAACAGTAGATGTAACTGATCCAATATATAATGGTATTAGAAGTATCATTGATCCAGATGATTTCTTTCCATTATTACCTCCAGAAGATTGGGGTTTTACTCACTATGGAATAGTAATAGATCCTAATGATGGTTTAGATTATGGATCATTCTTAAATGAACTAAATAGTATTAGTCCATATGTATATAGTATTTATACTGGTATTGGTGATTTAAAAGCATTACCTAAAAAGACATTTGATTTAAAAACATTATCTACAGTTGATACTGGTGAAACAATCGCTATAGTTGATCTTTTAAAACAAAGAATAGCGGGTATGGTTAATGAAGTTAAAACTAATAAAGAATATAAAAATAATGGCTATGAAGAAGCTTTAACAGCGTTTGCTGGTGTATTTGGAATGGGACTAGTATTCTTATTTGATAGTTCAGAATCAGGACTAGATTCTAATTCCGCAATTAGTGCACTTGCTTATAGTTATCTTGCTTATGTATCAGAACTTCTTCAAGAAGAAGGAAAAGCAGATAATGAAAATAGCGCAATTACTTTAGCTTTAGAAGATGTATTAACTTATTTCACAGGAGAAGAAATAGATGATTCTACTTTTACTGTGGATAGTTTCTTAGAATTATTTGCTAAATATATTTCAGAAAATGAAAATGAACCAGTTGCGGATGCGGTTATTAATGGAATAATGAATATTGTTCCGGAAGAAAATAAAATATTCTTATCTGCTTTTAAATCATTTTATCCAACTGATGATCCAGATTCAATTACAATAGAAGATGGGTTAAAGGCATTTATTAAGGCATGTTACTATGGACCAGATCCAAATAGTAGTGTAGTAAATTATTATGAAAATGCTGAAAAAGTTAGAAGCTTATTATGTATTACTATGATTATGTTTCTTCAGTCGGATGATCCAGAGATTCAAGAAATGTTCACAGATGATGAAGGTAATATAACTGGTAAAGCTGCTAAATTTAGTGATGCTATTAGAAAAATTATGGATAGAATTAAAACAGTTAAAGATGATGAAGGTAATGTAATAAAAACATATAATGATATGAGTGAATTAGCTGATGATAAATTAATTGAAATGCTTGAAAATAATAAAGTAAATATGCTTACAAAGAGTGAAGAATTATATGGAGTAGATTATAAAAATGAATTAAGTAGACAAATAGATAAATTAGAGAATAATATAACTAATTTTAGAAAGATTATTTCTTCTTTATTCTTTTATTCAGAAAATGGTTATAGTACTAAAACAATTCTTGAAAATTGTATGAGTTTAGTAGGTAATGCAAGTGCTATTCCATTAATGCATTATAATGAAATATATGTAGCTAAAGCAAGAACTTCGAATAGATATGAAAACCATGTTGATGAATCTGATATTATTAATCCAGCAACTGAAGATGGAGTTAAATCCTATATCTTATTATTTTCATTAAGTATAATAGGTATTCTTATAATAAGAATAATAAAAATAAAAAAACTAACATAAGTTAGTTTTTTTATTGATTATGTTCTATAAACTTAGTAAAGTTTTCTTGTTGATAAGGAATAGATTTTTCATTAATCTTTCCAAATAGCAAGTAATTTTTACCATCGTTTGTTTTAATAGATATTCTTTTTGTTTTAGAATTAAATAATGCATAGTTTTTAATAGTAATACTAGTTATATCTTCTTTTGGTATAAATATTATATCTCTTTCTTTATCTATTTCCATTTTGTTAATAGATTGAGTTAAGACTATACCACCTTGTTTTAAAGGAATCATAGCTAAACCTTTATTAGTTTCATTAACTATTAATCCTTCATAAGGGTATTCCATACCACTAACCATACCACTAGACTTTTGCATATCTTTATAAACTATAAATATATTATTCTCATCATAATAATAATTACTTGTCTTGAATAGTTCAATTACTTTTTCTAATGTATCAAATTCATTCATATTATTATCCTCCAAAAAATATTATATCATTCTTATATGCCTCAATATACTATTTTAATTAATTATTACAATTTCTTTACTAAAAAAAGAATTATTATTTTCTTAATAATAATTCTTCTTTTTTAAATTCAATACCCCAATCAATTTTATAATCAGGAACTAATTTATTTTTGAATGGCATTACTCTAGGTATTAAGAATACTGCTTCACATGGCTCCATTTTCTTTAGTTCTTCAACACTAATTAATGGTTTCTTTTCTGATTCATTTCCACATAATTCAGATATTTTATCTAGTGTTTTTAGATCACTACTATATAGATATACTATATTAGCAATACATAGTCTTATAATTGCTAATTTTTCTCTTCCATATGCGTTTTCTAGATTAACTATACCTTGAATTAAGAATGTGAATATTATACCTATACTTCTTGAATAATTAATTATTTCAGTAAAGTTTTTAATAGGATATAAACTATCAAATTCATCAATTATAATATTTACCTTTTTATTCTTTTCTCCATATATATTAATAGCTTCAAATGCTTGATTTATAAATAAAGATACTAAATTACTACTATAATCATTATAACCAGTTTTAATAAAGATAGCAGTCTTCTTATTAGAAATAGAACTCATATCAAAATCAGTCTTACTCATCATATTAGATAAGTTTTCTCTACTAACATATCTTTTAAGTTTTTGATTAAATACTGAAACTATACCTCCTCTTGTTTCTCTAGGTGATGTTAAAGTTCCAGATACACTATAGAATACTGGTGTATCTTTTCCAATTTCTTTTAAGAATTCTTCACAGCCCTTATCATCTAATAATTTATTAGCTAAATCAAATACATTTTTTAGAGTTACTTCTTCTTTATTCTTTTCTAGTAAATATAATGATAATCCAGTAAAGTAATCACTAGCAGAGTTAGTCCAGAATGGATCACTTTCATGACTAGTAGAACTAAATAAATAGTATCCTAAATCTTCTAATATAGTTACACATTTATCTATATTCTTTTCATCATATAATCTTTTAGCTAAACTTAGTGGATTATAGTAATTACCATATTTAGTTTCATCAAAATCAATTACTATTACATTGTAACCTCTATTACTAAACTCATTAGCAGTTTGTTCATATATTTCACTTTTAGTATCATTAATAATAATAGATTCACCTGCTAGCATTGATAATTTAGTTAATGGTAATACTATAGTTTGTGTTTTACCAGAACCAGTAGCGCCAATTATCATTGAATGGTCATTACCTTTAGTTGTATATACTGTATCTTTATCATAGATAACTGGTATACCTGATTTTTCAACCCCTTCTTTATATTTAATTTCTTGTAGTCTTTCTTTTAAGTCTGTTTCTTTTTCCCAACTAGAATAAATCATATTATTCCTCCTTTCAACCTAATCATAAATCTAATTCTATAGTAAAACTTAAACAATAGTGGTATAATATAGTTGGTGGTTAAATGTATTCAAATAGTTTAGTATGTGACATTTTAGAATATATTGATATATATCTTCATACAAAAATAAGTATTGAAGATCTTGAACGTGCTTTTTTTTATAACAGATATTATATAATGAAGTTATTTAAAAAAGAGATTGGTGTTACTATATTTGAATATATTAATAAACTTAGAATTAAGAATTCAATTGATGAAATAAATAGTACTGATAATTTAATGATTAATGTCGCAATTAATAATGGATTCTATTCTCTTGAATACTTTTCTGAAATCTTTAAAAAAGAAGTAAGTATATCTCCTAAAAGATATCAGACACTAATTAATAATAAGTTTTTGTCTTATGACAAGTTATATAAGATTACTAATAACGTTATTAATATAAATAAACTTATTGAATATACTAATCAGTATAAAAGGAGAAGAAAACCAGTAGTTAATCCTGTTAAGTCTTTATCTATATTTAATTAAAAGAAATAACATTAGTTAGTTCTTTTATTTTCCATTACTAAAATTGTTTCAGGATTGCCTATAGTATCAGTACCATCATATTCATCTATTATATTAAAACCAGCTTTTAAACTACATTTAACTGATCTAATATTTCTTTTAAAAGGTCTTGCTATAATAGAATCTGCATCATAATCAGAATAAATCTTATTTATAATAAATACTTCTATTTTTGTTCCTAGTCCTTTTGATAGTAGTTCTTCTTCACCTATAAATAGATCAAATTCATAGATTTTTGGTTTATACTCATATATTTGTACAAAACCTATATCTCTATTATTATATTGAATAATAAACATATCTTGATTACCTATTTTGTTTTTATATTTATTTCTTATTTCATCAAATGATAAAACTCTTTGTTCAAACCATTCATTTACATGTTTTTTTGAACACCATTCATGCATTTTTTTATATTCAGATTCTTCATCTTTAAATTTTCTTAATGTAATAGCCATAATATCACCAAGTTAATTATAACATATTCCTTGTAGGAATATAACATATCACTATTATGCAATTCACAATATAGCAAAACTGGCATATAATTTTTTTTAAAGAGGAGGTGTTAACTCATCTGGTTTAAGAATTAAACGAAAGAACATTAGATTTTAAAATTAAAATAATATGGTATAATTAATTCAGGTGATAATATGATTAAGAATAATATTAATTTAAACTTATATAAGGTATTTTATGATGTATCAAAGTATGGTAGTTTTTCTAAAACAGCAGAATTTACTTATACAACACAATCTGCGATTAGTAAATCTATAAAGAAACTAGAAGAAGAGTTAGAAACTCAGTTATTTTATAGAAATTCTAATGGTATAGAGTTAACTGAAAGAGGAAGAGAATTACTATTTTATGTAGAAAAGTCTTATGGTAATTTATTAACAGCAGAAAGACTTATGTTAGAGTCTGAAAATCTAGAAAGAGGTACTTTAAATATAGGATTACCTTCACATATCGCATCATTTTTCTTTTTTGATAAGATAATAGATTTTCATAATAAATATCCAAATATAGAAATAACTCTTATGAGTGCATCTACTAAACAGTTATTAGAGGCATTAGATCTACATAAATTAGATTTTATTATAGATACATCTCCAGTTAATACTAATAATATGGATTTAAAGTTTATTAAGTTATCAACAGTAAAATATACATTTATATGTAAGAAATCTTGTTATAACAAATATAAACATATTAAATCTATAAAAGATTTAGAGGATGTACCACTAGTATTACCAATACCAGGTACTAGTAATAGAAGAGCTCTTAATGAATTATTTATAAAAAATGAAGTAGAACCTAAAAAGGTAATGAATATACATACTAGTGAAGTTATACTTAATGCGGTTAATAATGATTTAGGTGTTGGATATGTAATATCTAAGTTAATTGAAAATGAAGATAATTACAAGATTATAGATGTTAAAGAATCTTTACCAACTACAGATATAATACTTGCTTATAATAAGAAATTCTTAACAAATGCACCTACTAAATTTATTGAAGATTTTATAAATTATGATATTAAATAGATATTCCTGAATGGAATACCAAATATGCGTATTATTCGCTTTTCACTATATTATTTTTGTTTTATAATTAAATCATAAGCTATAAGAAGGAGTGCAGATTTATGAAAGATTTAAAGAAGATGGAAGTAGTAGCAGCAGTTATTGTTAAAGATGGGAATATACTTGCTACTCAAAGAGGATATGGTGAGTTCAAAGGGAAATGGGAGTTTCCTGGTGGACAAATAGAAGATGGAGAGTTTCAAGAAGAAGCATTAATTAGAGAGATAAAAGAAGAGTTAAATGCTGATATTAATGTTATTGACTTTTTAACAACTATTAGATGTGATTACCCAGATTATCATTTAATTATGCATACTTATATTTGTACTTTAAAAAATAATATAGAATTTGTTTTCCACAATGAAAATGAGTTAGAACACGATAATATGATATGGTTAGAAAAGGATGATCTAGATCATTTAGATTGGTTACCTGCTGATATAACAGCGGTTAATGCATATAAGAGACTAAGAAGAATTTAACACAGGAGGTTTATATGGACGAATTCAATATTAGTGAAGAATTCTTAGGGGGAAAAAGAGAAGGAACTATTAGTGCTCATGAAGCTGCAATGCTTACTGCTATTTCATGGTCATTAATGAGTAAAGATCCATCTACTCAAGTAGGAGCGTGCATTACTAATACTTCTAATAGAGTACTTACTACTGGTTATAATGGAACACCTATTGGTTGGAGTGATGATGAATTTCCTTGGGCTTATAAAGAGGGTGTTGAAAACTCTAAATATACATATGTAGTACATGCTGAAGAAAATGCAATTGCTAATTATAAAGGTTCTGTTGAACACTTTAAAGATGCTACTATATATGTCACTTTATTTCCTTGTAGTAATTGTTCTAAAAAGATAATTCAATCTGGTATTAAAAGAGTTGTATATTTATTTGATGATAGAAAAGATACTAAGGATAATATTGCAGCAAAATATATGCTTAATAAAGCTGGAGTAGAGTTTATTAGTTTTGAAGAATTAAGAAAGATAGATGAAGTAGATATATCATTTGATTCTATGCCTAATGAATATGTTAAAAAACTAGTTAGAAAATTATAAAAAAGAGTTACATTTTGTAACTCTTTTATTTATATTTCTTTTCAAAATATTCAATTATAGGTCTTGTTTCTAAATCTTTACCACATACTCTTTTAGCTACTTCAAATATATTATAAGTACCAGCATATTTATGTATGTTTTCATTTAAGAACTTAGTTATTTCATTTATTTTACCTGTCTTTAATAGTTCATCTACCTTACCTATCTTTTCATATAGCATTCCATCAAATATAGTTCCTAATAGGTAATCTGGAAAGTATCCAAATGAAGCATCTGACCAGTGAGTATCTTGAAGTATTCCTTCTTTATCTTCTTTAACAGTAACTCCTAAATAGTCATAATACTTTTTATTCCAAATACTAGGTAATTCATCTAGATTAGTAATATTACCATTAAATATATCTCTTTCTATTTCATATCTTATTATTATATGAAGACAGTAAGTTAATTCATCTGCGTATATTCTTACTAATGATGGTTTAGCATCATTTAAATAGTCCATATATTCATCAAGAGATATATTTAAATGAGCCATTTTCTTAATATCATCATATATTGGTATCCAGAAATTCTTATTTCTTCCTAGTATATTTTCATAGAATCTAGATTGACTTTCATGTAGTGCAAGTAAATTATTATCACAAATATTTAATTCACTAAATTCATCAGCTTGTCTTTGTTCAAATATACCATGTCCACCTTCATGAATAATAGTAGTAACTAAATCAATTACATCTTTAGCATCATACGCAATTCTTACATCATCTTTTGATATAGTACTAGTATATCCATGAGTATAATTACCTAGAGCTCCTCTATTATTATCAAAACCTATATAATTAAGAACATATCTAGCTATTTTAAATTCAGTTTCTTTATCTAGTTTTTCTAATTTATCTAATTTCTTTGGTTTTAAATCTTTAATTATGGGTATAATACCAGTTTTTAATTCTTCAAATAATCTATCTACATCTTCAGATTTAATACCTTTTTCATAATCACTAAGCATCGCATCATATAAAACATCATAATCTGGTTTTTTATATTTATAGTATTCCTTAGTCATTTCAATATTCTTTTCTAGATATGGTTTAAATATTGAATAATCACTTTTTTCTTTAGATTCAGCCCATTTTACTTTTGCAGTACTTCTTTGTTTAACTAAATCTCTATAAAAATCTTTAGGTATTCTTTTATCTTCTTCATATTCTTCTTTTAAATTAATATAGTATCTTTGTTTATGTTCTTCTAATTTATTAAATTCATCTGAATTAATTGCGTTATTTAATAATTCTATATATTTATCTGATGTTCTCATATCATTAATCTCAGATGATATTTTAGTAATCATATCTATATATAAATCAATAGATTTTTCTGGTGCGATAGTATCTACTTCCCAGTTTAAAATACTATTTATAGTTCTCTTTTCATTTATTTCGTTTAAATATTTTATTAGTTCTTCCATTTTTCTTTTCCTTTCTATTTTTAATATATGCGATTATAGTAGTAGTTATTGTTATTACTTCAAATATAATTGCAAAGTATGATCCTACAACAATTGCGTATATAAACCAACAGGTTGCTCCTACTATACCAATTAATCTTATAAAGTTTTCATCATCTTTAGTAAATGATAATAGTGATAAAACAGATGCTATTATTGGGAATATAGAATATATATTTTCATATGTTAAAAGAGATATTACTACTAGTATAGGAATAAGTATAAATACTAATAGATTCTTTTTTTTAGGTATATAGTAATCAAATATATAGATTAGTATTAATGATATGAGTCCTAATATATTACACATAGTTCCAGTTCTAGCCATAAGCATTGAATAGTGAACAGTAAATAATATATATGCTAGTATCTGAATAGCAAGTATACTTTTTTTAGTCTTTTTAAAATAACTAAGTGCGATTACTAAATACGCTAAAGCACCTATTCCTTGAGTTATTATTTCATGCATAATTATCACCTAAAAACATTATATCATAATTGACAAAATATAAGTTATGGAATATACTATAAAACTAGTTCGATAGGAGATATTATGACTCATAGATATTATTTTTTAAATGGTAAAAAAGGAACAGGGAAAACATTATTTTTACCTGAAAATGAAGAAGTAAGAAGAGATTTTACTGATATATCAAATATAGATCTTATTACTATGAATTTAAAAGGAGAACAAAAACGTGAATTTATTGGTAAATATAATCCAGATGAAGAATTAAATGGATTATATTATGTTGCGTCTTATCCACATGGTATATATAAGAAAGAAGATAATACTTATGTTTATCCAGCATTCTTTGATATATCTAATGAAAAAACTATATATTATTTAGAAAAATTAAAAGAATATGCTGAAGAAAGAAAATGGAAGGCAGAACATGGTGAATCTATTAGATTAGATGATACACCATCTTTTGAAAAATTTCGTGAAGATTTAATGTATAAAGTATTTGATATAAATGATACTAGAATAACTCATCCAGATTCATTAGTAGCATTAAAATTAAAAGATGAAATAAAAAAAAGATATTTAGAACATTCTGATATGGATACAACTCAATTTATAAAATCTAGATCAGAAATAATAAAAAATATTTTAAGTAATTATACTCAATTAAGATTATTTATAATGGAATATATGTGTTTAAAAAGTGGAGAATATAATTATAAATTAAGAAATTCTATGAATAATATAGCTAGTTGGAAACATGAAAAAATGACTCCCGCTACTAAAGATATGAAGAAAAAAGAAATTTATAAACAATTAGTTCTATCTGATTTTATAGATTTAAAATAGTAGTTTAAACCACTATTTTTTTATGTTATAATTGTAATATAGGAGGATGTGTATGTTTAGAGAGATATCAGATGCGATTAATAAAACTAGTGAAAAGCACCCAGAATATACTATGTCATCTCAGTTATATGGTGCATTAAATAAGTATTATAATGTTCTAAAAAATGAACAAGATCCAGTCGCAGCACTTAATGAATTTTATAAATGCTTTTCTAAATATGATAAAGATGGTCATCCTCTTCGTGAAAAGCTTGAAGGTATAATGTTAGACCATGATAGAGATGGTGCATTAGAACTATATAGATTTGTTTATCAAATGAGTCTTATGTTATTAAGACATCATTCTAGTAGACAATTAACTGACCCAGAATTAACTAGATATACACTTTATTATGTTAAAGAATTTGAATCTTTGAATAAGGGATATGACCTTAATAGTATAAGAGATAAAATATATAATAATCCAAAACTAATTAATGGTCTAAATAATATAATATTTCCTATTTTAGAACATATATGTATTTTAATTAAACCTAAAGAAGCAATAAATAGGGAAGTAAAATCAGGTATTGTATTTAACGTTATAACAGATACAGCTGGTATTAGAATTACAAATGTAAAAGAAAATAAAATAGAGAATTCTTTTGGAGCAGTATTAGATCAAGGAAGAATACAATTAGCAGCATATGTAGGTAATAATAAAACTACTCAAGAAGATGCTGTACTATCTATGAGAAGAGAAGATTGTACTTTAAACGTAGTAGCGGATGGTATGGGTGGATATGCTGGTGGAGATAAAGCTAGTATGTTAGTTGTTAGAGAATTAGCAAACTGGTTTAGTAGACTAGATTTATCATATGTACCTAGAAGATTTACTACAGTTCAAAGGGCAGAAAATAATACTTTATTTGGAATGATAGGTAATAAATTACAAGAAATAAATGATATGATAAATGAAACTTATTATGCTGGAAAAAAGACACCAGGAAGTACAGTAGTTTTATCATTTAGTACTCCAGAATATACATTAATAGTTAATATTGGTGATTCTACTGCATATTTAAAAACTGATAGAGATTATGAATTAATATCTACTATAGATGCATCGCCTAGTATAAGTAAAAGAATAGTTGAAGATTATGAATTATATAGAAATATACAAGGAAATAATATAATTGGTAATTGTTTAGGAGCAAATACAAGAATAGTAAATCCACATGGTCATGTAATAGATCATTGTGTTAGAAGAAAGATAATCTTATCAAGTGATGGAATAACAGATTTAATAAATGAAGAAAACTTTAGAAGATTGTTCTTGGGTAAAGCTACAGCAATAGATTTTGTAGATAAAGCTCTTAATCCGGATAAACATGTTAGACCTGCTAATGGAGAATATGATAGATTATCTGAAAAAGAAAGCGATAATATATCTGCAATATTAATGGATATTCCTAAGTATACAGGAAGGAAGTTGTAATATGGAGAGAGATTTATTAGTTTTAACACTAGAAAATGGTGAAAAAAAAGAGTATTTTAAGTTAGCAGAATTCAAAAGTATGAACACCCATAAGAGTTATGTAATGTTTACTGATAAAGAAGAACTAGATACTAACCATATATACTTCAGTATTATTAAAAATGATGGCCAAAATATTATATTTGAGAAGATAACTTCAGAAGAAGATATAAACGAATGTAAAAAGGCACTAGATGATCTAGTTGAGAGATTAAAAAAAGAATAGTTATAAACTATTCTTTTTATTTTATTGATTGCATATTCTTTTGTTCACCTTTAGTCTTATCATATTTATCATTACTAAATGCTATTATTGGTAGTCCTACAAATGGAACTAAAGCTACTAATAACCAAAAGTAACCTTGTCTATTAAATTTCTTACATAATGAAATGCTTGTTACTATTGACAAAGCTAAAGCTGCTAGTGGACCAATATATCTAATTACAGGTATAAATGAAACATAACTGATTAAACTCATCCATCCTGGAAATCCAGATATTTCAAATAAAGTCCATCCACTATAAAAAGGTATAATAGCTTCCCAACCATCTTTACCAGCTTTTATAAATAATTTCCATCTATATACTGCTGTAAATGCTATTAAAGCAAGTCCTAAAAATGATGCTAGTAATATTAACCCTATACCTAAACCAGCATAAAAATCGTTAGTCCATAAGTCAGCATTTATAGTTTTTGCTAGAGTATACATGTAATCACCCAAAGACATTATATCATAAATTATTTATAATTAATATATAATATTAGTACTTTACTATTATTTTATGTGGTAAAATGAGTATAGGTGATAGTTATGGTAAATATTTCTAAATCTTTATATTGTAATTATGTTCAATGTAAGAAACTAGTTTGGTTATTAAAAAATAAACCAGATGAATATGAAGAAACTAAAAATGATGTAGTTCTTGCTAATGGAAATAGAGTAGGAGACCTAGCTAGATCTTACTTTGGTAAGTATGCATTAGTTAAATATGATGAAGTACTAATCAATATGATAATGGAAACTAAAAAGTATTTAAAAACAGATTCTATTATATGTGAAGCCTCATTTAAATTTAATAATCTATTTGCGAGTATAGATATACTTAAGATTGAAGATGATGGTCTTACTATATATGAAGTAAAGAGTTCTACTGAAGTAAAAGATATATATTTAGATGATGCATCTTTTCAAGCATATATATTAAAAAAACTGGGATATAAAGTTAAATCTGTTAATATAATGCATGTTAATGGTGATTATGTTTTAGGAGATAAATTTGATATTAATTCATATTTTGTTATTGAAGATATTACAGATACATCAATAGAAAAAGAGTCTGAATTAGAAGAAAATGTTAAAGAACTAAATGAGATTTTAGATAGTAATAAAGAACCTAATATTGATATTGGTATGCATTGTTCTAATCCATATAAATGTCCTTATTATAAGTATTGTACTAAGCATTTACCAGAACCTAATGTCTTTGATATAAATGGTCTAAATAAGAAACAAAAGTTTAAGTATTATTATGAGGGTAAAATAACTTTTGAGGATCTAATTCATGAAGATTTAAATAATAAATACTTGGAACAAATAAATTTTGAAATAAATGATTTAAAACCGAAGATAAATAAAGAAGCTATAAAAGAGTTAATGTCTACGTTAAAATATCCTTTATATTTCTTAGATTATGAGACATGTCAGTTTGCAATACCTGAAATAAAGGGTACTAAACCATATCAAGTACTTACATTTCAGTATTCATTACATATAATGGATGAAAAAGGTAATCTAACTCATAAAGAGTTCTTAGCAGATTCAAGTGATACAGATTTTGTTAGACATTTTGCAGAGAGTCTTATTAAAGACATACCAGATGATGGTAGCGTAATTATTTATAATAAGTCTTTTGAACCAGCTAGAAATAGAGAAATAATTAAGATGTATCCTGAATATAAAGAAGGATTAGAAAGAATAAATAATAATATAGTAGATTTTATGGATCCATTTAATGATAGAGATTATTATACTAAGGAGATGAAAGGTTCATACTCAATAAAGTATGTTTTACCAGCACTTTATCCAAATGATCCTAGTTTAGATTATCATAATTTACCTCTTGTTCATAATGGAGAAGAAGCATCAACTACTTTTGTAGAATTAAGAGATATGCCAAAAGAAAAACAAGAGGAAATAAGAAAAGGACTTCTTGTATACTGTGAACTAGATACTTAT
Organism: Bacilli bacterium; assembly: GCA_017511805.1. Lineage (GTDB taxonomy): Bacteria > Bacillota_I > Bacilli_A > RF39 > UBA660 > RUG13038. The sequence goes on from JAFWJA010000021.1 coordinate 126,211, forward strand.
GCGATGGTTAAAATATATGAAAAGTTTAAAGAACTAGTATAAAATATTTATAAATACATATTATTCATTAGGTGAATAATATGGAAATAAAAGTACAAGGTAAGAATAAAAAATATAATGAGTTGTTATTACTTAATTACTGCGGTAAATTTAGTGATCTAACAACTTTTTTATTGTTTAAATATGAGTATTATTTATTTTATAAAACAGATACATACTTCTCTAGTAATATGAATAAATTGGCATCTGATTCCTTAACTCATTTAGATATATTTGGTAAATTAATACTATTACTTGGTGGTAAACCAGATCATAATACCTTTAAGATAAATGAACTATTTTATGAAACAAATAAAGAAAAACTAATAGAAATAAATATAAGAGTAATTAAAGAAAAAATAATACTTTATACTAATCATTTGAATCAAATAGAAGATCAATATATTAAAGAAATATTAACTAATTTTATTATAGAAGAGAGAAAAAATTTAGAAATAGTAGAATTATTACAAATAAAATACAAAAGAGAGCATTTTTAATGTAGAAAAAAGGGTTATTTATGTTATAATGAGTAAGGAGGAATGTTTACATGAAGAAGATTAGTTTATTATTAGTAATAGCATTAGTGTTATTTATACCAATTTTTACTACAGTAAGAGCAGTTGAAAAACAAAAAGTAACTGTTTATTTATTTAGAGGAGAAGGATGTCCTCATTGTGCTGAAGCAGAAGAATTCTTTGAAGAATTAAAGAATGATGAAGAATATGGTAAATACTTTGTTGTTAAAGATTATGAAGTATGGTATGACGAAGATAATGCTGCATTAATGCAAGAAGTAGCTGAAAAATTAGATACTACTGCTAGCGGAGTTCCATTTATAGTAATTGGAGAAAAGTTTCATAGTGGTTTTTCTTCAAAAATGGTAGATACTATAAAAGATGAAATCAAGACTTACTATGAAAGTCAAGAAATAGTTGATGTAGTAAATGGAAATTCTGTAGTAGAAAAAGAAGAAAGTAATAAGATAATTCCTATAGTAATAGTATCAGTAATAGCTATTGGTACTGTTATAGGATTAGTATTCTTAACAAGAGAAAAATAGACAATAGTCTATTTTTACTGGCCTGTTGGTGAAGCGGTTAACACATTGCCCTCTCAAGGCAACATTCATGGGTTCAAGTCCCATACAGGTCACCAGTTTAATAATAAAGAAACTTTTTAGTTTCTTTTTTTGTTCTATTGTTATTAGTATTTATTTATGTTAAAATTAATATGTAACATAGGTTAGGGGGATTATATGGAAACTAGAACTGATAATTTAAAAATAGTTGTTATGGATAATATAAGGGGTATTGGTAATGAAATTGATGAATATTTAAGAAATAAGTATGATGTAGAACAATCATTTATATTACCAATTACTAATGATAGATTTAATAACGGTGAAGGTAAAATAACAATAGACACTACTATAAGAGATAAAGATATATTTATATTATCTGATGTGGGTAATTATTCTGTTACTTATAAGATGCATGGTATGGATGTTCCTATGGGACCAGATGAGCACTTTCAAGACATAAAAAGATGTATAAGTGCATTATCTGGTTATCCAAGAAGAATAACTGTAATTATGCCACTTTTATATCAATCTAGACAGGATAAAAGAAAGAATAGAGAATCACTTGATTGTGCACTTGCTCTTCAAGAGTTAGAAAGTTTAAAAGTAAATCATATAGTTACTTTTGATGCTCATAACAAGGTAGTTGCAAATGCAATACCTAATATTCCTTTTGAAAATTTTTATCCAACAAATATAATATTAGAAGAATTAATACAAAAAGAAGATATAAATAATGTACTTGTAATAAGTCCTGATATGGGTGCTATGGAAAGAGCTAGATACTATGCAGATATGCTTAAATGTGATGTAGGTATGTTTTATAAAAGAAGAGATTTAAGTAAAGTAGTAGATGGAAAAAATCCAATAGTAGAACATGCTTATATGGGTGCTAATGTAGAAGGTAAAACTGCTATTGTAGTAGATGATATGATCGCATCAGGTTCTTCTATGATAGAAGTAGGTCAAAAACTAAGAGAAAAGAAAGCAGATAAAATATTCTTTATATCAACATTTGCATTATTCACATCAGGTATTGAAGTATTTAAAAAAGCAAAAGAAGAAAAAGCATTTGATAAACTATATACAACTAATCTTAGTTATATACCAGAACAATATAAAGAAAATGAATGGTTAAATATAGTTAATTGTTCTTCTAGAATTGCAGAAATAATAGATCATATTCATAATGGTCAATCACTTAGAAATATAGTTCATAATAATAAAAAAGTATTAAAATTATTAAATAGATAAAAAGGAGTATATATGAGAGATTTAGATATTTTAAAAAAGTTTGTAGATGAAAGAGAATTTAGAAACTATGTTCAATATAAGTTATATAAAATGGGATATAAAACTATTAAAATAGATGATGAAAGAATTAGTGATGAAGATATATTAAATGATAATGATATGAAAGGTGAAATAAGTAAGACTTGTACTGTTCAAACTTTTTTAAATACTAAAGTTGGTAAAAGAGAAATAGATGAAACATCTTTAGATATGTATGAAGAAAAAGTAGATTTTGGTATTATTATATCTACTAAAAATGTATCTATGTTTACTAAAAGAAGAGCTATTAAAAAGAATATTATTATATTAGGAGAAGAATTCTTTGAAGATTAATAATCTTCTTTTTTTATGCATAAAATTAATTGGTGATATTATGGTTGTTATTGATGCTTATAGAGGCGGAGATGATATAGGTTATACCGGAAACGGTATAAAAGAAAAAGATTTTAATCTAAATATTAGTAAGTACATAGATAAAAGGTTAAAAGAACTAGGTATAAATACTTATCTAACTAGAGATACAGATACTAATTTAAATATTAATCAAAGATCTGATTTAATAAAAGCTGCAGGTAATAATTCAAATGCAATAGCTATATCAAATAGATTAAACTATGGAGAAGATACTGGAGTAGAAATAATGTACTCGTTAAAGAATAGTAATGCATTAGCTAATAAACTAGAACAAGCTTTTAATGATAGAGGTATTAGTGTTAATAAGGTTTATCAAAGAAGAGATGAAAATGATACTAGTAAAGACTATGATGATTTACTAAAGAATACTGGTAATGTACAAACTATTGTAATTAGTTATGGATATATTAATAATGAAACAGGTTTTAATAACTATGATAAGTATGCAGAACCAGTTATTAAAGTAATTGCTGATTATTATAATGTTCCTTATACCTATACTTTAGAGAATGAATATATTGTGAAAAAAGGAGATAGTCTTTGGTCTATATCAAGAAAATATAATACTAGTGTAGATGAATTAAAAAGACTTAATAATCTTACCAGTAATACTCTTAGAATAGGTCAAATAATTAAATTACCTTCAAGTAATCTAAATACTAGTTCTAATACTTATACGGTAGCAAAAGGTGATAGCTTGTGGTCCATTTCTAGGAAGTTTGGAACAACGGTTGATGAGTTAAAGAATTTAAATAATTTAACCAGTAATGTACTTAGTATAGGTCAGATATTAATTATTCCTGGTTCATATTATATTGTGGAAAAAGGAGATAGTTTATGGTCTATATCAAGAAAGTTTAATACTACTGTGGATAATATTAAAAAACTTAATAATCTTAGTTCTAATATATTATCCATAGGCCAAAAATTAATAATAAAATAGTATTGATTTTTATAATAATGTGATACAATTAAATTAGAAAGGAGTAGGCAATGAGAAAATATATTTCTGAATTTATTGGAACTTTTGTTCTAGTATTAGTTGGATGTGGAGTTGCAGTTGTAACTGGTGGAGAAATAGTAGCTACATCTTTAGCTTTTGGTCTAGTTATAGTTGCTATGGCATATTCAATTGGTAATGTTTCAGGGTGCCATATTAATCCAGCAGTATCTTTATCTATGTTTTTAACTAAGCAAATGTCTTTAAAAGAATTTGGTTGTTATGTAGCATCTCAATTCTTAGGAGCAATTGCTGCAACTGGTGTATTATCACTTTTATTTAGAAGTGGTGATGTACTAGGTGCTAATGGATTTGGTGAAGGTACACTAGCTTATAATGCTGGTATAGCTATCTTAGTAGAAGTATTATTAACATTCATCTTTGTTTTAGTTATTTTAGGTGTTACTTCTAAAAAAGAAAATGGTCACGTTGTAGGCATTGTTATTGGTTTAACACTTGTATTAGTTCATTTACTTGGAATTAGATTCACAGGAACTAGTGTTAACCCAGCTAGAAGTTTTGGTCCAGCTTTAATCCAAGGTGGAGAAGCATTAAAACAAGTATGGGTATTTATACTTGCTCCATTAGCAGGATCAGGATTAGCATCGTTAGTCTATACTTATATACTTAAGGGAAAAAAGTAGAAAAATCACGTATGTGATTTTTTTACTTTGTGATATAATTAAATTGGTGATAATATGGATTTTAATGAATTTATTAATAATATATGGGTACAAAGAAGTATTAAAGTAATAGTAGCTATTGTAGTTGCTATGATTCTTTATTATATTTTATCTGCAATAATTAAGAAATCTTTTAATAGCGGTAAAATTAAAGTCTTATCTGATAAAAAGAATTCAGATGCTTATATGCATTTAACTATTAATGTTATTAGATATATATTAATGCTTATTGTATTTTTTGTAATACTTCAAGTATTCCAAATAGATGTTACTTCAATAGTTGCTGGTGTTGGAATATTTGGTGCGGTATTTGTACTAGCTATACAAGACTTCTTTAAAGATATTACTAGAGGTAGTAGCATTATATCAGGTGATTATTATAAAGTAGGAGATATAGTTAAATATAAAGATATGGAAGGTAAGGTTTTATATCTAGGTCTTAAAAATACTAAGATACAAGATTTAAGAACAGGTAATGTAAGATCTATCGCAAATAGAAACATAGAAGATATAGAAGTAGTATCTAAGTTTGTATTCTTTAATATACCTCTTCCATATGAATTACAAGTTTTAGATGCTGAAAAGGTAGTTAATGAAGCAATTGATAATATAAAGGCATTAAAGAATGTAGATGATGCTTCATATATAGGAACTAATGAACTAGCAGATTCTAGTATTTTATATCAAGTTAAGATTAAGTGTAATCCAATAGAAAAATTACAAGTAAGAAGAGATTCTATTAGACAAATACTTCTTACTCTAGAAAAACATGATATATCAGTTCCATATAATCAAATTGATGTACATAATAAATAATCAAAAACATTAGTTTTTGATTTTTTTATTATTTTATAATATAATATAGCAAGTTTTTGGAAGCGATTTTATGAACGTTATATTTTTAGATTTTGATGGTGTTATAGATACAGTTCATTATATTACTCTTGCTGATATGGAAGAAAAGATAAAAATATTATCAAAGATATGTCATGAATATGATTGTAAGGTAGTAATAGAGGCTAGTATTAAATGGTTAATTAATGAAGAAACATTAGAAATAGAAGAAGAAGTAGAGTGGGTTAAACATATTTTTAACTGTTTTAAAAAATATGACATAGAATGTATTGGTAGAACACCATGTGTATCAAAATATTTTGGTAATGGATTTTTTACTCCAATATGGAAAGAATTTGAGATTAAAAAGTATTTATTTAATCATCCTGAAATAGATCACTTTTGTATTATAGATGATGATGATCTTGGCCCTATAAAATCAGATTTAAAAACTTTAAGAGAATATTTAGTAGAAACAATTTACTATTCTGATAATAAAGAAGAAGAGGGTCTACTAGAGGAACATAGTAAACAAGTAGGCGAAATATTAAAACTAGATAATAAATATAAAAAACTAGCAATTAAAAAAGCAAAAATAAAAAAACGAACTTTATAGTTCGTTTTTTATTCTAATGGGGCGGAATAAGGGGATCGAACCCTTGCATACCGGAGCCACAATCCGGCGTGTTAACCACTTCACCAACTCCGCCATAAAACATTGCATACATAATATAACATATTATTTTTCAAATAACAAGATTAAATAATAAATTTTACAAATAAAAAAAATAGACTAAGTCTATTTTAATTTTATTATTGAATACATAATAACCATACCTACGATAATAGCTATTATACTTATTATTACAGCATTTGCATTTCCTTTTTCATCTAATGATTCAGGAATATCTTCTGGCATCATTTCTTTTACTTCTTCTTCATCATCTTCAAATACTGTTGGCTTAATTTCTTTTGTATCTTCATCTGAATTACTATATAAAGCATCAACTAATTCACTATAATTATTTGGAGTAATATCTGGAGTTAAATCATCATCTTCTTCATCATCATAATTAACTGGTTCTTCTTCAACTTCAGGTTCATCAAATACAGGATCTTCAACAGGAATTTCTTGTTCTTTCTTTTCTGCTTCTTTCTTTCTTAAATATGCATTATATTTTTCTTGCATTTCTCTACTGAAATCTTCTAATTCACCCTCAATTACTTCAAATGGTTTACTTAAATCATCATCATTATATTTCTTTAAGAAGTTAACATATTCTTCTTGAGTAATAATAGGATTATTTTTAGCACATTCATTTAATCTTGTTATTATTTCTTTTCTTCTTGTTTCTTTTAAATCAAATTTATATTTTTCAAATAATTTCTTTTTTTGTTCGTCATTCAAATTAGGATTATTTAATATCTCCATGACATCATTATTGTTGTAATCAAAACTTCCTACCATATTACCTTCTCCTATTCTAAGTACATTATACTAAAAAAAATGTCTATTTGTAAAGAGTTTTTGCTTATTTTATAACAAAAAAAGGCCATTTAAAGGCCTTTTTATTACTTTGACATTAATAAACCTGGATTAAATATTAATAATAATCCAATTATTATTGTTATTATACCTGCGATTAAATGAGAATATTTAGTGAATTTAGTTGATATTCCAGTAACTTTAAAGGTAATCATCGCAGCAGCGAATATAATAATATCATCTATTAAGAAGAATAGAATGTATAAGAATATATATAATGCATAAACAGGTGTTGAAAGATTATTCATTGATAATATATTCGCGTATAGTACAGGAATACTTAATGAACACATAGCTTCAATTAAGTTAACTGTTATTGCTAAAACAATTATACCTAATAAAGATGCGATAAATTTCTTGTTAGTAGTTATATTCATAACCTTTTGCATTATCTTTTTTCTATTCTTTTTATTAACAACGTTACATCCATCTTCTTTCTTAAGAGATTTAATAAAGTTATATATATTAAATATACCGATTCCGAGTGAGAATAGAGCCACAATTAATCTTATATAGAAATATCCTCCTATATAACTAGCAGCATTTAACCACGCTACCATAAATAGGGCATACATTAATCCAGAAGTAAGTATAAATGTTAGACCTAAGATCCACATTTTCTTTCTATCTTTCATATTAATAAGCATTGTTATTAAAAATACTAATATCCAAGTAGCACATGGATTAAAACCATCAATAAATCCTAATACAATAGTTAAAATAGGTAATGATATGTCAGTCGCATCTATTTTTCCAAAAAAAGGAACTATTTCTGTTGTATCTAAATCACTAACTATATCTTTATACTTTTTATTTTCATATTCACTATTAATTAATTCATTTATTTTATCCATAGAAGAAAAATCATTTATATATTTATCACCAATAACTAGTAATGGTATTTTATCTTCTTCTATTTTTAATTTTTCTATTACTTTTTTCTTTATATTATTATTTAATTCTTCTTTTTTTAAATCATATATCTTAATATTGAATTTATTTCCGATTTCTTCTTCATAAGCTATATTATTAATATATAATTCTATTTTTTTAGATTCTTCACTATCATCTTTAAAGAAATACACTGTAATAGTTTCTCTATCATTTGTTTCAATATTTTCTTTATTAAGAACTTTTTTTACTCTATCAGTAAAGTTCTTTTGATTTTTAGTTTTTTCAATTTGTTCTTCTATTTGTAAATTAGTAACACCTTCATAATATCCTACTATTGATTTATTACCAATTACTAAATATGGAACACCAGATGCATGATTATTAATTGCATCTTGTACTTTTCTTAATATTTCTTGATTATCTGTATTATGCCATACTTCATATTTATTAAGTACAACATCATCTTTATCTTTTAGATATTCATCTAAAAACTCTTCTTCTTCAGCACAGTGAGGACAACCATCACCATAAAATAAATATAGATCAACTGTATCGGCTTTTATTATTGATATTGGTAAAAGTAGTAATAGAATAAATACTAAAAACTTAATCTTTTTCATGTTTTTTAATCATTCCTTCTATTTCATTATAGTTTTTTTCACCAATTAATCTATCTATTTCCTTATCATTATCTATAAGTATTAATACTGGTAATGTCTCTCCAACATTATATTTACTAACTTCATCTTCATCAAAATCATAATCTAGGCTATCTATTTCTATGTTGTATTCTTCTTTAATCTTATCTAGATGCTTATTAGTAATTAAACAAGCTGGACACCACATAGCACCAATTTTAATTATTCTCATACTACCACCGCTAATAATTATAACATAAAAAAAGCATATTTAATATGCTTTTTAATCTTCTTTCCATTCTTGATATTTATCTCTAAGATATTTTAATGCTTTACCACCATATTCTTTTATTGCACTAGTTACTTTATCAATTATTTCTTCTTTTTTAGCAATAATAGCATCATATCTTTCTTGTCCAATTTTATCTATAATCATTTCTTTTGCTTTAGTACAAGCACTCTTAGAGAAATCTTTAATAGCACTATATCTATCTCCTAATTCTTCTTTATAATCAGGATCAATAGTCATAATAACTTTATCTATTTTTCCTAAGTATCCATATACCCTTTGTTGATATTTTTCTTCAAGATCACTATAAGTAATACCATTTATACTAGCATTATAGAATACGAAATCAATTATATTAACAACAAATTCTTTTCCTTTAGCTTTAATAGACTTTTTAGTTTCGCCTGTTGCTTGCATGTCATCCATATTATCATTCATTGATTTGAATACTTCAACTACAGTTTCTTGTTCTGCTTCACTATATTTTGATTCATTAACAACTGGTTGTTCAGTAACTGGTTGTTCAGTGACAGCTTGTTCAGTTGGGACTTCTTTAACTTGTTCAGTTTTTTTATCTTCTTTAACTGCTTCAGTTACTATATTATTTTCTACTTTTTTACTTTCAGTAGATTTATTCATTTCTTGAACTTTTTCATAAACAGTATATTCTGTATTTTGTGAAGTAGTTGGAGTTTCATTATTTGAGTTCTTAAAGTATTTACATGCTCCAAATATACCTGCACCTAATACTAGAGAACCCGCTACTACTAATCCAACTAATTTTTTATTAACAGGTTTTCTATTATTATTTAAATAGTTATACTTTCTATTAATAATCGCATCAATTTTATCACTATATTCATCATATTTTTTTATTTCTTCATATAATTCTGCACATTTATAGTATTCTTCTGCATTTGTATTATAGTCTTCTATTTTATTCTTTATCTTGTCTAAATTAACCTTTTTAACTATATTTACTTGTCTAACTACAATACCTCTAATCATTTCAAGACCTTTTCTGTTACTTCTAGGATGGTCACATAATTTTTCAGATTTATCAATCAAATACTCAATCGAAATTAAATCTTTCATAGAGATTTCCCCCTTTTTTTGTACTATGAGATATTACCACAAAAACGCTAAAAAGTCAAAAAAATCAATGACTTTTCAATATTTATGTTATAATGAATTTAGGTGATATTATGGATTTTATGCAAGATATTAATACTTTTTTTGAATACTTCTTATTATTTGTATATTTATTCTTTATAGGAAGTATGGTTGGATGGATAATTGAGGTTTTATTTAGAAGATGGTATCACAAAAAATGGATTAACCCAGGATTTTTAGTTGGACCTTATTTACCTATATATGGTTTTGGTTTATCAATGCTTACTTTTGTTCATTTAGTATTACAAGATCATGATATTAATGATATATTTGAAATACTAATAATGGGCGGAATAATGACATTACTAGAATTAGTAACAGGTTTAATATTCTTAAAGCAAGGTATTAGATTATGGGATTATAGAGAAAGAAAGTTTAATTATAAAGGTGTTATTTGTCCTACATTTACTATAATTTGGACTGCGGTTGGAGCTTTATATTATTTCTTCTTATCAGAACCAGTAGTAGATGCATTAAGATGGTTTACTAAGAATATATCATTCTCATATGTATTAGGTATATTCACAGGTGTAATTGTAATAGACTTTATATATTCAACTAAGTTCTATAAAAAGATTAAGAAATTTGCTAAAAAGAATAATATGGAAGTTATGTCTGAGAAATTTAAGGAATATCTTAAAGAATTACCGGAGAATGCTAAACATTCATTTATGTTTCCATTTAGACAAACTAAGAACTTATTAGAGTCACTAGGGGATTTCTTAGGTTTAGATAATGATGATAAAAAAGAAGAAGATAAAGATAAAGGAAAAAAATAGTATGAATATAGTAGATTATATTTCTTATTACGGAAGACATAGTTTTGATGAAAAAGAATTTAATGAGGTTGATAATCTCATTTTTTCCATGCTTTCATATGTAGATTATTCTGATGTTTTTAGAAAGGATATTACCATAGGTGAAGCAGGAAATTTATATATAGAAAAACATGGTGATAAAAAGTATGTTTTACCTTCTATTAATGATGGTATTGAAGTACTTAAAGGAGTTTATAAATCTAATAGATTTAAAGATATAGAAATGAGTAATTATTATTATGACGCAAATGAGAAATCACAGTTTTCTGCCGTTACATTTAAAATTAATAAAAGATTATATTATGTTTCTTTTGAAGGTACAGATTCTTTATTAAGTGGTTGGGAAGAAGATTGTAGAATGGCATATAAGTTCCCAGTAAAAGCTCATTTAAAAGCAATAGATTATTTAAATAGAAACTTTTTGTTAAAACACTGTGATCTTATAGTAGGTGGTCATTCTAAAGGTGGTAATTTAGCTTTAGTTGCATCTATGTATGCTAGTATAATTGTTAAAAGAAAAATAAAAACTATATATAGTAATGATGGACAAGGTCTTAGGAAAGCACAAATTAATTCTAAGTTCTATAAATCAATTAGAGATAGATATATTCACATAATACCTAACTATTCAGTTGTGGGATTATTACTTAGAAATGAAGATAATTATGTAGTAGTTAAATCTAATAAAAAGGGATTCTTTTCACATTCAGGTTTAACATGGCAAGTAAGCTATGATCATTTAGAAAAAGAACATTTAAGTAGATTTAGTAAAGTATTTGATGATGGTTTTAGTAAATGGTTAGATAAATATGATGATGAAAAGAGGAAAATGTTTGTTGAAGAAGTGTTTAAGTTATTTTATGAAAATGATATAAAGAGCATAGAAGAAATTAAATTAAACAAAGAATTTTTAATAACATTATTTAATACATCTAAAACATTAGATGAATCAGTAAAAGAGATGGCAAAAGATTTAATAAAAGTAATTGCAAAAACTAACTTGGAATATCCACTTTTTTAATATATAATATAGAATTAGGAGGTAATATTATGGAATTAAAAGGAAGTAAAACTGAAGAAAACTTAATGAAAGCATTTGCTGGTGAATCACAAGCTAGAAATAAATATACTTATTTCGCTAGTAAAGCTAAAAAGGATGGTTATGAACAAATAGCAGCTATATTTGAAGAAACTGCTAATAACGAAAAAGAACATGCTAAGATGTGGTATAAGGAATTACATGGTGGTGCTATTCCAGATACAGTAGCTAACTTAAATGAAGCAGCAGATGGTGAAAACTATGAATGGACTGACATGTATGAAGAATTTGCTAAGACAGCTGAAGAAGAAGGATTTAAAGCATTAGCGTTTAAATTTAGAGCGGTTGGTGCTATTGAAAAACATCATGAAGAAAGATTTAGAAAACTATTAAAGAATATTGAAGATAAAGTAGTATTCTCTAAAGATGAAGACTGCATTTGGATATGTAGAAATTGTGGACATGTTGTAGTAGGTAAATTTGCACCTGAAGTATGTCCTGTTTGTAATCATCCACAATCATATTTTGAATTAAAGAGCGAAAACTATTAATAAATAGGGGAGGTTTGGAATATGAAATATGATGTATTTACTGAAATATCAGTTAAATTAGAAAAACTAGGTGAAGACAAACATTATTTTGATGATATTAAAAAGTTAAAATTCTTATTCAACGATATACATTTTTATCATGGATCAGTTGCTATTCATAATGAAGATACTGATTTAAAAGCAGTTGCTTATACAAGAGATGATTGCTCTGTAGTAATAAAGAAAAAATCAATTACATTTATAACATCAACAGGAGTATATAATTGTAAGGTTGATGATGATAAACATGTTAGTGTTAAATATTATGATAAAGAATCAATTGATGAATTAAGTGATCTAAATCCAAAAACTGAATATGATACTAGATCATTTGAAGAACTAGGTATTAAACCTGATTTAAAAGAAAGAATTAAGAATAAAAAGTTTAAAAAGAAAGATATTGAAGCTGAAGTCACTATAGAGAACTTAGTTCAAGAAAAAATACAAAAGAAAAATAAGAAGTTATCATTAAAGTAAAATAAGAACTAAAAATTTAGTTCTTTTTTATTTTCCTCTTGAATATTTTTTTTAATAGTGGTATATTGAGAAGGCACCAAAAAAAAGGAGGTCATAATTATGAGTCAAAAATTTGATGATGTAGTTAATGATATAATAGGTATGTTAAATACTAAAACTTATAATGATAAAGAAAAGGAATTAATAAAAACTAATATAATGTTAAATCTATTTCAAATGACAAGATCTGAGGAAACATTTGAGAAAGGAATACAAGTTTTAAAACTAAGTAATAAAGAAAAAATGAATTAAAAGTGTAAACTTTTATTTTTTTATCCTTAAATTAGCACTCCCTATTGACAAGTGCTAAAAAATGAGTATAATTAAAATTGTGAAAGGTGATGAGGATGAAAAAGAAACAATTTAAGAGTGAATCAAAGAGATTACTAGATTTAATGATTAATTCTATTTATACTAATAAAGATATTTTTTTAAGAGAATTAATTAGTAATGCAAGTGATGCGATTGATAAACTATATTATGAATCACTTACAAATAAAGATATTAAAGTAAATAAAAAAGATCTAGCTATCAATATCTCAGTTAATAATGATAATAAAGCGTTAATAATTGAAGATAATGGTATAGGTATGAATGAAGAAGAGTTAGAAAATAACTTAGGTACAATAGCAAAATCTGGTACACTAGCCTTTAAAGAAATGATGGATAAGAAAAAGAATATTGATATTATTGGTCAATTTGGTGTAGGTTTTTATTCAGCATTTATGGTTAGTAAAAAGATAGTTGTTGAATCAAAAAGTATTCATTCAGATAAAGCATATGAATGGTCTAGTGAAGGTGCGGATGGATATTCTATTAGTGAATCTGATAGAAAAGAAAATGGTACTAAGATCACTTTATATTTAAAAGATGATACAGAAGATATAGCTTATAGTGATTATATATCTGATTACAAAATTAAAAGCCTAGTTACTAAGTATTCAGATTATATTAGATATCCAATTATATATAATAAGGAAACACTTAATTCGATGGTTCCATTATGGAAGAAAGATAAAAAGAATATAACAGATACTGATTATAATAATTTCTACTCAGATAGATATTATGATTATGAAGCACCAATAAAGGTAATTCATACATCAGTAGAGGGTATGTGTTCATATAAAGCACTATTATTTATACCTAGTCATACTCCAATGGATTATTATACAAAGGAATATGAAAAGGGACTTAGTTTATATTCAAATGGTGTTCTTATAATGGACTCTTGTAAAGAGTTACTTCCAGATTATTTAGCTTTTGTTAAAGGTGTTGTAGATACAGAAGATGTATCACTTAATATAAGTAGAGAAATGCTTCAACAAACTAAGTCTATTGAGTTAATATCTAAGAACATAGATTCTAAAGTTAGAAAAGAATTAGAAGATATGCTTAAAAATGATAGAGAAAACTATAAGAAGTTCTTCGAAGCATTTGGACCTCAATTAAAATTTGGTATATATAATAACTTTGGTATGGATAAAGATAAGTTAAAAGATTTAATTATTTTCTATTCATCTAAAAAGAAAGATTATATAACATTAAAAGAATATGTTGATAATATGAAAGAGGGTCAAGATTCAATCTATTATGCATCAGGAGAATCAATTGATAAGATTGATAATATGCCTCAAATAGAACAAGTTAAAGATAAAGATTATGAAGTATTATATTTAACTGATTATATAGATGAATTTGCTATTACTGCTTTATCTGAATATGAAGGTAAGAAATTTAGTAATGTTAAAGAAGAAAAACTTGATTTAGATGAAGAAGCAAAAGAAAAAACTAAGAAGTTAAATGAAGATAATAAAGATTTATTAGGTCTAATGAAAGATAGTATTAAAGTTACTGAAGTTAGATTTACTAATAAATTAAAAAATCACCCAGTATGTTTAACTACTAAAGGTGAAGTATCACTTGATATGGAGAAAGTAATTAACGCTATGCCGACAGATCAAAAGGTTAAGGCAGAAGAAGTATTAGAAATTAATGAAAATCATCCAATAAAGGATAAATTACTTGATTTATATCAAAATAATAAAGAAGAGCTAGAAAAGTATACTAAGATACTTTATTCTGAAGCTCGTTTAATTGAAGGATTACAAATAGATAATCCTACTGAAATAAGCAATTTAATATGTGACATTATATCTAAGTAATGAAAGGAGAGATGTTTATGTTACTACCAGATAGAATATTTGATGATATGTTTGATTTAGGAGAAGTTAGAGGACCAAAGGAAAGAATGGATTGTGATATCTATGAAAAGGATGGAAAATACTTTGTAGAAGCTTCTATCGCAGGATTTAATAAAGATGAAATTAAAGTAGAAGCAGAAGATGGAAGTATTATTATCTCAGCTGAAAAGAATGAAGATTCTAAAGAAGAAAATAAAGATAAAAAATATCTTAGAAGAGAAAGACATTTCCATAGTAAAGTTCAAAGAGCTTTCTATCTAGGAGATATCGATGAAGATTCTATTAAAGCTTCATTTGATAATGGTGTTCTTACAGTTGAAGTTCCTAAAAAGAAAATTGAATCAAATAAAAAATTAATTGATATAGAATAGGTTATACCTATTCTTTTTTTATGATATAATTAAAGTAGAAGAGGTAATATATGAATGAAGAAAAACTAAAGATAATAAAAGAGGAATTAGATTATAATATGGAGGTTCATAAATGTTTATTATGTCATAATGCAACATGTAATAAGGCATATAAGAATATTGATCCAGAAAGAATTATACGAGCAATAAAATTAGATAATGAAAAAGGTGCGCGTTCTTTAATAGATAATGATTGTTTTGAAAAAGAAGAAAGTGATATTTGTCCCTTAAATATAGATATAGATTTTATATTAAAGAAACTTTTAGAAAAAGAAGAAGTAAAAGATTTAGATGTTGATATAAGTACTGATATATGTGGAGTAAAATTAGAAAATCCGTTTATATTATCTTCATCTATTGTAGGTAGTACTTATGATCAAATAAAAAGAGCGTTTGATCAAGGGTGGGCTGGCGTATCAGTTAAAACAATTAGTATGATGAATATAGAAGAATCTTCTCCTAGATTATCTGCATTAAAAGACTATGATGAATCATTTATAGGTTTTAAAAATATAGAACAATTATCTGAATATACAGTTGAAGAAAATATGAAGATGATTAAAAGATTAAAAGAAGAATATCCTTCTAAAGTTATAATCGCATCAATTATGGGAAGAGACATAGAAGAATGGGGTTATTTAGCAAAAGAAGTAACTAAAGCTGGAGCAGATTTAATAGAACTTAATTTCTCTTGTCCAAATATGAAACATAAGGGAACAGGTTCTGCGATAGGTCAAACACCAATCTTAGTAGAAAAATTTACTAAAGCAGTAAAAGATAATACTAATTTACCAGTAATTGCTAAAATGACACCAAATATTACAGATATGTGTATTCCAGCTATATCAGCAAAACAAGGTGGAGCAGATGGTATATCTGCGATTAATACTATTAAAAGTATTACTGGTATAAATAATTTAGTACCAGAACCAGATGTTAATGGAAAATCATCTTTAGGAGGATATTCAGGAAAAGCTGTTAAACCAATTGCTTTAAGATTTATTGGTGAAATGGCTAATAATCCTGAATTAAATGATATATCTTTAAGTGGAATAGGTGGAATATATACATGGAAAGACGCAGTTGAATTTATGCTTCTTGGTTGTTCATCAGTTCAGTTAACAACAGCGGTACTTGAATATGGTTATAGAGTAGTAGATGATCTAATACTAGGTCTTAAAATATATATGAAAGATAATAATTATAAAAAAGTAAGTGACTTTGTTGGATTATCAAAATCTAATTTAATTAATAATGATTTACTTGATAAAGATACTATTGAATTCCCAAGATTTAATTATGATAAATGTATTGGGTGTGGAAGATGCTATATATCATGCATGGATGGTGGTCATAACGCAATTAAATTTGATGATAATAGAAGACCTATACTTGATCCAGCTAAGTGTGTAGGATGCCATTTATGTAAATTAGTATGTCCTATAAAAGCAATAAGTAAATCATCAAATAGAGTAAAGAAACAAGATGGTAAAAAAATATTAGAATAACTATTATGTTATTCTTTTTTATGATATAATTATATTAAGGAGATATGAATATGAGATTTGAAAAAGGTAGTGTTAAACACTTAATAATATCTATTGTTTTAACTATTATTTTTGGTTTTATTATTTTTCCACTATTAGATTGGTTATTAGCGTTATTCTCTAAGAATGCATTTCAATATAGTGTTAAAGAACATATAATATCACCATTAATAATTTGTCCACCAGTAGCGATTGTGTGTTGGTTATTTGATAGAAGAAAAGCAAAAAAGAAATAGAAGAGTAATCTTCTTTTTTTTGTACATACTATTACTGGAGGCAAATATGAATGATAAAATAGAAATATATAAACATATATATCAAGATAGCGAAATGTGTATTAGTTCTATTGAAGAATTAAAGAAGGATTTAAAAGATAAAGATAATAAGATCAAGGGTACACTAGATGAAATAATAAAAGGATTTATAAAATATAAAAAAGAGTCTAAAAAAATATTAAATAAGATGAATAGTGCTCCAGAAAAAGAAGGTATGTTTGCAAAAATGATGGCAAACATGGGAATAAAAAAGGAAGTGAGTTCTGATAATAGTGATTCACATATTGCTGAAGTAATGATTCAAGGTATATCTATGGGAAGTATAAATATGGAAAAGAAAATAGATAATTATGAAGATAAATTAGATCATGGTGATTTGAAATATGCAAAAAAGTTTTTAGATTATGAAAAAGACTGTATAGAAAAACTAAAAGAGTATTTATAAAACTCTTTTTTTATTGTATAATTAATATAGGTGAAGTGTATGAAAAAAACTAAAATAATATGTAGTATAGGTCCTTCAAGCCAAGATCCTAATGTTATGGAGGAAATGGTTAATGTAGGAATGAATGTTGCTAGAATAAATTTTTCTCATGCAACAGTTGAAGGAAGTTTAGAAATAATTAATTCAGTTAAAGCAGTTAGACATAGAACAGGTAAGAATATTGGATTATTATTTGATACAAAAGGACCTGAATTTAGAAATGATGATGTAATAGAAGGCGGAATAGAACTAGAAAATGGAAACACCATAAGAGTTGTCAAAGAACATATTCTAGGAAATAAAGAAAAATTCTCAGTAAATCACCCAGAAGCACTAGATTCTATTAAAATTGGGGACAAAATCTTACTAGAAAATGGTCTAATGGAGATAGAAGTAATTTCTAAAGAAGTAGATGGAGTTACTTGTAAAATTATTTCTGGTGGAAATCTAGGAAGTAAGAAAAGTTTAAATGTTCCAGGAGTACATTTAAATGTACCTTTTATGAGTGATAAAGATAGAGAAGATATAATATTTGCTTGTCAAAATGATGGAGATTTCTTAGCAGCTTCATTTGTGTCATGCGCAGATGATGTTAGAGAGATAAGAAAAATAATTGAAGAACAAGGTTCTGAGATGAAAATTATATCTAAAATAGAAAATACAATGGCTATTAAAAATATAGAAGAAATAATAAGTGAATCAGATGGAATAATGGTTGCTAGAGGAGATTTAGGTGTTGAAGCATCTATGGAAGATTTACCTCATTACCAAAAAGATATAATTAGAAGATGTAGGGAACATTCTAAATTTGTTATAGTAGCAACAGAAATGCTTGAGTCTATGAAAGAAAACTTAAGACCAACAAGAGCCGAAGTATCAGATGTTGCTAATGCAATGTTAGATGGAGCAGATGCTGTTATGTTATCAGGAGAAACTACTGTTGGTAAACATCCAGTTGAAGTAGTTAGAGTAATGGCCGATATTTGTGAAAAACAAGAAAAATATGCAGTATTTGATAGAAATTACCATTTTGAAAGAAAGAATAATATAGTAGAAACAGTTGCTACATCAGCAGTTCTTGCAGCAGATGATTTAGATGCTAAATTGATTGTTACTGGTACATTATCTGGTTATACAGCCAGAAAACTAAGTAATATGAAGCCAGAATGCATAATATTTGCTACTTGTCATAAAGAAAAAGTAGCAAGAATGCTTAGTTTAAACTATGGTGTTGAAACAGAAGTAATAGATTTTTATAGATCAACAGATGATATGATTGATAATTCTATTAGAATAGCTAAATCCAAATTTGATTTAAAACCAGATGATTTAGTAGTAGTAACAGGAGGCTTTACTGAAAACATGTTTGAGGAACATACAACAAACTTAATGAAAATAGTAAGAATAAAATAGGAGGATTTATGAAGGTTAGAGATAAGGAGTATTCATTAATTGAAGAATATAAAAAATCTATAGTTGATGATAATATATCATTTACAAACGATTATGAAACTATTAGTTATACTGTTTCTAATACTATAGCAAATGAGATAGATGAATTATCACATTCACATAAACTTAATTCATTATCAGTTGGTGATCTTACTAGTATAATTAATAAGTACTTGATAACTGAACCAATTAAAGAAGGTGAAGAAAGGATTAAACCTTTAGAAGAGTACTATATTAAAGAATTAAAAGATTTTACTAGACACCAAATAAAGACAATTAATAATAATATATATGTAGATGAAGTACATATAGAGGGTATAGTTTTAGGACTTGTTGATGAAATGAAAGATGGTAGTCCTATAAGTACAGATGATTTAAAATCATTAATAGCGGATATTACATTTAAAGTAATTGAATCGTTATATAGACTTAATCCAGGTGATAACTCATATGGAACAGTTTCTAGAGATGTAGAATTACAAGCATCAAATATAATTGAAAAAAATGTAGTTGCTCTTAAAGAATCATCAGATTCATTATTCTTTGAAGAGGCATTATCTATGAAGAATAAAACTAGACAATTTAAAGAGATGGCATTAGAAGAAATACAAATGCCTAAAAGACGTTATGCTTAAAAAGGAGTATTTGTATGGAAAAGAAGACAGGATATAAAGTATTTAATATAATTAATATTCTTGTAAGCATTGCAATGATGGTTTTAATAGCTAAATCATATGTAGACATTGGAAAAATAGATGGTTTTTCAGAGTTTATGGGTTCAATACTCCTTTTACTATTCGCTGGAGTGTTAAATTGGTCGTTAGTAAGTATTATATTTAGTTTCATTTATATAAAAAATAATTTTTCTAAACCAGAAACAAGAACAAATGAGATAGCATTTTATATAGTCGTAGCGTGTTTAACAATTCCATCATTCTTTATGTTAGAATTTTTAATGTTTATATTTGGTTGGGGTCAAAAAGATATATTTAATAATAATATTTCTTTTGCTTCACCAGTTACAATAATGTATATTATTAGCATTGGAGTTTCTGTATTAAAACTAGTAATTGACCTTATTTTAATCAAAAATAAAAACAATAGTGTTACTGTAAAGTAATGCTATTTTTTAGTCAATTTGCGTTCTTTCTTTATATTTGTTATAATTAAAGTGCGTGGGAGAGAGATATATGAAGATAAACAGTGTTGATCTTACAATAAGCGCAGTAAGACAAAGTCAATACCCAGAAGATAAAAAACCAGAGTTTCTACTTGTGGGTAGAAGTAATGTAGGGAAAAGTAGTTTTATTAACTCTATTATTGAAAGAAAGAATTTAGCGCGTATTAGTTCTACACCTGGAAAAACTCAAACATTAAATTTCTATTCAGTAAATAATGATTTTTATTTAGTTGATGTTCCAGGATATGGATATGCATCAGTAAGTAAAGAAATGCAAGCTAAATTTGGTATGATGATAGAAGAATATTTAGAAAATAGGGAATTCTTAAAAAGAGTATATATGCTTGTGGATTTTAGAATAAAACCAACACAAGATGATTTACTTATGTATAACTTTTTAAAATATCATAATTTACCTGTTACAGTTGTTGCGACTAAAGTAGATAAGGTTAGTAAAAATGAAAGAGATAAACAAATTAATCTTATTAATAGTGAACTTAATTTAGTTGAAACTGATAGATTAGTTTTATTCTCAAATAAAACTAAATTAGGTAAATCTGATATTCAAAAAGAAATAGAAGATATAGTATATAAAGAAGAAAAGTAAAAAACTTTTCTTTTTTTTAACTTTTTGGTATAATCTTTAAAGAAAAAAAAGAGGTGATCTATATGAAACTTCCAACAGTTGCGTTAGTAGGTAGACCTAATGTAGGTAAATCTAGTATTTTTAATCGTATTGTAGGTAGAAAAATATCTATTATTGAAGATACCCCTGGTGTTACTAGAGATAGAATATATCAAATAGCAAAGTATAAGAATCTTAGATTTAATTTAATAGATACTGGTGGTATAGATTTATCTGAAGATAAGTTTAATGAAGATATTAAGATGCAAGCAGAAATCGCTATGGATGAAGCCGATGTAATAGTATTTGTAGTGGATGGAATTGAAGGAATTAACTCTAATGATATAGTTGTTAGGGACTTATTATATAAATCAAATAAAAAAGTAATTGTCGCAATTAATAAAATAGATGCAAAAGCCGCTAAAGAAAACGTATATGATTTTTATGAACTAGGTTTTGATAAATATATAGAGATAAGTGCGGAACATGGTACAGGTTTTGATAAATTATTAAATGAAATAACAAAAGATTTTCCAGAACAAGAACCAGAAATAGATGATGGTAGAATTAAATTTAGTGTTATAGGCAGACCTAATGTAGGAAAGAGTTCTCTTGTTAATGCAATACTTAGAGAAGAAAGAGTACTAGTTAGTGATGAATCAGGTACTACTAGAGATTCTATAGATACTGTATTTAATTATGATCATGAAGAATATGTAGTTATAGATACAGCAGGTTTAAGAAAAAAGGGTAAGATTTATGAATCAGTTGAGAAGTATAGTTTAATTAGAACTATGAAATCAATTGAGAGAAGTGATGTATGTGTTATTGTTATTAATGCTGCTGAAGGTGTTATAGAACATGATAAACATATCGCATCATACGCACTTGAAGCTGGTAAACCAATAGTATTAGTAGTTAATAAATGGGATCTTATGAAAGATGCTGATATGAAGAAATATACTGAAGAACTAAGAGGAGAATTTCAATTCTTAAGTTATGTTCCAATAGTATTCTTAAGTGCATTAACTAATAGTAGAATTCATTTATTAATGCCTGAAATAATAAAAGTATATAATAATTCTAGAAAGACTATTAAAACTAGTATTATTAATAATGTTATTAGAGATGCATATGATTTAAATCCAGCACCTTCTTATAAAGGTAAGAGATTAAAAATATATTATGTAGTTCAAGTAGGAGTAGCTCCAATTAGATTTAATTTATTTGTTAATGATAAAGGTCTAGTACATTTCTCATATCTAAGATATTTAGAAAATAAAATAAGAGAAAGTATAGATTTAGAAGGTACTCCAATAGAACTTAATTTTAAGAACAAGGGAGAAAAGGACATATAGTCCTTTTTTTGTGTCATAAATAGGTGTTTGTCATATATTACTTTAGAGGTGATTATATGAACTTAAGTGATAGTTTTTTTAATAAAGTAGAAAGGAAGACTAATGTTAAAAAGAGTACTATTATGAGTTTAGCTAAGAAATTACAAGGTGATAATATGAAGGATGAGAATACTTTAAGAGAGGTAATACAAGAACTTAGTGAAATGACTGGAAAAGAAGTAAGTAAAGAACAAGAAGATAAGATTATTAGCACTGTTATTAATGATAAAGTACCTGATAATTTAGATAAAATGTTGTAATAACTTTCTTTATTATTCATATAGTTTAGTAAGAAAGTAGGGATTATATGGATAAGAAAGATATTATTAAAAGTATAGGAGCCAGAACTAATGGTGATATATATTTAGGTGTAGTAGGAGCGGTACGTACAGGTAAATCTACATTTATAAAGAAATTTATAGAGAATTTAGTTGTACCTAATATTACAGATGAATATGAAAAGAAAAGGTGTTTAGATGAAATACCTCAAACATCAGGTGGTAAAACTATTATGACAATAGAACCTAAGTTTATACCTAGTACTGCCGCTAAAATAAAGGTTGATGATTTTACTTCAAGTATTAGGTTAGTAGATTCTGTTGGTTATGTTATTCCTCAAGCAAAAGGGTATGAAGATGAAATGGGAGAACCTAGAATGGTTAAGACTCCTTGGTATGATGAAGATATTCCTTTTATAGAAGCCGCAGAAATAGGTACTGAAAAAGTAATAAGAGATCATTCTACTATAGGTATAGTAGTAACAACAGATGGATCTATTGGAGATATACCTAGATCTGGTTATATAGAAGCAGAAAAGAATGTAGTTAGTGAATTAAAAGAAATAGGTAAACCATTTATAGTGATACTTAATACTACTCATCCAACAGAAAGAGAGACTATTACTCTAAGTGAAAAGATGAGAAATGAATATGATGTACCAGTTATACCTATATCAATAGAGAATATGAATGAAAAAGATATAATTGGTATATTAAAAGAAGCTTTATATGAATTCCCAGTTCTAAATGTTAAAGTAAGAATTCCAGACTGGATTGGATCATTAAAGAGTACCCATCCAATAAAAAGTATTTATATAAATCAAATTAAAGAAAGTGTTATAGAAGTAGATAAACTTAGAGATGTAGAAACTATTAATAATCATTTTACAGAGTGTGATCAAATAGAAAAGGCATATGTATCTAATGTAGATTCATCTACTGGTGAAGTTACTATTACTCTAAGCGCACCAAATAATTTATATGATGAGGTACTAAAAGAAGTAATAGGTACAAGTATAAATAGTAGAGCTAAACTACTAACTATATTCCAAGATTATAATGATACTAAAGAAGAGTTTGAAGAATATAAAAATGCATTAAAGATGGTTAAGAGTACTGGTTATGGAATAGCAATTCCCACAATAAAAGATATGAAATTAGATAAACCAGAGATTATTAAACAAAATGGTAGATATGGTGTCAAACTTAAAGCTGTCGCATCATCAATACACATGATTAAAGTAGATGTAGAAAGTACATTTGAACCTATAATAGGATCTGAGATACAATGTAAAGAATTAATTGATTATTTAAGTAAAGATAATAATGAAGATATATGGAAAAGTGAGATATTTGGAAGAAGTTTAGATAGTATTGTACAAGAAGGAATACAAGCTAAATTATCATTAATGCCAGATAATTTGCGATTTAAATTACAAAATACTTTATCAAAAGTAGTAAACAAAGGGTCAAATAACATAATTGCTATTGTTTTATAACTTTAAATTACTATAAATGTGTTATAATAACGATATAGTGTGGAGGTGTTCTATGATTTATACTGGTGGAAAAACATTTAATATGATAGATGAACACGGAAAAGAATATGAAGCAAAAGTTATAAAAAGAATGAAAGTAAAAGATACCGATTTAGAATACTTAATCTATTCATTACCTGATGAAACTGATACTAGAGATGTACCAGAAGAAGAAAAAAAGGTCTTAATTCTTGCAGCTAGAATAGAAAAGAACGATAATGGAGAAGAAGAATTAGTTGATTTAGATAATGAAAATGAAAGAATTGCGGTATTTGAAGCTTTTAATGAATTTTATAAAAGAACACTATCAGAATAATAGTAATAAGGGAAGTGACTATTAAAATGGATGAAAAAACTTTTTTTGAAAAATTAGATAGATTTGAAGAAATATATAATATAGAGTTAGAAAAAGTACAAAAAGAAATCGAAAAAAAACGTGAGGAATATAAAGCAGAAACAAAATCACTTGAGAAGTTAAGAATAGCTCGTGAAATAACAGTAAAAGAAAAAGAACTTGCTTCACTTGAAAAAGAACTTAAAGAACTAATAGAGGTTTTAACTAAAAACTTAACACGTGATTATGCTTTAAAAATTGTTAAAAGAGAGATAACAGCAACAAACGATATATTAACTGACTTAAAAAAAGAATTAAATGATGCAAAAGTACAATTAGAAAAGGATATAGAAGTATTTAAAAATGAAACAGATCCTGATAAACAAAAACTTATAAGTCAAAAGGTAATTAAGTCAAAAAAGAAAAAACAAGATAAAGAAGCCGAAGTACGTGAATGCGAAGATTTTATTAATAATCTTGAATCAATTAAAACTGGAAAAGACGCATATAACTTTTTAAAAACTGCAATAGGTAGTTCTTTTATATCAGCTGAAGAACCAGAAATAGAAGAAGAAAAATCATTAGAAGAAGAATATAATGAATATCAAGGTTTATTGGTTGAAATAGATGAAATAAGTGATAAGATAGATGAATTAACTCAAAAGAGAGACGCTATTAAATCTAAAGCAAAAGCAGAGAATAAATTATCAACACAAAACTATTTGGAACTTAAGCGACTTAAGGTAGAATTAAAACGACTAACAGATGAAAAAGATATCAACGATACCAAAGCTAGAATAGATGAATTAGAAAGACCAATGTTACAAGTTGAAATATTAAATGATGCAATTGAGAAAGCAACAAAGGAAAAAGTTGAACTTTTAGAAAAGAAGGTAGCTAAAGAAGAAAAATTAAACGGTATGATTAATTTTAGCAATGCGCCATTAATTACTGAAAGAATGTTAATGGATAATCATGCTTATTTAAAAGATTTAGTTACACAATTAGACGCTGTTAATGCTGTAATTGATAATAAGAACAAAGAATTAGAAACAGCTCCTGCTGCAGATAAAGCAAAAATTGCAAGGGAGATTACAGAAGCAAAATCTAAAAAAGCAGCAATTTTACGTGCGTACAAACAAGTTGATACTAAGATTACTGAACTTGAATCATTAAAAACAGGAACAGAAGCATTATCGTATTTAGCTGATCAAGAAGATATTCCTTTTGTTAAAAAAAGAACAGTTGATAAAGTTAAAACTGGTTTTAAAGCAATTGTAGAAGAAGCTGGTAGACAAATAAAAGATACTAGACAAAATACTGAACAAGATTTAGAAGAAGAAGAAAAGACTGTTGAAAAAAAGCCATTACTAAAAACAGCTAGAAATTTAGTAGCTAAAGGAATTAATACAGGACTTACAAAATTAGCGGAAAAAGTAGGCGATAAATATACTGATCCTGAAATGGTAGAACAAAGTAAACGTTTCCAAGAACAATGTATTGCTAGACAAGAAGAAAAAGAAAGAATTAAAGAAGAAAAAGCAAAGGAAAAAAAGAAGGATGCAGTGTTAGAAGACATAGAAAAACAAAGAAGAAAAATGGAAGAAGAGAAGAGAAAAATAGCATTATCTAGTACTGGAAGTCCTAAATCTAAGAAATAATTATGTAAAAAAACCACAAAATGGTGGTTTTTTCTTTATTTTTTAACAAAAAGTATTGATTTTATTAGTAAAAAATGGTATCTTATATTTGTAAGCATAGAGGTGCTTATTAGGAAAGTCAAACGGAGGTAATTAAAATGACAAAACAAGAATTTATCGATGCAATTGCAGCTAAATCAGGATTAACAAAGGCTGATTCATCAAGAGCTTTAGAAGCTTTCATCAGTACTGTTACTGAGACTTTAAAGAAAGGTGACAAAGTTACTTTAACTGGATTTGGTGTATTCAGCGTATCTAGTAGAGCAGCTAGAAGCGGAAGAAATCCAAGAACTGGAGAAGTAGTTAAAATTGCTGCTAGTAAATCTGTTAAATTTAAAACAGGTTCTAAATTAAAAGAAGCAGTTAATAAGTAATAAAAAAAGCCATTAAAAAATGGCTTTTTCTTTTGCTTTTTTTTCATAATACTAGTATAATATTATATATAATAGGATAACTATAACCATATATTATTATTACTATAACTAATTGGTATTTTACTATTATTTTATATGATTTTATTATAATCTTTATGAAAAAGGGGTGTCTTATGAATAAGATTTTCTCAATTGATAATTATTCAGTTATTGAAGATGATGATAATTATTATTATTTTAGGTGTTTAGAAGATATTGATATAGAAGCAATTGAAAAAGGTAAAGTCAGTATTTCAGGTAAGTCATTTGATAAATTAGTAACATATAGAGAAAAATATAATGAAACACATTTATCTCCTTCTCGTTTTACTGAAACTAGTACTATTTCTTTAGATGAAATGTGGAGTCATATTAAGAAAAATTTCTTTCAAGGTACAAATTGCGTTTCATTTTCTACAAATTGTAATGTTTCTATAGATTATGATTCTGGTAACTCAAAATATTTGATGATTAAAGTACCTAAAACAGGTGTGGATAATATTTATTTAGCTGGTCAATATATGGTATCTGAATTAGATAAATATATTGAAAATGTAATTACTACTTTATCACCACTAGATGAATGTATCCCTTTAATATCAAGAATAAGAGAGATTAATAGTAATTCTGAATTAAGAAAATATATAAGTGAGATAATTAAAAACTATAATTATTCTGATTCTGATAATATTTTAAAGAGATTTGATGATAAACAATTCTTTAATGAAGAACAACAACTTGAATATAATAAGATAATTGCAAAATTATCTGTTTTAGAATTGTTTGAAAAGATAGATAATATTCTTCCTAGAACAAATATGAATTCTAGTTTATTATCTACAATTTCTATGGCATATTCTTCAGGAGAAGTAATTGTATATAATGGAATTATACCTAGTGACAATATGGTTGTATCTAAAACTATTATTGATTTATTTTCTTTACTTCAACAAGCTGAAGATAAAGATAGAAATAATGAAAAAATAAAAGAACTTAAAAGATTAGTATTAAAATACGCTTTAGAAGGTTATGACTTAATTAGTGAAAATGGAGTACTTTATTTTGGTAATGATAAAGATAGGGTAAAAATAGGTATATCTGATTATAGTTTGTTATTACCAGAAAACGATGTAGATTTTAAAAAGCAAGTATCACTTAGAGAAGTATATGATCTAACACATGGACAAATACCATATAACAAAGCAAAAACAGCATTAGATTTTACAGTTAATGCTGCTAAATCTAAGATAAAAACTTATGAGTTATTTAATATATTAAGAATAATATCAAAGGAAATAGATGCTGATTCTATTATAGATAGAATGGAAAAGGAAACTTATGCCATTGATTCTAGAATTATTAATAGAAGAAATAACTCTGGAACAAGAATTTGTGAATCAGTAAATATTGACATGAATGAAACTAGAAGACAGGTATTTAATAGATCTGAACAAGATAAAATGCTATCTTATATAAATAGATTATCAAGTGATAATTTACGTTTGCTTATAAGTAGTGATGGTTTAAGAATAGAGAAAAATTTATGTGAAACAATATTAGATAGTTCTTCAGTAGTTGGAATAAATGAATATTACGCTACTACAATAATTGATCAAATTGATTTTTATAAAATATTTAAAGAAGAAAGAGATTTAACTGAAGAAGAACGTAATATTTTAATATCTAGATTATCTAGTATTGATTGTTATAGACTATATACCTCTTTTGAAAAACTAGGAATATCAAGAGATATTATTAATAGTATAATATTTAATTTATTAGTAGAAGATGGCTTTAAAGACTATAATTTATTAGAATTATCTAATGCACCAGATATAGATGAGATAGTTGCGAAGAATATAAGCAATTTTAATACTAAAATTACTCCTCTTAGAGTAGATAGAGCACTTGGTGTTGTTGATAACATAAATATGGTAGAAAATTCTTATATTAGTCTTAGAGATTATCAACAAGATGCTTTAGATAGTATAGAGGCTATATTTAATGATAAAAGATTTGCGGGAGTAATTTTACCAACAGGAGCAGGAAAGTCTTTTGTTGCAATGGCAGAAATGCTTAAATATCAAAAAAAGAATATTATTTATTATGCTCCTAATACAGGTATTTTAGCGCAAGTTAAGAAACATATTTTAAGAAATATAATTGGTTTAGAAGTAATAACAGATGAAGAGAAAAAAGAAAGAATAAAAAATGGAGAAATAATTAATAAGAATATAGTTACTTTAAGTGAAGCAGATGACATAATAAAAACAGTATTTCCTCATTTAAAATTCTATTGTTATCAAGGATTATTACATAAGGATGAAGAATTTTTAAGATCACATGATGCTGATTTAATTATTTTTGATGAATTACATAGAACAGGTGCGGATGAATGGAATCATAGAGTTAAAGCACTTATTAATAATAATCCAAATGCTAAGATATTAGGTATAACTGCAACACCAGTAAGAGATGATGCATCTCATAAAGATATGATGTTTGAGTTTGCTTTATTATCTGGTGATTATTCAGAAGAAGAATTGATTCGAAAACAATATTTAGCATCAGAATTATATTTAACAGATGCGATGCAAGAAGGAATAGTAGTTATTCCAAATCTTATTACTTTTGATTATACTTTAGATTCTACTGATGAATTTAAAGAATTGAAAGTAATGAAAGAAAAAGCAAAAACAGTAGAAGCTAGAGAAAAAATAGAATCAAATTACTTAGAGATGCTTGAAATAATAAAGAATTCTGAGAAAAAAGGAATGAGTACTCTAGTAAAAGAAGCTATTGAAAATAATGGTAAGAGAAAAAATGGTAAGTATATAATTTTCTTACCTATGAATAGTACAGATAAGACAACAATAGAATATATTAAAGAACAAATGGGACTTGTTAGAGAATACTTTTCATTAATAGATCCTGATCCAGAAATGAGTTTTCTATATAGTGATAGAGGAGATAATAAAGATAATGATAAAATAATTGAAGAATTTGAAAAAGAATCAGATCATTTAAAGTTAATATTTGCTCTAAATATGCTTAATGAAGGAGTTCATATTGAGGGATTAGATGGAATCATGATGTTAAGACCTATCGGTGTTAATTCTAAAATTCTATATTCTCAACAAATAGGTAGAGTAATACATGCTTTATCACCAGAAATAGATGTTGAAAGTAACGATGCTCCTTTAATATTCGATGTTTATAATAACTACTTATCTCATAATATGGATAGAGAAGTTAATAAAACTACTATAACTAGTGATTTACAAAAAATGAGATATATAGCAAGTTGGATTAAGAAGCATGGTAATTACTTCCCAGATATTAATAGTACTGAAGCAACTGAATATAGAAAAGCTATTACTTTAAAGAGAATTAAAGCAAAATATAGTAGATATTTAGATGACCCTATTAATAGTAATATTACTAGATCTGAAGCATATGAAATAGAAGAAATATTAAAAATAGGAAAGACTTTAAACCTATGGGATAGAGAGATTGGCGATAGAATTATTGATGATGCTGAAACTACAGAAGCAAGAGTTAATACTTTTAAAGTTACAGGTGAACAAAAGAGATTCTTAGATTTATATAGAGAGGCAAAACAAGTTAAATCCGCTCCAAAAATTAATGTTGGAACAATTAGACTTAAGAATGCTTTATCAACATTAGAATTATTATCTGAATATGGATTTGAAATTAATAATAGTACTATTAAAAAAGGAACTATTCTATCAGATGTTTTAGCTTTATTACCAAAAGATGTAGTTAAGCTAATTGAGGGAGAATTACAAGTTTCATTAGATTATGAATTATATGAAGAATATAATTATGCTAAAACAATGTTATATGCTAGACATAAAATATTCGCAGAACAATCTATAAAAACATTAAGATTATGTGGATTATTCCAACCATTTGTTGATGCTAAAGAAAGAGAAAAGTCATCAATAGATGAAAGAGGATTTATTCTTCATGGTCATTCAAATATAGTTGGTTATAATATTTTCACAGGAACTAAATATGATAATGCAGGTTATGATTCCTCAGGTGTAGATGAATCTTTATTTGCTGAATTTAGTATATATAATAAATATGGCTTTAATAGAAAAGGTAAACATATATATACTAGATCTTTCTATAATGAATGTGGTTTTGATGTAAGAGGTAACTATTTTGTTCGTGATGAAAATGGCTATTATATAAACATGGGTAAATATGATGAAAATGGTTTTGATATGGATCATATGTGGCATAAAAAGATAGTTGATTCTATAACAGGTGAAGTTAGTTATGATCCTAATGGAACAGAATATGATGAGAACGGTTTTAATTATTTAGGATTAAATGAATTCTTCTTCAATAGAGATGGATTTTATTGTGAAATAAAAACAACACAAAAAAGAAGTGGAATAGATTATTCTATAGAGATAAAAGAAGTAGAACCAACATCATTAACAATATCCCCTAGAGGATTTAATAAGGATGGTTTATATATAGATGGAAGTAAATATGATGAAAATGGTTTTGATGCCAAAGGTCTATATTTAGATAATACACCTTATAATGAATATGGTTTTAATTGTAATAAAAAATATAAAGACACTCTTAGAGAGTATGATAATAAAGATTTTGATTTTTATGGAATACATAGAATTACTAGAGAATTATATGATGAACATCATTTTGATAGAGATGGTTTCTTATATAAATTAGTAGATGGTAAATATGTAAAATCTGATGATAAGATTGATGAATATGGTTTTGATTGTGATGGCTATTTTTGGAAAAGAGATTCAAAAGGATATCTAGTAAAAACTGATAAAGTAGTAAATGAAAGAGGATTTTATATAAGTCGTCTTCATAATAGAACATCAAGACCATTTGATGAAAATCATTTTGATATAGATGGTTATCTATGGATTATTGGAGATAATAATCATTATTGTAGATCAGATAGAAGAATAAATGATTATCATTTTGATTGTGATGGATATTATTACAAGAAAAATGAAAATGGTGATTTAGTTAAAACTGATCAAAAAATAGATGAAAGAGGATTTGATATTAGAAGAATTAATGCATATACTAATGAATATTGGGATGAAAATGGATTAGATGTAGATGGATTATATAAAACTATATTAACTTCTAAATCATTTGGAATAGATGGATATTACTGGAAGAAACAAGCTAATGGTTTATATAAAAAGACTACTAGTTTATATAATGATACAGGTAAAGATAAAAATAACAAAACTAAACCATTTGTACCTTTCCCTAACGCAGATTGGGATGAATACGGAAGAGATTCAAGAGGTTCATTCTATACAATACGTAATAATAATCAATTTGATAAGGCAGGTTTTTATTGGGAATTTAAAGCAACTAAGGTATATAGTAAAACTGACAAAAGAACAA
The DNA here is from genome assembly GCA_017511805.1 of Bacilli bacterium. Lineage (GTDB taxonomy): Bacteria > Bacillota_I > Bacilli_A > RF39 > UBA660 > RUG13038. The sequence continues at coordinate 158,331 of JAFWJA010000021.1, forward strand.
ATCCAAGAGGTTTCTTATCTTCAGGTAAACATTCTGTAACCTTGGAATTATGGGATGAAAAAGGATTTGATATTAATAATAGATTAGATACAATTAGAAGAGCAAAATATTTTGATAGTAATGGTTTTTACTGGAAAAAACAGGCATATGGTTATGCAAAAACTGATAAAAAGTTAGATCCAAATGGTTTTGATGGGTCAGGACTTCATTACATAACAAGAGAATTATGGGATGAATCAGGGCGTGACATTAGACGTACATTTTCAACTATTTCTAATAATAAATGTTTTGATAGTAAAGGCTTCTATTGGGAAAGACAATCTGATGGTACTTATAAAAGAACAGATAAAAAAGTAGATCCAAATGGTTTTAATAAAGATTGTATAAACGTTGAAACAAATGAATATTGGGATAAAGATGGAAGAGATATCAAAGGTAGATTTGATATAATAAGACAATTTAATTTCGTAGGTAGAGATGGTCATTACTGGGATCAAAAAGGAGGACGTTATTATAAGACTAGCATAACTTGGGAAGACCATATTACAACACCTATTAAAACTAAATGGGATTCTACTGGTAAAGACAAAAAAGGATCTTATAAAACAATAGAAAAGGCTAGATGTTTTGATGACGATGGTTATTACTGGGAAAAACAAGAAGATGGTAGCTATAAAAAAACTAATAAAGTTGTTAATGAAAGATTGTTTAATAAGGATGGAATTCATCAAATTACTAAGACTAGATATGATGAATTTGGCTTTGATATCGATGGTATAAATGAGTTCACAAATACAAAATATGATAAACATGGTTTTGATTATACTCACCGTACAAAAGATTTATCTGAGTATAATGAATATGGATTTAGATATGATGGTATTCATGAAAATAATACTAGATATGATGATAATGGTTTTGATATAGATGGGATACATAAAGATACAGGTTTACCATATAATACTGATTTCATTGATAGAGATGGTAAAAAGTATTTAAACCTTGTAGAAAATAAAGGATATACTAAAAAGGATGGATATTATTTAGATAGAAATAACTTTGATAATGCTGGTTTCTATTATAAAGAAGTAGATGGCAAGATCGTACCTACAGGACTTAAAGTTAATGAAAGAGGGTTTACTAAGAGTGGTATATTTGAAGAAACAAATTCTCTTTTAGATCATAATGGTTTTGATATGGCAGGAGTCTTCTATCCATCTAATAGATATGTTAAAAAAGGAAAATCATTGCCATATGACTTAAAATTCTTTGATTGTGATGGACATTATTACAAAGAAGAAAATGGTGTAAGAGTAAAAACAAATAATATGTTTAATGAACATGGATTTGGTAGAGATGGCATGTTATGGGTAAAACAAGAAGATGGAACTTATATAAAAACTGATCTTAAGTATAATGATGAAGGTATTGATTTTTATGGATTCAATAAAGATGGTATATTTGTAGAAACCGGTTTACCATATGATAGAAATCACTTTAATGTAAATGGTGTTCATACAATTACAAAAGAAAAAAGAGATGAAACCGGTTTTGATAGAGATGGAAGAAGACCAAATGGTGATTATGTAGATGGATCAGGATTCTATCAAAATGGAATTAATTATGAAACTAATACAAGATATGATAAGCATAATTTAGATATATTCCATATTGAAAAATCTAAAAGAGAGGATAATTTTGCTGTTAATATGGCAAGAGATTTCTTAACTGGTAAGAAGACAAAAAGTGAAATAACTGCTTTAGTTGCTAAAGGAATTACAGATAAGCTTGAACAACATAATAAGTTTACTCTAATTATATATAAAGGAGTAAGAATATGTCCGGAATTAAAAGATATTGTTATAAATAGAATTAAAAAATTATCAATTATGTTATGTAGTGCTCGTTTACAGTTAGAAAAACTAGAAAAAGAAGCAGCTGCGGAAAAAATAAAAGAAATAAAAACTATAAAGGGTAATATTAGTTATTACAAGAATTTTGTATAGGTGTATTATGGATAAAGTAGAACTATATAAAAAATATAAACTAGGTCTTATTAAATTAGAGGACTTAGACATAATTGATTTACTATCAATTCTTGAATATATGGAATATGAAATAGACCATGTAATTAAAGAAATAAAAGTAAAAGAATCTGAATTAATTGATTTAAAACCGGATGATGATTAAGAAAAAACCATTTTTAATGGTTTTTTCTTTTTCTTTAAAATGTTATAATGAAAGTGGTGGTAATATGTTTGAAAACGCAATTGAAGTATTAAAACTAATTGAAAAAAAAGGTTTTAAAGCATATATAGTTGGAGGTTATGTTAGAGATATTTATTTATCTAATACATCAACTGATATAGATATATGTACTAGTGCTAAACCTAAAGATTTAGTTAAAATATTTAAAAAAAATATTATTATTGATGAGAACTATGGTTCTGTTAAGTTAGAGTATAAGAATACTTGTTTTGATATTACTACTTTTAGAAAAGATATTAAGTATAAAGATAATAGAAGACCTTCTGAAATAGAGTATGTTGATTTACTAGAGGAAGATCTTAAAAGAAGAGATTTTACTATAAATACTTTATGTATGGATAGTAATGGTAATATTATAGATATACTTAATGCTAAAAAAGATATTACTTCTAAGATAATAAAAACTGTTGGAGATGCAAATGAAAAGTTTAGTGAAGATGCTCTAAGAATTTTAAGAGCGGTAAGATTTGCGTGTACTTTAAATTTTAAGATAGATAAAGAAATAGAAAAAGCTATTAAAAAGAATATTAAATCTATTACTAGTTTATCTTTCCACAGGAAAAAATCAGAACTAAATCATATATTTAGATCTCCTAATTATGAATATGGAATTAAGTTGTTAAATAAATATAAACTAGATAAATATTTAGAAATATCTAATTTAAATAAGATTAAAAAGACGTCTGATGTACTTGGTATGTGGAGTCAAATTAAATATTCAGATAATTATCCATTTAGTAAATTAGAAAAAGAAACTATAAAAAATATAAGAGAAATACTTTTATATGGTAAAATAGATAATTATGTACTTTATAAGTATGGTAATTGTATTACTTTAACCGCTGGTGAAATATTAGGTATAGATAAAAAAGATATACTTGAAGAATATGATAAACTACCTATTTATTCAAAAGAAGATGTTAAGATAAATATATTAGAGATATCTAATTTACTTGGTATTGAACCATCTAAGAAGGTTAGAGATATATTATCTGATATAGAATTAAAGATAATATCAGGAGAATTAAAAAATAATAAAAAAGATATAGAAAAATATATAACTGATAAATATAAGAGGTGATAATATGAAAAATGATGTATTAAATAGTGTTATTAAAGTTAATGATAATTTAATTATGCCAGGAGTTATCGTCAAAAATTTTGATAAATTAGAAATGGATGCTCATGAATTATTACTTATGTTATATTTTATTAATCAAAAAGATAATGTCACTTTAGATGTTTCTAGAATATCAAAAGATTTAAATTTAGAAAGTGCTACTGTATTTGATTTAATTAATAGATTAAATGAGAAAAACTATATATCTATTGAAATGAAAAAGAATAATGGTGTTATAGAAGAATTTATATCAACAGAGTTATTCTATAATAAGTTAACATCACTTTTATTAGATCAAAAGAAAGAAGAAAGTGATAATGATATATATTCTTTATTTGAACAAGAATTTGGTAGACAATTAAGTCCAACTGAATGTGAGAATATAGATAGATGGATAGAAAAAGGTATTAGTGAAGAACTAGTAAAAGAAGCACTTAAAGAAGCAATATTAAGTGGCGTTAGAAGTATGAGATATATTGATAAGATATTATTTAACTGGTCTAACAATGGATATAAATCAGTTGAGGATATTAAAAGAAAAAAAGAAAAGAAAGATGATGAAGTTATAGAAAAAATATATGACTATGATTGGTTAAATGAATAGTAAAAGCAAGTGTAAAATACTTGCTTTTTTAATTGACAATATTTGTTCAAGAGATTAATATACAATTAGGAGGTATCGATTATGGATGGAAAGAAGACTTTAGAAGCATTTAAAAATCTTGTTAATAAGAATATTGATTTATATACACATGGTGTATTAGTTCAATATGGTTTAACTGATGAACAAGCTTTAGAAATAGTTTCAAATTTAACTGGAATATCTAAAGAAAGTTTAGTTGAAGCTAAAAAGCAAAGAGAAGAAGCTTTTTTATCAAGTATGAGAGGATTCGTTAGTAATAATCCTAAAGATGAGGGTAAAGAAGGTCCATTTTCTGCTATAGCTAGTGTATTAAACTAAAGAAAACACTGGATTAATCTAGTGTTTTTATTTGCTTTTTTATAATTATTTGTTAAAATATTAATTACAAATTAATTGGAGATGATTATATGAATAGAAATGAACAAGAACAAATAAGACATGAAGAGTTTTTAAAATCACTTAATGAAGCAAGTAATATTAGTGAATTACCAAAGAAGATAAATGCATCAACTATTTTATCTACTTTAACAAGTTTAGCTTCTTTTAAAGATTCTAGAATGGAAAAAGATAAAATGCAAGTATTTGTTTATAAATTAACTGGAGATCTAAGTTATATAATCAGTAAAGAATTTAGTGATAGTTTACAGGAGGTTCTTAGAGATAATAATCTTTCTAAAGATGCAGAAGTAATTCATAATAAAGCAATGGAAATTATAACTAATAAAAGATTATTTAATCTTGTATCTGAATATCATAGATGGAATAACAAATACTTAGATTTATTGTATAAACAAATAACTAAAAAACATGAAGATGTAATGAAACAAATTAATAGAGCTTATGAAATAGAAGATTTACCTAAAGTAAGTATTGCTTCTATTAATAGACAAATATCTATAATATTATATGATTTATTTAATAAAAAACAGCTAAAAGTTGATTCTACAGGTAAGATTTCAAAATTATTAGTTAATGGAATATCATTTGATAATGTGCAAATGAAGAAGAGCGTTGAATATATTTGTAAAAAAAATAAAATGATAGAATCTTTTGAATCTATGTCTTTAAGTGAAAAAGTAGATTACGTCATTAGTATTTTAGAATCTAATTATGTATTAGATTATTTAGTTCAAGAAGTAATAGCTAAAGAAAAAAGAGTTTTATTTATTTATAAAGAAGAACATGAAGATATAATGAATCAAATTAATTCAGCAACTAGAATAAGAGAATTACCAAATAATATATCTTTATCAAAAATAACTAGTTATTTATCAGGAAATTCATTAATTGTTCCAAAAGGACCAGTAGTTTCTAGTACAGATTTTATTAAAATTGCTAATTTGTTAATAGAAGGTAAAAAGTTTTCAGATGATGAAATAAAATCTGAATTAGGAAAAATAGTATTTAAATATTATGAAGATGAACAAGTACAATTTCCATTTGATTTATTATATAAAAAACTATCTTCTTTACCAAAATTAGATTATTATGTAGAAGAGGTTAGAGAATATATAAAAAGACAAAATGAGTTTGTTAAAAGAGGATCAAGTAATGTTAATGTATATATGATTCCAAATGATCATTCACCATTAGATGGTGGTAAATTCTATAATATTTATATTAGTAGCGCTGTAGATTTAAATCTAGAAGAAATACTTCCATTAAATTTAAATGAAATTGTTCCACCTAATATGGATGTGGATGCGATTGAGTGGTATGTTAGAAATCATGAAAAAGGTGATAAGACATTTAAGGCTGCTGGTGGAATAATTTTAAATAAAGATGAATCAATTGGTAGTGTTAATGTATTTAAACCAGCTGATGGTAAAGTAGGTATTACACCAGAAGAAAAGAAGAATTATCAACAACTAGAAGACTTAAGTAAAAAATTAAAAGAAATAACAGACAAGAGTAAAAAAGCTAAAGAAGAGTACTTAAAGTCACAGGCATCAATTGATGAAGAAATAACTTCTATTCAAACAGAAATAACCAGTTTGATTGAAGATAATGAGAAAAAGAAAAAAGTATTAAAAAATACTAGTAATTAAACTAGTATTTTTTTATTCAAATATTCTTGCTATAGATTTAATATTTTTCTTAAATATAATTACGTCAATAATGTCACATACACTATATATTACACATAATCCACCAATTACTTTAGTTAATGTTAATGCCCCTATTTCAGGATTAAATATTAAACATAAACCAACTATTATTGTTAATAATGATAATACATAAGTAATTAACCAACTAGAATTGTTTGTATCTTTAAGTGCTAAAGACATTCTAAGTTTGAATGTAGAACTAAGTATCATCCATACACCTAATACTATAGGGATAATTAGTGCTATATAATCTGTATTAGATATAATTATTATACCTAAAATTATAGATAATAAACCAGATGTGAAACCATCAAAGAAGTAAAAAATTTTAAATTGTTTATAATCATCAATAATACTTGCAATACCATGTACAATTAATAATCCGGCCATTATATAAGCCATAGTTTCTAATGATATTTTAGTAAATATTATTAGAGTTAATCCTACAATACAAAATAGAATTGATGTTAATAACGATATTGTCATTAATTTATTAAATTTCTTTTTCATACAATCACCTCTATTATATATAAGTTTATTATTTTTTTAAATAAAAGTCAATGATTAGGGTAATTACTTATGTAAAGAGAGAATATAACTAATATGAGATATATTAATTATTTAGAATATTTAAATTTAAAAAATAAAAATAGTTTATTATTAAAATATAAAGTGTTTAAAAATAATAAATTTTTTTTAAAAGAAAAACTATCAAAAGAACTAGTAATAAATAATATAAAACTAGATTTATATCAAAAGAAATCTATATTCATCCATGAAGTGAATATGCTTATCCTTGCAGGAGCAGGCTCCGGTAAAACATTAACTATACTAGGAAAAATAGATTACTTAATAAATGAACTACATATTAAACCAGAAGAAATATTATGTATTTCATATACTAATAAAACAGTCTTGGAATTAAAAAATAAAATAAAACATAATATAGATATATTTACTTTTCATAAGTTAGCGCTTGAAATAATAAAAGATTATAATTATTATTCATTAGAAAGTTCTGATTATTTAAGTTATATAATTGATGAAGTATTTTTATCTATTTGTAATAATATAGACCTATCTTTGTTAAAGAGTATTAATAAAGAAATAACTAGTTTTATTAATGTATTTAAGGTAAATGAATATAAAATTGAATATTTAGATAGACTAATTAAAAAGAATAAAGATCTAGTGCTTAAAGTAATTAAAAAGATATTTTGTTTATATGAAGAAGAACTATTTAGTACTAGATCTATTGATTTAAATGATTCTATTAGTATAGCAACCTCTTTAATTAGAAGTAAGGGTCTAAAAAGGTACTATAAGTGCATTATAATAGACGAATTTCAAGATATTTCAGTTAGTAGGTGTAATCTTATTGCTGAGATAAAAAATGCCTGTAATAGCTATTTATTTGCGGTTGGAGATGATTATCAATCTATATATAAATTTACGGGTTCTAAATTAGATCTAATTATTAATTTTAAAAAGTATTTTGATCATCCTAAAATAATTAGATTAAATAAAGTATATAGGAATTCAAATGAACTAATAAAAACAGCATCTTCTTTTATTATGAAGAATAAAAATCAATTAAGAAAGAATATGAGTTCAGATAAAAGTATTAAAAAACCAATTAAGATTATATATTATAAAAAGAATATGGGTATTAAATTAAAAAAGATTTTAGAACAAGGTAATTTCTTAATACTAGGTAGAAATACATATGATATTAATTATGTACTTGATGATGATATAAAACTAGATAATAATAAAGTTCTTTATAAGAATAAAGAATATGTTTATATGACTATGCATAAATCTAAAGGGTTAGAAAGTGATAATGTTATTATTTTAAATCTATCTAATTATTCATTTCCTAGTATTGAAAGAAAAAGTGTTACTAACTTATTACTAAAAAAAGATAAATATAAATATGAAGAAGAAAGAAGATTATTTTATGTTGCATTAACTAGGACTAAAAACTATGTATATTTACTTGTGGATAAAGATAATGCATCTATCTTTGTTAAAGAATTATTATTAAGAAGCAGGAAATATATTGAAATATTAGACATATAATATATAGGAGGTTATATGACATTTACAAAAATGCAAGGTCTAGGTAATGACTTTATTGTGACAGATCTATTTAATAACAATCTTTTATTAAGTAATAAACAAATACTAGAAATAGGTAGAATTCTATGTAATAGACATTTCTTTGTAGGAGGAGATGGATTTATTCTTATTAGTAATAGTGATATCGCAGATTTAAAGATGATTATAGTTAATAAAGATGGAAGTGAAGCTAATATGTGTGGTAATGGTCTTAGATGCGCTGGATTATACGCCTATAAAAGAGGTCTAGTTATGAAAAAAGATATGACTTTTGAAACTAAATCAGGTGTAAGAAGAGTTAGAATATTAGATGATTCAGTCGAAGGTGATATGGGTAAACCTGTAATAGGTACTAACATAGATTTAGATAATAAGACTTTTACTTTAATATCTATGGGTAATCCACATGCAATAACAAGAGTAAACAATATTTATGTGGATTTTGAAAAGATAGGTAAAAATATAAGCGATAAACTAGATTCTAATGTAGAATTTATTGAAGTAACAGATAAAAATAATATTAATATGAGAGTATATGAAAGAGGAGTAGGTGAAACTTTATCATGTGGAACAGGAGCGTCTGCCTCAACTATGTTTACTTATCTTAATGGTTTAACAGATAAATCTATTACGGTTCATATGAGAGGTGGAAAACTAGATGTTAGTTATGAAGACGATGAACATGTATATATAAAAGGACCAGTAGAGGAAGTATATAACGCAGCGATAGATGCGAAAAAAGTACTAAAATTAGTTAATAATAATCTAGATAGTAGATGATTAATCTACTATTTTTTGATATAATTAAATGGGTGGTAATATGAAGCTTATTAATGGCAGTTTATATATAGTTCCAAATAATATAAGAAGAGATTTATTACTAGAATTATCAAAAGAAAATGAACTTAAAAATATTAAGTTTATGTCAATAAAAGAAGTAGTAGATAGATTTGGTTATTATGAAGAAGATGCTTTATATTACTTAATGAAAAACTATAAATATAAATATAAAAACGCTAAAATAATATTAGAAAATATAAGATATGTTGATAATAAAAAGTATGATAATAATAAGTTAGATAATCTTGTTAAAATTAAGAATGAATTAGATAAGTTTTATAAAGTAGATGAATTATTTTTAAAAGAACTAAATCATTATTCAGTATATGTATATGGGTATGATTATATAGATTCTTATTCTAGAAATATATTAGATAAAATAAACACTAATTATTTAAAACCAGAATCAAATGATTATAAACATACTATATATGAATTTGAAGATATGTTTAGTGAAGTTAGTTTTATCGCATCAAGTATAAGAGATTTATTAGATCAAGGAATAGATATAAATAAAATAAAAATAGTTAATTATAGTGATGAGTATTATTTTATAATGAATACTGTTTTTAATATGCATAATATTACTATTAATCTTAAAAATGAATCTATATATTCTACTAATATCTGTCAAAAATTCTTATCTGAAAAAGATTATGAATTAGGAAATGATTACATCAGTAATAAGATTATAAGTGTTATTAATAAGTACTTATTTATTGAAGATGAAGATATAAAAAGAGAAATATATATTAATGAATTTAAGAATATAAAACTAGATAAAAAGTATGAAAATGCTGTAGAACTAGTTAATTTAAGTGAAGTAAAAGAAGATGAATATGCATTTTTAATAGGATTTAATGACGGAGTAATACCTAGAATTTATAAAGATGAAGATTATTTAAGTGATAAAGAAAAAGAGATCATAGGTCTAGATAAATCGTATGAAATAACTAGTGAACTAAGATCTAGTACAGTAAGTAATATAAAATCTATTAAGAATATGGTTATTACTTATAAATTAAAGAGTACTTTTAATGATTATGGTATATCTAATTTAAATGAAGAATTAGGTTATGATATAGAAACTGGTTCTAAATATAACTATTCTTATTCAAATAGTTTTAATAATTTATTACTAGGAATAGATATAGATAACTATATTAAGTATTTAGATTATAGTGATGAATTAGAACTATTATTTAATAATTATAAGAGTACTAATTATAATACATTTAGTAATGAATATAAAAAGATATCTAAAGATAAATTATATGAGTATTTAAAGAATAAACTAACTTTATCTTATTCAAGTATGGATACTTTTTATAAATGTAAGTTTAGATATTATTTAAATAGTATATTAAAACTAGATAAGTATGAAGAAACATTTGCGATTTATATTGGAAATCTTTTTCACTATGTCTTATCTAAGGCTTTTGAACCTGGTTTTGATTTTGATAAAGAATATAATTCTTATATAGAAAGAGACCTAACTATTAAAGAAGAATTCTTTATAAATAAATTAAAAGATGAACTAGTTTTTATAATAGATACAATTAAGAAACAATATTCTCATTCTAATTTTAAGAATGCTTTATATGAGAATAAGTTCTCTATTAATAAAGATAGCTCTATTAAAGTAGACTTTATTGGGTATATAGATAAGTTATTATATGAAGAATATAATGGTAAAACATTACTAGTAATAATAGATTATAAAACTGGTACTCAAGACTTTAATCTTTGTAACAGTATCTATGGTCTTAATATGCAGCTTCCAGTATATTTATATTTATCTAAAAATGGTGATATAAAGAATGCTGAAGTAGTAGGTATGTATTTACAAAAGATACTTAATAATGAAATAAAAAAAGATCCTAAAAAGACATATACTAGATTAAAAGAAGAACAACTTAAATTAACAGGTTATTCTTTATATGATGAAGAATATTTAAATGAATTTGATGATTCATATGAACATAGTGAAGTAATTAAATCTTTATCTAAAACTAAAGATGGTTTTAGTAGTTATTCTAAATTACTAACAAAAGAACAAATGGATGAACTATATAAATTAACTGATAAAAAGATAGATAACGCAAGAGATGAGATATTAGATTGTAATTTTGATATAGATCCTAAAAGAATAGGATTTAATAATGTATCTTGTACTTATTGTAAGTATAAAGATATATGTTTTATGAAAGAAGATAATATTAAGATTTTAGATGAAGTAAAAGATTTAGACTTTTTAGGAGGTGATACTAATGCCTAATTGGACTAATGATCAAAGAAAAGCTATTGATTTAGATAACTCTAATATAATAGTTTCAGCTGGCGCAGGTTCAGGTAAGACAGAAGTATTATCTGAAAGAGTAATTAGAAAGCTTAAGTCTGGTGTTCATATAAATGAACTACTTATTCTAACATTTACTAATGCTGCCGCAAGAGGTATGAAAAATAGAATAAGAAAAAAGATTAAAAAAGAGAACTTACTAGAGGAATTAAAATATATAGATACAGCATATATAACTACATTTGATAGTTATGCTTTATCTTTATTAAAAAAGTATCACTATATACTTAATGTAGATAAGAATTTAAAAATTGCGGATTCAGATATTATTAATTATAAAAAAGAAGAAATACTAGATGAACTATTTGATTCATATTATGAATCAAATAATAAAGAGTTTATAAAATTAATCAGTGATTTTTGCACAAAAGATGATACTGAAATTAAAAAAGCAGTTCTTAATATTTCAAATAAATTAGATCTAAATATAGATTTAGATAATTATTTAGATTCTTATATGGATAATTATTTTAGTGATAATTATTTAGATAGTGTAATAGATAAATTACTAGATAATATAAAGGGTAAAATAGAGGTAATTAAGGACTTAATAAATAGTTTATCTTATTATGTGGATTCTAAGTATTTAGAGAAGATTAATTCATCAGTATCAATGTTATTAATTAGTTCTAGTTATGAAGATATAAAGAATAATTCTAATGTATCATTACCAAGATTAGTAACAGATTATGAAGAAGCTAAAATATATAAACAAGCTATTAAAGAAGAAATAGATGGTATAAAGGCACTATGTAGTTATGAAAATACTGGTGAAATAAAAAATGAAATACTTAAGGCCAAAGACTATGTATCAGGAATTATAACTATTGTTAGAGATTTAAATACTAGATTAAATAAATTTAAATTTGAAAATGATATATATGAATTTAGTGATGTAGCTAAGTTATCTATCAAGTTACTTAAAGAACATGAAGATATTAGAGAAGAAATAAAGAATAGTTTAAATGAAATAATGGTAGATGAATATCAAGATACTAATGATATACAAGAAGAATTTATATCATTAATATCTGATAATAATGTTTATATGGTTGGAGATATAAAACAATCTATTTATAGATTTAGAAACGCTAATCCATATATATTTAAGAATAAATATGATAGATATAAAAATAATGATGGTGGAATAAAAATAGATTTAAAAGAGAACTTTAGATCAAGAGAAGAAACAGTTAAAAATATAAATAAAGTATTTGATTTAATAATGGATGATATTATAGGAGGAGCGGATTATAAATATTCACATGAAATGGTATTTGGTAATAAGTCCTATAACGAAGAAGGTAAAGTAGATCAAAACAGTAATTTTGAAATATATGATTATGACTATGATAAAGAATCGGGTTTTACTAAAGAAGAATACGAAATATTTATTATCGCAAATGATATAAAAGAAAAGATTAATAATAAATATAAAGTATTTGATAGAGATCTAGGGGGAGTAAGACCTTGTGAATATAAAGACTTTGTTATATTACTAGATAGATCTAATAGCTTTAATCTATATAAAAAGATATTTGAATACAATAATATTCCGTTATCTATATTAAAAGATGAAAAACTAAATGATGAAGTAATCCTTTTACTTATAAAGAACTTCTTTATAACAATTAGTAAGATTAATAAAAATGAAATAGATAATGATTTTAAACATGCATTTGTATCAATACTAAGATCATTTATATTTGAGTATACTGATCAAGAGATATTTGATTTATTCTTAAATAACTCATTTAGACAAAATGATATATTTAAAAAACTTAAATCTATTGATATAGATAGTATGACTTCAAAAGACCTAATTACTTATATAATTGAGAAATTTAATATAATTGAATCACTTGTTAAGATAGGTAATGTAGAGAATTCTATGGCTACAATAGAGTACTTATATAATTATATAGATACTAAAGAAGAACTAGGTTTTACAATAGATGATTTTTCTAATTATTTAGAAGATATAATAGAAAATAATTATGAAATAAAATATAGTAATAATAAAACTATAGAGAACGCAGTTAAGATTATGACTATACATAAATCTAAGGGTCTAGAATATAGTATTTGTTATTATGGGAGTCTTTATAATAAGTTTAATTTAAGAGATACACAAGATAGATTTTTATATGATAATAACTATGGAATAATAACACCTTATTTTGATGAAGGAATTAGTGATACTATATATAAATATCTTATAAAAGAAGAAACTATCAAAGAAGAAATATCTGAAAAAATAAGATTATTTTATGTAGCACTTACTAGAGCAAAAGAAAAGATGATATTACTAGGAGATCTAGATAAAGAAATATATAGTAGTAAAGATAGTAATGGTGTTATAGATAACGTTACTAGATCAAATTATAGATCATTTTTAGATATGATATTATCGGTACAAAAAGAATTAAAAGAATATATTACTAATATAGAAAATGTTTCTATGACTAAAGATTATGAAAAGAATAGAAACATAAATTTATCTGATATTGTTAAAGAAAATAGTACTAAGATTAAAGTAAATGAAATATCTAAGAATAAAGTATTAGTAGAAGAAAATAAATACTCTAAAACTCAAAATAAGATTCTAACAATAGAAGAAATTAACAATATGAAATATGGTACTGATATCCATCATATATTTGAAGTAGAGGACTTTGAAGCTACTACTAATGAAAAAGTTAAAAAGTTCCTTGAAGTATATAATAAAAAGCCAGGTAAGACATATAAAGAATATGAATTTGCATACGAAAAAGATGGAAAATTTTATCATGGAATTATAGATTTAATGTTTGAATATGAGTCATTTATTGATATAATAGATTATAAGCTTAGTGATATAGAAGATGAAGCATATATTAAGCAATTAAATGGCTATAAAGAGTATATAAATAATAAAACTAATAAAGAAGTTAATATATATTTATATTCGATTTTAAATAATGAATTAAAGAAAATCTAATAGGAGGTAAATATGGCTGGAATTAAAAAAGAAGAATCTAAGACAGAAGAAAAAGTTACAGAAGTAAAACAACCTAGAGTTAAAAAGAATTCAACTGCGATAGATAGTAGATGTCCAGGTTGTGGGTCAAAATTAACATTTGATCCTAAAAAAGGTAAATGGACTTGTAAGTATTGTAATAGTGAATATACTATTGAAGAACTAGAAACTAAGTATAAGTCAGCTGCTTCTAAAGAAAAAAATGAACATAAACATTTAGAAGAAGATGAAGGTAACTATTTTGAATATAATTGTCCAGATTGTGGAGCAATAATAGTTGCGGATGAACAAACTAGTGCGACTTTCTGTGTATACTGTGGAAATACTGCAATCTTAAAAAATAAATTAGCTGGTAAATTTCATCCTACATATATAATTCCATTTAAGACTGATGTTGAAGAAGCTAAAAAAGCATTTAAGAATATCAGTAAAGGAAGAATGTTTGTACCAAAGGACTTTAATAATGAAGAAAATATAGAAAAAATAAGAGGAATATATATTCCATTCTGGCTATATAACATTATGTATACTGGAGATATAGTTGCTAGAGGTGATGATGTTACTCACTGGACAGTAGGTAGAACTCATTATACAAAAACAGATACATATGAAATGCAAAGAAAAGCTAATATGACATTTGAAAAAGTTCCAGTAGATGGAAGTTCTAGATTTGATAACGATTTAATGA
Organism: Bacilli bacterium; assembly: GCA_017511805.1. Lineage (GTDB taxonomy): Bacteria > Bacillota_I > Bacilli_A > RF39 > UBA660 > RUG13038. Next base: position 173,497 of record JAFWJA010000021.1, read on the forward strand.
ATTCAATTGAACCATTTGATTATGAAGGTTTAGTTGATTATAACCATGCATATTTATCAGGATTCCTTGCAGAAAAATATGATATAGATGAACAAGATAGTTATGATGATGCTCAAAAAAGAGTAGTTAATTCTGGTGAAAAAGAAATATTAGCTACTTGTCATCATGGAGTACCTAGAATTATTCATAATGAACATAATAATATAGTTAGAGATTTCTACTATGTATTACTACCAGTTTATATGGTTAATGTTAAATATATGGATAAATATTATACATTTGCAATGAATGGTCAAACAGGTAAATTTGTTGGTAATATACCTTTAAATAAAGCTAAAGTAGTAATAGTATCTATTATTACATTCTTAATTAGTTTTGGTTTAATAGAATTAGTTATTTATTTGGCTTATATATGGGGAGGTAACAAATGAGAAAGATAAGATTAATACTTATAACACTTTGTCTATTGTTACTACCTATAACTGTAACAAAAGCAGAAGTTGTTACTAAAGAAAGAACTGCAGAGAATAACTATGGTGTTAGTAAAAAATGGGATATGACTCAAGAAAGTATAGAATATGCTAAAAAGACACCATATGTAGATGCTAGTAAAAAAATATATGATTTTTCAGACATATTAACTGATGAAGAAGAGCAAGAATTATATAATAGAATAATGCCATTAATTAAAGAATATAATATGGAAATAATAATACTTACTTATAATTATCCATATTCTAAAGATTCAGATAATTCATATTTTGTATCAGATTTCTATGACTTCAATGATTTTGGTTTAGATTTTGAAAAATATGATGGTGTAGTATTATTTAGAAATACTTATTCATTAGATCCATATTATGATATGTTATCTTTTGGAGATGCACAGCTTCAATACTATGATACAAGAATGTCTTCAATATTAGATGCATTATATAATGATATACACGCAGGAAGATATTTAGCTGGATTTAATAAATGGTTAGATAAAGTTGAGTACTATCATTCACAATCAGGATTAGATAATTATACTGTAGATGATATGGGATACTTAAGAAAAAAATTTAGTCCACATTTTGGAATATGTGCTGTTATAGCGGGTATAATTACTTTAATATTTGTAATGGTTAATGTTAAAAAGAATAAAATGGTTAAGACTGCTACTCAAGCAGCAGCTTATCTAAATCAAGAAACATTTAAACTATTAGAAAAGAATGATAGGTTAATATCATCACATGTTACATCTTATACAGAATCAAGTTCATCATCTGGAGGAGGAGGTCATTCATCATTTGGAGGTCACTCTGGAGGAGGATTCTCATCTGGTGGAGGAAGACACGGATAAGATATTGACATATCAATAAATTTGGTATAAAATCTTAGTAAATTGAGTGAGAGAAGAGTAAAATAATTAAATTATTGTAGAGAGTCTAGGTTAGGTGAAACTAGATATAATTATTATTTGAAGAAACTATCACATATCAATAATCGTTAATTACGTTATAATTAAAAGAGCATAGTGTTTCTATGAAGTAAGGTGGTACCGCTAGAGATAGTCCTTACATCATAGGGACTTTTTTTATTTAAAGGAGGGGAATATGCATACTGAAATAGAAGAAAGAGTCTTAGAAATTGATAAAGATAAAGTAATCAAGAAACTAGAAGAATTAGGAGCTACAAAAGCAGGAGAATGGTTTCAAAAAAGATTTACTTATGACTTTAGTCCTAAAAGAGAAGGTCAGTGGATAAGACTCAGAACTAATGGAGAAGAAACTACATTAACATATAAAAATGTAGAATCAAATGCAATTGATGGAACTAAGGAACTTGAAATAGTGGTATCTAGTTTTGAAGAAACAAATGAGATGCTTGAAGTATTAGGGTATAAGCATAAGAACTATCAAGAAAATAAAAGAATAAGATATTATCTTAATGATGTAGAAATAGATATAGATACATGGCCAATGATTCCAACATATATGGAATTTGAAGCAGATTCTATAGAAAAGATAAAAGAAGTGGAAGAACTTTTAGAAGTAGATAAGAGTAAATTAACTACATTATTTTGTGATGATATAGCTACAGAAATCTATGGAATAGATATAAATAGTGTTAAAGAATTAAAATTTGAGGAGGAATAAAAATGACTAATAAAGAATATGCAGATTTACTTTTACCAGGGGTAAAACATACATGGGAAGAATATGAAAAAATGTATCCAGAAAGAGATTTACCAGAAGGAGCAATGGTAACAAGATACGCACCATCTCCAACAGGATTTGTACATATAGGAGCATTAGAATCATCATTTTTAGATAAGAGATTTGCTAAACAATCTGGAGGTATTTGTTATTTAAGAATTGAGGATACAGATCAAGAAAGAAGTATAGAAAATGGTATATCTCAAATAATAGATAGTTTAAAATCATTTAATATTACTTTTGATGAAGGACCTATATCTGAAACAGAAGAAAAAGGTAATTATGGACCATATATCCAAACTAAAAGAGCGGATATCTATAGAGCATATGCTAAAAGATTAATCGAAGAAGATAAAGCTTATGCATCATTCTTATCTAAAGAAGAACTTGATGAAATAAGAGAACAACAAATGAAATCTAAACAAAGAATAGGTATATATGGTAGATATGCTAAAGATAGAAATTTATCTAAAGAAGAAGTATTAGATAGAATTAATAAAGGAGAAAAATTCATAATAAGAATTAAATCTCCAGGTAGTTTCTTTAATAAGATAAAAGTAAATGACTTAGTTAAAGGTACTATGGAAATGCCTGAAAATGATATAGATGAAGTAATTATCAAGAGTGATGGAATACCTACATATCATTTTGCATCAGTAATAGATGATCATTTAATGCATACAACGCATGTTATAAGAGGAGATGAATGGATTTCATCTTTACCTAAACATATTCAATTTAATGAAATGTTAGGATTTAAAGCACCTAAGTATGTACATTATGCACCACTTACTAAAAATGATAATGGTACTATTAGAAAACTAAGTAAAAGAAAAGATCCAGAAGCTGCAGTTAGCTATTTTACAGAAGCTGGAGTACCAAAAGAAGCAATTATGCTTTATCTAGCAACAGTTTGTAATTCAAACTTTGAAGGATGGTTAGATCAAAATCCAAATGGTAATATTGATGACTTTAAATTTGATTTTAAAAAGATTCCATCATCTTCAGGTACTTTATTTGATTTACCTAAACTATATAATATATCTAAAAACTTTATTAGTAGATTAACTAAAGATGAAGTATATGATAGAACAATTGAATACGCAACTAAGTATGATGAAGAATTTAAAGAAATTTTAGAAAAGTATCCAGATTATTCAAAAGATATTTTTAATATAGAAAGAGAACAAAAGAAACCTAGAAAAGATTATGAAAAGTTCTCTGATGTTAAAGGACAAGTTTGGTATATGTATGATGAGTTATTTGATAAATATAAAGATGAATATGGATATGATTATCAGGGTGTTACTGATAAAGAAGAAATTAAGAACATTATTAATACATACATAGATAAGTATTATGATGTAAAAGATGATAAAGATACTTGGTTTAACAAGATAAAAGATTTAAGTGATGAACTAGGTTATGCTTCTAATATGAAAGATTATAAAGAAAATCCGGATAACTATAAAGGTTCTGTCGCAGATGTTTCCACAGTAATAAGAGTTAGTCTTACTACTAGAAGTCAAACACCTGATTTATATGACATACTTAGATTACTTGGTAAAGAAAGAATTAAAGAAAGATTTAATTTAATATAATTAAATCTTTTTTTATGTTATAATTAAATTAGAGGGTGATAGGATGAAGGAAATAGTATTTAACAAGTCAAGATTAAAAGAAGATGAAATTACTGAAGTATTAGAAAAATCTAGAATAGTACTTAGAAATAGTGATAATGAAATAGTTCTAACTAGATTTGGTAGAGTATACTTTTTACCTGGTGGAAAAATAGAAAAGGGAGAAACACCAGTAGATACTATTAAAAGAGAAGTAATGGAAGAAACTAATATAAATATATTATTAGATGATGTAGAACCATTTTTAGTAGTTAAAAACTATTTAAGAGATTATGAAACTCATGAAGGAACAATAGTTAATAGATTATTAATAACATATTATTTTACTGGTTTTACTACAGATGATAATATTGAATATTTTAATTTAACTAAAGTAGAAAAAGAAGATAATTTAAGAGGATTCTTTATTGATATGGAAGAAGTAGATGAATTATTATCTGATTATAATAAAGAAGATCCAAGAGCAACTTATTTAGCTAAAGAAACATTAGAAGTATTAGAAGAATATAAAAAAAAGGATGATATACAATAGCATCCTTTTTTGTTGAAAAAAGTCATTAATATGATATAATAAGAATAAGAAAAGAGGGATTTATATGGCAGGAAAACAATATACACTAAATGAAGTATATGAACTAGTTCATAATTTTTTAAAAAAGTATCCATCAACAATAGCATGGAGAATTAGACAACACTGTAAAGTGTTAACAAAACATCTTAATAAAGATGAAAAGATCATTTATGTTTTTCCAGCACAAAGAAATACAAATCCATTTAATGTTTTTGCAACTTGTATAATTGCTTTTACGAATAAAAGAATTATAATCGCTCAAAAAAGAGTATTATGGGGTTATACTTTTGTATCAGTTACACCTGATATGTTTAATGACTTTGAAGTTTATAAAGGTATGATATTTGGTAGACTTGATATAGATACTATTAAAGAAGTAATAAGATTATCTGATATTTCTCCTAAAGCATTAGTAGAAATAGAAACTAATTTATCTGAATATCTATTAAAAGTTAAACCTAAGTTTATTAAAAATAAAGAAAAAGAGGCTAAAGAATAGTTTTTTGAATATTATATATTGTATTCAAAATAATAATTTGTTATAATTAAACACGGACGGACCTATAGCCAAGTGGTAAGGCACGGGACTGCAACTCCCTGATCGTTGGTTCAAATCCGACTAGGTCCTCCATGTATGCAGATGTAGTACAACGGTTAGTACGAGGCCTTGCCAAGGCTTAGACGGCGGTTCGATTCCGCTCATCTGCTCCATTAGATAATTCTGTTCGAACTATTCGGACATTAAATAGAAATCAATCTCAAAAGGATTGATTTTTTTGTTGAATAAAAAATCAACATTGTTTATCATAAAAAAGATAAGATTGTATTCAATCTTATCTTTTTTTTGCAATTACTAAAATTATTATTTTTTTAAACCTATAATAACTTGATTGTTATTAATATTCATTTTTATTTTTTTAATTGCTTTATTAACTATTGATTTAGGTGTAACTACTTCAACACAATATGGTGCTGGAATATTATAACCTAATACTCTATTATGTCTTATTTGTTCAGAAGAACCATCTAATCTGTATAATTCTTTAATATACTTAACTTCAACTTCATCTAATCCTTCAATTAAAGTATCCATTTGACTAATAAAGTTTTCATCAATATTTTTTAAACAAATATCTTCAATATTATTTTTATCTTTTTCTTCTTCATTTTCTTTGATGAATAATTTTTTAAATAGTGATAAATAACCTCTATTTCTTTTTAATCTTTTTAAAGTTTCTTGTTGTTCTTCATCTTGAACTCTTATTTCTCTTAATGGAAAATTATATTTAGCATTATCTAATACCATTTGAACTATTTCTTTATTATTCTTTTCTTCTTCTGGTAAAACTAAATAAGTATATATATTTTTCATTAAAGCTAATTTAATAAAATCAGGATTTGTTCTTACTTCTTCTCTAACTCTTTTAAAATAATAATAATCTTTTTCAATTCTTTCTAGTAATTGTTCTACTGTTAATTTCATAAAAATTTCCCCCTTTTTTTGAAATTCGTGCATTATACTATCATAATTGTTATATTTTGTCAAATTTATAACTAGTAATAAGAATTAGTAGAGTTGATAATATATATATAAATGTTATAATATAAAGTATAAATGTTATAAAGGAGTATGTTATGAATAAATTCATGGAAGAAGCAATTAAATTATCAGAAGATAATTTAAAAACAAATGTAGGAGGACCTTTTGGTGCTTGTATTGTTAAAGAAGGAATAATAATAGGAAGAGGATCAAATCATGTTCTTGGTAATAATGATCCAACTGCGCATGCAGAAATAATGGCTATAAGAGATGCTTGTAAGAATATTAATTCTTATGATTTAACTGGATGTGAAATATATACATCTTGTTACCCATGTCCAATGTGTTTGTCTGCAATTATATGGTCTAATATAAAGACAGTTTATTATGGGAATACAAAAGAAGATGCAGCTAATATTGGATTTAGAGATGACTTTATATATAAGTTTATAAATAATAATTGTGATGATGAATCTGTTATGAAACTTGAATCTATGGATAGAGAAGAGACTATTAAAACATTTGAAAAATTTAGTGATAAAACTGACAAAACTATATATTGAGGTGTTAAATGAAAAAGAAAATACTATATGGAATAGTTATAGTAGGAATATTAGCAATAATTCTATTTCTAATCTTTAATAGACATGATAATGCTTTAGATAGGTTATATAAAAATAAGATATCTAGTTATGTAGAGATAGATAAATATACAATAGATGAATATGAAGAACATATATCCATAGTTACTTATAATGGTGATGAAGAAATTGTTGAAGTTCCTAAAAGTATAAATGGTAAACCGGTTTTAACTATAGAAGATTCTGCTTTTTATGGAAATCTTAAAGTAAAAAAAATTGTATTACCAGATACAATAATTAGAGTAGGGCATCAGTCATTTATAGGATGTTTAGAATTAAAGGAAATCAATATTCCATCATCAGTATTAGATTTTGGGGAACATGCTTTAGATAATTGCCCTAACTTAGAAAAAATATATGTGGATAAGTCTTCAAATATAGGTAAGAAATTATCAGAATATGGATTTAAAAACTTATATCAATAAAAAAAAGAGTACTAATTAGTACTCTTTATTCATCTTTATCTTTTTTCTTTTTAAATCTTCCAAAAAAATCAGCATATTGTTTAGCTTCCATTACATCTCCAATTATTGGAGTACTTCTAGCTTTACTAGCTAAATCTTCTTTTACAGTCCTTTTTGCGTATCTTGTTACATCACCCGCAGCTTCTTTAAGTAACTCTTTACCTTCATCAACTTCTGGTTCAGGATTAATAGTACTATTTATTATCATAAATAGTTCACCATATTCTTTACATAAATCTGAAGAAGCAAAATCTGTTTCAAATTTCATAACATCATCATACTTAGACCCATATTCATTTAATCTATTAAAGAATTCATCAATTCTATCTAATAAACCTTGATCTTTAATATCATATGTACTAAATATAGCGTTTCTTCTTGCTTCAATGCTATTTTTTACCATTTCATTCATAAGTATACCTCCACAATAATTATATCATATCTTATATATTATTTTCATTTACTAATTATTAATTTACATGTTATAATTATTTTGGTGATATTATGAAAAAGAAAATAAGAATAAATATGTTATCTATGGCTGATTCAGTTGATGGTCAAGGAGTAGGTTCAGCATATTTAGAATTAATGAAATTACTTAAAGAAGATGGTAAAGATGATTTTGAAGTTTTACTAAATGATAAGATAAAAAATAGTGATATTATTCACGCACATACAGTTGAACCTAGAAATTATTTTAAAATGAAAAGAGCAAAGGTTCCTACAATTGCGTATGTACACTTTTTACCTGATACATTAGATGGATCTATTAAGTTACCAAAACTAGCTTTTAAAATATTTAAAAGATATGTTATTAAGTTTTATAAAAATGCAGATAACTTAGTAGTAGTTAATCCAATATTTAAAAAAGATATGGTAAAAGCTGGTTTAGATGAAAACAAGATTACTTATATTCCAAACTTTGTATCTAAAGAAAAATTCTTTAAAAAGACTGATAAAGAAATTAAAGAACTTAGAAAGAAATACGATATTGAAGAAAAAGATTTTGTAGTACTAGGCGCAGGTCAAGTTCAAAATAGAAAAGGTGTTCTAGATTTTGTTGAAACTGCTAAAAAGTTACCTAATATAAAATTTATTTGGGCTGGAGGATTTTCTTTTGGAGGAATAACTGATGGCCATAAAGAATTACAAAAAGTAATGGATAATCCACCTAAGAATGTTAAATTTATAGGTATCATTCCAAGAACCGAAATGAATGATTTATTTAATGCATGTGATTTATTGTTTGTTCCATCATATAATGAATTATTCCCAATGACTATATTAGAAGCTTGTTCTACTGATACTCCAATACTTCTTAGAAGTCTTGAGTTATATGAAGATATACTATTTAAAAAATACTTATGCGCAGATAATAATGATGATTTTGCAGATCTAATTAAGAAATTAAGCACTGATAAAAAATTATATAAAGAAGCAGTTGAAAACGCTAAATATATTTCTAAATTTTATAGTAAGGACAATGTTTATAAACTATGGAAGGACTATTATACGAACCTAGTAAAATAGTTCTTTTTAATTGACTTTTATAAAAAATAATATATAATAAACAATCGAAAGAAAGTGATTTTTATGAAGAAAATTGAAGAGATAGTAATTAAAGAAGACGACGAATATACTTTTGGATATAGATACATATATAATATAAAATATTTACATCTTGAAAGTGATGATATGTTTTTTAATAAGCTAATTAATTATAAAAAATTAAAAGACCAATTAAAAGATGAGAATAGTAAAAAGTTTCTTAAAAATTTAACAGGTTTTACTAATGTAGTAAGAGCAGCTTATAGTGAGGAAGTAGTTACTCCAGCTATGAATAAACTAAAAAGAGTAAAGAAAAAAGAGGATTTAAATAAAATAATTAATGATTTTGTAAGTGCTGTGTATTTTTACAATAAAAAAAATAGGGGAAATGAATATGAATTCTCTTATAATATTATAAAAGATAGTTTAGAAAAATATCCTGATTTAACTACATGTGTTTTGATTAAGCATATTGTTAGGTTATATTACTCTTTCTTAGTATCTAATATTTCTAATAGTGAAATAAAGAAAATTGAAAGTTGTAAGATTGAAAACTATAAAGATGAAAGTGTACTAGATAAGATAATGGAAAATGTAGATGAAAAGAAAATAGAAAGTGATGAAGCTTTTTATACTTATAGAAAACATTGCTTCAGTAATTTAGTAAGTGCTAGATTTGATAATCATAGACATCATGAATGTGGAGCTGCTAAAAGCTGCAGTATGGAACAATTTAGAAATTGCGAAAAAGTACATCAAGATGTTAATACTTTAGATATTACACAATTTCCATGTGTTAAAAAAGGAATACAAGTATATACTCCAAATATTGAAGGCAAATGGGTATTAGATAAATTTATAGTCGAAGAATGTGATTATAAAAGATCAGCTGAAATAGTACCTAAGAAACTATTATTTAAAAAAGAAAAATAGGCTTAAAGCCTATTTTTTTGTTACATTTTTAATTTTATCCACAACTTTAGTTGCATTCTTTTCACCAAAAGCTTGTAATACTTCAAGTGGTATTGCAAATATTATTGTATTTGATTGATCTGATGATAAATCATTTAAAGTAGCTAATGTTCTTAAGTGAAGAGCACCTGGTGATTCGCTTAATACTTCTGCAGCAGCAGCTAAGTTATCAGCAGCTTCTTTTTCACCTTTAGATTTAGTGATTACAGCTTCTTTTTCTCTTTCTGCTTCAGCTACTTTAGCAATAACTCTTTGCATTTCTTCAGGTAGTTTAACATCCTTTAATTCAACGTTTTCTACCTTAATTCCCCATGGATCAGTTGCCTCATCAATTACCTTACATATTTCTGTAGATATCTTATCTCTTTCAGATAATAATTCATCAAGAGATACAGCACCAACAGCATTTCTCATAGTAGTTTGAGCTAGTTGTCCAACTGCATATTGATATCTTTCAACAGCAAGTATAGCTTTAGATGCATCAAATACTTTATAGTATATAACTGCATTAATTCTAATAGAAACATTATCTTTAGTAATAGCGTCTTGTTCAGGTACGTCAACTGCCTTTGTTCTAATATCTACCTTACTATATGTCTCAAATATTGGAAATACAAAATTCCAACCTGGTTCCATAATTCTTTTAAATTTACCAAATTTAAAAAGAATTCCTCTTTCATATTCAGATATTTGTCTAATAGATATTAGAAGGAAAAAAAGTAAAATCGATAATATTATAAATACTGCTCCCATAAAAATCCTCCTTTACTTAATTATATTATAATACATGTAAAAATCAATAATAATTATTGAAAAATAATAATTAAAATAGTATACTTGTTATAGAAAAGGATATGATTATTATGAAAATAGATAAAGATATGATTATTATGATTATTATTGGTGTTGTAGCTTTAATAATTGTAATAATGGTTCTTTCTTCAATTATCAAATCTAGAAAAGAAGCAAAAAATAGACCTTCTTCAAGTATATTAGATATTGATATTGATGGAGTAGATGAAGATAAGACATTTGAATTTGGTTATGAAAAAGAAGATACTGTTGTTATGGAACAAGTAAAAGAAGAGAAACCAAAGAAGAAACCAACTACTAAAAAGAAAACTACAAAGAAAGAAACAAAAAAGAAATAGAATTATTTCTTTTTTTGTTTACTGTAATATTCGAATAGTTTTTTAAATCTTTCAAAGTGAACTATTTCTCTTTGTCTTAAAAAAGATAGGGGAGCAAGTAAATCAGGATCATCTGTTAAATCCATTAAGTTTTCATAAGTTGCTCTTGCTTTTTGTTCTGCTGCCATATCTTCTGATATATCAGCTAAATAATCACCCGTTACTGCAAAATAAGAAGCAGTAAATGGTATACCATTAGAATCCTGTGGATAAATGCCAAGTTTATGTTCTGTATATTGTGAACCTAGTCCTTCTTTTTCTAGTTCTTCAGCATTTGCACCATCTAATAATTGATATACCATCGCACTAATTATTTCAAGATGAGCTAGTTCTTCAGTGGCGATATCAGTAAGTTCACTTTTTCCATAATCATCTGGCATTGTATATCTTTGATTCATATATCTAAGAGTTGCTCCTAATTCACCATTAGCGCCACCACATTGTGTAATGATATACTTAGCCATTTTTATATTTTTATTTTTAATATTTACAGGAAACTGTAATTTCTTTTCATATTTCCACATAACTATATCCTTTCCCATGGCCATGGAGATTTAATCCATTCCCAGTTATAACTTTCATTTATACCTAAACATATCTTTCCATACTTACTTTCATATTCAACTATTAATCTATTAACCTCCTCAGTATACTGATTATATAAACCAATTGCTTGAATATCATTTGGGTATAGATCTAAATATAAGTTCATTTCATGCGCTGCAAAAGAGTACATTTGGACTTTTAATAATAGATCTGATCTCGGATCAGATGTCTTAACATCTGCTATATATTTATATGGATCAAATATATTATCAAACATATTACCTCTATTAAATCCTTCTGATACACTAACTAATTTATTATTCATAGATAAATTATCGTTCATTATACCATTCCTTTCATATTATTCTATGATATTAGTTTATTTTTGTATGTGATATATACCCATTTATGATAGAATATAATTGGTGATTAAAAATGGATAGAATTATTATGCATATTGATGTTAATAGTGCTTTTTTATCGTGGTCTGCTTTAAAACTATTAAAAGAGGGTAGTTCTATCGATTTAAGAAACGAAATAGCGGTTGTTTCAGGTGAAGAAGTAAAAAGACATGGAATAGTAGTCGCAGCTTCTATACCAGCTAAAAAGATAGGTATTAAGTCTCCTATGAATTTAGCGGATGCAAGAAGAATATATAAGGATGTAATAGTTACTCATCAAGATAGAGAATTTTATAGAGAGTGTTCTAAGAATATGATGAGATTAATAAAATATTTATTTCCAACATATGAACAGTTTTCAATAGATGAATGTTTTGTTGATTATACAGAAATGAGAAAACTATATGGACCAGAAGTAAAATTTGCTCATAAGTTAAAAGATGAAATATATAAAAGATTTGGTTTTACTGTTAATGTAGGTATAGGTAATAATAAGTTACTTGCTAAAATGGCTAGTGATTTTGAAAAACCTAATAAAGTACATACTCTTTATTCTTATGAAATAAAAGAAAAAATGCACTCATTACCAGTTAGAGATCTATTTATGGCAGGTAAAGCAGCATGTGCTAAATTAGAAAGTCTAGGTATTAAAACAATTGGAGATCTAGCTAATTATGATGAAAATAAACTAGTAGCTATATTAAAATCACAAGGTAAAATGTTACATGAATACGCAAATGGTATAGATGATTCTCCTGTGGAAAATAAATATGATGAAAGAAAAGGAATAGGTTTTTCTAAAACATTAGAAGATGATATAGAAGATAAAACTATTCTTTATAGTGAACTAAGTAATTTCTCTAAAAAAATATCACAAGAATTAAAGAAAAGAGGAATGTACGCTAGAACTATAGTAGTAACACTTAGATATACATCATTTAAAACATATAATCATCAAATAAAACTAGATAATAATACTAATTTAGAAGAAGAAATATTTAAGAATGCTAAATTAGCTTTTAATAAGTTATGGAATCTAGAACCAGTTAGATTAGTTGGTCTTAGAGTAACAGATATGTCTAATAACAATGATATTCAGTTATCATTATTTGATGAAAATCATAAAGTAATAACTGATAAAGAACTAGATAATATAATAGATAATATTAATAAAGAATTTGGTTCAGGGACAGTATTTAAAGGATATAATAATATGAAAAAAGAAAAAATTGAAAAATGATATAAAATATTGTACAATTTTACTATAGGAGTATTATATTATGGATGAAAATACTAAAAAAAGACTAATTGAAAGTATAAAGAATAAAGATGATGAACTATTTGCTTTAGCATTACGTGATTTTTATCAACAAGTTAAAGGTAAAACTTTTGATGAATATGAAAAAAGCATAGATGATATTGGTTTTTCTGAAGAAGAAAAAACAGAGTTCTTTATAAAATCATCAACTAGTGAAGATAAGGAGTTATCCGCAGAATTTAGAGTTGAATTGATGCCTTATTTTTTTGAAAAGTATATTGAGAATAATAAAGAAGAATTCTATAATATGTTAAAAGATAATAAAGAATTGCAAGAACAATATTCTTTATGGTTTAAAAAATATCCTGCATTAAAAAAAGAGTTGATTGATTTATATCCTAAACTATTCAATCTAGAATCAATGAGAAATAATGTGTTAAATGATAATAGATTTATATCAAATAATTATTCTAGTAAGTATGAATTCTTCTCATTAATTCCGGAAGACTATTCTTATCTTATTTCATTATATGATACAGAAATTGACATAAAAAGAAAGAATTCAATTGATAATGTATCAAATCTATATGTTGATAAATTCTCTGACAAATTAAGTAAGAAAGAAATATTAGAACTAATTGAGTGCCATGTTAAGATTAATACAGCAGAAAATATATTTAAGTTTAATACATTTGATAGAATGGCTGAATTTGAATATTGTTTAAAAAAGATAAGTGAAGATCCTACTTATTATCAAGTAATTAAAGAAATAATGAATAAAACAAAATTAGATATGGTTACTATAATGAAGTTTGCTAGTAAGTATGATGAAACAGAACTGTTTAAAAAAATATATTTAAGTGAAGAAGAAATCAATAAAGAAACAAATGAAAAAGTAAAGTATTTAGCAAAAACAGATAGAATTAAAGGTGCTTCAGACATAATTAATTTAGATGGTGTCAATCTTGAAGAATTACAACAAATGGAAAAAGAAAAGGCTAAAAATATGGAAATTAATCTTGGTGGTGGACCTAGATCTAGAACTAAGAATAATTTCTTCCCTAAATATAATAACGAAAAGGTAATAGTTAGAATTAATTCAGATGGGCAAGCAAAATTATTATTACTTCCAGACTTAGAGGGACATGAAACTGGTGTAAAAAGGATGTATGGTGATATAGAATTTCCAAATGATTGTACTCTTGGTTATCAAAGAGCAGTATATGCTGCTAAACAATTATCATCTATTACATTTATAATTGAAAATGAGAGTTGTTTCATAATTATTCCTGATAATATGACAAAGGAACAATATGAAGCAATTAGTAGAGCATTAAATAGTGCTATTCCTGATGCAGCTATTGGAATAACGTTATATAATCCAACAACGGATGACGAAGAATTTCCAATGGAAGATGATCTTTGTTCTACAAGTGAAGCAATTGATTATTTTAAAGAAAAAGAAAAAAAACAAGCTAAGACTATGTAAAAAAAAAGAAAAGTAGTTACATTACTTTTCTTTTATTTTCTTCAACTGTATCTCTGTTTTCAAGTTCTTCTCTATAATTTTTAAGTATTCTTAATTGTTCTTCTATTTCTTTATTCCTATCTTCTTCATTCTTAATTTCTTTACTATTATCAACTATTACTACATTATCTGTATCTTCTCTTTTTTGATCTAGATTCAAAAGTTCTTCATATCTTCTTTCTTTATCAGTTAATTTAAAACTAATATTATACATTTTTCTTTTTTTACTAGATACATCTGAATTACCCATAGTTAATTTTGCAAATAATAATCTAGATTCTTTTGCATCTGTTCTATTTAAATCTTCTATATAACCATTTTTTTCTAAATCTTTTAATAGTTTATATGTTAGAGCATGACTAACAGTACTATATTCTATTTTATTTCCTTCATCATCTTTTTCTTTTAATTCTATAAACATATTAACCGCTTCTTCTTTAAAAGCTTCTGTCTTATCTTTTTTACCAAGTAGTTTTAAAAATCTAAATGGTTTTGCTAATGTATTTTGTACTATCTTACCATCATTAGAAACTGAAAATATAGAATTATCTACTTCATTTCCAGATATATCATCTGCTAATTTAGCAGCACTTATAGTAGCAACTGGGACCATCGCAATTATTATTGGTATATTTAAAGTAATAACTGCTGCAACTGCTGATCCTAATAATATTGTACTATGTAATATTGTTTTTAATGCTCTTTTCATATTATCCCCTCTATTATCATTGTATCAAATTATTTGACAGTATACTATAAAAAATTAACAATTTATTGTAAAGTATGCTATAATTAAAATGGAGGGATACTATGGAAGAAAACAAATTAGAAAATTATGTACCTTTTAATAGAGAGGAATATACTACTGATAATCCAGAATATACAATAAAGCAAATTAAGGAAAACTATCCTGAGTCTGAAGGTTTTCATGTAGAAACTAAAATAGTTGATGCTGAAGGACCTATTAAAGCAAGAGGTAGTAAAACTGTTATTGTAGATATTTATAAGGATAAGAGTAAAACAAAAGCATTTTAAAATGCTTTTTATTTTGGTATAATGTAATAGGGTGTTAAAATGAACGAAGATATAATAAAACAAATAGCAATTGAATTAAAAATTAAAGATGAACAAGTATCTAAAACTCTTTCTATGTTAGAAGAAGGAAATACTATTCCTTTTATCGCAAGATATAGAAAAGAAGTAACTGGTAATCTAGATGAAGATGCAATAAAAGCAATATCTGATGTATATGAATACCAGGTTAATCTATTAAAAAGAAAAGAAGATGTAATTAGATTAATTGATGAAAAAGGTCTTCTTACTGATGAATTAAAAGATCAAATAATGAAAGCAGAAAAACTAGTAGACGTTGAAGATATATATAGACCATATAAAGAAAAGAAAAAGACTAAAGCAACTGAAGCTATTAAGAATGGATTAGAGCCACTAGCAAAGATCATATTATCTTTTCCAGATACTTTATATGTGGATAAGTTTATTAATGAAAATGTTAAAACAAAAGAAGATGCTATACAAGGAGCAATGTATATAATCGCTGAATATATTTCAGATAATGCTTATTATAGAAAATGGATTAGAAATTTTACTTATAAAACAGGTATAATTAAATCTAAAATAAAAAAGAATGCTGTTGATGAAAAGAAGACATACGAAATGTATTATGAATATGAAGAAGAAGTTAAATCTATTAAACCTCATAGAGTACTAGCTTTAAATAGAGGAGAAAATGAAGATGTATTATCTGTTTCAATAGAGGTAGATAAAAATAAGATATATTCGTTTTTAGAAGGTAAAATGATAAAAAAAGAAAATGAATGTGCAGAACTTGTTAGAGAATCTATAAAAGATAGTTATGCTAGATTAATAGAACCTTCAATTGAAAGAGAAATAAGAAGTGATTTAACTGAAACTGCAGGAGATGTAGCAATAGAAAACTTTGGTAAGAACTTAGAAAGTTTACTATTACAACCACCAATTAAAAATAAGAGAGTACTTGCTTTTGACCCAGGGTATACTAATGGATGTAAACTTGCTTGCCTAGATGAGACTGGTAAATATTTATATTCATGTGTTATTAAACCATTCGCATCAAGTGAAAAGTCATTAATAGATTCTAAGAATACATTATTAAAATTAATTAAAGAATATAAAATAGATATAGTTTCTATAGGTAATGGAACAGCATCAAGAGAATCTGAAAAACTAGTATCAGATTTAATAAAAGAATATAACTTAGATACTAAATATATAATTGTTAATGAAGCAGGAGCATCTATTTATAGTACTGAAAAAGTAGCGCAAGAAGAATTTCCTGATCTTTCTCCAAATGAAAGAAGTGCTGTTTCAATAGGTAGAAGACTTCAAGATTCACTAGCAGAACTTGTTAAAATACCACCTGATGGAATAGGAGTAGGTCTATATCAACATGATGTTTCAAAAACTAAACTAAAAGATAGACTAGATTTCGTAGTAGAAAAAGCTGTTAATACAGTAGGAGTTAATATTAATACAGCATCTACTTCAATATTAAAATATATTTCTGGTTTAACTAAAAAATCTATTGAAAAATTAATTGAATATAGAAATAAAAATGGTTTATTTAAAAATAGAAAAGAAATAGAAAAATTATTAACTCCTAAAACATATGAACAAGCAATAGGTTTTATTAGAGTACCAAATAGTGATAATGCTCTAGATAAAACAGCAATCCACCCAGAAAGTTATGGTATTGCTAATAACTTATTAAAACAAATATCTTGTTCTGAATTAGATTTAGGTACTGATAAACTTATTACTAAATTAGATAATATAGATTTAGAAAAAGAATCTAAAGAATTAGGTACTGATATTTATACACTAGAAGATATAGTAAAATCACTTCAAAAACCTAATAGAGATCCAAGAGATGAATTAGATGCACCTATCTTAAAAAGTAATGTACTAGAAATAGATGACTTAGAAAAAGGGATGAAACTAGAAGGTACAGTTAGAAATGTAGTAGACTTTGGAGCATTTATAGACATAGGACTTCATAATGATGGTCTAGTACATATATCAGAAATATCAGATAGTTATATTAAACATCCATCAGATGTATTATCAGTAGGTGATGTAGTAACTGTTTATGTTAAAGACATATTTAAAGATAAAGAAAAAGTAGCTTTAACTATGAAAGAAGATAAATAATTTTACTTTTTACTAAAATATGTTATTATGTGTTATACTTTAAATGGTATGAACCATTTGGTTTGGAATTTTGGTAATAAAAAACTGATTATTTAATCAGTTTTTTTATGTCTTCTATTTCTGTTTCACTATTATTAAACATATCTTTTATTTTGAAACATTTATTATTTATTTCATCTTGACCTAATACTATTACATATTGAATCTTTTCTTTATTTGCGTATTCCATACTTCTCTTTAGTTTTTTATTATTCATTTCTATTTCTACTTTATATCCCATATTTCTTAAATCATTAGCTAGTTTTAAAGCTTCAATATTAGTATCAAGTGGAATAATAAATATATCTGTTTCAGATTTATTATTAAATATATCTTTATCTTTTATTAATTCATATATTGATGATAAACCAAAACTAATACCTACTGCTGGATAACTATTACCATCATTAATATAAGTACCAACTATATTATCATATCTTCCACCAGCTCCTATTGAACTAGTTAGTTTCTTAGATTTATCAAATACTTCAAACACATTACCTGTATAATAGTTTTGACCTCTAGCTAGGCTTATAGAAAATTCACAAATATCATTAATACCTATACCTTTTAAATAAGTATCTAGATCTTTTATTTCAGTTAAACCAGTTTTAATTTTGTTATTATTAGTATTATTAAAAGTATTTAGTAATTCATCTAAATTCATATTAAAGTATTTATTAATATTATCTATTTGTATATTATTTAGACTTAATTTTTTTAACATATTATCTAGTTCTTCAGTACCAAGTTTTTCTTTTTTATCTAGAATAGTAGTTACACTTGGAACTAATTCTTCATTAATACCTGATTCTATTATTAAACCAGTCATTAAGTTTCTACTATTATATTTTATATAAATATCTAAATCTAATTTCTTAAATACATTAACATATATAGATAATAATTCAGCTTCTATTAACTGACCTGGTATTCCTACAACATCTATATCACATTGAGTAAACTCTCTATCTCTTCCTTTTTTAATAGGTCCATCTCTAAATACTTTAGCTATTTCATATCTTTTAAATGGAAAAGAAATAGTATTTTTATTTAGCGCTATTAACTTAGCAAATGGTACAGTTAAATCATATCTTAATCCTAAATCTCTATCACCTTGATCTTTAAGTCTATATATTTCTTTTAATATATCATTATTCTCATCATATTTATCACTTAATATATCATAATAAGATAGAATAGGGGTCTCAATTGATTTATATCCATATTCCTCAAAAGTTTCAATTAATATTTTGTTTATATAATTTCTAATTCTTTGTTCTTTAGGTAAGTAATCATAACTACCTTTAACATTTTGTATTTTCATATTTTTTCACTCCCTCTTTTATTGCTTTTTCTAGAGCTTCTTCTTCAGTACTTGCACTTATACACTTTAATCTTTTTCTTTCATCAAAATAATTATTAGACATTTTAGAAGCCCAACCACCAAATTTATCAATAGTTATTATTGGTATATTTGCTTGATATGCAATTGCCATCTCTGTTAATGTTCCAGAACCTCCTGAAATTGCTATTATTACATCACAAGATAAAACTAGATTAAATTCTCTTCCTCCGCCAATTTCAAGTCCTGAATTAATTAGTATAGTAGGTCTAAATTTACCATATATACTTTTATCTTTACCTCCAGCGATACCTACAGTAATACCACCATTTTTACTAGCAGCTTTAGCAGCTTCTGTAGATAATGATGAATATTCTTTTTCCGCTCCATAAACTAATATATTTCCTGATTTAGCGATAAGTTCTCCTAAATTTTTAGCAAATTTAAGAGTTTCATCGCTATATTTTAAATCAGCTGCTGATCCCATTATTCCTATTTGTATTTTTCTCATATTCTTTTTAACTCCTTTTTTAATGTTTTTACAATTTCTTCATTTTTATTTGTATTTATAATATTTTCTGGTAATTCTTTTATTAATGTTTTTTTATTTCTTAATTTATCTATTTCATTCCAAAGATAAATGCTTCTTTTTATACATTCTTTAGAAAAATCTAATTCTTTATCTAAAGGAATAGATGCTCTTTCATTAGGATTACCATAAGGCATAAAATAAGGTGCCTTTAATAAACCATTATTTGTTTTAATCATTATTCCAGATCCAGCGATTCCGAAATAGAAATCTCTTTCACAAACTTGGTCTATTACATCATACATAATATAATTTGTTATAATTCCATATTTTAAATTATCCTTAAAATAGTCATATCCTTCATCTGAACATATAGAAGATATTACTCTTATTACCACTATATCTTTTTCTTTAAATTTGTTAATGATAGTTTTAAAAACAGTTCCAGAAAATATTACATCATCTGCAAGTATTATTTTTTTACTATTAATAGTTCTTGATAATCTATCAATTTGTGAATCTAAAGATTCACTTTTTCTTGATACAATTTCATTTGTACCATTTATTCTTGTACAATCTAGAAAATATATATTTTTTTCATCTGGTTTAATAAATATTTTATCTAGAGTAACAATGGGGATATTCACCACCAATTAACTTGTTTACTTCAAGCATTTCTTCTTCTGTAACAATTGTTACATTATCAAATACTTGATTAATATTATTTTTAAAATCTTTTCTAACATTTTCAATAATTTTACTGTTTGGTACTGCATCATATTTATAATCAAATGCATTTATACCATTTAATATTCTTTCTATGTCTTCACTTAAAACAAATCCTTTTTTAATTTCTTTCATAAATAATCTCCTTCTTTCTATTTTTTTTAAATAAAAAATGCTACTGCAGTGCTTGCAGTAGCATAATAGAGACTATTTATCGTTTATTATACTAGATACAAGCACGACAAATAGCACTTGTACCTACGATCTTTTAATGTCGTATTAACAAGTGCAGACTATTATGATGCATATTTTGTCTAATTATTAATTCAATTTTCATAATAATCTCTCCTTCTTGAAAATTTATTTAATGATATCATATATGTTTTTTTATGTCAATTTTGTTGATTAATGAATTAATATATTCTTTATCTTCAATCATATTAATACCAAAACAATATTTACCTACATCTTTGATAGATGAACCTAAATGATATAGTTCATTTTTATCGATAATAATAAATCTATCATGAAAAGAATCTTTTTGAATAATAGTTATATTATTATATTGTTCTTTATATTTTTTAATTAAGGTGTCATCCATATTTTTTGACACTATAAAAACATCTACTTTTATTTTACTCACTAAATCTAATACTTTTTTATCTGCATAATTGTCTATTATAATTATTTCTTTTTTACTTTTATTAAAAATGTCTAGCAAAAGTGAGTAAGCATCATATATTTGATTTTTAAAAAATATTTTGTTTTTTTTATTACCATAGTTTTCAAATATTTCATTAAACTTATTGTCAAATTCTATTATCTTATTATCATGTTTAATGACAAGATTATTAATAAATTCTTGATTATATTCATTATTAGAAATGATATAATCTTTCATTTCTTTAAATAATAATATTAATGATTTACTTTGTTCAACAGCTTTTTTTCCTTTTAAAACAGTCATAAGCATATATATTCCTTGTTCTGTGAAGGCATAAGGGAAATATTTTATATTGAAACCTCTACCATGTTTTTTGTTCAAGGTCAAATTTTTTGACCTTGAAAGTTCATTTACATCTTTTTCAGTTAATTGAAATCTAAATTCATTATCAAATCTTTCTATGTTATTTTTAACCTGTTGATTAAATGCTTTTGTGGTATAACCATATATTTTTGCCAAATCAAAATCAAGCATTACTTTTCTTCCTCTTATTTCATATATTTTATCTTTTAAATCTTCTTTTTCTACTATAGCTAATTCTGTATTCATAAAGCACCCCCCTAAAGATTATATTCTCCATAAAAATAAAAAATCTCTTACAAAATATAATAATTATTGTATAATTTTATTAAGGAGTGTTAATTATGGCTGAACTAAGAGATTTATATGATATAAATAGTAATAAAACTGATAAGACTTATTATAAGGGTGATCCTATACCTGAAGGATATTATCCAATGGTAGTAATGATTGCAATTCAAAATAGTGAAGGTAAGTTCTTGATGCAAAAGAGAGTTCCATCTAAAGGAGGAGACTGGGGTGTTACCGGAGGTCATCCTAAATCAGGAGAAAGTCCTGCTGAAGGTATTATTACTGAAGTAAAAGAAGAACTAGGTATAGATATATCTAATAATAAGATAATAGAATTTAATTCTGGTTGTGATGGAGTAGATTGTTATAAGATGTATTATACTAATATGGATTTAGATATAGAAAAATTAAATATCCAAAAAGAAGAATTAACTGAAGTTAGATGGTTTTCTATGAAAGAATTAGAGGATATGGTTGATAATAAAGAATTAAATGAAAATCAAGTAGCGTTCTTTAAGAAATGTGAAAAGTATATAAATGAAAGATAGAGGTGATATTATGAATAAAGTAACTTTTATTACAGGTAATAAACATAAACTAGAAATAGCTAATTCAGTTCTAAATATGTATGATATAGAAGTTGAGAACATCGATTTAGAACCTGATGAAGTACAAGATACTGATATAGAAGTAATTTCAGCTAAAAGTGCTTTATATGCTTCTAAAGAAATAAATAAACCAGTTATTAAAACAGATGTTGGTTTTGAATTTGAAGCATTAAACGGTTTCCCAGGCGCTTTTGGTAAGTATGTTTTTAAATGGTTAGGTACAGAAGGAATATTAAAACTACTAGAAGATAAAACTAATAGAAAAGCTAAATCAATAGAAGTACTAGCATATGCAGAACCTAATGGTTTTACTAAAACATTTAGAATGGATACTGAATTAAATATAAGAACTGAAGCAAAAGGAACAGGTTCTGTTATGGATCAGTTAATGGAAATAAAGGGGCAAAAATCTAATTACGGAAGTTTAACTTCTGAAGAAAAATTAGAATGGTGGAAAAATACAGATAATTATTTCCATGAATTTGCAAAATGGTATAAGGAAAGGAAATAAGTATGAAAGAAGTATTTATCAACAAAGACAATTTATTAGAATCAGATATTGATGAAGTAGTTGTTAGAACTAAAGCTTTAATAATAAATGATAAAGAAGAAATAACTTTAGTTTATTCTCATCAATCATTTCAATTTCCTGGTGGTCATTTAGAAGAAGGCGAAACAATAGAAGATTGCCTAAAAAGAGAAGTAAAAGAAGAAACAGGAATAGATTTAGATGGTAAGATGGAACTATTTTATAAAATAAGATATTTTAATAAGAATTATAGAAATACAAATAAGAATAGAGAAAATGATATATATTATTATATAGTTAGAACTAATAAAAAATATGATATAGATAGTGTTTCATTAGATGAATGGGAAAAAGATGGTAATATGAAAATTATACAAATTCCTATGAAAGATGTAGAAGAAACATTAATGAAAACAGTTAATGATAATAGTATTAATAAAATAATATACGAGGAAATGATGGAAGTAATAAATGAATATTTAAATAGAAAGTGATATTATGGAAAAACAGTATACTTAACTACTAATAAAGGTTAATTTGAAGAAACTATGCATATATTTAAAGATAAATATGGTTAATAATAATGAATTAAATAAAAATCAAGTAGCATTCTTTAAGAAATGTGAAGAGTTTATTAAGGAGATTATATGGAAATAATAAATGTAATTGAAAAAGAAGTAAAAGATGCAATACAAGAGTATAAAAATAATGCCTCTGATCATTATGATTTTTGGGAAGAACATATTAAATATGTTTATGAGGAAGCATCATTATTAGCAGATGAATATGGTGCTGATATAGAAATAGTAGCTTTAGGAGCATTACTTCATGATATAGCCTTGATAAAAAAAGTAGGTACAAGAGCAGATCATCATATAAATGGAGAAATACTTGCTAGAGATATGTTAAATAAACATAATTATCCACAGGATAAACAAGAAAGAGTATTAAAATGCGTATTAAATCATAGGAGTAGTAAGAATGCTACATCCAATGAAGAGTTATGTGTATGTGATGCAGATATAGTCGCACATTTTGATAATATTCCGATGCTAATTAATTCAGCTAAAAGAAATAATGTTCAAGAAGATAAAATAATTGATTATCTTAAAGAAGTATTTGAAAAAGATTATAACGACTTAAGCGATAGAACAAAAGAATCATTTAAAGAAAGATATGAAAAGATTTATAACGAGATAATAGAAAATAAAAAAAATAACTTGACTTTTAAATAAACTAGTAATAAAATCTTATTAAATATTTTGAAGGGGATGATTGTATGATAAAAAGAATTATTTGTAAATCCTTTTTATCATGCGTCATAAATTACAGTATTAAGCTTGCGGCTTAATACTGTTTTGTTTTAAAGAAGGTGTTAGTATGATTTCTAGTATTGAAGAATTATTAAAGAAAGTAAAAGAGTATAATCCAGATGCAGTAGATACTGTTAAAAAGGCATATGATGTAGCTGATTCATTCCATGCAGGTCAAATGAGACAAAGTGGTGATCCATATATTACTCATCCACTTAATGTAGCTTATACACTTGCAGAATTACATGCTGATCAAGATACATTATGTGCTGGTTTACTTCATGATACTTTAGAGGATACAAAATATACAAAAGAAGGTATTGAAGCAGACTTTAATAAAGATGTAGCTAAGCTTGTGGATGGAGTTACTAAGATTAGTAAACTTAATTTTACTAAAGAAGAACAAAATAGTTTTAATACTAGAAAAATTATTCTTAGTGTTGAGAATGATGTACGTATAATCATAATTAAATTAGCAGATAGACTTCATAATATGAGAACACTTGGTTCTAAACCTAGTAAGTTTAAACAAAAAGAAAATGCAATGGAAACACTAGATATATTTGTTCCATTTGCATATTACTTAGGTTCTTATAAGATAAAGAATGAATTAGAAGATATATCTTTACAATATATTAACCCTGATAAATATAAAGAAATAGAAGAACTAAGAATGAAAATACAAAATGATCCTAATACTAAAGAATGTTTAAGAGATATGACTGATACTATTGGAGGTTTATTAGATTTCCAAGGATATAATCATAGAATAGAACCTATGACAAAGAATATATATGGTATATATAGAAGATTAGAAGAAGGTCATAAAATATCTGATATACATGATTTAATAGCGTTAAAAGTAATATTAGAACATATTAGTCAATGTTATTTAACATTAGGATTAATTCATTCACAATATAAACAATTAAATGATAAATTTAAAGATTATATATATAATCCTAAAACAAATATGTATAGATCAATTCATACTACAGTGCGTGGTAAACATGGTAAATTAGTACAAGCTCAAATAAGAACATTTGGTATGGAAGAAGTAGATACATATGGTCTTCCAGCATATTGGGAAACAACTAAAGGAAAAGCAAGAGAATTAATGCAAGAAGAAATATCTGAAAAATTCCAATTTATTAAATCACTTAGACAAATAGATAAGATGTTTAGTGATAATGAAGAATTTGTTAGACATGTTAAAGAAGAATTATTTAATAAAATGATATATGCATTTACTCCTAAAGGAGATGCAATAGAATTACCAAAAGGTTCTACTCCAATAGACTTTGCTTATGCAGTACATACTGATATAGGTAATAATATGGTAGGAGCAGAAGTTAATGAAGAAGAAGTTCCAATTAATTATACTTTACAAAATAATGATAGAGTACATATTCTAACTGGAGATTTATCAGATGAAAAAAGAGCGGAACTTATGAAATATGCTCATACTACTAGAGCTAAAAGAAAGATGAAAAGTCTAATAAAAGAGTAATTGTTGACAACTACTATTAATTGCAATATAATGGTGGTATCTTTAAATCCTTTGATGGGAAGAGTAAAAAGATGGATTTTATAGAGAGTCTAGGGTTGGTGAAACTAGATAAAGTAAGTCTTTTGAACATGGTCCCTTAGTAGGAGATTAATTGATATGTAGGTTAATTCAGGTGTGCCTGTTATAGCACTAAACCATAATGGTTATTAAGGTTAATATAGTAATATATTAATGAAAAAGAGTGGTAACACGTATATACGTCTCTTAGAAGTTTTCTTCTAAGAGTTTTTTATTTAAGGAGGGATATTATGAACGTAGTTATAGGAATAAGTTGGCCATTTGCAAATGGTGATCTTCATATTGGACA
The DNA here is from genome assembly GCA_017511805.1 of Bacilli bacterium. Taxonomy (GTDB): domain Bacteria; phylum Bacillota_I; class Bacilli_A; order RF39; family UBA660; genus RUG13038. The sequence goes on from JAFWJA010000021.1 coordinate 199,485, forward strand.
TGCTGCATCTAGTTTACCAGGAGATGTAATAGCAAGATATCATAGATTAAAAGGAAATAATGTATTAATGGTATCAGGTACTGATTCACATGGTACTCCAATTGAAGTTAAAGCATTAAAAGAAAATAGAAACCCAAAAGATATAGTTTCTGAATGTCATGAAGCATTTACTAAGGACTGGAAAGATCTTGGTATGAGTTATGATTTATTTAATAGAACAGATGATGATTATCATAAAGAATTTGTTCAAGAACAGTTTAAAAAATATGATAAAAATGGTCTATTATATGAGAGAGAAGAAGAACAATTATATTGTGAAAACTGTAATATGTTTCTTGCAGATCGTTATATAATTGGTATTTGTCCAAAATGTGGAGCTGAGATCAAGGGTGATGAATGTGAAAAATGTGGTAGTTTATTAACTATTGATGAAGTTAAAGATACTAAGTGCGCAATATGTGGTAAAGCTACTACTAAGAAAGCAAATAAGAATTTATATTTTAGATTATCTAAATTTGAAGATGATATAAGAAAAATGTGTGATGAACATAAATCATTATGGAGAGATAACGCAGTTAAATTTACTGAAAGATATTTAAATGAAGGTATACCGGATAGATGTGTATCAAGAGTTCAAAAGTATGGAGTAGATATACCTGTTAAAGGATATGAAGATAAAAAGTTATATGGATGGTTTGAAAATGTATGGGGTTATGTAACTGCTGCTAAAAAAATAGCAGAAGAAAAAGGGTTAGATTGGAATGATTTTTGGAAAGCTGATAGAGATAATAAGATCTATTTAGTACACGCTAAAGATAATATTCCGTTCCATACAGTTATATTCCCAATATTATTAATGGGTACTAAGGATAATTATAAAATGCCAGATAAAATAGTATCAGATGAATATGTTAATATTGAAGGAGAAAAATTATCTAAGAGTAAAGGTAATTATATTCCAATAAGACATTTATTAGATAGATATTCAGTAGATACTACTAGATATTTCTTAACTAGTAATGATCCTGAAAATAAAGACTTTAATTTTACTTGGGAAGGATTTATAAATTCTCATAATGGTGAATTACTTGGTAAATGGGGTAACTTTGTAAATAGAACTCTTCAATTTATCAACAAGTCTTTTGATGGAAAACTTACTAATACTGAAATTGATTCTGAAATAGAATCTAAACTAACTAAATTATATGATACAGTTGGTAATAATATTGATAATGGTGATATAAAATTAGGTATTGAAAATATATTTGAATTTATTGCATTCTCAAATAAATATTTTGATGAAAATGAACCATGGAATTTAGCAAAAACAGATAAAGATGCTTGTGAAAAAGTACTATATAACTGTTGTAATATAATATTTAACATAAACAATTTATTAAAGCCATATTTAATAGAATCCACAGTAAAAGTAGAAAAATATTTAAATAGTAATATTAATGAATGGAAATATGTTAAATTAGATAAAGTAGATTTATCTAAAGAAATAGATGCATTATTTGTTAGATATGATAAATCATTAATTGATGAAGAAAAAAGTTTATTAGGAAAATAATTTGACATATAAATATTATTGTGCTAATATTTAGTCATAAATCGTTGATGAGGACATGATTTATATATTAATTATGTAGAGAGTTAGTGTTTGGTGAAAACTAATTAATTGTATATAAATTCCTACCTTTAAGTGAAATGTAAACATTTTCGGTTTAAAAGCCGTTATCTAATTAAGTTAAATTAAGGATGGTACCGTCATAAGACTCCTTGTCTTGGGTATCATCTTTTTTTACTAGAAAAGGAGGTAATAGATATGGCAAATAATAAGATTACAAAAAGAAGTGAAGACTTCGCAAAATGGTATACTGATGTAGTTATGGCTGCACATTTAGCTAGTTATACTAATGTTAAAGGATGTATTGCGATAGAACCGAATGGTTATGCTATATGGGAACAAATGCAAAGTGTATTAGATAAAGAATTTAAGAAGTTAGGACATGTTAATGTACAAATGCCTTTATTAATTTCTGAATCTATGTTAAATAAAGAAAAGGATTTAGTAGAAGGATTTGCACCAGAGGTAGCGTGGGTTACAATTGGAGGACAAAAAGAATTAGAAGAAAGATTTTGTATTAGACCTACATCTGAAACATTATTTTGTGATTATTATAAAGATCATGTTAGTTCATATAAAGATTTACCAAAACTATATAATCAATGGTGTAATGTACTTAGATGGGAAAAAGAAACTAGACCATTTTTAAGAAGTAGAGAATTCTTATGGCAAGAAGGGCATACTATTCATGCGACTAAGGAAGATGCAGAAAATGAAACTAGAAGAATGTTAGAGGTTTACTATAACTTTTTCCATGATTATTTAGCTATACCTTCGATTAAGGGTAGAAAAACAGAAAAAGAAAAGTTTGCAGGAGCAGAATATACTTTAACAAATGAAGCATTAATGTATAATGGTTATACATTACAATCTGCTACTTCTCATTATTTTGGACAAGTATTTTCAAAAGCATATGATGTTAAATTTACTAATAAGAATAATGAATTAGAATATGTATATCAAACTAGTTGGGGAACTGCTACTAGAAATATTGGAGCATTAATAATGGTTCATGGTGATGATAATGGACTTGTTTTACCACCAAAGATTGCTCCTAAAAAAGTAGTTATTATACCTATTGGGGATGATGATAAAGTAACTAGTTTATCTAATAAGTTTAATGAAGAATTAAATGCTAAAGATATTACTACATATATAGATAATTCTGATAAATCACCTGGATTTAAGTTTGCGGAAGCAGAAGTAAATGGAATACCAGTTAGAATAGAAGTAGGTAAAAGAGATTTAGAGAATAATACTATTACTATAGCAAGAAGAGATACTGGTGAAAAATATACAGAATCTGCTGATATTGATATAGTAGAATATATTTCTAAATTACTTGATACTATTCAAAATGATATGCTTAAAAGAGCTACTAAAAGAAGAGATGAACTTACTTTTGAAGCACATAACATGGATGATATAAAAAAGATATTAGAAACTCAACCAGGATATATACATGCTGATTTCTGTGGAGATACAGCTTGTGAAGAAAAAATAAAAGAAATAAAAGGATGTAAATCTAGATGTATTGTAGATGAAGATTTAGTGGATGGTAAATGTGTATGCTGTGGTAAAGACGCTAAGTATCATGTTATATGGGGTATTCAGTACTAGGAGGATGTCATGAATAATATTTTTAAAGAAAAGTTTCCTAAGTTATATGATGATAATGGAGAAAGATATAGACTAGAACCAGTTTATGATGGTGGAGATTGTGGATCAATTTATAAAGTCAATGGTGTTAATATCAATAAAAAGATATTTAAAATGCAAATAGAAAACATTAAAAGTAAAAAATTAACTGAAGAAGAGCTAGATTGTGTTCAAATAAGAAAAGAAAAAGCGTTAAAAAAGGTTTTATAATGGAAATATTAGATAGATTATCTAAATCTAAGTTTAGAAGTAGTTTTCATCTTAATAAAAAGATGAAAGAATATGTTTTAGATAAAGGTCTAGATAAGATTGAAGAACATGCATATGATTTTATTAATACTAGATTAAAACCTGAAATAATACCTAATGATGGTAAACAGACTCCTATGAAAGGTCATCCTGTTTTTATAGGACAGCACGCTACTGCTACTTGTTGCAGAGGTTGTCTATATAAATGGCATAAGATACCTAAGGGAGTAGAGTTAACAAATGATCAAGTGGATTATATTGTTAAAGTAATAATTGAATGGATAAAAAGAGAAATGAAGTGATTAAATGGAACAATTAAAAAAAGATATTAAGAATAATTATTTATTAATAATAGCAGTTATTCTATACTTAGTTATTACTAATTTAATCTTTGGATATTGTTGTCCATTTAGAATATTCTTTCATGTAGAATGTCCTGGTTGTGGATTAACTAGAGCATTTATGTCTTTAATTACTGGTGATATATCTAGTTCACTTCATTATAACTATACCTGTATTTTATGGGTAATAACAATTATTCTATTTGTTATAGATAGATATATTAAAAAAATTAAAATAAAACTATTTCCTACTTTATGGGCAGTAGTTGCAATAATAACTATAATAAGATATTTATTAATAGTAATATTTAAAATGCCTATTTTTTAATAGGTTTTTTTCTTGAATTAGTACTAAAATAATAGTAAAATATATATGCATGTTAGAAGAAAGGATTACTTATGATTAGAATATTAAAGAACTTAAGAGCAAAAGACTGGGGTCTAGTATTTATAATTATTTTATTAGTATTTGCCCAAGTATGGTTAGATTTAAAGATGCCAGAATATGTATCTGAAATAACTAAGTTAGTACAAACTGAGGGTAGTAAAATGTCAGATATCATGTCTAATGGTGGAATGATGCTTCTATGTACATTTGCATCATTATTAGGAGCAGTTGCTACTGGATACTCGGCATCATTATTATCTGCTAATTTATCTATGAATATTAGATCTAGATTATTTAATAAAGTAGAAAATTTATCTATGGCAGAAATAAAGAAGTTTTCTACAAGTAGTTTAATTACTAGAACTACAAATGATATTACTCAAATTCAAATGTTTGCTGCTATGGGATTTCAAATGCTTATTAAAGCACCTTTAACAGCTATATTAGCAATAATGAAAATAACAGATAAAAGCTGGCAATGGAGTGCTTTAACAGGAGTATGTGTAGTTATACTTTTATCAGTTATAGCAGTATTAATATTAATAGTATTACCTAGATTTAAAAAGGTACAAAAACTTACTGATAAATTAAATGGAGTAACAAGAGAAAACTTAACTGGTATTAGAGTTATAAGAGCATTTAATGCAGAAAGTTTTCAACAAGAAAAGTTTGATAATGTTAATGATGAGTTAACTGGTCAACAATTATTTAACCAAAAAACATTTGCTATTATGCAACCAGTTATGTATTTAATAATGTATGGTTTATCACTAGGTATATATTTTATAGGTGCTAATTTAATAGATGGAGCAGTAGCTGCTGAAAGAATGTCTTTATTTGGAGATATGATTGTATTTAGTAGTTATGCTATGCAAATAATTGGAGCATTCTTAATGCTTGCACTTATATTTATGATATTACCTAGAGCGTCAGTTTCAGCTAACCGTATAAATGAAGTTATTTATACTGAGAACTCTATTAAGAATGGTAAAGTTAAAAAAGGTATTGATGGAGAAGAAGGAACTGTTGAATTTAAAGATGTATTCTTTAGATATCCTGATGGAGATGAAGATCTACTTCGTAATATTAATTTTAAGATTAATAAAGGAGAAACATTTGCGATAGTGGGATCTACTGGATCAGGTAAATCAAGTGTTATTAATCTTATTCCAAGATTATATGATGCTACTGGTGGAGAAGTACTAGTGGATGGAGTTAATGTTAAGGAATATGATGAAGAATATTTAAATAGTAAGATAGGTTTTGTTACTCAAAAAGCAATACTATTTAATGGTACAGTTAATAGTAATGTCAGTTATGGTAAAAGTACTAATGGTAAAGTAACAAAAGAAAAAGTAAAGGAAGCTATAAAAGTAGCTCAAGCTAAAGACTTTGTTGAAAAAATGGAAAAAGGATATGATGGTTTTATAGCTAGTTCTGGAACTAATATATCTGGTGGTCAAAAACAAAGAATATCTATAGCAAGAGCAATAGCTAGAGATCCAGAAATATTTGTATTTGATGATTCTTTTTCTGCACTAGATTATAAAACAGATAGTTTATTAAGAAAAGAGTTAAAGAAATATACAAAGAACGCTACTACTATAATAGTTGCACAAAGAATAGGTACTATTATGCATGCAGATAAAATAATGGTATTAGATGAAGGTAAAATAGTAGGATTAGGTACTCATAAAGAATTATTGAAATCATGTGAAGTATATAAACAAATAGCGTTATCTCAATTGTCAAAGGAGGAATTAGAAAATGAATAAAGAAGAAAATAGACATGAACCTCCTAAACATAGAGGACCTATGGCAGTAGGTGAAAAAGCAAAAGATTTTAGAAAATCAATAATAAGATTATTTAAAGAATTAGGATCATTTAAAGTAATTATATTAGTTGCGATAATACTATCTATATTTAGTTCAGTATTATCTATATATGCTCCTAATAAATTAGCAGATCTAGCTGATGAAATATCATTTGGTATATTTAATAAAATGAATATGGATGCAGTCACAAGTATAGTTATATTCTTAAGTGTTCTATATATATTAAGTGCGTTATCTAATTATATACAAGCACTATGTATGGCAACTGTATCTAATAAGTTTGCTAGAAACCTAAGAAATTCTATTTCAGTTAAGATTAATAAATTACCATTAAAGTTCTTTGATAAAAAGAGAACTGGTGATACTTTATCAAGAGTAACAAATGATGTTGATACAATTGCTCAAAGTATGAACCAATCATTAAGTAGTTTAGTTAGTAATGTTGTGGTATTAATAGGTTCACTTATTATGATGATTATTACTAATGTAGTACTTGCAGGAACAGCAGTTCTAGCATCAATGTTTGGTTTTATAGGTATGGCATTCATATTAAAAATATCACAAAAACACTTTAAAGCGAGACAAGTAGAACTAGGTAAACTAAATAGCCACATTGAAGAATCTTATTCAGGTTTAAATGTAGTTAAACTATATAATGGTAAAAAAGAATCTATTGAAGAGTTTGAAAAACTAAATAAAAAAGTTAAGGAAGCTAACTTTAAGAGTCAATTCTTATCAGGTATAATGATGCCATTAATGAATTTTATTGGCAACTTTGGATATGTTGCGGTATGTATAGTAGGAGCATTACTTGCAATAGATGGTAAGATATCACTAGGTGTTATAGTAGCATTCTTAACTTATGTTAGATTATTTACAACACCATTATCTCAAATAGCACAAAGCTTTACTATGTTACAATCTTGTGCAGCAGCTTCTGAAAGAGTATTTGAATTCCTAGATGAAACTGAAATGAATGATGAAAAAGAATTCACTAAGAAATTAGATAAAGATAAAGTAGTAGGTAATATAGAATTTGATAAAGTAGAATTTACTTATGATGGTAATGATAAACCTACTATTAAAAACTTTTCTGCAGTTGCTAAAAAAGGAGAAAAGGTTGCAATAGTTGGACCAACAGGAGCAGGTAAAACAACAATGGTTAACTTACTTATGAAGTTCTATGATATAAATAAAGGATCTATTAAAATAGATGGAGAAGATATAAGTGAATTAACTAGAGAAAACATACATGATTTATTTACTATGGTACTTCAAGATACTTGGTTATTTGAGGGTACTATTAAAGAAAATATAATCTATAATCAAAAGAATGTTACTGATAAAGATGTAGTAGATGTATGTAAGAGAATAGGACTAGATTATTTTATTAGAACTTTACCTAATGGATATGATTCAGAACTATCTGATAGTGATACATTATCTATTGGTCAAAAACAATTACTTACAATAGCAAGAGCAATGCTTTCTAAAACACCTTTCTTAATACTAGATGAAGCAACATCTAATGTAGATACAAGAACAGAAGAATTAGTACAAAAAGCTATGGACAAATTATCAAAAGATAAAACATCATTTATTATTGCTCATAGATTATCCACAATAAAAAATGCAGATTTAATACTAGTTATGAAAGATGGTAATATTATTGAACAAGGTAATCATAAAGAATTAATGAAGAAAAATGGTTTTTATTCAGAATTATATAATTCTCAGTTTGAGTTATAAAACTTTACAAAATAAGAAATATATGTATAATATATTTGCTTTTAAAAAGGGAGTGTTTTTATGGCATTAAATAATATAATAACAAGATTAGAAGAAATTAAAGAAAGTAATCTTTTAGCTAGTAAAAAGAGAACTGAATTATATAGAAATATATTAGAATTAAGTAAAATAGTAATAAATGAAACGATGGTAAATAGTTATTTTTCTAAAGTTGTTTCTGAATGTTTATCTAATTCTAATTTTAGTAAGTTTTCATTAGTGGTTTTAGAAGATGAAATAGATTATATATCTGATGCTGGGGATTCTTTTAGTATTTTTTATAATGATAGTAAACAAGTTAATTATATTAAGTACCAATCTAATAACAATACATCTATTTCTTTAAAGAAACATAGTAATGTTATAGATATAACTGAGGAAGATAGTAAATTACAAAATACTATAGTTACTAAGAAACGTCATTATAAATTAGGTGAAGAATGTTCTATCAGATCAATTAGTAAAAGTGTTACTTTAATAGATGATAATAAAGAAACAAATGTTAAAGAAACATATTCATATGAAGAAAGTAATAAACTTGTTTCAAAGACAATTAGTTCTTCTTATAAAGAAAATGGATTTACTTTTATGAGAGAAAACTATAGTAGAATACTTGATGATGATGAAGTTAGTTATACTAAAAGTGATATAGAAATAATTAAGGCTAATAATGATAAAGAAAGAATAATGAATAGCCAATCAACTGTTAAAAAATTGATGCTATTAATATAGGGGGAAAAAATGGAATATAGTATATTAGATAAACCTGAACAAAATAACAGGGATATAAGAGTATACACTATTTTAGGTAAAGAATCTATCGTAGGATTATATTTACAAGAATGTATTAGATTCTTTTATAAACCAATTACAGATTTCATTAAAGATAGAGATATGAAAAGATTTATTAATGCTAATAGTTATGAATTCGATATTAAAAACGGGTCTATCTTATCATTAAAAGGAAATCCTGGTTTAAATAAATTTGAATTTGAATCTGGTATTTATGTAGTATATACTCCTAAATATTTTGATGTTGTATCTAAAAATAAATTAAATGAATATATGGAAAATGAAGATTATGGTTTTAGATATGACGATAGAAAGAAAAAAGTTAAGAGTTTAACTTTGACAAGAGATGAAAAAGAGATTGAATAATTTTCAATCTTTTTTTATAATTATATTAGGTGATACTATGATACATTTATATAAAAAAGTAGAAAAAACTAGAGAAAATCCATTTGGAGTTATAGAAATAACTAAACCAGAAGAATTAACTAAACCATTTTTACTTTGTATATCAGCTCAAGATAGCGTAGATAAATCTGTTTATGGAATTATTAAAGAAGGAGCACAGGCTGCTAGAGTATATACTACAGAAGAAGATGCATTAGGTTATAAAATAGATGAATTTCCAATAGATTTTTTAGGAATAGATTATAAAAAAGAAAAAGAAGAAGATGAAAAATATAAAGAACTAGTTGATCAATATATTTTTCCTATAATACTATCTAATGGTGGAAGAAATATAGATATAGCAATTAGAAATGCTAGAAAGATTAATGTAATGACTTATTGTGATGGAACAAAAGTATTTGTAGAGATGGAAAAGTATTTAAAACAAAGACTTAGTTCAATAGGTTATAGTGAAGAAGATATAAAAAGAATAGTATCAAATATATCATTAGTAGCAATAGGTACTATGGTAGATACAAGTGAACTTGATTCTACAACAGTTAGATTTATAGATATTAATGATGATGAAATTATGGATGAAAATACTGATAGATATCATGAAGTACTAGATGAAAAAGAATATAATAGTTATTTTGAAAAAAAGAATAATAGTACTACTTTTTTCTTTAGAGGAACGGGTGAACATAGATTAAAAGAATACTTAGAAGGTGAATCTTCAGTAAAACCAGTTCTATGTTCTATAGTGGCATACTTTTTACAAAAATCATATAAGAATACAATAGAACCAGGTGTTACTATATCACCAGAAGAAGTAGTTGGAGAAATGGATAAATATTCTAGTGATTTATTTAAACCAGAAAAAATGTTAGAGTTAGTTGAATCTAGAATTAGTTATGGAGATGCTCCTAAATATACTGAATCTGAATTAAAATTAAGAAAAGATTTAGATACATCTTTAAGAGAATTAGCTATTACAAAGAGTGAATTAGAAAGAAAGACTAAAGAAAAAGATGTATTTGAATCAAAAGTAAGGGGTCTTGTTGAACAAATAAGAGAATGTAGTAGTGAAACAACTTTTTATCAAATAATGGGTAATTTAAAGATGTGGAATACACCAGCTGGTTTTAATAGTGATCAACCAACTGATAAAGAAATAAGAGCAGCATATGAAGAAATGATAAAGCAAGAAAAAAGTGTTTCAAAATTTTAAAAAAGGTGTTATACTTTAAATAGATGATAAGGGAGTGATTATATGAAGAAAAGAATATTAGTTTTTGCTATATTAATGGCTCTATTAATACCATTTGGTGTTGCTAAAGCAGATCCTGTTAATTTTCTTAGTAATGTTAATAATTATGAGTCTACAGGTACTATTATTAATGAAGAAATGCCTGGCGATTTAGATAACTATGTGGCTGGAAAGAAAAGTGATTTTGAACAAGCATTAACAAATGCTGGAGTAGACAAAACTAAAGAAGGAAATATTGATTATAATACTTTATTTGGAGAATATGATGGAGGTTCAGGATATACTCATCAGTATGCAGTTGTAAATAATATTACATCAGAGTATGCTATGATAGAAGGAAATCTTACTAGAATATACACTGTTAATTATGATAGATTTCTTTTAAAGGCAAGTACTAAAGGACATATTATTCGTAATTCTAGAGTAGTTGATTATACCGTTGTAGAAGGTATATTAACTATATCTGGAACTGATAGTTATATTAGAAATTATGCTAGTGCAGAAAAAGATAATGATGGAAGATATATTGAAAATCAATATTTTGAAGGAGATAAAGATGCACCAGCAGTACAAGCTAAAATTCAAGAAATAAAAGATGATATGGATACAGTAGCAGCTAGTTATTATACTACTGTAAGTTCTAAAGCTGCTGGTTATGTAGATGAATATTATTTTAATGCACATGATGAGTTTTCTTCTGAAGGAACTTGTCCTACACCATTAACAAATAATGTTAGTGGTTATCCAGATTGTACATTAACAATTACAACTGTTCTTGAAAAATTTAGAGTATATAAAGTGACTGGAAGTGCTACTACTAAAAATATTAGTACTATTGATATTACTCTGGATAAACCAGTAGCTGGTACAACAGTAAATAAAATAGAAGATACATCTGTTGTATGCTTAGATCCAAATGGATGTTATACACAAGATAATTTACCAACAGTTTCTACTACTGAAACAAATGTTACATTAATGGCACTTTTTGTTAATGCAGCTAATTTTGTAACTGATCATTATGAATATGATATGTTTGAAGGTGAAATAGGTAGAGATAATGATGTTAGAGTATATATTTCATTATCTACTAAAAATGGTTATAAAATTAAGAATGATGCAGTTATTACAGTAAATGGAGAAGAACCAGAAACAGTATTCCCTGTAATAGAGAATAATCAAGTAGTTGGTTTAGTAGCTACAATAAAACCACAAGTAAAAACAACTAGATATACATTAGAAGATGACTATGGTAACACAATATCATTTATAGAGGATGAAGGAATAGTATTTGCATTCTCTACAACAGATTTTAATCTATTAACAGATGAAGAATTAGAAGCAGCAGGAGCAACTAGAGAACAATTAGAAGAATTATTAAATAGTATACAAGAAGCAGTAAAAGATTATGGTACATTAATAACAGCATACCAATTTCAAATATCAGATGGGAATGCTGGTATAAGTCAAGCACAAAGTAAATTTAAAATAAGAATTAAAATGACTGAAGAAATGAAAAAATATAATAAATTCTATATTACTTATGTAGATGATCAAAACAATATAGAAACTCCTATTGAATTAACAGTTAATGGTGATTATTTAGAAGGTGAGTTAAATCACTTAAGTGGATATGCATTAACTGGTCAAATTGTAGAACAAGAAACTAGTCCAAATACTGGAGATGAAATAACTAAATTTATTAGTTTATTTGCTATAAGTGTTATAGGATTAAGTCTAGTATTTATAAATAAGAAAAAATTTAATTAAACCGAGAATTATCTCGGTTTTTATGTTATTATAATTATATGGAGATGATATTGTGGAAGAAGTACAAAAGTTTTTAAAAGAAGCAGGTGTATATTTTATAGCAACAGTAGATGGGGATAAACCAAAAGTTAGACCATTTGGTACTGCAGAAATATTTGAAGGACATTTGTATATCCAAACAGGTAAAAAGAAAGATGTATTTAAACAAATAGAAAAGAATAATAATGTTGAAATATGTGCATTTAAAGATGGAAGATGGATTAGAGTATCAGGTAAACTATTAGTAGATGATAGAGTAGAGGCTAAAAAAGATATGCTTGATAAAAATCCAGAGTTAAGAAGTATGTATGATGAAAATGATGCTAATACAGCAGCTTTATATTTTGAATCAGGAAAAGCAGTAATTGCGTCATTTACAGAAGAACCAAAGGTAATAGAGTTTTAGGAGATAAAAATGGAAAAATATACAGGAAGACAAATAGCAATTTTTTCAGATGTTCATGCCTTATTAGAACCATTAGTAGCTATACTAGAGGATATTAAAAGAAGGGGAATTACTGAAATATATTCTTTAGGTGATGATATAGGATTAGGTCCAAATCCTAGAGAAGTGCTATATTTACTAGAAGAATATGGAGTTAAAAGTATAAGAGGTAATGGTGAAGATTATTCTTTATTAGGAGTAGAACCTTTTTCTACATATGTACGTGGAAGAAAAATAGAAAATATCAAATGGACTAGAGCTCAATTAACTCCTGAACAAGTAAGTAAGTTAATGGCTAATAAACATAGTTATGATTTAGTTGTAGGTGGAGAAATAATAGGATTATGTCATTTTGCTAATGACGTTAGAATTGATTTTAGAGGAAGAGATACATATAGTTTTCAAAGATCAATTAATAATAATTATAAAAATCCACTAAAACAATTTGAATATACTAATAGTCCTGAACAACTAGAAAAAATTCATAGTAGAATAAGTGATTTACCAGAGGATAGAGGTTTTGTATCTGCAAATAATGAACCATTATTTGGTGGAAAAAAAGCTGATTTTTATGATGAGATTATTCAAGGACATGTTCATTTTAAATTACTTACAGAGAATGAAAGAATGAAAATAAGAACAATAAGAGCGGCAGCAATGGCTTTTGGTGAAGATGAACCAGTAGATTTTGCATCTTATATAATAATTAAAGAAAAAGTAAAGGGTTATGATGTAGAGGAAGTATTAGTACAATTTGATAGAGAAAAAATGATGAGCAGTATTGAAGATACTGATCTTCCTTTTAAAGATAAAATAACTAAATTTGTATCGAAAAAAAAGTAGGAGGTATTATGAAAAAGAAATTATTACTTAGTGTATTTGTTATTTTGTTATAAAATAAGCAATAATTCAAAAATTGTTGCTTTTTATTTGATTTTAATGATATAATGAATTGGTCTTTTAAAAAAAGGGGGATTTTTATGTCCAATTTAGATGAAAATATATTAAAACAAAATCCATATTTTTTATTCTATGAAATGATGGTATATGCCTTAAAAACAGATGATGTTGTTGATGGTATGAATAAATCATTATATCTATTAAAACTATGTATTAAATGTGGAGATATAGTATTACATAAAAAAGAGAATGGTATGTATATTCATTCTATAAGTCAAACAGGTATGCAACATCAAATACCTCCAATATCTTGTATAGTTAATAAAACAGCTCCATTAATAGAGTCAAAAGATACATTTTATTTAGAATTAGGTTTATCAGATAATTTTAAAAATATGATGTTTGTACATATGAATACTGATGATAGTGAATATATTCTTTCTATTAATAATGTAGATTATAGTAAGATTACTTCATTAGATTTCTTTAATAAACTACAAGAAACAATGTTAATAATTCTTAAAAGAGCAGAAATGTATGAAAAGAATACTAAAGCAATTAATACTGATTTATTAACAGGTTTAGATAATAGAAATTCATATGAAACTAGATTACAAAATTTAGATAAAGAAAAATCTGATTTAGTATATGGTATATTTGATTTATTTAGACTTAAATATATAAATGATAACTATACTCATGTTATTGGTGATAAATATATATGTGAAGCTGCCAATATATTAAATAAGTATTGGCCTAAAGAAAAAATAGAAATAGTTGATAATAGTTTTAAAAAATCTACTGAAACAGGGCATTGTATTTATAGAGTAGGTGGAGATGAATTTGTATTACTTACTAGTAAAGAAAAAGCAGATTTGGTTAGTATAAAATCTAAATTAGCTTGTTCAGAAATAGAAATGATAGATTTAGGTTTAGAAGATAAACCACTTATAGGTTTAAACTATGGAATAACTTCTCATAAACCAAAAGACTCTATTAAAGATACTTATAAAAGAGCTGATCAATTAATGTCAGAAGATAAAAGAAGAATGTATCTTAAATATAATTTAGAAAGAAGAAGATCATAAACGGATATTAATCCGTTTTTTTTATGTTATAATTATTAATAGAGGTGTAATATGAAGAGTAAGTTAGTTTATTTGTTACCGATAAGGTGCATATTGTTCGTACTTATATTTGTTATCGGTTCTATTGTTGTTAATAAAGAATTAACTGATATTAGTAATTGGTGGAGTATAGTAGCGACAATTGTTAATATTATTACAATTATTATATTAGTATTATGCGCTAAGAAAATGAAGACTAGTTATTCAAAACTGATTAATTATAAAAAGGGTAATACTAAAGTTAAAGAAGTAATAATAGTGTCTTTAATAGTGCTTGCTTTTACATCACTAGGAATGAATATTGCAGGTTTAATATGTTATGGTGTTATTCCATATGCTGCACCTATGATGGCAGAACCAATACCAGTAATACTTGCAGTAATTAACTTTATATTATTACCATTAACTGTATCATTTGCGGAAGATGGATTATATTTAGGATGTGGTGTTAATCAATTGAAAAACAAATATGTAGCAATTCTTTTACCAGCATTCTTTTATGCAATACAACACAGTTTTATACCAACATTATTAGATGGCAAATTTATTATATATAGATTCTTATGTTTCTTACCACTTACAATTATATTATGTGGTTATTATTATAAAAAGAAAAATCCAGTACCAGTTATGATAGGTCATGCGATAGTTGAAGTAGCTAGTGTAGTACTTATATTAGTAACATCAATTAGTCCTGATATATATCAAAGTTGGTTAAATATGTGAGGTTATTATGAATTACATTAAATTAATGGATGGAACAAAATCAAATGCAGGTGGTTTTGAATATAAAATAGGAGAAGTTAATGTAGCAGATAATTGGAATCCTAATACTTATGATCCTACTTTGATGGGTGGATTTAATTTTTCCACAGATGAAAAGATACTTAGATGGATTCATAGAGGGGATACAGTATATGATGTAGAAATTCCAAAAGATGCTGAAGTAATTGATTGTCCTAGTAAAAATTGTCCTCATGGTGTATTTAGAACAAATAAGATAATATTAAGTAATCCTAGAAAAGTAACTGAAGATATGGTAATGGATTATTATAAAAAATCTGATTTACCTGAAAAAACATACTATCAATGCATAGTGGTTTTATTATTTAGAAATTATATTAATGTTGCTAGAAATATAATTGAGGATAAAATAAATAAAGATAATATAGATGATTGTATTAATGAATTTGAAAGATTTATATCAGATAAACATGATGGTAAAGAACATGATTTTAATTATGATGAATTATGGCCTGAAGCAAAAACAATATATGATGAATTAAAAAATATTAAAATAAAAAGAGTTAAATAAATCTCTTTTTTTTATGCTATAATGATTATAGAATGGGAGGTAAATATGAAATTAGAAAATAAAGTAGCCATCGTTACAGGTGGAGCAATGGGAAATGGACTTGGAGTAGTAAAAGTATTCTTAAAATATGGAGCAAAGGTAGTTATATTTGATTATTCAGATGAAGTAGATAAAACTGTTTCTGAATTAAATAATCCAAATGTATCTGGTTATAAAGTAGATATACGTGATAAAGAAAGAGTTAATGAATGCGTAAAGGATGTTATATCTAAATATGGAAATATAGATATACTTGTTAATAATGCAGGTGTATGTAAATTAGTTAAGTTCGAAGATATGTCTGACGAAGATAGAGATTATCATTTTGATATAAATATTATTGGAACATGGAATATGACTAAAGCCTGTGTTCCATATATGAAGAATAGAAAAGGTTCTATTATTAATTTATCAAGTGTAACTGGACCAATGGTCGCAGATTCAGGAGAAGTAGCATACGCAACTACTAAGTCTGCTATACTAGGATTTACTAAGTCTTTGGCAGCTGAATTAGTTGAAGATGATATAAGAGTTAATGCTATTATGCCAGGTTATATTAGAACACCTATGGTAGATAATATGGCAAAGATATCAGTACCAGATGATCCAGAATCAGTTATAAATGGAATAGCAAGTGCAATACCAATGAAGAGAATGGGTAAGATAGAAGAAATAGGAGAACTAGCTGCTTTTCTTGCTAGTGAAGAATCTAGTTATATAACTGCTCAAGGAATAGTAATAGATGGTGGTAGTACATTACCAGAAACTATGACTATGGGTGTATAGTATGAACGAATATATTAATTTAACATTAGATAATATAGATGAAGAACATATATGCTGTGCTATAGGTGATCCTAAACATCAAGAAGGTGTAGATAAAAAGAAAGAATGGATTAAAAGTAAATTAAAAGATGGACATGTATTTAGAAAACTAAATGCTAGAGGTAAAATATTTATTGAATATGAACCAATTGAAACTGCATGGGTACCTATAATAGGAAAGAATTATGAATATATTTATTGTTTATGGGTAGCAGGTAGTTTTAAAGGAAAAGGTATAGCTAAAGAATTACTAGAGTATGCTATTGAAGATGCTAAGAATAAGAAAATGAGTGGAATATGTACTTTAGTATCACAAAAGAAGAAACCATTTATTGGAGATAAAAAGTTCTTTGAACATTTTGGATTTAAAGTTGTAGATACTATTAATGATTATGAATTAATGGCATTATCTTTTGATAATAGTGAAACACCTAAGTTTAATGATAGTGCTAGAAATATGAAAATAGATGATAAAGATTTTACTATTTATTATAGTAATGAATGCCCATATGTAGAATATGAAGTTAAAGAATTAACTGAATATGCTAAAGAAAAAGGTATTAAATTAAACTTTATAAAAATAGATTCACTTGAAAAAGCAAAAAATGCACCATGTATATTTAATAACTGGGCTAACTTTTATAAAGGAGAATTTATATCAAATACAATATTAAATGCTAATGCATTAGAAAAGTTGTTAAAATAACTTTTTTACATATTTTAACCATATTTTAGTAGTATTCTTAAAAAAAGAAAGGAAAATAATATGAAGAAATTAAAATATTTATTAGTTTTAATATTATTAGTAATACCAGTAATGGTATTAGCTGAACCACCAGAAAAACCACCTGGAGATAATGGTGGATCAGGAGGTCCAGGAGGACAACCAGGTGGAGGTTCATCAAGTGCTTCTTATGTAGGAGCAACTACTATTAGTTCTGATACTGATTTAACTAGTCAAACATATACTAGTTCAACTGGCAGTGAAAATGCATTATTAGTATCAGGAGGAACAAGTACATTAAATACATGTACAATTACTAAAACAGGGGATTCATCTGGAGATGATTCAGATTTCTATGGAACAAATGCTGCAGTATTAGTTTATAATGGAGCAACACTAAATATAACAGGTGGAAACATTACTACTAATGGTTCACATGCTAATGCAGTATTTGCATATGGAACAGGTATCATTAATATTAGTGATACTACTATTAAAACAACTAGTAATAATTCAGGAGCAATTATGGTTACAGGTGGTGGAACTTTAACTGCTAATAACGTAACTGCTGAAACTGATGGAAATTCATCTGCTCCAATTAGATCTGATAGAGGAGGAGGTACTTTAACAGTTAATAAAGGTACTTATACATCACATGGAACAGGTTCACCAGCAATTTATTCAACAGCAAATATTATTGTTAATGATGCTAAATTAGTATCAACTTCATCAGAAGGTGTAGTAGTAGAAGGAAAGAATTCAGTAACATTAAATAATGTAACTATGGAAGCAACTAATACTAAATTAAATAGTAATTCAGAAACATATAAAGGTATATTTATATATCAATCTATGTCAGGGGATGCTGAAGTAGGAACTTCATCATTTACATCAAAAGATTCTACTATAGCTAATAATAAAGGTGATGTAATATTTGTAACTAATACAAATACAGTTATTGAACTAGAAAATAATACAATAACTAATAATGATACAGAAGGTAATTTCTTAAAAATAGCTGCTGCTAAATGGGGAAATTCTGGTTCTAATGGTGGAACTGTTACTCTTAAGATGATTAATCAAGATGTAACTGGTGATATTCTTGTAGATAGTATTTCAACATTAGCTTTATCTTTAGAAGGTAAGAGTGAATTAATAAGCGCAATTAATAATTCTAATGAAGCTAAAGAAGTAACATTAAGTATGTCTAAAAACTCAGTATTATCTTTAACAGGTAATACATATTTAACATCATTAACTAATGAAGATAGTACTAATTCAAATATTTATTCTAATGGTAAATATAAATTATATGTTAATGGAGAAGAAGTAACTATTAATTCAGATACTTATAGTCCTAAGACTGAACCTGATAGTGATGCTAAAACAGAAGATGAACCAGTTAAAAAAGATAGTAATAATAATTTAATCTATTATATAGTTGGTGGTTCTACTTTATTAGTTATATTAGTAATAACTATAATTGTTATTTTTAAGAAAAAAGGTAAAAGGAATGCAGGAACTAATATCTAACATAGATAAAATACATACTACTGATATGGGTATTGATAGAATTAAAAAGAATCTAAATATAGATACTGATGTAGTAGAGTATTGTAAAAAAATAGTACTTGATAAGGATACAAATATTTATAAAAAAGGTAAGAACTATTATTGTGAAAAAGATAATATAATAATAACAATTAATTCATATAGTTATGGAGTAATAACAGCGCATAAAAAGACAGTCTAATGACTGTCTTTTTTTACAAATTATATTTACTTTTATATACATGATATTTTATAATTACATTAGTGGAGGTATTTCTTATGAATAAATATGTTAAATCATGTTTAGAAGCTATAGCTTGTGGTGCGATTTATTTCTTAGTTACTTTATTCTTAAATCGTGATGATATTAACTGGTCAAAAATAATAATACCATCATTAATATTTACAGGATTATATTTTGTAGTATCAGTTGTTTTCAATATTATAATGAGTAAGAAAGGTAAATAATAAAAGACAGATTTTATATCTGTTTTTATTATGGTATATTTTATATAGGTGATAATATGGATTATGTTTTAAGTTTAGTAATTGATTTAATATTAGAAGAAGGAGTAAGCACTAGTAAGAGTAATAAATTACCTAAGGGTGTTAGATATTTCTTATTTGCGTTAGTATTAATTTTATATATTGGAATAATTGGATTAATTACTATAATAGGAATATCATCATTAAAAGAGAACTTAGTTGAAGGAATACTAGCTCTATTATTTGCACTATGTATATTAGTAGTATGCATTCTTAGATTTAAAGCAGTTTATTCAAAGAAGACTAAAAAAGATTAGAATTTATATTCTAATCTTTTTTTAACTTGCATCTAACATTTCAGATAGTTTATTAATTAATATTTCAGTACCTTCATTACTTAATGTAACACCATCACTCATAAAGTAATCTTTCTTATTAATATTAATAACATCTGCTGTATTTTCTAGACTTTTTTTATTAACATTTACTATATATATTGAACTACCTTCACATAGTTCTATTATCTTATCATATTCTTTATCAGTAAACTTACTATTCTTATCAAATATAAATACTAGTTTAGTACTTAATGTATTATTATTCTTTTGCTCACTTAATGAATTATATAACTCATTAAATGTCATTGTTTCTTTTCCTTCATAATAAGCATCAGAATATTTTGATTGTAACTGATCATATACACTAACTAACATTTTATTTCCATAGAAACTAATTTTATCAGGTCTAGCTTCAGTCTTAGTAGTAGTTTCAGTTTTAGTATTTAAATGTTCTTTATAGTAATTATATATTTCTGTTTTTATAAATTCTACATAATGATCAAGACCTTCAGGTTTTAAATGTGTATTATCTGAATATAACCATTCATTATTACCATTTGCTACTGCTGACCAATCTAATATATGTACATTTGGATGTTCACTTGCATATTCACGTAACTTATCATTACTATCTGGATAATCAGGTTCAGTAGCTGTTAACCAGAATATATCATGATCTCCAATTAACTCTAATAAACTATCTTTATATGAACTATATGTTTCACCATTAGTTCCTATATTAAATATAACTGCATCCCATTCAATACCTTGATTCTTTATACTTTCTAATACTTCATAAGAACCATATGTTGTTCTATTTTCAGCTGCATCAAAATATCCATTAGGAAATACATCATATAAACTTGGTATTGCATTTAACATTACTGAATCTCCAACACCAACTAGTTTTAAATTAGCAATATATTCATCTATATTAACAGTAGATTCAGCTTTCTTTTTAGCATCTTCCTCAGCTTTTTTAGCTTTCTCTTCTTCTTGTTTCTTTTTATATTCTTCTTGTTTTTCTTGCATTATTTTTTCATTATTACTTAGTTTATCTTTTAATTCATTTATTTCACCAGTACTATCTTTCATTACTATGAAGCCATATATTCCATATAAGACTCCTAATAATAAGATTATTCTAAGTATATTTTTTAATAATTTATATCTATCTTTTCTAACAAATTTAAGTGATGTATGAATTAAGAAACTAAATAAGAATGTTAGGATAATTATTAAGATATTCTTTAGTATTCCATTCATATTAACATTAGTAAATAAGAATATAAATAAGTATTGAACTAGATATACTTCATAACTAATATTTGAAATAAAATTAATTACTTTATTATTTATGTAGATTCCTCTATGTTTTAACATAATAGAGTACTCAATTAATCTAAGTGTTATTATTGTTGTTCCAATCATGCTAATTGCATAATATTTAGAACTTGAATCTATAAATATGAATAAGAATAGTAATGCGATTATATAAATAATTGATATAACAGTAGGAACTATATCATTAAACTTAATTGTAAGAGTTCTTCTAAATGTTATATGAAAAAGTCCTAGTGCAAAACCTAATCCAAATGAGAATAATCTAGAGAATGTATCATAATATGAAAACATCATATTACCATTTTTAGTATTAAAGTAGAAAAATAACATACTTCCAATAGATAAGATTAATATTATTACTAGAGATATCCATTCTTTATATCTTTCTTCTAATTTTTTTAATCCTACAAATATAAGTGGAAAAATTAGTTCTAATTGAATTAATATTGCGATATACCATAGATGAAAGAAAGGGGA
This sequence comes from Bacilli bacterium, assembly GCA_017511805.1. Lineage (GTDB taxonomy): Bacteria > Bacillota_I > Bacilli_A > RF39 > UBA660 > RUG13038. Next base: position 221,202 of record JAFWJA010000021.1, read on the forward strand.
GTTAAGATGCTTTGCAAAGTAATCTACATTTGCATTTAACTGCCAATAGTTATTATAACCAAGTAAGATAGATACTATCTCTGGTTTCATGTTAAATACAGTTATATTAAATATATTAATTATTGTGACTGATAAAAATACAAATAAGAATAGGGGTAATACTATTTTCCTAACTCTTTTCGCATAATAATATATCAGTGATTTATTTTTTTCTAGGGATCTACATGAAAAATATCCAGCCAATGCAAAGAAGGAGCATACAGCTAAGTATCCACCTTTAAGAATTGTTAAGTGATAAAATAGAATTGCTATACAAAAGATTGTTCTTAATAATGAAATATTTAAATTTAATTCTCTCTTTTTCATATTAACACCCTTATTATTATCATAATAACACAAATATTAAATAAATTAAATAATTTTTATTGTCTAATTATTGAAATAGGTCTATAATAAGTATGAAAAGTATAACTAGTTATACAAGGAGGATTCATGAAAGAAAAATTTGTAGGTATAGCTAAAGTAGGAGAAAAGGGACAAATTGTTATTCCAAAAGATGCAAGAGATATGTTTAGTATTAAACCAGGTGATACAGTAGTTATATTATGTGATAAGAGTAAAGGTATAGCTATTTTAAAATCTGATGTAATAGAAGAAAATATGGATAAGATGATGCCAGGTGGTGATAAATAATGTATTCAATTGAAACAAAAAACTTAACTAAAAAGTATAAAGATAAAACTGTTGTTGATAGTTTAGATTTAAAAATTAATGAAGGAGAACTATATTCTTTATTAGGTGTTAATGGTGCAGGTAAAACTACAACTATTAAAATGTTATCAGGTCTTATATTACCAACTTCAGGTGAAATAAAAATACTTGGTTTAGATATGAAAAAGAATAAACAAGAAATAAAAGGTAATCTAAATATATCTACACAAGAGACTGCTATTGCACCAAATCTAACTGTTTTAGAAAATCTAGAATTTATGGCTGGAGTATATAAAATAGAAAATAAAAAAGAAAAGATAGATGAATTAGTTAAATTATTTAAACTTGATGAAGTATTAAAACAAAAAACTAAAAAACTATCAGGTGGTTGGCAAAGAAAAGTATCTATAGCAATTTCTTTAATTAATGATCCAAAAGTATTATTCTTAGATGAACCTACTTTAGGCTTAGATGTTCTAGCTAGAAGAGAATTATGGAAAGTAATTGAAAACTTAAAAGGAAAAATAACTATTATTTTGACAACTCATTATATGGAAGAAGCCGAAAGTTTATCAGATAGAGTAGGTGTTATTTCTAAAGGAGTGTTAATAAAAGAAGGTACTGTTAAAGAATTAATAAAATCAGTAAAAGCTAAGAACTTTGAAGATGCATTTGTTAAAATTGCGGGAGGTGATGATCTATGTTAAACTTCGCTAAAAGAAATTTTAAAGAATTAATAAGAGATCCATTATCACTAATATTCGCAATTATTCTTCCAATATTCTTATTAACTATATTTCAAATAATAAAAATACCAAATGAAATATATGCTCTTAAGAATTTTACACCAGGTATTATAATATTTGGATTTAGTTTTGTTACATTATTCGCATCTATGCTTGTATCAAAAGATAGATCTAGTTCTTTATTAATAAGACTAGGTGTTAGTCCTATGAAATCAAGAGATTTTATTTTAGGATATACATTATCATTAATACCATTAATTATTATCCAAAATATACTTTTCTTTGGAGTAGCTATAATGTTAGGACTAGAATTTAGTATTAATATAATTCTAACTGTATTAGTATCTATATTAGTATCTTTATTATTTATAGGTATTGGAGTATTACTAGGATCATGTTTTAGTGAAAAAGGTGCACCTTCTATTTCAAGTGTAGTTATTCAATTAGTATGTTTTACTAGTGGTATGTATTTTCCTAAAGATGTTGTTGGTAAAGGTTTTGATATGGTATGTAAGATATTACCATTTGAATCTGCGCTTAATATTATTAAAGGTGTAATGAATGGTACTGAAATAGGTATGAGAAGTATATTAACTTTTGGTGCATATACTATTGTAATTATGGTAGTTGCTATAGTAGTCTTTAATAAAAAGATGGTTAGTGATGATAAATAAATATAGTGAAAAGTTTGTTTATAATTTAATTGGTATAATCATTAATGTGCTATAATTTAATTAGGAGGTACTTATATATGGATGAAAAATTAGTTAATTCAATTGTTACAATGGTTAATTGTGGTAGTTTAAAGTCAGAAACTGATTATTATAGATATATTAAATCAGCAGCAGTTAAAAATAATATACCTTATGAAAGATTGTTAGGAGAAGTAAGAAAGGCATTTAAAGAAAGAAAATTTGGTAGTGTTATAGAATTAGTTAAACATTATCATGCAACAGGAATAGATTCATTTGAAAATATAATTAATGATGGATATTTATTATCAAGAGATGAAAGAAAAAAAAGAGGTATATCAACAGAACATCTACACTGGTCTGCATCTAATAATGTTCAGTTTACGCATGATATAGTTTTTAAAGATGGAACGATTAAATCAGGATATGTAAAAGGAGTAGGAGCGTCAGGCGTTGATGTGGTATTTGTATTTGGAAAGCATATTTTTGATGAAGAAAGCTATGATGCTTCACATATGTATCCAACAGTAGAAAAATTAAGTATAAAAGAAGCATGTGTTGCTATTATAGTAGAAAAAAAAGAACTTTATTCTAAAGTATGTGATTTATTAAAAGAACATAATTTAGATGTAATAAGTGTTTTTGAAGCAGAAGAATGGGACCCAACTTTATCTTCAGAAGAATTAGAAAACATTAAAGAAAAGAATAAAAAGAGTAAAATGAAAGATTTTATAAGTGGTATTACAGTAAGATAACTCTATTTTTTAGGGTTATTTTTGTTTGATTTATAAAAAAGTGTTATAATAACAATAATTTTTAATGGGGGATTTTTATGAGAAGGCCTAAATTAATATCTATAGCAGGTATAGATGGAACTGGTAAGACTACTCAGATTAATCGTTTAAAAGAATATTTTGATTCAAAAAATGTGAAATCTGAAATATTGAAAGTAAAATATTTACCATTTCATAAAATGAAAAATGTTTCTTTAACAACAGATGATTTAAGGCTATTAATGGCAAAAGACTTTGTAGATTATTATAATGAAAAGATAAAAGAATTAGAGGATTATGATTATTTATTATGTGATAGATCAAAAGTATGTTTACTTGCATATGGTTTAGGATATGGATTAATGAATCCTAATAATGTATATGATAAATTAAAAGAAACACCAGATTCTGATTTATTATTCTATTTTGATATTGATCCTAAAGTAGCAATTGAAAGAATAGGTAAGAGTAGATCTAATTTTGAAGAAGATGAAACTATAGAAAATCTAGCAAGAGCAGGAATGTATTATTCTAAAGTATTTAATGATTATAATTTTAATCCAGTTTATATAGATGCGAATGAACCAGAAGATGAGATTACTAAGAAGCTGATATTATCAATTAATGAAATAAAATAAAAAACTCACTTAAAGTGAGTTTTTTTACGATAATACCCATAATGTTGCCATGATACCATCATCATAACAAGTATACATAATTATATCAGAATCCATATAGAAGAATGAATTACCTTCAGTATCTACTAGATCTGGACCAGTGTTATAACCTTTAGATTTTTTTATTAATGTATATCTAATTATAGATCCATCTTCAAATTCAATATATGCAGTATCTCCTTCTGTTAAGTAAGTTAAGACACTAAATCCTTGATAGTTATGGTCTGCGATAACTAATTTACCTTTATTTCTATAAAATGCAGCACTATCTTCATTATTAACTATTTCTTGTAAAGAAGAACTTGAATATGTATTAACATTATAGTCATATAATGCAGCACTATAACCATATACATTTATTCTTCCGTAAGTACCATAATTTACGTAATATGTTTCAGCAACAGGAGTATATTCTTCTACATATTCTTCAGTTGTAGAAGTTTCAACATACTCAGTACTTTCTGTTTCTTCAGTTACTTCTTCTATTATTTCTTGTTTTTTTTGTTCTTCTATTTCTGTATTATCATTTCCATTATTTTCAGTATTAGACTCTTTTTGAATCTCAACTATATCTTTTTTATTTATATTATCAGTTTTAGCGTAAGTATTAGTTATTACAATAGTAAAAATAGATAATATAAATGTATAAAATAATACAATTAACCCTTTTTTCATTAAACCAACCCCTTGATTAGCGCTATATTTAATCATAAAAGGGTATTTTTGTCAAATTTTTTGGAGGTTTCTATTTTTACAAAAAAAATCCCATATGGGATTTTATATACTTAGTAGAGCGATTAAAGTTCAAAGTAAGTCAAAATGTTTTCTTTTGATAGCTTAATTATACAACAATTTTTTTAAAAATAAAATATCTATAAAATCCTTTATAATTAAGAAAATCGGAAAATAGTAATATTACGATGATTTGAATGCTTATACTTTCAATAGCAGAGAAGATAGTAATATTTTGTTTTTTATGTTATAATAACATACCAAAAAGGAGGGTTATATGGCTTTTAACACATTAGAATATTTGAGAGACGGTAAAGTTGATTTTGTTTTTCACTGTACATCATATGATTATAAACACTTAATTGAAAATGTAAGAAAAGCACCAAATAGAATAGAAATTATAAATGGATTTCTTCCTAAATTAAAAGAAGAATTACCATCTTTTTGCTTTGCTGTTATATATGATGTTCCAGAATTTGCTGATGAAGCTTATGAATTATTAAATATTAAAAATATAACTTCAGAAATGTTAAATAATCTATTATATAATTCTCCTTTAGGACTAAAAGTATTGTATGAAAACTTTGATATGTTTTTATCTACTAATGAGGATAGAAAGTATTTTGATGTAATAATAAAATATGCTTTTAATAGTAATAATAAAGAATTATTACATAAATTATCCATATATTCTGATCTTCATACTCGTTTCTTATTTATGAATTATTTAATAGATAATTATCCTGAAAGAATAAATGAAATCTATAATGATATTACTGAATATACAACATCTGTAACATTTGAACCATTTGAACAAATGACATTTTTACCTGAACTTATGAAACAAGAGGATATATCTAAATTGGCAGTTAAATTATTAGGTAATAATCGTGAAAAAGATTATATCAAATTAAAAAAATTTATTCTTGAAAAATATAAATATAATAATTTAGCATCAGAGTTATTAGATACTCCTTTTGTTGAAGATCCTACTAGAACTGGAGTATTAATTGTTGATAAAAAGAAAAAGGCAATACAAGAAGATACTTTTAATAAAGATTCAAATACTTTGTTTGTTACATCAGCAAATTATCGCTTTCATATTTTATTTAATCATAAAGAAAGAATAAACCAGGAGTTATTAGATGAATTTGCTTATAAAATGAGATATTTTTTAGATGCCAAAAGAATAGATGAATATTCTGTAAATCAAGATGAACGGGATTTGAAGAGAATCGATAGTTGTGGGTTATCCGTTTTATTAGAAAAATGGACAGAGAAATATATGGATTTAAGTCAAAGTAAGGAATATGGATTTGTAGGAAATGGAACAACATGTAGCTGTTATAGAATTGGAGACTATGTAATTAAAATTGTAAAGACAAAATGGTCTTATGAAGATGAAATATGTCCTAATATATATTTAATTGCTAAGGATTATGAAGAAATCTATGTTAGAAATAAAGATGGAATAGTTGAAGGTGGATTGGAAGTTCAAAAGTATTTAACTAGGAATGCTAAGAATATAGATCCCAAATATTTTGGATATTTTGATGAGGCTTTGGAAAAATTGGGTTATAGAAGAACCGATACGCTAATTAATGGGTCATGTGGTGAAAATGCAATGCTACTTGATACATATTATGATGCTGATTGTCCTAATCCAGCAAGTCTTCCTAAATGGTTTAAAGAGTATCCAATTGTAATAATTGATAGGGATAGAATATATCCAAAAGATAAAGTATATGTGAAACAATTAAGAAGTGGATATTAAAAATATCTACAATACTTTTGTTCTAACGAATGCTCGGAATATTAAGATATTAGGAGAATGTAAAATTCTCCTTTTTCGTGTTATAATTACTTATAGGTGATTACTTTGAATATAGAGAATGAAGTTTTTAAAAGAACAAATGTTAATTTTAAAGAATTAGAAAAATATGGATTTAAAAAGAATAAAGATTACTATGTTTTTGAAAAGAAATTTTTAAATGATGATTTTAAAGCAATAATAAAAGTCGATAATAATGGCCTTGTAAGTGGTAAAGTAATTGATTTACAAGTCGATGAAGAATATACAAACATTAGAACTGAAATGACTGGTGAATTTGTAAATAATGTTAGAAAGTCTTATAAAGATATCTTAATTGATATTAGAAAACATTGTTTTGAAATAAATTATTATATTTCTAATCAAGCGAATAGAATTAATAAATATATTAAGGAAAAGTATAACAATGAACCTGAATTCTTATGGGATAAATTTCCTGGATATGGAGTTTATAGAAATGAAAATAATAAATGGTATGCTATAATTATGAATTTAGATTTATCTAAATTAGATAATGGAACTGGTGAAGTTGAAATTATTAATGTTAAATTAGATGAAAATAAAATTCAAAAGCTATTAAAACAAAGTGGATTTTATAAAGCATATCATATGAGTAAAACGGATTGGATATCAATAATATTAAATGATACTTTAATGGATGAAGAAATAATTTCATTAATAGAGGAATCATATAATTTAATTAGTGAACCAGAAGAATGGATAGTTCCAGCTAATCCCAAATATTATGATGTTGTAAATGCTTTTAATAGTTGTGATGAAATTATATGGAAACAATCAAGTGATATTCATGTTAATGATATAGTTTATTTATATGTAGCAGATCCATATTCTAAAATAATGTATAAATGTAAGGCAATAGAAGTAAATATACCATATGAATATAAAGATAAAA
>JAFWJA010000022.1 GCA_017511805.1 Bacilli bacterium
AAATACACTGAACATTTTTAACTTGACATTCCCTTTACATCTATTTGACATTGCTTTACATTGTGAAATGTAAAATAATGTAAAGTAATAATGATAACATTGTAAACGTAAAATGTAAAGCTAAAAGATGTAAATAATCGAAATATTTTATTGACATTTTTACAATTATTTGATAATATTATATATGACAAGAGGAGAAATAGCAAGAAGATTTTTAAATAAGTCAAAATTCTTATTAGATAGTATAACAATTATTTATAAAATCATACATGAATAAACAATTGTTGTAGTACCTAATAAGGTACTAGAAAGAAGGTTTATTTATGTTGAAAAACAAAGAACAAGAAGAAGTTAAGAAAGGAGAATTTGATTTAAAAGAATCTTTTGTGTTATGGAAACAAAAGTCTAAACAAGGAACAGATTATTTAAAAGGTGCAACAGCCTTAGATGAACATGAAAATAGTATTGGTTTAGTTGGATTTTATAACACTAATAAAAAGAATCCAAAAGAACCAGATATTAGAATTTATAGTTTAAATGATGAAGGAAATCAAGATAAAGAAGTTTGTGATTTATGGGAAACAGTATCTAAAAATGAAAAAAGATATTTAACTGGAAGTACAGATGATAAAGAAAAGATTATAGCGTTTTATACAGAAGAACAAAACAAGGAAGGTACAAGACCATATATCAGAGCATACTATAAAAACTAAAATATTGGAGGTATATTATGGTTAAACTATCAAGAGGTGGAATATGTTATAACTTAGAGGTGACACCATTTTTTATAACAGAAAAGTACGAAAATAGAAAAGTAACATTTAATTTTTCATCTGATTTTTATAAAACTAAATTTATGAATCAGATTGAAGAACATAGAGAAAAAATAAATGAATCATTGTCTAAAAGATTTGGATTAGTGGTAATTAATCCTATTTTAGCTGATATTGTATTATATTCTAAAATTGAAAGTAGAGGTTTTTATTTATTAATTGATGATGAGGAGTATAAATGTCTAAGCAGCATAAAATTAAATGGCGTGAATCAGATACAAAGGAATTAAATAGAGTTGTTAAGAATTTTAACGCTAAATTAAATAGATTAGCTAAATCAAGTGATAATGTTATTTTACCAGAAAAGGTAAAAGTATCAGAATTAAAGAAATTAATAAATACAAGACAAGACCTACAAAGAGAAATTAATATGTTAAAAAGATTCTCTAAAAAAGGTAGTGAACAAGCTGTTGTGATAGAAGGTAATGAAAATAACCTTACTATCACAAAATGGCAAAAGACCGAAATGAATAGACGTGTAGGTATAATAAATCGAAAGAGAAAAGAAAGATTTGATTTATTAAAAGATTTAGATGTTTATTCAAGAGGTGAAAGTTTAGGATATAAAAAAGGTGATATAGGTATGGGAAGAACAGCAGAACATACTTTAAAACCAATGAACGCATTTACAAGGTCAATGGATAAAGCTGATTTAAAACAGAAATGGAAAGCTATTATGAAAGAATCACCTTCTGATTTTTTCAAAGAAAGTGATTTTAGATTAAAAGAAAATTATATAAATACAATATTGAGAAATTATAATGAACAAGATGTAGTAGATGTAATTAGTGCTATTGAAAATATGGATATAAAAGATTTTATAATTAAATTTTCTCAAGAGCAAGATGTATTTGATTGGAACTATCCAGATGAAGAAAAATATCAACAATACTTATCAACATTAAAATCAATATGGATACCGAATAAATAGGAGGATTAGACAATGGGTACTTTTGTAGCTGACTTTGAAACAACAACTAATTTAGAAGATTGTAGAGTTTGGGCGTTTGCTTTGTGTGAAGTTGGAAACGAAAGTAACACAATAGTAGGGACAACAATAGATGAGTTTATGAAATGGTGTAAAGATTCTAAAGAGAATCATAAAATATTTTTTCATAATTTAAAATTTGACGGTCAATTTATAATGAGCTATTTATTTAGAAATGGTTTTATACATACTACAGAACAAGTTGACAGAGCAACAAACACATTTAATACATTAATAACTAATGACGGTTTATATTATCAAATAGAGGTTATATTTGTTAAGAAGGGTAAAAGAGTAAATAAAGTAACATTTCAAGATTCATTAAAATTAATACCTTTATCAGTTGATGATATAGCTAAAAGTTTTAAAATGGATATATGTAAATTAAAAATAGATTATTCATCACATAATAATCTTCCGGTTGGGTCATCTTTAACTTTTGAGGAGGAAGAATATATTAAGCATGATGTTAAAATAGTGGCTAGAGCAATAGATTATTTTTATTCTCAAGGATTAAATAAAATGACAATTGGAAGTTGTGCATTAAATGAATATAAACAATTAATATTTAAAAAGAATTTTAATAAATTTTTTCCTACTCCAAAAGTAGATTATCATAATGACGTTAAACAATCGTATAGAGGTGGATTTACATATTTAAATCCAAAATTTAGAGAAAAGAAAGTTGGTAGAGGTTTAGTATTAGATGTAAATAGTCTTTATCCTTCTGTTATGTATGATTCATTATTACCTTTTGGAATACCAATATTTTTTAAAGGCAAATATGAATATGATAATATATATCCTTTATATACACAAATGATAAGATGTAGTTTTGAGCTAAAAAAGGGTAAAATACCAACTATTCAAATAAAACATTGTTATGATTTTGTATCTAATGAATATTTAGAATCTTCAAATGATTTAGAGGTAGTTTTATGTCTTAATAGTGTTGATTTAAAATTATTCTTAGAACATTATGATGTATATAATCTGGAATATATTTCTGGTTGGAAATTTAAAGCTACACAAGGATTATTTACTGATTATATAGACAAATGGTCTAATAATAAAATAAACGCTAAAAAAGAGGGAAATCATGGATTATATTTAATATCTAAGTTATTTTTAAATAGTTTATATGGTAAATTTGGTACAGATATTAAAGTTAGAAATAAAATACCATATTTAGGTGAAGACGGTATTATACATTTTAAAGATAGTGATGTACAATATCGTGACGGAGTTTATATAGCTATGGCTAGTTTTATAACAAGTTATGCAAGACTTAAAACAATCTCATCAGCTCAAAGAATAACAGATAATTATAATTCTGGTAAATGTAGGGCTGAATTTGTATATGCTGATACTGATAGTCTACACATAGTTTTAAATGATGAAGATGAAGAAGATTTTTTAAAGAATTGTGAATTAGATATTCACCCTACTAAATTAGGAGCGTGGGATAATGAATCTAAATTTATATCAGCTAAGTTTTTAAGACAGAAATGTTATATAGAAAAAGAGATTATTGATGAAGATAGTTATTTAAAAGGTGTAAAAGGTGAATTTGATTATCTATATTCAAAGGATTCTAAAGGATTTTATAAACTTAAAATTACTGTGTCTGGTATGCCTAAAAGTTGTTATCCTTATGTTAATTTTAATAACTTTAAAATTGGAGCTAGTTATAAAGGTAAAATGAGTCCTAAAATGACTCAAGGAGGAGTAGTATTATCTGATATTGATTTTACTATTAAAGCGTGATAAAATATAAAGCATGAGAGATAACATTAATTAAGTGTACTGGAATCTATTATGACCAATAGTGAAGAGCTACATAATAGAAAATTGGGATTATTGGTAACCTACAGTATATATTAGTGTCTATCTCTCTTTTTATTTAAAGAAGGTGATTAAATGAAAAATACGTCTATATTTTGGGATATAAAAAGAACTCTAACACATAATATACTAATTAATGTTATTGTGGGTAATAGAGGTGGTGGTAAATCTTTTGGTTGTAAAGAATTAGCTATAGATAACTTTATAAAGAAAAAAGAACAGTTTGGATATATCAGAAGATATAAAGATGATTTAAAAGAGCCAATGAATCAATTTTTTAAAGATATAGAATATAAATATCCAGATTATCAATTTAAAACAGATTCTAAATATTTTTATATAAGATTAAAACCTTCCGACCCAGAGGAGAAATGGAGTGAAAATGATATAGCCGGATATGGATTCACTTTATCAACAGCTAATAACAAGAAATCTATTTCTTATCCTAATGTAACATTACTTATATATGATGAGTTTTTAATAGATAAAGGAAATCAAAGATACTTGTCTAATGAGCCAGTAGCATTATTAAATTTATATGAAACAGTAGCAAGACCTGGAACAAATCACCCTAGAGTATTATTATTTATGTTAGCTAATGCTTTATCTATAACTAATCCATATTTTCTATATTGGGATTTAAAAATGCCTACAAAGAAGGATAAAAATAATAAATGGATATGGAAACACCCTACAAGACCTATATTAGTTGAAGATGTAAGAAATGAAGATTTTATTGAAGTAAAGAAAAATACTGAATTTGGAAGACTAATTGAAGGAACAACATATTCTGATTATTCAATAGAAAATAAATTCTTATTAGATAATGATACTTTTGTAGAAAAAAGAACATCTAATTCAAGATACTATTTTACATTTAATTATCAAGATAATACTTTATCTGTATGGATAGACTATAAAGAAGGTAAAATGTATGTATCAAAAGATATAGACCCTACATATCCATTAGTTTACTCAACTACAATGAAAGACCATAAACCTAATACAATGTTACTTAAAAATATAAGCAGAAACTTACATTTTAAAAGATTTATAGAAAATTATAAACTTGGAAATGTACGTTTTGAAAGTATAAATATAAAAAATATATGTTATGAGGTAATAAAAATAACAATGAACTAAAAATATAAACATAAGCACGAACTTTAACAAATGTCAATAGAAATATTGACATTTTTTTATTTTTAGATATAATTAGGTTGAATAGTATGAAAGAAGGGATTTTATGAGTGATTTAATCACACTAATTAGTACAAATGGCATAGGTGTAGTATGTGTGGCTTATTTAATATATTTTCAATCTACTACAATGAAAGAAATGTTGACTACACTAGGTAGTATTAATGAACGCTTAACAATTATTGAAAATAATATGTCTAAAGAAAAAGAGGTGTAGAATATATGGAAAAATTTATGTATGTTAGTCCATATATGAGAATTACACAAGGTTATTTAATGGGTAGTCACGTTGGTAGTTATGCTATAGATGACGGAGGTAGTGATTCTGGAAAAGATTATATTATTGCTCCATACTCTGGAACAGTAAAACAAATCTATCCTCAATATGAAAATGAAGTATTTTATGAATCTGATAATCCAGTAGAATTTGCTGATGGTACTGTTGATTATGCAACTACTATGTTTTTACATCAAGATTCACCAATGGCTTATGATATGCACGTAGGTAAACATTATAATCAAGGTGAAAAGATTTATATTGAAGGTGGAAGATATAAAGGTAAAAATGGTGTATTTGCTACTCATTTACACGTTGAATTTGCTAGAGGTAAATATCAAGATTGGTATAAAAATAGTTGTGGTTATTACTCTTTACCTAATGCTAAGAAACCGGAAGATTGTTGTTTTATAGATGATACATACCATATTTTATATAATTATGGTTATAATTTTAAAAATGTTAAAGATTGTGAATATAAATTAGGAAACTATAAAACACTATATAATATGAATGTTAGACGTGGAGCGTCTATTGATAGTGGTATTAAGAAAGTAAAGGAACTAACAGAAGACGGTAAAAGAAACGCTACATCATATATACCAGATGATAATGCTGTATATAAAAAAGGTACAATTTTTACAGCTAAAGTAATTAGCAAACAAGGAAATTATGTATGGGCTAAGAGTCCAAGTGGTTATATATGCTTAAAAGATAATAAAATGGAATATTGTAAAAAGCTATGATAAGAGGACAAAGATTATTTGATAGTCAAGGGAATGAAGTTTGTTTATTTCCTTTGGAATATATGTATATTTCTAATGGACCCCATAATTTAAAGGCTATCGACTTTTTAGGTTGGAATGCAGAAGGTAGAGTTTACGATTGTGAATGTTATGCTCCATTCTCTGGTAGTGTTGTATATACTGGAAATGACCATAATATGATTTATTGGAGTAATTCACCAGTACGTTTTGCTGACGGTACATTAGATTATGCTACTATTTTAGTAGCTCACTCTATGACATCACCACCAAGCGTAGGAACTTCATTTACACAAGGTGATTTATGGTATCATACTGGAAATTATGGACAATCAAGTGGTGACCATTTACACATGGAAGTCGCAAAAGGCCACGTTATGTGGGATAGTAGTACATGGACCAATTTAGATAGTCCATACGATATGTGGAATATGATGAGCGTAAATGATACTACTAGAGTTAATGATTTAGGCTATAATTGGAGATTATACAACTTACAATGGATAGCAAGAGATGATTATTTAAATCAATCTGAAATGGAAAACAACGCTACTATAATTATTAATTATTATAGAAGTATTGGATTAGAAGATAGAACAATCGCAGCAATACTGGGAAATATGCAATCAGAATCTACTTTATCACCTATTTTAAATGAGAGAGGTGGTGGAGGTGGTTATGGTTTAGTACAATGGACACCTAAAAGTGATTTAATTAATGCTTGTAATACTTTAGGTTTATCACCATATACAAGTGGTGACGTACAGATACAAGTAATTATACAAGAAATAACTGGACCTCAAAGTGTTAGACAATGGTACACTACACAAGGATTTATAAGTAATTATTATAATTCTGGAGCTACTTCTGATATGGTTGGAATAAGTGGTGATGATTTTTTACATAATACTATGAACTGGCCACCAGAAAAATTAGCTATTATGTTTATGGCTGGGTATGAAAGACCAAGCTATAACCCACTAATAAATCACTATATACAAAGACAAGCAAACGCAAGAAGTTGGTTTAATTTTATGAGTGGTGTAACACCACCAACACCAGAAAATAGAAGAAAAAGAGGTTATAATTTCGTACTATTTAATAGAAGAAGGAGATTTAGAAATGGACAAACAAGGTTTTTTAGATAAATTAAAAGCTGTTGGAACAAGTGAAGATGAAGTTGAAAGAAGAACTATTTTATCAGAGCTAACAGATGAAATATCAAGGGTATATGATGAAAATTCAAGTTTAAGTGAATCTAATAAAAGTTATATTGATGATAATGAAAAATTAAGGAGTGCTAATATGCAACTATTTTTACAAGTAGGAGCTAATAAGACTCAAGAAGAAATAAAAGAAAATATAACTGGTGTAAAAGATGATACACCAGAGCCAAGAAAATTTGAAGATTTATTTAATAAAGAAGGAGGATTGAAATAATATGAATATAACTGAAATTATGAATACTATACGTGATAACGCAAGTGAAATGTATAGACAAAGAATACCGGAGGCAACTCAAAATAATATTGAAAGTGTGCAAGAGTCAATGTGTGACCCTAACAACGCTGTAGTAGTAAATGAATTTATGAACACATTACTTAATATGATTATTAAACAAGTGATTCACGCTAAACTATTCTCAAACCCTTTAAAAGCTCTAAAGAAAGGTAAAAAACCATTAGGAGATACAATAGAAGAAATCTATAACAACTTTATCAAAGCTGAAGTATATGACCAAACTGGAGCAAACCTATTACAAAGAAAACTACCAGATACTAAAACAGTATTCCATAGAATGAATAGACAAGATAAATATAAAGTAACAGTAAGTCCAGAAGAATTATTTAAAGCGTTCTCAAGTTGGGATAGACTACAAACATATATAGGTAATATCATTAACACATTATATAACTCAAGTGAGTTAGATGAATTTGTATTAACTAAACAGCTTTTAAAACAAGCATATGATAATAAAGCTATTAAAGTTGTAGACGTACCAGACCCATTATTAGGTGATACAGAAGGAAAGCAATTCATTAGAATTGTAAAAACTGTATCTGGTGATATGGTATTCCCTAATTCAAATAATAACGCATATTTAACAGCTCAAGATAAAGATGACAAACCTATTATTACATTCTCAAGAAAAAATGAACAAGTATTAATTATTGATAATCCTACTAATGTAAGTGTTGATATTAATGTACTTGCTAGTATTTTTAATATGAGCGTAGCTGAATTTAATGATACTAAAAAGATTGTAATTGACGCATTTCCAGACCCAGACGTTAGAGCTGCTTTAGTAGATGAGGCATTTTTCCAAATCTATGATGATTTATTTATGTTTAAACGTTGGGAAAATCCAGAAGGATTATATGACAATTACTACTTACACGTATGGCAAACTTTAGCTTATTCGCCTCTAGTAAATGCTGTAATTTTCAAGGTACAAGGAAGTGACCAAGATGAAGATGCTTTAGTAGAGGAATTTGATGTAACTCTATCAGCTCCAACTGGTGTAAGTTTATCAAATAAAAATACTAAAGTAGAAGAAGGAACTTTTTATTCAACAAAATTAAAAGGTATTAAATCTGGAGATACTGTAGCTGTAACAATGGGAATTGAAACGGTTGAAGAAGTAGAAACACCTATAGATATAACTGATACAGCTTATGATTCTACAACTAAAACTGTAACAGTAGACATTGTAACAGATGATATAACTATTACTGTAACAAGAGCTTAATATAAAGGTGGTGGAACAATCCACCACCTATTTTTATAGGAAAGGAAGGTATTTATGAACGGAAGAATATCACCTCTACCACATTGGGTATTAACTAACTATCAAAGTGCTTTTTATGATTCTGAATCTGGAACAGTTTTACAAGCTATGGCTAGAATTTACCCAAAGATAGAGGAATTAATAACTGATTATAATGATTATGTTAAACAAATAGATAAAATAATTAAAGATTTTCAATCTGGAATTATAAAAGATTTTGAATGTTTTAAAAATTGTATTATAACAACAATGACAGAATATATTGAATCTATTGATTTAAAGATGAGCGTACAAGATTCAATGATAACAAATAAATTTGAAGAACAAGATGAAAAAATAAATAACGCTATAGATTATATGAAAAATAATATTATAGAAACAGCTACAAGTGTAATAAATCAAGCTATTGAAAATGGTGAATTAAATGTTAGTTTTGAATATAATCCAACAACAGAAGAATTAAATTTCATTGTTACAAGGGAAGGTGATGAATAATGAATCAAGAAGTTAAAATAATTAATGGTTATAAAGTAAAAGATGAAAAAGCCAGAAATGATATAAATGTAATTAATACAGATAATCCATATTATGATGAAATAACATATAAAAAAGAAAGACACTATGATACAGATTGTTATATAACAACAATACCATTAAATGATAATAATAATGTTCAAATTAATCCTTTTATTGGATATAGTAATACCAAAAGTCCTACAGAATACGCAAGAGATAATTATACAACATTGACTATTAATGCATCAGCAGGTATAAGAGATTTAGATACAGATGATGTTGAAAATCCTTCTGTAATTTCAAACGGAGAAATCATCAAACAAAATGATATGGTAGGAAAAAATATTAGTCATTATGCTTTATATGTGGGTATAAAAGCAGATAGAAGTATAAGTGAATATCCAATTTATAATACGACTGCTCAGCAAATGTTAAATGACGGTATTATTCAAGCCTTTCACTCTTATTTTAAATTAGTAGAAAATGGAACTGCAGTTGATTTAACAGATGTAACTTACGGTGACGGAACATCTGCAACAGGTAATCTTTCACCAAGACAAGCAATTGGTATAAAATCAGATAAAACAATTATTATCATTACTTGTGACGGAAGAACAGCAGAAAATAAAGGGTTATATAATACAGATTTACAACAATTATTAATTGATAAAGGTTGTGTAAATGCTTGGAATCTTGACGGCGGTGGTTCTTCATCAACAAGTATTAAAGGTATTAAAATAAATAGAAATATAGATGATGACGGTACAGTAGATAGAGTTATAAAATATACATTAAATGTTAAAAAAGAAAACAATCTAAATGAAATCATTTTAAAGGCTTTTTCTAAGATTGGAGAAGTTAAACAAGATTTATTGCAACAAATACTTACAGATGTTATTAAAAATGGAAGTGAAAATCTTACAAGTAAAGATGTTGATGATTTAGTTGGTAAAATATATGTAGGTTATGGTAATAATCTAACAAACATACCAATAACAACATCAGGATATTTTGTAAATATTCCTCATTTTGACGAAAATAGTAATGATAGATATAATATACAATTTTATTTTGTTAGAGATTCACAAAGATATTATTCAAGAGTTATGGTAAATGGCAATTTTACCGAATGGTGTCAATTAACTAATGATGTAAAGGTGTTTTATAATAGTGGAGGTAATCAACTAATAAGTGCAGATGATACATATGAAAAATTACATTTTATATCAACATCTGTAGGTCAATCACAAACTAATATAATTAATGTTGATACTACATCTATTGATACAGATAATACAAACTATAAACAATTTAAAGTAAATAAAGTAGGTTTTATAAAAATAGAAGCTATAATTAATTTAGTACCTAAATCAAGTGACGGTGATAGATATTTAAGAATTTCAAGAAATAATTCTAGCTTAGAACAAATTAGGTATTATTGTGAAACAGATAAAGCAGTAGCACTTCATATTATAGCATTTATTAAAAATGATGATGTTGATAATGTTTATAGTGTAGAATTACAAGGTAAACAAAGTGATGTAATTTTAAAAACAAGAATATTTGCTGAAACAAAATAGGAGGTAATTATGGAAAATTATAATAAATATAATGAATCTTTAGATATAGATTGTAGTTGTAATAAACCAAAACCTAAAGTTAAAAAAGCAAAAGATGATTGTTGTTGTGGAGGTATTAATTTACCTTCACATGACAATGAAATAGAAATTTTAATTAGACAACTTAAAAAAGAAGTTAATGAACTAATGAAAAATACTAATAAAAAATTGTTATGTCAAGATAAAAAGATTGCTGAAACAATGTTATATATTAAAAATAATTTATCTAATTCTTTACGAATTTTATTAAATTCAATGTTAGAATCTGGTGAATTAGATGAATTAATTACAAATATAATT
Source organism: Bacilli bacterium (assembly GCA_017511805.1). GTDB lineage: Bacteria > Bacillota_I > Bacilli_A > RF39 > UBA660 > RUG13038. The sequence goes on from JAFWJA010000022.1 coordinate 11,131, forward strand.
ACTGATAGTCAAGCTCTATTACAAAATCAAATTAATGAATTAAAAACTAGAGTAACATCTAATGAAAATAATATATTAGAATTATTTAATCAAATTTCATCACTTGGAGCAGCTACACAAAGTTTAACTGATAAAGTTGATAATTTAGAATTAAAGCAAGATAAATTGGTTGTATTTGGTGATAGTTGGAGTGATTTAGATGTTAGTGACGCTATATGGTCTACAACTTTAGCAAGTGAATTAAATTTAACTTTATTTAATTATGCTAAAGATTCTGCTGGATTTGTTGAGCCTTCTACAAACTTAATAAGTACACAAATAGATACATTTATAAATAGTGATGTAGTAAAAGAAAGTGTTAAATATATTGTTGTTATGGGTGGAATTAATGATTATAACAACTCTGTAACAGCTTATAATCTTTATGAAGAAATTAAAACATGTTTAGATAGATTACAATTAACTTGTCCTAACTCTAAAATATTATATGTATCAAATTGTAAATACCCTTATACTAAACATCAATTAGATTACTGGTATCAAGTACATAATGCTGTATTAAAGTATAATTCTTTAAATCTAACTAATAAAATTGGTTTACCATTATTTAACGCAAGTTTATTCCATTTAACGCAAGTTGGTCAAATTTGGTTATGTAAAAACATTAACGCTTGTTTAACTGGTGGTGAATTATTAACATACTTAGATACAAGAACTTTTGAAGATAGTAATGTTAAAATAGAATATACAACAGTACCATTAACTAATAACAGTGTTATGATTACAACTTCACTTTATTTAAAACAAAGTTTAGTTGATTCATATGTATTTAACATAGCTGACGAAGGTATTAGTTATGGTGGTGAAACTGGTTTATTTGGTTGTGTTGGTACTAACTTTAAAAATGTGGTATGTGATACAACATCAAACTCAATAACTTTTGGATTTAGTAGTCAAACTTATCAAGGTGCATACTATTATTTAAATCAAGTAATATATACACCTACCACATAGGAGGTAATTTATGAATAATCAAAATATTACAAAGGTATACCTTTTGCGTGTACCTTTGGAAAATGATTATAAAAATACATTGTACTTTGCTAATGCTCAAGCTCAACAAACATATTTTCAAAGTAAAATTGTAAAAAGCTATACTGATTTTTCATATCAAAGAAAAGATGATATTATTAGAATCCCAGATATATATGATAATGTTTATAATTGTAATTATGTAATGTATCAAAATAGTGCTTATAATAATAAATGGTTTTACGCTTTTATAGATGATATGACATATATTAGTGACGGAAGAACTGATATTCATATAGAAACAGATGTAATACAAACTTGGTTATTTGATTATACTGTTAAATCATCTTTTATTGAACGTGAACATGTATCTGATGATACCATAGGTCTACATACAGTACCAGAAAATTTAGAACTTGGTGAAGTTATACAAGTTGAAAATCCAACTGAATTATTTATGTATGGAAGTAGTTGTTATATATGTATCGCTTGTACAGAAGTAGCGTCTAATATACCAGATGTAGATGACGCAAGAAATTATAACGGTATTTATTCTGGTTTATATTATATGTTATTTAATGATTCAGAAGACGCAAGTAATTTTTTACATGGTATTGATAGTTTAGGAAAAGCTGATTCTATTGATAGTATATTTTTAATTCCTACTAGATTCCAATTCTCCTCAACATGGTATCAAGCAAGTATAGGAGAATATAGTTTTGATTTTGCTATGTTAGAAGAATCAACAGCTGAAACTGTATTAGCTGATAACCAAGCGTGTACAAGACCAAATAAAATAGGAAATAACTATAGTCCACGTAATAATAAATTATTTACTTATCCCTATAATTATTTTTATGTTTCTAATCACGTTGGAAGTGATATCACATTTAGATATGAAGATTTTGCTAATAGTAGTCCATTATTTAGAATAATTGGAGCAATTACACCCGGTTGTTCTATAAAATGTGTACCTTTAAATTATAAAAATACTACTGATACAGTTAATTCAATGTATTCTTATAATTATGGTATTGTTGGTGGTAAATATCCTATTTGTTCATGGAATAGTGATGTTTATACAAACTGGCTAACACAAAATGGTGTAAATATTGGTTTAGACCTTGTATCATCTGGAGCTAGTTTAATAACTGGTGGTGTTGCTGCTTATATGTCTGGAGGTCTTTTAGGTGGTGGAGAAATGATGAGTGGAGCTATGGGTATTGCTAATACACTAGCTCAAGTATATCAACATTCATTAATTCCAGACCAAGCTAGAGGAAATACTAATTCTGGTGATGTAACATTCTCGTCTAAAATGTTAGAATTTACAGCTTATAAGATGAGTATTAGAAATGAATATTGTGAAATAATCGACTCATATTTTGATATGTTTGGTTATAAAGTAAATACAGTAAAAGTACCTAATAAAGCTCATAGAAGTAATTACTGGTATACTAAGTGTATTGATGTATCAATAGACGGTAATATACCTCAAAATGATATGAGAAAAATTAAAGATTGTTATAATAACGGAATAAGATTCTGGAGAAATGCAAGTAATATTGAAGACTATTCTGTTAGTAACAGTATAGTTTAGGAGGTGTAAAATATGTTTGATGATTCAAGATTATTAGGTTATAAAAGTTTTAGTAAAAGATTAAATGATAGAGTCTTAACTGATTATTATTTAAGACTTATGTTAATAGCAAGAGCTTTATTTAAGTGGGAGAATCTACCGAACGGACTAGATGAAAAATGGATTGAAAGATATTTATTTAGTGAAGGAGCGTGTATGTTCTATAAAGACCCAAAATTAGGTTATATGGTTGCTCAAATTGGAGAAACTGGACCATTAAATTATTATGATGAGCCAACAACAATTTTTCCTTATGCTACTAATTATTTATATGAAGGTCCAACACTAACTAATAATGTTAATGCTGTTATAATAAGAAATAATGATGAGATGTTACCAACAGCTCCAACAATTCAATTATACGCTTATAAACTAACTAATATTGAAAGAACAATAGATACTAATATATTAGCTCAAAAGATACCTACTGTTGTAAAATGTACTGATAGACAAAGATTATCTTTTAAAAATGCTATTAATCAAAGAAATGATAATGAACCAGTTATTTACTCTGATAAAGGTATGAATACAGAAGATATAACAACATTAGATATAAAAGCTCCTATTGTATTTGATAAATTACAGATACAGAAACACGCTGTCTGGAATGAATGTATGACATACTTAGGAATTAATAATGCTAATATGGATAAAAGAGAAAGATTAGTTGATGATGAAGTACAAGCAAATAATGAGCAAGTACAAGCTAGTGAAGATATATTCCTAAAAGCTCGTCAAAAGGCTTGTGAGGAAATAAATAGAATATTTGGAACAAATATATCAGTTAAGCGTAGAAACTTGTCTAAAGACGTGCTAGAGCGTATGGAGAGCTTAGAAAAAGATGCTAATGATGTGGAGGTTGATTTTGAATGAATATAATTCCAGCTCACTATACAGAAGTATTAATTAATTTATTAAATAATCCTTTAGCTAAAAGTGAAATTGATAAAGCTATGTCTACTTATCCTCTATATAAATCTAAATCTAAAGAGGAATATATACCAGTATACATACCAACACGTGAAGAATTAAATAATAAAATATTAAATTATTATAAATATCGTGAGATAGGTTTTGAAACTTTTGGTAGATTCTTAAATGAGTTAGAAACAGCTTTAGTTGAAATTATGCCATATTACAATCAATTATATTTTAGTGCTGACCAAGATTTTAATATAACTTATAACGTAGATTATAAAAGAACTATTGATAGAGATAAACAAGGAACAAACAACGTAGAAACAGCTCAAAATTCAACTACTACATCATCAGCTACAGATTCAACAACTACTAATTCAACTTTAAACTCTTATGGTAAAAATATAGATTCTAAAACACCTCAAGGAAATTTAGATATTACAGCTCAAAATATGGATAATGTTAGTTATGCTGATAATGTTAATTGGAATAAAAATACCTCATCAGATACAGCTACATCAACTGGTAATACTTCAACAACTGGTAATAATTCAACAACTGGTAACACTTCTGGAAATGATACAGAACAAGAATCAACTATAGAAACAACAAAAGGTAACTTTGGTGTAGTATCAGCTCAAGATTTGGTTATAAAATATAGAGATACAATTTTAAATATAGACCAGATGATTATAAATGACCCTAGAATACAAGAATTATTTATGATGATATATTAATGTTTCACGTGAAACATAAAAAGACTCTATTTATTAGGGCCTTTTTCTTTATTATTGATATATTCTAATATTTTATGATATTTACTAGCATAGAATACTAATTCCTCAATTAATTCTTCTTTGCTTAACTTATTAGCATAAGACCTTGTAAAATCTTCATAAGTTGGTGATTCCATAAATAACCTCCAATAATTTTTAATTAGAGTATTATCTATTTAATGAACTTTTATACATCTATGTAATTATCTAAATTTTCATCTTTATTAGCTCCAGTTAACATTTCACGTAATTTCTTTACATTACATACAAATCCAATTTCTTTTTTACAAAAATCAATGTATTTTAATACTTCTGGTATTCTCTCTAAATCACGCTTTAACCATTTATTCTCATTATGTAATCTGGTATTAGCATTTATTAAATTTCTATTAGTTTTTACTTCACCGTTATATAATTTATTAAGATTATATAATTGCCTTTTTAATTTCCTTATATCCTCTTTTAAACTCTTAATACTTTCTTCTTTACTCATAAATTTTCTAAACCTACCTTTTTACATAATTTCTCTAATATATGATATTTTAATGATTCGATAATATATTCTACTGTTAAATAATTTTTACATTCAAAATGAATAACTTGTTCAAACCAATAACTAGGTATTTCTACTTTTATATCAATATGAAATACACCTATTATTTCTCTTAAATCCTTATACATAACAAGAAATTTTATATTCTTACTTTTAGAATTTAAAATCTTATTTAATTCTTCTAATTGTTCTTCAATATCTTCTTTATTAAAATCAAGTATGTTATCTTTAATCACTCTTTATCACTTCCTTTTAGTTCTTTAATTCTATTTTCAGTATATTCTTCACTAAACTCTCCAAAAGTTATATACATATTGTATAAATCAGTTTCTAACCTTTTTATGATATTATTTAGTCTTTCTATTTCATCACAAGCATATCTTATAGCACCAACAAAATAATACACTTCTTCATTGTCTAAATACCCTTCAAGATTATCTCTCGTTCTTTTTAATTCTTCTAATGAATAAAAGTTTTTATTATGTTCTATCACTCTTTATCACGTCCTTGTAATGTTCTTAAAATATAACCCTTATCTAAATTAGAATTATTTACCACATACCTTTCTATTCTTTTTAATCTTTCTTGAAGTTCTTTATTTTCTTCTACAAGTTGGTCGTTTTCTTCAAATTTTCTTTTAATATATTCTATTGTTTCGTCAGAAATGATATTATGAACTCTACATTTTAAATCTATCAAAGTTGCAATTACAAGTCCTTTCATTCTTTATCATCTTCTTTCATTGATTCTTTATATTCTTTAATTTTATCAACCATATATTTATATTCAAAATTACCATATTCTAAAAAATCACATATTATTTTTCTAACATAATAATCATCTAAAGAATATTCCTCAATATTATTTAATTCATATTTCAATTTACTTAAAATACCCTCAATAAAATAATTTTCAAATACTTTCATCTTGCTAGATAATCTTTTATTTTCCTCTCTTAAATAAATATTTTTACTCTGTAAATTATTGTATTTATCAATATCAATAACAACATAATCTTTTAAATTTTCTTTCATTTTATTTCCTCCAATTTCTAATAATTTATATACTTTTGACATTTAACATCTTGAAAATTAATATCATAACAGCTTTTAAACTTCTGTAGATTTATGTAATTGTATGTAAGTAATACAATTAATACAAACAATAAACCTCCGCTTATAAAAGCTAATAAACCTAAAATATCATCTTCCATTTCATCACCTCCTTAATTCCTAGTAGATATGATTTAAGGTATCACAGAGCTATAAAATAACTACTGTAATACCTTTGGTGATTATCTATTATATTATATTTATCTTAGCTCTATCTTGTGAGCGTCTATTAGACCTTTCAAATAGTTTTTAACTTTACCGGGTATATTCTTACCATATCTTAATAAAACTAAATCAGAATATAAGTCTTTCATTTCCATTGAATATTCCATAGCTCTATCATGTTTTATTGTAACCTCAACATTGTATAATTCTTCTATTTTCTCACATTGTTTCAATACCTCTTGGTGTGATTCTTTCATTAAATCACTTATTTCTTCATTTGATAAATTTATTACTTTCATTTAACTCCTCCTAATCAATTATATATTTTAATTCTCTTATTGTATTATCATTAAATTTATAAGTCTTATATAAATGTGTATGATTATTTATAACTCTAGTTTTGGTATTAATACATCTATTTTCATCTTCCATAGGATACCAACCCATAAAATAATATCTTCCATTTACCTTTTCATACATTTCAAATCTTTCCATAATATCTACCTCTTATTTATCAGAGCTAGTAAATTCTAGCTCTGATGTTAATTATTTAAAATCAATTTCTAATGAATCAAATATGTACTCATCTTCAAACCAGATAAAGTCGTTTAAATCAGTTTCATCTACACCTTCATAGAACACATCTTCTAATAAGTACATAAAATCATCTTGCTTGTTATTTTGCTCTATTATCTTTAATGTTTCTAAAGCACCTCCCCAACTCTCTAATTTTAATGTTTCAAACTTTGTTATTTCTTTTGTTACTTTCATAAATGTCCTCCGTATAATCTATAGTTGTATCTCTCACTTACATATACTATTATAAAGGATATATGTAAAAAAGTCAAACATTTTCTTTAAATTTTTACAAATATTTTATTTAATTATTTACATTGTCAAATAATGTAAAGTTACAATGTAAATCAAATGTCAAATAGATGTAAAGGGAATGTCAAGTTAAAAATGTTCAGTGTATTT
>JAFWJA010000023.1 GCA_017511805.1 Bacilli bacterium
TTTACTCTTGTGATGTTCCAGTACTTCCAATATTAAATGGTATAAATTTACTTACTACACTGCTTGTGTTAATTTCTGTTTGCATACCAATATTTTCTCTATTTTCTTTGTATGATACATCAATTTTATTATCTACTAATTGTTCCATCTCATTACTTGTTGCGTCTTCAACTAAAACCAATTCACTTACCAATATCTGCTTTGCATTATTAAGCATTTTCTTTTCCCCTGTAGATAATCCTTTTTCTTTTTGTTTAAAACTTAAGTTTCTTACAACATCTGCTACCTCATAGATGCTTCCGCTTTTTATTTTATCCATATTGTCTCTGTATCTCTTATTCCAATTATCCGACATTGCTGTTTCATCATTTTCTAGTACACAAAATACTTTTTCTACTTCGTCTTGAGAAATTATATTTCTTAATCCTTGTTTTGATGCTTGATTACGAGGTACCATTACCTTTACGCCCCCAGGCATAGAAATATTTATATACTCTACTTCTTCATCTAAAATGTTTTTCTTGTCTATTGAATCAATTGTTCCAGCTCCGTGCATTGGATATACGACTTTGTCTCCTACATTAAAGTTGCAGCAACCGCTCATGTAAGAATCAACTCCTTCCTCTTGCTTATTTTATTGAAGTTAATAAAGGTATCGTTCTTTTTCAACTACAGTTATAATTATACTACAAAAAGTGGCAAAAGTCAAAGGCCTTTTTGATAATATTGTATTTAATTTATGATAAAATCACCTTAAAAGTTTATAAGCGAATATTTCACCCATGCATGTATAAATATGTAAAAATTAGTTAAAATAGGAAGGTGGAATATTTAATGTTAAAACAAAAAGATGTAAAGAGAGCCACTTTAATTGAAGCATGTATAAAAGGACAATGTACCATAAAGCAAGTTGCAACAGCTTTGGGAATTTCTGAACGCCGTGTAAAACAAATAAAAAAGGAGGTTAAAGAAAACGGCATAAAATCCATACAACATGGAAATCGTGGCAGAAAACCCAAAAATACAATATCAGATGAAACAAAAAATAAAATATTAGAACTTAGGTACTCTTATGAGTATGAAATATCTAATTTTAAGCATTTTCAGGAACTTTTAAGCGAACGAGAAAATATAACCATATCGTATTCAGCATTGTATAAAATATTGAGACAAGCAGGAATTAAAAGTCCCAAAAAGCATCGAAAAACAAAGTTACACCACAGAAGAAAAAGAAAAGTTGCTGAAGGCATGATGTTACAAGCAGATGGAACACCATTTGATTGGTTTGAAAATGGTGAAAAGTATTCACTTCATGGTTTCATAGATGATGCAACAGGAAAAATCACAGGGCTGTATATGTGTAAAAATGAATGTTTATTAGGATATTTAGAAGTATTAAGGCAAACATTAGAAAATTTTGGAATACCCATATCATTATATCCAGATAAATATAGTGTTTTTTTCCCACCAAAAAAAGTTGACGACCACATAACAATTGAAGAACAGTTAAATGGACGTCAAAAAGGTATAACACAATTTGGAAGAATAGTTGAAGAACTTGGTATAGAAATGTTTCCAGCATCTTCTCCCCAGGCAAAAGGAAGAATTGAAAGATTATGGGAAACACTTCAAAGTAGGTTAGTTACAGAGTTTAGAATTAATCATATAACAACAATAGAACAAGCGAATGAGTTCTTAAAGGGCTATATAAATAAATATAATTCAAAGTTCTGTGTAACAGCTAATAATTCCAAAAGTGTATTTTTAAAATTACCAAAAAGATATAATTTAGACGAGTTATTATGTGTAAAATTTGAGAGAACCATCGATAATGCGGGTGTTTTCTCGCTTAATAATAGCAAATTTCAAGTATTAGATAAATCATTACCACCAAAAACAAAAGTACAAATATATTTAAGTCAAAAGATTGGTATGATCGTTAAATCTAATAATAAAATTTACGATGTAGAGCCTTTAGAAATGATTTCTAAAGACAAAATAGATAAAGAATCATTAGATTATCATCTATGGTTACCAAATGTAGTTATAGAGCTAATTAATGAATATTATCTAAAAGATGCAAAAGCATCGTGTTAAATCTCTCGCCTAATAATATTATTGACAAGAAAATTAAAAATAAAACAAAAAAATAAATCTTGAGCCTGCCTCCGCGGCGAGCGGATCAACTCAAGATTATACATAGGTGAAATTTTTGCAACTAAAATAAGCTATGCTTTTTAGTGAAATTTTCCTAAATTATTGACA
>JAFWJA010000031.1 GCA_017511805.1 Bacilli bacterium
TCTAAAAAATTGGAAGTTTTTATAGCCATATGCGATACCTACTATCTTGGTTATTGTATTATTATTTGCTTCTGTAAATCCATTAGAATATCTTTCATCTTTAAATGAATATACTATTTCTTTTAACCAGTTTCTTATTGTTTTCGATGCTTCTATCATCTCTGGTATTTCTGATTCCTCACATGCTTTAATCCACTTTTTAAGTTCACTTTTGGCATCTTTATATTTAACATAAGTTGTTATTCTTAAAAATTCTTCTTTTAAATTATATGCCTTACTTAAATCATCATCTATATTTAAAATTTCTTGTAATCTATCTATTCTAAATACTTCTATAAATGCATTATTTCTTTTTATTTTCATTACTCCATACCAGTAGTCATTAAATTTATCAAATGTTTTTTTCTTTGTTCTTCCTTGCTTGTATCTTTCTTCTTGTTCTTTCTTCTTTTTTAACTCTCCCTTTGTATAATCAAAAGCTTTTAATATTAATTTACTATTTACTCTATTTTTAAGCATTCTATATTCATAACTTTTTTTATTTTCTTCATACTCATTCTGTAATCTTATTCTAACATCATCTAGACCTTTTAAAACATATCTAGTATAATGAAATGGGTCGGCAACAAAAATTGCGTTTGGAAAACAAATTTTGACGACCTCGTAATATGGTTGATACAAATCACATATTACAACTTTTACTGACTTTCTGTTTTTTACTTTTGAAAAGTAACTAATCAGAAAGTCTTTTTTTCTACTCGATAATATATCTAAAGTTATTTTGTGAATTGGATCATTAAGTACAAATGAATACGTTCCTGTATTTGTATAAGTACTTGTTTCATCAAACGATATCACCTCTGGTAATGTATCTACATATTCAGGATAATTTTTCATAGCTTCTAAAAATGTTTGCCTTACTACATTTACTGATACATTACAATCTTTAGCAATATCCTCTAATGTTTTATTTCTATCTAAACATTCTTTTAATATCATTTGCTTTGTCTTGTATGATATACTACATCTACCACCGTTTAATCCTAAATCCTCTGTAAAAGTTTTTTTACACACCTTACATTTAAATCTCCTTTTACTAGCTATTAAATATGTATTTTCTCCTGAATTTTTTAGATATGTTATTTTAATTGGTTTTAAATAATCATGAACTTTATTACTAAAATTACCACATTTTGGACATCTCGCTTTTTTCTTATTAGATTTTACATAAACAAATTTATTATCCTTTCCACCTTCTTTTTTGATTTCCACTTTTGTAATATCTATAGATGACTCTAAGCTTAATAGCTTTCTTAAATCTTCTTTTTTCACTTCTTATTACCTCTCCTTTATGTAACTACTGTTACACTACAATTATTACACCAAAAAAAGACTATTAGCAAGTAGCTAATAATCACTATTTTATACCCCACTCAAAAGTGGAGCTTTTTTATACTTTTACCCCAGTAAAAAGTGGAGCTTTTTCAAAAAAGGACCCCACTCAA
>JAFWJA010000001.1 GCA_017511805.1 Bacilli bacterium
ACATCTGAAGTAAAAACAATAAGCTTAAGAAATGCATCTGTAGGAGCAGCAACAACGATGAGTGAAATGTTTTATAGTTGTGGTAGTTTACAAACAATAGATTTTACAAATTTTGATACAACAGGTGTTACAGATATGTCCAGCTTATTTTATAGTTGTGGTAGTTTAACTTCATTAGATTTAATATCATTTGATACTAGTAAAGTTACAAATATGTCAAATATGTTCTATAATTGTAGCAGTTTACAAACAATAAATTTAAATAGTTTTAATACAGAAAATGTTACAAATATGTCAAACTTATTTTATAATTGTAGTGGTTTAACTTCGTTAGATTTAAGTAATTTTAGAGGAAATGAATTGATTTCTGTAGAAGGTATGTTTAATAATTGTAATGGATTAATAGATATAGATTTTACAGATTTTAGTATGAATAAAGTAACTAATATGATAGGAATGTTTAGTGGATGTAGTGGTCTAACTGAAATAGATTTAAGTGCAGCAAATGTTGAATCAATAATAACAATGCAAGGAATGTTTTATAATTGTATAAATATAGAAACAATAAATATAAGTAATTTTGATATGTCAAAAGTAACAAGTATAGGCAATAATAATAGTACTGCTATTTCATCCACACATATGATAAAAAACACTCCAAAATTAACAAAAATAATCGCGAACAATGTTAAGTTTAATAATATATCAATGTATTTATTCTATATGTTAGATTACAACAATAATTACACAAGCAAAATATCCTTAACGACAATAAGCTTGAAGAATTCATCAATGGAAGGTACAACATCAATGTATAGAATGTTCTATGGATTAGGTAATTTAACAAACTTAGATATAACGGGAATTGACACATCAACTGTAACAAATATGCAAGAAACATTTAGTGGCTGTAGTAGTTTAACTTCATTAGATTTGAGTTCATTTGATACAAGTGAAGTAACAACAATGTATGGAATGTTTAGTGGATGTAGTGGTATTACCAGTTTGGATTTAAAGAATTTTGATACAGTTAATGTTACTGATATGAGATATATGTTTAACAATATGACTTCATTAACAAGAATATATGTTAGCAGTTTATTTGATGTTACTAATGTTAGTTATTCTGATTATATGTTTAATAATGATACATCTATTCAAGGTGGTTCTGGAACAGTATATGATTCAAATCATATAAATAAGGAATATGCTCATCCAGATGGTGGAGTAGATTATCCAGGTTATTTCTATGAAAGTAGTATTCCATTAAAACGTATTAAATTTGATTCTAATGAAGGATCTGGATTTATGAGTAATCAATATGTTGATTTTAGAAATAGCGTAAAAATCAAAACAAATAAGTTTACTAGAAAATTATATAAGTTTACAGGATGGAATACTAAAGCAGATGGAACTGGAGATTCTTATGTAGATCAAGGAACTATCCCTGCTAATAAATATAACAATAACATTACTTTATATGCACAATGGATTAGAAATGGTTGGGAATTTGAAAATGAATCTACATGGACAAGTAGTGATCCATTAACTGATCAAAAATGGTTATTCTATGATAATGGAACTAGAATAATGGACGGTTGGATATATGTAAATGGTAATTATAACTATAATGAAGAAGGTACTAAGAATTACTATTATATGAAAGATGGATACCTATATATGGGATGGTTACAAGATAATGGTAATTGGTATTTCTTAAGTTGGTTTGATAGAAATAATAATGGTTATGTCGAAGGACTAATGTTTAGAGATATGGATTACACAATAGATGGAATTAATTATCATTTTGATGAAAATGGTGTTTGTTCAACTGGACCATTTACAGGTTGGATATTTGAAAATGAATCTGATTTTGATTCTACGGGAGAACCTGCTAAAAACCAAAAATGGAAGTATTATGATACTGGTAAACAAGTTCAAAATGGTTTAATACATGTTAATGGTTCTTATAAAGAGGTAACAACTGGTGTTAATAACTATTTAATTAAAGATGGTTATATGTACATGGGTTGGTATAGAGAAGGTAATAACATGTATTACTTTGATACAACACCAGGTACTAATGGATATGTTAGAGGTAAGAGGATAGAATCTACTACTAAGAATATCGGTGGAGTTGATTATGAATTTGATGAAAATGGTATATGTTTAAATCCACCAGAATTTGATCCGAAGTATATAATAAGCGATGCTGGAACATTAATATGTACTTTATCTGGTAGAACATATACAAAAGCTTATGCTGGAGATGCTTTAGTGGCATATTTTAGAACAGGTAGTTATACACATCCGTTATTAGTAGGTTTAACTCCAGAATCAGTTGCTTTCGGGACTAGTTATAATAGTAGAATACTTCAATATTCTGGGACTCTTGAGTTTAATGGTGTAACATACTATTATAGTTCATGGGAATATGCTATGGGTGGAACTTATACATCTACTGGTGGAGTAGCAGAATTATTGACTCAAGATTATGTAACATTAGATGATAAATCTGCACCTTTAACTTTATTAAGAAAAGCATCTATTTCAGAGCCTCCTTCAGGTTGGACATTTGAGAATGAAAGTACATGGACTGATGCTGACTTATTATCAGAACAAAAATGGTACTATGTTGATAGAGGTTATAAAATTCCAAATGGTTGGATTAATGTACCGGGTAGACTAGATAATACTGGCGCAAAATATGACTATTATATTAAAAATGGTTATATGTATATGGGCTGGTTACAAGAAGGTAATAATTGGTATTTCTTAAGTTGGTTTGATAGAAATAACAATGGATATCCGGAAGGCTATAAAATTAAAGATAAAACTATGACGATAGACGGTGTAAGTTATACATTTGATTCTAATGGAGTTTGCCAATCTACACCAAGGCTTGGATGGGTATTTGAAAATGAATCAGATTTTGATTCAACAGGAGAACCACTTCAAGCCCAAAGGTGGGAATATTATGAGCCTACGGGTAAAATATTATCTGGTTGGCATGAACTACCAGCAAAAAATGGTAGTGAAACAAATCATTGGTTCTATTTTGAAAATGGAGTAGCATATCTAGGATGGTTAGAACAAGAAGGAAACTGGTATTATTTAAAATTAGCAGATGATAATAATAATGGTCTTGTTGAAGGATATATGCTACAAAATATTACTTATAATATAGATGGAATAGATTATGTATTTGATAGTAGTGGAGTATGTCAAAATCCTCCATCAAGTCAAAATAATACAAATAGTCTTTCATCAGGCAGATCAATTCCTCCTCAAGAAGAAGTAATAGAAGAGAATAATGATGATTCTTCTTCTACTTCTTCAACCGAAGAGGAAAATAAAGAACATGAGAATACAACTGATGATAATACAAATAATAATAATGAAGAAGAAGAGAATGAAGATACTTCTTCAGAAGAAGACAATTCATCAAATGTATCTGCTTCAATCGCAGGTTTGTTAGGTGAAGAAAAAACAAGTAAGGGTAAATTTGTACTTCCAAAAGAAGCGTACAATTTACGTAGATATTTTATGGGAATTTATTAAAATAGGAGGTGAAATAATGAAAAAATATATTAGTTTTGGTATATTAGCTTTAGTTTCGGTTTTATTCTTAACTGGTTGTGATGAAGATAAGACTATTACTTGTACTAGTTCTTCTGATCAAAGTGCATCAGGATATAAAATGAATTCAGAATATAAAATATTTTCTGAAGGAGATGTAGTAAATAAAGTTGAAACTACAGAAGAAATAGAATCATCTAATACAACAGTACTAGCTTATTTTGAAAAAACTATTAAAGAACAGTATCAAGAAAATAATGAAAAATATGGTGGTTATAGATATGAAATAAATAATGAAGATGGCAAATTAACAGTTAATGTAACAATTGATTATTCAAAAATGGATTTAGATAAATTTATAGAAGATAATGAAGCAATGAAAAGCTTTGTTAACAAAGATAATAAATTAACTGTAGATGGTGTTAAAGCTATGTATGAATCTATAGGTGCTACTTGTAAATAATAAAAAAAGACAATTACTCTAAAATTGAGTAATTGTTTTTTTTATTAATATATTTTTGTTTTAACAAAAATCATAAAATAGAATTATTATTATTTACAATAATTCATTTTTTGTAATTTGAAATGGTTTTATTATCGTGATAGTATTTCATTACTTAAAGGAGGATATATGAATTATTATGAACAAGTAAAGGGATTATTAATAAGTAATGAAATACATAAAAGAGTAAAAGATTATAGTAAGAATAAAAGTGATTTAGATACTTATTATAATGTAGGTAGAATTATAGTAGAGGCACAAGGTGGAGAGGCAAGAGCAAAATATGGTGATGGTTTGATAAAACAATATTCGGAAAATCTTACTAGTGAATTGGGTAAAGGCTATACAGTAACTAGATTGAAATACTATAGAAAGTTTTATGAAGTGTTTTCAAAAAGTCCGACAATGTCGGACCAATTGTCATTTTCACACTATTGTGAATTAATGTGGTTAGAGTCTGAAAAAATGAATTATTATATTAATATTTCAATAAGAAAAAGATTGTCAGTCAGGCAACTTAGAATTGCTATTAAAAATAAAGAATATGAAAGATTATCAATTGAAACAAAAGAAAAATTGATTGAGAATAATTCATTAGAAATAGGAGACGAAATAAAGAATCCAATAATTATTAATAATAAGAAAAGTATAGAAATATATGATATAAAAGAAAAAGTATTAAAAGAATTAATAATAGATGATCTAGATAGTTTTTTAAGACAATTGGGTAATGGTTTTACTTATGTTAGTAATGAATTTAAATTAAAAGTGAAAGATACTTTTAATTATATAGATATTCTTTTGTATAATTATATTTTTAAATGTTTCGTTGTAGTTGAATTAAAAGTAACTGAGTTAAAAAAAGAACATATAGGACAAGTTCAATTTTATATGAATTATATAGATAATAATATAAAACAGGTTGGTGATAATAAAACAATAGGATTAATAATAGTAAAAGAAAATAATAAATATGTTATAAAGTATTCAACTGATAAAAGAATAAAATCAGTTGAGTATAAGATTATATAATTGTAAACTGTTTTCTTGACTCATTTCCTTATTTTTTTAAAATATGTTATTATATAAGTGGTGAAAGAAATGGGTACTAATGAAATAAATATACTTGCTTTAGCGTATTTAGGTGATGCAGTATATGAATTAGAAATAAGAAATTATTTGTTATCTAAAGGTAATTATAAAGTTAATAAATTACAATCTATGGCAATGGATTATGTTACCGCTAAAAGTCAGTGTAAGTTTATTAATTATTTAATAGATAATAGTATGTTAAGTGAAGAAGAGTTAGATTATGTACATAGAGGTAGAAATGCAAATACATATTCACATCCTAAGAATACAGATATAGTTACATATAAGTGGGCTACTGGATTTGAATGTTTATTTGGTTATTTATATATAGAAAAGAAAATAGATAGAATTAAAGAACTTATTAATATAATTCTGGAGGTGGAATAATGATAGTATTTGGTAAGAATGTTGCTAAAGAATTAATTGATTCTGGTAAAAAGATAAATGAAGTTTATTTATCTAAAACATTTGATGATAAAAGTATTATTAATGATTTAGATAGATTAAAGATTAAAACTAGATTTATGGATAAGAAAGAAATGGATAGGAAGTTCAAAGGTAATCACCAAGGAATAGTACTTGATATTGAAGATTTTAAGTATAGTAAGTTAGAGTCTTTAATAGATAAGAAATTTATAGTATTATTAGACCATTTAGAAGATCCACATAATTTAGGTGCAATAATTAGAACTGCAGTAGCTGCAGGTGTAGAAGCTATTATTATACCTAAAAGAAGAGGAGTAGAAATTAATTCTACTGTTATGAAAGTATCAGCTGGTGCTTTAAATAAGATAGATATAGTTGAAGAGAATAGTTTAGCTCAAACTATTGAGAAACTTAAAAAATTTGGTTTTTGGATATATGGAACTGATATGAGAGATAGTGTTAATTATACAGATGTTGAATATGATGAAAGAACTTGTTTAGTAATTGGATCAGAAGGAAATGGAATATCTAAATTAGTTAGAGATAAATGTGACTTTATTATTAGTATACCTATGAAAAACAAATTAGATAGCCTTAATGCTTCAGTAGCCGCTGGTATAGTAATATATGAGGTTGTTAGACAAAGAGGTCTAAATGAGTAAAAAATACAAGGATGAGAACGATTATGAATTAAATTACTTAGTTTCTGAAAATAGTGAAGAAGCTAAAGAATTATTTTTTAAAAAATATAAGCCAATTATTGAGATGAAAGCAAGAAAATTTAAAGAATATGTTGAGAATAGAGGGTATGATTATAATGACCTAATTCAAGAAGGTATGATGGGTTTATCTGAAGCAATAAAAGACTATTCATCTCAAAAGAATACTCAATTTAAATCATTTGCGAATTTGTGTATTGATAGACAATTAAGTACTTTTATCAGAAATATAGATAGAGAAAAACATAAAATATTAAATAATTCTGTATCAATAGATATGAATATTGACTCATTAGGCAAACCACTAATAGAATTATTAGATAATAAAAATATTGATCCTGAAACAGCATTTGTTCAAGTAGAAGAACAATCTGAATTATATAATCAAGTTAAAGAAGTATTAACCGATTCAGAAAATGAAGTATTTGATTTAAGAGTACAAGGTTTTTCTCATAAAGAGATAGCTTCTTTATTAAATATTTCTGAAAAATCAGTTGCAGGTAGAATACAAAGAATTAGAAAAAAAGTGAGTAAAATAATGGAAGAAAGGAACAAATAATATGGGAATTAATGATGTTTCAAGCGAATTAACTAAAGATCAAGAGGCATTTTTAAGTTATTTTTCTGATATTACAGAGTTTAATAAATATGATTTAGCAATGGATTCATTAGCAGGTTTTTCATTTGATAAATTCTTTAAGAATTATATGTATCATGAAAAAGATTATGGTGGATTTATAATTATAACTGATAAGCAATATTTAGTTGGTTATAATAAAAATCAACAAGGAGTTGAACACCATTGTGATGCGATAGCAAAAGCATATGTTACATTACATAAATTACCTGATTTACCTTGTTCAAATAATATGGAAAGACAAAGATCAATGATAGAAGCAGTAAAATATTATTATGCAGCAGGTGAGGAATATATATGTGCTAGATTTGATTTTGAGAAGAAAACAGCATATAAAACAGTAGGTGGAGAATTTGATAAAGGTAGACCTAACGAATATGAAGGTGTACTAAGTTTTGATATAAGTAATACTAAGATTAATTATAAGAACTATAAACAATTCCTAGAGTTTTATTTAGCATATAATGATGACATCAATTATTATTCAAAACATTTTAATTTTCCAGTTGAATTTGTTTATGAAAAAGATAAAAAGGTAGTTAGTCATAATTTAGATGCATTAAAGAATTATTTAGAAGAGTATCTAGAAAAGAATAAAGAAACTATTATTAAAGAATCTATCAACCCAGAAGAGTCAGTTATAGAAATTCCTAAAACATCTGGATTTACAATATCTTCTGGTTGGGGATGGAGTTAAAAAATATAAGAAAACCATTGACTTTAAACACTTTCTGTGATAATATTTAAGTACGAAACACAGAAGTGTTTTTTATTTTGGAATAAAGGTGAATGTATGACAAAAGTTAAAGATTTCTTTTCTGATATGAAAGCAGAAGCAAAAAGAATAAGATGGTGTAAGGGTAAGCAACTAGTTAAAAGTGTTACAGTAACATTATTAACAATTATATTTTTTGCTTTATTCTTTATAGCAATTCAATATTTAATAGTATTAATTAAGATGATTGATTTTAAATCAATTGTTGATACTATTAAGGGTTGGTTCTAGGAGGTATTAATATGGAAGAAAAGCAATGGTACGTAGTTAATACTTATTCTGGACATGAAAATAAAGTTAAAGAAAAATTAGATATGCGTATTCAATCTATGAACATGCAAGACTATATCTTTAGAGTTATTGTTCCAGAAAAAACTGAAGTAGAAATTAAAGATGGTGTTAAAAAGGAAAAAGTTAAAAAACTTTTCCCAGGTTATGTTTTAGTTGAAATGATTATGACTGATGAAGCTTGGTATGTTGTTAGAAACACTCCAGGTGTTACTGGATTCTTAGGATCATCAGGAAAAGGAGCTAAACCATTCCCATTATTTAAACACGAAATAGATAATATATTAAAAACTATTGGAGTATCTGATAAACCAGTAGTAGTTGACTTAAATGAAGGAGACAAAGTTAAAATTAACGATGGTCCATTCAAGTTAATGGCTGGTAAAGTACTTGAAATAGATAAAGAAAATAATAAAGCTAAAGTATCTATAGATTTATTTGGTCAAGAGACTACAGTTGAAGTAGATTTAACTCAAATAGAACTTGATAAATAAGTATAGACAAACATTTAAAAAAATGTTATATTATTATGGCACTATGTATTTTTACATATATAGATGAAGTGGGAGGCATATAAGTCATTTGTACCACTCGCGAAAAAAATTTATAGGAGGTGTTTTTCGTGGCAAAGGAATTAGTAAATAAGGTAAAACTACAAATCCCTGCAGGAAGAGCTACAGCTGCTCCACCAGTTGGAACTGCTTTAGGTCCATTTGGTATTCCACTACCAGAATTTTGTACAAGATTTAACGACGCTACAAAAGATAAGATGGGAGATATTGTACCAGTAGAAGTTTATATTTACGATGATAGATCATTTGATTTTAAAGTAAAGACTTCACCTGCTGCATTCTTAATTAAGAAAGCTGCTGGAGTACAAAAAGCATCAGCTACTGGATCAAAAGACATAGTTGGTTCTATAACTAAAGAACAATTACGTCAAATCGCAGAGACTAAATTACCTGATCTTAACGCTTACACAGTTGAAGAAGCAATGAAGATAATCGCTGGTACTGCTAAGAATATGGGTATAGAAATTAAGGATTAGAGTTTTACATATATAGATATGTGGGAGGATAAATCCGCAAAAACCACAAGGAGGAAAAAATGAGAAAGAAAGGTAAAAAATACGTACAAGCTTTAGAATTAGTTGAAAAAGGAAAAGCTTATACTAAAGAAGAAGCAATAGAATTAGTTAAAAAGACTAGTACATCTAAATTTGATGGTTCTGTAGAAGTAGCTATAAAATTAAATGTTGATACTAAGAAAACTGATCAACAAATAAGAGGTGCTATTGTATTACCTAACGGAACTGGTAAAACTAAAAGAGTATTAGTATTAACTAAGAATGCTGATCAAACTAAAGCAGCAAAAGATGCAGGAGCAGATTTTGTTGGTGAATCTGATTTAGTAGATAAGATTCAAAAAGAAAACTGGTTAGATTTTGATGTAATCATCGCTACACCAGAAATGATGCCTTTATTAGGTAAATTAGGTAAGGTATTAGGACCAAGAGGTTTAATGCCAAATCCAAAAACAGGAACTGTTACAACAGATGTTAAGAAAGCAATAGATGATATTAAAAAAGGTAGAATTGAATATAGAACTGATAGTTATGGTAATGTTCAAGCTATTATTGGTAAAGTTTCATTTGATGCTAAGAAATTAGTTGAAAACTTAGAAGCTTTTGTTACAACAATAGTTAAATCTAAACCACAAACAGTTAAAGGTCAATTTATTAAAAATATATCAGTATCTGCTACAATGGGTCCTGGTGTAAAAGTTGATATTAGTACATTGACAAACTAATATTAATCGTATATAATAATCGTGTTATTAAAAAAGTTCGTGTACCGAAGACAGTAAGTGTTTCTTAGAAACTTAATATCTTACCGAGGGCAATACTTATAAACTATAAATATAAGTCTTTGTCCGTAGTACAAAGACTTTTTTGATATAAAAAGCAAGGAGGAAAGTATGGCAAATGCAAAAATAATTGAAGCAAAGTCTCAAGTTGTTGATGAAATTACAGAAGTAGCTAAGAATAATGCTTCATTTATCCTATTTGACTATCGTGGTCTTACTGCTGAAGAAACTGCTGAACTTAGAAAGAAACTTCGTGAAAATAATTCTGAATACAAAGTTTGGAAGAATACTTTAACAAAAAGAGCATTAGATAGCTTAAATTTAGATCTTGCTGAATGCCTAAATGGTCCTAGTGCAATGGCATATTCAACTGATTCAGTTGCCCCAATCAAGACTTTAAGTGATTTTGCTAAAGATCACCCAGCTCTTGAAATAAAGGGAGGAATTGTTGATGGAAAGGTTACATCATTAGATGTTATTAAACAATTATCTACACTTCCATCAAGAGAAGGATTACTTACTATGCTTGCTGCTGGACTAATTGGTACAGTAAAAGATTTATCAATCGCTTTAAATTTACTTAGCGAACAAAAAGAAAGTGAATAATAATTAAGGAGGAGAAAAAGAATATGGCTAAATTAAATGCAAAAGATTTTATCGCTTCATTAAACGAAATGAGTTTATTAGAAATTAAAGAATTAGTAGACGCTATGAAAGAAGAATATGGTGTAGATCCAACTGCTGTTGCAGTTGCTGCTGCTCCAGCTGCTGCTGGTGCTGCTGAAGAATCTTCAACATGCACAGTTAACTTAGTTTCAGCTGGTGGACAAAAGATTCCAGTTATTAAAGCTATCAGAGATATTACTGGTTTAGGATTAAAAGAAGCTAAAGATATCGCTGATAACGGTGGTGCTATTAAAGAAAACATTTCTAAAGAAGAAGGAAACGAAATAAAATCTCAATTAGAAGAACTTGGAGCTACTGTAGAATTAGCTTAATAGTTTCAATAAAATATGGTTTTAAACCATATTTTTTTGTGGTAAAATTATTATGGTGATAGTATGAGAATAGCGGTTTTTTCAGATATACATGGTAATAAAGAAGCTCTAGAAGCAATTATATCTGACATTGAAAAAAGAAATATAGATAAAGTTATATGTTTAGGTGATACAGTAGCATTAGGTCCTTCATCAAAAGAATGCTTAGACTTAATAATAAAAAAGAAAATACCTATGTTACTAGGTAATCATGAACTATATCATATGTATGGCCATAATATAGATAAGAGTTTTACTGAAGCTAAAACAAGACATCATAACTGGTTAAATGATGTTTTAAGTGATAGTTATAAAAACTTCTTATTTGATTGTAATTATGACTATAAACTAGAATTAGCTGGTAAAAAAATAACATTTCAACATTTCTTATATGAGAATAAGTATAAAAATCCTTTTTATCATGTTAATATCTTAGATTCAGATAAATTATATGATGTACTTGATAGTTTAGATGATGATATTATAGTTGTTGGCCATGAACATGAAAGAAGAATTATTAAACATAATAGTAAAGAACTTATTGTAGTAGGTAGTTCTGGGTGTTTATATGATGATAATACATTCTATACATTGTTATCAGATGAAACAGGGAATATTGCTGTGGAAAAGATAGATATTAAATATGATAGAGATAAGTTTGAGGAAGTGTTTAATGATAGTAATAATCCTGAAAAAGAACTTTATAATAAAATGTTTTTTGGAGTTAAATTAAAAAAGATGTAATATTACATCTTTTTCTTTTCATATATCTCTAAAAATTTTTCCACATACTTATGTCTCGATGATATATTATATCCAAATTCAAAATATCTCTTATTCATTTTATCAGTATTAATAAATATATAGTCTTTATCATTAAAATTAATTGGATTATCTATACCTATACCAATACCAGCCTCAACTAATTTCTTACATAAATCGTAACTATTAAATTCATATGCTGGTTTAAAATTTAATCCTTTTTGTCTTATGAAATTATCAAAATTTCTTCTTCCAGGAGAAGATTCTGACATAATAACAAGAGGATAATTCTTTAATAAATCTTCAATTTTTATATGTTTTCCTTCTAATTCAGGAAAATATTTTTTAGATGCGATAAAGAAGTTTTCTAGTTCAAACTCATCTATCTTTTTAAAATCAGTAAGTATTTCATTTTTATTTTTAATAATAATATCTAGTTTACCAGATCTTCTCATATCATCAAGAATACTGATATCCTCAAATACTATATGTACTCTAACATCTTTATACTTTTCATTGAAATCTTTTAAGATATCAATTATTAAATTAAAGTAATTACTAGTAGTTGTTCCTATATAAAAATCACTCATTGCTTCAGAATTTTCTATAATATCTCTTGTAATATTAACTTCTTTTAAAATGTTTTCAATATGCTCAAATAGTATTAAACCCTCATTAGTTGGTATAACTCCCTTCTGTGTTCTATCTAATAATTTGGTATTTAATTGTGATTCAAGATCTTTAATTGCTCTTGTCATCGCAGGTTGAGTAATAAATAGTTTTTCCGCAGCTTTAGTAATATTCTTTTCTTTTACAACTTCGTAATAGTATTTTAATAAGTTTAAATTAACATCCATAATAACACCTCTAACTAAATTATAACATAAAAAATAATTATGGCAACATAAATAATATGCATTTTACTTATTTTAAACATGTAGTTATTATATATATCGAAAAAGAAAAAAAGGGTTTCTTTTTTAAAGGAGAGGTAAAAATGTTTGAATTTAAAAAAATCAAATTAGATGATGGGACAAGAATTAAAGTTGAAAGAGTTATCTATGATAAGATTTATAATTCTGGTTATAATTCTGATCAAAATTCTATATTAAAAGAATATATAGAAAGAGAAAGTGGTAGAGTTAATTATAAACAAGGAGATATAACTAAAGAATTAAAACTCACTTTAAAATTATTTCCTATAGCACTATTAGAGTGTCTTGCATTTTCACTACCTTTTGGAATATGCATGTATACTGGTTTATTTAAATATGCACCTCTTGGTACAGGATTATTTGGATATTTAGGTGTAGCAGCTGCAATAAGCGCTGGAATAGGATTAGGTGAAGGATTATCTTTAGCTATATATGAATATAGAAATAAGAAAATATTTTCAAAAGCAAAGGATGCAATAGAAAAACAATTAGAAAAGAATAAAACAGTAGAAAAGAAAGAAATAGAGAATAAAGAAATTAGTTATGATGTGGTTGGAGAAGATAAAAAAGTTGTTAAAACTGTTAGAAATATAACAACAACTCACAGTCCTATATATGAAGATTATAAAGAATATATGATTAGTAAAGGAGCTAATAAAGAATTATTTGATTTACAAGCTATAAATGATATCATTGATGGTGTAATTGAATATGGTGATGATAGATTAAAAATGGAAGGTAAATCTCCTATATATTATAAAAATCCTAATAAAGATGGTACTTTTGATATATGTGGTAGAATGGCCGGACCATGTGTTACATTAGTATACAAAATGGAGTATTGTAATGATGATAATCCAGAACATTATATAGTATTAAAAAAATATGAACAAAAATCACATCATGAAGGTAATTTTTTCTATATAGATGGTTGTGTTCATAATAAAATCTACATTAATAAAGATGGTATTATTGTTGATGAAACAGATGAAATGAAGATATCTGGTTTTAAAGATAATGGTTTTCTTAAAGAATTACATGAGAAAAAACTAATAAAAAGTATAATATAGTAATTCATTGAATAAATTATAAAAAAGGCTTATAAAAGTCTTTTTTTTATTTGTTTTTCACATCATATTCATTGACAATAATGATAAAAATAGAGTAAAATGGTATATATAATAGAGGTAGTGTATGATGGAAAAGAAAAAGAAAAATAGAATAGTTTTGTTTATTTTTTTAGGGATTTTGTTAGCTATTACAATAGTTATAGTCTCTTCAGAAGATATTAGAAAATCAATAGGAAACGGATTAGCATCACTGACTAGTTCTAATGATGCGAACGCAAATAAAATAAAAGTAAGTAGAGCATCAATTACTGGTATTGAAACTGGAACTGCTACATTTGATGAATCAGATGGAATATCAGATCTATCTTCAACTTCTGGTTATATAGCAGGTAATGATGCTAGTAGCGAAAATAGAATAGTTAGATCTTTTGATTCTATTACATATGCTTTTAATTTTAATATCGTAGATAAGGCAGGAACAGAATCATATAGTGACAGAACTGTTAGCATTGAAGTAGAATTATCTGCTGAAGAAGCAAATTATGTTGCTTTTGATGAAAATTCTATGCCAGGTGAAACAAATCATACATATACATTTGATGGAATAAATAGTGGTACTGACTATGATAAAACTATAACTCTATATGTTTTAGGAGCACCAAACGGAACATCAATTAATCCTAAATTCTTAATTAAAGAAAGTACAGATGAAGAAAATGAAATCTTGTTAGGTAAAGTATCTTCAAGTGAATATTATTATAGTATTGAAAATGATACATATAATAATACAGCTTTCTTTACAAATGTATTACCTACAGTAGTATCATCAAAGGCTGCTAATGTTAAGATGGAAAATTTATATATAAATAATAACCAAACTGGAACTTATAATGGCTCTAACGGAAGATATGTGACAGTAGTAAATGGATTATATATTGAAGGTGATTCTTTAAAAGGATTAAAAGGTATGGATATGCCTACTGGTCCAATTACATTTAATACAGCTGTTTCTCATACTGGACAAAGTAACATAGTATTAAAAAATGAATGGGCTAGATTATATGGAGTATCAAAAGTAGATGATATAGATTCAATATTAGTTGATGCACCTTATAGTGCTGGTGATTCAGGAAATAGTCAAAAAGAAGTTAAAACACCAGGAACATTTACTAGTGAATTAGAAGGAAATACTTATAAAACAACAGTAAGTGGTTATACAATAAGTAATTCTTTTGCAACTTTAACTGCAACAGATCAAGGAATAAATAATAAATATTATATTGGAACATACGCATATTCTGTATTCTCTCCAAGATCAAGTTCTGAAACTAGAAGTACAATAACAGTTAACTTTAATGTTGATTCTATTAGTGCTAATGGAACAAATAGTGAAGCTTATCAAATTGATGGAAGAACAGTATCAATTGATAATAATTACTTACAAGCAACTGATTATTCATATGAATCAGGCTTCTATATGGGAGAAAATAAATTAAATAATGATAATAAAATTGGTTCTTTATCAAAGGGGACTGAAGTATTATATAAAACTACTTATGAAAACAAGAATGCTTCATCTAATGAAGGTATAAAAGAAGTAATAAAAATAAATCCAACTGCATTTAGAATAATTAGTTTTGATGATGAAAATGAAATTAATTATGAGTTAAAATGTGGTGAAGAAGATTGTACTGAAATAACAAAAGATGACTTTGAAGTAAAATATATTACTGGAGATTATAAGAACTCTAATTATGAAATAGATACTATTAATTCAAGATTAAGTTCAGATGTTAAAGATAGTTTAAGACCAATTTGTGAGAATCTTGATATAACTCAATTATCAAATGATCAAATGATGAATTTATATGGAAATCCATGTTTAAAAACAAAAGATGATGTTGAAAAAGAGTTTGACAAGATTAGCGATGCAGTAGATTCAAATAATGAAGAAATACCTATAACTAAGATAGTTGTTCAAACTAAGTCAGGGGTTAAAGTACCTAGTAACGCTAAAGTAATTATTAACTATAAATTAAAAGTAAGAAATGTACCTGATATTACAAGAGTATATCAAGTAACATCAGTTGCAACTACTTCAGATTATGATAGCGTATTAAAATATTATTCACCATTTGCATTAGAAACATTAAATCCAGATAACTATCAATTACCTGTTATTCAAGGTAAAGATGTAGTTAATGTTACAGAAACTGAATATGCTGATTCAGTTAGAATATCTAATTTCACATCTGATCAAAAGATTACAGTTTTAAATAAAGATGATAATGATGAAATGAAAACAGTTTATGATACAGCAGATAGTGAAGTAATTACATATAATATTGAACCGATAATAGAAGATAATAGTGAAAAATCAGGTTCAGATGATACATGGATTATGGAATCTATTAGATTAGAAGTACATTTACCATCTAATTTAACTTATATTCCTGATTCAAATATTGATCAAAATTTAACTAATGTTTCTACTACTGATTCAGAAACTATATTATCCTATACATTACCTTATTCTAAACCAAATTTTGAAAATACAAATATAAGATTCCAAGCAATAATTAATCCTAAATTAAAGGGTTCTAATATACCAATAACAATTAGAAGTTACTTATCAGCTCAAAACGTTAATGGTGAAACAGATAGTGCATTATATGGTGTATCTTATAAAGATTTCACAGTATACGCTAACGGAACTGAAAGTGTTATTCTAGAACAAAGAGTAGGTTCAGCAGGAACAAATGTCGATGCTGATTCAGAATTTAGCTATCTTTTATCTATGTATAATAACACAAATAACCAAGTAGATAACTACGCAATTATGGATATTTTACCATATGATAAAGATGATAATGGTTCAAGATTTAGTGGTTCATATGAAGTAAAAATTGTTAAACCAGAATCATTAAATTCCGCTACTATTTATTGCTCTTCAAAAGAAAGTGATTCGTTAACTGAAGATATAAACGATTCAAGTAATAATTGGACTGAATGTAATGATATTACTAGTACATATAAGAATATTACAGCGTTTAAAGTAACTGGTATATCAATAGAAAAAGATAAATATACAAATCCAATTGAAGTGCTAGTAAAACCAAGTAATAATAATGCTTCAGATACATATTCTAATAGCTTTATAGGTGGTTTATCTAACTCATTAAATGGTAAATCAAATATAGTAAATGTAAGCGTAATTAGTAGAAGTATTTCAGGAAAAGTATTCTATGATAACAATGAAAATGGTATACAAGATGAAGGGGATACTTATGTTCCTGATGTAGAAGTATCATTATATAAAATTAACAATGGTCAAGATGTAAAAATTGGTACAACTTCAACTAATGATAAAGGAAAATACTTATTTAAAAACTTAGAAAAAGGAAGTTATTATCTAGAATTAGATTATAATGGAGCTAAATATGATTTAACAAGAAGATATGCTTCAATAGATGAATCAATTGATTCGGATGCATATAAAATATCAGAAACAAAAGCTAGAATTGCTAATAAAAAGATACCTAATGATCCATTAGGAATATCATTAACAAATGAAGATATAAATCTAGAAAATTATGATATGGGATTAATTAGTAAATCTGGATTTAGTTTAGATATTGAAAAATATATAACAAGAACAGAATTATCATATAATGGTAACTTTGTTGGAAAAGATTATAATAACGAAAAAAGAGTAACAGTAAATGTTAATAATACTACAAATGCTACTATAAAAGTATTCTATGGTATTGATATTACAAATAATTCAGAGAAATCAGGTTATGTTGATGAATTAGAAGAAACTATACCAAGTGGATTAATATTTGATTCATCACTACCAGAAAACCAAGACTGGATTATGATAGATGGAAAAGTAATATCTAGTTCGTTATCTAGTATTTTAATTAAACCAGGTGAAACTAAACATTTACAAATAGTACTATATATGAGTAATAATCAAAGTGCAGGAGTATTTACTACAACTGTATCTATAGTTAAGATGACTGAATATGTACCAGTTTCTCTTGTAAAAGAAAAAGAATATCAAAATCAAAATAAATATGAAGTTGGTGAAGATGTAGACTTTGCTGGAATTTCATGGCATGTTATAAAAACTGTGGATAATAGTGATAATAGTCAAATGGTTACTTTATTAGCGGATTCAGGTCAAATTGATACATTGATGTCTCATAATTCTGGAGATTTATATAAGTGGGGTCTATCTAATATAAAGAACTATTTAGATTCAAATGGAATGAATTCATCACTTGATTATTCAGTAATAGAAGATACTGCCGTATGTAATGATTCTTCTGGAATGGAAATAGTTTCATATGGTGGAAATGTATTAGGATCTTGTCAATCAAATGATTTTGTATATTCAAAAGTTAGATTACTTTCATCAGAAGAATATACTAGTTTAGTTACAAGTAGTTTAAGTAATATAGATTGGTTAACTGGTGATAGAGATTATTGGTTACAAAGTGCTGATGATACAAGACCAATTTATGAAATGATTGGAGCAAATCAAGATGATAGTTATGGTGTTATTTTAACATCTTCAAGCAATAAAGCTATGTATGTAAGTAGTGCTGGAATTAGATCAGATTTATCTTCATCACAAAAGGAAATTAGACCAGTAATTACTATATCATCAAGAAACATATTATTTGAATAAAAAACCTATTTAAAAATAGGTTTTTTTCTTTACTTTAAGAGGTAGAAATAGTATAATTATATTAATAATAGAGGTGCACGTTTATGATAGAGAAATTAAGAAAAAGAAAAATATTAGTTTCTATAATAATTGTACTTTTTTTAGTTGCTTTAATATTCTTAATAAACGTGTTATTAGGTAACAAAGATAAAGTAAAAACAGAAGGTATTGATCTAAGCTATAGAGTATATACA
>JAFWJA010000002.1 GCA_017511805.1 Bacilli bacterium
AATGGCATTTAAGATTGCTGCTTCTATGGCTTTAAAAGAAGCTAAGAATAAATGTAATCCAGTATTACTTGAACCTATAATGGAAGTAGCAGTAGTTGTTCCAGAAGAATACTTAGGTAATGTTATGGGTGATTTAACTGCTAGAAGAGGAAGACCAATGGGTCAAGAAGCTATGGGTAATGCATTAAGAATTAATGCAATGGTACCACTTTCAGAAATGTTCGGTTATGTTACTAACTTAAGAAGTAATACTCAAGGTAGAGGAACATACCAAATGAAATTCGATCACTATGAAGAAGTTCCAAAGAACATTACTGAAGAAATAATCAAAAAAAATAGTAAAAATTAATATAAAAAACATATAAAACATGAATAATACTTGATATTTTTTCAAGAATTAGATAAAATATTTTTGTACATTAAAAAGGAGGAATTTTAAATGGCAAAAGAAAAATTTGATCGTTCAAAACCACATGTTAACATTGGTACAATTGGACACGTTGACCACGGTAAAACAACTTTATCTGCTGCAATCTCAAAGAGACAATCAGAAAAAGGAATGGGTCAATTTAAAGATTATGCTGATATTGATGGAACACCAGAAGAACAACAAAGAGGTATTACTATCACTACAGCTCATATCGAATATGAAACTGAAAAGAGACACTATGCTCACGTAGACTGCCCAGGACACGCTGACTATGTTAAAAACATGATCACTGGTGCTGCTCAAATGGACGGAGCTATCTTAGTTATAGCAGCTACTGATGGTGCTATGGCTCAAACTAGAGAACATATCTTACTTGCTCACCAAGTTGGTGTACCAAGAATCGTTGTTTTCATTAACAAATGTGATATGGTTGATGATCCAGAAATGTTAGAATTAATCGAAATGGATGTTAGAGAATTATTAACTAAATATGGTTATGATGGAGATAATACACCATTCGTTTATGGATCAGCTTTAAAAGCTCTTGAAGGAGATCCAGAATACGTTAAGAAAATTGACGAATTAATGGATATCATTGATGAATACATCCCAACTCCAGAAAGAGATGTTGATAAGCCATTCTTAATGAGTATTGAAGACGTATTCACTATCACTGGACGTGGAACAGTTGTTACTGGCCGTGTTGAAAGAGGTAGATTAAACATTAACGAAGAAGTTGAAATCGTTGGTCTTAAAGAAACTAAGAAGACAGTTGCAACTGGAATCGAAATGTTCAGAAAACAATTAGACTATGCTGAAGCTGGAGATAACGCTGGAGTTTTACTTCGTGGAATCAACAGAGAAGACGTAGAAAGAGGACAAGTTCTTGCTAAACCAGGATCAGTTACTCCACATACTAAATTTGAATGCCAAGTTTATGTATTAAGTAAAGAAGAAGGTGGAAGACATACTCCATTCTTCACAAACTATCGTCCACAATTCTATTTCAGAACTACTGACGTTACAGGTGTTGTAACATTACCAGAAGGAACTGAAATGGTTATGCCTGGAGATAATGTTTCAATGACAGTTGAATTAATCGCTCCAATTGCCTTAGAAGAAGGTACTGAATTCTCTATCAGAGAAGGCGGAAGAACAGTTGGTGCTGGTAAAGTAACTAAGGTTTTAAAATAATTAGTTAATTAAAAGAGATGTAAACCATCTCTTTTTTTTGTTGTATATTTTAATATTTTAATTATAATTATTTATAGAGGTGGTATTATATGTCTAGAAACCTTGAAGAAATAGCATGGGATATTACAGAAGCATTATACGTAGATAGACCTGCTATTGGTGATGATAAAAAAGCAAATTTTTTTGTTGCTGGATCAATGGCTACATTATCTTTATTATGTGCTGATGAAATTCAAGATATGTTTATTGATGAAAATGGTATGTTTATAGGCTATGGAGAAAAACATATTTTGGATAAGAATTGTAAAATGAAATTAGAAAAATTTAGAAGGAAATTACATGATGTGGATGTAGTTTCATATGATGAAGTTAATTATGGAAATAAAATCCAAGCTAAAACAGTTCCTGATAAAAAAGAATTATTTGATGGAAATATAGATTTGCCGATTGAATATGAGCAGAGTCCTAAGAAAGGCATTCAAACATATTTATGCAAAGCAATAAGAGGAGATAGAGAAATAATAGTTTCGTCTCCTGTTGATATGATTTCTAATAAATTAGTTCAATGCATGACTGTTTTAAAACTTATGGACTTGGCTAAAAATAATCTGTTGTATAGAAAAACAAGTAAATCAGAGGAAGAATTAATTGAAAAAAACAAAAAAACATATATTAAAAAGGAGATAGATTTAAAAAAGAAAATTAGGGACTTAATAATATTAGTAAATTTTGCAACAAATATATATTCTGAAGAAATAATCATTAATAGAATTCATGAATTTATAAAAAATGCAAATTATAGTTTTATATTGCTAGATTCACTAAAAGAATATATAGAAGATGAAAAAACTTCTTTAATTATTAATAAAGTAAAAGAAAAAGAAATATCTAATGTTGCTTTATAAAAAGAGATATAAATCATCTCTTTTTTTTGTTGACAATTATTTAATGAAAGTATAGAATTAAAATAAGGAGGAATAAATATGGATGATAGAATTATGTTAGAAAAATATAAAGCTAATTTTATAAAAAGTGTTCAACTTTATACAAATGGAGTATTAGTTCAATATGGTCTAACTGATGAACAAGCATTAGATATTACAGCTAATCTTACTGGTTTATCAAAAGAAACTTTAAAAGCTGAAAAGGAAGCAAGAGATAGAAGTCTAAACGAATTATTTGGAAAAGCAAATGAACAAGTATTAGGTGCTTTAGGAATTTATCCTAAGGGATATTTTAACTTTGATGAAGAAGGTAAAGCTCCTGAATTCAACAAGGAAGCTCATGGTTTTGATAGTGATGGATTTATTGATACAGAGACTTTAGATTCTACTGGAGTAGATAATCATGGGTTTAGTGGAAAAGGATTAAGATAATCAGTAGATTATCTTTTTTATTTGAATAATATTAATATCTGAATTATAATTAATATAACGGAGAAATAATTATGGATGATATAAACTTAGAAGAAATAAAAAATCAAATTCAAATACTTCAAGAAAAGAAAGCTAATTTATTAAAAGAAAAACAGGGAATCGAAGAGTCAACAATATTAAAAAGATATTTTGAATTGAATAATGAATTAATTGATCTAGATAAAGAAATAAAAAAAAAGAAAAAAGAAGAGGCTATAGTTAGATATAGTTTATGTGATCATGGTTTATTATTTTTAGAGTCTTATTGTTTTAGAAGAAAAAAATATCATCCTAAATTTAAGTGTTTAGGCTGTGGAAAAAGAATAATTGGAGCCTTAAATAAAAATCAAATAGTTATCAATGAGAATTATACTGAATTTATTGAAGGTGCATATTTAGGTGATTTAAAGGATTATAAAAAGTTGTGTAAACTGTATTCCGAATTTAAAGAACAAGGTTTAGAAACTCTGCAAACAGCAGTTTTATTAGAGGGATATCTTCATGAAAAATATCATGAAACTAAATCAGTATTAAAATTAGTTAGAAAATAAAAAGAAGAATTACTTCTTCTTTTTTTATAATACAGGTGTATTTAACCAAGTTAATATAGGATTTAATCTTTCATATACTTTTCTTTTATGTTTATTTATAACAAAAGTAAATTCTCCTATATATTCATCAATATGAGTACCAAATCCAAGCTTAAATTTAGTTAGACCATATAATTCAGATCCTTTATTAAAGTCTCCAGAAATACCATTTAAATGGAATCTATTATATCCTTCTCTATGATATTTTTCCATTATTTGATATAGCATATAGTGTGTTGGACAATATTGTTTAAAGTCTCTATCATAACCACATATTAATATAAATATTTCTTTGTTATATTTAATAATCGCACATGATGCAATTATTTTTTGTGTTGGGAACTCTCTAAATAAATTAGTTGCGTTTACTATATTTTGCTTATAGTTATTTAATAATGTATCTGAATGCATTTTTCTTTTTATTATATTATTTGCGTTATTAGAATTAGTATTATTTTCCAACTCTTGATTTATATCATTGTTTCTAATTTCTTCTTCTTCGTATAATTGTTTACTTTTTTCAACATATTTAGATGTATTAAGATTAGCAAAATATATTTCAAACATATCTTCTTTACCAAATATTTCATACATATCTAAGTAATAATTTAGTTTTCTAGAATGTTTCTTTTCTACATAATCGTAGAATGTTCTTATATCTTCAGGAGCACCTTTTATTATTTCTATTCCAAGTTTTTCAGCTTTTCTTATTTTATTTCTTTTTTCTTTTGAAAAATTATGGAATATATTATCTGTATCTTTAAATTCCGCAACTGCATTCCATCTAGGTTTTAAATTTTCAAAATTAAGATTAAAACCAGTATGTTCATATCCTAGTGATTTTAAGTTTTCAATAATTTGTTCATTATTGATACCAGGTATTTCTTCACCCTTATTATTTCTACTCTTATATATAATAGCGGGATCTATTTTAACAAACATAAAGTTTCTTTTTACTAAGTATTCTTTTAGTGCCATAGTAAAGCTTTTAACTAGGTCAAAATCATTAAAATCAATTAAGAATCCTCTAGGACAATAACCCCATTTATAACCTATAAAAACTTTATTTACTAATATTAGAGTAGCAGCATAAATAATATTAGATTCATCGACAAAACCTAAATAATAGTCATCAAATTGATGTCTATCCATTAGCATTCCGTATTCTTCTGTTTGACAAAAATGCTTGTATGGATATTCACTAGCGTATTTTTTAAAATCTTCAGCTTGCATTTCAATTATCTTCATACTATCACTCCAATTATTATAATTATAACATATTTACTTAAAATAATTATAAAAAATAACATATTTTTAATGTTAAATGTAAAAAAGATAGTATAATAATTATTGGAAGGTGATTTTATGAGTAAAATAAAAAATATTATTGGAAGAGAAATATTAGATTCAAGAGGTAATCCTACTGTTGAAGTAGATGTTATTTTAGATAATGGTATAGTAGGTAGAGCCGCTGTTCCTTCAGGAGCATCTACTGGCGAAAGAGAAGCTCTTGAATTAAGAGATGGTGATAAAAGTAGATTCTTAGGTAAAGGTGTTTTAAAAGCCGTTAGTAATGTTAATGGTCCATTAAGAGAAGCACTTATTGGCTTTGATGGTACTCAAAAAGAATTAGATTATAAAATGATTGAATTAGATGGTACTGAAACTAAATCCAAATTTGGTGCGAATGCTATATTAGGTATTTCAATGGGATATTTAAAAGCATGTGCTCAAAATGATGGTAAAAAGTTATATGAATATGTATGCGATAACTTTGGTGATGGAAACATGAGTGAACCAAGACCAATGATGAATATTATCAATGGTGGAGCTCACGCTGATAACAAGTTAGATTTCCAAGAATATATGATTATCCCTATTAGAGATACTATTAAAGAAAGAGTAAGAGTAGGAGCAGAAGTATTCCATAATTTAAAGAGTGTTTTAAAAGAAAAAGGACTAGTTACTTCAGTAGGTGATGAAGGTGGATTTGCACCTGATTTAAATAGTAATGCTGAAGGATTTGAACTTATAATGGAAGCTATTAAAAAGGCTGGTTATGAACCAGGAAAAGATGTTTGTATGGCAATAGATGTAGCAGCTTCTGAATTCTATGAAGATGGTAAATATAATTTAGTAGGTGAAGGAAGAAGTCTTACTACTGAAGAATTAATTGAATATTATGAAGATTTAGTTAATAAATATCCAATTATATCTATTGAAGATCCAGTTGATGAAAACGATTGGGATGGATTTAGATTAGTAACAGAAAGAATAGGAGATAAGATTCAATTAGTTGGGGATGACTTATTTGTTACTAATAAGAAATGTCTTCAAATGGGTATAGATAATCATGCTGGTAACGCTATTTTATTAAAGGTTAATCAAATAGGTACTATTACTGAAACATTAGAAACTATTGAATTAGCTAGAAAGAATAACTATAAAACAGTTATATCTCATAGAAGTGGTGAAACAGAAGATACAACAATTGCATCTTTAGCAGTTGGTCTAAATTTAGGACAAATTAAAACTGGTTCTATGTCTAGAACAGATAGAATTTGTAAATATAACGAATTAATAAGAATAGAAGAAGAATTATAGTTGTTAATCGGTTTTTTATGTGATAAAATTAAGATGTATTAATTACTTGCCAAGAGTTAATATGACAATTTGAGACGATAACGTTTATTTTATTAAGGCAAGAAATAAAATATGCATGCTGCGGAGTATATTTCTCGAAAGAGAGATATACTTTTTTTTATTCAAAAAAGGAGGATGATTATGATGAATGAAATAAGCAATTATAGTGAAGATGTTTTTGAAAGGATAAAACATATTGATGAAAATGGTAGAGAGTACTGGGAGGCAAGAGAACTTCAAGATGTATTAGCGTACAAAGAATGGAGAAAATTTAAGAGTGCAATTGATAAAGCTAAAAAAGCTTGTATCATAAGTGATTCTGGCGTAGAAGACCATTTTGTCGACATAGACAAAATGGTAGATATTGGATCAAAAACAAAAAGAAAACTAAGAGATTTTAAATTATCAAGGTATGCTTGTTATTTAATAGTTCAAAATGGCGATTCAAGAAAACAAGTGGTTGCATATGGTCAAACATATTTTGCTGTTCAGACAAGAAGACAAGAGTTATATGATGAATTATCAGAGGATGAAAAAAGATTGATAAGAAGGAAACAAGTGAGTTCAGGTAACTATAGTTTAAATAGAACAGCAGTTAAATCTGGTGTTAAAAATTTAGCTGAATTTCATAATGCTGGATATAAAGGATTATATGGTGGAGAAACTGCTGATGATATTTATAAAAGAAAAGGTCTTAGATATAGAGAAGATATCTTAGATAATATGGGTAGTGAAGAACTTGCTGCAAATTTATTTCGAATAACACAAACAGATGCAAAACTAAAAAGGGATAAAGTTGATAATGAGTATAAGGCTAACAGTATTCACTATGATATAGCAAAAGATATTAGACAGTTTATTATTGATCATGGTGGAACAATGCCAGAAGATTTACCTAATCCAGATAAATCTATTAAAGAAATAGAAAAAAACAAAGAATAATATTCCAGTTCATAAATATACTTAAATAGGTGATATTTATGGATGGAATATTTTTTTTAGTGCTTGCATTTTTAGTAGCGTTTTCTAGTATTAAATTATCTTATTATGGAGATACATTAAGTAAAAGTACTAAACTAGGTACTGCTTTTATAGGTGGATTATTAATTGCTTCAATTACATCTTTACCGGAATTAGTTACAAGTGTTTCAGCAGTTCTAGTAAACAATCCATATCTATCTTTTGGAGATATACTAGGTAGTAATATGTTTAATGTATTTGTACTATCTATATTTAATATTTGGTTTTTTAAACAAGATTTTTTTAATAGTGTTAGTAAAAAATATTTAATCGAGTGTCTTATATTAATAACTGAGTATATATTAATAATTTTTATTAGTTCTACTTTATTAACCATATTACTTCTATTTATGTATGTTTTTTATATATTAAGAATACTAAAAAATGATGAAGAAACTTCTAATAACACTAGTGAAAAACATGTGTTATTAAAGTTTATATTATGTTCAGTATTATTAATTGGTTTAAGTATTCTATTAACACTAGAAGCTGATAATATTACTCATATTTACCCTAAAATATCAAGTAGTTCAGTTGGTGCAATTCTTCTTGGTATAACGACGTCACTTCCAGAAGTAGTATCTACGTATACATTACTTAAACTTGGTAACAACAATATGGCTATATCAAATATGCTTGGTAGTAATATATTTAATTTTTTAATATTATCAGTTTCAGACTTTTTTGTTAAAAAGGATCATATATATTCGTATTCTGATAAATATTCCAATATGTATTTATATGGTGGATTAATTGTCACATTCTTATTATTTATTTGTATTTATCATAAAAAAATGACTAAAAAGTGTAATATTATGCTTTCTTTATTAATTAGTTTAATCTATTTGATAGTTTGGTATTTTCAATTTAAGTAAAATGTGTTAAAATACTTATGTTGACTGGAGGAAAAGGCATGGAAATAGTATTATTAGTTACATCAATTTTATTAATAACTGTTGTATTATTACAAAGTGATAAATCAGAATCCGCTGGAAATATATTAATGGGTGGTAATACAGAATTATTTGCTCAAAGAAAAGAAAGAGGATTTGAATTATTTTTAAGTCGTTTTACATTAGCATTAGGAATAGTATTTTTCTTATTATGTGTAATTATGTCATTATTGTAAGATTATAACGAAAGTTATAGTCTTTTTTATTTACTTTTATGTCAATGCTTGTTATAATAACATATCAAAAGGAGCCTAAATATGGATAAAAATGAAAAGGAAATCTTAAGATTAGAGACATATAAAAGGGTATTATATTTAATTGATTATGTAAAAAGTAAGGGTTATTCTCAAGGAGAAATAGCAGAAAAGATTGGGATAACTGAAGTCGCTATGTCTAAATATGTTAAAGGAAAAAGAATTCCAAAAAATATAACTGTACAAGCATTAATTGATACATTTCAAATACCTGCACCTGTTGTTGGAAAATTCTGTGGTTTTGAGATAGATGAAGATTTTAATTATATCAAATGTTTAAACGTAAAAGAGATAGTAGATTACCTAAAAAGTATGGGATATAAACAAAAAGAAATTAGTGAAAAAATAGGAATTACTGAAGTATCTATGAGTAGATATAATAAAGAACATAGAGAAGGAAATTTAGAAATAGCAATAGCACTATATGTTAATTATACTGATGAATTAAAAATGTATGTTAATAATAAAAAATATGGTGATCTTTTTGAAAAATTTAAAATGTTAAATGATGAAGATAAAGAAATAGTTGCAAGTTTAATAAGAAAATTATCAGCAAAAGAAAAAAAGAAAAATATGACTTTGAAAAATGACTAATATTTAGTCATTTTTCTTATTTTATGGTAAAATTATTATAACGGAGGTATCTATGAGAGAAGCAATATTAGATTTATTAAAGAGTAAAGATAAAGCATTAGATTCAATGGAAATAGCTAATGAATTAAAACTAACATCAGTAAGTGAAGTTACATCTTTATTAGAAGTTTTAACATCATTAGAAGATGAAATGCTTATATATAAAACTAGAAAAGATAAATATATGTTATTTAATAATAGTCATTTGTTAAAAGGAAAGATATCTGTTAATAAAAGAGGTTTTGCTTTTGTAACAGTAGATGGTGTTAGTGAAGACTATTATATAGATGAAAGTAATATTAATGGTGCTTTAAATGGTGATATAGTTGTTATTGAATCAATAAAAGGTACTGGTAAAAAGACTGAAGCTAGAGTTATAAAAGTATTAAGACAAGAAAATAATCTAGTAGTAGGTGAATTTAATATAATTGATGGTAAACCCAAATTTACTCCAGATGATGATAAGTTAAAGATTGAAGTTATAATAGATAAAGATGATCTAGATGATTTAGTAGATGGTCATAAAATAAGAGTATCACTTGTTAAAGAAATGAGTAGATATAAATATTTAGGTAAAGTTGATAAAATAATAGGTCATAAAAATGATCCGGGTGTAGATATATTATCTATTATGTATAAATACGAAATAAATGATGTATTTAGTGAAGCAGTAATGGAAGAAGTAGATAGATTACCATCTGAAGTATTAAAGAATGAATATACTGGAAGAAGAGATCTTAGAGATAAAGTAATATTTACTATAGATGGTGATGATACAAAAGATATAGATGATGCGATTAGTATTGAAAAAGAAGGAGAAAACTATAGATTAGGTGTTCATATCGCAGATGTATCTTATTATGTTAAAGAAGGAACAGAACTTTATAAAGAAGCTGCAGATAGAGGGACATCAGTTTATTTAGCGGATAGAGTTGTTCCTATGCTTCCACATAAATTAAGTAATGGTATTTGTTCACTAAATCCAGGTGTAGATAGACTAGCAATTACTTGTGATATGTTAATAGATTCTAAAGGTAAAGTATTAGAACATGATATATATGAAAGTGTTATTAAATCAAGAATACAAATGACTTATAAAAAGGTAAATAAGATTCTTAATGATGTAGAAACACCAGAAGGATATGAAGATTTTGTAAACGATTTAAAATTAATGGAAGAACTAGCTAATATACTTAGAAACGAAAAATTATCTAGAGGATATCTAGATTTTGATGCTAGTGAAGCTAAAATAATTGTTGATGATAAAGGTAAAGCAATAGATGTTGTTTTAAGAGAAAGAGGTAAGGGAGAAAACTTAATTGAGGACTTCATGATAGTAGCAAATGAAACAGTAGCATCTCACTTATTCTACTTAAATTATCCATCTATCTATAGAGTACATGAAATACCAGATGATGATAAAATAAAAGACTTTATTAATCAAATATCAGCGTTAGGTATTAATGTTATAGGTAAAAAAGAATTTAGTAATCCTAGAAACTTAAAAGCAGTTCTAGATCAATTAAGAGATAGAGAAGAGTTTGATATTCTATCAAATATGCTACTTAGATGTATGAGAAAAGCTGAATATAAGGATCAAAATTTAGGACACTATGGTCTAGGTTCTAAATGTTATACACATTTTACTTCACCAATAAGAAGGTTCCCAGATACAACAGTTCATAATTTATTAAGAAAATATATATTTAATGAACCAGAGCCAAAAGAATTAAATAGATTAATAGATTATTATAAAGATGTTTTACCAGGTATAGCTCTTCATTCTTCTGAAAAAGAAAGGGCGTCTATTGATTGTGAAAGAGACGTTGAAGATATGAAGATGGCTGAATATATGGAAGATCATATTGGAGAAGAATTTGATGGTATAATAGATTCTATTATGAATTTTGGTATGTTTATATGCTTACCTAATATGATTGAAGGTCTAGTTAAATATGAAAATATCGTAGGTGATTATTTTGAATTTAATGAAGAAACTAATATGTTAATAGGTAAGAAAACTGGTAAGAAATATAGACTAGGTCAAAAAGTAAGAGTAAAATGTATCGCGGCATCAAAAGAAGATAGTACAATAGATTTCTCTATTGTAGAGGGTGGTAAAAATGGAAATAGTAAATAGAAAAGCTAGATTTGATTATGAAATATTTGATACTTTAGAAGCAGGTCTAGTTCTAACAGGAACAGAAATAAAATCAATAAGAAATGGTTCCTGTAATCTAAAAGATAGTTATATCATAATCAAGAATAATGAAGCATTTATTCTTAATATGCATATATCTGCTTATGATAAGGGTAGTATATTTAATGAAGAAGAAACTAGAACAAGAAAACTACTTCTTCATAAAAATGAAATACTAAAACTAAAAGATAAAATATCTATTAAAGGCTTTACTATAGTTCCATTAAAACTATATTTTAAGGAAGGTATAGCAAAATTAGAAATAGGTGTTGCTAAAGGTAAACATACTTTTGATAAAAAGGAATCAATTAAAGAAAGAGATATAAAAAGAGATACAGATAAACAATTAAAAGAAAGAATGCGTTAAAGCATTCTTTTTATTATATAAAAAATAATTAAATGTAGTGGATATAGTATATAGAATAAATATCCTGTTTTTTTACCTTCTTTTCCATTATATAGATTGATAATTAATAATGAAATTAAACTAAATATAAATAATGACAATTGATTATAAATAGTGGTCTCATATATTAATAAACCAATAGAGAAATACATTATCATTAAAAGTATTATAGATATATTTTGTAATAGTTTATTATTTCTAAATATATAAAATAAAACTATCATCCATATACCATAGTATCCATAATCAATTCTTATTCCACTTGCTAATATAGATATT
This sequence comes from Bacilli bacterium, assembly GCA_017511805.1. Taxonomy (GTDB): domain Bacteria; phylum Bacillota_I; class Bacilli_A; order RF39; family UBA660; genus RUG13038. The sequence continues at coordinate 12,018 of JAFWJA010000002.1, forward strand.
AATAGTATTAAAACTATACTTAATGATTTTTCTTTAATCTTATCATATATAATCATACAAATATTACCTAATAACAAAGTAAATAAAATATTAAATGAACTATTTCCAAATAATAATCTATATGGCATTTCTGATATTAATGCAAATATTAATAGCTTTAATAAGTACTTCTTTCTATTTTTAGTCTTTTGATATGAAATAGTAGTTTGAAAAGCAAAAATAGGAAAAGCAATTCTACCTATACATATTAGTAAATTATTATCTATTAAAGTACTACTATGATCAATAACCATAGATATAAAAGCTATTATTTTTAATAAAAAACTAGACATATATACTCCTAACTAAAAATGATTTTAAATTATAATTTAAAATCATTTGTCTTTTCATCATTCAAATCTTTATTATCAAAGAAAGGTTTTTCTTTATATTTAAATATAATTCCAATAAAATTATAAGGGAACTTTCTAACATATGTATTATAACTAGATATATTTTCATTATAAAACTTAATATAAGCATTTAATGATTCGTCAATTTCATCAATCTCATAGAACATTTTATTAATATCTTCATTTTTATTAAGTCCTTTATATTGATTCTTAACATAATCTATTTTGTTATAACTTTCAATTAATATTCTATGTATTTCAAAACTAGATTTATCTTCATCTTTTAAACTTGATAAATCATCTACTAATTCTTTATCAGTTTTTATGTTTTCTTTAATAATATTATTTAATTTGATAATAATATCGTACTTATTTCTTAAAGCTTCATCAATTTTACCTTCTACTTCATTTATTTTAATTATACTATCTTGAAACCTATTATAAGCTAGATTACATAGAATAAATAAAGAAAAAGCAATAATTATAATTATTAAAAAAATATACCACATATAGACACCTTCTATCATTAAAAATTATAACAAATAATATTTTATGTTTCAATCCTAAAACAAAAAAAGTACTAGATTTCTAGTACTAGTAATTTGTTAGATAATTAATTTTTTCATCAAATTCTACATAATTTAAATATACTAAAAGTATTAAATACCATTTACCAGTATTTGGATTACTAATTATTAAATGATCTCTACCAGCTTGTTCTATAATACCAGTAAAACTAGTATCTCTCCATTCCATTGAATCTGGAAAAGAACAATAAAATTTACCTAGTTTACCTTTATTTAATCTTAATATATTTTCTATATAAGATTGTTCTTGAAATACATTTCCAGATGTAGGAGCAAATTCTTGGTTTGGATAACCATTTTGAGTTTGATAATTAGGATAATAATTATTCATATATTCACCTCTAATTAAATATATTATTGTTATTTTTAAATTATTCATTTATAATATTTATGGGTGATATTTATGAAAGTTAATATTGGAGTTAGTGCTAGACATATACATCTAAATGAAGAAGATTTTAATATTTTATTTCCAGGTGAAAAACAAGAAGTTTATAAAGAACTATCTCAATATCCAAATTTTGCATCAACACATGAGGTAACTTTAAAGAATAATGACAGAGAAATTAAGAATGTTAGAGTGATTGGACCTTTTAGAAATGAAACACAGGTTGAGTTATCTAAAACAGATTGTTATTTTTTTAGAATAAATGCACCATTATGTAACTCAAGTGACTTAACAAATGCTGCTGAAATTGAGATAATTAGTCCAAATGCATCTATAAAAAGAAAGTGTGTTATTATTCAAAATAGACATATACATATTTCACCAGAAGAAGCGTTAGAATATGGTTTTAAAAATGATCAAATAGTTAGTGTTAGAATTAAATCTATTAAAGGTGGAATAATGGATAATGTTCATATAAAAGTAGGATCTAATTTTAAATTTGAATTACAACTAGATACAGATGATGCTAATGCATTTATGATAGATCAAGATAGTGAGGCAGAGATACTAGATGATTAATATTGTGTTATATGAACCAGAAATACCAGGAAATACAGGTAATATTATGAGAACTGCTGTTGCTACTAATTCAAAACTTCATTTAATAGAACCACTAGGTTTTTCATTAGATGAAAAGTATTTAAAAAGAAGTTCTGCTAATTACATGGATAAACTTAATTATGAAGTATATCCTAATTGGGAAGATTTTAAATCAAAAAATGAAGGAACATTTTATTATTTAACTAGATATGGTAAAAAACCACATACTTCTTTTGATTATTCAGATTCAAATGAAAACATATATTTAGTTTTTGGTAAAGAAAGTTCTGGTATTCCTAAAGAAATACTAAGAAATGATTTAGATAGGTGTATGAGGATGCCTATGACAAAAGATGTGAGAGCACTTAATTTATCTAATACTGTTGCTATTATGGTATATGAAGTGTTAAGACAACAAAACTATAATGATTTATTGCTCACAGAACCTCATAAAAGTGAAGATTACATAATAGAAGATTAAAATGTAAAATAAAAATAGAAATATTGACAATTTGAGAAAAAAAATATATTATATAAGTATGTTATAGAGAGGAGACGAATATAATGGGGAATTTATTTAATATTTTAAGCAACGCTCATACTAATGATATTGTTACTGGAGATGTATGTGACACTAGTTCTAATACGTTTTTTATATTCCAAATAGCATATACAGTTGTATTAATTATTCAAATCGCTGTTCCATTTGTATTAATCGTATTAGGTTCAATTGACTTCTTTAAATCAGTTGTAGCTGGTGACGAAAAAGAAATGAAACAAAAGAGAAAACCATTTGTTCAACGTTTAATTGCGGCAGTTGTTATTTTCTTATTACCATTCTTAATTAACTTAATTATTAAGACATTCTTTAGTAAATCTCAATTTGGTGATTGTTGGAATAAGGCCGTTAAAAATAGAACAATTAAAATACCTGATGCTGAAGATATTACTGGTTCAGGTAGTACAGTTACTCCATCTGGCCAAGATAATCAAGGTAATTAAAAAAGGACTGAACTTTCAGTTCTTTTTTTATTGAAAATTATTGTGTTTTAATACCCTATATGATATACTATTATATATAGTAAAGGTGGGCTTATACATGAAAAAGAGAATGCTATTATTTATATCGTTAATTTTTTTATTTTTAGTAAATATTAAACCAGTTAATGCAGAGGTAACAGGTACATTTGAATGTGATTCTGAAAACTATCAATGTATTAGCTGTTCATATGAAAATGAAGGTGGACATCAACATTTTACTTATTATGTTAAAAGTGATGAAAACGGTTCATTAAGTATAATAGGTGAGGGAGAAGAAAACTTAATTTCATGGGATTATTCAACAGAAAGTTCATACTTCTTAAATGATTCAAAAGATGGACTTACTTGTGCGAAAGAAGTATACTTTCAAATTACACCTAATAATCAAGATAATATGCAAGTAAAAATATCTTTTACAAAGTTAGATACAATTAAATCAAATGGTTATGATTTTGAATCGAAATTATCTACTTTAACTAATAGTACTGATAATAAAAAACCATTTAAATCTGCTTCATCTACTTCAGAAACTTTAATATGTGATAATATAAAAATGATGATGGCAGGTTCTTCTACAGCTAAAAAAACTGAAATGGTTGAATTACAAGAAACAGCTAGAGTATTAGTAACTGATTCTGCTGTTAATCTTGAATTACCATCTCCATATAGACAACAAAGAGATGTAGAAAGTGCATTTACTCCAGCAGATTTTGAAAATGGATGTCCTGAAGACTTGCTTGTTACATGTTATTCATTAACAACAGGAGCTCACGGTGATGCAGAAAAAACTTGTCAATTAACATATGGATCAAAATTAGATGAGAGATTTATAGATGCTAAAACAGGAGAACCAGTTAGTTTTGAATGGGGAGACGTTACTATAATAGATTGGAACGAATATAAATATACTGGTGATTGTAAGGATGTAGAAATCTTTAGAACAGTATGGTTAATAATGGTAATAGGTGGACCATTCTTAGTAATTATATTTGGTTCAATTGATTTCTTTAAGAGTGTTATAAATGCAAGTGATGAAAATGCTAAGAAAAAGAATCAAAAGAATTTCTTTAGAAGATTAATAGCTGCAATTATATTAATTGCATTACCATTTATAATTAAAGTAATAATAACAAATTTAGCACCAGCAGATAGTGGCGCAAATAATTTAAATTTAATGAGATGTATCGTTAATGGAAAATAGAAGGAGGTATAACCAATGAGAATAATTAGAAAAATAAGTTTTGCTATAGCATCAAGTTTGTTTTCTATTATTCCATCAATATATGATATGTTTGAAAAATTTGCCTCAGCAAAGTTCTTTACAAATGAAACAATAAAGACAATTTCAAACAACATATATATATTAATCAGTGTCTGTATGCTGTTTATGTTTGGAATAAGACTTATTAGTGCAATAGTAAATCCTGAACTCTTTGATGATAAGAAGAAGGGTGTAGGTAAAACTTTTATTAATTCTATTCTAGCAGTTGTATTAATAACTGTTACTCCAATAGGATTTGATTATATGTATAAAGTACAAGATAGTATGTTAAGTTCTCATTTTATTGAGAAGATTGTATTTGGAATGGATCCTGATTCAATGTTCAAGGATGGTAGAAATGCAGGTAATCTACTCGCGGCATATACATTTAGAGCCTTCTGTTATCCAAACACTGAAAATGATCATAAAATAAGTGCTACTTCAATAGTAAAACACTATAATGAAGCAGTACAGGGTAACATGGATGCAATAGAAGAGTTTGGTGAAGATATAAATTCAAAAACAGATGGTGAATGGGACTTTAAATATCATGTTTTACTTTCACCATTAGCAGCAGGTTATGTTGCTTATGAATTAATATTAATGACAATAGATATAGCATTTAGGTCGATAAAGCTCGGGTTGCTACAGTTTATAGCACCTCTGGTAATATGTGCCTTTGTATTCTCAGGCACGGAACTTTTATCAAAATGGTTTAAAGAAATAGTAAGTACTTTTGTACTGGTATTTGTTAAGATTGCAGCAATAGTATTTATTATATTTGGTATGTCACAATTTGATTCAATACTGAGTGCCGTCGGGGCAGAAAGTATATGGGGTAAAGGTTTAGTATATGTTATTACATTAATAGCTTTACTTCAATTAATCAAGAAATTACCAGATTTAATAAACAAGATATTTGGAACAGATATTAAATCTCAAGGTGGAATTGGTGATAGATTAGGTGAAATGGCCGGAGTAGGTGCCGTAGCTAAGAAAGCCTGGGATAAAGTTAAGACTACAACTGGTAGAGCAGCTGCTCTAGGTGGTGGTATTTTAGCCACTGGACCATTAGGCGTAGGTGCTGCTGTAGGAGCAGGCTATGCTGGTAAAAGATTTATGGACAGATGGAATAAAGGTAAAAAGGATGCCGACGGTAACTATGTAGGTGAGGCATGGAAGAATACTAAGGCTGGTAGAGGTATCAGAATGTTTGGAGCTGGTGCTAAAGCCGTAGGTAAAGGTCTTACATCAGGTGGAGGAGTAATCAAAGGTGTACAAGAAGGTATTAAAGCCTATGATGAAACTGCAATAGGTAAAGAAACACATATTACTGCTAAAGGTCTTGAAGCTAAGAAAAGAGCAGACGATAAGTTAGGATTATTAAGAAAAGAAGCAGAAATAGGACCAGATGGTAAAGTAACTGATAAAGGTAAAGCAGATCAATTATCATCCAAAACTACAGCTATGGAATTATATAGAAATGCAGCAAAAGCTGAAGATGCATTAACAGATGATAAAAAAGCAATTGTTGAAGGAGCAGTTCAAGCTAGAGGTAAAGTTGCAGCAATTGAAAAGATAGCTTCTTCAAGAGATGCATTAAGAGGAATTGCTGGTAGTTTGGCAGGAAGTTTGGAAATGAGTACTGACAAAAAAGACTTAGAAGTTGCTGCAAAATTAAGATCATTAGAAGCAGGTTTAGATTCTGAAAAAGGTAATGTAAACTTACACAATGTTGAAGATCAACTTTTAAAAGCTCTAGGGGGTTTGAACCCTGAAAAGAGAGACCAAGTTGTAACAAAAGAATTGAAAGCACAAATAGCAGGACACCAAGATCAAATGAGCAATTATATGAAATTTACTGAACTAAATTATACAGAAAAAGATAAGAATGGTAATATAATTGCTGTTGAAACTTCTGATTGGGATAGTGCAAAATTAAAAGGCAAGAGTACATCATTTAGCATAGAAAAAGATGATAAGGAAGCAGAATTAAAGATTGTTAAAGATAATGCATCTGCAGATTCAAAAGCAGCAATAGAAGATTTAGAAAATATCGGTCAAGGTTTAACAAAACAATCTCCTGATTTTCATGGATCTAAACGTCCACCAGAAGCACCTGCTCCAGCAGCTCCTTCTGGTTCATCACCTGAAGCACCTGCTCCAGCAGCTCCTTCTGGTTCATCACCTGCATCAACACCTGGTACTCCAGTAACGCCTGGTACTCCAGTAACGCCTGGTACTCCAGCTACACCAGGAGCACCTGCTCCAGCAGCTCCTTCTGGTTCATCACCTGCATCAACACCTGGTACTCCAGTAACACCTGGTACTCCAGCTACACCAGGAGCAACTGATTCAGCTTCTACTGGTTCAACTGATGGGGATACTAGAAGTGGAGATGGTGATAGACCAATAATTGTTAATCCAGAAGTAAAAGTAACACCAAATGTTAATGTTACAGTAGATAGTAAAGATTTAGCTACTGAAGTAGGTAAATTATCAAGTGATATAAGGAGCGTTGGAAATCAAGTTGATAATGCATCTACTAATATAGTTAGTGCTATTAATCAAGCTAGTAATAGGGCTAAAAATCAATCAGATGCTGCTATTGACGCAACTAAAAAAATAGTTGATAGTGTAGATGATTTAAATAAACCAAAGGATGGAGAATAAAAGGGAGAGTGATATTAGGTGAATTTATTTATAATTCCTGCAAATTCAAATTCAGGTAAATTAATATTTAATGTATTTACTAAGTTTGATTTGATATTAGTAAGTTCAGGAACAATAATTACAATACTAGCAGTTATGATATTTCAACCAGATGGCTTACAATCACTTATCTTTTGTTTGTTGCCATTGTTTATAGGAGCATTATTGGTAATACCAATTCCTCATTATCATAATGTGTATGTAGTATTAAAAGAATTAATAGAATTTTTCTATAAAAGAAGAAATTATAAGTGGGAAGGATGGTGTGATAGAGATGAACAATAAGACAAATGTACAACAAAATCCACAAAATGTTAAAGATCAATCTCTTACAGAGAATTGGGTTACAGTTAAAGACATTAATAATAATTTAATATTTTTGGATAATAAAGAAATGATTACTGGTGTTAAAATACAACCTAGAAATATATTTATCATGGATCAAAATAGTCAAGCAATTATTATAGATGCATTAAAAACATTCTATAATCTTGTAGATTTTGAATTCTGGTTAATAGTAGCAGATAGACCAGTTGATATTAGTGTTTATATATCACAATTAGAAGTTCATTTGAATAATGTACAAAATCCTGCGATTAGAAAATTGATTGCTAATGATATTGAAAAAGCAGATTTATTTATTCAAAATGATGTAGTAGATACAGAATACTTCATATTATTTAAAGATAGTAATACTGATAGTATTACAAAGCGTGTTAGAATGTTAATCAATAATTTAGCAACTTGTGGTTTGATAGCATCTCAAACATCAAATGATGATTTAAGAATGATTTTAGACAATTTCTTAAATGGTGGAAAAACTTATAAAAATAGGACGGTGACTGTAGAATGAGTTTAAGAAGAGAAGTAGCACCAAAAGGCATGACATTTTATGCTAGTGAGTTTTTTATAAGTGATAAGTATGCAACTATATTAACAGTTGTATCATTCCCAGCAGCAATTTCTCCAGGTTATTTAGCATCATTAGTATCTAATGTATCTGGAACAAAGATAGTTGCTAAACATATTCCAATTGCATTTTCAGTATTATCTAAAATGTTAAATAAACAATTAGCTGATATTCAAGATAGATATCAAAGAGAAAGAGATGTTGTAGTACAAGAAAGATTAAGACAAGATTATGATTCATTAAATGATTTTGTTACTTCTATTACAACTAATCAATCTAGAGTATTTGATTTCCAATTACATATCATGTTGACAGCAGATACTAAAGAGCAATTAGAACAAAGAAAACTACAATTAAAGAATGTATTAGAAGGTATGGAATTAAGAGCAATACCTTTAAGATTTGAACAAGAAAAGGTTTTAAAAACAATAGTACCTATATTTGAAAAGCAAGATATAGAAGATAGAATTGGTACACCAATTCCATCTCCTACTATTGCCGCTATGTATCCGTTTGTATTTGATAGTATAAAGGATCCAGGATTATCATGTTTATTAGGTGTTGATTTTTCTGGAGGTATTATATTATTTAACCAATTCTTATATCAAGTTAAAAAAGAACATAATAGAAATAATGCTAATATGATTATATTAGGTACTTCTGGTTCAGGTAAGTCTACAGCAGCTAAATTAATGCTTAGAACACATATAAGAAACCAATTTAAAATTGTTGCTATTGACCCTGAGGGTGAATATCAAGATATGGTTAGATCATATGGTGGAGACTTTATTAACTTAGGTCTTGGTGGAGAATATGGTATGATTAATCCACTAGAAATCTTAGTTGATATAGATGAAACAGAAGCTGGTAGTAATGGACTTGGTTATGCAATCATGACTAATACATTACAAACATTGAAAGCATTTATGAAGTATTATGATCCATCAATTGAAGAAGATGTTTTAACATTATTTAATGAGGTAGTTGTTGAAACATATCAAAGATTTAATATTAATGTTAATACTGATTTTAAAGCATTAACTCCAGAAGATTATCCAACATTTAGTGATGTTTATAAAACTATAAGAGGAAGAATTCTATCTTATGGTGAAGCAACACATGAAAGAGATATAATGGAAAGACTTGAATTAAAAGTAAGACCATTAACTTTTGGGGGTTTAGAGCATTATTTTGATGGACATACAACTATAAAACCAAAATCAAATATTATAGTATTTAATATAAGAGAATTAATGAATGCTGAAGCAAATATTAAGAATGCATTATTCTTCAATATTTTAAAACATTCATGGAGTTTATGTTTGGATCCAAAGGTAAACTCAGTATTGATGGTTGATGAGGCTCACATGCTATTAGGAAATAATAATACATTAGGAGCTGACTTCTTAGCAAATGTTCAAAGAAGAGCAAGAAAATATAATACAGGAGCAATTATTATTACTCAAGAACCTAGTGATTTCTCTGCTCCAGCTGTTCTTCAACAAGGTAAAGCTATATTTGATAACTCATCATATTATTTAATAATGAACTTAAAGAAACAAGCCGTTGAAGATTTAAGTAAATTAATAGATTTAAATGAGAGTGAACAAGAGAGTATTAAACGTTATAATCAAGGTGATGCATTGTTTGTATGTGGTAATAAACGCTTACAAATTAATGTAATTGTTACTGATTCAGAATTAGATTCGTTTGGTACAAAAGGCGGACTATAAAATTATAAAAAGGTATTTAAAAAATACCTTTTTTTTGTTATAATAAATTATATAAAATCTTAAGTAGTATGGTGGTGAGAATATGGATAATGATGATAAAGAATTTGAAATTTTACCTGAATCTGAAGAAGAAATAGAATCAGGTAGTAATTTTGAAGAACCAGATTATGGTAATTATGATTATTCTGATAACCAAACTACTGATATAGTTGATTCAGGAGAAGTAGGAGATATACCTACTACTGAAGCTACTCCACAAAGTATTGATACAGGTGGACAACCTGCTAATATAGCAGAACCTCACCAAAATCCAGCTAAAGCAGGTAATAATGTAAGTGATAAGTTAGCAGATAAAAATGGTGGAAGAGATGCTTTTGCCAAGACATTAGATAATAAGAATTATTATGATGATGCTTTAAAGAAGAATAGAGAAGAGCAAAAGAAATTACAAAAGAATTATGCAGATGCTAAAAAAGATAATGCAGATAAGAAAAATGCTTTAGATCAAAAGAAAAAGACAACGGAAGAAAAAAGAAAAGGATTAACTGATGCTAAGAATAAAGCAAAAGGAGAATCTGGGGATAATAAAGGTGTAGCAGAAAGAATTAGAGCTAATAAAGGTAGAAGAACTGCATTAGCACCACAAAGACAAGAATTTAAAGATGCTAAAAAGGATGAAAAGGGAGCAGCTAAAGATCAAAAAGATTCAGAAAAAAAATTAGATGATAGCAAGAATGCATTAGAAAAAAATAGAGATGAAAGAAAGAAATTATTAAAAGATAAAGATAAGGCAGAAAAGTTTAAACAAAAACACCCTGTACAAGCAGCTAAAATGATGGCTAAGAATGCTATTAAAAAAATTAAAAAGGTTATTGTTGTTAAGCTATTATTACCATTTTTAATAATATTAGTTGCATTTGCATTTTTAGTAGATTTAATATATGAAGTATTTGAAGCAGTAGATACTGCTATTACATATGTTGCTAATGTACAAGAAAAGATGGATAACTTTGTTAATGGATTAGGATTCCAAAACAGTGAAGATGCTTTTTATGCAGAGTTAGAAGAGTTACAAAAAGAATATAATAATTCAATAGATGTTCCGTTGTTGTTGTCAACATTATTCTATGATGATATACAAAATAACATGGATCCATCTGAAGTTAATGCAGATGTAGTTGAAGATGATGAGTCAATGGTATCATTTGCCGCGGCTTTTGATTATGTAATTAATTATATTAAAGGAAAATATGAGGAAAGTAATATAACCGTCGGAAAAGATGGATATAAATATTCTAGTAATAAGATATACAGAATGCGTATGCTGGCAAAGAATATGGTTAAAAAAGATGGTTCAAGGACAGCTCATGTTACTTTCACGAGGTATTTAAAGATATATGGAGCTAGAATTGGTGAATCATTATTAAAAATATTTAATTGGCGTAATATAGTTGGTTTATTAATAAAGGCACTGACTCTTGGAATGGTCGATGTATTTAATATAGTTGAAGATATATTTAGTTTATTGACGGGTTCTGAAGTATTTGAAACAACCGATTTTTATAATTATATAAAAGATAAGAGTCCAATAGCGGGTATAATAGCACTCATTAAAGCTATATTTAGTCCGTTTAGTGAAATAGAGGATATTAGCTTATGTGCTGGAGCTACATATTCTGAAAGTAATAAACAACTTAAATATGTCGATGAAAATGGTAATGAAGTAACTGTTTCAGAAGACCAATTAAATGATGAGTCAACTACATATGATTCAGGTATTATATGTATTGATTATGCTCTTTATAGTGGTACAAGTGATGAGTATTTTGATTACTTAAAATCATATTATATACCTAGAATGCCTGAGTTTAAAAAATATATTACAGCAGAAGATGAGGAAACAAGAGAACAACAAATAGATCAAATAATAAATGGTATAAAAGAAATATATGAAGACTATAAATATTATTTTGAAATAGAAGATGAAAATGCTGAAGAATATACTAATGGATGTGTAGGTAGCATTTCTACAGATTTAGTTCCTAAGTTATCATTACCAGTAACAACTGCTAATGTAACATCAATTTCAGGAAGAGATGCATATGGTATTATAAATGGTAGACAAAATAATGGTGTATATCTTACACATACTAATTCTGGTATAAATGAAGGAGATAATGTAGTATCTATTGCTGATGGTAAAGTAGTAGGTATAGGACGAACGAATGGAGAACAGCAAGGAGATATATCTATTACTACAACAGGAGTATCTAAGACATATACACTGACGGATCAGGAATATAAAAACTTAGCAAGTCAGTGTTTAGCAGAACAAGGTACAGCTGAAGGTATAAGATATGAAATATCACAAATGTTGAATCTATATGAAAAACGAGTGAGAACGGGTAAAACAACTGAAAAAAATGTACATGATTATGTTAAAAATGGTGGTTGGTATTCTTGTTCAGCACAGCATATGAATCCATCTTGTACTAATGGATGTCTATGTGAAAAGAAGAATAAAACTATAGTATATAAATATACAGATGAGGCAGTAGCTATTGTTAAAGATGTTATAGAAAATGGTAATAGAACTTTCCCATCATATGTTACAGAACATGATTGTTGGAACTGTAATTCAAAAAATACATGTAGTGATGGTAAAAAAGGAGATATTTGTAAGTTAGAAGTTAATGGTAAACTATTAACAAGTATGTCTGACATAATGAACAAAGATAACTATATAAAAGATGTTACTAAAGTATATACAACTTCTACAAAAGATGGATATTGGATATTTGATTCATTTGCTAATGATAAGAGTGATCCTTTTGGATATTATACATCTGATAAAGCTGCTGTGGAAAATGATGAATTCAAAGTTCAAGAAGCAAGTTCTAACCAGATAACGATAGAACATGAAAATACAGGAGCATATAAAATATATTCAGTATATAAGTATTTGGGTTCTATACCAGATGATTTAACGATTGGTTCATCTGTGTTAAAAGGTCAAACTATTGGTACAGTTGGGATAGCAGCTGGATATTCAGAAGCTAGTTTCTATTTTGAAGTAAGAGATAGAAATAAACAGGCTATGAATCCTACTAATTTATTTATACCTTGTTATTCAAAAGATACTTTAGTAGGAAGCAATAATAAAGAAAAAATCTGGTTCTATTTATTAGCGAACGGATTTACTAAAGAAGGAGCAGCTGGAGTATTAGGAAATATTGCACATGAAGCATCTCCACCGTTTGAACCAGTTAGTTTGGAAGGTACAAGTAAGAAAAAATCTGGTTATACATCAGAACAGTTTACTCAAGAAGTAGATAATGGAACTATTAGTAGAGATGAATTTATGTGTAGCACAAGATTTGGTCTACAAAATAGTGATGGTTCTTATGTTGGAAATGAAGATTCTTCTAAGATATGTGCTAAGTTAGGATTAGCTGGTGGAGAATATGGATATGGTCTAAATGGATTTACTTATCCTACAGTTAAGGAATACTTATTAAAACATACTCTTGATGTAGGTGTATCTATAGGTGATTTAAAAGGCCAAATGGATAGTTTCTTAGATTATCTTGGGAATAATAATCAATCCTTGTTAAACTACTTAAAAACAGCTAGTAGTGCTGGAGATGCAGCTGAGAAAATGATGGTTGAATATGAAAGACCACGAAGTTTAACTCAAGGTGAAGAAAAGAGAAGAACTGCTATTAGTAATAGAAGAAACGAAGCTGAAAAGATATATCTTGAATATAAAGATATGGCTATTCCAAGTGCAAACACAGGTGGTGGGCAAGCTAGTTCAGCTGGATTTATTTGGCCATGTGATTCAAGAAATATTACATCTTACTTTGGAAACAGAACAGCTCCAACAGCAGGAGCAACAACAGATCATAGAGGTATTGATATAGGTATGGCAGAAGGGAATAATATATATACTGTTGCAGATGGAGTAGTATCTCAAGTTAATGAATCTAGTGCAAGAGGTAAATATATAAGAGTTAAACATGATAGTGGATATCAAACATTATATCAACATTTATCATCAATAAATGTTTCTACTGGTCAAAGAGTAACACAAGGTCAAGTAATTGGATTAAGTGGTAATACAGGTATAACAAAAGGACCACACTTACATTTTGAGGTATTTAATATAGGTGTAGAACCTGATGGATATTCTAAAAATTCAATGGATCCTATGTTAGTATTACCTTCTATTCAATAGAATTTATAAATTAAATAAAATAGGTATTTAAAAATACCTATTTTTTTGTTATAATTAATCTAGTTTATTACTAATGGAGATGATAATCTTGAAATTAAAATTTAGAGCGGAGAAAAAAGACTTTGTTGCTTTTGGTATAGTAGCAGTTTTTGTACTAGTTGTACTAGCAATAACTATATCAAATGTTCAATCTTTAATACAAGAAGGTGTTCCTACTGGTTTAAATATATTTAGTAATATGAGTGGGAATACTATAACACTAACTATAGTTTCATGGTTAGTAGTAGTAGGTGTTGTATTTGGTTCGTCATCTTCATATTTCTTTGAAAGAGAAAAGGGAATTGGTTTTACTGATGTTCCTAAAGAAAACGGTTATTCAAGATGGGCAAAAGATAAAGAGATAATGACTGCGAAAGATGTAGTTCAAGTTCCATTTGTAGCTAAAACAGCAAAATCTGGTGGTGTACCTGTAATATATGATAAAGCAAATGCATACATAGATGATTCTAATATGCATACTTTAGTTATAGGTGCTACTGGATCAGGTAAAACAGCAGGTGTTATTAATCCAACTATGAAAATGCTTATGAAAGCAAAAGAATCAATTATAATTACAGACCCTAAGGGTGAAATATATGAAGATAACTATAAATTATTAAAAGATCAAGGTTATCAGATAATTGTTTTAAATTTCCGTGAACCTCAAAAAGGTAGTTGTTGGAATCCATATGACTTACCATATAAGTTCCAAAAAGAAGGAAATTTTGATAAAGCAAACGAATTATTAAATGACTTATCAACAAATATAGTTGTTGATGGACAAGGACAAGATCCATTCTGGCAAAATGCTGCAGCTGACTATTTAACAGGTTTAGGATTAGCATTATTCCAGGATGCTCCATTAGATGAAATTAATATCAATAGTATAAATTTAATGATAAATCAAGGTGAAGAAAGATTTGGTGCATCTACTTATATGAAAGAATATTATAAGATGCAAGATCCTACATCACCAGTTGCTATTAACTTAGCAGGTACTGTTACTACTGCAGATGAAACAAAAGCAGGTATTATGACAGTATTACAACAAAAAGTTAAAACACTTGCAGTAACTAGAAACTTATCAGAAATGTTATCTAAAAACGATTTTGATATGGCTAGTGTAGGTGAAAAACCAACTGCATTATTTATGATAATACAAGATGAAAAGACTACATATCACTCATTAGCAACAATATTTATTAAACAATGTTATGAGTGTTTAATATCAACTGCATATAAACATGGTGGAGCTCTTCCGGTTAGAACTAACTTCTTACTAGATGAGTTTGCTAATATGCCTAAAATAAAAGATATTTCTACTATGGTTACAGCAGCTCGTTCAAGACATATTAGATTCACTTTTATCATTCAAAACTTTGCTCAATTAGATAAAGTATATGGTAAAGAAGATGCTCAAACTATAAGAGGTAACTGTATTAATACTATATACTTATTAACAGGAGAACTATCTGCCTTAGAAGAAATAAGTAAATTATGTGGTGATAAGATAATAAAAGTAGGTAAAGATAAAAAAGAAGAGACAAGACCGCTTGTTACAATATCAGAATTACAACGAATGAAACCAGATGAATATGTTTTAGTTCGTCATAGATGTCCTCCATATAGAGGAAAACTAAAGATGGATTATAATAGTGATTTTGGTTTTGGTGTTGGTAATGATATATATGGTAAAGATGTTGTTTATCCACAAAGAACAATGGATGAAGTAAAGACATTTAGTATTAAAGATTTTGTTAGAGATAAGAAACAATCTGGAATGGGTAATCAAATGCCAAATATGGGTGGAATGCCATCAGGATTTGGTGGAGGAATGCCATCTCCATTTGGAGGAGCACCTGTTGGACCTACATCACCTAGTGGAACATCATTATTTGGTGGAGAACAAGATATAGATGAGATTATCAAAAATATAGATAAGCAAATCGCAGCATTAGAAGCAGAAGAAAAGGCTAATAAGGAGAAAGAAGAAGCTGCTAAAGTGGAAGAAAAGGTTGAAATACCTGAAAAAGTTGAAACACCAGTTGCCGTTGAAGAAAAACCTGTTGAAATGCCTAGCATAGAGACACCGCCTGTTGTTGAGGAAAAGCCGGAATTTGAGACAATTCCAGTACCTCAAGCTAGTGAATCAGCTCCTAATGTATCTGAAGTTGTCCACAGCAATATGGTTGATCTATCTAACTTCAAAATTAAAGAAGAAAATAATCAACAAGAGACTACTGACACTCAAGAAAAAGAAGATGATTCATATGATGATTTCTTCGATGATTTCTTTGATGAATAATACAAATAAAAAGTGCATATAATATGCACTTTTTTATATTTATACTGTGGAAAAAATATATACAATACCCCATTTAATTATAATTTAATATTTTTTTGATTTTTTTTCAATAAATTATATTGTTTTTCTTTGTTTTGTGGTAAAATTAATGTAAATAATAAGATAAATAATAGGGTGTGAGTTTATATGGAAAAATTAAAGCAAAAGAAGTATATTGCGTTATTATTAATTACTATTTTAGTAGTTGGTATTATTAGTTTGGTTTCGTTTGGAAGACCAGATAAAAATGCAGGATTGGTAAAAGTTAGAGATGTTAATGTTAATTCTAAAGTTTTATCAAGTGTTGCAGAAACAGAAGGAGTAACATCAAAAAGTTATGATGAAGTTGATTATGTACTTAGTTATACTTTAGATGAAATAACTGGATTAACTACTAGAGATGTAGTAATTAGAGCTAGCTTAAGTGATGAAGAATCTAGATATGCTAGATTTAAAAAAGTTAGTGGACCTAATTATAACAGTGAAGTTTCTGAATCTGGTAAAGAGATAGAAATAAATGTTAATGATGTTGAATTAGGTATTGCTCAAAGAATGACTTTAAAACTTATTATTGAAAACGCACCTAATGGAGCATCTATAAACCCTTCAATATCTGTTAAAGAAGCAACTGGAGAATATACTAATGCATCTATAAACCCTATAGTTGTTAGTACTAAATCTTTATCTGGTACTGTTATAGATGAAGAAGGAAATCTATTATCTAATATCGAATTAAGTTTATATGAAGGAAATATGGAAATTAAAAGAGGATATACTGATGAAGATGGTAAATTCTCATTTACTGATATATTAAACGGTTCATATAAAGTTAATGTAGAAGAAGAAATATATGAACAAATAGGAAATACTGAAGTACTAGTTACTGATGAATCAGAGGTTCAAATAAAAGTTAAGAGAGTTGAACCATATAGAATTGAAACTCACAAATATATAGAAAAGTTAGATTTAGTAGTAGATGGTAAAGAACAACATTATACATATGATGATGCTGAAAAAGTATTAGAAACTATTAAAAAAGCAAATGAAATAAAAGGTGAAATTGAATATAAATTAGTTGTTAAAAACGAAGGTGAAAAAGCTGGAACTATTACAAGAATAGAAGATGAAGCTAGTGAAGGCTTAAAATTAAAAGAAAGTAATACTGGATGGGAAGAAGTAGATGGTAAATATTACTTTAGACCATATGAAGGTATGACTTTAAAATCAAGAGAACAAGTAGAAATAAAATTAATTCTTGAAATAGAAAGTACAAATGAAGCTAAGACTTATTTAAATAAAATGACTGCTAAAGGTGAAATATATGAAACAGTTGTTTATATGATAAATGGTCAAAAATATAAAGAAGAAACTGTATTGCAAGGAGAAAAAGTAAGTAGACCAGAAACTACAATTGAAAACTTAAATGGTTGGTATACTGATCAAAATTATACAAATAGATATAACTTTAATAACCCTGTTAATAAAGATTTAATCTTATATGCATATAGTAACGAAGCTAAATGTAATGTTACATTTATAGATTTTGGAACAGTATATGATGAAGTACAAATTACTTGTGGTGAAACAGTATCAAGACCAACTGATCCTAGTCATACAGGATATGAATTTGTTGAATGGCAATATAATAATAGAGGATTTGATTTTGATAATGAAATTAATAATGATATAGAACTAGTTAGCTATTATAACTTAATTGATTACAGATTAAGATATAACTATAATAATGGTACATTACCTGAAGGAGTAACAAATCCAACTTCTTATAATATTGAAACACCAACATTTACATTAAATAATCCAGATAAACCAGGTTATAGATTTATAGGATGGACTGAAAATGAGGGTGATACTCCTACTATAACTATGACTGTAACAAAAGGAACAACAGGAGCAAAAACATTTACAGCTAATTATGAAGTAATACCATATACAATAACTTATGATTTAGATGGTGGTTCTCTAGCAGAAGGAGTAACAAACCCAACTGAATACAATGTAGAAACACCAACATTTACATTAAATAATCCTACAAAAAGAGGATATGACTTTGCAGGATGGACAGGTACTAATTTAACAGAACCAACTAAGACAGTTACTGTTGAACAAGGAACAATGGGAAATCTATCTTATAAAGCAACATATACTCCTAAAAAATATTCGATTGAATACTCAGGTTTAACAGAGGAAGAAGAAGCGGCGTTAAGAAATCCAGAGGAATATACTATTGAAACAGAAACTATTACATTAGCAAATCCTAGTAACAGGGTAGATGGTGATGGAGATTTAAGCGAAATATTTGTAGGATGGACAGGAACAGATTTACCAAATAATACTATAAATGTAACTATACCTAAAGGAAGTATAGGTGATAGAGAATTTGAAGCTCATTTTATAGCAGCTGATCCAGAAATCTATCCAATAACATATGATTTAAAGAATGGTTCATTAGCAGAAGGAGAAACAAATCCAGATAGTTATACTAAACATACTGATACATTTACATTAAATAATCCAAGTAAGAACGGATATGAATTTAATGGATGGACAGGAACAGATTTAGTTGCAATTACTAATCCGGTTACAATAGAAAAAGGTTCAAGAGGAGAACGTTCATATGAAGCTCACTATACTCCAATTAATTATAGAATTGAATATAATTTAGATGGTGGTTCCTTAGCTGAAGGAGCAATAAATCCAACTGAATATAATATAGAAACACCAACATTTACATTATATAATCCAAGTAAATTAGGTTATAGATTCATAGGATGGGTAGGAACAGATGTTCAAACTCCATCTGATAGTGTAACTATTGCACAAGGAAGTACAGGAAATAGAAGTTATACAGCACAATATGAAAAAATTAAATATACAATAACTTATGATTTAGCAGGAGGATCGTTAGCAGAAGGTGTTTCTAATCCAGTAGAATACTATGTTGATTCTAACCCTATTACATTAAATAATCCAAGTAAAGAAGCTTATGATTTTGTAGGATGGACTGGTACTGGTTTAAGTGATACTACTCATGATGTAACTATTCCAACAGGTAGCATAGGAGATAGACATTATACAGCGGTATTTACTCCTACAGTTTACCATATAACATATGATTTAGAAGGAGGTTCATTAGCAGAGGGAGTAACAAACCCAACTACTTATACAATCGAGAGTGAAGACATTACATTAAATAACCCATCAAAAACAGATTATAGATTTGCAGGATGGACAGGAACAGAATTACAAGTAAGATCAAAAAATGTTAGTATTCCGCAAGGCTCAACTGGTGATAGAGAATATGACGCCAATTATGGAGAAAATATATTCTTAGTTAGATTTATAGTTGAGGGTGAATTATATAATACTCAATCAGTAAGAATGGGTAATACAGTATCATCACCATCTAATCCTGGTAAACAAAAAAATATATTCTTATATTGGTCAAAAGAAAATAAACCATATAATGAAAATCCAGAACAATTTAGTTTAAGTACTCCAATAGTAGAGGATACAACACTATATGCTATATTTCAACCAATAGATCCTCCAATAATTGAACACACACCAACATATTGGACTAATCAAAACGTAACAGTAACAATTACAACAAACTTCCCTACAACTTATTATGAAGGAAGCAATCCGGGAGTTAGTTATTCAGGACCTTTTGAAGTAGAAGAAAATACAACAATAGCTGGTGTATCAAGTGTTAATGGAATTTATTCTGATACAACAGTCCATCCAATAACTAATATAGATAAAGTTAATCCTATAATTCAAAATTTAAGTGCTAGTTCAGTTACTTCAACATCTTTTAATGTTGACGTATATGCCTTAGATGATTTATCTGGTATAGCTAGTATAACTTTATATAAAGATGGAGATGTAGTAGGAACTTATACATACCCAGATGATGGAATAAATGATAGAGTAGATTCATTTACATTAACTAACCTTGAAGGTGGACAAACATATATCATTAAAGCTATAGCAACAGATAGAGCAGGTAATATAAGTGCTGCAGTAGAACAACCATTTGAAACTGGTGAACCAATAGTAGCTAGAATAATTGGTGAAAATGGACAAATGTGGCAAGAAGAAAACTACATTAACTTTAGTTCATTACAAGCCGCTATAGAATATGATGATTGTGTTAATACACAATGTACAATTCAAATGGTAACAGGAACTTATGAGTCAAATGTTATTTTAAATGGACAAGATATCACATTAGATTTAAATGGACAAATAGTAAGAGGAACTATAGCTGATTATACTATTCAAAATAATGGAAATTTTATTCTTATAGATTCAAATGAAAATAATGCAGGTATACTATATAATGGTACAGGCTCTTCATTAGTTAATAATGATGAATTTGCAACTATTACTTTAGGTGAAGATGATGTAACTGTATCTATTACTCAACCAAGAGTAGTAGGAGCAGCTTATGGTGTTAATAAAGCTTCAGGAACATTTAATTTCTATGATGGTTATATTGAAGGAAATTATGCTATAGGTGGAAGAGTAGATGATACTCCAGATTCTTATAGTGCAAGAGTTTCTTCTACAGTAAATGCTGAATCACATATTAAACAAAAAGCTATTTTAAATAGAATTGAAGATGCTGAAGCTAGAATAGGTTCAACATATTATACAAGATTATATGATGCTATTAATGAAGCTAATTCAGGAAATATTAGTGAATCTTCTGAAATAGAATTATTTAAAGATACAATAGAAACTCCAGGTGATTATGGATTCTCTTATAATGGATTATCTATAGTACCAGATGATGAACATATTGGAGAATCTTATTCAGTAATCCCAATAGATTTAACTGAAACAAACTCATCTAGATTAGTTTCAATAACTTATAAATACTATAATATAAGAACAGAAGATGAAGAAACAGAAACAGATATTATATCAACTTATTATTCTGATTATCCATCCTCTCTTGAAATATTAGCGGATTCTGCATTTTATAGTTTTGATGATTTATCATATTATTCTGAAGATAGACGTGTTATATTACCAGAACCTTCTTCATTACCAGTACAATTAACAGAAGACGATCTAAGTCTACATAGTACTCAAATAACTTTATCTGGTGGTAAAAAATATAATTTATATTTAAAAGGAAATGTAGAAATTGTAGATATTTCTTATGTTACAAATGTACCAACAGAATTAGATGAAATATCTGAACTTAAATATACTGATGGTTCAAAAATATATGGATTTGATTATGATCCAGAAACTCAATCATTTAGATCAAACAATAATTATAAAGATGGTACTATAGCATTCTCTCAATTTGAAGTTGATTTAACTCATAGAGAGGATCATGAAATAAGTTTAACTGCTACTTTAGATACTTATGCAGGCAGATATGATTATGCTTTGGTTATTGTTTCAGAAAAACCAACACCTGTTGATTATGTTTCTTCACAATCTTATTCTGCTTTAGCAGCTATAACAGGTGGTTCTAGTTATGGTCGTGGTCCACAACCAAAAGCACCTGAATATGAATTTGGACCATATACTTATAGTAAGACTTTAACAGGTGGTAAAAAGTATTATGTTCAAATGTATTATGCTAAAGTAAATAATAATATGCCAGAGGAAGTATATAAAAACTATGGCGTAAAAGATGAATTTGTAATTAGTAATATTGTTATTCATTCAAAATCTATTCCAAATACAGGTGAGTATGATGTACTTACAGATTTTACTTCATATAATGATGACGGTACAAATATGTATACTGGTACTAATTGGAATGATAATACTCCATATGTTCAAAAATCTAGTATGGTATATGGGCAAGAAATAGATTACTTTTTACCAATAGATTTAACTAATGAAAACTATGATTATATTTTAACTTATAATCAATATAATAATATTTCATCGGCAAATTATTCATATTTAACAGATAATGATAAAACATTACCATATGAATATTTTAATGCAGATAAAGAAAAAGCAATATTCTTTGAAAATAATGATCAAAATTATAATATTTCAGGTCAAAATTCAACAAATTGGCATGCATCAAGTGTTTTATTAGAAAAAGGTAAGAAATATTATTTCCACTATGCTGCAAAATGTTTACAAAGTAGTTGTTCAAGTGCAGAGTGGGGAAGAACAACGTTAAAACAAGCTGGGCAACCAGTATTTACTCTAGGTAGAACTTTTGTTAATCATGGTACAGAAGGTTCTCCAAATTATACAGTAGTTGATTCAGATGAAGAGAGTTTAAGATTTGTTGATTCACAAGCAAATAACTATGTACAATTTAATAATGAATTATGGAGAATTATAGGTGTATTTAATACAGAAGATGCCAATGGTGATGTTAAACCTAGAATAAAAATTGTTAGAGCTAATTCAATAGGAACTGGTTCATGGGATGTAAGTCATTCAACTACAAGTGGAGCTGGTACTAATGACTGGACTAAATCAGATTTAATGATGAATTTAAATCCAGGTTATGAAGAAAATAGTATTGAAAACCCAACTATATTAAGTGAAAAATATTCACATACTGCTAATATTAATGATAATGGTACTAAATTATCAAATTATGGTGATAATTGGGGAAATGCTAATATTACTGGTACTGATAGAGGAGATACTTCAAAAGCACATGTTGTTTCATTCCCAGGAGCAGAATCAATCCACGTAAAAATAATATATGGTGGAGAATCTAATTACTATGACTGGGTTTGTATGTGGGAAGGTAGTCATCCAGATTATACTGCATATAGTAATTATAGTTCTTCATTAACAGGTAAACTTGGTGGAGGAAGTAATAATGTTGTAGAGTATGATATAACTGGTGACACAGTAACATTCTCATATAGATCTGACGGCGGTGGTTATGGTAACGGTTATGGATATTATGCAGTAATAACTAAGAATGGTTCTACTGAACCAGTAACAAGCGCTAATGTAAATAATAGTTTATATTGGAATAAAACAAATGGTTATTGTTATAAAAATGCAACAACTATTCAAGAATGTAATTTTAGCAGTAATGGTATAGCTGAAGAATATAGAGACTATATTGATGAAGTAAAATGGGATATAGGTAAGAAAGCAGATTCTACACCATTAAGTTTTGCTGAATTATTTGAATTAGAAGAATCTGACCAATGGCTAGGGAAAGTAGGATTACCTAATTTATCTGATATATTCTATGCATCAGGTGATTATAAACCAAAGAATCAAGGAACACCAACAAGAGAAAGTTGTTTAAATAATGGTATGGCAGATGGTTCTTGTATTACTACTAATAACTGGTACTATAATATGTTTAAGAATGCAACAGCATGGACTATTATGGGAAGTACACAAGATCCACCTGGATACTTAATACATGTATATCCTTATAATTCAAGTAGTATTACTAGTAGTATTGTTTCATCAACATCTACTTATAATATAAATCCAGTTGTTTATTTAGACACTAAAGTATATATAACAGGAGGATCTGGTTTAAGTAAAGATCCATATACTATTGCTTTAGGTAATAGTGATAATGAAGAAATAGATAATTATTATGGTTTAGTTCCAGTAGAAGAAGAGGATGAAGGTCCAACTATTGGTTATATATCAGCTGACTCAAGTGATTATACTAAACTAAGAAATTTAAATTCTTATGGATTTGATTATGACCCAGAAACTCATACATTCACAAGCCAAAACTTCTTAGATTATGGTACTATTGCTAATACAACAGTTGAAATTGATTTAACTGATTCTATATCATTAAAGAATCTTTATATTAAAACAACAGGTCATTATACATATGAAGGATATATAATAATAAATGAAGATCCTGAACCAATACCACTTTCCATAGGTATGTCTTCAGATTATAGACCTTCTGTTCAAAATTCTTCTTGTTCTGCAGGATTTAATTGTAATATTACTAGCTGGGATACTGTAGTTCCATTACAACCTGGTAAAAAATGGTATGTTCACTTATCATATATCAATTTTGAAAGTGAAACTTATTATGGTAATTCAATGTCAGTTCAATTAAAACTAGATCAAAGTACTTATGATTATGAAACTCTATCAAAAAATATTGATATAAATAGAAATGAAGATGTAGATACTGTACAAATATTAAAAGATATTAATGCGAATTATTATTTAACTATAGATAAAGAAAAGAGCGTTATATTAGATTTAAACGGATATAATTTAAGAGCATCTTCTTCTGGTTCTTTCATTAGAAACAAAGGTGAATTTGAAATTATAGATACAAAAGCAGATACAACTCCAGGTTCTATAGTAACAACTTCAGGTAATGTAATTACTAATGCAAATGGTGGTAATGTAAAACTTACAACAGGTATTATTGAATCAAATTCAAGTAATTATGGTGTACAAAATGTTGGTACAATGGAAGTAGGTGAAGATTTCACTATTAATGGTGGAACAGCAGGTATATATAATAAAGGTACTATTGATAATTTATCTGGAACAATTACTGGTAAAATTGGTATTGATAACTATGGTACAATTAATGACATGGATAATGTTACTATTACAGGTACAGAAACATCAGGTATTACTAATGTTGATAAAGTTTCAGGTGCAACAATAAGTGCTCCTAACGGAACTGCAATAAACTCACAAAAAGTAAACAATGTAGAAGTAACAAATACAAGTATAAGTGATAGTAGATATGGTATAATAGCCAATACAATTACTAAACTAGAAGACGTAAATATAGATACTGATTATATAGCAATAAAAAGTGGAATGAATGATGATAATCTAGTTGTTGATAATGTAAATGTTTCTAATAGTATGGTTTCTCTTGAATTATTATCTGGTGAGTTAACTATAGATGATAATTTTGATATGACATATGATGGAGCAATAGTCAATAGAGGTAAAATGACTATTGATACAGATAAAAATGAAATTACAAAAGAATCAAGTTTGTATTATTCTTTAGTAGGTAATGATGCATATGCATGTTCTAATTATCAAATTGCTAATTTCAATGAAATGGAAATAAAACAATTACCAGCAAATAATAATATGCTAATATCAAATTCAGCATACTTAACAGGTAGCAATTTTGATGCAAGAAGTGTTGTAACTTGTATTGATGGTACAACTAAACCAAGTACTACTACATTAAATAATGTTAATACAAGCTTAAGTTCAAGAGATAAATATCCACATAATCCAGCTTCTACCACAATAGTTAATGGTGGAAATATAAAAAGTGTGACAAATTCTTCTATAAACTTTACATTAAATAATGTTACAGTAGATAATGGTGATTCAACATCAAATGTTATTGAAAATAATGCTAACATAGTTATAAATGATTCAACAGTTAATGGAAAAATAAGTAGTGGTAATAATGATAATAGAATAGATATTACAAATTCAACTACAGGCGAAATAACTTCAGTTGGACCATTAAATATTTCAGATAGTACAGTTGATGGATTAGTGTTAGGTACTACTCCAAGTTCATCATCTAATATTACCTATATAACAAATAATTTAAATAACTCTACAGTAACAGGAAATATTGAAAATAGAAAGACTTCAATATTAAATATACCAGATTCAAATGTAGATACTATTTCTAATATGGGTACAATTGTTCTTGGTGTTAAAGAAACACCAGTTGGACAAGAAAATCCAACAACAGGAGCATTTATTAATGATGGAGATTTGAAATTCTATGATGGTGTTATAACTAGTGAAGATCCAAATCCTGTTTCAGGAAGTGGCGGAATAGTTGATAAAGCTGAAGGCTATGATATTGTAACAGATCATGTAGATGATAAATATAATATGTATTTATCTAATGATAATGCAGTATGTAAGATAGGAAATGTTACATATCCATCTATTATGGCTGCGATTGATAGTATCGAAGATCCAACTGTAGAAACAAAAATCGATGTAATTAAATCACATGATACAGCTGAAAAAATAGTTAATACTAAGAATGTAGTTATTGATTTAAATGGTTATACTGTGCATACATATAGAAATGATTTTATAGAAAATTCAGGTACTATGAGTGTAATTAGTTCAGGAGAAGCTGGATCTATGATTCATATGAATCATGGTAATACAGAATCAACTAATCAATTAGCATCATATTCTACAATAGTAAATACTGGAACATTTAATGAAAATGGTATTCTATGTTATTCATTATCATTAATAAATGAAAATAATGGTATTGCTAATTTAAATGGTGGTTTCTTCTATAAAGTAACAAATGCTAATTTAAATAGATATAATGGTTCTTTTATTTATGCTG
The DNA here is from genome assembly GCA_017511805.1 of Bacilli bacterium. Lineage (GTDB taxonomy): Bacteria > Bacillota_I > Bacilli_A > RF39 > UBA660 > RUG13038. Next base: position 38,604 of record JAFWJA010000002.1, read on the forward strand.
ACTATAGTAATACAAGAGCAGAAATAAATGGAGTTACATTAGTAGCAGTAGAAAACCATGGATATGCTCATATCACAGGTTCTGCAGTTCATACTGTTGTAAACGAAAAAGATTTATTATTAGAAAACAATGTTGTATTAAATTCTTTCTATTATACATCTGTTATAAATAAGAATTCTACAGAAAATATATTCTGTAATAATAATAATTGCCCTGCAAATGAAGTATGGATTAAATCTGGTAATTATATGTCAATTCAACAAGATTTATCAAGTGTTTATGACACATATAGATCTGCTATAGATCAAAAAATCAAGATAGGATCAGATACAACTACAGTAGATGTACTTGATTATATATATCTTGAAAAAGGTTCTGTAGATATGGTAAATACATCAGTATATGGTGCATATAATACTTCAACTTCAACAGTTTATGTTTCAGGAGATTCTTCAATTAGAAGTTCGATTATAAAAGTAGATACAACTGATAGAACTGGTACTTCTAAAGACTTTACCACTCTAAAAACTGATTCTAATACTGTAACTCTAAGTGGTACTACTATTGAATGTAGAAATAGTTATAACAAGAGTTGTAATGGTGTATACGGAAGCGTAGTAATGGATAATTCAACTATTGATGTATTAAAGAAAGGTATAGAAGGATACCGCATAACTATGAATAGTGGAAGCATTAAAGCTGACACAGCTATAACAACAACTAATACTGCTTCTATAGTTGATGGTATTATTAATTCATCATCATCAGCAATAACTTGTACTAATACAACATGTAATATAAATATTGGATATAATTCAGAGACAATGGGTAATCCAACTATAACTTCTACTTCTGGTGGAGGTATAAATATGTCAAAAGGTGGTACTTTGAACTTTGCTAATGGTACTATGACAACATATAGTACAGGTATTTATGGTGCAGCATATTCAACTTCATATCCATTACATATGAATATAGGTACTATTGAAATGGAAGGATTTGATCCAAATCCAACAGTTGAAACTTCTCATTCAGCTGCAATTATGTTTGATTCAAAAAATACTAGTATTACTAGAAATACTCTTGATATTTATAAAGGTACTGTAAAATCAACTTATACTATTGCACTTTACCAATATAATGGTTTAGTTACATTTAATTTAGGAAACACTAATGATTCAGATGTTTCAAAAACTAATCCAAGAATTGAAACAACTGCTAATTCTTCAGCAATTCAAATGTATAGTAATACATCAAATAGATTTAATTTCTATGATGGTGTAGTAATAGGTAAATTAAATAATTCTATTAATGCTACAATTAATCAAATTGAACCAAACCATTCTATAATTACTGAAACTGTTTCAAGTACATTAGAAAAGAAATATTTAGGTACTCCAAAAGTAGCTAGAATAGGTGAAACAGAATTCTATTCATTAAATGATGCATTTGAAGCAGCAAATAATGGAGATATAATTGAATTAGTTTCAAATATTACATTTATAGATTCATATGATACTATAAATAATACTAATAAGAATTTAATACTTGATTATAATGGTTATTCAATAACTGATAAAACAACAAAAGACTTTATTAATAATAGTGCTCAACTAGAATTAAGAAATGTTAATCATACTTCAAAAGTATCAAAGATAGTAAATACTGGTGATTTAATTTTCACAAGTGGTTCTGGAGTAGAATTAGTTAATAATACTGGAGGAAAAGTAACAGTTACAAATGGTAATGTAAAACTTACAAATAACGGACGTGCCGATATTCAAGGTGGAACAATATCAAATTTAACTAATACTGGTACAACAAATATTAGTAATGGAACTATAACAAGTATGAATATGACTTCAGGAACAGCAAATATGAATAATGGTTCGGTTGATACTTTAACTCTTACTAATGGAACATTTAATTTAATTGGAGGAAGTTTATATAATGTTACACTAAATAATGGTAGATTAAATGTTGGTGAAAAAGACGGTGTTGTTAGTGATACTGCTCCAACAATTTCATCAATTAATGAAACAGGTAGTGGAAAACTTAACTTCTATGATGGTAAGATAACTAATATAACAACATCAGTAGCTAGAAGCTTATTTGATGAAGTTGAAGATAATTACTATCCAATTAAAGAATCATATTATTATTTAACTAATGATCGTATAATAACAAACATAACTAAGGATATTCCTTATTCTTCAGTTCAAGACGCAATTGATAATGCTGATAATGGTGATACATTACAATTAAATAAGAACATAGTTCCTTTACCTAGTGAATTACCATTTGAAATAGCATCTGGTCAAAATATTATATTTGACTTCAATAAAAAGAATGTTATTACTTATGTAGAATCATTTACTAATAATGGAACATTAAGCTTTATAACTAGTGATGACTTCACAAGTAGCGATAGACTAGCAAATTTAATAGTAACAAATAATGGAACATTAACAATGGATGATATTTATGTTAACAAACTTACTATAAATAGTACTTCTAATTCGACATTATCATTAAATGATATAAATAGTTCACAAGCAAATATTACAAATTCTGGAACAACAACTATTACCGATTCGGCATTAAGTGGATTAACGTTAACAAATAATGGTACGCTAAACGCTAGTAATTTAAATACTAGTTCAACATATGCAAATATATCAAATACTGGTAACATGACTGTTAATGGAGGAACAATTAATGCATCATTAAATAATAGTAATCAAATTACTTTATCTGATGTTACTCTATATTTAAATTATATTACAAATACAGGTACAATAAATTTAACAAATGGATCGATATCTACAACATCAAATGGTACTATTACAAATGATGGTACGATAAGTACTAATCAAACTGCAATTCCTTATCTTAATATTTCTAATGTTGGAGTAATTAGTATTGATAGTGCTCCATCAATTGGAACATTAAACATAACAGGAACAGGTACAGTATCAGTATCAGATTCTACACCATCAAGCGCAACTATTGAAGGTAATACTGTTAACCTAACTAATACAAAAGCTAATACAGTAACAATAAATGATTCTGGTAGTATATCAGGAACAACTATAACAACTATGTATGATAGAGGAACAAATGAAGTAGCTATAACTAATTCATCTCATGTTAATAATATTTATGTTAATAACAGTTACATTACAATGGATGCATCTATAGTAGATAGATTTGTTACTGAAAGTGAAGAAATAACTCCTAGAATAGTTGCTAGAAATGGTAGTGAAATAGGAACAACAGAAAATACAAAAGTACATGGCTACTATAATATAGAATTAGTTGATTCAACTTCTACTGGTAGACTTGTTGCTCAATATGTAACAGCTACTAATAGTACAATTAATGGTGAAATACCAGTTAATGAAGTATATAATCATAAATCATGTATATATTATTCAACAAGTCATACTACAGAATGTGATTACTACTATGATTATGATAAACCAACAACTTGTACATTTACTAATTCAAATATAAATGCCACAGCTGCATGTTCTAACTATGAAATTAATGGCTCAACTATTGTTGGAGATGTTGGACCATACACAATGCAACATAGTAAATCATCTGATCGTTATCCTAATCCATATGAAGTTAGCTTTGTAGGTAATAATTTCAATATAGTTGATAGTACAATTACAGGTAAAGTATCAGGTTATAATGCTGATATTACAAATAGTACAATTAATGGTAATGTATCAATGTTTGAATCTGTAAATATGTATTCAGGTGTAATAAGTGCTGAAACTGGAGTAGGTTTAACAACAAGTAATTTAACACTTGGATCAAATGACGGAACTGTTGATTATAATAATCCAGAAATTAATGGTGAAACAGTAGGTGCAGAAGCAAGTTCTATATACTTCTATGATGGTAAAGTTAGTGGTGAAGTTGCATTAACTGGTCGTATGAGTGCTATTGCTCCTAATAACAAGACTGACATTATTAATGTTGATGGTAAACAAATAATTAGATTAGTACCAGTAGGTGAGGAAGAAGCTGTAGCTGAAACTGATAATAAATTCTATGCTGACTTACAAGCTGCTGTTAATGATTGTGTTGATGGTGGTACAGTTAAATTACGTAGAGATGTAACATTAGACGAAAACAATCAAGTAATAGTTCCAGAAGGTAAGTCAATAATTATAGATTTAAATAACCATCAAATAGTTAATGATGAGTATTTAATAGGTAGTTATACAATTACTGATAGTACTAATCCAAATTTAGAAGGATCAGTTTATAATAACTATGCAGATATAACAGAAACTGCTAATGCGACTAAAAACATAATAGTATATCAAATGGAAGATGGTAATGCATTAGATAGTACTGAAACTTATAAGTTATATCAATTAATAGATGATCAATATAAGATAGTAGGACTTTCTGAAGATGAACTAGGTACATATAGTGTATCTGGTGGTACAGAAAAATTAAAAACAATTAAGGGAAAACTATACTTAAATGGATTATCAACAGGTTACTATAAATTAGTATCTAATACCAATAGAGAAATAGACTTTACTGTTGATTATGATAGTGTAAGTTCTAACATTAGAGAGAACGGAAGTTCACCTAGTGCTAAAGTAACTTCATCAGCAGTAGCGACAGTAATCTTAACATTCTCAACAGGTATATTAAGAACACCATGGATTATAGTAATATTATTAGTTTTATCTCTAATAGTAACAGGAATAATTGTTATTAATAAAAAGGGTAAAAAACAAAAAGAAGTAATATAATTACTTCTTTTTTTGTGTTATAATTATAATAGGGAGATTAGATAGTATGAAATATAACAAGAAGTACACATTATATTTAGTAATTTCATTTGTTTTATTAATTAGTTTCGTACTAATTGTTTTAACTAGATCTGGCTTTTTATTTAAAGTAGATTCTAATGTTAGTACTATCGTTAACTCAGAGAAACTAGATGTTTCATTTAAACCATCAAATAATACTATTAATATAGATAGTGATTCTGATAATTTAGAATATCAAGTAGTAACATCAGATTTTGATGTTGTTAATAATACTAGAATAATATTAAAGGATAGAGATCATTATTTAGCAGCATATGATAAATATATTGATAAGTATAAAGAAGAATTATCTTCTTTAGATCTAAATAGTGAAGAGGCAAAAGAACTACAATCTCTAATAGATAGATTTAGTACTGGAAAAACTGCTGTTATTGAAGAAAATAATAACAAAATTAATAAAGTGCTTGGGGATTTATCTTTATCAGATTCATGGGAAAGAGTAGAAAATAAAAGTATTACTGTGGAAAATAATGGCAGCGATAAATTAATATTTGTTAAAGATGATGATGAAAATTATATATATTATTCATTAGAATCAGTTGAAATACCTGATAACAAACAATGTGTTATTAGAGAAGACTATTTAAAATATCTATCATTATCTGATAAAGAAAAGGAAAATGTAGAGATAATACCTGATATATGTGAAGAAACAAATGAATATGTTGATAATTCTAGTGATGATTCAGGTGTATATGGTTCTAAATATCCAGAAAACTTTGGTACAGATGAATTTTTTAATACTACACATATGAAGATTAAAGACCAAATGAGTACACCATTTTGTGTAATGTTTTCTACTATGGCTACTTTAGAAAATTATTTATATTCTAAATATCATCAACATTATTCATTTTCTGAAAGATATGCTGCTTTAAAGATGACTAGACCATTTTATGATGATAATAATCATAACCAAGTAAATGTAATAGGTTATAGAACTGATTTAGATCATGGTTTCTCAAACTGGTCTGCAGCTAAATTAATAGGATATTATGGGCCTATATATGATGATGAATTGGCTTGGTTAGATAGTACAGCAAAAGCTAAAATAAGTACTATTGAAGGTAAAGTTGGAAGAGTAGATGTTAATGAAATTAGGGTAACAAATAATCTTTCATTAGATGAGATAAAAGAAAATGTAGTTACAAATGGCGCTACTAAAACAGGAGCCTACATAACTACTTATGATTTTAAAAATAAATATTATTTTTATAGAAAATCAGATTCATCTACACATGCGATTACTATAATAGGATGGGATGATACTATTCCTAAGACTATGTTCCAAAGTGGAGTGAGTGTTCCAAGTTCAGATGGTGCATTAATAATTAAAAATTCATATGGTACATATGATGAACATAGTTTAAATGGATATTTCTATATGTCTTATTCACAATTCCGTAGAAATTATATGGCTATTCAAGATGCAGATTTTGATTTTAATGATAACCAATATTTTTATGACTATGGAGTAAATGTAGAATCAGGTGATGCTACTTTTCAAGCAATTAAAATAACTAAGAATAATGCTAGAGAACAATTAAAAAGAATAAAATATGCAGTATATAATGATACAAAAGTAAGTATTTATTATATACCTAATGGTAATACAGAATTAAAGATAAGTAATGCCACTAAATTAGCAGAAAATATAATAGTAAAAGCAGGTATTCATACATTTGATTTAGATCAACCTATTGAATTAACTAATGATACTGCATATATAATTATTTCTGCTACAAATGAAGAAGATTTAGCAGTTCAAAAATATGATACTAGTGATACACCTTCTTCTTCATTAAGAAATAAAATGTTCTATTCAGCAACAGGGTCTTCCTTTTTAGATTTTTCAAATATAGGATATTCACCTATGATAGCGGCTTATACTGATAATATAGTAGATACAGATACTATAAAACCTGATGTACAACTACATTTAGGATCAGAAGATAAAGCTACTAGCCAATCATTATTATTACAATGTCATGATAAAGGCGGAGTAACAGGATATTATTTTGGAACTTCTAATCCATCTATATCAGATATGACTAATACAGAAGATTTAGTTAAATTAAAAGAAGAAGGAATAATAAAAAATAATATTACAAATGGAACATATTACTTAGGATGTAAAGATGCTGCTGGTAATTCAGATGTAGTAAGTGTTATTATTAGAAAATATACTGTTAATAATTATTATGAAAAGATTGAAGCTACTTCTACAGATGTATCAGATGAAAATTATGATTTAGTTTCATCTCATACTTATTATATAAGAGATAATGGTAGTTTTTATCCAGATGAAGTTCATGATCATTTAGGCACTTTTAAAGGATATAGTACAATAGGAAATGGGTTAACTACTTCAAGAATAACAGTTTCAAGTGACAATGCTAATTATAATATGTATTTTAGTAGAAACAAGGTTACATATACAATTAGTTCAACTATTAACAGGGGAAAAATAACTGCGAAGACTGTAATTCAACCTAATAATGAAATAACAGTAAATTTCTTTGGATTTGATGATGCCTTTAGTTTTACTAAAACTATTGATGTAAAAGAAGGAGATACTTTAAAAGTAACAGCAACTCCAAATTCTGGATATTATTTAGATTCATGGAATGGTGCTATTACAGGTAGTGCATCTCCAACATATATTCCATATGATTATAATACAACTAATAGAAATATAACAGCTTCATTTAGTACAACAGTTACTACTCATACAGTAACATTTATGAATGGTGATGAAGTATATGATGATGTTCAAGTATTAAAAGATGGAACACCTGCATCACAACCAGTTAATCCAACTAATGGTGATAAAAAATTCAAATATTGGAGTACATCTACTACTGGTACAGCATATGACTTTAGTACAGCAGTAACTAGTGATTTAACTTTATATGCTATATATGAACAAGATACATATACAGTTAGATTTAAAAAAGATGGTAAAAACTATATAGAACCATATACTGTTACATCAGGAGAAAAAATAACTGCTCCAACACCAAATCCAGAAAAAGATGGCTATACATTTAAATACTGGAGTACAAAGTCTAATGGAACTGCATATAATTTTAATACACCAGTAACAAGTAATATAACTTTATATGCAGTATTTGAAATAAAAACTTATACAGTAACATTTAAAAATGGTAATGATACTTTTGGTACACCAATTACTGTTAATCATGGAGAAACTGTAACTCCACCAAGTACTAATCCAGAACAAGCTGGTCGTACATTTACTCATTGGAGTATATTAGAAAATGGAGAAACTCCATATAACTTTAGTACAGCAGTAACAGGTAATATAACTTTATATGCAGTATTTTCAAATGATACATATACAGTAACATTTAAAAATGGAAATAGTAATTATGGTAGTCCAATTACAGTTAATTATGGAGAAACTGTAACCGCACCAAGTACAACTCCTAAAAAAGATGGATATACTTTTAGTTATTGGAGTTTAACTGCTAATGGTGAAGCATTTGATTTTACTACACCAATAACTAAGAATACAGATTTATATGCAGTATATTCCTTAAATGAACTAAGTCTTAGAAATACAAAAAATATGCATGTTACTGATAGTAAATTTTATGCTAGACCAGTTAATAATCTATATGTAGATAGAGGTAGTATATTTAATAACTTAGTATCTACCGCAGAAGTAAAGATATATGATAAAAACAATTCTGAAATATCTACTAATAGTACACCTATAGGAACAGGTTATAAGATTAAATCAGGAACTAATGTATTTGATTTTGTAATTTATGGTGATGTAGATCAAAATGCAATAGTTAATACAAATGATTTAAGAATAATATATAAAATAATTACATCTTCAATAGAAGTAGGCGAATTAAATTTAGAAGCAGCTGATTATGATGGAGATGATACTGTAACTGTTAATGATTTAAGAAATACGTACTTATTAATAACTAAATAAAAGAAACATTTTATATGTTTCTTTTTGTTTACAAAAAATAGTATTTTTATTATAATTATAATAGGAGATTAGCATAAATGAAAAAGAGTAAAGTAATGGTTATTTCGGCCATAACATTTATTATAATTATTTGGTTTGTAATGATAACTCTAGTAAAAACTGGAGTCTTTTCTCATTTGAATGCTGATGTAAGTAACATAGTTAATAATAATGATTTAAATATTAGTTTTAAGAAGAATAGTAATACGATTACTATTGAAAATACTGATAATAAAAATTTTGTTTATCAAGTAGTTGAAACTGATTTTAATATAGTAAATAGTGTTAAAGAAACAATTAGAAATAGAGACCATTATATAGATTCATATAATAAGTATATTAGTAATTATAAAGAACAATTATCTAATATAGATCAAGATAGTGAAGAAGCAAAAAAACTTAATGAATATATATCTAAATTTGAAAATGGAATTAATGATCAAATAACAATATGTAATGAAAAGATAAATAGTTTAATACCTGAATCAATTTCATTATCTGATTCTAATTGGATAGAATTAAATGATAATAAAATAGTACTAGAACAAGATAATAAAGATAAACTAGTATTCGTTAAAGATTTTAATAATACTTATGTATATTATTCAATTGATTCTAAGCCTGAATTAAGTGCGGATTTATGTGAAGTAAGTGAAGATTATTTAAAATATTTATCTTTATCATCTGAAGAAAAAAAGAGTTTTGGAATAGTTCCTGAGATATGTGCTAGTGAAGAAGATTCTACTAGATCTAGTGATGATATAGGAGAACTACCAAATAAGTATCCATCTAATTTTGGTACTAATGAATTCTTTGAAACAACAGTAGAAAATATGAAGAATCAAATGACAACACCATTTTGTACAGCTTTCGCAACAACTGCGTCATTAGAAAGTTATTTATATAGAACAACTGGTAAAGTATACACGTTTTCAGAAAGATATGCTGCTTATAAAATGACAACACCATTTAGTCATGGACGTGTTAATCCTATTGGTGTTAGGACAGCTTTAGATGGTGGTTTTTCAGAAATAGAGATGGCTAAGTTTTTAGGATATTATGGACCAGTTTATGATGAAGAAATGCCAATGATTAATTCAATGGATGCTATTGATATATCAGAAATAGATAGAGATCCAGTTGTAGATATAAATGAGATTTATGTTAAAAATGAAACTAATGATATAGTTAATAAGATAAAGGAAAGCGTTTATACATATGGTGATGTAGCAATATCTATTTCATATGATAAAGCTTATCTTTATAATGGTAGTTTTTATAATAATGTAGATACAACAACTGATCATGCAGTTACTGTAATTGGTTGGGATGATAATTATCCTAAAGAAAATTTTAATCCTGAAAGAAGACCATCTAGTAATGGAGCATTAATAATAAAGAATTCTTATGGTAACGAGATGCAAGGTGGAATAAATGGTTACTTCTATCTTTCATATGAAGATACTTCATTAAGTGGATATTTTTCAGTAAGAGATGTAGATTTTGATTTTTCAGATAATCAATATTTCTATGATTTTGGTGGAGATTTAGGAACTGTAAGCAGTTTTACATATAATGGTTATAACCATAATTTACTATATCAAGCAATTAAATTAAATGTAGGTAATTATAATGAACATTTAACTAAAATTAAATATACAATGAAGACTGATTCAAATGTTGAATTCTATTTGGCCAAAAGTAATGACACTATTTCAGGTGGTGTTGTTTTAAAAACTATATCAAGAATAGGAGAAGTAAATGCTACTGCAGGTGTTCATACATATGAATTAGATGAACCAATACAATTAAATCTTAGTAGTGGTATTTATTATGTTGTTATGAAATCAGATGTAGCTTCTTCATATTTTCAAAAAACACCATCAACATCAACAAGCTCAAGAGATAATTTGATGTTCATATCAGATAATGGTACGGAGTTTTATGATACTGCAGATATGTATTTATCTCCTATGTTAGCAGCTTATACTGATGTAATTGAAACTCCAAGCAATGATTCGACTAAACCAAAAGTAAGTCTAGCAGGTGGTGGTATTCAAAATAAAGAAGGTGCTGAAGTTACATTAAGATGTAGTGATAATGTAGGTGTAACAGGATACTATTTTGGAACTTCAAATCCTTCATTAAATGCTATGACAACTACAACTGGACTTGATGATATAACAAGTGAAGGTCTAAGAAAAACAGGATTAACAGATGGAACTTATTACTTTGGTTGTAGAGATGAAAAAGGTAATTATGATGTAGATAGCATGACAATAGATAAGTTTAATCTTGTTGATGTTGTTGAAAAGTTAAATGGAAATAAGGATTATCATAATACAAATAATTATGAAGTAAGATCACAAGTACCATATTATATAAGAAAAAATGGTTTAGTAACAGCATGTCAAAGACAACAAAGAAAGAATGGTTCATTAGTATATAATTACGCAAAAGGATTTAATCCACCTGAAGAAGTAAATAACTTCTTGGGATATAGTACATCAACAATAAGTAGTAATCTTTCTTTTGACCCAATTGCTATTAATATTAATAATCAAATAACATTATATATGTGGTACGATAGAAAAACTTATGAAGCAACTATTAAAAGTGAACAGGATGGTAGTATAACTGCTTCAACAACAAATCAAAGTAATAATAGTGTAACTGTTAATTCTAATAGTACTGATACTTTAACAGTTAAACATGGTGATACAATTAGCTTAACCGCATCACCATCATCAGGTTATCATTTAACATCATGGTCAGGTGGATATGTAAGTGGTAGTGAAGAATCGGTAATAGGGCCAGTTGTAACAGATGCAGTTAGAGTTATAGGTACATTTAGTAATCAAGCACTAACTCATACAGTAACATTTAAAATAGGAAGTAATATATATGGAGATGTTCAAAATGTTCCAGATGGAGGAACAGCAACAAAACCAACTGATCCAGGTAAAGTAGGATATGTATTTAATTATTGGAGTTTAGAGGAAAATGGTTCTGAATATAACTTTAATACACCAGTAACAGGAGATATAGTATTACATGCTGTATATACAAAAGAAACATATACTATAACATTTAATACACATGGAGGATCTGAAATAGAATCACAAACAGTAACGCATGGAGGAAAGGCTACGCAACCAACCCCACCAACAAGAACTGGATATAATTTCATAAGATGGAGTCTAACAGAGAATGGAACAGAATCATATGATTTTAATACACAAGTTACAAAAAGTATAACTATTCATGCAGTATGGACTCAAAATAGTATTCAAATTAAAGATGAAACAAATATGTATATAAGAGATGATAAGTTCTATGTAAGACCAACTGAATTATTATATATAGATAAAAATACTATATTTAATAATCTAGTATCTACTTCAGGAGTAAATATATATGATAAAGATAATAATGTAGTTTCAGATGGTACTGCATCTATCGCAACAGGTTATAAAATATCTTCAGGAGAAACAAATTACACAATAATAATATATGGTGATATTGACTTAGATGGAACAGTAACAAGTAATGATTTAAGACTAGAATATAATCATATTACCGCAGGATTTAACTTAGGAAATCTAAGTTTATCAGCCGCAGACTTTGATGGCGATGGAATAGTAGGAGTTAACGATTTAAGAAATATATATGTATTAATAACACATTAAAATCATATAAGAAGCATTTAATGCTTCTTTTTTTTATATTTATGGTATAATTAAAATAGGAGAATTAGATAGTATGAATGATAAGAGAAAATTAATAATTTATTTAGCTATTTCGTTTGTTTTACTACTCTTTTTTATACTTATTATTTTAAGCAAATCAGGAATACTATTTAAGTTAAATGCGGATACCAGTAAATTAATTAATAATACAAATATAAATATTAATTTTAAAAAAGAAGACAAAAAAATAGTAATAGATAATAAGAATAATTCTAGCTTACAATATCAATTAGTTGATGTCGATTTTATTACTGCTAATAATGTTAGATTGATTATTAAAAATAGAGATTATAATATAAATGAATATAACAAATATAAAGAAAAAGATAGTAGTAGAATTGATTTAATTAATAATAAAATTAATTCAATTATAGATGAAAGTAATAATGAGTTAAATGAAATAGTTAACGATATTTCATTAAGTGATAATTGGATATCTGTAGAAAATAATGAAATAAATGTTACTGAAGATGGTAAAGATAAATTGATATTTGTAAAAGATTCAAATGATTATTATGTTTATTCTTCCATTAATTCAAAAGAAATATTAGATATAGAAGAATGTCCAATGAGTGAAGAATATATAAAATATACACTTCTAAGTGCTGAAGAAAAAAAAGAGATGGAAATAGTACCATCTATATGTGAAGAAACTATTGAAGAAACTGATGATAGAAGAACTGTTGATGGAGCAACATATCCATCTAAATATCCTGAAAATTTTGGTACAGATGAATTTTTTAATAATACTAAAATTAAAGTAAAAAATCAGATGAGTACTCCATTATGTGTAGCTTTTGCTTCAATTTCAAGTCTAGAAAGTTATTTATTAAATAAATATAATGAACCATTTTATTTTTCTGAAAGATATACTGCAAATAAAATTACTAGACCTGCAGGAGGAGATGAAAATCCAATAGGTAATAGAACTGATTTAGATGGAGGTATTACTAATGATGAAATACTAAAATCTATTGGTTTTTATGGTGCCGTGTATGAAGATGAGTTACCTTGGGTAAATAATAAATATTATTCTTTATCTGAAATTAATAAAGAATCTGTAGTAAATGTTAAAGAAATATTAGAAAAAGGTGGCTCAACATGTTCTGCAAGTAAAATTGAAGAAATAAAAGAATATATTACCAAATATGGTGCAGTTCGTGTGGATATTTATCATCATTCTACCTATAATAATTATGGAAGTTATTATTATGATGGCTCTGAAGCTATAAACCATGCAGTTTCAGTAATTGGTTGGGATGATAATTATCCTAAAGAAAAATTTAAAACTGGTAATCAACCATCAAGAAATGGAGCATTTATAGTAAAAAATTCGTGGGGTGCTGCTTGGAATAGAGGTATTAACGGTTATTTCTATATTTCTTATGATGATGTAAATGTATGTAAGAATATATTATCAGTACAAGATGTAGATTTTAATTTACCTGATAACCAATATTTTTATGATTATGGGGGATCTATTTCAAATGTATATATGAGCAGTGATCTATTAAATAAAATATATTATTATGCAATTAAAATAGATAGAAAAGATCCTAATGAAAAACTAGCTATGGTTAAATATCAATTAAAATCATCTGAAACAGTGAATTTTTATATAACAAATAAATCTAGTTTTAATAATAAGACTCTAATTGGTACTGAACAAGGCCATTCAGGTATTAATACATTTGAGTTTGAGACACCAATTGATTTTCCTTATTCTAGTTTTTATTTAATTATTCAAATATCAGATGATAAGAAATTAATGCTCCAAAATTATCCTACATCAACTGAAGATAGATCAGGAAAAATGTTTTACTCAAAAGATGGTTCTACATTTTATGATATGGCAAATGATAATTATTCTCCTTTATTAGCAGCATATTCTATTATTGATAATTCAAGTACTAATGACACAACTAAACCAAAAGTAAATATTTCTGGTGGTGGAATTCAAAAAACAGGTGGTGGTGAAGTAACACTAATGTGTAGCGATAATACAGGAATAACTGGATATTATTTTGGTACAACTAATCCATCTACTAGTTCTATGACTACAACTGCAAATATGGATAAACTAACGAGTTCAGGGCTCGTTAAAACAGGGTTGGCAGCAGGAAAATATTATCTAGGTTGCAAAGATGCCGCAGGCAATTATGATGTAGATGATATTACAATTAGAAAGTTTAATGTAAATGAATTATTAATGAATGTTGATGGTTCTGAATATCCATGTGATAATACTAATTATAGTCAAATATCAACTACGCCATATTATGTACGTGATGGAGGTTCTATTACTTTAACTTATATTAATAATGATGGTGACAAATATTATTTTGAAAACTCATATACTAAACCTATAGAAGCAGATGTTTTTAAAGGATATTCAAGTTCTTATAGTTCATCTCCACCTTCAATTAGTTCTACTGTTAGTAACATTAAAATAAATAATCTTACATATTATATGTGGTATACAAGGGCAACATATAGAATAAAGGTTACTAGTGGTGATAATGGAAGCATTACAGTTACATCAAATACTAATAATGATACTACGGTAACTGTGCCAGCTGGATCTACAAAGTATATTAATATATATCATGGAGATACTTTAAATGTAGTAGCAACACCAAATAGTGGTTATCACTTAGATTCATGGGGTGGTAATTACATTTCTGGTAGTAACGCTACTGTAGTTGGACCAGAAGTAACAAAAGAATTAACTATTTCTGGAACATTTAGTGACCAAGTTCCAAATTATACAGTAACATTTGATTCAAAAGGAGGATCAACAGTTGCATCTCAAACAATACAATCTGGTGGAAAAGCAACAAAACCAAGTGATCCAACAAAAACAGGATATACATTTAAACATTGGAGTACTACAGATGGAGGTACTGCTTATGATTTTAATACTGCAATAACAGGAAATCTAACACTATATGCTGTATGGCAAATAAATACGTATACAGTAACATTTAATACACATGGTGGAAGTGCAGTACAAAGTCAAACAATTAGTTATGGAGGAAAAGTTATTCAACCAGCTAATCCAACAAAAGAAAATTATACATTTAAACATTGGAGTACAAGTGAAAATGGAACAGCATATAACTTTAATACAGCAGTAACAGATGATATGACATTACATGCAGTATGGGAGAAAAATACGTATACAGTAACGTTTAATACACATGGAGGATCTGAAATAGAATCACAAACAGTAACGCATGGTGGAAAGGCTACGCAACCAACCCCACCAACAAGAACTGGATATAATTTTATAAGATGGAGTCTAACAGAGAATGGACCTGAATACAGTTTTGATACAGCAGTAACAGGAAATATAACATTACATGCAGTATGGGAGAAAAAGACGTATACAGTAACGTTTAATACACATGGAGGATCTGAAATAGAATCACAAACAGTAACGCATGGAGGAAAGGCTACGCAACCAACCCCACCAACAAGAACTGGATATAATTTCATAAGATGGAGTCTAACAGAGAATGGAACAGCATATGACTTTAATACAATAGTAACAGGTGATATGACTCTATATGCAGTATGGACACAAAATAGTATTCAAATTAAAGATGAAACAAATATGTATATAAGAGATGGTAAGTTCTATGTAAGACCAACTGAATTATTATATATAGATAAAAATACTATATTTACTAATTTAGTATCTACATCAGGAGTAAATATATATGATAAAGATAATAATGTAGTTACAGATGGTACTGCATCTATCGCAACAGGTTATAAAATATCTTCAGGAGAAACAAATTACACAATAATAATATATGGTGATATCGACTTAAATGGTGTAGTAAACAGTAATGATTTAAGACTAGAGTATAATCATATTACCGCTGGACTTAATCTAGGAGAATTAAGTCTATCAGCAGCTGATTATGATGGTGATGGAATTGTAGGAGTTAACGATTTAAGAAATATTTATATGCTAATAACACATTAAAATCATATAAGAAGCATTTAATGCTTCTTTTTTTTATATTTATGGTATAATTAAAATAGGAGAATACGTAGTATGAAGAAGAATAAAAAAAATACAATTAGTTTAGTTATATCTTTTATATTATTAGTTAGCTTTTTAATAATAATTTTTAGTAAGTCTAATATGTTTAATAAACTATTTGGTAACATTAGTAATGTGATTAATTCTTCAGATGTTAGTATTAAGTTCAAAACAGTAAATAATAATATCATTATAGAAAGTGATTTATCTAATTTAAAATATCAAATAATAGAATCTGATTTTGATACTGTTAATCAAGTAAGATTAGCAATCAAAGAAAGAGATAATTTTATAAAAGGATATGATAAATACATAGATCAGTATGATGATTCAGATTTAATAAATAGATTTAAAAATGGTAAAGATAAAATAGTTACAAGTACTAATGAAAAAATAAATAAAATACTAGGTGATCTATCATTAAACAATAATTGGATAAATTTAGAAAATAATATAATTTCATTAAATGATGACAATAAAGATAGATTAATATTTGTTAGTGAAAATGGCAAGAATTATATATACTATTCAATAAAATCAAAGGAATTATTAAATTTTGAAGATTGTCCAATTAGTGAGGCATATTTAAAATATACAATTTTAACAGATGAGGAAAGAAAAGAAAGAGGTTATATACCTCCTTATTGTGAAGTAAATGAAGAAATAGAAGAAAAGATAGTAGATGATGGAATTATAGATGGTTCAATTGAATCAGATATTGCATCATCAAAATATCCATCAAATTTTGGAACAAATGAATATTTTAATACTACTTTAAGAAAAATTAAGAATCAGGGCCAAACACCAAATTGTGTTATGTATGGTACGACAGCTTCTTTAGAAGATTATTTATTAAAAAAGTATAATCAACCATATTATTTTTCTGAAAGATATGCAGCTTATAAAATGTCTAGACCATTTAAGGATGGAGTTAATCAAATAGGAGCAAGAACTGACTTAGTAGATGGTGGATTTAGAACATGGACTGCCGCTAGATTTTTAGGTTATTATGGTCCTGTTTATGAGGATGAAATGCCATTTATAGATTCAACTGATTCTATTTATTTATCTGAAATAACAGATAAAATACCAAAAGTAGATGTAAATAAAGTATTATTAAGCTATACTCTTTCGTTAGATAAATTAAAAGAATATATAGTAAAATATGGCGGAGTAGCAGCAACAATATGTTGGAGTTCTACCTATATAAAGAACGGCAATTATTTCTATTCAGGATGTCCTATAGCAGATTCAACTCATAAAATAACAATTATTGGTTGGGATGATAATTATCCTGCTTCAAATTTTAATAATGCATCAGGGGTACCTAGTGGTAATGGAGCATATATAGTTAAAAATTCTTTTGGCACTCGTCCAGATCACCTAAATGGATATTTTTATATGTCATATGATCAAGCAATTACAGATTTTATATCTGTTCAAGATGCAGATTTTTCTTTTTCTGATAATAAATATCTATATGATTATGGGGGATATGAAAAATCACCTTCCACTACTATAGTTTATGATGCCATAAAATTTGAAAAAAAGAATTCTAAAGAAAAATTAACTAAAATTAGATTTTCTTCAGATGGTAGTAATAATGTTGAAATATATTTAATTAATGATGGAAGTAAATCATTAAAGATTAGTAATGCAACATTAATAGGACAAATGGAAGCTACGAAGGGCATTAATACCTATGAACTTGATACTCCAATAGAATTAAATTATAGTAGTTCTTATATAATTATTAAATCGGGTAAAATAATTCAACTTTCATCCCCTTCTTATAGTTCAATACCATCAGGAAAGATGTTTTATTCTACAGATGGTAATACTTTTGTTGATTCTAAAGATGATGGCAGTACACTATTAATTGCGGCATACACAGATGATATTAATACTTCTGATACAACAAAACCAGTAGCGGTTATCGCAGGTGGAGAAAGTCCAAAAGAAAATTCACAAACACTTTTACTTCAATGTAGGGATAAAGAAGGAGTAACAGGATATTATTATGGTACTACAAGACCATCTTTATCAAATATGACTAATACTACAAATCTGGATAAAATTAATAATGAAGGTATAACTACAACTATAAATAATACAGGAACATATTATTTAGGTTGTAGAGATGCTGCAGGTAACTATGAAGTAACTAGTGCAGTTATTAAGAATTTAACAATGACTACGATGACTCAAAAATTTTCAGGAAATAAAACACCATATAATACGGATAATTATGATGAATATGTAACAAAGTCATATCTAGTAAGAAAAGGCGTTAATATTAGGATTGTAACAAATTATACAAAACCTGATAATATAAATTATAGTTATGTAGGTTATGCGACAGAATTAAGTGGAACACCAAATACTGATCCTACTGATATTGTAATATCAGATGATATACATATTTATTCTTGGTTTAATATTGAAGATTTAAATATTATGATATCTAGTGGTCCAAATGGTTCATTAAAGGTAGAAACTATCATGCAGCAAAATAATAGCGTAACAGTTAATGCCAATTCAAGAGGTAATATAAGTGTTAAACCAGGTGATACATTAAAAATAACAGCAATTCCAAATTCGGGGTACAAACTTGATTCATGGAGTCTTAGCGGTATAAGTGGAAGTTCATCACCATCTTATATTCATAATAATACGTCACATGGTTTATTGTCAGCTAGCTTTAGTAATTCTATAACTACTTATGATGTAACATACAAAAATGGTAATGAAACGTATGGTGAAGTTCAATCTGTTAAAAAAGGTACTGTAGCGTCCAAACCAATAGATCCGACTAACGGAAATAAAAAATTCTTATATTGGAGTACTACAGATGGAGGAACAGAATATAATTTTAGTAACGCAGTTAATAGTAATTTAACGTTATATGCAGTATATGAAGAACCAATTGTTAATTATACAGTAACATTTAATTCTAAAGGTGGATCATCAGTTGCGTCACAAACTATACAATCTGGTGGAAAGGCAACTAAACCAAGTAATCCAACAAAAACAGGATATACATTTAAACATTGGAGTACTACAGATGGAGGAACTGCATATGACTTTAATACTGCGATAACAGGAAATCTAACACTATATGCAGTGTGGGATATAAAACAATATACAGTAACATTTGATTCAACAGGTGGATCATCGGTTGCGTCACAAACAGTAAACTATAATGAAAAGGCAACAAAACCAAGTAATCCGACAAAAACAGAATATACATTTAAACATTGGAGTACAAGTGAAAATGGAACAGCATATGACTTTAATACAATAGTAACAGGTGATATGACTCTATATGCAGTATGGACACAAAATAGTATTCAAATTAAAGATGAAACAAATATGTATATAAGAGATGGTAAGTTCTATGTAAGACCAACTGAATTATTATATATAGATAAGAATACTATATTTACTAATTTAGTATCTACATCAGGAGTAAATATATATGATAAAGATAATAATGTAGTTTCAGATGGTACTGCATCTATCGCAACAGGTTATAAAATTTCATCAGGAGAAAAGAATTATACTATAGTAATATATGGAGATATTGACTTAGATGGAACAGTAACAAGTAATGATTTAAGACTAGAGTATAATCATATTACCGCTGGACTTAATCTAGGAGAATTAAGTCTATCAGCCGCAGACTTTGATGGCGATGGAATAGTAGGAGTTAACGATTTAAGAAATATTTATATGCTTATAACACACTAAAAACAAAGTAATTTACTTTGTTTTTTTAGACTATAAAACAGGCTAATAATATTATTATTCATATTATGTACTAGGTGATTAAATGGAAGTACAATTAAATGATTTAAAACCAGAATATAACATTATTGATATTAGAGATAGATATTCATATGATATAGATCATGTTTATAATTCTATTAATATACCTATGTATGAATTATTAAATAATTACCAGTATTACCTAAATAAAAATGATACTTATTATATATATTGTAAGAGTGGAATTAGAAGTAAAAAAACTTGTAATATTTTAAATATGTTTGGTTACAATGTAATTAATGTTAAAGATGGTTTTGGAAAATAAATAAGTTATTTTAATATAACTTATTTTATTTTTATAAAAAATAGGTATAATTATTGTAGGAGGAAGTTATGCAAGAATGGGTCGATCAAGCAGTTGAATTTTTAACAGGATTACTAGCTAGTTTTGGTATATTCTCTGGCTTTTTTATCATTTTTTTAGAATCAATTATACCTATACTTCCATTAGGTCTATTTGTATCATTAAATGTTATTACTTTTGGTAGTGTTTTAGGTACAATAATCTCATGGTTAGGAGCAATTGTAGGTTCTATGACTTCATTTTTTATATCTAGAAAAATAGGAGATCATTTTACTAAAAAGTTTAAAGATAAAGAAAAAATAGAAGCCTTTAGAAAAAAGATAGATAAATTATCTTATCCAAATCTAGTTTTATTAATAGCGGTTCCTTTTACACCACAATTTGCGGTAAATATAGGCGCAGGTTTATCTAAAATGGATAAGAAAAAATTCTTTGCGGCTTTAATAATTGGTAAACTTCCACTAGTATATTTCTGGGGATTTATAGGAAAGAGTTTATTAGAAAGTATAACTGATCCCGCAGTTATAGCTCAAATATTATTTATGTTATTACTTGCGTATTTAGTTAGTAGAATAGCAAATAAATTTATGAAGGAGTAGATATTATGGATTATATAATTATAGGTATTTTAGTATTAATAGTAGTACTTGTTACTATATCATTATTTAAAAATATTAATGAAGGTAAAATTACTGAAAGACTAGGTAATTTAGAGACTAATGTTACTAAAGAACTAGGTGATTTTAAAAATGATATTAATAGAAATATGAATGATGATTTTAATAAACAAAATGAAAGAATAGATTATAGATTAAATGTTATTAATAACAAGGTTAATGAAAGATTAGATGAGAACTTTGAAAAAACTAATAAAACATTTAATAATGTATTAGAAAAGTTAGCTAAGATAGATGAAGCACAAAAGAAAATAGATAGTTTAAGTACTGATATAGTCTCACTTCAAAGTGTATTAACTGATAAAAAGAGTAGAGGTATATTTGGTGAAGTAAATCTAAGTCATATATTATCTTCTGTATTTGGAGATGGTAATAATAAGATATATCAAGAACAATATTCTTTT
Source organism: Bacilli bacterium (assembly GCA_017511805.1). Taxonomy (GTDB): domain Bacteria; phylum Bacillota_I; class Bacilli_A; order RF39; family UBA660; genus RUG13038. The sequence continues at coordinate 60,494 of JAFWJA010000002.1, forward strand.
GATAATAATACAATTGCGGATGCGGTTTTATTCGCACCTGAACCACTTGGAGTAGTCGCTATAGACTCTAAATTTCCACTAGAAAACTACAGAATTATGGTTGATAAGAATAGAAGTAAGCTAGATAGAGAAGCCGCTGAAAAACTATTTAAAAATGACGTAAAAAAGCATATAGACGCTATTTCATCAAAATATATCATTCCAGGTAAAACTTCTGACCAAGCAATTATGTTTTTACCAGCAGAAGCTATATTCGCAGAACTAAATGCATATCATTCAGATATAATTGAATATGCATATAAAAAAAGAGTATGGATTACTAGTCCTACTACTCTTATGAGTACTCTAACTACTATTGAGGTTATTATTAAGAATCAAGAAAGAGATAAATACGCAAAAGTAATACAAGAAGAACTTGGTAAATTATCACTTGAATTTGGTAGATATAAAGATAGATGGGATAAACTATCTAGATCAATTGAAACAGTTAGTAAAGATGTTCAAGATATACATACTACTACAGATAAGATTACAAAAAGATTTGATAGTATTAATAGAGTAGATATAGAAGAATTAGATTATAAAGAAAGTGATTAGTCCTAGCACTAATGTATAAATGGAAAATATTAATAATTTTCCATTTTTTATTACCTTAGAAAATAGAATAATAGATATATAAGTAAATATAGCGGATACTACTATAATAACTAGATACTCATTAATATTACCACTAACATCTTCTATACCTAGTACTAAACTACCAATAGAAATAGGTATATAAAGCATAAATGAATAATCAAAAGCAGTTTCTCTTTCTAGATTCTGATTAAGACCACCTATAATAGTAGAACCAGATCTACTTATCCCCGGAACTAATGCAACTGCTTGATATAGACCAATTATTAATGAATCTAAAATTGATACATTATTCTTTTCTCCATTTTTATCTTTAACTAAATATAAAAATAGTGATGTAATAATAAAAGCAATACCAATTAATTTAGTATTAATATTACTTTCTAATATATCTTTAAATAATAATCCAAACATAACTGCGGGTATTGTACCTATAACTATTTTTATTATATAATTTTTATCTAAAAATATATCTTTAATTTTATGCCTGTAATAGATAATAACAGCTATTAATGATCCTGTATTAGCCATTATTTCAATTGTTAAACTACTTATATCTTTTCCAAGTATTTTACTAATTATATATAGATGACCACTTGAAGAAATGGGTAATGCTTCAGTAAAACCTTGAACTATACCTAGTACTATATTTATCATATTTACCTCCTAATTAAATATATAATAATATAGGTGATAATATGTTTAGAACATTCTTATTCTTATTTGGTTTTGGACTTACGGTTATTAGTCTAAGTTATATTATTATTTATTTAAATTTATTAACAATTGGGTATAATTTTTTTGATTATGTTAATTTTATTATTAGAAGAATAGAATGTTTAAACATATTTGTAGGGATTGGTATATTAATATATGTTTTAGGAGGAAAACATGAATTATGTTTATGATATTGTTTTAAATCTAAATGAGAATTTATATTCATTTTATGATTGGAATAAAGAAGATAAATTAGAATTATTTATTAAGATTCCAGTTATAAAAGTAGATGATGATGTAATTAGAGATTTTATTAATTCAAAAGTAATTGTTAGTAATATAGATTTAATATATAAGAAAAATGATCTATATTCTCCAAATAAAGTAATACATAAAGATTATGTTGTTATTTTTTCAAGTGAAGATAAGTGTTTAGCGATAGAATTTGATAAAACTGGTTTATCTACAAAAAAGAGTTATTTATCTATAGATGAAGAGATAGATGTTTTAGAATATATAAAGCATTTAAAATATACAATTTTAGAATATAAGATAGCAGAAAAAACTAGTAGTAAATTAATGTTTTATACTAGAAATGAATTAGAAGAAAAAGAACAGATTAAAAACTATATTAAATCAATATATGATGATGGTTGTTTTGATAAGTTAGATTGTTTATTTTATGAAGTATATGGCGAAAAAAATTATACTTCTGAAAAAGAGTTGATTAAACTAATTAATACTGTGGAAAATAGTAGTTCTAATTATGAAAAACTAAAAAAAACAATTGAATTGTTTAAATATAACACATTTACTAAAAAGTCAAGTTTAAATACTTGATTTTTTTGTTATTTTACACATTTTTTATTGACCTAAAATATTACAAAATGATATAATAATTGTATATAAAATAAAGGGTATAAGATATGAAGAGAAATAAAGTTAAAAATATATTATTAATTGTATTAACAATAGGATTTGTTACTATGACAGTTGCTTATGCAACTTTTACTAGTCAACTTTTAATTAGAGATAATGAAGCAAAGGTTTCAGGACAAACTTGGGACATACATTTTGAAAATGGTCAACCAGTTAGAACAATTGGTGGAGCAACAGTTAGACAAGAACCAACATTAACTGCTACTGTAATCTCTGGATTAAGAGTTGATTTTGTTTCTCAAGGAGATGGAATAGTATATGACTTTTACATTAAAAATGCTGGAACTTTAAATGCTGCATTACAATCAATTATGAAAGGTACTCCAGAATGTATAAGTACAAATACAATTGATGCGAATAATGTTTGTAGCAATATAGAATATAAATTAATATATACTGAAACTGGTGAAGAAGTAAGTATAGGTGATAAATTAGATGCAGGACAATCAGTTAGAGTAAGTTTAATAGTTAATTACAAAAATATAACTCCAACTGTATTAACTTCAGATGTAACAATTAAAGGATTTGAAGCGGTATTTAATTACGTTCAATATTAATAAGAAGAGGTGATTTACTTGAGAAAGAATAAGGCATTCTTATTATTCTTTTTATTCTTAAGTATATTCATTTATACAGTAGCATATTCAGGTTTAGCTACTGAGTTAAGCATTACAAGTAATGTTAAATTTAGACCTATAGTTGATATAAGAATAGAAAATATACAATTATATGGTGAACCTACTGGTGGAGCAATGATCAAATATGAACCAAATTTATGGGAACCAGATTGGAATGTTGCTCAAACAATAACAGGATTTACATTACCTAACTCAGACTCATCAATTACATATCAAGTAACAGTTAAGAATTATGGTGATGTAGACCAATGTATTTATTCTACAAGTATGGATGATCAAACAGTTAATTATCAAATAACTGGTTATACTATTAAAGATATAATAGGAGCAGGACAAACAGCAACTTTCTATTTAACATTTACTCCTATAACTACTAGTGAAGAAGAAAGAAATATAATAGTTCATTATGAATTTAGAAGAGTATTTACAGTAGCGTATGATGCGAATGGAGGAACAGGCGCACCAGCTGCACAAAGAAAATACGAAAGAGAAGATTTGACTTTATCTAGTACTGTTCCAACATGGACAGGGCATCAATTCCTAGGATGGTCAACTAATTCTAGTGATAATAGTGTTCAATATCAACCAGGAGGAACATTTACTACTGATGCTTATTACACTACTTTATATGCTAAATGGAAATTATCTAAAGTACAACTTAAGATGGATATGAATGGTGGCACATTATCTGGTAATAAGGGATCTAATGTATCATATGATGGAACTTTAGTAACAGTAGATAATTCTGATATAATACATGAATTAAATTATGGTTCATCATTACCTCAGGGTGGACTAATGGATTATAACGATCCACAAAATATTAATATTGAAAGAACTGGATACCAAGCAGTATCTGGAGCAGAATGGAAAACAACTATAGATAATAATGTTGTAACATTTGATCAGAGTGCATCTTATGCATCAACTGCATTTACAAATACTTATGATCAAGATACTGTAGTAACATTACAAGTAAACTGGGAACCAATTACTTATTCAATTACTTATGATTTGAATGGTGGATCACTTCCATCAGGAGTAACTAATCCAACTTCATATAATATTGAAACACCAGACTTTACTCTTAATAATCCTTCAAAAGAAGGAAGTGTATTCTTAGGATGGAGAGAAGATTCATTAGAAACTCCAACAACTACTAAGACTATATCTACAGGTACAACTGGAAATAAAACAATAACAGCAGTATTTGAAGATGTTGAAGCTCCAACTATTAGTCACGCACCAACAACATGGACTAATCAAGATGTAACAGCAACTATAACATCAAGCCATAATGATTATACTTATATGTATAAAATAGATGATGGTAGTTATTTACCATATAACTCATCTCTTACAATAGGTCAAAATTGTACAATTACAGCATATTCATTAGATGGAGCAAATCCATCGCTTGAAACTACACATATAATTAGTAATATCGATAAAATTAATCCGACATTATCATCATTAAGTTCAGATAATGTATTAACAGATGGATTTGATATATCAGGAACAGCACAAGATCAAGAATCAGGTTTAACTGAATTAAGAATATATATCAAAAAAGATAGTGAACCTGATTATACATATGTTACATCAATTAACTATAGTACTGATGTTAATGCACAAAAATCATTCTCTTATACATTTACAGGATTAGATGATAATACAGATTATGTTGCTAAGGTAGTTGCAGTAGACTTAGCTGGAAACTTAAGTACAGCAAGTGAAGTTAACGTAACTACAACAGAAGAAATAATAATTGTAGCAAGATTAATTGGTTATAATGGTTCAGATTATGATTGCGAAGAAAATCCATCATTATGTAAGACTTTCTCTACATTAAAATCTGCTATTGAATATACAGGTAATGTTAATGAATCAGATAATAGAAACTGTTTATTAAATCAATGTACTATTCAAATGCTTGATAGTGTAGCAGAAAGTAATACAATTCTTCAAGGACAAGATATTACACTTGATTTGAATGGATATACTATAAATGGAGTTAGGGATTACACATTTACTAATAACGGTGAATTTACTGTTATAGATAGTGATATTTATATTGGTGAAGCTGCTGATTTCAATGAATTATCTGAGAATTGTATTAAAAATACAACAGGTACAGCAATTGTAAATAATGGTACACTTAATTTAGGAGAATATAATACAGCAGAATATGTTTCTGTTTATGAACCATATATATATGGAGGATCAACAGGTATTTCTACTACAAATGGTACATTTAATTTCTATGATGGACGTATAAGAGCAACAACTGCAATTAGTGGCAGAGTTGAAGATAGACCTCCAATGTATGATGCTAATGTTCAAATAATTGAAGAATCTGGTGTATCACATCAAGTAGCAACTTTAAGTATCTTATCAGATGCAGAAGCTAGAATAGATAATAAATACTATACTAGAGTAGCTTTGGCTGTAGATGATGCCAAACCTGCACCATATATAGATGTATTAGAATCAGATGATTTTCAAAATAGTTTTGCACAAGATCCTCTTTATCAATATGGATTTATAAAATCAGGTAACTATTTAGTAAATGAAAATACAACATCATCTACAATAGCTGGGGCCACATTCGTATTAGATTTGAGAGATGCTTCGGCAGATCAAGTTCTTGAAGCTTCATTCATAAGAACAAGAAATGTTAATTCAACTAGTGAATTTGGTGGTCATTACTTTATGATTTCTCAATATTCCGAAGATGGTAGTTCATATAATGAACAATTTACAATTCCGGTAGGAGATTCTGTTCAATTGGCTTATTTACCTTGCGGATCTAGATATAATGTAACTTTATATCATGAAATAAATTATGATTCATATCCAGAAGATAATAAAATGTATTTAACTAGTTTAACACTAAGAGATTCTGAATATATATCACCAGCTGAATACGATAATGTAACAGTAACTGATGTTTCTACAAATTATACTTTTGAATATGATTCAGATACAAAAACATTTAAGTCTAATAACCAATATACATCAAATACAACAGCATTTGGATATTATGAAATAGATTTAACTAATTCTGCAGTTGATAAAAAACTTATAGTAAATGCTACATTAAGTGCTTATGGTAGCCATTATGGTATAGTTGATGTTAAAACAAATAATGAAATGGATACATCGAATTACTATAATGCATTATTAAGCATATATGCAACAAGTACACCTTTGAATTATGGTCCTATGACAGCAACAAAAACATTAACTGCTGGAAATAAATACTATGTTCAATTCTATTATGTTAAACAAAGTGATAGCTATACAAAGGCAGCATATGATTCTATGGGAGTATCTGACCAATTTATTATTAATTCATTAGATATTGTAGACGCTGATCCTGGATCAACAACATTGCCTTTATCATCTATGTTACAAACTCCAGGGACTTATGGATTTACTCAAAATACATGGGTATATCCAAATAGTAGTGAAGTTACTCATTCATATATACCTTTAAATTTAACTAATACTACTACTGATATGTATCTTGAAATAGATTTTAATTCATATTATGACTTTATGATTATTAATACGGATACACCTGCTTTACCTGCAGATCTATCATCTCCAGATTATAGAAATCCAACACCAACAAGTAGTTATACATACTATGGACCTATTACTATAAATCTAAGAAAAGGTGAAATGAATTATATTCACTTTATTATGCCAGCGTCAAGCAGTGGTGGAACTAATCTTATTTCTGTTACTATGAAGCAAGGAGTATCATATACTATAACAAATTCATTTAATTCATCAAAGCAAGCAAGTGCATCATTCAATGAATTTAGGTATAGTGATCCTATTGGAATACGTAATAATACTACATCCTCACCTGCAGATTCATATGTAGAGATAGATTTAAGAAATATCCCAACTGATGTTGTATTAAGTGTAGATCAAATTTTACCATCAGATGGTTATGCTTATATGTATTTAAGTGATAGTCCAAAAGCAATGAATTATGGTGATGTTACAAATCCAGCATCCACTAAAGTAAAAGATATGTTAATGAAATTTACATATACAGGTTCTATGTATAGAAATGGTGATTATACTTCAAATTTAACGTATTATACAAGAACATATGACTTTGTTGTTTCAAGAGGTATGAAGTATTACTTACACTTTGGTAATTATAAGACAAATAGTTACTACTATTACACAATTAACAAAATTGTTACAAGACCTGTTAACGCATATGATACAAAAGTAGGTAAACAAAGATATATATCTGTTCCTCAAAGTGGAGGTGAATCTGAATTACCAGAAGGAATGGTAATTGATGAGAATAATGAAAATAATTTGAGATATATTAGTTCTAATCCAGATAACTATGTATCATTTAATGGTGAATTATGGAGGATTGTAGGTGTATTCAATACAACAGATGCAAATAATGTAACAAAACCAAGAATTAAAATTGTTAGAAATGACTTTATAGGTGCATATTCATGGGATACTTCTTCTAATTCGGTTAATGGTGGTTCTGGTGTAAATGAATGGTCAGAGTCAGATATAATGAAATTATTAAACCCAGGTTATGACAATGAAAGTGCTAATAACAGCTTGTACTGGAATAGTTCTAGTGGTTACTGTTACAATGGTGCAAATGATGCAACAACAAGCTGTAGTTTCACGAGTACAGGTCTTAATGCAACTGCTAAATCAATGATTGATGAAGTAGTATGGTATACAGGAGCGTTAAATAGTGCATTTAATGGTATGTCAGCTTATGATATGTACCAAGAAGAACGTGGAAGCTATACAGGAAAAGATGGAATAACAACTTCTGATATATCTACATTAGACAATGTAACAAGAACTACTTCATGGTTAGGTAAAGTTGGATTAATATATCCTTCAGATTATTATATGGCTGCAGATACAGGAAATAATATACCAAGATCACAATGTGTTGGAGATTTATATAATTATTTTGGTGCATGTTCAAGTAATGACTGGTTATATTGGTCTCAAATGCCATATTATTCAATTACTCCAACTAATGGTGGAATATATGGAAATCCTACATCACCACATTATGTAATTGGATTTACAGGACCACAACCATATAATACTGCCGCAGTAGCGCCATTCTATATTAAACCAACAGTATATTTAAGTACTAATATTGAAATAACTGGTGGTAAAGGAACATCTGGTCAACCTTATACTCTAAGTTTAGGTTCAACAGATAATGAAAATATAAATAATTATTATGGTTTAGTACCTAGTGGTGAACCAGAAGATATTGGAGAGGTAATAGATTATTCTACAACAGACTATTTAAATATGAGGCATCCTACTGTTTATGGATTTGAATTTGATAGTACTTCAAAGTATTATATTAGTAATAATGCTAGTGCAGGAGTATCAACAGCTTTATCATATATAGTAGCTGATAGAACATCTGAATTAACTGACACAACAATTAAAATAACATATGATCTATCATCATATAGTGGATCAGGTTATGTAATTATTGTTCCTAATAATCCAGATCCAAATATTAATCCTGAAAATTATAGCAGTTTCTCACAATATCAAAACTTTTCTGCAAATTCAACATTACAAACAGATTTAGTTACATTAGAAGCAGGTAAAAAATATTACATATACTTTGCATTTAAAAAATATACATCAGATACACCAACTGATACATACAGAGAAAACATGAGAGTAAAGATTGATGGTTTAGAAGATACTACACCAACAACTGTAGTAACTAGGTATATAGGAAGAGCAAAGAATGGAATTGAGGATACAGTTCATATTATTAAGAATATATCTTTAGCAAATACACTTGATATTGCTAGTGACAGAGAATTAATCCTTGATTTAAATGGTTATACATTAACTACATCTGCAAACGCTCCAGTTATTAATAATAGTGGATTATTAACAATAATAGATTCACAAGGTGGAGGAGCAATAAATGCTACTACTAACAATGCAATTACAAATAATCAAAATGCAAACTTAGCAGTTAATAGTGGTGTAATTAATATCAATGTTGCTAATTATTCAGCAATAGACAACTATAGTACTGTTACTCTAGGTGATACTGCTGTAATTAATGTTACTAATGGTTATGGTATAAAGAATGAAACAACTGGTGATATTTTAGATGGTTCCGGAACAATAAGTGGTGGAATTGGAATATATAATTTAAGTACTACAGATTCTGGATTTGGTGGTTATAATTTAGTTAATTCTAAATTAAATAATAATACTACTCATTCATTAACATTAAATGATATATCTGGTACTGGAATTATTAACAACCAATCTACTGGAAATCTAACTATTATAGATTCAACATTTAATAAATTATATCCAACAGGAGATGTAAATGGTGGTAATGCTGCTAAAAATAATAGTATTTATGTGGATAATTGTACTGGTGATATAGATAATGGAGTACAAGCTTCATGGAATCAAAGTAATAATAAATCTTATGTTTATGTTAGAAATGGATCTGATATCGGTACAATAAATCTATATACAGGTCATTTACGTGTAAACGATTCAGAAGTATCATCAATCAATAGTTATGTTCATTATGATGGAACTATAATAATAGATGATTCAACAATTGGATTTATTAAAAATAACTTATCTACAATGACTATAAAAGGTGATACTGTAGTAACTGGTGGAATGAAGAATTCATCTACACTGATTATTGGTGAAGACGATGGAATAATTAGTTCTTATCCAAGAATATCTGGAACACCGATTGGTATAGATGGAAGTAAGTATTGGGAATTATATAATTCGGATACAGTACGTTATGGTGAAATTTCATTCTATGATGGAAGTATTACAGGTAATACTGGTAATGTTACAGAAAATACAATAGTAAGTATTCCAACAGGAACTGGAATTGTAGATACCATAAATAACGATAGAGAAACATATTCAATTGGACAACCAGAAATTGCAGAAGTAAATGGAGTAAGATATAGTTCTATTAAAGCAGCAGTTGATTCAATATCTACAAATACTGAAACTGAAGTTACTTTAATTAATAATGCATTTGAAATGGAAGGAATAACAATTCCTGCCGGAAGAAATATCAAAATTAATTTCAATGATCATGATGCTCATATTTATACAGCAGATAGTTGGATTACAAATAATGGAACATTAAAACTATATAATACTGATAGTATTTCATTAACTAATTCAAATGTATTTATTACAAATACAGGAACATTGAATTATCATGATATTACATTAAATGGTTCAAGTAAACCAACTATATCTAATAGTGGTACATTTAATATGAATTCTGGATATTTGCGAAATGTAACAATTAATAATACAGGAACATTTATAGTAAATGATGGTAGAATAACAATACCGCAAACATATAATCATATTTTAAATAGTAATGTATTTACTGTATATGGCGGAGAGATTGAAGTTTATAAGAACTATTCTACTAGCATTCCTATAAATAATAGTGGTAGTATGACATTTAATGGTGGTACACTTGTCGCATATAATACTACTGGTTATAATAATACAATTTTATATGCTATTGATAACAATAATAGTGGAATATTAACAATAAATGCAGGAACATTTAAAACTACAAGAGGCACTCCATCTTCGAACTATACTGCTAATAATTTTGCAATTACTAATACAGCTACAACATATATTTATGGTGGTGAATTCCCAGGTGAAAGAATTGTTGATAATAAGTCTGGTTATACTACTTTAATTCAAGGATTTACTCCTACTAATTGTCCATATGTAGGATACAATTATGGAACAATGACAATAAAAGATAGTACTATTAATAATACGACTATAGTTAACCAAGGTAGTGGAATATTGACATTAGATGGAACAGATTTAACATCTGCAACTTATCAATTAACTAATTACGGAACTGCAACTATTAAAGATTCAACTATTACAACAACAACAAATGCAACTAGTATTTCAGGAGCAGCTATATATTTAACTGGTACTAATTCAACTACAACTATAGAAAATTCTGTAATTAAGAATTTAGGTAGATACTATTTTGGATGTATAACTATGGAAGGTAGTTCAAATCTTACTGTTAAATCTGGTAGTGTTATTTCTACACAGGGAACAGCAATTTATAATGCCACATCAAATGGAGTTATAACAATTGGAGAATTAGGTGGAAATGTTTCACAAACTAGTCCAAAAATAGATGGTATGTTAAACGGAATATACAATCTTAAGAATAGTTCTATAGCAGCAACATTAAACTTTTATGATGGTATCATAACTGGTTATAACGGTGATTATGTAGGACAAGCATCTCAAACTATAAATGGTGGACCATCTGCAATTGAAACAGGTTATGAAATAATTACAATACCTGCTTCAAATGGAAGAGAAAGTAAATACTTATCAAACGATACATTAGCTGAAAATACAACAACTCATGAAACATATAGTGACTTAGCAACAGCAATAAGTGAAGCAAGTAGTGGAGATACAATTAAATTCTTAAGAGATTTAACTACATTAACTACTATTACTTCAGAAGAAATTCCTGCTGGAAAGAGTATAACAATTGATATGAATGGACACGACATCGCAAACAACGGAACAAATGTACCATTTATGATTAATAATGGAACGTTAACATTTATTGATAGTGTTCATGCAAATGATAGTACTAAATCAGGAAAAGTAATTAATCATGGTACTCAATCATTTGTTACAAACAATGGAACATTAAATATCACTTATCTAGCTGGAAATAATATGACATCTGGATCTATTATTAATAACACTGCATCAAATACTGTAACTATAACTGATTTCCAATTTAGTACAGAAGAAGCAAATACGGCAATTATTAATGATGGTACAATGATAATTAATGGTGGTTATATTACAGGAACTGCAGGATATACAGATTCAGTTGCAAAAATATCAAATTCAGGTACGTTAACCATTAATGAGTTGACAATGGATTATAGTAATCCAAAAATATCAAATTCAGGTACACTATTTATAAAAGGTGCATATAGTTATTCAAGAAGTTATTCAGGAGATATTATAAATACTGGTACTACTACTATTACTGGTGAAAATAGTGTTAATATAGGTGGTATTAGAAATAATGGTTCTGGTGTAGTTAATATATCTGATAGCTCGGTAGGACCAATAACAGGAGCTGCAAGTTCTATAACAAATATTTCTAGTGGAACAGTTGGAAGAATACTTACTAATGGACAATTAAATATTACAGGAGGAACAGTTACTTCATCAGCATCTCCAACTATTGATTTGGATGATACAGGTGTCTTAGTACTAGGAACTAAAGATGGAACAGTTAATTCTTCAAACCCTAGCATTGTATCAACATCTGGTGCAGCTATAGAAGGTTATAATATAAGCTTCTATGATGGTAAAGCAACATTTACTCCAACATTTAATAATACTTTACCAATAAAAGGAATAATCAAGGATGTAGAAACAGGATATAATGCTATAATTAGTTCAAATTCTGAATACTTAACTAGTAGTCCTATAGTAGAAAATACAAGTACATCTCAAGGATATACATCATTGGATGGAGCATTTAGTGCAGCAGGTAATAATACTACTATAAGAGCTTTAGAAAACTTTGTATTAATTGATACAGTTGCTACAGTAAGTAATGCATCAGGAAAGACTATAACATTTGATACAAATGGAAAGAATATTTATTCAACTAGTGGTGTAATGTTTGAGAATAGTGGAACATTAAATATAACTGGTTCTGGTTCAATTCGTTCAATTACAGGAACATTTATGTCTAACCTTGGAACATTGAATATTAATAATGGTAGTATTTATAGTGATACTGATAATACAGGAACAATGACTATAAATGCAGGAACTATAGAAGGTAATATTACTAATAATTCTAGTTCTAGTTTAACAATAAATGATGGTACTATTTCAAATAATATTTCTAACTCAGGAAGTATGTTAATTGAGGATGGTACTCTAACAGATTCTGCTTCAGTAACGAATAATTCTACTGGAACAATTGTTATTAATGATGTTTCATGGACTGATACTTCATCAATAGGACCATTAACTAATAATGGTACTGTAACAATTAATGGTGGAACATTCACAGTCGAAAGATTAATGGGAAATAGTTCATCTGCTACAGCAACAGTTGATGGAGGAGAATTTAGTAATGAAATAGTTAATAACTATGGAACAATTACTATAGGTAATGTAACTACTAATAAGATTGGTACAAATAGAGGAACAATGACAATAAGTGGTGCTAATATTAGTAGTTTAACTGATACTATATATAATATTGGTACTAATACAACTTTGAATATCAACAATAGTACTATAGCTACAACAAATAATATAAAAATGATTGATGTTCAAAATGGAACATTAAATATTGATTCATCTACATTAACAAAAAATAATTCTGAAAGTAATGAATTAATTAGAATCTTAGAAGGTGCATCCGCTGTTATAAAAGGTAATACAACAATTACATCATTATCAACAGCAATTAATAACAATGGTACACTAACTGTTGGTGAAAAAGATGAAAACTATATTATGTCTAATCCATTAATTAGAGGTACAACAGGAATTAATAATACAAATGTATTTAACTTCTATGATGGAACTATGAGTGGTTCAGAAACTTCAATATATGGTACTGTTAATGATGTAGAAGTTAATTATGTTGTTGATATAAATACAGTTGATGATTATATAAATGCAACATTAAAGATACCAGGAGAAAATGAAAGAGTAATTATATTTAATAATATTAACTATTCTTCGTTACAAGCAGCAATTAATGATGCTCCAACTGGAACAAGTACTATGGTATTGTATACAAATTATGATTTAACAGATAACATTGTAGTACCATCAGGTAAGACAATTAACTTCTATACAACAGATAAGACTCTAAATTATAATGGATATAGTATAACAGGTGCGGGTACATTTAATGTAATTTCAGGTAACCCACCATCTGCATCAATAAGTAAGTTTATTAGTGACACAATAGCTTCTAATATTCAATTAATTATATTGTTCTTTGCATTAATCGCAATCACAGTATTAGTAATTGTTTATCATAAGAAGAAAAAAGCTAATAATTAGCATTTAAGGAAAGCAATTTGCTTTCCTTTTTTGTTATAAAATGGTATAATTTTATTAGAAATAATGAGGTAAATATGTATAAGTATATCAAGAAGATTTTAGATTTTATTTTTTCATTAATATTAATAATTATACTATTAATACCTATGATTATTATTTCTATATTAATACTGATTATTGATAGACAGAACTTCATATTTAAACAAGATAGAACTGGTTTAAATGGTAAGAATTTTAAGATATTAAAATTTAGAACTATGAAGAAAGGTAAACCAACAGGATTAGGTAAAAAGATTAGAAGATTATCTCTTGATGAATTACCACAATTATTCAATATTTTAAAAGGTGATATGAGTTTTATAGGACCTAGACCATGGATACCAGAATACTATGATAATATGAATAAGAAACAAAAAAGAAGAGTTAGTGTTTTACCTGGATTAACAGGACTAGCTCAAGTATCTGGAAGAAATGATATAGATGTATTTAAGAAGATAGATTATGATCTTGAATATGTAGATAATTTTTCTTTTAAACAAGATATTAGTATTATATTTAAAACTATTTGTGTAATTTTTAAAAAGGATTCAGATATTAGTGAAGAAGGAATAAATAGGGAGATTAAGGAATTAGAAAAACAAAAAAATTAGGAGCAGTATATGAAAAAAGTCAGTGTAATAATGCCAGTTTATAATAGCAAGAATCATATTAAAGATTGTCTTACTAGTGTTGTTAATCAAACCTATAAGAATTTAGAAATAATTGTTGTTAATGATAAGAGTACTGATAAAAGTATGAAGATTGTTAAGAAGTTTAATGATAAAAGAATAAAGATTATTGATTTGAAAAAGAATTCTGGCGTTGCGGTTGCTAGAAATACTGGTATAGATGCTGCTACTGGTGATTATATTTGTTTTATTGATTCAGATGACTATTGGAATTTAAAAAAAATAGATATTCAGGTTAAATTTATGGAAGAAAATGATTATACGTTTATATATAGTGACTATGAATATTTAAGATTAAATGGTTCTAGACATAGAGTTAATGTTCCAAAGTCTATGACATATAAAGATGCACTTAAAAATACAACTATATTTACTTCAACAGTTATGTTTAATATGAAATATTTAACTAAAGAAGATATATATATGCCTTTAATAAAAAGAGGGCAAGATACTGCTTGTTGGTGGCAAGTTTTAAAAAAAGGAATAATTGCTTATGGTATAAATGAAGTTTTATCTATATATAGAGTAGGTGAAACTACACTTTCTTCAAATAAATTTAAAGCAATTATTAGAACATGGAAAATATATAAAAGGGAAGATATAGTTTTTTATAAAAGAATATATTATTACTTTTGTTATATATTTAACGCAATTAAAAGGAGATTATAATGGATAAGATTAAGAAAAATATACTACCAATTTATATAATTATTAATATCCTATATTTATTGATAGGTAGTTTTTTTGCGTATATTGGATCTATTCAGAGAGTATATTTTTCTTATGGTTATATATTTGTTTTATTACCATTAAATATTATAATGGCAATTTTATTACGAAAAAGATATAAAAAGAATATAATTCATATTTTCTTATTATCTATCCTAGTCTTTTCTATTATAAGTACTATATTTGCTTATAAGAAAGATATAGCTTTATTTGGTGAATTTAATAGATATGAAGGTCTATTTATGATTGCGTATTATCTTTCTATTGTTTATTTAAGTTCTTTAGTAGAAGAGAAGAAAAAAAAGATGATTGCTTATGTAATAATAGGAGTAGTAGCATTAGAAATATTATTTGGTTTATTTCAAAAGTTTAATATATTTAATGTTCCTGTTTATTATCACAATGGAGAAATATTCTTTTCTGGTTTTCCATCAAATCCTAATTTCATGGCAACTTTGATTCTTATAGGACTTTGTTACTTAATTGGTTTATTTTTTGAATCAAAAAAGAATATAATCTATATATTACTAATTCTTTATTTTTTAACAGGTCTTATGATGACTAATACTTTAAGTTGTATAGTGGGATTATTCTTTGTACTTATATACCTTATTGTTTATTCAATCAAGTTTAAAACATATAAAAAATTAATAATATTATTACTATGTATTATTTCTGTATTTTGTGTACTTCATAATACTAAGATGACTACATTAGCGGAAGATTTAAAATTATTTAAGAAACAAACAACTAAGATGGTAACAGGAGATTATGAATCGGATTATAATTTTGGTTCTGGAAGAATATATGTATGGAGAAATACAATGAATTATCTTCCTAAATACCTTTTAACTGGAATTGGTATAGATAATTTTAAGTATATTAATAATGGATTACCGATATATAGATATGGTTTTCCATACGATAAAGCTCATAATGAGTATCTTCAAATACTTGTTACTGCGGGAATTTATACATTACTATCGTATTTAGCTTTATACTTTGTAATTACTTTTAGAGGTATTAAGAATAGTTTTAAAAATAAAGAACTATATTTAATTCTTCCAGTAATTGGTTATTTAGTACAGGCCTTCTTTAACATAAGTGTTATTGAAGTAGCGCCACTTTTCTATATAACACTAGGTTTAAACATAAAGAGGTCTTAGTATGAAGTTAGAAGTAATATTATCAGTAATGAATTTAGATAAAAAAGAATTAGATAAAAAGAATATAACTAGTAAGTGCACTGTTATTAATCAAACTAATAAAGAAGGCCATACTAAATATAAAAACTTTGATATTTATAGTTATAAAGAAAAAGGGGCTTCAAATAGTAGAAATAGGGGATTAGAAAAAGCAACAGAAGATGTATTGATTCTTTGTGATGATGATGTTGTTTATAATAAAGATTATGAAAAAATAGTTTTGAAAGAGTTTAAAAATAATAAGGATGCTGATATGATAATTTTTAATATGCATAGTCCAAATAGAAAGAAAAGAGTAATTAAAAAAAATAAAAGACTACATATTTATAATTCATTACATTATGCATCTAGTAATATAGCTTTTAGAAGAAAGTCTATAGGTAATATAAGATTTGATCCAATGTTTGGTCCAAATGGAGTATTTGGTCATGCTGGTGGAGATGACACTACTTTTGTAGTTAATTGCTTAAAGAAAAAATTAAAGATTTATTCAAATACTAATTTTATAGGAACAATGTATCATGATAAATCAACATGGTTTAAAGAATACGATGAAAATTATTTTTATGATAAAGGTGCACTCTTTACAAATATAAGTAGAGTTTTAAGAATACCTTTATTTCTTCAGTTTTTATTAAGACATAGAGATTTTTTAAAAAATGTTCATTTCTTTAAAGCATTTAAATTAATGATAAAGGGGTCTAATGATTATTTAAAAATGATTAATAAATAGACTAGGAGGATGGTTATGAACAAAAGAATATTTGTTACAGGAGTCGCTGGTTTTTTAGGAAGTCATGTGGCTGATAGAATGATAGAACTTGGTTATGAAGTAGTAGGTGTAGACAATTTATCAGGTGGTTTTAAAGATAATGTTAATCCTAAAGTAGAGTTTTATGAAGAAGATTGTAATAATCTTGATAAGATGAAAGAATTAATTAAAGGATGTGATATAGTTTTTCATGCTGCTTGTGTAGCTCCTGATGGATATTCATTTTATTCTCCTTACTATATTACTAAAAATACATTTGAAGCAACTATGAGTGTATTAAGTGCTTCTATATCTAATAATGTTAAGAAATTTGTGTATTGTTCTAGTATGGCTAGATATGGTAGTCAACCTAAATTACCTTATACAGAAGATATGGATTGTTATCCAGTTTCTCCATATGGAGTAGCAAAATTAGCTAGTGAACAAGTAGTTAAGCAATTATGTGAATTAAATAATATTGATTATGTTATATTAGTTCCTCATAATATTATTGGCCCTAGACAAAATTATACTGATCCATATAGAAATGTAGCGGCTATTATGATAAATAGAATGTTACAAAATAAACAACCTATAATAAATGGAGATGGAAATCAAAAAAGATGTTTTTCTTTTATTAATGATTGTGTTAGTTGTATAGAAAAAGCAATTACTAATGATAACGTAAATGGTGAAGTAATAAATATTGGACCAGATGAAGAATTTATAACTATAAATGAATTAGCAAAAGAAATAGCGTATGATTTAAATTTTGATTTAGATCCAATATATGAACCAGATAGACCAAATGAAATTAAAGAAGCAATGTGTTCTTCTGATAAAGCAAGAAAACTTCTTGATTATGAAACGAAAACTAGTTTTAAAGAAGGAATATCGGAAATGGTAGAGTATATTAAATCAAGAGGTCCAAAAGAATTTGATTATAATTGTCCATTAGAAATAGATAATAATAATACTCCATCTTCTTGGAGAAATAGAAAGATATAGGTTTTATATGAAAGATTTAATCTCAGTAGTAGTTAATGTTTTTAATGGTGAAAAATATATAAAAAAATGTCTAGATAGTATTATTAATCAAACATATAAAAATATAGAAATATTAATTGTTAATGATGGTTCTACTGATAAGACTTTAGAAGTATGTAAGAGTATTAAAGATAAAAGAATTAGAATAATTGATCAAAAAAATATAGGTATATCTTTATCAAGAAATGTAGGAATGGATAATTCAAAAGGAGATTATATATTCTTTGTAGATTCAGATGATTTTATTGAAAAAGATACGATAGAGTATTTATATAATTTATGTAAAAAAGAAGATGTACCACTTTCAATATGTCAATCTATAGAGATACATGATTATGATTTTAAATTTAATCAACCTGAAGAAAAAGTAGATTTAATCCCAGGAATAGAGATAGTAAAAAAAATACTATTAAATCTAGAAAGAAATGGTAATATCTGGGGTAAGATGATGAGAAGAGATATCGCTACTAAATATAGATTTGAGGATAGAAAAATATCTGATGTTGTGGTTATATATAAAATGGTAATGGATATAGATAAAGTGGCATATTCTAATCAAATTAAATATTATTATTTAAAACATAAAGATAGTATAGTAGGAAGTCATACTACTAAATGGTCTATGGATTATTATAAGGGTATGCTTGAAAGATATGAGGTTTTAAAAGAAAGATACCCTGATATGATTGAAAATCAAATATCTGTACTTTGGTCAATTATGGCACTATATTCATATAATGATAAAGAATTAGAGGAATTCTTAGATAAAGAAGGAGCAAGAAGAATATTTAAAAAAATGTTTACTATGAAAGTAATAAGTAGTAAATTAAAAAGAAAAGATAAACAAAAAATTATACTATTCAGAATAAGTTCTAAATTATATAAGAAAATATTAAATATACATTTAAAAAGAAAAAGGTGATTACATGATTCAGAGAAAATTAGGTTACTTTTTTGGAAAAATCAAACTATTATTATATAAGCTTTTTTATCCAAAAAGAATTAAATTTAAAAAAATTAAATTTAATAAAACATCCAACATTTATATAGATAAAAAATCAAAAGTAATCTTAGGTAAAAATATCAACATGAGAAAAAATATATCTATATGGTCTACAAATGGTGGAACTATTCTTATAGGTGATTATGCCTATATAAATGATAATTGTACTATAAGTAGTAGAAATAATATAACAATAGGAACTAATTTTCATTTAGGTAATAATTCTACTATTACGGATAATGATCATGATTATAAGACTTCTTTAAGTAATTTTATATGTGAAGAAGTAGAAATTGGGGATAATGTTTGGTGTGGATGTAATGTAGTAATTTTAAAAGGAGTAAAAATAGGGGATAACTGTGTAATAGCGGCTGGTACTGTAGTAAATAAAGATATACCTAATAATAGTATGGTATATCAAGAAAGAGAATTGGTAATCAAAAAAATTAAAAAATAGAGGGTGTCTATATGAAAGTATTACAAGTTATAGATGGTTATTCTTTCGGTGGAATTGCGAAGTTTATTCAAGATGTATCTAATAATATAAAAGATATTGATATGGATTTTTTAACTGCGGTTAATATCAAAGATGAATGGATTAATTTAGGAGTTAGTAGAAAAACTATAAAAGGAAAGATAGTATTTAATTATAGATTAAGAAAATTTTTAAAGAAGAATAAATATGATATTATTCATATAAATTCCGCAGTTTTCTTATTCTCTTTTCAGGTGGCTTTTATTGCAAAGATATCCGGTATAAAAAAGATAATTGTTCATTCTCATAATGTGCCTAAGATATCTAAATTAAGAAGAGTAATTATTAAAATATTAAATCCTATTTACCGAAGAATGACTGATGTTCATTTAACTTGTTCTAATATGGCATCTAGTTCTTTATATACTAAAACTAATGATGTAATATTAATAAAAAATGGTATAGATATAGACAAATATAAATATAATGAAAAAACTAGAAATAAAATAAGAAAAGAATTAAATATAAATAATAAAATAGTATATGGTCATACAGGAAGATTTGATAATCAAAAGAATCATGATTTTTTAATAGATTTATTCTATGAATTACAAAAAGATAAAGATTCAGTATTATTACTTGTAGGAACTGGTCCAAAAGAAAAAGATATAAAAGAAAAAGTAAAAAAAATAAAACTAAAAAATGTAATATTTTTAGGTTTTAGAGAAGATATAGAAGATATACTTAGCGCAATGGATATATTTATATTTCCATCTTTATATGAAGGACTTGGTATATCATTGATTGAAGCACAAACCTCTGGTTTACCAGTAGTAGTATCAGAAAGTATACCAGAGGAAGCAAAAATATCTAATAATTATATAAAAATGTCTACTTTTAATATTAATGAATGGGTTAATGTTATAAAAGGAATAAAGATAAATAAAAGAGATAATGCATATAAGAATGCTATTAAAAATGGTTATGATATAAAAACTAGTTCAAAAGAATTAGAACAAATATATAAAGGAGGTAACTATGGAGTTTAAAGAATGTCTATTTAGTAGAAGATCTATTCGTAAATTTAATAATAAAAAAGTATCCGATAAAACTATTAGAGAAATTATAAATGCTGGAATATACGCACCTAGTGCATGTAACTTTGAAGCTTGGAAGTATATAGTTGTTAAAAAAGATACTAATAATAGAGAAGTACTAGCTAATCCAATTGCTTTAAATGCTCCATATGGAATACTAGTGGTATATAGAAATGATTTATATGTAACTGGAAGAATGTATAATGATTATTATCAAAGTGCCGCAGCATCTATTCAAAATATGCTTTTATATATTAATTCTATTGATTTAGGAGGAGTATGGATTTGTGGATTGCCAAAACCATCTGTAATAAAAAAAGCATTTAATATACCTAAGAATTTTGATGTAATTGGTTATTTAGCACTTGGTCATTATGATAAAGAAGATAGTCAAAATTCAAAAAGAGATATGGTATATCATTATGGAGATGAAAAATCATTTAAAGAACATAAAAGAAGATATACTGTTGATCAAGTAATGTGTAAAGATTCTTTTTATAAAGTAGATGGAGATTGTACATATACTAAATATCCTACAAAAAATAATCTAATTACTAGGAAAGCAAAAGATAAAATAAAGAAAGTAATAGGTAAATAATATGTACGATAAAATAATAAAAGATGCAGATAATATGCTTAATGGTTATTATGTATTTGATGGTATCTGGGATATGGAACCATGTGAAGAACCAGTTAATAATAAAAATATAAGATGGGATATTAAGTATAACAATGATAAAGAATGGTCATATGAGTTTACTAGAATGGACTATCTATACAAATTAGTAATAGCGTATGAACAAACTAATGATAAAAAATATATAAATCATGGATTTATAATAATTAACAAATGGTATAAAAATAATAAAAAGTATTTATATAAAAGAGTAGGTAAAATTAATAATAGATTATTTAAAAATTTAGGACATAGATCATTAGATATTTCTATTATGATTTCAAATATTTTAGATTATATTTCTTATTCAAAAGAGAATAATTTTATTACAGAAAATGAGTATAATAAATATAAAAACAGAATACTAAAAATAATAGATTATATAATTCCACAAGCAGATAGTAATCATAAATCATTTAGTAATTGGGGAATAATTGAAAATGGTAACATATTATATTGTTTAAATAAACTAGGTATTAGGAATGAAGATGTAGAATCTAGATTATTAAGACAAATAAATAATCAAATAGAGTATAATGGTTCACATATTGAATCATCTCCTATGTATTTGGTTCAAATTTTATTAGTGTTATTAAAAAATATAAATAGTAATTGTTATATAAAAGATGAATTAATTAACACTGTGGAAAAAAGTCTAGAGTATATAATAAGTATCAGAGATTTAAATAATAATATTCCAAATATTGGAGATTCAGATCTAACTAATATAAGTGATCTTATGTTAATGGCGGCATCTATATTAAGAGATGATACATATCTTAAATATATAAATAAAGAAGTAAGTTCTGAATATTTATTTAAATATAAAAAGAAATATAAAATAAATGATTTAAAATCAAAAGAAGAATTAATTGAATACAAGAATCAAACTATATATAAAAATAAAGAATTATATTTACTTTGTTCTAATATACCTAGAAGAGTAGATGGTCATAAACACTATGATTATATGAGTGTTCTTTATTCTGATTTTGGTAAAGATATCTTAGTAGATCTAGGTCGTTATACATATAAAAATGATAAAGATAGAGAATTATTAAAAGGTCCAAGAGGTCATAACGTAATTAGTATAGATAATAAATATTATAACTATGTTGATAGTTGGATTACTTCTGAAAAAATAACTCCACAAGAAAACAAAGTAGATGCATTAACTATAAAAATGAAGACTATATTTGGTTATGATATAACTATTACAAGATATGTAACATATTTAAAAGAGTATGGATTAATTATCTCAGATATAATAGATGATAAAGAAAATAATACCTATAATACATATTTCAATATAGGTCCTAGCTTTGATATTGAAGAGGATAATGGTATTAGAATAGTTGATAAAAATGATTATTTGATATATCATAATGATATAAAAGATAATGTGAATATAAACTCTGTTAAATATTCAAAAAGATATAATCAGTTTGAAGTAACTAAACAGTTAGAGATTAAAACTAATAGTAAAAATATAACTCATTATTTCTTTAAAACAGGTGATTTAATTAAGATAAAATATGAGAAAGATTGTATTAAATATACTATAAAAAATAAAACGATAATTGTAGAAAAATAAAAGAGGATTAAAATGAGAACTAAGAATTCAATAAAAAACATTATTACACAATTTATTAGTAACTTAATAATATTATTTTTATTGTTTATAGGACAAGCCTTATTCATTAGAATACTTGGTATAGAGTATACTGGTTTAAATGGTTTATTTAGTAATATACTTACTGTATTAAATTTATTTGAATTAGGAATAGGTAGTTCTATTACATATAATTTGTATAAATACATAAAAAATAATGATAAAGAAACTATTAAGTCAATAATGTTGTTTTATAGGAAATCTTATAATATTATCTCAGTTTTAATCTTTTTGCTAGGTTTATTAATAATACCATTTTTACATTTAATAGTAGAGGTAACTGTAGATGTTAATCTATATGTTATATATATACTGTTCTTAATTAGTACAGTAGCTACATATTTAAATAATTATAAAAGAAATCTATTAGTAGCTAGTCAAAAAAATTATATTGTGAATATAGTAAGTGTTATATATTCTATTCTAGTAAATGGATCACAAATATTAGTATTATTATTTACAAAAAATTATTATTTATATTTAATAATGAAAATAATATTTATTGTTTTAGAAAACATTACATTAAATATAATAACTAATAAACTAAATCCATATTTAAAAGATAAGAATATAAAACCATTAGATAAAAAAATTAAAAAAGACATAATTAGTAGGGTGAAAGCACTAATTATTCATAAGTCATCAGGTGCTGTAACATATGGTACAGATAATATATTAATATCAATATTTTTAGGTATTACAACAGTAGGATTATATACAAATTATAACTATATAATTACCGCAGTTAAAAAATTGTTTTCTAATTTAGTAGCTGCTTTAACTCCTAGTATAGGTGATTTATTAATAGAAAATAATAAAGAAAAGAATTATCAAACATATGGTAGAATTAGTTTCTTAAACTTTTGGTTAGCAACATTTACCTCAACATGTTTATTTATATTAACAGAACCATTTATAAAGATTTGGATTGGTGAAGAATTCTTATTAAGTAAGATTGTTCTAATAGTGTTAGTATTAAACTATTATGAAATTATTATGAGAAACTCTTTTGTGGTATTTAAAGATGGAGCAGGTATATGGATTCAAGATAGATTCGTTCCTTTAGTACAGATATTTGTTAATCTAGGATTTTCAATATTATTACTAAAATTAATAGGATTACCTGGTGTATTTATAGGTACCCTTTTATGTCATTTAGTACAATGGGTATATAGTTTCCCTAAGTATGTCTATAAAGGTCTTTTTAATAAGAAAATTAGCTTATATTTAAAAGAAGTAGCATGCCATTTAATCATTCTTTTGGTAATAGTAATTATTACGTATTGTATTAATATTTATAGTCCAAATTTCATAGTTAGTATCTTAATATCATTAATAATTCCTAATTTTATACTATTCTTAATTTTTAGAAAAAATAATCATTTTAGATTTTACCTAAATTTAATTAAGAAAATGATTGAAAAAGTATAGATTTTATTGAAAGAATTATAATAATATGTTATTATTTATAATAGAAAGGAGTATATAAATATGGGAAATGATAATAAAGTAAAAAACATTATATTAACAGTATTAGTAATTGGTTTAGTAAGTATGACTATTGCATATGCTGCTTTAACACAAACATTATATATTAGAGATAACCAAGTTACTATCACTACTGATTGGAATGTACACTTTGCTCATACACATGGAGCAACAGATGCTGTAGCATCATCAACAGGAGCTACTAGTACTGCTACTATTAATCAACAACCTACTTTAACTGATACAGTTATTAGTGGATTAAGAGCAACATTCAGAAAACCAGGTGATAAAGTAACTTTCCAATTTGATATCGTAAATGAAGGTGGAATTGATGCTAAATTATCAACTGCAACTTATGCAACACCAACTTGTACATCAACTGATCAAAATGTATCTTCATCAGATTTAGCTACATTCTGTAGTAATCATATTAACTATTCAATAGTTTATACTGGTACTAATACAGCTCCAGCTCAAAATGATGATTTATTAGTTTATGACGAAGACGATTCATCTACAAATGCTAATATTAGACATTGTACTTTAACTGTTGAATTAGATCCAAATACTGAAATAACTGATATTCCTAATGGTGATATTACAGTATCTAATATAGAAGCAACATTTATTTATGTACAAAAATAGTTTTTAAACCTTATGGTTTAAAAACATTTGATATAAAGAGAAAAGGGTGTAAAAAATGAAGACAAGTGAAAAACAAATACTTATTATTGAATTAGTCATGATTCTCTTTTTAACGCTTAATTTTTTTATATCAAATGTTTTTAGTCCATACATATATGTAGCATTTTTAGCTATCATATTTGGGGTTTCTTTCTTTTTGTTAGGACTTAACAGAAATGGTAATGTTAATAGAAAACGTGTATTTACAAGTGTTTCAATTGTAGTACTCGCATATTTTTTAGTAACATATCTTGTTGGATTAATGGTTGGTTTTACTAGAACTATTTATAATAGTTTTTCAATAACTAACTTAACCAAAAATATATTACCTGTGGTCTTGATAATAGGTTTTTCAGAATTAACAAGATTTATATTTATAGATAAATCTAATAAAAACAAATATTTAACAATATTATCATTTGTAGTATTTTTCTTATTTACTGCATCTTATAATTACAAATTATATGACTTTAGTGTTTATAATGACATCTTTCAATATATAGGAATAATTATTCTAGGTAATATATCTACAAATATATTTTTAACAATTCAGTGTAAAAATACTGGTTTTGTTAATAATATTATTTATAGATTAGTAATGGAAGTTTATGTATTTATTGTTCCATTTACACCAACACTTGGTCCATATGTAACAGCAGTATTAGCAATTCTTATTCCAGTCATATGTGCATTTGTTGTATATAATACAGTAAAAAAGGATAAATTAGATAAACCACCTAAATCAAGAAGAAAGAATATAATTGCAGCTATGTTAGTATTTATAGTAATAATAGTTGTAATGTCTAATTCAGGATTCTTTAAATATCAAAATATGACAATTGGTTCTAATTCAATGAAACCATATATGTC
Source organism: Bacilli bacterium (assembly GCA_017511805.1). Lineage (GTDB taxonomy): Bacteria > Bacillota_I > Bacilli_A > RF39 > UBA660 > RUG13038. Next base: position 87,033 of record JAFWJA010000002.1, read on the forward strand.
TAAAGGTGATGTAATAATTCTAGAAAAACTAGATAAAAAAGAAATGAGAGATTTAAAAAAAGGAGATATTTTAGTATTTCGATATAATACTAAAATAATTGCTCACAGAATATATGAAGTCATTGATAATGGTTCTGAAATAATGTTTAGAACTAAAGGTGATGCAAATGACCAAATCGATAATACTCTAATAAGAGAACCAGATGTAATTGGAGTATTAAGATATAGAATAAGATATATAGGATTACCTAGTATATGGATACAGGAACTATTTAAGTAAAAGGAGTTGTTAAAATGGGTTTAAAATCAAAAATAAATAGGTATATAGTTACTTCTATATTAGTTGCAGGTATGTGTGCTATATTAGCAGTTATTTTCTATGCACAATCTGGACAACTAAGAATTGTAAAACTAAATTATGATGAAAATGCTAGTGTAGGATATAAAGTATATTTAAATAATAATAACTACTATGACAAAGAATATCTAGAAGAAGGAATGCAATATATATCTGGTATTATAAGAAGCGTAGATATTAAATATGATTATAATATAGATTATAGTGATAAATTAGATAGTACTGTTATTAATACAGTAAATGCTAAAGTTAAAGTAGTAGATGTAACTAATAATGAAAAGATTATATATGAAAATGAAGAAGAATTAAAAAATGATAAACAAACTAAAAAGAATACTGATAAGTTAACTGTAGATCAAACTATTTCAATTGATTATCAAAAATATAATAATTTTGCAAATGAATTTAAATCAAAATATGGAATACCTGCTGATTGTAAGTTAATAGTAACATTCACAACTTCTCAAAAGAATAGTACAGGTACTATAGAAGATATAACTAGAAGTAAAGTTATGACTGTTGAAATACCGTTATCTGAACAAATGATTACTATTAATAAATCATCAGATTCTAATGAAAAATCAGCTTATATAGCAACAACAGCTAAAACATTTGCTAATCATGCAATGTTTGTAGCAGCAATAGCATTATTCGTAGGAACTGCTATATTCGCAGCATTAGCGGTTTACTTCATAATTAAGAAAACTAAATTAACTAGTGAATATGATAGACGTATTAATAAATTATTAAAACAATATGATGCATATATAACTGAATCAACTAATATAATAGGATTAAAACCTGATGCAATTTTTGTTAAGAGTTTTAAAGAATTATTAGATGTTAGAAATAATATAGAAAAAGCAATTGTTTATAATAAAGTTACTGACGATATATCAAGATTTATTATAGTTGATGGTAAACAAGAATATTGTTATGAAATATCTAGAGAAGAATTTAAATAATTCTTCTTTTTTTTGTATACTACTTCTTTTATTGTACAAATTAATAATAAAAGGAGGAAACATGAAAAAGATATTTATAGGATTACTAGTTCTAACTATGTGTGCTTGTTCTTTAAATCTAGCGGGTAATCCAAAAGATAAAGTAAAAGAGTTTTTAGATAAATATAAGAATCAAGATGCTGATGTTTTAAATGATTTAGATGAGATAATATCATCTGAATATAAAGGTGATAATAAAGATAGATATAAGACACTTATGATTAATCAATATAAGGATATGGAATATGATATAGTAGATGAAGTAATTGAGGATAAAAAAGCAATAGTAACTGTAGATATAAAGGTATATGATTACTCTAAAGCACTTGAATATTCAAATAATTATTTAAGTAAGCATAAAGATGAATTTTTAAAAGAAGTTACTGATGATATAGATCAAGATAAGTATACAAAATATAAATTAGATGAGATGGAAAAAGTATCAGATAAAAGAACATATACTATTAACTTTGTTTTAAATAAAAAGAACAATGATTGGGAATTAGCGCCATTAAATAATTCAGATATAGAAAAGATTCATGGTGTTTATATAGAATAAAAAAGAATTTAGATTATCTAAATTCTCTTTTAATTTTTTTGTATAATTGTCATTAACTTAGTAATAAATAATGGAATGTATGTTATTATTTGCGCTAATATCATAATTGTAAATATACCCACAAATTTACTTATTCCTAGGTAAAATGAAAATAAAGTACCAATATAAATAAAAGAAATTGTTATAAATATAATTGAAGTAATATTATATGTTTTATCATTATCATTTCTATGTTTATATGATGTTATTAATAATACTATAAATACTATTGATAAAATCAATAAAAGAAATGATAAAAAGAAAACTAAAGTACTTGCGCCAAAACCTACTGCTCCAAAAAATGAATTAAGTCCATTATTACTATGTGATAGTTCTTTAGATTTTGTTAATTCTACTATTGAATTGATTAGAGAATATGATGCAAAAATTGAAGTTGCCATAATAAATAGAACTGAGAATGCTAATTCGAATTTTGCTAAAATATTATCCTTTTTTTCTTTTTCCATTTAGATTTTCCTCCTATTATTTTTATTATATCATATATTATAATTTGGTACATATTATTTAATTATGAAGAAATTATTTTTATTACTATTAATCTTTATATTAGTACCTAGTGTAAAAGCTATATCTATTCCTAGTAAAAGTGCTATATTAATTGATCAAGAGTCAGGTAGAGTACTATATTCTAAAAATATAAATGAAAAAGGATTAATTGCAAGTACTACTAAAATAATGACCGCAGTATTAGCAATAGAGTCAGGTAAACTAGATGATATAGTTACTGTTGATGATTCAGTACTAGAGTCATATGGCTCTGGTATATACATAAAACCAGGTGAAAATATCAGTTTAAGAGATTTAGTATATGGCTTATTACTTAGAAGTGGAAATGACGCAGCTATTATGATTGAGACCTATTTAGGGGGTCATACTCATTTTATTGATTTAATGAATAAAAAGGCTAAAGAACTAGGAATGAAGAACACAACTTTTGAAAATAGTTCAGGTTTAGATGAATCAGGTGAAGAAAACTATTCCACAGTATATGACATGGCACTTCTTATGAAATATGCCTGTAATATACCAGATTTTAGAGAAATAGATAGTACTAAGTCTTATGAAGTAGAAACTAATAAGAATTATTATTCCTGGACTAATAAAAATAAACTTCTTTTTATGTATAAATACGCAAATGGAGGTAAAACAGGTTATACTAAAAAGGCTAAAAGAACACTTGTTACTAGTGCATCAAAAGATGATGTTAATTTAATTGCAGTAACCTTTGTAGATAGTGATGATTTTAATACTCATAAAAAACTATATGAATACGGTTTTAGTACATATAAAAAGTACCTTATTATTAATAAGAATAATCTTAAAATAAAAGGATACGGTGCATATGTTAAAAATAACTATTACTACCTTCTAAAAGAAGGGGAATACAAGAATATTACTACTAAAGCAATTATTAATAAAAAAGATAATGTTTTAGGATATATATCAGTCAAATATAAAGATAAAGAAATCCACAGGGAAACATTATTTGCTAAATAAGAATAAATATGTTATACTTTCTTCGGTGATTTAAATGATTAGATTACAAAAAGCAATTGCGGATTTAGGATATTGTTCTAGAAGAAAAGCAGAAGAACTTATTGTAGCTGGTAAAGTATATGTTAATGGACAAAAAGTAACAGAACTAGGTACTAAAGTTAATCCAAGTGATGAAATAAAAATAGGTTCTGATATTCTAGTTAAACAAGAAAAGAAGTATTATATCTTTAATAAACCTAGAGAAGTAATAACTACTACAAGTGATGATAAAGGTAGAAAAACAGTATTAGATTATTTTGATATAGATACAAGAATATATCCAATAGGTAGATTAGATTACGATACAACAGGACTAATTCTATTAACAAATGATGGTGAATTTGCGAATGCAATGATGAAACCTAGTAATAGAATACAAAAAATATATCTAGCTAAAGTAAATGGAATATTATCAAGAGATGAACTTGAAGAATTAAAACATGGAATAGTAATAGATAAACATAAATGCGTACCTGATAAAGTAAGAGTTAAATCAATTGATAAAAATACTAATATTAGTTTTATAGAAATAACTATACACGAAGGCAAGAATCACGAAGTAAGAAAGATGTTTGAACACTTTCATTTAGATGTTCTTAAATTAAAAAGAACCGGTTATGGTTCTTTATCACTAGGTAATCTAGCATCAGGTAAATATAGAGAATTATCTATAAAAGAAGTTAAAACTCTTTATTCATTAATAAAAAAATAAAAGCATCATAAGATGCTTTTTTTTATTCTTCAGCAGTATTTGAAATAGCTCCAACTGGACATGAAGCAATAGCTTCTTCTACTTCTCCTTTATTTTCATCAGTAATTTTATCGTTATTCGGTTTGATATTTCCATCATCATCGAATTCAAAAATATCCATTGCTATACCTGTGCACATACCACATCTTAAGCACTTATCTTGATCAATATTTATATTCATAATCTGCCTCCTTTTTCTAATTATACTATAAAATTTTATAAAAATATTTAAAAAAATAAAAAAATATGATATTATTTTAGTATATAGTAAAGTAGGTGAGTGCGCTTGGATTCTAGAATGGATAAATATAGATCTAATCAAACTAGTGATGCTACTAGTAGAAGTAGTAGAAATAGAAAACTATATGATGAAATATATTCTAATACAGAATACAGTAATTCTGTTGTTTTAGACGACTCTAAAGAAATAGATATTAATGTTATAAAAGAGATCATTGATAAACAAGAGATAAAAGAAGAAAAAAGAAATGCACGTCCTACATTAGATTTTTATCAAGATTTAAAGATATTAAATGAAGAAGTAGATGAAAAAGTCTATGATATAAATGAAGTATTAAAAGAAGCTAAAAGTAAAAGAGATATATTAGAAGATGCTAGTGAAAAAAGTAAAACTAATCAAAAAACATATGATGATCATATTAGTTTAGAACAAGAACTAGCTAAAACTAGAAAAGTATATGATAAATTATTACAAGAAGAAACTGAATTATTAGATATAATGAATACACTTACAACAGCGGGTGATGATAATAAAAAGACTTCTTATAAAGATTTAACAACAGAAGCTAATAAACTTAAAACTGGTACTGTTGATGTTAAAAAGATTGAAAAACAAGAAACAGATGGTATTGATGAAGTTAGTGATGATACAACAACTGAATATAATACAAATACATTTATGTTTGATAAAAAAGACTTTGTAACTAAAGATGGTTTAGATGAACATTTATCTAGTACAAATAAGTTTATTAAAGTATTAGTATTCTTACTTATAGTAGCGATAGGACTAGGTGCTTACTATATAGTTACAACTTATGTACTTAAGAAATAGAAGAGATATCTTCTATTTTTTTTTCATATTATTAATTAGGTGTTAATATGAAGAAAGTTGTTATAGTAATAAGTTTAATTATAGTTTTTACTATTTTATTACTATATTTTTATGATAAAAAGATATCTATTAGATTAATTGAGTACGCTAAAATAGAAAGTAAAAGAATAGGTATAGAATTAGTTAGTAAAGGTGTTAGTAATGAAGTAGTTAAAGTACTTGATGATAAAGATATTTTTAGTATTGAAAAAGATAATAATGGAAATATAGAACTAATTAATTATAATACTAAAGTAGTTAATGAAATATTATCTGTTTCTGCAAAGACAGTTAATCATAATTTTAAGAAGCTTGAAAAGGATAAAAAAGGTATTATTTCTTATATTCCAATGGGAATAACTACTAATAATATATTTTTAGAAAATTTAGGTCCTAGAGTACCAGTAAAACTATATCTAAATGGTAATGTTGTTACTAGTTTAAAAACTAATGTTAAACCATATGGATTAAATAGTGCACTAGTAGAAATAAATATAAAAATAGAAGCAGTTTTAAAGGTTTTAGTACCATTAAAAACAGAACAAATAAAGATAGTAAATGATGTGCCAGTTTCTATTAAAATAGTTGAAGGAAATGTATCTAGTTTAATATCTAGTTATAATCAGTAATATGTGTTATAATTAAATGGGTGGTAATATGAAAAAAATAGTTGAAATGGAAGATAAAAATAAATATGAAATTATTACTGATTATAGAGAAGGATTTGTTAAAGAAGAGTTTATAAATAGATATACAGATTACTTTAAAGATTTTGATTATATAGTTGGTGATTGGTCATATGGTAAGTTAAGATTAAAAGGTTTTTATGACGATAATAATGAAAAAGCATCTAAAATTAATAAATATAGTCTTTTAGATAAGTATTTAGAAGAGAATTGTGCTTATGGATGCAAATATTTTGTTGCTAAACGAGTAATAGTATGATATAATTTTCTTATAGTAAATGAGGTGTAACTATGAATGATAAAATATTTTATGTTATAAACGAAGATGGTATTAGAGTAGATGCGAGAGCATTATCAAAATTTAAGCTTTCTAATGGGAAAAATTATCTTACATACACATATGATGAATATAATGATGATGGAATGATAAAGATATATGTTTCAGGTATAATTGAAGATAGTGGAATGTATACATATAGTGAAATTACAACAGATGAAGAATGGAATGATATTAAAACTATATTAAAGACTTTAGCTAAATCTGAAGAAGAACCATTCCCAGAAACAATCGCATCTGATTATAAATATATAGGTGAAGAAATATCTATTAGAAAAGCTAAAAAACTATTAGTATCTAAGAAATTCGCAGATGTACTTGCTAGTAAGTATTCTGAAGTAGAAGATGCAAAAGAAGTTGAATTAGAATTACCAGTAGAAGAACCTGTTTATGAAGAACCAAAACATGAAGAAGTTGAATTGGAAAAGACTATTAAAATACCTACTTTTGAAGAATTACAAGCTAGAAATAAGAGTATTCAAGCTGCTATGAAAACTGTTAAAGAAACAATGCCAGAACCAGTAGTAGAAACTCCTGTTGAAGAACCAAAACCAACATATGAATCTAGAGCAAGAAAAGTAGATTATGAAGAGAAATTTAAGAAAGATGTTGAACCAGTATTACTAGATGTATATGCTCAACAACAAAAACATATAGAAGAATTAGAAGAAGAATTATCTAAGACTAAGTTTGATTTATTTGAAAAACAAAAAGAAGCTTTATCTTTAAGTAATGAAAAAGATGAAATGGAAAAGAGAACTCAAGTTTTAGAAGAACAATTAAATGGTGTTCAAAAGAAAATGAACGGAATACTTAATGTATTACAAAATGGTGACGAAAAATAGTCACCATTTTTTTTCCTTTTATTTCCTATTTGTTTTTAGTATTAATAATTAATAATTGTAAACACTATAAATGTTAGGAGATGAAATATTGTTATATAGATCATGTAACAAAAGTTTTTTTATAGATTTAAATAATGATCCATCTTCTATCAATTGTATGAAAGTAGGTGGAATAATGGCTAATACAAGAAAGTCTTGCGATTCTAAGTCTAGAACTAGAAAATCTAGTTCTACTACAAGAAAATCTAGTAAAAAAAATAGTTCTTCAAATAGGACTAATAGTAAGTAAAAAGAGTGAACAATATGTTCACTTTTTTTGAAAAACATATTTTATTTTTAACCTTGGTATGATATAATGAACATAATAAGGCGGTATGATTTATGGATATAAAAAGTAGAGTAGTTAATTATTATAAAAATAATCAATTTATACAAAATTATTTAAAAGGAATTGATTCAAATACTAATGAAATATTACTAGAATATAATGGTAATTCAAAAAGAGTATCTATAGATGTATTAGAAGCTATTAAATCTGAATCAGATTTAATTAACTATATTAATGGTGTATCAGTTCAATCACAACCAGTATCTGCTCCATCTGTACCAGTAGTCAATGCTGAAATTGTACCAGAGCCTAAAGAGCAAATAATGTTAACTGAAAGTGAAGATTTATCTAGAGAAACACTTAATGATATAAAAATATTAACTGAATTAAAAAATAAAGAAGGACTAAATAATTTAATTAAAAAAATAGGAGTTAATCCTTCAACAGGTCTTCTTGATATCAACGAAGCAATTTCTAAGGTAACAAGAAACACTATGGACGAAGTAGAGAAGGCAATAAGAAGTAATTATGAATTTGATACAAATCTAGTTAATTATGATGTGGATGGTAAGTATGTTGGTACTCCTTTTATAGGTAGTTCATCTGAAGATGAAAAGATAATGAAAGCATTTAATAATGTTAGAGTTTATTTAGATGCATCAAAAATGTATTCAGAACAAGCAAATTATAATGATGCTCAAGTTAGTGCATTTATGAAAAAGTTTGTAGATAAAGTTAAAGAAGAATTACATGGTTCTGTATCAGTACCAGTTAATGGACAAGCTCCAGTAGTTACTGAAGTTAATAATAAACCATTAGAAGAACCTGCTGAAACATCAGCAAGTGCAGGATTCGCAGATATATTTGTATTAACAGTAATTGTACTCGTATATGCAGCGATTATAGTAAATTTAGTAATTAAATTAAAATAGGTGATTTATCACCTTTTTTTGTGGTTAAATCTATTCAAAATAAAGAGAAAATAGTGTATAATTAAGTAGAGGTGAAAAGAATGAAAGTTTTAGCAGTTAATGCAGGTAGTTCATCATTAAAGTTTAAGATGTTTGAAATGCCAGAAGAAAAAGTAATTATTTCAGGAAGATTTGAAAGAATTGGTGATAGTGAAAATAGTTTTTATAGCATAGAAACTAGTGATAATAAATATAAGAGAAATGCACCATTAAAGAATCATTCAGATGCGGTTGAAATATTAATACAAGAATTATATGATAACAACGTTATTGATTCATTAGATGATTTATCAGCTGTATCACATAGATTAGTACATGGAGGAGATAAGTATCCAAATTCAGTTATTTTAGATGACGAGTCTTTGAAGGTAGTAGAAAGTTTTACCGACTTAGCTCCATTACATGTTCCAGCTAACGTTATGTGTGTTAGAGCATTTATGGAAAAATGCCCTAGAGCTGTTCAAGTTGGATGTTTTGATACAGCGTTCCATCAAACAATAGATAAAGAAAGATATATATATCCAGTGCCATATGAATGGTATGAAAAATATAAAGTACGTAAATATGGTTTCCATGGACAAAGTCATAAGTTTATTGCACAAACTATTGGTGAGATTCTTAATAAAGAAGAACCAAATGCTATTATTTGTCATATAGGACAAGGAGCATCTATTAGTGCAATAGAAAAAGGTAAATGTATTGATACATCTATGGGATTTACTCCTAATTCTGGTGTTGTTATGGGTACTAGAAGTGGTGATATAGACTATGGAATTATTAAATATATGATGAGTGAAGCAGGAATGACTTTTGATGAAATAGACCAAGCTTTAAATAAGAAAAGTGGACTACTTGGATTAAGTGGAGTATCAAATGACTGGAGAGACGTTGATGATGCTATTACTGCTGGTAATAAACAAGCTTATTTAGCTCATAAGATCTTAGTTAATTCAATAGTAGATTATGTAGCTAGATATTATGTAGAATTAAAAGGACAAGTAGATGCATTAGTATTTACTGCAGGTTTAGGAGAAAATGCTTCACATATTAGAAGAATGGTTGTAGATAGATTAAACTGTTTAGGATTTGAATGTGATAGAGAATTAAATGATGAAATTAGATTAGGAAAAGAAGGTAAAATAAGTACAGAAAACTCTAAAATACCAGTATATGTTATTGGTACAAATGAAGAGTTAATGATGGCAAGAGATGCTTTAGAATTAATGAAATAGAAATGATGTGATTAAATGAAAGAATTATTTAAGGAAATATATAAAAAGATAAAGGAATATGACAAAATAGTTATAGCAAGACATATAGGTGCAGATCCTGATGCTTTAGGAAGTACAATTGGATTAAAAGAATTAATCTTAAATACGTTCCCAGAAAAGAAAGTATCGGTTATTGGTGTATATTCATCTGTATTTAAATATATGGGTAGAATGGACAAACTAAATGAAAAAGAAATAGGTGAATCTTTATTAATAGTTTGTGATACACCAAATATAGCAAGAATAGATGGAATTACTAATCCAAGAGATTTTGCGTATGTAATTAAAATAGATCATCATCCTATTATAGATAAGTTTGAAGATTTAAAATGGGTTGATACAAGTGCATCTTCTGTATGTCAAATGTTAATAGAACTATCTTATGAAACAAGATTAAAAATGAATAAAGAAGCAGCTGAGAAATTATATATGGGTCTTGTTTCAGATACTAACAGATTTTTATATGATTATACATCACCTAAAACATTTATGTTGGTATCAAAACTTATTTCTGATACTAAAATAGATATTAAACCTTTATATGACAATTTATATAGTAGACCATTAATAGATGTTAGATTCCTTGGTTATGTAGCTCAAAGTATGACAGTAACTGAAGGAGGTCTTGGTTATTTAACTATTAGTGATGAAGTAATTCAAAGATTTGGTGGAGATACTGCTTTATCTGGGAATATAATAGGGTCTTTTAATAATATTAATGAAGTTCTAGTATGGGTAATATTTACTGAAGATAAGAAGAATAACTTGATAAAAGTTAATGCTAGAAGTAGAGGGCCTGAAATACATACAGTATTAGAAAAATTTGGTGGTGGAGGTCATCCAATGGCTTCAGGAGCTAGATTAACTAATGCTGAAGATATAGATAAAGTAATTAAAGCATTAGAAGAGGTATGTAAGAATTACCGTAAATAAAAAATAGTATTAATTTTTAATTATTTTTGATATAATTATAACTAGTAGGAATCATACGTATTAATGATTCAAACTAAGATAATAAAGCTGAATTGTAAGGAGGAAAATTATGGGATTAATTTTAGCTAGTTTAAGTGCTGCTACTAAGGTAGTAGGTGATCAATTTAAGGAAGTTGTTAAATGTCCTGCAAGTGATCAAAAAGGTGTTATAATTCAAAGGGGTGTAGTAGAACATGGTTCAGGTAATTTAAACCCTACAGAAGGAGTAATATCAGCTGGTTCAAAAATCATTGTTCCACAAGGAATGGCTATGATGATTGTTGAAAATGGTAGAGTAGTAGAATTTTCTGCTGAACCAGGGGAATTTATATGGGATAATTCTAGTGAACCATCAATATTTACTGGTAAATTAGGAAAAAGTATAATTGATTCAATTAAAACTATTGGTCAAAGAATTACATATGGAGGGCATCCAGCAAAAGACCAAAGAGTTTATTATGTTAATATTAAAACAATTACTGGAAATGCATTTGGTTCTCAACAACCTGAGGTAGTTGCAGATCCATTATATGGAAGTGTTGAAGTAACTTATAATGGTGAATTCTCATTTAGAGTAGATGATCCAGTTATTTTAGTAAATGGTTATATAGGAACTAATCCTGTAGATACAGTAACATTTGATGATATTTTTACTAATGAAGGAGAAAATCAATTAAAATCTAAATTTGCTCAAAAGATTAGTGAAGCAATAGCTAGAGTAATGACTGAAGAACAAGTTCCATTTAATTTGATTCAAACTAAGAAATCAGCTATAACTGATGTTATGAATGATTTATTAGATGAAGAATGGAGAGAAAAATACGGTATTATTGTTGATGATGTATCATTAAGAATAAATGCATCTGAAGAAGCTAAAGAAAGAATAGCTAAGATGGATACTAATTATGCTACTACTAAGAGAATGAGTGAATTATATGGTAGTGCTAAAGAATATGCAGCTAGTCAAGGTTTATTAAATGCATCTGAAAATGCTAATGGAGCAATGGGTGGATTTGTTGGATATAATATGGCAGCAGGTGCAGGTCAAGCTATTCAAGGTGGTGCAGTAGCTGGAGGAGCAGCTCAACCAGCTGGTAAAAAATGTCCAAACTGCAATGCTGATAATAAAGCAACTGCTAAATTCTGTGCTGAATGTGGCAATCAATTTGAATAAAAAAGAAGTCAAAATGACTTCTTTTTTTTTATTTGATTTTTCTTTACGTAAACCTGTGGAAAACTATAAAAAATGAATAAAAAAAATATTCTTCTTTTTTGCCTAAAATTCCTTTATTTTAATTGACTTTTTAAGTAAAAATTGATACGATAATTATAGTTATAATAAGGAGTATAGGGTGTATGAAAAAAAGAGTATTTTTATTATTATTTTTATTAATGTTTTTAACAAATATTGGTGTAGTTAATGCTGCGTCAAAAAATATAGAAGTAACAAATTTTAAAGTAAAGGAAAAAAGTGGAACTGTTTTAGTAGAAGCAATTAATTTTTCTAATAATATATTATCAAGTAATATCACTTTTAATAAAAAAGATGATTTTGTTTTGTTTGAATTTAAAGTAAAGAATAATGAAAGTGATCAATATAAAATAAAATCAATAAAAGATAATAATACAAATAATAATATTTCTATAGAATACTCTTTTGATACTGATTTTATGCCTAAGGGTGAATATAAAGTAGTAACAATGAAAGTTACTTATGTAAAACAATTGAAAAATGTAGATAAAGTATCATTAAATAATTTAATAATTACTTTAAATATGGAAAATGATAAAGAAGATGAAATAATAATAAACCCTACTACTGGAGATGCAATATTACATTATTTAGTTATGTTAATAATAGCACTAACAGGCTTAATATTAATAATAGTTAAGAAAAGAAAGAAAATAGGAAAAGTACTAATGGTACTCGCTATAATATTATTACCATTAGGAGCAATAGCAAGAGAAGAATATAAAATAGAAATAAAATTTATAAATATAGATTTAATAGGAGAATTTGAAAAGTTTAATATAACAATAGATCCAAGTAATGGAAATGATCCAATTGTTAAAGAAGTAACATATGGAGATCCAATTGGAGAATTACCACCAGATCCAAGTAAAGAAGGATATGACTTTGAAGGATGGGAAGATGAGAATGGTGAAGAAGTTACACCAGATACAATAATAACTGGTGAAAAAGAAGTTAAAGCAAAATATACACCAATTAAATATAACATAACATATGATTTAAGAGATGGAAGTTTACCAAGTGGAAAAGAAAATCCAGAAGAATATACAATAGAAGATGAAATAACACTAGTTAATCCAACAAAAGAAGGAAAAACATTTGCAGGATGGACTGGAAGTAATGGAACGTCACTACAAACAAGAGTAACTATTAGTAAAGGTTCAACTGGAAATAAATCTTATACAGCTAATTATTCAGAAAATGGTCCAGCAATGTATTCAGTAACTCATAAATATCAAAATAGTGATTTAGTAACATATGAAGAAGATATTGAAAACTTAGAGGGAGCAATAGGGACTACAGTATCACCAAGTTTAAAAGCAAGAACAGGTTATAAGACCCCTGAAGTTCAATCTATAACTTTAGGTACAGAAGAAAATAGTGTTACATATATATATGATAGAGAGAGTTATACATTCGTTATAACAGATAGAACATATATTGCAGAGGGAACAACAGAAGATGGAACATATATATATGACACACCAATAACAGTAATAGCAATAGATAGACCAGGATATGATTTTAAATGGTCAGATGGAAATAAAGAATTAAATAGAACAATAAATATATCAGAAAATATAGAATTAACACCAATCTATACAGCAAAGAATAATACACCATATAAAGTAGAACATTATAAACAAAATTTAAATGATGGAGAATATTCATTAGCAAGTACACAAAATTTAGAAGGAACAACAGGTTCAAAAGTAAGACCAGCAGTAAATACATATGAAGGATTTAAATCACCTTTAACAGAAGAAGTAGAAATAGCAGGTGATGGATCTACAGTAGTAGTATATAGATATGATAGAGAAATATATCCATTTGAAATAACAGATAGAACTAATATAGATGAAAGTGTAACTACACCAAATGGAGAATATCCATATGGAACAGAGATAACTATAAAGGCAGAAGTATTACCAGGATATGATTTTGAATGGTCAGATGGAAATAAAAATCCAGAAAGAACAATAGAATTAACAGGATCAACATCATTAACACCAGTATATACACCAAAGACAAATATAGCGTATAAAGTAGAACATTATAAAATGGATATAGGTGGTGAAAACTATTCATTAGCAGAAATTGAAAATAAAACTGGAACAGCAGGTGCTTCTATAACCCCAGCAGTTAAGTCTTATAAAGGATTCACATCGCCAGAAACTCAAACAACAAATATAAATGGAGATGGAAGTACAGTAGTAAGATATGATTATACTAGAAATAAATATCAAGTAACATTTGAAAATCCAGATGATATAGTAGAAGGAGATTTATCAGGAGAATACTATTATGGAGAAGAAATAAAAGTAACTGCTAAAGATAAAGAAGATAGTACATTTGATGGTTGGTCAAATGGAGAAAAGAAAAAAGATATAACAATTACAGTTTCCGATGAAGACATAACAATTAGTCCAATATATACAACAAGTACAGAAAAAACTTATAAAATAATTCATAAGTATGCAAAATTAACAGGTGGATATGAAGAAGTAACAGTTTCATCAGTAGGTACAGTAGGAAGTACAATACCAGCACCAAGACAACCAAAAACAGGTTTTGTTAATCCAGAAGAACAAAATATAACAATAACAGAAGATGGAAAAGCAAGTGTAACATATACATATGAAAGAGAAAAATATTCATTTAGTATAACAGATAGAGAAAATATAGATTCTACATCTACAGAAGATGGAGAATATCTATATGGAACACCAATAATAATAAAAGCAAATCCAGTTGAACACTATACATTCTCATGGTCAGATGGAGTAACAGATTATACAAGAACATTTAATTTAACAGAATCAACAACATTAACACCAGTATATACTCCAATTACTTATGATATTGTATTTAATAAAAATGCAAATGATGCGACTGGTACTATGAATAAACAAGTAGTAAGTTATAATGAAGAAACAACATTAAATGAAAATACATTTGTTAGACCAGGTTATACATTTGTAAGATGGAATACAGATAGTGATGGAAGTGGAACACCATATGAAGATAAAACACCAATAAAGAACTTATTATTATCTGGAACAATGACATTATATGCAGAATGGAGTGCAAATACTAATACACCATATAAAGTAGTACATAAATATGCAAAAGTAATGGGTGGATATGATGATGAAGTTGAACCATTAACAGGTAAAACTGATACAGAAATAACTCCATCGGTAAAACCAAGAGAAGGATTTATTACACCAGAAAGACAAACAACTACTATTAAGGGTGATGAAAGTACTGTAGTAGAGTACTATTATGAAAGAGAAACATTTACATTCACTATAAGTGATAGAACATATATAGATGAAACTGTATCAACTCCAAATGGAACATATCCATATGATTATCCAGTAACATTAAAAGCAATAAATAGACCAGGATATGATTTTGTATGGTCAGATGATGAAACAGAATATGAAAGAACAATAAATATAAGAGATTCTATAATATTAGGTTTAATCTATACAGCGAGAACTGATACACCATATAAGGTAATACATAAATATGCAAAAGTAGGAGAAGGTTATGATGAAGTAGAAGAACCATTCACAGGAACAACAGATACGTCTGTTACTCCATCAGTAATTCCAAGACTAGGATTTATAACACCATCTACCCAAACAGTAAATATAGATGGAGATGGATCAAGAGTAGTAACATATGTATATGAAAGAGAAACATATCCATTCAGCATAACAGATAGAACATACATAGATGAAAGTGTATCAACACCAGAT
Organism: Bacilli bacterium; assembly: GCA_017511805.1. GTDB lineage: Bacteria > Bacillota_I > Bacilli_A > RF39 > UBA660 > RUG13038. The sequence continues at coordinate 102,841 of JAFWJA010000002.1, forward strand.
GGAACATATGTCTATGAATATCCAATAGTAATTAAAGCAGTAGAAAGACCAGGATATGACTTTAAATGGAATGATGATAATACTAATTATCAAAGAGAATTTGACTTAGTAGGAGAAGCAGAATTCACACCTATTTATACAGCAAGAACTGATACAGCATATAAAGTAGTACATAAATATGCGAAAGTAATGGGTGGATATGATGAAATAGAAAATGAATATACTGGAACAACAGATACATCTGTTACTCCATCAGTAATTCCGAGACTAGGATTTATAACACCATCTACTCAAACAGTAAATATAGATGGAGATGGATCCAGAGTAGTAACATATGTATATGAAAGAGAAACATATCCATTCATCATAACAGATAGAACATACATAGATGAAAGTGTTACAACAGAAAATGGAACTTATGTCTATGAATATCCAATAGTAATAAAAGCAATAGAAAGACCAGGATATGACTTTAAGTGGAATGACGATAATACTAATTATGAAAGAGAATTTGAATTAGTAGGAGAAGCAGAGTTCACACCTATTTATACAGCAAGAACAGATACAGCATATAAAGTAGTACATAAATATGCGAAAGTAGGAGAAGGTTATGATGAAGTAGAAGAACCATTCACAGGAACAACAGATACATCTGTTACTCCATCAGTAATCCCAAGAACAGGATTTGTTTCACCAGAAACCCAAACAGTAAATATAAATGGAGACGGAAGCACAGTAGTAACATATGTGTATGAAAGAATAACATATTCATTTAGTATAACAGATAGAACATATATAGATGAAAGTGTTACAACAGAAAATGGAACATATGTCTATGAATATCCAATAGTAATGAAAGCAATAGAAAGACCAGGATATGACTTTAAATGGAATGATAATAATACTAATTATCAAAGAGAATTTGAACTAGTAGGAGAAGCAGAATTTACACCTATTTATACAGCAAGAGAAGATACAGCATATAAAGTTATCCACAAGAAACAAAAGATAACATTAGATGGATATGAAGTAGCAGAAACAGAAGATTTAACAGGAACAACAGATACATCTGTAACACCAGCAGTAAAGAATTACCCAGGTTTCACAGCTCCAGCAACCCAAACAGTAAATATTGATGGAGATGGATCAAGGGTAGTAACATATGAATATACAAGAAATAGTTATACTTTATCATTTGATAATAGTGAATATGTTAACTCTACAAAAGTAGCTGGTTCATATCCATATGAAACAGAAGTAACAATAAGTCCAAAAGAAAAAGTAGGATATACATTTAGTAAATGGTCAAATAATGAAACAAGTAATCCATATACATTTAAAATATTAGGTGATATAACAATAACACCAATCTATACACCAAATACAAATACACCATACAAGGTAGTACATAGATATGCAAAAGTAGGTGGTGGTTATGATGATATAGAAGAACCATTTACAGGAACAACAGATACAGAAGTAACACCAGCAGTAATTCCAAGAACAGGATTTGTTTCACCAGAAACCCAAACAGTGAATATAGATGGTGATGGATCAAGAGTTGTTACTTATGTATATGAAAGATTAACATATGCATTTACAATTAGCGATAGAACATATATAGATGAAACAGTTTCTACAGAAAACGGAACATATGTCTATGAATATCCAATAACAGTAAAAGCAGTTAATAGACCAGGATATGACTTTAAGTGGAGTGATAATGATACAAATTATGAAAAAGAATTTGAATTAAATGGAATAACAACATTATCAACAATATATACAGCAAGAGAAGATACAGCATATAAAGTAGTACATAAATATGCGAAAGTAAGTAGTGGTTATGATGAAGAAGAAGAACCATTCACAGGTAAAACAGATACATCCGTAACACCAGCAGTAAAACCAAGAACAGGATTCACAAGCCCAAGTACACAAACAGTTAACATAAACGGAGATGGAAGTACAGTAGTAACATATGTGTATGAAAGATTAACATATTCATTTAGTATTGAAGATAGAAAATATATAGATGAAACATCATCTACACCAAATGGAAGTTATGTATATGAATATCCAATAACAGTAAAAGCAGTTAATCGTCCGGGATATGACTTCAAGTGGAGTGATGATGATACAAATTATCAAAAAACATTTGATTTAACAGGAATAACAACATTATCAACAATATATACAGCAAGAACAGATACAGCATATACAGTACTTCATATGACACAAAAACTAGACGGAACATATGAACAAAGAGAAAAAGAAGAATTAACAGGAACAACAGATACATCCGTAACACCAAGTGTTAAAACATATACTGGATTTACAAGTCCAAGTACACAAACAGTAAATATAGATGGAGATGGAAGTAGAGTAGTAACATATAACTACACAAGAAATAAGTATCAATTAACAATAGAAACACCAGAATATGTAGAAGAAGATAAGAGTGGATCATATTATTATCAAGAACAAGTATCTATAAAAGCAATAGATAGAGCAGGATATACATTTGCAGGATGGTCAACAGGAGAAACAACAAAAGAAATAACAATAACAATGGGAACAAGTGCAATAACAACAAAACCATTATATACAGCAAATACAGATACAGTATATAAGGTAAAACATAGATATGCAAAATTAACAAGTGGATATGATGAAGTAGAAATAAGTCATACAGGAGAAACAGATAAAACAGTAGAAGCACCATTAAGACCACAAACAGGATTTGTTAATCCAACAGTTCAAACAGTTAAGATTAAAGGTGATGGAACAGCAAGTGTGACTTATACATATGCAAGAGAAACATATTCATTTAGCATAACAGATAGAACAAACTTAGTAAGTGGTTCTACAGCAAATGGCACATATCCATATGGAACAGAAATAAGTTTAACAGCAAAAGAAATAAGTGGATACTCATTTAAATGGAGTGATAATAATACAAGTTATTCAAGAACATTCCCACTAGAAGGCGCAACAACATTATCACTAGTATATACAGCAAATAATTATACAGTAACAGCAAATGGTAATGGTGGTTCTATAAAAACAACCACTGGCTGGACTGGTTCTGGAGAAACAGCAACAAAGTCGGTAACATATGATCAAACATATGGAACATTACCAGATGCAGAAAGAACAGGATATACTTTAGCAGGATATAATACAGCATCAAATGGAAGTGGAACAAATATAACAAGTACAACAAAAGTACAAACAGCAAGTAATCATCCAATATATGCTATATGGATAGGAAATGATTTAGTATTTAATGCAGAAACAAGAAATGTAACATTTAGTACAGCAAGTCAAACAATAAATGTTACACCAGCAACAAATGGTACAGGAACATATACATATGAAAAAACATCAGGAGATTCAGGAATATCAGTATCAAGTACTGGAGTAATAACTATTTCAGCAAACTTAGGTGTAGGAAATCATGATGTATATATAAAAGCTACCGACAGCAATTCTGGATCAAATAAAACAGCAAAATATACGGTAGCAATAGGACAAAAGAAAGCAACAGTTACATTAGGAACAACACCAACAGTAACATATGGCACAAATAGTACAATGACATATACATATGACGGAGATGGAACAGTAACATGTGCAAGTAGTGATACAACAGCAGTAACATGTAGTGTTAATACAAGTAAAAAAGAGATTACAATAACTCCAGTAAAAGCAACAACAAGTAATGTAACAATAACAGTAAGTGCAGGAAATGGTACAAACTATAGTGCAGCAGATAATAAGACAGCAACAATAGCAGGAGTAGGAAGACAAGGAATAGCATTCCCAACATGTGGAAGTAAGACATATAATGCAAGCAGTCAATCGTTATTCGCAGCACATACAAGTGGAACATATACAAATAGTGAAATAAGCGGAACAAATGTTGGAAACTACACAGGTGATTTAACACCAACATCAAACTATCAATGGAATAGTGAAAGTAATACAACAAGTGCAAGAACATTAACATGTTCAATAACACAAGCAGAAACAACAACAACAGCAAGTGCAGTATCACAAACATATAGTGGAAATGCAGTAACTGGAAATGGAAGTGCAGTATTAAAGAATACAACAACAGCAGCACCAAGTGCAGCATTTACATATACATACTATAATGGAAGTAGTTGTTCAGGAACAGCATTAACAAGTGCTCCAATAAACTGGAGAGATGGGGGATATAGTTATAAAGCAACATTAACTGGTACAACAAATTATGCTACAAGTACAAGTGGATGTGCAACATTAACTATAAACAAGAAAAAAGCAACAGTTACATTAGGAACAACACCAACAATGACATATGGATCAAATAGTACAATGACATATACATATGACGGAGATGGAACAGTAACATGTGCAAGCAGTGATACAACAGCAGTAACATGTAGTGTTAATACAAGCACAAAAGTAATAACATTAACACCAGTAAAAGCAACAACAAGTAATGTAACAATAACAGTATCTGCAGGAAATGGTAGCAACTATAGTGCAGCAGATAATAAGATAGCAACAATAGCAGGAGTAGGAAGACAAGGAATAGCATTCCCAACATGCTCAAGTAAAGTATATAATGCAAGCAGTCAATCGTTATTTGCAGCACATACAAGTGGAACATATACAAATAATGAAATAACTGGTACAGATGTAGGCAATTATGTTGGATCATTAACACCAACAGCAAACTATCAATGGAATAGTGGAAGCAATGTAACAAGTGCAAGAGCATTAACATGT
>JAFWJA010000024.1 GCA_017511805.1 Bacilli bacterium
AGAAAAAAATATAGCCATGAAAGAAACTTTAAAATTAACTATTCCATCAATTATCACATCAGCATTATGCTTTTTTGCCGCAACAATCGGTGTAAGTTTATTTACAAAAATTGATATGATTGGTTCAATAACAATGTTACTAGCAAGAGGTGCAATTATATCTATGTTAGTAGTTATACTTGTTCTTCCATCACTATTATTAATATTTGACAAAGTAATTTTAAAAACTACCAAATTTAAGAAAGAAGGAATTTAAATGAAAAATAAAATAAAAAGAATCTCAATTTTTACAACCATCTTAGTACTATTATCTCCAATTTCAACATTTGCTTATACAAAAACAGAAACAGTTTTTTCAAAACTAAATACAAAAGGTGAGATTGAAAGTACAAATGTTAATATATCTTTAAAAGATCTTGAATATGAAGATGTAATTGACTATTCTAATCTAGAAAAAATAAAGAATATAAATGGAGAAGAAAAATTCTCCAAAGATAGTAATAAAATTACTTGGAAATCACTAGGTAAAGACATTTATTATCAAGGAAAATCATCAGATAAACTACCAGTTTCTGTTTCCACAAAATACTATTTAAATGATACTGAAAAAGATTTAAAAGACCTAATAGGAAAAAAAGGTAATATTAAAATGATATTTACCTTTGATAATAATTCCTATGATGAAGATTATAATATTTATACTCCATTTTTAATAACAACAGTAACAATGCTTCCATCAAAAAATAATTCAAATATAACAGTAAATAATGGAAAAATAATTAATACAGGTTCAACAAACATAGTAACAGCTATATCAGCTCCTGGTTTATATGAGGATACAAATATAGAAGAATTAAAACAATTAAATCAAGTTGAAATATCATATGATACAAAAAAATTTGCTTTAAATGATATATATTTTGTATTAACTCCAAAATTATTAGATGAATTAGATATTTCCAATTTATCTAAATTAGATAGTGTAAATAATCAAATGACCAATTTAAAAAATGGTACTAATGAATTAGAAAATGCCTCAAAAACTCTAAGTGATGGTAGTAATGATTTATATAATAACTTAAACATTTTAAATAATGGTATAAAAGAAGTATTAAATGCTTCAAATACTTTGTCAGGTGGATTAGAAGAAATAAACAATAACATAACAGATATAAATTCTCTCGCAACTCTTGTAGAAACACTATATAAAACATACAATGAAAATCAACTTTTATTAAATAATATAAATACTGGTATCACTCAAGAAGAATTAACTACTGGAATAAAAAATGCTACCACGGAAAAAACAAATTTAGAAAACAAACTAAAAGAAGTAGAAGCAAATATAGCCTTACTAAATCAATTAAAAGAGAATAATACCATAACAGAAGAACAACAAAACACTTTAAATAATCTTAATAATCTAAAAAGTCAACTAGAAGAAGGAATACTAAAATATACAAATGGTATAATAGAAGCAGAAGAAACTCTTAAATCTTTACCTCAAGGAGCAATTAAAATAACAGGAGCAAATGAAGTAATATCAAAAGTATTATGTGGTATTTTAAAAGTTGAGAGTATTGATCAAATAAATGAAGAAAAATTAGTTATGTTTAAAACAAAATTAAATACACTAACAAACGGAATATCACAATTAACAGAAGGATCAAAAAAGCTTAATGCTGGCTTAAATACTATTTCAGAAGGAACAAATAAGTTAACAGAAGGATCAAAAAAATTAACAGATGGAAATAATTTATTATCTAATGGTATATCAAAACTAAATAATGAAGGAATAAATAAATTAATGTATTATAAAGATAGAATTATGAACTACAAAGAAAAAATAGAAAAACTAAAAAAATCTACTGACAACTATAAAGGATTTTCTAGTAATAATATTGATAAAACTATCTTCATATATAAATTAACAAAATAAAAGTTTCAAAATGAAACTTTTTTTTATAAGTATTTTTTTAATTTTTCAA
>JAFWJA010000025.1 GCA_017511805.1 Bacilli bacterium
GAAAATATATAACTATATTTATATAATTATTATAACCACTCACCAAATTTTTTAATATATATACTTTTTACTATTTGTGCAATTACTCCATATATTACTACAAAACCAATTAAATATAAATAATATATAGCTGGTAATATTACGAAGTTAAATCCTGTTGTAAAGCTTAATACTATAGGTACAGTTATAGTTGCAACTATTGTTAAGAATGTTAATAGTAATAAAGTATTACTTGGTCTAGATTTTGTAATATGATTTGTTCTTATATAGAATATCATAAATGTTTCTGTAACAATACACTCAACAAACCATGCTGTTTGGAAATAAGCTTGTAAATTCATTGAATTATATTTTAATACAAACCAGAATACTAGGAATGCTACTATATCTGTAATTGATGAGATAACTCCAAATATAACCATAAATCTTCCTATTGATTTTATGTCCCACTTTTTTACTTTCCTTAAGAAACCTTCATCAACATTATCATATGGTATACCAATTTGTGATAATTCTACAATAAAATCTTGTATTAACATTTGAATTGGTAATAACGGTAAGAATGGTAAAAATATAGATGCAATTAAGATACTAAATACATCCCCAAAGTCTTGACTTAAAGCTAGTTTCATATATTTTAATATATTTCCATAAACAGTTCTACCTTCTATAACACCATTATGTATTACTTCTAAGTTTTGTTCTAAAAGAATTATATCACTTGATTCTTTGGCAATATCTGTTCCTCCATCTACACTTATTCCGACATCAGAACTTCTTAGTGCTGGAGCATCATTTACTCCATCACCCATATATCCTACTGAATGTCCATTTTTTCTTAGAATTGATACTACTCTTTCTTTTTGCATTGGATTCATTCTTGCAAATATATCTATTTCTTCTACTTTTTTACTTAGTTCATAATCATTTAATTCATCTATTTCTTTTCCAGTTAAAATTTTAGTTTCTATTCCAACAGCATTACATATATTTTTAGTTGCAAAAGCATTATCTCCAGTTAGTATTTTTATATCTACACCATATTCTTTTAATTTTTTAATAGTTTGTTCTGCTGATGGTTTTGGTGGATCCAAGAATGCAATTAAGCCAATTAATGTAAAATCCACTTCATCTTCTGCATCATACTCATCTACACCAGTATATTCTGGTTTAACTGCTAGAGCAATTACTTGCATTCCATCTTTTGCCATTTCTTCGGCTTTTTTATTTACTTTTTCTGTTATTTCTTTTGTAATTGGAACCTCTTCTCCATTTACTCGTGCCATATCACATACTTTTACTACTTCTTCTAATGCTCCTTTGGCAATTACTCTAATTTTATCATGATGAGTTACAACTATTGATGATCTTTTTCTCATATAATCAAATGGAATTTCATCTATTTTTTTATAGTTAGATATATCTACATTATGACTTTTGGCATATTGAATTATAGCTTTATCTACTATGTTTTTATACCCCGTACCAAGAGAACTATTAACATATGCACATTTTAGTACATAATCATCATCTTCTCCATCAACATTAATATACTTTTGTAGTTCAATGTTGTTCTTTGTAAGAGTTCCTGTTTTATCAGTACATAACACATCCATAGAACCTAAATTTTGAATTGATTTAATACTTTTAACTAGAGTATTCTTTTTAGCTAATGCTTTACTTCCTTTAGTTAAGTTAACATTAACTATCATTGGTAACATACTAGGTGTAATACCTACAGCGACTGATAAAGCAAACAATATTGCTTGATTGATATTTCCTCTTATCATTCCATAAATTACAAATACTAATATACAAATTATCACCATACATTTAATAAGAAGCCCTGTAATATGATTCATACCTTTATCAAAAGTTGTTTCTTCTTTAACTACTTCTTTTTGTTTGTTCATATTACCTATAAATGTATCAAGTCCAGTTTTAATAACTACACCTTTTCCTTGACCACTTATAACATTACAACCCATTAAACATATATTATTTATATCTATAGGATCATTAGGTTTACATTCTATATTGATATTCTTTTCTACTGCTGCACTTTCACCAGTAAATGCTGATTGATTAATAAATAAGTCTTTACTTTCAAACAAATATAAATCTGCTGGTATAACACTTCCTGCACTTAATGTAATAATATCTCCATAGACTACTTTTTCTTGTCTTATTTCTTTTTGTTTACCTTCTCTTATAACATCAGTAAATATTCTTATTTGTTCTTTTAATTTTTCATTAAATTTATATGTGGACCAATCTTGACTAAACCTTATAATAACACTTATTAATGCAATACCAAGTATTATAAAAACACCTATTTTATCATCTGTAATAAAATCAATTGTGGCAAGTAAAAATAATATTAAGACAAACTTATCCTTTAATGCTTCAAACATAAAATATAATGGGGTTTTCTTTTTTCTATTAGTTGCGATGTTTTCTCCATATTCTTCTAATCTATGACGAAAAGCATTTATATTTAGTCCATCTTCATTTGTTTTAAATAGTTCCATTATTTCTTCTTTACTTTTAGAAGATAATTCTTTGTACTCTAAATCATTATTCATTATTCTCACATCCTACAATTATTTTACCATAAAATTAAATGATTAAATTATTGAATGTGA
>JAFWJA010000003.1 GCA_017511805.1 Bacilli bacterium
TTCTACTAACCATTTTAGGATTAAAAGGGTTTCTAACATCAATAAATCCTTCATCTAATCGATTAATTAACCAATCAGAATAAAATGCGACTATATCGGTTCTACCACTTATATTCAATATCACATTATCACCACCTATATATAAATTATAACATAAAAGAACGAATTCTCATCCGTTCTGTATATCTTAATATTCCAATCATTTTAATTTATCTACTAAATCAATAATTTCACTTATACTATCCGTTACTGATATCGATCTATCTTGTATTTCTTCAGGAACCATTGCATATTTATCATTGAATCTTATAAGTTTAAAATTATCATGCATAAATGTCATTTGCTCAAATGGAAATCTTATAATTCCAGGTGTGTTAAATCCGATTCCAAATTCTAACAATAACACATTTTTGTCAGAGTTATTTTTTATAAAGTCATCATATTTATTTTGCATTTTATGCCAATTATCATCTTCAACAAATGTATCATCACATCTTAAATTAACGGACATATTTCCTCCACATACAGGACATTTTGGAACAAGATTACTTGGTATTTTTAATTCACTATCAATATTTGATAACCATTCTTTTACTTGCTCTTCATTATCATATAATTTGTTATGACATGGTGTTGAGCATTGAAGTTTGGAATAACTTCCTTGAACTTCAAATACTTTTTCTTTATCAAAACCGTTATTTATAAATTGTCCATCTGTATTAGTGGTTATAACAAAATAATTTTTATCTTTAACCAAATTGTAAAGATTTTGATATAAATTAGTATGTTTATTTTCATAGTAAGAGAAGTATATATGTTTTGCCCAATAAGCCCATTTTTCTTCTTCTGTTCTGAATGGATAAAATGATGATGTATATAAATCTTTTATTCCATACTTTCTTATAAAATCTATAAAATCATGTTCAAACTTTTCTCCACTATAATGAATACCTGCTGCATCTGATAAACCAGCACCTGCTCCAATTATTATTGCATCTGCTTCATCAATCCATTTTTTAATTTTAATTATATCAGTCATTTTTATCGCCACCTTAGATATTCTTTATATATATTTCTAAATCTTCATCTTTATATACATTAAATATAATATGATTAAATGTGTTATGATTATCTTTTAAATATTCTTTTATTGTATCTATTGCTATCTCACTAGCTTCTTCTTTTGGGAAGCCATAAAGACCTGTAGCAATACATGGAAATGCTATTGTTTTTAGTCCTTTTTCTTTACATAACTCTAATGAATTATAATAACATTTCCTTAAATCTTCTTTATCTTTGTCACTAGGTATTCCATTAACTTGTGGTCCAACTGTTTGAATAATGTATTTAGAAGGTAAATTATAAGCATTTGTTAATACTACTTCTCCATTTGGTAGTGTTTTACCTTTCATAATATTATTACATTCTTCACGAAGTTGCATACCAGCAAAAGAATGAATAGTATTATCAATACATCTATGAGTTGGATTGAAGCAACCTAATAAGTATTCATTACAAGCATTTACGATAACATCACATTTTAAAGTAGTAATATCTCCTTGCCATATAGAGATAATATCTTTATCAAATGCAATGTCTTTTTCGTCTATAATACCTTTATTATTTATTTCCTCTTTAAGATACTCATCTTGAATCTTTAAATATTCTTCACTTATAGGTTTTGGGTTTCTTAGATTTCTTAAAGCACGATATAAATCTTTTTTCTCATCTATATTTGTTGGTATTTCTATATTAGAAAGATTAGGATCTTCTTTAATTAATTCTTCAATTAAATAATCTAATTTATTCTGCATAAGTATCAACTCCATGTATTTAATTATACCATACAAAAACGGATTTTCATCCGTTCTATATATCTTAATCTTCCGATACTTTTATATTACCAATTTTCGTATCTTCTATTCTCATTAATATTATATATTTGTTTCATATCTTCATCAGATAATTCAAAATCAAATATACTTATATTCTCTTTTATATGATCTGGATTTTTGCTTCCTGGAATTACTATATATCCAGCTTGTAATTGCCATCTTAGTATTATTTGTGCAGAAGTTTTATTATACTTTTTTGCTATTTTAACAATAGTTTCATTATTAAAATTTTCATCAGTATGACCTCTTCCACCAAATGGATACCATGACTCAATTATAATTCCATATTGTTTTACATAATCTTGCAATTCATTATTTTGATAATAAATATGATTTTCATTTTGGATAACAGTTGGAACTATTTCTGCATAACTTAGTACTTCATCAATAGCTTCTTTTGTATAGTAATTTGAAATACCTATTGCTTTTAGTTTACCTTCTTTATAATACTTTTCCATAGTTTGATATAGGCCTTTATCATCAAATCCAGGTTGGTGTATTAAAAGTAAATCTATATAATCTAAGTCAAGGTTACTTAATGATTTTTCTATAGCTTTATTATGATCAGTAGATGCATATATTTTTGAAGTTACAAAAATATCTTCTCTTTTAACAATCCCTTCACTAATTGCTTTTCTAACACCTTTTCCTACTCCAACTTCGTCGCCATAATACTGTGCTGTATCTATTAATCTATATCCATTTTTAATTGCAATATAAACTGCTTCTTCTGCTTCTTCATTTGTAAAAGTCCAAGTACCTAATCCAATGATTGGCATTTTAATACCATTATTAAGAATTACATATTTGTTACTAAAATCAAAAGAAGTATCTTTATTTTTTATATTTTCCTTTATTTCATTCATATCAATGTTTTTACCTTTCCACTTTGGAATAAATATTATTCCTAAGATAATAATTATTAATATTAATAAAATAGTTATAATTATTTTTTTATTCATTTAATATTCTTTCTTATAAATTCTTCTATTTTATCAAATGGTATAACTTCTAAATTATCATATAAATCAGTATGAACTGCTCCTGGTATAATCATTAATTCTTTATTGTCTGTATATTTTGAATCTTTTACCATATCTTCATATGCTTCTTTACTAAAATAGCAAGAATGTGCTTTTTCTCCATGAATAATCAATACAGCATTTCTAATTTCTTTAGAAAAAGTATGTTGTGGAGTATTGATAAATGATAATGCTGATGTCATATTCCAGCCACCATTAGAATTTAAACTTCTTTCATGATATGCTCTTCCCTTATAGTATTCACTATAATCTTTTACAAAGAATGGTGAATCTTCTGGAACAGGTAATTCTAAACAACCTCCACCTAATTTATAATCATTATTCTTATAATCTTCTATTCTTTGTTTATTTAGATTTTCTTTTAATTCATATAAAGAATCTTCTGTATTAGAATTAAAATATCCATCATGATTTACTTTACTCATATTGTACATTGTTGAACAAATAGTTGCTTTTATTCTTGTGTCTATACTTGCTACATTTAATGCAAGTCCTCCCCAACCACAAATACCAATTATGGATATTTTTTCAGAATCAACATTTTCAAGAGTTGATAAATAATCTATAGAAGCTTGAAAATCTTCTGTATTAATATCAGGTGATGCTACATATCTTGGAGTTCCACTTGATTCACCAGTAAATGATGGATCAAAAGCAATAGTTAAGAATCCTCTTTCTGCCATCTTCATTGCATATAGCCCACTACATTGTTCTTTAACTGCACCAAAAGGTCCACATACTGAAATTGCTGGTAGTTTTCCTTCATAATTTTTTGGCTCATATTGATCTGCTACTAATGTAAATCCAAACCTAGTATGAAAAGTTACTTTCTTGTGATTTACTTTCTCACTTAATTCAAAGGTTTTATCCCATTCGTTTGTAATTTTTAAATCTTCATTCATATTATTTCTCCTCTCATTATAATTATACAAGTTAAAGCTAACTTTAAGTCAAGACTTTTGAATTATTTTTTTAATTTTTTCAAAATAATCGTAATATTACTATTTTACGATCATTCAAATATATCAATAACACCTTTTTTTTAACACTCCATAGCCACTAAAAAAAGTTGTATATGTAAATGTATATGTAAGAAAAATACAATTTGTTATTTTTCTTTATAAAATAAAGGAAAAAAAGTGATAGGTCTTTCGACCTATCTTCAGGGGGGTTGGTTACACTTTCAACTAAATTGTTTATATTATAATCCCAACAATTCTTTTTTCTTTTTATCAAATTCTTCTTGAGTTATTATTCCTTCATCTAATAGTTTCTTATATTTTCTAATTTCATCAATTGATTTTTCTGAATTATCATCAGAATGTGTACTTTCTTCTAATTCTACTAAATCACGTGATCCACAATTTGGACACTTACCATAATCAATCACTTGATTCTTTAGTGACTCACTTCTTTTGCTTTGTTCATACATATCATATCTAGTTCCTGAAATAGCGTTTAAACCAGCAACCATAGTTGCAAATGCTGCATCTTTTTCATTATTTTGGTTTCTTTGTACATCATATCCGTTATAGCAAAAAATGTTTCCACATACATTACATTTTTTTCTATGTTCTTTTAGCATTTCTTCATTTTTTTGAGAAAGATAATTTTCATGTTTCTCTTTTATATAATTGATCAAAGCATTCATTTCTTCATAATCATCCATAGAAAAATGTATTGTATATAATATTTTTGCAGAACCAGGTTCCTTAATATTAAAATCTAAAGATCCAATATCCTTTCTCCATCCTGTATTGAATTTTGCATTAATATTATATATTTTATCATAACCCCAACTTTTCCCTTTTTTTAAATCTTTGATTTGATCTACACCAAATTCAATCATACCACCAAGAAGAGTTTTATATTGTTTTGGTAAAAATGATAATGCATCTATTTCTTCTATTTTTAAACTATTTCCACAAAATACACAAAACAAAGCATTGCTATCTACTAAGTTTTTACATTTAGTACAATATTTTCCCATAATAACCTCCTTATAATTTATAAACATTATATCATAATAGATAAAAAAATGATTAATTTTAATAAATATTGTTATTTTGTATTTCTAAAATTTAACAATTTGTTCAAACAAAAAAAGTGGAGCCTTTCGGCTCCTTCAGGGGGTTTGGTTACACTTTCAACTAAATTGTGAAAGCGTTTACGTAACTCTCGTTACGCTATAATAATAATATATTATTATTTATTATTTGTCAATCAATTTTTTTATTAATTTTAATAAAGTGTATAATATTAGAAATTAACTCTATAATTACAATAACTAAAAGAATTATTGAGACAATAAACATGTTTCTATCTCTATTAATTGTTATTACTAAGCATAATGAAACAAGTATAATAGACATTACATTAAAATATATTGAATAAAATGAACTATTCTTTTTCATATATTGCCTCCTTAATCTTTATTTATACTATCATATAATAACCCCTTTAGTAAAGGATATTCAGAAATTTTACTTAGAATCATGTTACTATCTTCTTTAGTTTTTAATAAAATATCAAAGTCTTTAGTTAAATTAGCTAGTTTAAAATTCATATCTCCTGATTGTTTAGTTCCAAATAGATCACCAGATCCTCTTAACTTAAAATCTTCTTCCGCTAATACAAATCCATCTGATACATTTTCCATAATATTTAGTCTTTCTGTTTCTCTATCAGTCATAAGAACACAATAAGACTGTAAATCATTTCTTCCTACTCTTCCTCTTAATTGATGAAGTGTTGATAAACCAAATTTATATGCATCAAATATAATCATCATAGTAGCATTCTTAACATCTACTCCTACTTCTATTACTGTTGTACTTATTAGTATATCTATTTCTTTATTTAAAAACTTATTCATTACTTCATCTTTTTCTTTTTGTGACATCTTTCCATGAAGTATACCTATATTTCTATCCTTAAAAGCAAGTGAAAATTTTCTATATAATTTCTTTATATCTTCATCATCAGATTCTTCATTTTCAATTAAAGGAGAAACTATATAAATCTGATGATTATTATCTAGTTCTTCTTTCATTTTTAAAAGAACTCCTTTTATTTCACTATTATTTTTAACTTTTGTTATTATAGGTTTTCTACCCTCTGGTCTAGTTTTAATAATTGATATATCCATATCTCCATAAATAGTAAGTGCATAAGTTCTTGGTATTGGAGTTGCGGATAAATATAGAACATCAGGCATATTACCTTTATTCCTTAAATTAGCTCTTTGATTAACACCAAATCTATGTTGTTCATCAGTTATAATAAGACCTAGGTTATTAAATTTAATGTCATCCTGAATAAGAGCGTGAGTACCTACTATCATATCTATTTTACCTGATTCAAGATCTTGTTTTATTATTTCTTTTTCTTTTTTTGATGTACTACCTAGAATCTCACATATATTTATATCAAAGTTAGAAAATAATTTTTTCATATTTTCAAAATGTTGATGAGCAAGAATTTCAGTTGGTGCCATCATAGTACTTTGATATCCATTTAAATACATTACATACATACTTATAATTGCTACAATGGTTTTACCTGAACCAACATCACCTTGAACAAGTCTATTCATTCTTTTATCACTTTTTAAATCATCAAATATCTCATCTAATGTCTTTTCTTGATCAGGTGTTAATTTAAATGGAAGTGTTTCTATAAACTCTTTTATTCTATTTAAATCTATATTTTTAGAATAACCTATATTCATAAGATTATTCTTATTTTTTAGTTCATTTATCTTAAGCATGAATAAAAATAGTTCTTCATACTTACATCTATATATAGCTTTTTTTAGTTTATCACTAGAAACTGGATTATGAATAATATTTAGTGCTTCTTTTTTATTTAATAAATCATTTTTTAAAATAATTTCTTCTGGTAAATAATCTATCACATAACTTTGTTTTAAAGCTAGATTAATATATTTATTTAGATTCTTACTAGTAATACCTTTTATTAAATGATATATAGGAAATACTTTTGTTATATCACCTATATCTTCTAATTTAATATCACTTGCGGTTAATACATTTTTATTACTATCATATTTACCTATAACTGTTACTGCTTTTCCAATAGTTAAATGTTGTTTTAGAAATGCTCTATTAAAAATAATAGTATTTACTATTTTATTATCAATATTAATCCTAAAACTTAATCTATTTTTTCTATTAAAATAATTAACTGTAGGAATGCTTTCAATTATTCCTACTACAACTACTTTATCAGAAAATAAATTTGTCTTTTTTAGAATATCATATCTATATGGATAATAAGTAATTAAATCATCTGAGTTATATATATCTAGTTTGTTTAATTTTGTTATTGTAGATGTACCTATCCCTTTAATCAATGCTAAATCATTCATATAATCACACTTTCTTTAATAATTATAACATAATTTTGTAAAAAGTCTTGACAAACAATGTCAAAATAAGTAATATATTAACTACCAATTCCCAAATGGCGAATTGGCTGCTAGTATCACACTAGCCAACCCCTTTTTATTCTTTTTTATGGAACTGTTCTTCAGGGGGGCAGTTCCTATTTTTTTTGTAAAATAAAAATAACTAGTGTACACTAGTTATTTTTTTATTAATAATTACTTACATATTCAGTTGGTTCATATACTGTTCCAGTAAACCATACTTCATTAGTTGACTTATCTATTATTAAGAATAAATATGGTTTATCAAATGATAGATCAATCTTTTCTACTGGTACATCAAAGAAGTAATAGAAACCACAGTCTCCTCCACCTCTTCCACCTATTCCTGTAACAGCAGCAGCTTTAATACCATCATTAGAGAACTCAATATTAGCCTTATGAGAAGCATAACTAATATATGTAGATTTATCTGTTGATAACTTAGATAAATCAGCTTTAGATGAATCAAATACATCTTTTATTCCTAATTTTTGTAAATCATCTTTTAATTGTAACTCATAATCAAAATTAAACATTGGAATATCTCCAGTTAATTCTGTTACAACTCCATCTTTAAAGCTATCTAGACTTGTATCTTTTAAACTATTAATTAGTTTTGTTACATCTGATGCTTTTAAATTATTTACATAAGTATTTAGTGATTCTGTTTTAGGCATAATACCTACATATTCTAATGTTGTGCCATCATATTCTTTTAAATCTTTTGCAAATACTTTTACATTATCATCTGTATACCAATAAAAATCTGTTGAGCTACTATTATGTTTATAGTTTTCATTTAATTCATTTATATATGTATCTAAATATTTATCTATAAATGCTTGACCAGACTCTAATTTTTCTGCTCCTAAAAATCCACCACCAGTTTGGCCAAAATCCTCACAAGCACCTGGTGCTCCTTCATCTAACCATTTTTGATATTCAGTTTTTAATATTTCAGCAATTTTATCTCTACCTAATTCATTAACTATATCATATTTATTAGTTATAGCGGCTATTTTAGCGGATTTGACATCCTTTGAACCATTAAATTTAGAATTATCATATTCATTATATGGTGATAAAGAAGTATTATATTTTTCACGCTTAAAATTAACTTCATAATATTTTTTATCAGAACGAATTTGGTTTACCCAATCCATATCAATTCCTAATGCATTTACTAATATATAATCTAATGATAGTACATCATCATTAAACATATCTTTAATTAAACCTAGTGTTTTATCTCCAACCCAATTATTTAATGTACTAGTAGAAGAAAAACTATCAAAAACTACATCTGCATTATATTTATCTGTTAATGTTTTAATATATGTATCTTTAATACTATCTTTGTAAGAATCTTTTACAAATAAACCATTAGCTAATGATAAATTATTGCTATTAGTGTATTTATGGCCTTTATAATCTCCTATTATATTTTCAATTTGTGTTTTTGTATCTCCATCTGATCCTTCTTTTAACATTTGTAATGCATATTTTATAGATAATGGACTATAAATTTTATTTTGTTCTGTATTTTCTAATTGTAAGAAACGTAAATCAAAATCTTGTATAGAATTGTCAGTTATATAATAAGCTGACTTTTTCTTATCTTCATCCTTTTTAGTTTCCTTCTTTGGATCAGTCTTTTTTCCTCCATTACAGAATATAAAATATGACGCTAGTGCTCCACCAATTAGTAATACTGCTATAAAAATACCTATTACTAATTTCTTTTTTCCTTTTTTGTTACTTGGTGTTTCAAAAGTAATTTCTTCTTTTTCTACTTTTTCTTCAGTAACAACTTTTTCTTTTTTCTTTTCTTTCATAAAATCTCTCCTTCTATTTTTGATTATATCATAATTTATTATTAATAATTTTAAAAAAAAATTAGTTTACACTAATTTTTCTTTTTATAAAAAATCGAAATAAATTTTGCAAATTCATAAAGTATGATATTTCCTTTATTAATTGCAAAACTTTTTCCCATTGCTTTTCCACCTATAGTTATAGATGATATTATACCTGCGGTAATAAGTCCAGTTAATAATAAATCAAAATCATATTTAGATGCGATTGCTATTGATATAGTAGTCGCACATGCACCAGATACTATACCACATATATCACCTATTACATCACAACAAAAACTAGATACTTTAGATGCATTCTTTTTAAGTATTACAGCTACATTAGCACCTCTTACTTTTCTAGAATTCATTGAATGAAATACTGCTTCATCTGCGGCTGTAACACTAACTCCAACTATATCAAATAATATACCTAATATAACGAATAATAAAGTAATTATAATACCTAGTGGAACATTTATCTCAGGTATTATTTTATTTGATGCATATGACATACAAAATGATACTACAAAGGCTATTATTATTACTTTATTAACCCATATTCTATCAGTTCTAATTTTATTTTCTTTTTCTTTCTTTTTAGTTTGTATAACTAAGTTCTTAAACTCTTCTTTTGATATCTTACTCATATTAATTCTCCTAATAAAATTATACCAAAAAAAAATAGTATTTAATACTATTAATTTTAACAATTTATGGCTTTAATATAGTTAACTTTGAATCATAGGTCAAGTAGAATTTCTCTGATACTAACTATCCCGTTACCAAAATAGCGGTTCCCCTTTACTAGTATCAATATGACGTCACCGTTCATACGACTTGATTACCACTTAGTATCCACTGCAATCCTATATTATTTACACTCTAGAAGATTTCCTCAATAATTTATTTTACTGCTAATTCTTTTTTGCAAGAAGTGTTTCATAATGCAATACATATAATAAATTGGCCGATTTACTATATGACGTTCATTAATCCCCAGTATCTCACTCAAGACTGGCTACGCTATACATAACTTTCGTCACAATATAGGTTTAATCCTATTTCGTAATAAGTCCGTCAGTTGATGTACGTATAGGCTTACCACAAGAATAGGTCTCCGCTGATATTGGATTCGATAAACATATGCCATTATGCCTCGTCCAATACCATTCATCTTCAGCATCCACCCCAAACTGGGCGTAAGAAGCAAACACCAAAGGTTTCATAGATCTGCCATATAACGATGTTTTAATCTCGTCTTCCTAGTAAAACAATTAACTAGAATAATGTGCCAAAACAAAATTGCAAGTAAATTATAACATATTTTACACAATTTGTCAAAAAATCAGGGACTATTTTTAGTCCTTGATTTCTGTTACTGTTGAATTTAAATCACTATCTACAACTACCTTATATTTTATTGTTTTATCTACTCCATCATGAGTTACCCAATTATAATTAAATGTTATAGTTGTTTCTCCTTCTTTTACTGTTTTAAACTTATAGTATTCATATACTCTTCCACCAGCTAAATCTTTATCACTTTCTGGTACTTCTGATCTTTTTCCTACAAACTCAACTATAGAAGTATCTTCTATACTATAATCCCACTCTAGTGGTACTCCACCATTAGTTTCCATCATTATTTCGAACTCTCTTGTATCTTTTTTATTTAAACACATAATTAATGCAATTACTCCTGCTACTACTAATACTGCAGCTACTATTATTATTACTCTCTTTTTCATACTTATTTCCTTTCAATTATAAATTCTACACCTTTTTTTAAGTTCTTCGCATAAACCTTATAGTTTAATGACTCTAAATTCTTTTTAACAATAGATAATCCTAGACCATGCTCTCCTTTCTTTCCTTTAACATAAGAATCAAATATCTTATTAATTATCTTTTCATCAATATTTTCTCCATCATTATAGAACACAATTCTATTTTTATTAATAGTAATCTTTATTTCTTTATTTGCGTATCTAACTGCATTACTGAGTATATTATCTACAACAGATTCCCATACTTCTTCAGTACCCTTTACTTTACTATTTTTATCACATTCAAATTTATAATTTAAATCTTTATTAATTACTTTATAATTCTCTACCTTATTTTCAATTAATGGTTTTAAATCTATTTCTTCATTAGTATTATTTTTTAAATATGTAACCTTATTAAGTTCAAGCATCTTTTTAACTTTCTTTTCTAGTTTATTTATTTCTTCTTCAGTAACTTGAATTACTTTTTTAGGTTTCTCTATATTATCATTATATGCTTCTATATAAGATTTGATTACCATAATTGGTGTTTTAAAATCATGAGATATATTTTGATACATTTCTCTTTCATACTTTTCTTTAGTAATAATCATATCTTTCATTTCATCTATAGTACTATTTAATAACTTAAGTTCATCATCTGCTTCTGGTTTATTAATAACTTTATAATCCGGATTATTAAAATTATCTATTTTGTTTTTAATTCTACCTATTCTTTTAACTAAATAATTAGACCATAATAATAGTATAACTAATATTATTAAGAATATTAGTGTAACAACTGGAATTGTTATATAAAGCATATTATTTCTTAATTCCTTAATATAAGAATCATTTGTTATCGCAATCATTCTAAATTCTCTAGTCTTTTTAACAGAATAATAATATGTAGATCCTTTTATAACAAATTTACCATTTTCTTTAACTAAATATTGCGCAATTTCATCTAAAGAATCTATATTTAAAAACTCTCTATAATTATCATTTGATACAAATTCTCCATTAACATTTTGAATATATATAATATTCTCATTTTCAATCATGAAATCTCTATCTTTACCAAAACCTTCTAGTGGTTTATCTAAATAACTATAAACAGTTCTTTCAAAGAAAGGTTCTAGACTTTTAGGTAATACTAATGATATTAGCGCAATCATTAATAAAAGTGATGATAAAGTAATTATTACTAATTGTTTTGATAGACTAAATCTAATTTTACTCATACTAATCTATACCCATATCCATATATAGTATTTAAATCTATATTTAGTTTTTTTCTTAGTCTTCTAATTAAATCATCAACAACTCTATCGCTACCAAAATAATCATCACCCCATATAGAATTTAATATAGTTTCTCTATCAATTGATTTACCTTTATTATTAACAAAATATAAAAACATATCAAACTCTAAAGTAGTAAGATCTATGATCTTATCATCTTTTTTAACTACTCTTTTATCTACATCTATAACATAATCATTATAAGTTAAATTATTATAATCTGATTTATATGTTCTTTTTACTATATTATTAACCCTTAATACCAATTCTTTTGGTGAATATGGTTTAGCTATATAATCATCTGATCCCATTTCTAAACCAACTATTTTATCTATTGATTCATCACGTGCTGAACTAAATATAACAGGTACATGATCATCCTTTTCTCTTATTTTTTTAATAATATCATAACCCGTAATATCATCTTCAAGCATTATATCTAATATATATAAATCATATTTACAATTAGAATCTAATTTATCTAAAACATCTTGACCTTTAGAAAATACATCAACAGAATAATCTTCTTTTTCTAAATAAGTTTTTAATAAAGTAGATAATGCTTTTTCATCTTCAACTAAACAAATCTTAATCATAATATCACCTCTATATGTTAATTTAATTATAACATATTGTAATTATTATATAAATAAATTTTGGTTTTAATATATTTTAATTATGTGAAATTATGAAAAAGTTATTCTTTATCAAGAATAACTATAAATCTCTTTTGATTATCATAGGTACATGTAATAAGTACTAGTGAATTATCTTTTTCTAATTCTTTAAAATCATCTACTTTAATATATTTTAATTCAGACACCTTATATTTATAATCTGTTCCAAAATCACTAAGTACTATTTCATCACCTATATCAAGACTATATAACTTATTAAAAACATATCTATTGTTATGACCCGCTAAAACTATATTATTTCCTCCTATATTATCACTAAAATTAAGCATCTCTATCATATTCTCATCTAAAGCACTTTCATCTCTTTTAATAAGATTCTTATAGTTAAATTTAGGTATAAATAAATATCCTTCATAAATACTCTTAACTTTTTTATCATTTAACATATTATCTATTTTTTCTTCTAATCTTTTTTCTTTAAAAACAGGTATAAATAATAATAGTAATGAAAAGAAAAATATAATCTTAACAATTTTTCTTATAATAAACATAACTACCTAGATTAATTAGTATTAACGCAAAGTATATAAAACTACTTTGAGTAGTAGTATCAGGCATAACAATTTTTTCATTATTAATTTTAAAATTTGATGCGCATGATATATCATTAACACTAAATCTTATTTCTTCTTCATTAAGCTTATATCCATCCGGGACTGATATCTCTTTTAATATGTATTCTCCATAAGGTAAATAAAATTCACTTTTGCCATCCGTTGTAGAACCAGTATAAGCTATATTACCCTCTTGATCATATACATTAAAAGTAGTATTAAGTACTTCTTCATCAGATGTAGTAATTAGTACTATTTCACATTTAATCTTTTTATTAACAATATCTAAATTACCAAATACAATAGGTTCTTCCTGATTATTATATTCAAGATTCACTTCATATACTGTATCATTCTTTTCATAACCATAAAGAGTTTCTATTTCTTTAACAGTATATTTACCTAATGGTAAAATCTTACTTTCAGTACGCGTATCTGTTGTTGTTATAGTATCAACAACTTCTCCTTCTTCATCATATACTTCAAATTTAACACCAGATAGATTATTTCCATCTTCATCTACTTTATTGATATTAATCTTACCTTCAGTTTTATCATTATAAAAATCTATTGTCTTAGAACTATCATCTCCCTCAATTATTTCAAAATCTAGACCATTAGTATTAATATAATAACCCGCAGATGAAGAAGTTTCCTCTATTCTATATCTACCAACTGGTAAATATAACCATATCTTTCCATTATTAAATTCATAATCAGAATCTTTAATATATTTATTAGTATCCCTATTAAGAATTCTAATAGAATTACCAGTATCAGTTATTATTTCATTTGTATCTATATCTTTTTTATATATTTCTACATATGATTCAGTAAAACTTATATACATATCAAATTCTTCAAAATATGGTTGACCAAAAGTCGCTAATTTTTGTGTTCTTAAAGAATCATTATCATATACTAGAGTTAAATCATTTACAAACCTTCTTTTAGCAAATCTAACATGATAAGTACCTAGTTTTGTTGTAGTAAAATTAATATAATCACTACCTCTTTCATATGATATTTCATCTGGTACAATAATATCATATTTATCTAATGATGAAGTCCAATCTTTTAAATACATACTATTTGTCGCAGAAGTAAAATTTTGACCATAAAATGATGGTTTAACATAATGATTATTAACTAATCTCATTATTTCAGCTTTTTCATAACTAACATCTATAGTCTCAGAGTTTTCATCATTAGTAACTGTCCATTTAATCCATTCATCTGGTGAATATAGCCATATTAATTCCTGAGTAGCCATATAATACTTTAATGAATCATGACCTGGAAAACCATATCCATAATAACTAATTAACTCCATTTGATTTTTTTCATATTCAGAATATCCAGATAATCCAAAATCACTATATGTATAATATGTATCAATATTAATTCTAGCATCAGGTTGTATACAATAAACTAATTTCCCATTAGCATAATTAAATGGCAAATTTCCAAAAGTCCAGTAATCACCATTTCTATAATGATATGACCAAACCCCATCAATAAAATTTTGTGAAATAGATACTACTTCAGCCTTTACCCCTTTTATTCCAATGATTGACATTATTAACAATGCCACTAAAGCTATGACTTTTTTCATACATTTCCTCCTTTCAAGAGGAGATACTAACATATAAAAATAGTATACGCAAATGACAAAAATCATGAATTTAAGATAAAAATATAGTTTAAAAATAGAATTTGTTATAACAAAAAAACTTGTTTAATTTCTTAAACAAGTTTTAAAAATCAATTATATACAATTTTTAATTTTTTAAACTAATAAATCATTTATTAGATCTATATTATCATTTAGCACTACTGCTAATTTATCTTTCTCATATTTATTAAAGTTATTCTTCAAATCATCTACACTCTTAAAAAATACATTTATATTTATAAAGAATATTTTTTCTATATTATCTATTGTTATTCCACTTTCTTTTAAGAAATCTATAACTTTAATAACATTCTCTTCATTAAATTCTAATGAATCTAGTGTATTTTCCGAATAAGTTTTCTTAATACCTTCAACAGTTTCTTTACTTATTCCATTTTCCACTAAATAGTTCATTTAATCACACCCTTTTTAACATTTGTTAATCCACTAACTGCTTCTTTTACTTTATTGAAGTCCTCTTCAGAAATAATAGATTTATAAGTTAATGAATATAATAATATTTCATCTACATTTTCTTCATTTACTATTTCTTGTAAAGCATTAAATACTTTTAAGAATTTATATTTAGATATATATACTCCATTAATAAAGTATACTTGTGGATAACCTGATACACTATAGTTTTTCTCTAATCCTCTTACATATCTATTTTCATTGAATAAAGTATAATCAAAGAAAATATTTTCTTTATCATAATCTAATTTCTTTTCAATGAAATTTCTTTTTCTTTCTTCTAATTTTTCAGAAACTATTTTATCATAAGATTCTTTTCTTTTAATTGGAGGAACTATTGTACCTGCTATTGCATTCTTTTCTTCAGTAGTTTTTTCTGAAGGACCTAATAATAATGGTTCTAAAACTTCATGATATATAATTCTATCTTGCATTGATTTATTTTGTCTATATAATTCATATATAGCATCATGATCAGAATCTGACGCAAGTAGTTTAGTCATACATGTAACAGTAAGATAACGATAAGCCTTTGGACTTATTTCAAGCATTCTATCTAATAATTCATCTGCATGTACTGATTGAAATGCTGATGGACATTTTGTTTTCTTTTGTTCAGTAAACATAAATGGAAGTCCATATAAATCAAAGAGTTTGTAATTATACTCGATTGTTTTTGGAGAGCTTTCAAATATAGTTAATGCTTTTTTTAATATATCTTCTACAATAAATCCATTACGTTCAAAAAATTCTATATTTCTAATAACGTTGTTAGCTACACCAAATACAAGTAAATTTTCACCATTTACAGATTCACCATCATCGTCTAGTGTTTGTTCTTCTTTTGTTTTAATTAACATAGCTGGTTTATTGAATAATTCAAATTTATTAATTCCATATTTTTCAAATATACCAACCATTTGTTCAATTGTTTCTACATTTGATCTTATTAATAAACTAACTAATATTTTAATTCCTTTTTCTTTTGTAAAGTCAAATCCATATTGTCCTATCTTGTATTTATTTACTAGAACATTTAATACTTCATCTATATTTCTTAAATTACCATTTTTCAATAATAAATCAAGATATTTTCTATCACCATTTATTATTAAACTAGATGTAGAAAATCTATATTCTTCACCTTTTCTAGTATAACTATACTTTTGAAGAATTGCATCTACTTCTTCTTCATTAAGTATAATAGGTGTTGGTGTTTTTTTAGAAGAAGATGATGTTCTAGTTCGTACAGAAACTATATCCATCATATCAGAATTATATGCTTTAACATTATAATCCAATACTGCAAATATAAAATCTATTTTTTGACTTTCATCTAATTTACTTTTACTAATAACTTCTTCTATTGTTTCGTAATCTTCAACTAATTCTTTTGATTCAACATTAGATAACTTATCTAATATTGATTTTAGTTTATTCATTTTTATAGATACTTCTTTTTCATCTATATTTATTTTAGATAATTCCTCATTAAGAACTTTAACTGAAGAAATAAACTCATTTACTACTTTTTCTAAAGCACTTAATTGTGATTCAGTATATTGTATATTTGGATCTATCTCCGCTAAATACTTAATTTGTAATAATAATGAAAGTATCTTTTTTCTATTTGACATATTTTCTATATCTTCACTAGATAAAACTTCCTCTATATCAGATATTTCTAATAGTTCACCATCTAATTTAATATTATTAACAATATTCATTATTTCTTCATCTGAATATTTAATAATACTATTAGCATTTTTCTTTAATTCATTTCTCTTATTATTTGAAGCATCTATTTTTTTAGATATTTCTTCTTTTCTATGCAATAATTCTTCTAATTTTTTATTATATGTTTCTATAACTTCATTAAATATTTCAATAATATTAATCATTTGTTATACCCCCTCTATTCATACCAATATAAGATGCTATTCTATTTGCTGTTCCTCTTTGTCTTTCTTGTTCATCCTCATATGTATATTTTCTTAAATTAGGTATATCGCTCTCATTTACTTTCGTAGGATCTAGTATATCACCAGCTTGATTTATATATACATAACCATGTCTTGATAATAAAACAAATAAATCAAACTCAGTTTTTCTAGCTGCTAAGAAATTTGCACAATTCTCTGCATTTATTAATTCATAAGTACCTTGAGCTGCTTTTTGTTCTGCAAATACAATTATGTATCTATCAAATCTTTCTCCTTCTTCTCTATGTCCAACACGTCTTATAAATACTCTAGCTACACCTGGTTTTAAACAAATGATTTCATTCTTATGTAAATAACGAACTGCTTCATTTTTTTTATTACCAAAGTTATGAGCTTTAATAGACATTTCTTCATAGACATTTGTCTTTTCCATTTGATCTAAAACATTAACTACTTGTGACTTTAATTTTACTAATTCTGGCGCTTCTATTTTAACATCAACTGAACTTAAGAATAATACTTTATCAAATGGATTCGGTTCATCTAAATATGTTCCAATTTCTGATTCTGTTACTAAAGAATCTTTATACTCTTTTAATGAATCAGAATTTGCTACTGCATCCACTACTTCATCAAGCATAAATAATATTTCAGATAAAGAGTCAGTTTTTCTAAATGTTATAGTCTTATTAATATCAATTAAAACATTCATTATCATATTTAATTTATTAAATAATAATACATCATCACCATCTAAATCACCAGCTTCACCTTTATATAATAAATCTATATTAGCTTCTACATATTCAATCATAGATTCTATGATAGACTTATTTTTATCAAGTAATTCAACTGATAAACCTTTGCTACTTAATCTTTCTACTGTTTCTGTTACTTCTTCTTCAGTAAAATCAGTTCTTTCAAATCTTCTAATATAATCTGAACCTTCAGATAATAATCCTTTAGCTATATTAAGAGAAGTAATAATCTCATTAGACTTTCTATTAAAATATGATAAATTAATATCTTTAGCTATTTCATAAACAGATGCAGCATCAAACTCTACATTATTACTAACACAACTACTAACTACTAAATCTACAACTATACTTTCAGTTTCAGCAATATTATCTATTTCTCTAGATAATTGATTCTTAATATAATTATATAAAATATGATTACCAAATATTATATCTTCATATTTCTTTCTCTTAATTTCTAATTCTGTTTTCTCTATGAAATCGTTTACTAATTTTTCAACAGTTTCTTTAAATTCAGGTGTTGAAATCTTTAATTCTTTTCTTAAAGAGATTTGATTATATATACTATTTTTCAAATCATCAACTAAAATTGAATTTCTTTCAATTGATTCTTTTATTTCTTCATTTGAATCTATTATCTCATCTATAATCTTTCTAACATTTTTTTCTTTAGTTTCCCTAGGTTTTCTACTCATTTGTCTTGTTAGAGCTTCATTTTTTCTTCTTTCTAGTTCTTCTAAATATTTCTTTTCTCTCTTTTCTTTTTCTTTAGCTAATTGATTAGTAACAGTTTTTAATATAATCATAGATAAACTTGTTTTTTCAGCATCACTTATTCTTAGTTTTTTAATATCAACTGCGATTGCTTCAGAGTTTACCCCATTAGTAATATCAAAACCATTTTCTAATACATCTTTAAACGCTTCAATTCTAGCCTTTTCTTCTTGTAATTGTTCAATCTCATGTTTATATCCAGTATAGTTACCTAAGATTGCTATTATATAAGATTGTACTTTGTCTTTTAACGATTTAAATTGTTCTGTACTACGTAAAAACACTTTTGAAGATTTCATTATTTTTAAATATAACCCAAGATCTTCAACTACTTTTACATTATTAGCTCCTGGTAAACTATCACTAATAAAGAAGAATAAGGTATCTTTTTTAGTAGCTAATAATTTTTCTATATCTACAGAATTATCACTAAAAACATTAGTATTATCTAAAACACCTATCTTAACTGAATACTCTTTAATGCTATTATCTATATCAACTAACCTGTTGTTAAATAACTTAATAAAATAACTTGTTTCTAATCCCATGTTACCTCCTATATTATTCTTAATTCACACTACCAACACAAAAAACCAAGGTTTAATGCTTGATTTTATTAGTAAATTTATATTCACTAATATCTTTTATATCATTTAAGTTCATGTACTTTTCTAATAAAGCATCATATGTTGAACAAAAACTAGGCATTTTTTCTTCATCTAATAAATATTCATTTAATAGTTCCTTTTTCTTACCTATATCCTTAGTTAATGAATATGTTTCTACTTTTTTAGTAAAAAACTCATGTGCTTTTTCATCATTAGGATTTTGTTCAGCAATAATATTATTCATTTTGCATAATCTTGAATATTCTAGCGTAACTCTTTCAATATCAGATAATTGAACACCATCTAGAAAATATATATCATTTTCAAGATCTATCGCATCTTTTTCAGAATCAAAAGATAGATAAATATCAAGTACTCTTAATAATAATACCTTTTTTTCATCAGACAATTCTTTACTGTTAATAATAACGTTTCTTAATTGCTCATATTTACTCATAAATCTTCCCCTTTACCTAAAATAAGTATAGCATTTTTATATATAAAATACAACTATTTTATCAAATCATTATACTCTTCCTCATTTATTATTTTTATACCTAATTCTACTGCTTTATCATATTTACTTCCAGGATTTTCACCTACTAAAACATAATCTGTTTTTTTAGTAACTGAACCTGTTACTTTAGCACCTAAACTTTCAAGTTTTTCTTTATAAACATCTCTAGAATTACTTAATGTTCCAGTTATAACAAATGTTTTACCATTTATATTTTCATTAGATGTATCTATCTTTTCACCTAAGTATTCCATATTAAGTCCAAGTTCTTTTAGATTACTAATTAATTCTTTATTCCTTTCCTCATTAAAGTAATCTACTATGCTTTTCGCAATTATATCTCCTACATCAGGAATATTCTTCAATAATTCATAATCAGCATTCATAAATTTATCCATTGTACCAAAATACATAGCAAGTACTTTAGCTGTTTTCTTACCAACATATCTGATTCCTAATGCATATATTAATCTTTCTAAACTATTCTTTTTACTATTTTCTACTCCCTCTAATAAATTAGTAATACTTTTTTCACCAAATCCCTCTAATGTCATTAAATCATCTTTATACTTATATAAATTATAAAAATCCTCTATCTTTCTAAGATATCCCTCATTATAGAAGTCTTCAACTATTCTTTCACCAAATCCTTCTATATACATAGCATCTCTTTCAACAAAGTGAGTTAAACCCTCAGTATGTCTTGCTGGACAATTTTCATTAGGGCAAAAATGATTAGCATCTTTTTTAATTAACTCTGTTTCACATATAGGACAAGTTGTTATCATCTTTGTAGGAGTACTGTTTTCATCTCTTCTATCAAGTTTTACTTCGACTACTTCCGGAATAACGTCTCCTGCCTTCCTAATGGATATAATATCTCCTACTCTTATATCTTTATCTACTATATAGTCAAAATTATGAAGAGTTGCTTTGCTAACAAGTGATCCATCTACGTGTACTGGATTAAATATAGCATTTGGTGTTATTTTACCAGTTCTACCTACTGTATACTTAATTTCATTTAATTTAGTTAGTACTTGTTCTGCTGGAAACTTATATGCAATACCCCATCTAGGTACTCTAGCAGTAAAACCTAGTACTTTTTCATCTTCTAAACTATCTACTTTAATAACAACACCATCTATTGCATATGGTAGTTCTGGTCTTTTCTTATTTAATTCTTTAACATAATTAATAATATCTGTACTATTTTTAGCAAGACCATTTAAACTAATATTAGTAACAAAACCTAGTTCTTTTAAAAACTTAATAGACTCTTCTTGTGTCTTAATACCAAAATCTTCTGGATTTGGTAAAAAATATGCCATAAAATCTAAATCTCTTTTAGCAGTAATCTTACTATCTAATTGTCTTACTGAACCAGCAGCTGCATTTCTTGGATTAGCAAACTCTTTTTCATTATTAGCAACTCTATCTCTATTAGCTCTTTCAAAAGAAAGTTTACTCATATATATTTCACCGCGTACTTCAATATTTATATCCTTTGTTAAATGAAGAGGTACTGACTTTATAGTTTTAACATTAATTGTTATATCTTCACCAGTTATTCCATCACCTCTAGTAGCTGCTCTAACAAGTACTCCATTTTCATATATTAATGAACCAGATAAACCATCCATTTTAGGCTCTAAAGTGTATTCTGGTTTAGATATTGTTTTCTTAATTCTTTCATCAAAAAGTATTATCTCTTCTTCATTAAAAATATCATCAAAAGAAAGCATTGGAGAAGCATGAGTAACTTTTTTAAAACTATCTATTGCTTCACCACCAACTCTAAGTGTTGGTGAATCTTCTCTTTTTAGTTCTGGATATTTTTCTTCTAACATTAATAATTCATTATATGCATCATCATATTCTTGGTCTGTTATAGTTGGATTATCAAGAACATAATATTCATAACTAGCCTTATTAATTATTTCTATTAATTTATTTATTCTTTCTTCGATATTCTTCATGTTATCACCTATATATATTATACCAGTTTTATAGTAATAAAAAAAGATTAAACTAGTTAATCTTTAATTCTTTAATGTACTTTTTAACATCTTTTTTTAAGTCATCTCTTTGAAGAGCAAATTCAACATTAGCTTTTAAGTATCCTTGTTGGCTACCAATATCAAAATACTTACCATCAAACTTACATGCATAGAAATCTTGCTTATTCATTAATTCTTTCATCGCATCAGTAAATTGATATTCTCCTCCAGCACCTTTACTAAGTGTTTCTAATTCATCAAATATTTCTGGTTTAACTATATATCTACCTAAACCTGCATGATTAGAAGGTGCATCTTCATTCTTTGGCTTTTCAATAATTGTTTTAATTTTTCCTGTTTCTTTATCATCATAATCAATAATACCATATTTATAAGCAAGTTCTGGATCAATTTCTTGTACTCCAATAACATTACAATCTTTTTGATTATATATATCTATTAATTGACCTAATACAGGCTTTTCATACATCATAACATCATCACCATACATAACCGCAAATGGTTCATCACCAACAAAACTTTTTGCTAGTTTAATTGCGTGACCTGAACCTAATGGTTCTCCTTGTCTTATATATGAAAAATTAGCTAATTTAGATATTTCTTTAACTATTTCTAATTTATCTAATTTATTACTTTTTTCTAGTCTAGTTTCTAACTCAAAATTTCTATCAAAATGATCTATAACCGAATTCTTATATGAACTAGTTATAAATAATATTTCTTCAATTCCACTATTAACTGCTTCTTCAACTATATATTGAATTGCTGGTTTATCTATTATTGGAAACATTTCCTTTGGTATTGCTTTAGTACCAGGTAAAAATCTAGTACCCATACCAGCAACTGGTATAACACATTTTCTTACTTTTTTCATAAATTTATGCTCACTTTCTTTATTGATTTATGGTTCTTTAATAACTTTTTAACACCTGATTTACTAAATGATATAGTAGCAATAGATCCATCTATATTAAGTACTACACCCTTTCCATATTTCTCGTGTTCTATTAAATCACCTGGTTTAATATCATTATCCACTAGCATCTTTTCTTTGTCAATCTTTTTATTCTCAAATAATTTTTGTTTCTTTTCTTCATCTAGTAATTCATCCCCTATTTCAGATATAAATCTACTAGGTACATTACTAGATACTTTACCATAAAGAAGTCTACTTCTAGAATTTATTATATATAGTTTTTTTCTTGCTCTAGTAATCGCAACATACGCAAGTCTTCTTTCTTCTTCAAGTTCTTCTTCACTATTCATAGAATTTAAATGTGGGAATAATCCTTCTTCTACGCCTACTACAAATACATAATCAAATTCTAGTCCTTTAACCGCATGCATAGTCATTAAAGTAACTTTTTCTTCAGTTTCAATTTGATTTTCTGATGCATCTGAAACTAGACTTAATTCATCTAGAAAATCTCCTAGTGATACTATTCCATCTAACTCTTCTACATTCTTAACAATAGATTTAAATTCCTCTAAGTTTTCAAGTCTTATATCAGC
Organism: Bacilli bacterium; assembly: GCA_017511805.1. GTDB lineage: Bacteria > Bacillota_I > Bacilli_A > RF39 > UBA660 > RUG13038. The sequence continues at coordinate 23,855 of JAFWJA010000003.1, forward strand.
TTCCAAAGTCTTCTCATTTTTTAAACTTTCTTTGATCCCTGATTTATTTAAAACTAGTTCTACAAAGTCAGTTAAAGGCATATTATCTTGTTCCTGTTTAAGGTTTAGAATCATGTTTTTAAATTCTAGTTCTTTACCTGAATTAATAGATTCAAATAAAGATTTATTTTCTTCTCTAGATATAATAGCTAGATTCTCTATAGATTTATTACCTATTCCTCTTTTTGGATAATTAATTACTCTTAGTAATGAAACATCATCTTTTTCATTATGAACAAGTTTTAAATACGCGATTAAATCTTTAATTTCTTTTCTATTATAGAATGCATATGAACCAACTATTCTATATGAAATATTATTTTGAAGAAATGCTTCTTCAACATTTCTACTTTGTGCATTTGCTCTATATAGTACACATATTTCATTAGGATTAATTCCTTGATCTAATAGTTTTCTAATTTCTTTAACAACATAATCTGACTCATCTTTTTCATCAAATGCTTTAAAGTAAGTAATTAGACTACCTTCTTCATTCTCAGTCCATAAATTCTTTTCTTTTCTAATTTTATTATGTTTTATTACGTTATTCGCAGCCTTTAGTATAGTCTTAGTAGATCTATAATTTTCATCTAGTATAACTACTCTTGCATTAGGATAATCTTTTTCAAAGTTAAGTATGTTTTTATAATCTGCGCCTCTCCAAGTAAATATAGCTTGGTCATTATCTCCAACAACAGTAATGTTTTTTAATCTAGCACTTATCATTTTACTTAATAAATATTGTGGTTTATTAGTATCTTGATATTCATCAATAAATACATATCTATATTGATCTTGATATTTAGATAATACATCTGGATTATTTTTAAATAATTCTAGTGGTAATAGTAATAAATCATCAAAATCTATTGCATTACTTCTTTTAAGTGCTTTTTCATATTCATCATATACTTTATGTACTACTTCATCATATTCAGTATAAACAAATTTTTCATGTTCCATTACTGAAACCATTTCATTTTTATTATCAGAAATACTAGCTTTTATCCCTTTAGGATTAAACTTATTAGAATCTATATTTTGTTCTTTCATTATCTTCTTAATAACAGTTAATGAATCATCAGAATCTAATATAGTAAAGTTATTTGAATAACCTAGTAATTCATAGTTTTCTTTTAATAATTTTAAACCAAATGAATGGAATGTTGATATTTGTATTAAGAATGCTTGTCTACCTATTAAATTATATATTCTTTCCTTCATTTCTTTAGCGGCTTTATTAGTAAAAGTAATCGCTAAAATATTAGCTGGAGATATATCTTTATTTTCTAGTAAATACGCAACCTTAGTTGTTAAAACTCTTGTTTTTCCAGAACCTGCACCCGCAAGTACAAGCATAGGTCCATCAAGGTTTTCTACTGCTTCTTTTTGTCTATCATTTAATCTGTCTAAATCCATAATCTCACCAATATTAATTGTAGCATATTTAAATCTATTTGAATATTATATTGTGAAAGGAAGATTAAAAAAATGAAGAAAATAATAATAGGTTTTATTACTTTGCTTGTTATTGCTTTAATTTCTTATTTACTATTCTTTACGAACAAAGAAAATAAAGATAATGATTTAGTAAAAGTAAAAGTTGCGGAGGTTGCACATAGTGTATTTTATGCTCCTCAATATATTGCTATTAAAAAAGGATATTTTAAAGATGAAGGAATAGACATTGATCTTACTTTAACACCAGGTGCAGATAAAGTAACTGCGGCAGTTTTATCAGGAGATGTACAAATAGGATTCTGTGGTTCTGAAGCTTCTATTTATGTATATAATTCAGGTAGAAAAGACTATATAAAAACATTTGCATCTTTAACTCAAAGAGATGGATCATTTATAGTATCAAGAGAAAAAATAGATAACTTTACTCTAGATAATTTAAAAGGAAAATATATTATTGGAGGAAGAGTTGGTGGTATGCCTGAAATGACTCTAGAATATACTCTTAAACAAAATGGAATTAATCTAGATGATTTAACTATTGATACAAGTGTAGAATTTGCATCTATGGCAAGTGCATTTATCTCTGGTACTGGAGACTTTGTTACTCTATTTGAACCAAATGCTACACAAGTTGAAAATGAAGGATATGGTTATGTAGTTGGTTATGTTGGAGAATATGGTGGAAAAGTTCCATATACTTCTTATAACGCACTAAGTAGTTATATTAAAAATAATAAAGATACTGTTCAAAAATTTACTAACGCAATTAATAAAGGTTTAGATTATGTAGCTAAAACTGATCCAGAAAAAATTGCAAAAGAAGTAATAGATTTCTTTCCAGATATAACTATTAATGAATTAACTAAAATGATTCAAAGATATAAAGATAATGATGCTTGGAAAAAGAATACTTACTTTAGTGAAGAAGAATTTAATCATTTACAAGATATAATGATTGAAGCTAAAGAACTAGAGAAAAAGGTTCCATATAATGAATTAGTAGATACTTCTTTTTCTAAAAATGAATAATATTTTAGAAATAAAAAATCTATATAAGAATTATCAGACAATAGATGAAGAAGTAAAAGTATTAGATAATATAAATATAAAAGTAAATAAGGGTGATTTCTTAGGTATAGTGGGTCCATCTGGCGCAGGTAAATCTACCCTTCTTTCTATTATTTCTGGATTAGAAAAACCTAGTTCTGGATATATAGTAAAAGACGATGATATTACTTTTGCGTATATGCTTCAAACAGATACTCTAATGCCCTATCTAACTATTCTAGATAACTGTTTATTAGGTCTTAAAATAAATAAAAAATACTCTAAAGAAAAAGAATTAGAAGTAATAAAACTTCTAACTAAATATGGATTAAAAGACTATATAAATAAATATCCTAGTGATTTATCTGGTGGACAAAAACAAAGAGCATCTCTTATAAGAGCACTTTGTCTATCACCTGATATTCTATTACTTGATGAACCTTTTAGCGCACTAGATTATCAAAATAGACTTAATATTTCAAACGATATAAAAGATATATTAAAAAAAGAAAATAAATCAATGATTATAGTAACACATGATTTAAGTGAAGCGATTAGTTTATGTTCAAAAGTAATAGTACTATCTAATAAACCATCTAAAATAAAAAGTATTTATAGAATAGATTTAGATCAAGATAAAGATCCAATAAATAATAGAATGAGTGATGAATTTATGAAATACTATAAAATGATTTGGAGAGATCTAAATGATAAGTAATGAAAGAAAAGAATATTTAAAAAGAATAAAAAGAAATAAAAGAATAATACTAATATCACAAATATCTATAATAGTATTATTCTTAGGTATTTGGGAATTACTATCTAGATTAAATATGATTGATACTTTTTTACTTTCTTCTCCTACTAAAGTATTTAATACCATTATAGATTTAGCTAAATCAAATAATCTATTTAATCATTTATTTACTACTTTAAAAGAAATACTAATTAGTTTTATTCTAGGTAATATTATAGGTTTTACTATATCAAGTATTCTATATCTATTTAAAACTCTATCTAAAATCCTCGACCCGTATCTAACTATATTAAATAGTCTACCTAAGGTAGCACTAGGTCCGCTTATTATTATAGTTTCAGGCGCAAACACGAAATCAATAATTATAATGGCACTTCTTATTTCAAGTATTATAAGTATTCTTAACATTAATACTGCATTTAAATCAACTGATGAAAACAGAATCAAACTTCTTAAAACTATGAATGCATCTAAATTACAAATACTTTTTCATGTAGTTATACCAAGTAATTATTCACAAATAGTAGATTCATTTAAAGTAAATATAAGTATGTGTTTTGTAGGTGTTATTATGGGTGAATTTCTAGTATCTAAAGAAGGTGTTGGATACTTAATAAATTATGGGTCTCAAGTATTTAACATGAACTTAGTAATATCCGGTATATTTATTCTAATTATCCTAACAATAGGTTTATATTTATTAATTAGTTTTCTTGAAAGGAAAATAAAAAAATAAGATTTAAATCTTATTTTTTTGTTAAGTATTCTTTTATATATCCAAATGAACCTAGTACATTAAACGCTAATACCATTACTAAGTTAGTAACATAAGTACTAGTATTTAAATACCCTTGTCCCATATAATAATATAAGTTAAAGAATATATCAAAGAAATCACCTGAATATCCTTTTTCACCTAGTTCATTCATTACTTGAATTGAGAAAGCTATATTTTCAGCAAGTACTGTCATTAAAATCATAATAACAATACAAATAATAACACCTTTCTTACTAATTGCACCCGCAAACTTCTCATATAGTTTTAAAGTACAAATACCCATTACTAATCCTGCTACTGACGCAATAAAACCTACAAAGCTAAGTAAAACTACTATTCCTACTCCAACAATAGAACCTATTAATGCTCCTACTATTCCTAGTAAAACATTTTCTTTTTTTACTTCCTTAACTGGGTTATTATTTGTAACTGGTGGCACAACTACTCTTTCTATTTTATGACCACAATAACTACAATTATTAGCGCTATCTGGTATTTTAGCTCCACATTTTGGGCAAAACATATTATTCACTCCTATTCCAACAATAATTATAACATATAAATGATATTATTTTCCTATTTTTATAAATTATAAATCTAAACCTGGATTAATTCTTAATGAGTAATCGCTAAATAGACCTTTTTTATAATAGTAGTAACCTGCGGCTGCTATCATTGCACCATTATCTGTACAATATGATAACTTTGGTACAACTAATTTAATGCCTTCTTTATCACATATTTTTTTGAATTCTTCTCTTATTCCACTATTTGCAGATACTCCACCTGCTATTAATAACTCTTTAACATTATATTCTTTAACTGCTTTCATAGTTTTCTTAGTTAAAGTTTTAACAACTATATTTTCAAATGATGTACAAAGATCTTCTTTTCTTATCTCATTTCCTCTTTGTTTTTCATTATGTACTAAATTAATAACTGCACTCTTTATACCACTGAAACTAAAGTTATATGAATCATCATCCATAGGAAGTGGTAATTCATATGTATCTTTACCTTCTTTACTTAATTTATCTATAACTGGTCCACCTGGATATGGAACATCTATTACTCTACCTACTTTATCAAATGCTTCACCTACTGAATCATCTATAGTAGAACCAAGTTTTTTAAATGATAAATCATCATCCATATATATAATTTCTGTATGACCACCTGATATAACTAAACATATAAGTGGAAAATCCATAGTATCCACTAAATTATTCGCATATATATGACCTGCCATATGATTAACACCTATTAATGGTTTATTATAAGCAAGAGAAAGTGCTTTCGCAGCTTCTACTCCAACTAAAAGGGAGCCTGCTAAACCAGGTCCATATGTAACTGCTATTGCAGTAATATCTTCCATCTTCATATTAGCTTTACTTAAACAATCATCAATAACAATAGTTATACATTCAGCATGTGATCTAGATGCTATCTCTGGTACTACACCACCAAACTTCTTATGTATATCTATTTGTGTTAATGTTGTTGTAACTATTTCTTCCTTACCATTTTTAACTATTGAAATACTTGTTTCATCACAAGAAGATTCAATACCTAAAATATATACATCTTTCATTATTTCACTTCCTTAAGCATTAATAAGGCATCTACTCCATTATAATAACCTTTACGAATAGAAACTTCTTTAAAACCTAAACTATTATATAACATAATTGCTAATTTGTTATCATTTTTTACTTCTAAAGTTACACTTTCTATTTCCTTATTCTCAAGCATTTTATTAATTAATGCTTTACCTATTCCTCTATTTCTATACTCATCAAGTACAAATATATCTATTATTTCAGCTTTTTCATATAGCACTTGATATATTATAAAACCCACATATTTGTTATTTTCTTTATATGAAAGAATAAAAGTATAATCGTTTATGATAGGATTATACTTTTCTTTATATTTTTTAAATAAATTTTCTATTAATTTAATATCTTTTATTTCTTCTATCATAATAAACTTTCCGCATCTATCTTCTTTAAATAATTAGGTTTTAGACTGTGGGAATCTATTTCTTCATCTTTATAATAATCCATTAGTTTTAATATATCTAATTCTGGTTTTACTACTTCTATTTCTGGTACATCATTTTCTGATATAAATAATGTGCTACCTTTTAAAGTACTAATATCTTTTAGAAAGATCTCTTTTGTGGAGTATTTATCTTTAATAATATCTTTATAATCTTTATTATATATTCCATAATACATATTATTTTTATCTGTAATAATAGATACATAATAATCATAACCAGTTTTACTAAAAACATATTGTTTTAGTGAAGATACTGGTACTACCTTCTTATCATTAGAGTACGCTAATGTCTTACCTACAGTAACACCTATTCTTGTACCAGTAAAACTACCTGGTCCATTAACTACATAATATTTATCTATGTCTTTTGTTTCTAAATTGTTCTCTTTTAATACTTCATCTATAAATGGTACTAAATATGATGCGTGATCATTAATGGATTCTAGTTCCTTTTTACCTAAAATATCATTATCTTTAACTAGAATTACTTCTAGTTTTTTTGTAGTTGTATCTAAAAAAAGCGAGATCATAAAGCATCCTCGCATAGTTCTTCATATTTTTGTCCATGTGGAACAAATTTCATTACTCTAATATCTTCTTCAACTACTTTAAAGAAAATATCTAGTCTTTCTTCTGGTAAATAATCTTCAATTAGATTAGCCCATTCTATTATTACTACTCCACCTTTATCAAAGTAATCTAATAGACCAGTAGATTCTATTTTCTTTTCTAATCTATATACATCCATATGATATAGAGGCATTTCTCCATTTAAGTATTCTTTAATAATATTAAATGTAGGACTAGTAATAGTATCTTCTATTCCTAATGCTGCTGCAAAACCTTTAGTAAATACAGTTTTTCCACAACCTAATTCTCCATTTAAACAAATAACCATACCTGGAAATTTTTCGGCTTCTAAATTTTCTGCTACTGCTATAGTATCTTGTTCAGATCTACTTGTAACTTTATATTCATCCATTTTTAATCACCTAATTTAATTATACAAGAAAAAAAACATTTTACAATGTATTTTTCGTAAAATGTTTTATTACCACATATTTTTTAAATTACCATCACCATTATAATAGTTACCTGACATATCTATTATATGTTGATATCTAGAATAAAACCTACTAGAAGGACTAGAATAATTATATTCATCTATTATTACACCATTTTGTAAAGATTCTGTAACATATATATTATTATCATCCATAGCGGCAATAATTGCTATATGACCATCCCAACCTATTAAATCACCTGGTTTTACTTTACCAGAAGTAAGTAAACTATATGTAACTCTTTGGAATTCACCAACATCAGTATAATCTCTTGAACCTGTTATACCTGCACCTATATCACCTAAATCTAATCCTGCTTGAACAAGTGTCCACGTAACATAACCACTACAATCTAATCCATTTCTTCCCATTAAACCAGATTCAGCATCTCTAAGTGGACATCCCCATGAAGCAGGTCCTGTTGAATTTAATGTTATTTGACTTTCTTTATCTTTTCCTAAATATAAACCTTTATGATAATATCTTCCTTCACCATCTACTTTATATCCAACAGATAATCTACCATTTTCAAAAAAGTATGGTACTTTATATTTTAATTCAAGTGTTATAAATCTAGCTGCCTCTGTAGCTGCTGCTCTAGTACCTTCACCAGCATCTTTTATCTTAGTAGCTAATATTTCATCAGCTAATTCTATTTGTTCTTTTGTAAAACTATTACAAGGCATTACTTCTCTATAATTATCTATAGATGGTGATCTTATCAAACTAGAACTAATTAATTCAAATTCTTCAGTCTTCTCACCACCACCAGTAACACTAATCTTAACACGTCCATCACTAACTCCGGTAACAACACCATTCTCATCAACAGTAGCGATATTAGGGTCACTAGACTTGAACTCTATTTTATTATATTTTTCTCCTACATAATCTAAAGATGCATTAACTTTAAATGATTCACCAACAGGTATATATTTTCTAGTATCACTAATCGAAAAATTAATAATTCCATCTATATCAAATTTTTCTTTATATTTAACCTTTAAATCTCCATTATATTTTAATGTAATAGTATATTCATCTGTTTTTATATTATATGAACAAACATCTTTTTCTGCTAAAATCCAATCACTTGAAGACTCTTTATTAGCAAACTTACAATATATCTTGTTACCACTATGATTCTTAATATCTAGTGAAACTGTTTTTGTTTTATCCTCATTATATTTTTCACTATAAGTAATATCTTTTATTTCTGGTTTTCTATTATAATCTTGAAGTAATAATAGTAATAGAATTATAAGCAACACAAAAATCATAAGCATTAGTATCTTATTTCTTTTCTTTAATCTTAATAAACTGTCATGTAAAGAGTGTATATTTTTATCTATTTTATCCACTTCGGTTGAAGTAGTTTTTTTAGTTTTAATACTCTTTTTATTCTTTTTGATGTTACTCATTTACTCCACCAATTTTAGTATAGCAAAAATAAAAAAACAAGTAAATAAAAAAAGAACAAGATTACTCTTGTTCTTTTTCTAACTTATCTATTACATCACATAATCTATTGAATTCAGCTTCATCATCTATACTAATAAGTTCATCTCCAGCTTCACTAGATCTAACTTCTAATATATAACAATCTGTATCATTTCCTAAATCATTAGCGATTACATAATGCTTGCCGCCATCAAAAAATTGATTAACTATTTCTACTTTTACTTTTTCTCCATTTTCATCTGTTAAATCAATTACTAGTGGATTTTCAGTTACTTTATTTTCATCCATATATTATTCCTCCATTTTTTTCATTATATCATATATTTTTATTATTTCTATTATTAATTGCTAATTTTGCCTCTTCTATGTCATTAAAGTGTATAACTTTATCTTTTAATTTCTGATATGTTTCATTTCCTTTACCAAGTATTAAAACTATATCATTTTCTTTAGCCATATTAATTGCTTTATTAATTGCTTCTTTTCTATCAATTACTATTTCATAGTTTTGATATTTGTCTTTAATATCTCTAACTATATCTTCACATATTTTTGCTGGATCTTCACTTCTTGGATCTTCATAAGTAAATATAGCGTAATCTGCATTTTCAAGTACTACTTTACCTACTTCTGGTCTTTTATAAGCATCTCTTTCTCCAGCTTGTCCTATTACTACAATAGAACTATTTAATTTTAATGTTTTTACAAAGTTAAGTAAATTATATATTCCATTTGGAGTATGCGCATAATCTACCATTACATAGTAATTACTATGAGTATCTATCATAGCAAGTCTTCCATTAACACTTATATTCTTAATATTATTCATTATATGATCTCTATTAATACCTAGTTCTAATAATGTTAAGAAAGCCGCTGCTAAATTATATACATTAAAATCTCCAAGCATTGGACTATTTATAAATATTGTTTCATCATTATAAATAAAGTTTATTTCAGTATGATCTTTAAATATTTCAAAACTATCTATTACAAGAGTATTATCTTTATCTTTACCATAAGTAACTACTCTTCCATTTGCTTCTTTTATAAAAGCATCTGCGTGTTCATCATCTTTATTAACTACACATATTCCATCCTCTTTAGTTTGTCTAAATAAATTTAGTTTACAATCTAAATAGTTTTCAAATGTACCATGAGTATTTAAATGTTCTGAAGTTACATTAGTAAGTATTGCAGCATCAAATTCTAAATACTTTAATCTACCATTAAAGAATGCTTCAGAAGATGCTTCTATAGATGCATACTTACAACCTGTATCATAAAACTCACCTAATACTTTATAAAGTAGATTTGGTGCAGGTGTCGTATTTGGATTATCTTCATGTACATTTTTAGAACTAATACCATTTGTTCCTATATAACCACATATATCATCACCTAAAAGTGTTTGAATAATGGTTGATACACTAGTTTTACCATCAGTACCTGTTACTCCAATCATTTTTAATTTTTGATTTGGATAATCAAATACTTTTTGACATAACTTTGGTAACTCATCATCAGTATTATCTACTTTAATTATTGGTACTGACTTTTCACCAACATCTTTTGATACAACTACTGCGCTTACTCCATGATCTATTGCATCATCTATATAATCATGTCTATCAGCAGTCGCACCAGATACACATACAAATATATCTCCTTGTTTACAAGTCTTAGAATTTATTTCTACACCTGTAATCTCTACATCTGAATCGATATTATATAACTCTCTTAACTTCATGCTATCACCTACATATAATTATACATAAAATAAAAGAATAAAACAAACTATTTTATTCTTTCATTTATTATTTCCTCTATTTCATTTTTTATACTCGAATCTAATATATTATCTAATACTATTTTAAAATTAGCTTTTATTATTAATCTTTTAGCTTCTTCTTCACTAATACCCTTACTCATTAAATAGAATAACTTTTCACTATCTATTTTACCAGAACTCATTCCATGAGAACCAACTACATCTTCTTCATGACATAAAAGCATTGGTAAAGATCTAGATTTACATGTATCTGATAAAAGGATACAATTCTCATTTTCCTCTCCCTTTGATTTAGAAACATGTTCTACAAAGTCAATTGTACCTTTTAATGATTTATAACTGTTATCGGTTAAAGCTCCTTGGAAAAGCATATTTGATATAGTTCTTTTGTTATTATTTTTAACATAGTAATTCATATCTAATCTTTCATCATTATTACCTATATAAATAGTATTAAATGAACTAGATGATTTCTCTTTATATAAATCTGAATAATAATTAGATATTCTTAATTTACCTTTTATATCAACATAATTAGTAATTATATTAGAATTAGTATTAACACTATTTTCTATTGCTACTAAATTAGTACTAGAATCACTAGTTAGATTAACTAAAGTAATATTAGAATTAATATTCTCTTTAGAATTAACACTTAATTTAAAATTAAGAAATGATTCTGTTTTAGATCTAAATACTATTATAGTATTTAAATCATGTTCTAGATTAATATTAATATTAGATGCTAGATAAGAATTATTATTAAATTCATAATTAATAATTAAAACATCTTTTATATCTTTTTTAGGTGTTATATCTAAATATAAATATTTATCTGTTTTTAATCCTATTTTAGAATCAAAACCAGTTTTTATTTCAGTATTAATATCTAAATCATTTTTAAAACTTAGATTATATTCATTAAACTCAGTTTCTTTTATATCTAGATCTACAGTTATATTATTAATTCTAAAATTATTAGTTGTTTTTAGAGGTGTCTCATTTAATATATATTTCATAATTACCTCCTATCCTATAGTTCCTTCTAGTTCTAAATCTATTAGTCTATTCATTTCCACAGCATATTCTATTGGAAATGCTTTAGATATTGGTTCTGCAAAACCTCTTACTATTAGTTTAAGAGCTTCTTCTTCACTTAATCCTCTAGACATTAAATAGAATATAGATTCATCACTAATCTTACCTATTTTAGCTTCATGTGCGTATTCTATATCATCATTTTCTACTAAATCAACTGGAATAGTATCACTTCTAGATTCACTATCAAGCATTAATGATTCACATGATACATTTAATTTAGATTTAACTGAATTGTTTTTAACCCATATATTACTTCTAAATGTACATATTCCACCATCTTTAGATATTGATTTAGAATTAACTACTGTACTAGTATGTTTACCATTATGAATTACTTTAATACCTGTATCTAAGTTTTGACCACTTCCAGCGAATGATATACCAGTAAATTCACATTTAGCATAATCACCATTTAATATAGTCATAGGATAAAGCATTGATACTTTTGATCCAAATGAACCCATGATCCATTCTAGTTTACCTCTTTCTCCTACAATAGCTTTCTTAGTATTTAAATTCATCATGTTTTTAGACCAGTTTTCAATAGTTGAAAATCTTAAGAATGCATTATCTTTAACAAATAGTTCTACACAACCTGCATGTAAATTAAGTTCATTATAACCAGGTGCTGAACATCCTTCAATAAATTGAAGTGATGCACCTTCTTCAACTATTATAAGAGTATGCTCAAATTGTCCTGCACCAGGAGAATTTAATCTAAAATATGATTGAAGTGGATCAGTTAATACTACCCCTTTTGGAACATATACAAATGAACCACCTGAAAATAATGCATAATGCATAGCAATAAATTTATGATCATTAATTGGTACTGCTTTTGAAAAATATTCCTTAACTAAATCTGGATATTCTTTAATCGCAGTATCAAAATTAGTATATATAACACCTTTTTCTTTTAATTCATCTTGAACTCTATGATATACCATCTCTGAGTCATATTGAGCACCTACTCCTCCTAAAGATTTCTTTTCAGCTTCTGGTATACCTAATTTATCAAATACATTTTTAATATCTTCTGGTACATCTTCCCATTTATCTGCCATTTTATTTTTAGGTTTTATATAAGTAGTAATATCATCTAGTTTTATTTCACTTAAATCTGGACCCCAATTAGGTAAATCTAATTTTTCATAAAATTCTAGAGCTTTTAATCTTATATTTAAAACCCAATCTGGTTCTTCTTTTTCTTTACTTATTCTTTCTACTATCTCTTTATTTAATCCTATTTCAGTTTTTTCATATTCTTCATTAGTTTTTAAATTATAAATATTATTTAGTTTTTCATCTAATTTAACATTAGTTTCCATTAGTTCTCCATATAAGAAGAATAACCATTTTCTTCAATAGTTTTAGCTAAAGAAGCATCAGAAGAAAGAACTATTTTACCATTTACTAATACATGTACATAATCTACATCTAAGTACTCTAATATTTTAGTTGAATGAGTAATTATAAGAACAGCATTATTATCATTTTTAAATAACTTAATACCTTTAGATACTATTTTAATCGCATCTACATCAAGACCAGAATCTGTTTCATCTAAGATTGCTAGTTTAGGATTTAATGTTAATAATTGAAGTATTTCATTTTTCTTTTTTTCTCCACCAGAAAAACCTACATTAAGTTCTCTATTTAAATATGATTTATCTATACCAAGTTTTTCCATGTTCTCTTCTACTTCATTAGAAAACTTTAATAGATTAATCTTTTCACCAGTAATATTACTTTTAGCGGTCTTTAAAAACTGAGCAACAGTAACACCTGGAATAACTTCTGGAATTTGAAAAGACATAAATATACCCTTTTTAGCTATTTCATTTGGTTTTAAATCATTAATCTTTTCACCTTCAAAAAGTATTTCACCTTTACTAACAACATATCTAGGATTATTAAATATAGTATTCGCAAGAGTACTTTTTCCTGAACCATTAGGTCCCATAATAACATGTACTTCACCAGCATTTATATTTAAGTTTAATCCCTTTAATATTTCTTTTCCATGATCATCTTCTGCATATGTATATAAATTCTTAATTTCTAACATAAATCCTCCTTATAAATAATCAGCTAAGTTTTTACTATCTACAAACTTATTTATTTCTTTATTTAATCCTTCAAAAAAAGGATAACTTTTGCATTTTTTTTCTCTTGTGCAACCAGAGTTAATACAATCAACTGGAGATAGATCACCTTCAACTCTTCTTAATATTTCACCAATTGAATATTCTTTTGGGTCTTTTTTTAATCTATATCCACCATTATTACCTCTTAATACATCTAGATAATTATCTTTATTTAAATCAACCATTATCTTTTCTAAATACTTAAAAGATATACCTTCATTATCAGATATTTCTTTTAAAGATATATATCTTTTACTATCATAATTACTACCTAAATAGAACATAATAGTTAATGCATATCTACCTCTTGTACCTATTCTCATTTGATCACTTCCAAACAAGAAATATTATACTACCTAATTGGTAGGAATACAATAACTATTGACATATTTTTACTATGTATTTAAAATAAATAGATATATATGGAGGTTTGTATGATAAGAAAAATAGTATTAACTGGTGGTCCATGTGCAGGTAAAACTACTGCGATGCAAAGTATAGTTGAAGAATTTGAAGAAAAAGGATTTAATGTGTACGTTGTACCTGAGGCCGCTACTTTATTAATAAATATGGGTATTAAACCTTTTGGAAGAAATGCTCTATCTAATATAGATTTTCAAAAAAAGATATTTGATATTTCTTTAAAACTAGAAAAAATGGCTATGGAAACTGCTAGAAACAGCGAAAAAGATTCAATAATACTATATGATAGAGGTTTAATTGATTCTAAAGCCTATTTAAATGAAAAAGATTGGAAAAAAATAATAAATTACTATAATTTTAAAGATTCAAGTTTATTTAATAAATATGATTTAGTTATACATTTAAGAACAGTTGCCTATGACAAAGAAGAATTATATACATTATCAAATAATACTGCTAGAACAGAAACTGCTACTGAAGCTAAATTACTTGATATGAATACATTACATAGTTGGATTGGTCATCCTAATTTAAAAATACTAGGAAATGATGTTTCATTTGAAGAAAAAATAAATAATGCTATAAATGAAATATATTATGTAACTGGAAAACCTTTCCCTATTCAAAGACAAAGAAAATATTTAGTTAGTGATGTTGACACTGAAGAAATGTTTAAAAATACAAATGGAACAACATTACATATAGAACAATATATAACTCAAAATGATAATGATGATGAACTAATATTTAGAAAAACTATCAAAGATCAAGATGAATCATATAAAATAATAATTAAAAAAGATACTGAATTAAATGATGAAAGAATAACAACTCAAAGACCTATTTCTAAAAAAGAATACTATGATAACTATCCTGTAGATATGGCTCCTCTATCAAAATTAAGATATTGTTTTGAATATAAGAACAACTACTTTAAACTAGATACTTTTGATGATGGATATAAGATACTTGAAATAGAAGAAACTAATAGAAGTAAAAAAATAGATATACCTCCATTTATTACAGTTGATAGAGATATATCTGATAATAAAGAATATAGAAATAGTAATATATATAAATTAAAAAATAAAATAGATCAATAATTGATCTATTTTATTTTTTTTAATGTATGACTTACTCTCTTTTTAATCTCTTCTAATTCCATTTTTGATTTCTTTATTTTCTTTACATTTTGTAAACACCATCTTAAAACTACTAATCTACTTAATTCTAAATCTTCACTTGGTGCTTCTCTATATAAATTTGAATATTCCTTAGCTAATTCAAAATCTTGATCTAATGTTACTTTAGCTTCACTCATTTTATATAATTCATTATAATAGTCTGAATTCGCTTTATTATATGAATTTTGATTTAATAAATCTTTTTTGTTATCTGATATTTTTGCCATAATAAACCTCTTCCCTAAGTATTTATTTTATTACATAATATTTACGATGTCAAAGAAAAAACTTTATTTTTATTAATTATATATTATAATATTAATAAGGAGTAAATTATGAATGATTATATAAACTATTATGATTTACTAGGTATTAATAAAAATGCAACTATAGATGAAATAAAAAAGGCTTATAGGGAACAAGCAAAAAAATGGCATCCTGATTTAAATAAAGATCCTGATGCTCCTAATATGGCAAAAAAAATAAATGAAGCTAAAGAAATACTTCTAGATGAAAATAAAAGAAGAGAATATGATTCATACCTAGATAATTATAAAAATAATATATACGATAATATAAAACAAGAAAAAGAAAAGAATACTGGTACTAAAACATATGCTAATAATTCTTATTACGAAGAAAAAACATATACTAAGTGGCAATATTTTAAACTATATTTAAAATACTATAAAAAAAGTAAGATAAGGAAAGTATTCGCATGTATATTAGTCTCTTTAGAAAGTTTATTTTGTACAATTCTTCAAGTAATTAACTATTTAATTGCGTATATATTATCCTATACTGGTTATTATCTTGGATTATTTTTAGTAATATATGGTGCTATATCTATTATCTATATAACAACAAAATCTGTTTTAAAAATAGATTTACCTCCATATAATACTACTGAATATATATTAATGATTTTAAGTAGTGCTTTATCTTTGATCATAGGTATGTCTATGAGAACTATATTCAATATTGTTGTTAATAAAAATCCAATTTATATTTCAAAACTAGATTTATTTCTATTTAAAAAATCTATTGGATATGAAAAGAATGACTTTTAGTCATTCTTTTATTTTAATAATTCTTCTAGTTCACTTTTAGATCTTAAACCAACTACTTTTTCTTTTAATTTTCCATCTTCAAAAATTAATAAAGTTGGAATAGACATTATATCAAAATCACTAGTAATCTTTTCAGCATTATCAACATCTACTTTATAGAACTTAACATCTTTTATTTCTTCCGCTAATTTATCAATTATAGGTGACAACATTTTACATGGTCCACACCAACTAGCATAACAATCTATTAATACTTTTTTATTTTCTTTTACTAATTTTTCATATTCTATATCTTTTATTTCTTTAACCATATTAATTCTCCATTTCCTTAATAGCAACAGTCGCTGCGATTGAACCATCTGAAACAGCAGTTGTTAACTGTCTTAAGATCTTGTCTCTCGCATCACCTGCAACATAAATACCTTTTTTACTAGTATGTACTCCATCATTAGATACTATGTATCCTTTATCATCTATATCAACTACGTTTTTAAACATTATGTTTTTAGGTTCATGACCAATTGCTACAAATAATCCATCTATATTTATAATTTGTTCCTGATCAAGGTTATTAATAACAATAGACTCTACCTTTTCTATTCCATTTATCTTAGTTACACTTGAATTAAGAATTATTTCTACATTATTTTTTTTCTTTATTTCTTCTAAAGTTAGTTCTGCTCCTTTAAAAGAATCTCTTCTATGTATTAGATATACTTTAGAACATATATCAGATAAATAAAGTACATCTTCTAATGCAGTATTACCGCCACCTATAACAGCAACATCTTTACCTTTGTAAAAATTACCATCACAAGTAGCACAATAACTAACACCTTTACCAATTAACTTATCTTCATTTTCTATTCTTAGTTTTCTATTATCAACACCAGGTGCTAATATAATTGCTTTAGCACTATAACTACCTTTATCAGTTGTTACATTTTTATTCTCATCTATAGATAAAACAGTTTCAAATTTTACTTCTACACCATAATCTATAACTTGATTATATAAGTTAGTTGCAAAATCTGAACCAGACATAGATTTTACTCCTGGATAATTTGAAACCATATGAGCATTAACTATTTGTCCACCAGGAACATTAGCTTCAAAAACTACAATCTTTTTATTTGCTCTTGCTGCGTATAAAGCAGCAGTTAAACCAGCAGGTCCTGCTCCTACAATAATAATATCGTACATAATTCACCTTCTTTATTAAATTATATCATAGTTTTAACTGATTAATATATTTATCTAAATATTTCATACTTTGTATCTTTAAGTCATATATAACATTCCAAACACTATCTATTGGATAACATCTCATTTTATTAATAACTTTAAATATATAATTCCATGAATCATATAAATCTTTATCATAAACTTCTATTCTATGTAATAACTCATGACTTTTTTTACCTAAATAAGCACCATTTTCAATAGTTGCTTCATCATTTTTATTATCCTTTCTTAAATCCTCTGCTTTTTCTATATGATGATAACTAGGTTTATTCTCTTCTGTTATCCAAAAACCCATCCAATCTATATATTCATAACCTTTTGGATAATATATCATTCTCATTCTTTTTAAAACTTCATTATTTACTTTTACTGTTCTTCTCATACTTTAATTATAATAAAAACAAATAGTATATTCAACTATTTGCTTTCTACTTTTTTTAAAGTTTTACTAATTTCTTTATCAGATATATTACTTACTTCATACCAACCATATTCAGTCATTAAAGTATATGTCTCATTTTGATTATTCATAGTCTCATCTAAACCATGCTTTAATATTTTTCTAACTTCTTCATTAGTGCTTTCTAATGTACCATGAACATATACCTCAACAGTACTTTTAAGTAATAGTAAATAATTCTCCATTAATAATTGATCACTCATTAGACTTTTCCTCCAGTAAATTCATTAGTCTTTCTCTAATATTATCATGTTTAGTAATTTGTTTACTAATAAAAGAAGCTAGATCTTCATCTTCTAAATTATTTGCTGTTTCATCTAATATAGAAATAATACTTTGTTCATGACCAATCGCATCTTCTACATATAATAATTCTTTTTGTGTCATATTTTCCTCCCAATAATAATATGTACAAAAAAAGAACTATTATACTAGTTCTTATTTATATGTTACTGAATTTATTTTTGGTCTACCTGCAACTACACCAAATCCAATAGAAACAGATAATTCTACTTCTTTATGTTCATCATTTAGAATAACCTCTTGTTCTAAAGTCTTTTCTAATGATTTAATTGTTACTATATGAGAACCTTCAGTAACCATTCTCTCTAGTGATATACCATTAGTAAGTCTTCCTATTTCTACTCCATCAATTAAAATTTTGAATGAAATAGCTACTCCAAATAACTTTTTAGGTCTAGTTACTACTATTTTATAATCACCAGGTTCATTACCTATTCTAGTACCACAATTAATACAAAATAGTGTACCTTCTTTCATTTCTGCTCCACAATTTGGACATACCATAATATCAACTCCTTCTATATTTCTACTAGTTCATAATCTGTTGAACCTAGTCCTAATTCTTCTGCATACTTAGTTATATGTCTACCTTCTCTTGTATCTATTCTTTCCTTTATAGACTTTGTTCCTTCTTCATGTGTTTTCCATATAGCATCAATAAATGCTTGATCATTTGCAACTGGATCAAGGGAAGCAAATATACCTATATCACTTATAACTGGATCTTTTTGGTGAGCATCACAATCACAATCTACGCTAATAGCATTAGCAACTGTTATATAAACAATTGGTTTATCATTTTCTTTTAAATAATCAGCTACTGCTTTAGCAGCTTCTGCCATAGATTCAATAAAATCTTTTTGTTCATGTTTTGATACCCAGCATAAAGTTGGACTTTCTGTTTTTCCACAAGAATGAATATATGCTTTACCATGTCTTGATGCAAAACCAATTGATTGATTTTTTAAATTAGCCCCAAATCCTCCCATAGCATGACCTTTACCATGAGCAAGATTAATAAATGAATCATATTTTTTCATTCCTTCACCTATAATATCATATTCTAAATGTTTTCCGTTATTTACAGGTATTTTAAATTCACCTAGACTATCTAATATTTCAACACCTTGACCCATATCTACAAATCCATGTTCTTTAGCAACTTTCATATGATTCTTAGTATCTGTTCTTTTACCAGGATAAGCTGTATTACATTCTATAATAGTACCATTTAATTTATCAACAAATGGTTTTATTAAATCTGATTTTAAATATCCTTTAGACCCAGCTTCCCCTGTTGATACTTTTATTCCTATATTACCAGTAAGTTTAACACCAAATTTCTCATATATCTTAATTAAACTTTCAGGTGTTATTTCTTTTGTAAAATAAACTATTGATTTTTCCATTTATCCTCCTATTTATTTAAAGTTAAAATCTTTTTCTTTTTTCTAACTATTATATCTTCTCTACCTGTTGTTCCTATTTTTCTTTCTCTTCTAAACTTTTCTTGTGCTTTATCCATTTCTATATGATAAGGAAATATGACATGTGCTTTATCACTTATATATAAATTTGAACAATCATAACCATTCTTCTTTAAGCTTTCTATTTCTTCAACTAATACTTTTGGATCTATAACAACACCATTACCAAGTATTGCTTTACAGTCTTTATTAAGTATTCCACTAGGTAAAATGAAATGCAAACTTCTTACCATCAACTTCAATAGAATGCCCTGCATTATTTCCACCTGCAAATCTAACTGCGTATTTCGCATCACCAGATAAATAATCTATTACTTTACCCTTTCCTTCATCTCCAAAAAAAAGCTCCTAAAACTACGTTTACCATATACCATAACCTCCATTTTAATTATAACAAAAAAATGAAGAATAATCTTCATTTTTATAATAATATTACCAATTTATTTTTAAACTACCTAAAGAATCTGTTGCTTGTAGTTCTAAATTTAATTCATCCCCTTTTTCAAGAGTAAATTCTTTTACTTTATCTACTAAACTAATTGTTCCATCTTCTCTTCTAGGATACAAACCATATTTATCTGCTTCTAACTTAATTGTATTATCAGATACGCTTCTAATAGTTATTTCAAAATTCTGTCCTAAAATAGAACAATCAAATGAATCACCAGCTTTATATACTTTTGATAGATTCTTTCCATCACAATCAATTTTTAAATTGGCTTCTCCTTTACCAACGGATGGTTTTAAAACAAATAATAAAACAATACTAGTTATTAATACTACACCTGCAATTATCATTATTATAATAGATTTTTTATTCATATAAACACCTCCTATGTTTTTATTCTATCATAGAAAAATGATTATTTACCATCTAATAATATAAAAAAGTATAATAAATGTAAATAAAAAAAAGAAGATTATTTCAAATCTTCTTGTAATATCTTTTTTAAAGTCATCTTTTTTCCACTATCATCTCCATAAAATGCTCCTAAAACTACGTTTACCATATACCATAACCTCCATTTTAATTATAACAAAAATATGAAGAAAAATCTTCATATTTTTTTACCTAATAACTATTCTTTGACCTGGATATATAAGGTTTGGATCTGAAATATTATTAATATTCGCTAAATGCTGATATGTTGTATTATAATCATATGCAATCTGACTTAAAGTATCACCTGGTTTTACCGTATATATCACTTCATTACTAGTTTGATTACTTGAAGGTATTCTTATTTCTTCACCAGGATAAATAAGATTAGGATCAGATATATTATTATATTTAGCTAGTTCTTGATATGTAGTTCCATACAATAAAGCTATACCGCTTAATGTATCACCTGGTTTAACTATATAAACACTTGGTTTTATATCTTCATTATCATCTAAATGATTTAATCTAGCATCCCTTATTATACTAGGATAATCTTTAAAACAATAATCTGAATCTATTCTAGAATTTCCCACAGTATAAGAACTAGTATTTTGCCATATACCATAATCTATATTAGATGGAGCGCTATCTCCCCAATACGCAATCCACCAATCATATTTCTTATTTAATTCTGAACCTGAAATAATATTCTTATACCAATTTAAATTAGTATATACTCCAAAATAATAACCTGCATCTTCTATAACATTTGCGAATGTTTCTACTATACTATTTAAAGTATCTTTACCTAACCTCGCCAAACTATTATCTTCTATATCTAAGAATAATGGATATGTAAACTTTTTACCTTTAATAACACTTAGAAAATAATTAGCTTCTTCTTTAGCTTCATTTACGTTAGTCGCATAGCTATACCAATATGCTCCTATATCCCAACCTTGATTAGTAGCGTTTTCATAATGTTTTTCAAATCTATTATCTTTTGTAGTAGAAAAACCTGCTCTTAAAATAGCAAATTTAACACCATTACTTGTACAAAGACTATAATCTAGATTATCTTGCCAAGTACTTATATCTATTCCAAATTTACTCATTTTTATCCCCCTTTATCTTTTCAAAATATTTGGAAAAAGGTAATTTAACACCTATTTCACCTAAATTCTCATATATACTCATTCCTTCAGTAGCAATACATACTATTGCGGTTCCTTTTAAGAATAAACTAGTACTAAGCATAAAATCTAAAACTGATCCTAAAAGTAATGCAATTGCCCAACCTACTTTTTTAATATAACCATCTCTACTTATAGAGGAATTTATTCTTCTTAATTTAATTGCTTTTAAGTAACCAGTTAATATATCTATAAAAATCATTATTCCGGTAATAATAATTAATGTCCTAGGTGTATTTGATACAAAAACATCTTCTATATTCATTCTTACCTCCTGATATATTCTATTAAAGATAAGAACAATTAATAATTATAAAGACATAAAAAAAAGAAGATTATTTCAAATCTTCTTGTAATATCTTTTTTAAAGTCATCTTTTTTCCACTATGAATAAGTGATAAGAAGAACTCTTTCTTTATTCTTAAAAATGCTTTATTAAATTCTTGCATATTACATATATCTACATTAGGAAAAATTATTATATTATTATCTTCGAATTCTTTAACATTATCCTTATTTATATCATATATTTTATCTGTTTCAACATCTATATATTTTTTATAATCATAATTATATTCAGAATCAAATGTTAAATAGTGTTCATATCCTTTATCTGTTTTTTCTTTTTTATAAGCACCCATATAACATAATACATGTGAACTATCTTCTTCACTAATAAAAGTTTCTGATATTAAACCTCTAATAGTGGTACTATAAAACTTTTCATCATGATTAGTAGATGCTGAAATTATTTCATTATATTTCTCTTTTAAATCTTTTATTTGTTCGTTATTCATATTACCCTCCTGATTATTCTAATTATACAACGTGGGTTGTCATTTTTCAATATATAAACTTGATTAATTATTAAAAAAAGAGTATAATTCTTATTGGTATCACGCATTAACTTTTAAACTTAGAAAGGAGAAAAAATGAAATCAAATAACAAAATTGATACAAAAGTTTTTGCGCTTGGTGGACTTGGAGAAGTTGGAAAAAATATGTATTGTGTAATGCATGGAAATGAATTAATTATTATTGATAGCGGTGTTTTATTTCCAGAGTCTGATTTACTAGGTATTGACTATGTAATTCCTGATTACACATTTTTAAAAGAAAACGAAGATAAAATTAAAGGTCTATTTATTACACACGGACATGAAGACCATATAGGTAGTGTTCCATTCTTATTACAAACAGTAAATATACCTGTTATTTACGCTCCAAATCAGGCAGCAAAACTAATTAAAAAGAAATTAGAAGAAAGAAATATGGGATATGACAATATAGTTATATTCGATGAAAAAAGTAAATTTAAGTTTAAAAATATAGAAGTAGAATTTATATTAACTACTCACTCTATTCCAGATAGTTTTGCATTAGTTGTTAGAACTCCTAATGGAACTATTATGGAAACAGGAGACTTTAAGTTTGATCTAACTCCTATTGGACCTATGGCTGATATTCAAAAGATGGCTAGAATAGGATCAGAAGGATTAACATTATTAATGAGTGAAAGTACAAATGCTGAACGTGAAGGTTTGTCTATTAGTGAGTCAAAAGTTGATGCAAGATTAGGTGATCTATTTAGAAGACAAACTGGAAGAATCATAGTTGCGACCTTCGCATCAAATGTATATAGATTAAAACATATAATAGAAACTGCTAGAAGAAATCATAGAAAAGTAGTTTTATTTGGTAGAAGTATGGAGACTCAAGTTGAAATAGCAGTAGAATCTGGTTATATAGAAGATACTAGTACTATTATTACTCCAGAAGAAGCAAATAAATTAAAACCAGAAGAAGTATGTTTATTATGTACTGGATCACAAGGTGAACCACTTGCAGCTTTATCAAGAATCGCAAATGGTACTCATAAACAAATAAAATTATTACCAAGTGATTCAGTTATATTCTCTTCTTCACCTATTCCAGGTAATGCTGAAGCAGTTGCGAATACTTTAAATTTATTAGCATTAAAAGGTGTTAAAACATATACTAATACAACATTAAATGATATACATTCTTCTGGACATGGTAACCAAGAAGAATTAAAATTAATGATTAGATTAACTAAACCTAAATATTTAATGCCTATACATGGTGAATATAGAATGCTTAGAGAACATACTGATTTAGCTGTAAGCTGTGGTATGAAAAGAGAAAATACATTTATTATGCAAAATGGTGAAATGTTATCTATACTTGATGGTAAAGTAAAAAGAGATAAAAGTTTTCCTTGCTATGATATTTATGTTGATGGTAATAGAATTGGTGATGTTGGTCAAGTAGTTATAAAAGATAGAAAAATAATGTCTAGAGATGGAATACTAGTTTTAGTATGTAATATTGATTTAAAGAAAAAGCTATTACTAGGTAAAGTACAAATAGCTACTAGAGGATTTATATTAGTAAATGAAAATGAAGCTTTATTAAAACAAATTGAAAATAAAGCTACTGAAGTAATAATTAAAATATTTAAAGATAAAAAGTTTAATTATAATGAATTAAAAAATGTTTTAATTACAGAAATAAATGAATTTATATTAGATAAAACTGGTAGAAAACCAATTATCTTACCAGTAATTATGGATATAAAAAATACTAACGAATAAAGTTAGTATTTTTTTGTTCTTCTTGTTTTGGGTTCTTTTTAAATGGTCTTGCAATTTTAATTCCATTTATAGTTCCTTCTATTATTATTTCTTTAACTGAATAAATAGTATAGTCTTCCTTCTCCATAAAACTAGAATCTACATCAAACATATAAGCCTCTGGATTAATACCACCAGCAAAACATTGTAATGCATCAACATATCCATTAAATCCTACTTTTGGCATAGGAACTGGTTTTAAACTATGACAGTAATATAAAAAGTTTCTCATTTCTTCTAAATTTAATTTTCTTAAAGATGAAGCAATTTTTATTCTTTTTTGCTTTTTTTCTTCAAACTTAGAATCTTCATCCCTATCTATAAATTCTGTTTCTATTTCAGGAATTATATTTTTCATAACAAAATCTGTAAAATCAACTTCATCTACTAATTGATCAAAAGTAACTGTTGAATTAAGTCTATATGATTCATTAGAACCATTTCCATATCTCTTAATAAATCTAACTAATTTATTTAGTACTTCATTTATTTGACATTGAACAATAAATATTTCATAGTTTTTAGCCGCAACTTTATCTTCTTGAATTCTTTTATGTAATACATATTCTTGTGATTGTTCTTGCCTTGTTCTTACTTCATCCAATGCCGCAATTCTTAATCTTTCGTTTTCATCAATTATTTTTTCTTCGTTCATAGTATCACCTATTATAAGTATAACATAAAAAAACTAAAAGTTATTCACTTTTAGTCTCTTTTTCTTCTTTAGTTTCTTTCTTTGCAGGTTTTGGTAATGCTTCTTTTCTAGATAAAGTAAGTTTTCCTCTCTTATCAAATCCAACTGCTTTAACTATTATTTCATCACCAACTGATACCATATCACTAGGTTTTTCTACTCTTTCATGAGCTAATTGTGATACATGTACAAATCCTTCACAATTATCCCAAAGTTTAACAAAGCATCCATAGTCTTCAACTTTAACTACTTCACCAGTATATATCTTACCTATTTCAACTTCTTTAACACAATCAAGAATCATTTGTTTAGTCTTTTCAATTACTTCTTTATCAGTATGATAAATAATAACTGTACCATCATCATCTAAATCAACTTTAACAGCATTTACATCATTTACTGATATAACATTACTACATTCTTGAATAATTCTAGTAATTGTTTCTCCTCCCTTACCAATAACATCTTTAATTCTGTCTGGATTAATAGAGAATACTTCAGTTTTAGGAGCATATTTACTAACTTCTTTTCTTGGCTCAGCAATTTGTTTTTCCATAACATCTAGAATTTCCATTCTAGCTTTTTTAGCTTGCGCTAAAGCTTCTTTTAAGATTTGTTTAGTAATACCCTTAATCTTTATATCCATTTGAAGTGAACAAATACCTTTTCTTGTTCCTCCAACTTTAAAGTCCATATCACCTAAGTGATCTTCCATACCTTGTATATCAGTTAATATTGTATAATCTTTTTCATCTTTAGATGTAATAAGACCCATAGCAATACCCGCAACTGGAGCTTTAATAGGAACACCAGCGGCCATTAATGATAAACATCCAGCACATATAGTGGCTTGTGAACTTGACCCATTAGATTCAAGTATTTCTGATACTACACGAACTGTATATGGGAATTCTTCTTCACTAGGCATAACTTGTTTTAAACATCTTTCACCTAATGCTCCATGTCCTATTTCTCTTCTTCCTGGTGATCCATATCTACCAGTTTCTCCTACTGAGAATTGTGGGAAGTTATAGTGTAACATAAAATGTTTTTCAGCTTCTAAACTTAGTCCATCTAGTGCTTGATATTCATTTAATGCCCCTAATGTAGTTATAGCCATAGCTTGTGTTTCACCTCTTGTAAATACTGCAGAACCATGAGTTCTAGGTAAAACATCTATTTCAGTAGAAAGTGGTCTAATTTCATCCATTTTTCTACCATCTGATCTAGTCTTTTCATTAACTGTAATAGATCTAAATATATCATATTCTATAGATTCAAGAACTAATTTAACTTTAGTAATAAACTCAGTTAATTCATCCTTATCCATATCTTTATTTTCTTCTTCATATTTAGTAACTATTTCTTCTTTAACTTTATCTATAGCTTCATATTTAGCAAGTTTTTCTTTAATTCTCATTGCTTTATCTAATTTATCACTAGCTAAATCATAAACTTCTTTTCTTAATTCATCACTTATTTCTAAGTGTTCATATTCCATTTTTTCTAAACCTATTTCTTTAATAATAGTTTCTTGGAATTCACATAATTCTTTAACTGCTTCATGACCAAACATTAAAGCTTCAAGCATATCATCTTCAGATACTTCTTTAGAACCAGCTTCAACCATGTTAATAGCGTTCTTAGTACCTGCGACAGTTAGATCAATATCTGATTCCTCTAATTCAGCTGGAGTTGGATTAATAATAAATTCTCCATTTACTCTACCTACTTTAACACCAGCGATTGGTCCATCAAAAGGTATTTTAGAAATACATGTACATAAACTTGATCCAAACATAGCAGCAAGTTCAGGTGAATTATCAGTATCAACTGATAATATAGTATTAACAACTTGTACCTCATTTCTAAAATCTTCTGGGAACATAGGTCTCATAGGTCTATCAATCATACGAGCCGCTAATGTAGCAGCATCTGTTGGTCTACCTTCTCTTTTAATAAATCCACCAGGTATTTTACCTACTGAATATAATTTTTCTTGATATAAAACCATCAATGGGAAGAAATCACTTAAAATATTTGCATTTGGTGAAACTACAACTGTTGATAAAACAACTGTATCTCCATATCTAACTAAAACAGCTCCATGTGCTTGTTTAGCGTATTCACCATTTTCAACAACTAATTTTCTTCCTCTAAAATCTAATTCAAACGTCTTCTTCATAAATTACTCCTTAACAATCTATATTGTACCACAAATAAAAGAAAAAAACACTTAAAAGTGTTTTATTTTCTTAAACCTAATCTATTAATTAATTCACGATATCTATTAACATCAGTTTTCTTTAAATATTCAAGTAAACTTTTTCTTTTACCAACTTTTATTAAAAGTCCTCTTTTTGAATGAAAGTCATGAATATTTGTTTTTAAATGTTCAGTTAATACTTTTATTTCTTCAGTAAGTAAAGCAACTTGTACTTCTACTGAACCAGTATCTCCTTCTTTAATAGCATATTCTTTAATAATAGCGTCTTTTGTTTCTCTTTTTAACATACTTTCCTCCTATAATATTTGCCTAAAACTTAGTAAGTGGTCGGAAAATCCATCTCCCAAGTCAAGGTACGTAAAGTATTATAAAACAAAAACACTTATTATTCAAGTGTTTTTGATATTTTTTTACCGTGACCAGCTGTATTTGGATCAAATTCTCCAACTTTATATCCAAAATTATTATCTCTTATAGTTCTATATTGATTTTGCATTCCATATTGAGATACTAATCTTAATGTCATAGCAACATATGCATTAGCTGCTCTTTCATATTCAGAGTCATTAATTAATTCAACAAATCTACCTAATTTTGAATATAACATTTCTGCTTTTTCAGTTTTTGTTTCATCATGGTTAATATTACAACAAATTCTTGGTCCTATAGTATCATATATTTTTAATATATTACTATATTTATCTTGTTTTTGTAATATTTCATCTCTAAATTTTCTAAGTCCTTCCATAACTGGATCATTATCAGATTTACCTAATATTCCACATGTAATAGTTGTTATAAAACATCCTCCTGAAGAACCATATTCTTTTTCATACCATGGACATTTATATCCGTCATTACCACAAAAATCTTTTACATATGAATAAGGTATTTTTTCTTCTGTTCCAGATACATTACAGTATTCTGAACTTGAAAACCATCCACCTCTATCTACATAGTGTTTACATGTTTTTCCCATTATAAGACCCCCCTGTCTCGAGAAGATATAATACTACTTTTTTACAATTTTGTCAAAAAAAAAAGAGATTTTTATCTCTTTTCATCTACTCTTTTAAATTCTACTGGATCATCCATGTGATCAGGTTTTAATAATTCATATGGATGAATATTAAATGCTTTTGCGATGTCTTGTAGTTTATTCATACTAGGACTAAACTTACCTCTTTCTAAATCACTGATGTATTTAGGTGTACAATTAGATAATTCAGCAAGTTGTTCTTGAGTCAATCCTCTATTAAACCTGTACCATTTTAAATTGATACAGAATACTTCTTGGACTATATAGTCGTTTAGTGCTACCACAACATCACCACCACTTTAATTAAGTATACTTAATAAATGGACTAATATACACCTAGTAGAAAACGACAAAAATATAAATAAAAAGAATAAGGTGTGCCTTATTCTCAATACTCTTCATCTTTAAATTCAACAATTTTATTATTTTTTCTAGTCTTTTGAATATCTATAACTCTTTGATTAGATGATCCTCTCCATCTTAATGTTGGATTAAATAAATCTGCTATAAATTGACCATCAACAAGTACATCTAGATATTTAAATATTTCATTGTCTTTAATTTCTTCGTAGGTAAAACCAGTCCATGACCATAGACTCTTTTCTGGATATTTTTCTTTAAATGCTTTAGCTAGTTTAGTTGAGCCAGGTAAATTAGTAGGATGCATAGGTTCTCCGCCAAGCATTGAAAGACCTACTATATATTCCTTATCGCATAAATCTAGTATGTGATTAATTGTTTCATCTGTAAACTCTTTTCCACAACCAAACTTCCATGTATCAGGATTAAAACATCCTTTACAGTGGAAATCACAGCCCTGGAAGAATACACTTACTCTTACTCCAGGACCATTACTAATATCCATTTTTCTTATTTTATTATAATGTATCTTATTCATCATCTTTATTATCTATGTGAATTACTCTTTCTTTTATTTCTTGAGTTCTACCTTTATTCCAGAAATTAGTTCCAATATATCCACAAGTTCTTCTTGCTACATTTAATTTATCATGATCTCTATTTCCACAATTAGGACAATACCATTCTAAATTTTCATCTATTAAAATTTCACCTGTGTATCCACATTCTTGACAATAATCACTCTTAGTATTTAATTCTGCATACATGATATTGTCGTATATAAATTTAATAACTTCCATAACTGTATCTAAGTTATTTTCTAAGTTAGGTGTTTCAATATATGAAATAGCTCCACCTGGTGAAAGTCTTTGGAATTCACTTTCAAGTTTTAACTTAGTAAATGCATCAATTTCTTCAAATACAGGAACATGATAAGAATTTGTAATATAATCTCTATCAGTAATTCCTTTAATTTTACCAAATCTATCTCTTAAGCATTTAGCAAATTTATATGTAGTACTTTCTATTGGAGTACCATATACTGAATAATCTATATCTTCTTCAGCTTTCCATTTTTTACAAGCATCATTAAGATGTTCCATAACAGCTAAACCAAATTCTTTACCTTTTCCACCATCAGTATGTGAATGACCTGTCATATATTTAACACATTCATATAGACCTGCATATCCAAGTGAAATAGTTGAATATCCATGGTGTAATAAGTCATGAATGCTTTCACCCTTCTCTAATCTAGCAAGAGCTCCATGTTGCCATAAAATTGGTGCTACATCACTAGTAACTTTAGATAATCTCTTATGTCTAATTTGAAGTGCTTTATGACATAGTTCTAGTCTTTCATCAAATACTTTCCAGAATATATCCATATCCTTTCCAGAAGTTAAAGCTATATCAGGTAAGTTAATAGTAACAACACCTTGGTTAAATCTACCATAGTATTTTCCTTTACCTTCAACATAGTTCTTAGCTTTAGCTATATTACCAAGTGAAATTGATCTATCTGGAGTTAAGAATGATCTACAACCCATACATGGATAACAATCTCCTTCACCATATTCATTTTTCTTTAATTCTTTCATTACTTTTTCAGATATATAATCTGGTACCATACGTTTAGCAGTACATTTAGCTGCTAACTTAGTAAGATAATAGTATTTTCCTTTAGGATTCATATTATCTTCTTCAAGTACATATAATAATTTAGGGAATGCTGGAGTTATATAAACACCCTTTTCATTCTTCATACCTGCTGTTCTTTGTTTTAATACTTCTTCTATTATCATAGCAAGTTCTTCTTTATATTCTTCTGTTTCACCTAAATACATACAAACACTTAAGAATGGTGCTTGTCCATTAGTAGTAGTCATAGAGTTAATTTGATATTGGAATGTTTGTACTCCATCAATAACTTCTCTTTTTAAATCTTCTTTTGCAAATTTTTCTACTTGATCTTTAGGTAATTTTCTAGCTTTATATTTCTTTAAATAATTTTCATAACTAGATCTAACAAATGGTGCTAAATGAGTTAATGTAATTGTACAACCACCATATTGTGATGAGTTAACTGCAGTTATTAATTGAGTTGCAATTGTCATAGCAGTTAAGAATCTATGTGGTCTTTCAATCATAACACCATTAATATTAGTACCATTCATTAGCATATCTTCTAAGTTAATAAGGTCACAGTTATGTAATGCATTTTGTGCAAAGTAATCTGCATCATGGAAGTGAATGATACCTTCATCATGAGCTTTAACTACATCTTCAGGTAGTAAGAATCTTCTAGTAATATCTGTACTTGTTATACCTGCAAGATAATCTCTTTGAGTAGTAACAACAGTAGCGTTCTTATTAGAATTTTCTGTATTCCAATATTCACTTTCTCCATTTATTAATTCTTTAATAGATAAGTCAGTAGTATTACTTCTTCTTACTAATTCTCTAGTATATCTATAAGTAATATATTGTTTTGCTAAAGCATATTTACCAAGTGCCATTAATCTCATTTCAATAACATCTTGTATGTCTTCAACTAACATTCTTTTTTTCTTCAAACCCTCTATGTATTTAATTATATTTCTAATTTGTTGTTCAGTTACTCTTTCTTCTTCCTCAACTTCCAAATTAGCTTTATTAATAGCTGTTTCTATTTTGTCTGGACAATAATCAACTATATGTCCGTCTCTCTTTATGATTTTCATATGTACTCCTTCTCCTCTACTATCATGACTTCAGTATAGCACTTTTTTAAAAATAGTTAATGTTGCAGTTGCAACATTTTAGAAAAAATGATAAAATTTTTACAAGAGGTGTAAAATGAGTAATATTTTTGAAAATATAGATGCTAAAAACAAGTATAAATTACTACGTTCTTTTAGGGCAGATACATATAAATATAACAAAAATACCAATATAACTAATACCGTTATAGATCCTAATACAATATGTTTAGTTATAAAAGGAAGTGTAAAAATTGTTAGAAATAACGAAAATGGAAGTAGTAACATTTTTGATATAGTTTTAGATAATCAATTATTTGGTTCTACTATTTATAATCTAAATGATGCTGATTATGATATAGTTACTTTAGAAGAATCTGAGATCATTATTATTAACTATAATGATATTATTAAGTATAGTGGAAAAAACAAATTTTACACCGACTTTATAAAAAACTTATATACAATTTGTAATGATAAAATAAAATTACAAAATGAAAGATTGAATATAATTAGTAAAAAAACAATAAGAAATAAATTACTTGAATACTTTAATCTATCTTTTAAAAAGAATAACTCTAGAAATATCTATATTAATTATTCATACCAAGAACTTGCTGATTATCTTTGTATAGATAGAACTGCTATGAGTAGAGAATTAAAAAATCTAAAAGATGAAGGTTTTATTAAAGTAACCGGCAAAAGAATAACACTCCTATACAAATAAAGAAACAGATTACTCTGTTTCTTCTTGTCTTTTATTAGACAAAAATGTTATTTTTTCAGCGATTATATCAGTAACATAGTTCTTCTTATCATCTTTTTCATAGACTCTAGATTCTACTCTTCCCTTTACTCCTAACAAATCGCCCTTTTTACAATACTCTGCTGTACTTTCTGCTACTCCAGTCCATAATCTACAATCAATAAAATCCGTTTCATATTCACCATCTACGTTCTTATATGCTCTTGGAACAGCTAAAGTAATATTAGTATACTTTTTACCACCCTCACTCTCTTTTAGCTCTGGATCTCTTACTAATCTACCAACAATCACAATTTGATTAAGCATAACTAATCCTCCTTTCATAAGCATAATACTAAAGTAATAAAAGGTGTGCAAATGACAAAAATAAGGTTTTAGATAGTGATCTAAAATTGAATAATTATTCTTATATATACAAAAAAAATAGTTTTGAAAACTATTTTTTTATATTATTTAATTTTAAACAAATTTTATTTTTTTAAAATATCTTTTATTCCATTAATACCTAGTAATGCACAATTTACTCTAGCAGGTTGTTTACTTATATCTTCATATATATTTAGTTCTTCAAGTAAATCTTTATCATATTCTTCATGTGCAATCATTTTATTATAGTTATCTATTATATTAATAGCTTCTTCTTTAGTTTTACCTATTAACTTAGATATTGCTATTGATAAAGATGATGTTGCAATAGCACATGCTTCTCCATCAAATCTAATATCTTTTACTATATCATCTTCTAATTTTAATTCTATTGTAAAATGATCTATACAAGATGCATTACTTTTAGATTCTTTTATATAACTTGGATCATCTACTAATCCTTTATTAACAGGATTATTAAAGTGTTCTAATATTAATTCTCTTTTTATTTCATTATCCATATTAAACACCTAGACTTTCTTCAAGTATTTTATCATTATTAAGTGCAACCACTAATTTATCACATTCTTCTTTAGTATTATAGAAATATAAACTAACTCTAACTGTGTTTTTAATCTTTAGTTCATCACCTAATTTTTTATCACAATGATCACCTGATCTAACACATATATTAAACTTATCTAAATAAATTGCAGTATCTTGCGCAAATACATCTTTAACATTGAACGCTACTGTAGAACCAGATACATTTTCATTATATAGAATAATGTTATCTAATTTAGATAATTTTTCTACTAAGTATTTCTTTAGATCATGAGTATATTTTTCAATATAATCTAGACCTATTTCATTAACATAGTTTATTGCTTCTCTAAAACCAATTATACCTGCGATATTTTGAGTACCTGCTTCTAATTTATATGGTAGTTCTTTATACTCTATTTCTTTTGGACTATCAAAAGAAATAGTAGTACCTCCACCCTTTTTATAATCTATTTCATTAAGTAGTTCTTCTTTACCATATAAAACTCCTACTCCAGTAGGTCCAAGCATTTTATGAGCAGATATAGCTAAGAAATCTACATCTGTATCTTGTACATCTATTTTTATATGTCCTGCACTTTGAGCAGCATCTACTAGTACTTTAATTCCTTTTTCATGACATAATCTAGTTATTTCTTTAATATCTCTAGTATCACCTATTACATTAGTTATTTCTGCGATAGATACTACTTTAGTGTTGTTAGTAATAGATTCTTTTAGATTATCAATACTAAAAGTGTAGTCATCATTTAATGGAATATACTTAACTTTAATACCTAGTTTATTTTCTAAATCAAACCAAGGAACTATATTAGATGCATGTTCTGCCTTTGTTATTAATACTTCATCATATTTATTTAAATTATGATAAAAATAACCATATATAGCCATATTCATACTTTCAGTTGAACCAGAAGTAAATACTATTTCTTTGTTACTTTTTGCATTAATAAAATCTTTAACACAAGTTCTTGAATCTTCTAATTCTTTACTAGCTTTTAATGATAAAGTATAATCTCCTCTATGAGCATTAGATGGATAATTTAAATAATAATCATTCATTTTATCTAATACTCTTTTAGGTTTTAAAGTAGTTGCACCATTATCAAAGTAAATTAAACCAGTTTTTAATATTGGAAATTCATTTACATAATCCATAATTTCACCTCCATATCTATTTATATAATATTCTATTAATAGATACTAAAATAATTATATTTACTAAATATAATTATAAAACAATAATATTTTATCACAAATATGTACAAAATTATAATTTTTTTGATAAAATTAAATTGGAGATGATTTTATGAAAGATTGTATATTTTGCAAAATAGCAAATAAAGAAATACCTGCGAAAGTAATATATGAAGATGATATAGTTATGGCATATCTAGATATTAATCCACAACATTCAGGACATACTTTAATAATACCTAAGAATCATTTTACTGATTTAGATGATATTAATGAAGAAACAGTTGCGCATATTATAATGGTTGCGAAAAAGATTAAAAAGATACTTGAAGATAAAATTGGCGCTAAAGGAGTTAAATTAGTACAAAACAACGGCACTCTTCAAGATGTAAAACACTATCACATGCATGTTATACCTGATTGTAAAGTAAAAGAAATACCATTAGATGAAGTATTTGAATTAATGACAAAATAAAAGTTCCAAATGGAACTTTTTTTCATACTAACAGATTGCAGAACATAAAATAATAGCAAGTAAGATATAAAGAACTATTATTGATACATATCCACATCCATGTTTAACAGTAGTTTGTCCACAAGAATTTGAATTGTTCATTTTTTAAACCTCCTTTAGATATATGCACCTATTATTATTACTAATAAAATGAATAATACTAGAATAATTCCAGCATTTGAACCATATGAGTAATTCATAATTCATTCCTCCTTTTTTTATTGTTCATAATATAATATGGAATTTATTATTTTTATGTGATTATATTTTTAAAATTATTGTTTTTATTTTCTATTTTTGTTATTATATATATGTACAAATTTTAGGAGGATGATAGAATGAAGAAGAAAATTGTATTAAGTATGTTTGTAGCTTTAGGAGCAGTACTTTTAGTAACAGGTTGTGGTCATAAAGCTAAATTAAAAGATGGTAAAGAGGTTGCAATTAGTGTTAATAAGAAAGATATTACAGTAGAAGATATATATGATGAATTAAAGAGTAAATATGCTAAACAAATATTAGCGGATATTATCGATAAGAAAATCTTTAATGATTTATATAAAGGCGATGAAGAAATTGAAAAACAAGTTAATAATTATGTAGAATACATTAAATCATCATATAGTGATAACTGGGAAGAAACATTAAAGAATGCAGGATATGATAGTGAAGATGCTTTTAAAGATGAAATTAGATTAAACTATCAAAGACAAAAAGCAGTTGATGAATATCTAAAGAAAAGTGTAACAGATGATGAAATTCAAAAGTATTATGATGATGAATACTCTGGAAATATAGAAGCTAGTCATATTTTAATAAAAGTTGCTGCTGATGGTGAAGAAGGATTATCTGATGAAGATGCTAAAAAGAAAGCAGAAGATTTAATTAAACAATTAGATGATGGAGCTGACTTTGCTACATTAGCTAAAGAAAACTCAGAAGATACTGGATCTGCTACTAATGGTGGTGCTCTTGGATCATTTAATAAAGGACAAATGGTTAAAGAATTTGAAGAAGCAGCTTATGCATTAAAAGAAAATGAGTATACTAAAGAACCAGTTAAAACAACATATGGATATCATATTATCTTAAAAACTAAAGATGAAGATAAAAAAGAATTAAAAGATGCTAAAGAAGATATAATTGAAAAGATAATAGCAGAGAAAAAAGAAGATTCAAATTATAGTGCAAATGCATTAGAAGCTATTAGAAAAGAAAATGGTTTAAAATTTGAAGATACTATTTTAGAAGATAAATATAATGAATATTTAGATAGTTTAAAAAATAGTAATTAAAAAGAGGAATTGTAATTCCTCTTTTTTTATATCATTTTATTTCTATTTTTACTTTGTAATTCAATATATTTAGACATAAATTCATCAGATGTTTTAATAAATAAACTCTCTACATTTTCATCTGATACATCATTTTTATTATATAATTTTGAATACTTTTCATCTTGATATATCATATATAGCATTCTTCTTAATGCATTAACAAAACATACTTTAAAGAATGGACTATTAGTATCTGGTGTCTTTCTTGTATATACATCTAATACTCTATCATATGGTGATGTAATTTCTTTTGATGTAGCCATTAAATCTGATATATTTAAGATAATATCATATAAATTATAATCATATTGTTCTAAGAAATATGTTATATCATCTTTATTTGATTCTTTCCTAAATACACCCTTACCTTCTTCAGTGACATAAAATCCTTCTAATGCTGGATCACAATTTGCACATCTATTTCCTTTAGCTGATTCATCTGATAAAAATGAATGCGTTAAACAACAAATTGCTTCATCTTTATGACCAAGACTACATAAATATTCATAACCTTTAATTGTATGCATAAAACTTTGATCAAATTTTCTTCCTATATCATGTAATATTCCTAATTTCATACCTACATCTGGATTTAAACCCATCGCACTAGCTAATTCACTAGATACTCTTCCCTCAAATAATGAATGCGATATCCATGCACTTGCATTATGCTTTCCATCAGTTTTATTTCCAATAGTTCTTTTTGAATCTATAACATCATATGCTGATTTTAATATGACCTCTTTTAATTCTTCAGGACATTCTCCTTGAATCATATCATAGATTTCTTTTGAACTATATGATGTATTATTTGATACTTCCTCACATAGATTATCCATAGTTTCATAATCTAAATCTTTTAATACTAACAAAAAAGCAGATGCTGCTGTAAAACCATTATCATAATTAACACTACTTGTACTTAATGCTTCATTTTTATTTGTTTCACTACTAAAATCTAATCTCATATATTCCTCCTCTACTTTATTTCATAGTATCATAATTATACCCCTTTTGATATAGTTTTTGTTTTATTATCATATCAAGTTCATATCCTGAATACTTTTTAAAATATCGATTATATAGTTTGTCATATTCCTTCTTAACATTACCAGTATTAAAATCTTTATTTTCCAATATTCTTTCTATATCTTTTAAATAATAACCTTCATTTATGAAATAATTTATTAGTTTTTGTTTTAATACATTACCAGAGCAACCTTTAGTTGTTTTTATCTTTTTATTAACAAGTCTATCTAGCTTATCAATCATTTCTTCTTCATTAATAGAACTTATATAATTATCTATTATTTCTTCTTTTATTCCTTGTTTTAATAGTTCTTTTTTTATTTTATTAGGTCCTGAATTACTTAAGTTAAACTTATCATTTATATATGCTTTAGCATACATCTCATCATTAATAAAACCATTTTTTTCTAATCTTTCAATAGTATTACTAATATCACTATAACTATATTCTTTCTTCTTTAAATAAGTTTCTATTTCTTTTCTAGATCTCATCTTAATAGATATATATTTTAACGCTACATCATATATTTCTTCTTTAGTATTATCTATTTTTATAGATTCTAGTTCTTTATCAGTTATTTCTTTTTTTAATAGCAATGAATATTTTAAAATAATATCTTCATATAAACTAACATAATTACCACCATCAAAATATACATTATACTTATTCTTGCACTTTTTATATTTAACTATTTTCATATCATCACCTACTTTTTATGTAATAAAAAAACTTAATACTAGTTTTCTTCTTTTATATGTATTAAGTTATTTTGAATTTCTTCTAATGCTCTATCTAAATTCTTTTTTGATTTATATTCATTTTCCTTCATTTGATAGTGTTTTGTTTCATCCATAGCAACCGCTCTTTGTGAAGCTATATACACTATTTGATATTTAGATGGAATAATATTTAACATTTTATCTATTGAATAATTCATATTATCTCTCCTTGCTTAAAGTATTATAGTACTTTTTTTATTTTATTTCAATCCCTTAGCAACTTTTTGTTCTTCTGCTTGATTTAAATCTATAGATTTAGTAATTTCTTTAAATCTCTTTATTACAGAACTATAATCACTATAATAAGTTTCATCATTATTTTTAACTGAAGCTTCTATTCCTGTTTCAAAATCTTGCATATTTTTTAATGCCTTAAATGCTACTACATCAGGTGCAGCATCCATTTTAGAATTAGCATCTATGATAAATAACTGTTTTAATTTATCATTAAACTTAGAACCTTCTCCTAAAAAGAAATCTTTTAATACTTCATCTTTAAATATATCCATCATATCAATAGATATGCTGTCTTTTATTTGGAATAATGTAGTTTCATCACCTGGTTCCATTTCTTTTGGATATTCAAATGGTTCATTATTCTTTTTCTTTAATAATGCTATAGTATTAATAACAGAATATGTTATTGACTTATTAATGCCTTCATTATGTAATTTACCATCACCTGATCTATAAGTTAATCCTGAATCACTAGTTTCAAAATTTTTTGTAATAAAATTTACAAAACCTAGTTCATCTGATATTATTTCTTCTATTTCTTTTTTTACAAGTGAAAATCTAGTCATTTTAGAATTTAATTCTGGTGTCATCTCAACTTCTTTTCCCACTTCAAAAACATCAGGATTTATTTCCCTTTGTAATAAAAAATAATCATAGATTAAATCATTAAACTTATTAGTAATTTCTTCTTTCCTTGTTGTTATTTCTTCAGGAGTCATAAAGTTTTCCATTACTGAAATATATGCTTTAATCTTATCCAAAAATAATAAACTAGCTTTTTTAGCACTAAGTTCAGAAATATTAATATCCATATTCCATTCTCCTATAACAAATAAATTATAACACAAAAAAAGAAACTAGAAAAGTAGTTTCCTTAAATTATTTTTTAAGCCAAACATATACTCCATCTTGATTCTCTGGTTTATATTTCATTCCACATTTAACATAAAAATCTCTATTACCTGATGTAGGTGTTGCCTCTACCATAAATAATTCTCCTGATTTTAATGTATCTTCTGCTTGTTTTAATAAACTAGTAACTACTATTTTACCAAAACCTTGTTTTTGATATTTAGGGTTAACCATTATATCAGATAGAACTCCTTTGCAAGAATAATCCCCTACTAATCTACCTACTGCAATTATATCTTCATCATTTTTAATAGTAACCTTGCACATAGTATTATCAATACCTTTTTGTAGTTGTTCTATGCTTACATCTTTCCAACCAAGTATTTCTCTTATATCATGAATATATTCTGGTTTAACATCATTTATTACTTCATAATTCATATAAGCTCCTATATTAGTTCTATTTCTATACCTAATGCACCATATTTATCTTGTTCTTCTTTAGTATAGAAATTATCCATAATAGTATAATCATCTGTTTCAGATACTCCAATTTGTTTGTTATCAAACTTATCAAACAAATCTTTAAATGACTTAAACTTATACAAGTTCTTTACCTTTACCTTAATTATTTCACCAGTATCAACATGCGTAAATTCAATAGTATCACCAATACTTATTAATTGTCTTTTTTCATCATTTAATCTTACTTCAATTGTTTTTTCCTTGTTCTTAATAGATTTAAAAGCAAAATCTACTAGTTTCATTTTATGAACCATAATATCACTTCCCATAATTATTATAACATAAAAAAGAAACTATAAAGTTTCTTAATTATTCATAAAACCACTACATGAATCATA
Source organism: Bacilli bacterium (assembly GCA_017511805.1). Lineage (GTDB taxonomy): Bacteria > Bacillota_I > Bacilli_A > RF39 > UBA660 > RUG13038. The sequence goes on from JAFWJA010000003.1 coordinate 64,034, forward strand.
TACTTCTCTTACTGTATTCTCTTCTGAACAAGTATATTCTGGTACATATGAATGCTTATATATATGATTATTAATGACATTAGTATGTATTGGTACTATATGAACTACATCATGTATAAAGTCTTTTTGAACACAATTATTAATTGGTTGTTCATAAATTGGATCAGTTGGACAATTCTCTGTACATATAGTAGGACAACAAGTATTAGAACAACATTTATTAAACATAAAAATAATCCCTCCTAGTATAACCTATGAGAGATTATTATTTTTGTATAGTTAATTATCACTTACTCTGATATTAACTCCATCTACTTTTTTATATACCCTTTTTTTATTCTTTTCACTTTTTTTAACTATTTCATCTGAAAGATCGTAACCTAGCATTTCAGATATACTCATTAAATATATAGCAACATCTGCTAGTTCTTCACCCAAATCATCTTTTTTCTTTCTATATGCATCATAGGCTTCAGCAACTTCTCCATATAATAGACAAAACTCTTTATCTACATTAGTAGTATTAAAACCTTTATCTAATTTATTTTGCCATATTTCTTTTTGCATTTTTTTTAAATCCATATACCCTCCTAATTACTAGTTAATTTCATTTTTTTAGATTCATATTTATCTATTAAGTCAGTCTTTTCTTTTTCTAATACATCAGATGCTGATTCAATTTCTAATATTCTATTAAAATTTACTTTTTCTAAAAGAGATTTTAATTCTTTTAGTTTTAACTTATTAACTGTATTGATATTAATAGGTTCTTCAGAATCTACTATTCTATCTTCTATTTCAATTCTTGCCTTTTTATTTAAATCATCTAAACAAGATGGATTTTCTTCGATAAAAGAATTAATATCATCTTTATTTTTTAAGAACAATATATTCTTTTCAAAGTCCTTTTTATAGTACTTGATTCCATAATGACTAAAAGCAGCCATTCCAAATAAACCTGCTTCTAATATAAATAATCCAATCCATATTTTATATACAAAATTATTTCCCCAAAAATTATAAGTTATTATTGATGTTGGACTATGGAGAAGAAGATATGGAGATACTTTTACTATAGTTTTATCTATGTTTTCATATCTATCACTTTCAAAATATAGTCTTCCATACTCTACTTGATGTTCCATTTTTTTTATTATTTTATCTTCATTTTCTTTTGAATTAAATACCTCAAATTTTCTTCTTTTTGGTAATCTTACTATTATTTTATTATCTTTCTTTTTATAACCTAGTATAAAATCAGACTCATTATCAAGTGAATAATTCTTCATAATACCCCCCAATTTTTTAATTACATTGGCATCTTAAAGTTACCATTGCTCATCATTTTCATCATTTTTTTACTTTCTTCAAATTGTTTTAATAATTTATTAACTTCTTGAACACTAGTACCTGATCCTTTTGCTATTCTTTCTTTTCTAGATGCTTTTATTTCATCTGGATTCTTTCTTTCATATGGAGTCATAGAAAGTACTATAGCTTCTATTCTCGCAACTTGTTTTGGATCTATTTGTACATTAGTTAGACCCATTTTTTTAGCACCTGGTATCATCTTTAATAATCCTTCAAGAGATCCTAGTTTTTTAATTGTTTTAAATTGTTTTAAGAAGTCTTCTAGGTCATATTTACCTTTTTTCATCTTCTTAATAGATTCTTCTGCTTCTTCTTCATTCATGACACTTTCAGCCTTTTCAATAAGACCCATCATGTCACCCATACCTAGTATTCTACCAACCATTCTCTCTGAATCAAATTCTTCAAGACCATCTAGTTTTTCACTAGTACCTACAAATTTAATTGGTACATTAGTTAAATATCTAGCTGAGATAGCCACACCACCTCTAGTATCACCATCCATTTTAGTTAATATAACACCTGTTAAAGGTAATTTATCATTAAAACCAGTTATAACATTAATAGCATCTTGTCCTATCATACTATCAAGTACAAGTAATATTTCATGCATCTTAACTGACTCATTTATATTAATAAGTTCTTGCATTAAATCTTCATCTATTTGAAGACGACCTGCTGTATCTACTAAAATATAATTATAATCATTTTCTTTAGCATATTTAACCGCATCATTAACTATTTCAACAGGATTCTTTTTACCTTCTTCAAATACTTCTATACCTAAACTTTTACCTATTGTTTTTAATTGCTCTATAGCAGCTGGTCTATATATATCACATGCTACTATTAATGGTTTCTTACCATATTTTTTTCTAAGTAAATTAGCTAGTTTACCTATTGTAGTAGTTTTACCTGAACCTTGTAAACCAACAAGCATTAATAGATTTGGATTATGTTTAGTTTCTATTTCTACTTTTTCAGTTCCAAGTAATTCAAGTAATTCATCTTTTAATATTTTTAAGAATACTTCATCAGGTTTTAAACTCTTTTTAACTTCTTCACCTAATGCTTTTTCTTTAACTTTATTTGTAAATTCTTTAACAACACTATAGTTAACATCTGCCTCTAATAAAGCTAATCTAACTTCTCTAACTACATCTGAAATATTATCTTCAGTTATAGAACCATATCCTTTTATTTTAGACATGGCTTTATCTAATCTATCGCCTAATTCTTCAAACATATTATCACCTACTCATCTAGTATTTTATCTATCTTTTCTTTTAATTTTCCATCTTCTATTTGATCTACAAGTCTTCTTAATCTTCTATCTCTAGAATATAATTTTAACTTTTCTTCATAGTTATTTAATTTATCCACAGATAATTTTAATTCTTTAGAAACAGCATTTCTACTAACATTAAAGTTCTCCGCTATTTCTGCTAAAGATAAGTTATTAAAATAATAATCTATAAAATAGTTCTTTTGACCTTCTGAAAGTAATTCTCCATAATAATCAAATAGTATTATAATCATATCTCTATCGTTCATTATATCATTTCCTTAAATAATCCATATATGTATTTTTCTATATCAAATACTTCTAAATCTTCTGGTTTTTCACCAAGACCTATATACTTAACTGGTAAATTAACTTCTTCTTTAATAGCTAGTACTATACCACCTTTTGCAGTACCATCTAACTTAGTTAAAACTATACCTGTAATATTAGTAATCTCTTTAAATGATTTAGCTTGTGAAATACCATTTTGTCCAGTTGATGCATCTAAAACTAATAATGTTTCATGTGGTGCATTTGGTATAAAATTACCAATTACTCTATTCATTTTCTCAAGCTCATTCATCAGATTTACCTTATTTTGTAATCTACCTGCGGTATCAATTAGTACTATATCATAATTCTCGTTCTTACCCTTTTCAACACCTTTATAAACTACTGATGAAGGATCTGAATTCTCTTCTCCAGTTACTACATCTATACCAAGTCTATCTCCCCATTCTCCTAATTGTTCAATAGCTCCCGCTCTAAATGTATCTCCAGCTACTAATAATACTTTCTTACCTAAATCTTTTTCTTTTTTAGCCATCTTTGCAATAGTAGTAGTTTTACCTACACCATTAACACCCACGAATAGTATAACTGTAGGTCCAGATTCAGCATAATTAATCTTGTTAACTAATATTTCATCATTAACATAAATAATAAATAATTCATCAACAATTAATTCTTTTAATTCTTCTGGATCTTCTATTTTTTCTTTTCTTGCTCTATCTATTAATTTTTCCATAAATTTAACAACAGTTTGCACTCCAATATCTGCCATTATTAACATTTCTTCTAGATCTTCAAAATATTCTTGATTTACTTTTTTATACTTTTTATTTAAACTATTTAATTTATCACTAAATTCTTTTCTAGTCTTTTCTAAACCCTTAGAATATTTTTCTTCTTCCTTTTTGTCATTAAAAACTTTTTTACTTGCAATTTTTTCTTTTAATTTACTAAAGAATCCCATAATATCACCTTTATTAATTATACCTTATTTTTAAATAAAAAAAAAGAGATAACTCTCTTTATTTAGCAATTATAAATCCATATAAAACAACAGCTAACATTAAAACGACAAAAATTAAGATAAGAATATCAACCCATACACTAAATGCAGCTTCACTTGTTAGTTTTTTAGTTTCATTTTCAATCTTTTCTTGTTCTTTAATCGATTCTTCTTTTAATACTACTTTTTCTTCTTTATTTTCTACCTTTTTAGCTGGTTTTTTAGCAGCTGTTTTTGTAGTAGTTTTAGTAGTTTTTTTAGTTTCTTTTGTAGCAGGTTTAGTTGTAGTTTTCTTAGTTTCTTTCTTTTTAGTTTCTGCCATATTCATCTCTCCCTCTTCTATAGATAATATTATAAATTATTTTCGTAAAATAATCTACAATTATTTACAAAAAAAAGAAAAGTATTTACACTTTTCTTCTTTTGTTTTCTGAATTATCTGGTTCTATATTAAATACTGGGATTATTTCTCCAGTTTCATATTTTCTAATAGTATCTTCTAATTCAGCAATTCTTTGATCTCTACTTCCTATTTCTTCTTCAAACATAGGTAAATATTTATCATATAATTTTGTTAATTTATCAACAGTTCTTTTTAATTTTTCATTTTCTTCTTCTAATTCTTCATATGTTGGTTTTGCTTCTTCTGACTCTTCTACCTCTGGTTCTTCAACATCTTCAATTTCTTTAGTTGCTTTTACATTTTGAATTCTATCTAAGAATGATGGTTTCTTAACATCCTTTATACTATCTTCAATTGGAGTTGCAGAATCATTTTCTTTTGATGGTTGATCTTTAATTAATTCTCTTATTAACCCAAATTCACTACTTGGTTCTTCTTTTGATTCAACATCTTTTTCACTTGTTAAATCTTCTTCTAATTCATCATCTTCTTCTATATCATATGTTGTTTCATCTTCACCTTCAACATTATCAAATGAAGGTAATGTTGGTTCATTCTCACGAACTCTAAAGTAATCTAAGAATGTCTTTTTTCTCTTTGGTTGTTCTTCTAAATCTTCTTTAGCTTCATATTTTGGTGCTTCATCTAAATCTAAATCATCATCTTCTTCTAAATCAAATTTATCTTCTTCATCTTCATAATCTAAATCATCATAATCATCTAAATCAATTCTTTCTTCAGAATCTTCTATATCATATGTTGTTTCATCTTCACCTTCAACATTATCTAATGGAGGTAATGTTGGTTCATTCTCACGAACTCTAAAGTAATCTAAGAATGTCTTTTTTCTCTTTGGTTGTTCTTCTAAATCTTCTTTAGCTTCATATTTTGCTGCTTCATCTAAATCAAAGCTATCTTCAGCGTCTTTATAATCATGAACTTCTAAATCATCTGTTGAATCAGTAAATACCTTTTCTTCTTCTTTTTCCATATCTTCTTCTATTGCACTAATAAAATCTAAATCATCATCTAATGATTTATCTCCTTCTGGTTCATCTAAAAAATCTAGAAATTCTTTTGTTAATTCAAATTGTTTCATTTTCATATATATTATCCCCTTTGCAAATAATGTAAATTATACTACCATAAACAGGCATTTTTGTCAATTTTCTAACACCCTTTCAGGTTTTACTAATTGATCATTTTTTTCATCTTTTTTATATATAGAAACTAGTTTATTATTATATATAAAGCCAAACCTATCTTCACTATATATATTAGGTAATTTAGAACCATTTTTTACTTTTTTTAATATTGATTCATCTATATCAATAAGTGGAATATCTATACAATCTTTTATGTCTAATAACTTATAATTATTATCTTCTACATCTTTTAATGTATAACAATCTTCTATACTAAATTTACCTTGTTTTATACGTTTTAATTCACTCATAATACCAACAGTATTTAGTCTAGTTGCGATATCACGAATAAGACTTCTAATATATGTACCTTTACTTACTCTACATCTTATATAAAATTCTAATTTACCTTTGTTATTAGTAATATCACTTATTCTATTTAATTCAAATACTTTAACTTTATGTATAGGTAATTCAACTTCTTCATTATTTCTTGCATATTCATATAGCTTCTTACCATTTATTTTAATAGCACTGTAGATAGGTACTTCCATATCATAATCACCTATAAATGATTCAAGTACTTTATCTATATCCTCTTCAGTTACATCAACAGATTCTTCTTTTAATATAGTACCTTCTATATCAAGAGTATCTGTACTTATACCAAGAGTTACTTTTGCTTCATATTCTTTTTCTAAAGCCGTAATATCATTAATTATTTTTAATCCTTTATTTATACCAAGAACTAAAACACCAGTCGCAAGTGGATCTAGTGTTCCTGAATGACCTATTTTTTTTGTTCCTAATAAATGACATACTTTATTAACAACATCTCTACTAGTCATATTCCTATCTTTATTTATTAATAATATTCCATCCATAAATAACTCCTTGTATAAGAAAAGAGCAATTAAATTGCTCCTTTATTACCATGATACGTAAATATCAACTGTACCGTATGCACAACCAGTATCGTATACTCTAGCTGGTCCAACTGATGTCATAACAACAGTACCTCTTGGTAAATATGATGGGTCAGCAGCAACTGCTATATAACCATCAGCATCCCTTATAGTACCATCATCTGCAACGTGTCTACCAGGTATGTATAATCCGTTACCAGGTAATACTCTTTCTGAATAATATGTTTCTTTATGTCCATTAAAGTATAATGCACCTTTTGAAACTGTTAATGGATTATCAGAAACATAATAATATCCTGAATATTGTAATTCAACATTACCAAATCCTGCTACTTCAGCAAATCTTCTTAATGTTAAACCATTTTCTTTTGATAAACCTTTATTAGTATCTATTACTTCTATTTCAGTAGTAGTTTCTTCTATATCAGCAGCAGATGCTTTTAAGTTTCCAGAAGAAATATTTTTAATATCTATTTGTGACAAAGTACAATATAATACTAATAAAAAGCACATACAACATAAGAATGTAGATATAACTTTTTTATTAGCTATTGGTCTTGTTCTCACTTTTTTCACCTCATTTGTCCTTTTTCAAGAACATTCTAATTCTACCACAAAATGCGATTTTAGTCAAATTATGAGACCCATTTTATCATAACCATTAATACCGCTGCGATAACAGTTAACAGTATCATAATTATAACAATTAGGTTTGTATATCCACTCTGAGCTGATGAAAAATTACCACTAAACTCATTTAATTTTGACTGAGCAATATTATGATAGTTATTAAAATTTAGTTCTCTTCCTTCTAATTTATTTTTAACTATATATTCAAACTTATTAAATTCATTACCCATATCTTCAAGTTCTATTTTAGTTCCATATAACAATTTACAGTCTATATTATTTATTAATAAAGCATCTAATAACCATGAAATAATATTTATATTAGATTCTATATTATCTACTTTTATACATTTAAGATCGTTATAAAAAGATCTAAACCATCTATCTATATTCTTTATCTCATTTACCTCATATAACTTACTAATATTTAATGATATACCTATCATTTCAGTTGCTTTCTCTCTAGAAATACCATGTTCTTCAACAAGTATGCTTCTAACAAATACTAATAAATCAGATAAATTATTAATAGACTTTCCAAATAATAAATTGTCTTTATAATATGTTGTATTTTCTATTGCTATTTCTTTATCAAATACTATAAGAGATGCAATCCCTTTAGCAATATTTCTTAAATAGTTTTGTTGTTCTTCAATTGTTGACCATTCATAAGTATCATATAGTAGTGTTGAGGCATCTATTACAATTGTTTTTATATTATCACTAAGTGATATAGATAAAAAATCTTTTATATCTTTAAGATTAGTTTGAGCGACATTAATACTTGGAATATGTAATAGTACATTTCCATTATAAGAACTAGAAGTACTTTTATAATCAGTATCTTTTCCATCATTACGTACTATTAGTTCAATATTTTTGATTCCTAATTTAGACGATTTCTTACACTTATCTATAAGGCTTCCCTGAGCAATATAATCGCCTTCATAGGATATTCCTAAATTATCAAGTAATTCCATTACGAACACCCTCTTCTACTATATATCTACATTATAACTAAAAATAATTAATTTGTAAAATAAAAAACCTAACTATTGTTAGATTTTTTAATAAATAAACTAATAAATAATAGTATTGAACTAAATATAAACATATTTATATATAATGTTATATTATCACCCGTATTAGGACTAGTTTCATTAATAATAAATGTTGTTGATACTTCTCCATCAGTATATACAAATGTTAATTTATATACACCTGGTTTTAATGTTTTTAGATAAGAATCTTTTAAACTAACTAAAGTACTACCTACAGTAACTGTGTAATAGTTAGAATCTAATTCTACATCATTAACTAATAATTTAACAAACTTACTAATATTACCATTTGATTTAACGAATAAGTTTCCATCCTTATATACTTGATCAGCACCCTCTATTATTTCATATATTATATCTACTACTTTAATAGGTATTACTAATTCTTTTGTAATATTATTTTCTGTATAACTAATAGTAATACTTGTATCAGATTTAGAAACAGGTACTTTATTATATGAATAATTAGTAATTAATTCTTTAGAATTATCCATATATACTTTATAAATAGATAAGTTTCTTAAATCAGGTACTACTCCATTTTCTAATGTTATAGGTGAATCATTAGCTAGTTCTAAATGATCTAATATATTATTCTTATTATAATTAATTCTTAGATCATATTTAAATGTATTAAATACTCCTGATGGATCTTTTACTTCTACATATAAGTATTGACTATAACCACTTTCAATATATACTTTAATAGAATTTAAATCTAAAACTAAATTATTATTTTCTACACTAACTGGTATAGAAGTTTTATTAAGTGATCTAATAAATGCCTCATCTTTTGTTCTATCTGCTATATAAGCATTTACTATAAGACCTTTATCTTGAAGTATTTTTAATTCTTCAGGTAAAACTATTTTATTATCTTTTTTATCTAATGAATCTATATCTAATGTAGTCTTCATAGTTATACTATTTAGATTATTAATTATTTCTTTAAAATGTAGTATTTTATTACCTTCATAACTTAAAGTATCTAGTTTAGTTAAACCATTTACATCAGTAATATTACTATTAGTTATTACTACATTAGTTAAATAGTTATTAGATAAACTTTCTAGTTTTTTATTATCTACTATATCTAGTTTAAATATTTCAGTTTTATTATTATCTCTTTGGTTCTTAGCTAAATTATCTATTACGGAAATATCCTCTATATTCTTACCATTTAATTCTATATAGAATGTATTAAGTAATTTATCCATATCATTTAATTTAGTTATTTCATCACTAATTATTTTAATTGAACCCATACTAGCAAGTTCACTTGTCAACATGGTAACTGTTTTATTTTTATCATCATTTGAAATCATCAGTATAGTGTTAGGAAAATACTCTGAGTTTTCTTTTCTATATTTTTCTATATCTTTTACCGTCTTAACATATGCATTATATATGATTTCATCATCAAAACTAATAGTAGTTACATCTGTATCACTAACTACATTTATACCCTGATAACAATCAAAATCATTATACATAATAGTTACAGAATTATTTCCTAATTGCAAGTTATTTCCATTTACTATTTCATATCCTGTTAGTATTGAAGATGTATTGTTATTATAATAACCTAGAATTTCTAATCCAGTTGGATCAAAATCTTCACCTACTTTATAAAGAGTTTTATTTGGAGATTTATTAATACTAATATAAAGTAAATCAGAAGATGATACTTTATTAAAATGATAAGTTACAATGCTTCCATCATATTTACCATTTATAAAATGAATAACCATATCTAAATCTAAATTATTAATAGTAAGTACTCCATCATTAAAACTAGCATTCTCTAATGAATAATTAATACTATTGTTGTTTAGACTAGTTAAATAATTCTCTATAAAAGATAATCTATTATCTCTACTTGTATCTACATTAACTATTTCTTCATACTGTTGGTTATACATAGTATTAATTTTATCTGAATAGTAAGGATATGGTTTAAATTTATTATTATTCATTGTTATAATAACTCTATTTGAATTATAAAATTCAGTTATATTATTATTATTTAAATCTAAAAATTGTAGACTTTGATTATTTAACAAATCATAATAATCACTTATATTATTATCTGATAGATTTAACTGACTTACATTCATATTAACAAATGGTAAAACACTATCTAATCCTGCATCTCTATAAACAAGCATTCTTAAACCATTAATACTATTTAAATTAATAATATTTTTATTACCTGATATATTTAAAGAATTAATGCTTGTAGGTAACTTACTCATATCCTTAATATTTGTATAAGATATATCTAGTGAAAGAATATTTGATAAATTCATATTATCAAATAATGATTCATCTACTGATGTATGACTAACTTTAAATTCAAATTGAATAGTTGGTAATGTATTATAATCAATATTATTGTTATAACTTACATCTAGTGACATATATGAATTATTCTTTATTTCACTATAATCACTTATGTTGTTTGAAGAAAGATTTAAATAAGACACTTCTATATTTTTTATATAAGCTAAATCGCTAGAAGTTACATTACCATTTTCCAAACTAAGTGTTATTATTTTGGGGATAGTAGAAAGATTAGAGTAATCTGTTATTGGATTATTACCTATAAATAACTTATCTAAATCTTTACCTGTTAATTCACTAGGAACTATAGAGAAATTATTATAACTTAAATCATATCCTGTAACACTTGAACTTAATCCAGAAAGAGAACTTAAATTGTTATGAGATAAATTAATTGTGTATAAATTAGTAAATATGTCCATTCCAGTTAAATCACTAATGCCTTTATTACTTAAATCTAAATCTAATATTTGATTTATTTGATCTTTTAAAATAGATATTTCTTTTGTTTCATCATTATATGTATAAACTATTCTTCCAAGTACTTCTTTTAAAGCATTATATAGGTTTTCATCTTGTATTGTAGTTGTAACTGTATTATTTAATTCATCTTTATTAATTGAAGCCTTTAAAATACCATTTAAGTTTTGTTCAACATAAACATCATCATATGAAATATAATATAGTCCTTCATCGCCGAAAGTTAGTCCCCATGAATTTAAAATAATATATGCCCCATCATGTTCTGGTTTATTTGTTTCAGCAAAGTTATCTTTTGAATAATTATCATCCCATCCTATAATCGCAACAGAATGGCCATGATCAACAAATCTTGATTCTTTTGTTGGAAAATATGCTGCATGAGTTATTGGGTTATAAAATTCATTTTCATAATAAGTAGGTGCAATTATTGAAGTTTCAACAGCGCCATTTGTCATAATATGTTCTTTTACCTTGTTTCTAAAATCTGTTAATTCTTCCTCTGTATATGAATTAGATTCTTTATTAATACTTGGAAATTGTATATATTCAGATACATATGCGAATGGTGTTACATTTAATAAAGAATCAAAATTATCTACATTATAACTTTCACCATATGGAAAATCTTTCTCTAGAACTGGTCCAAATTTTTTATTAACATAATCTTTAAATTCTGAATAAGATCCACCTGTATTAATTTTTCTATTCGACACCGAATCTTTAAATAAATCAGATTCTATATAATTTAAATGGTTTTCAGAAAAATCGAATGTACCATAACCATGTATTTGTAAATATGTTTCAAGAGTTTCAAGTGCTGCGAATGTCCAACAATTACCTTCTTCACCTTGATTTTCAGTTCTAATATTATAGTGATCTGCTAAATTATAACTTGTTGGTATACTTCCTTCAGCATTAACTGTAGTATTAAATGTAAATAATGAAATAATAAGTAATAAAAATAATAAAACCTTTTTCTTCATACTACACTTCCTTCAAAAAATATTATATCATGATAATAAAAAAACTTTATCATTTTTTGATAAAGTCTTTTTTATTCTAATAAGAAATTTTTGCTTTAGGTACTTCAATTGCTGGACGGGCGCCGTAGTAAATCGCAGTGCTCACGCCGTAGCTGCTGATGACGAAGCGGGAGTCGACACCGACAAGCCAAACGAAGTAAGAGCCAGACGCGTTAGGCGTTTCTAACCAAGGTCCGTAGCTTCCTATTGATGATTTTGCGTATTTTGTGTTTTCCATTACATAATTACAGCTATCTAATTCTCCTTTTGTATATCTTCCTACTTCTGTCAAATTACATCCTGTCATTAATTCTTTCGCTGTTAATAGTCTTGCTGCATATCCTTCGTAACTAAAGTTTGTTGGTAGTGTTCCACCAGTTGTTATTGGTGAATCATGTGTTGATTGATATTCTGCTAGGATTGCACGTGTATCACTTTTTAAACTTATATTACTCCACTGACTTGTTGTTGGTAATTGTGATACTAATGTTCTTGGTCCATTATAGTTTTGACCACTAGAATCATATGCATATGTATTCTTATTACATGATACTCCACTTGTTACATTATTATAATATATTAATACTGCTGTACTTGTATCAAATTCTTTTGCACTTGTATCATAATAATCACTTACATAATAAAATCTTTCTGTTAATTCATCAAATTTTTCATCTCCATTTACATCACATGTAAATGCATCTCCACTTGTTAATGTTCCACTTGTTCCACAAGATCCATATGTTATTGTACTTGTTCCTTTTGAACCACTTGTTGTATATCCTGCTCCCGAACAATAATAATTGCCATCTGTTTGTGAACATGTTTCTTCATGTAGTTTTACTGCTCTTTTACAAACAATCCCATCACCTATTGTGATGTTTTCATTGTTAGAACATGTATTCTCAGATAATCTTGTTATATTTTCATTATCTTCGCATACTTTTACAAAGTGTGCATATATTGTTGTATCACTTGTTATTGGTGTATCAAAATTAAATTTAGTTGTATATGTATCATCTGTATACCAATCATCAAATACATATCCTGTTTTTGTTGGATCAGTAGTTGGTCTTGTTGCTGTACTTCCATAACTAACTGTTTGACTTGATACTTCTGATCCTCCATCTGTATCAAATGTTACTGTAAATTCTTGATTAGTATATCTTGCATATATTTCAATATCTGTATTTGGTACATATGTGCTCGTTACTTCTATACCTCCAGTTAATTCTGTATACCAACCAGTAAATGATTTACCAGCTGGTGCTGTTGGTGTTGGTAGTGTTCCTATAGCATCTCCAATATTTACTGTTATTGATGTAGGAGAAACACTTCCTCCATTTGCATTTAATGTTACTGTATAATTATTTGATTCTTCTTCATGATAAGTACCAAGTTTAATATACATATCAGATAATGTTCCTGTTAAGTAACGTCTAGCATCTGTTGCTGTTGCATTTGTTGGAGCTGCTCCAAACCAAACACTTAAATCAAATTCCGGATTAAACTGAGATAAATCATTTAGTTTAACTTTTTCACCATCATTAATACTATAGAATATTTCTTGAACACCACTTTCACTATTATATATTCTATATAATTTAAATTTATTAATAGTTCCAAATTCAAATAGTTTTGTTTCATTAGCAGATGTTGTTTTTCTAGAAGATAAATCATAAGTAGTATCTCCATTTCTTCTTCTAAATACCACCCCTGGATAATTACTAGCTTCATATTTAGTATTCATAAATGTTGCTTGTGAATCTTGATTTTCTAAGCTATATGATACTATTGTGAATCCTATTTCATAATCTTTATCATGATTTTCTGAATTATATAAATTAATACCTGTATCTATATATTTTCTCATTCCATCTGCAAAAGCACAATCATCACCAGTTAATACTCCAGTTTTTCCATTAAATGTACATTCGCCTTCATGACTAAATACTAAAGAAAATGGATCTTGTTCAAATTTTGCATATATAGTTATGTCATCATTAATTGGAGTTGTAAAATCATATAATGTTGTAAATTCACTATCTGCATACCAATCAACAAAACTATATCCAGTTTTTGTTGGAACGTATAATGGTCTAGTAGCTACTCCACCTTTTCTAACAATTTGTTTTTCAACATTAGATCCACCATCAGTATCAAATGTTACTTCAAATTTATTTCTTTCTTCACCATATGTACCAACTTTAATATACATATTAGAAAGAGTTCCTTTAAGATAACGTTGAGCTTCTGTTGCTGTAGCATCCTTTGGAGCTGCTCCAAACCAAACACTCATATTAAATACTGGATTAAATTGAGATAAATCATTAAGTTTAATCTTTTCTCCATCATTTATACTATAGAATATTTCTTGAGTATCTAATTCACTATTATAAATTCTATATATTTTTACATCATTAATTCCTGCAATATTTATATATTTTCTAACATTCTCGGTAGAAGTACTCTTTGAAGATATATCAAATTGTGATGCAGCATCTCTTCTTCTAAATACTACTCCTGGATATCCATTTCCTTCTAGTTTAGTATTCATTAACGTTGCTTGACTTTCTTGTTCATCTGGATCATATGATACAATTGTAAATCCTATTTCATAATCTTCATTAATATTTGTTACATTATATAAATTAATACCTGTATCAATATATTTATTTACTCCATCAGCATATTCACAATCATCACCAGTAAGAACTCCATCACTTCCATTAAATATACATTCACCTTCATGACTAAATACTACTGGAAATTGTTCTTTTTTCCATTTAGCGTATATAGTTGTATCTTCTGTTATTGGAGTATTAAAATTAAATACTATTGTTAATTCACTATCTTTATACCAATCAACAAAAGTATAACCATTCTTAGTTGGATCAGTTGCTGGTCTTGTTGCTTTTTCACCATCATTAACTATTTGAGCATCTATACTAGAGCCACCATTTACATTATAAGTTACTGTATATCCATCTGATTTATATAATGGCCCTATGTCTATATCACTTGTTCCAACTGTTATTGTTAATGGATTATTTGTTTCTCCTGTTGTCCATCCTGTAAATGTATATCCATCTCTTTCCTTTGCTGTTAATGTTATTTGTTCTCCATAATAATGTTCTCCAGTTGTTACTTCTTCTTCTATATATTCTGTATTTGTAAA
>JAFWJA010000026.1 GCA_017511805.1 Bacilli bacterium
AAAAGGAAATAAAGAAAGAATAACAGTACTTCCAGTAACGACATTAGAATTACTTAAAGAATATGTTATAAGAGAAAATATTAAAGGAAAAGAAAGTTATATATTTGAAGGACAAGGTGTGGAACATATAAGTGAGTCAAGTATATCAAGATCATTTAGAGATTTAGTCAAGAAATTAGGATTAGATAGTAAGATAACTATCCATTCACTTAGAAGAAGTTTCGCAACCCATTTACTTAGAATGGAGACAGATATAGAGACTGTTAAAGAATTAATGGGACACAATTCTATTACTACAACAAGTTCATATGCACAGGTAGTTTATGCCGAAAAGAAAATAAAAAACCCACTAGATAGTGAGTCTTATGAATAATGTAATAGGGCAGATTTTTACTAAATTTAGTTCTTCTTATCTAACAAAATACCAACCAAATTACGATCAGAAAAAAGTCTTTAATAAAATTGTTAGCTGTAAAACAGAAGAGTTAGGTACTCGCATATATACATGTGAAGAATGTGGACACAAAATCTATACATACAACTCATGCAGAGACAGACATTGTCCAAATTGCCAAGACTATCAAAAAGAAGTCTGGATAAATAAACACAAAAGCGAGATATTAGATATAACATACTATCATGTAGTTACAACTGTACCTGCCGAATTACATGCAATATTTTATCATAATAAAAAGAAAATGTACAATTTATTGTTTAAAGCTTCAAGTGAGACTATAACTGAACTGTGTGAGGATGAAAAATATTTAGGAGCTAAAGTGGGAATAACAAGTATGATTCATACTTGGAGTCAGAAAGCTTTATATCATCCACATATTCATATGATAGTAACTGGTGGTGGGATTGATAAATATGGAAAATGGAAAAGTTCTAAAGATGATTATTTCTTACCAGTGAAAGTAATATCAAGAAAGTTTAGAGGAAAATTACTTTCATTAATAAAAGAAGAAAATTTAAATTTTTATGGTAATTATGAATATTTAAACGATAAGAAACAATTAAATAAATATTTAAGTCCGCTATATAAAAAAGAGTGGGTTTGTTATTCAAAAAAACCATTTAAAAATGTGGGAAAAGTATATGAATATTTAGGTAGATATGCATTTAGAGTATGCATGAGTAATGAGAGAATAGTAAAAATTACTGATACACATGTTTATTTCAAATACAAAGATAGAATGCATAACAATGAAGAGAAAATCATGAAAGTAAAAGGAGAAGAATTCATAAGAAAATTCTTGATGCATGTTTTACCTCATTCATTTATGAAAATAAGACATTATGGACTATTTGCGGGAAAAGGAAGAAATGAAAGAATAAGTAAATTACAAATACTAACTAAAACTTTAAAAAGAATAGAAGAAAGATTAGATAAGATATCACTATTAAATAAGATAATAGGAAAAGATGTAACAAAATGTCCAAAATGTGATGGACAGTTATTACTTACATTACAAAAATTTAAGAAAAAGCCTCCAGATATTATCCAAAATGTGAGGAAGTTAAGAAATGCCTAAAGCTAAAACTTATGGGGAGGGGGAAACTATACTTTTAGATAATAAAAAAGTAAATTTTAAATACAATTTTAAATATAGAAAATCATAAAACTATAAAATTAGTAGAAAAGAAGAAAAATGCTTTTTCCTAATAGACGCGAAGCGACTCAGTACAAAAAAAGATTCAAAAAGTTTGGTATATTTTAATAACTAAGTATAATCTGTAAACAGTAGTGTAAAAAGTAACTATTGTTTTATTTATATTTCCAAACCTCTTGAAATCCTAAATATTTTTTTTGCGATATAATATATTTAAGATAGGAGGAAAGTATAGAGATGAATTTAAAAATAAAAACTGATAAAAGAAATTATATAATTATTGGACTATGTATGATACTTGTAGTTATGGGAGTCTAACTATTAAAAGTCAAGTACTTTTTGATAAAAAATAAAATTGGAAAAGAAACCCATGCCAAAAGACCCCAAAATTGATTTTTTTTTAATTTTGGAGTTGAAAAATAATTATATTACAAGATTATTTCAAT
>JAFWJA010000004.1 GCA_017511805.1 Bacilli bacterium
AGTTGCTTTAATATTCTTAATAAACGTGTTATTAGGTAACAAAGATAAAGTAAAAACAGAAGGTATTGATCTAAGCTATAGAGTATATACAGAAGATGGATATAGTGATTGGTACAAAAATGGAGAAGAGAGCGAAAATAAAAAATCTATATTAGGAATTGAAATAAAAATAAATACAAAAACAGAAGGGCATATAATTTATAACGTATATGGAGATAAAGAAACATTTGAAGATAATGATTCATATGATGGAGAAATCGCAGGAAATAAAAAAGATAAATTATATGGAATCAAAATTGGATTAACAGATGATTTATATAAAAAATATGATATTTACTATAGAACATATAACAAGAAAGATAAATGGTTAGATTATACATCAAACTATAGTGTATCAGGGGACAATGGTGTTAATATTGAAAAGATACAAATAAAGGTAATAGAAAAAGATAGTGATTTTAAACAAAAAGATGAAAAAACTTCAATAGGTTTCTAATAGGAGTATTAGTATGAGTAAGAAAAAGAAGATATTAATTCCGATTATATCAATATTCCTAATAATAGGAATATTTGTAACTACATATCTTATAGACAATATAAGATTTTTTTCCAGTTTAAAAAAATATAATGAAGATTATATGATGAAGATTACTTACTTAGTAATTAATAAAGATGAAGTGCCAGAAAATATAAACCTAGATAATACATTTTATGGATATACAAAACAAATACTATTCTCTAATTCAGAATTAGTAATGTTAGAAAGAAAAGGTGATTACTTATATCTAGATTTAAATGGTCAAGTTAATAAATCAATTCTAGATAGTGAAGTAGATCATGTATTTGCATTAAACGATACAAATGGTAATGTATTAGAAGATTGTGAATATGATAAAAAAACAAATATAGCTAAGATACCAGTTAAATATTATGAAAATGCTGATATGAGAATACCTATCCAATTTGAGATAGAAAGTGCTTTAACTAAGAAACAAGTTGAAAATGTAGAAGTTAAAACAAAAGTTAAGAGTATATATACAAAAGAAAAAACTATTAAACAAAATAATAATTCTTTCTATGTTGAATTTACTATTGATAACTTTACTATGAACGTTAATAAAAACAACATAGATATTTATGTTAATGGTTTTGATACTAAATTAAAAGATGATTATTTTGAATATGATAATAATACTAAAACTGTAACTATAGGTATACCAGCATTATTAGTTAATGAAATAGATGTTAAAGTTAATAACAGTTTAATATCTTCCTCATTAGCAGCAGATGTTAATGGTATTAATGTAGCACCATCTGCAGCATCTGCTCATAGTGCAGTATCGTTTGCAAATATGAATACAATCAACTTAAAATCAAAACCTGGATATGCTGAAGGAGATTCGTACCAAGTTACTATACCAGGTAGTGAGTTTGATTATTGTGGAGTTAATGGTGTTAATTGTTATAGTTTTACTTCAAACATGGGACCTGGTAATTTCCAAGTATCTAATAATGTATTTGATTATGATTATACATATTTTACTTCAAGTGGTTCTTATTACGCTGCATATACTTATGACTCTGCAAATAATAGAGCAAACTTTAATAATGGTGTATATGCTTATCCTTATAGAATTAATCTTACTAAATTAAATAGTACATATATTAGTTTTACAAATGCAAGAAAGGTACCTTCTACTTTAGCTAAACAAAGAATTTTAGCGGGTACAGGTGTATTTGATGAAAGTGATTTATCTATACCATTCTTTTGCTTACACCAAGGAGAAGGATCTAATCGTTCTAACTTAACTATTACAGTAACTGTTATTGAAAAAACTAGTGATTACATGATTTTATCTATGATTAGTAATAATAAATATTATGGTCAAAGTGCTAATGCTTATATAAAAGTAACATGGAATAAATATGTTAGAATCAATAAATCTTATCAAGGAACAGATGATGGGAAAACTAGAAGATTTTCGATTTATAAATCAACAGATGGTACTTGTAATAATTTAACAGGTTGGGGTTTATATTATACTCAAACTAAATGGAGCGATGGTAAATACTATTTAGGATGGGAAGGAACAGAAGCTGAGTGGAATAATTATGGATATGGTTATCCAAATCTTACAGCAGGTACTTATTGTATATGGGAATCATCTGATGATGGAACAGGTACATTTAAGGCTCCATCAAACTATGGACAAGTTTATACTTATAATGGTAATAATGTTACTACGACAGGAACAACAAATGGAGTACAATATACTTTTGGTAAGATTAAAATTACTGGTTCAGAAACATCTGATATGCTAACAGTAGGTGTTAAAAATACAAGTAAAGGTTATATTGAACTTCAAAAATCATATACAGGTACGGATGATGGCCAAACTAGATACTTTGGATTATATAAATCACATAATAATGAATGCCGTAATGTTACATCAAGTGATTTAATTACTTCAACATCTACAGTATATTCTGGTGGAAAATACTATTTAGGTTGGGATGAAACAGAAAGAAAAGGGACTCTAGATTTTGGTCAAACATATTGTATATGGGAATCAGGTAATGCTGCCTTAACAAGAGCTCCAACTAAATATGTAGCAAGTTATAAAATAGGTAATACTGATATAACTCAAGTAGATAATGGTTGGATTTATGGTAAAATTACTTTATCTGGAGATTATTCGTATAATGATCCACAAACTAGTATAACTACATACTATGATAAAGTAAATGTAACTAATACATCTGATGGTACAAAATTAAGAGTTAAAAAACAAATTAGTGGACAAGCAAATAGTTCTTCAAATGCATTTTATAATACATATCATTTTAAATTCTTTGTTTATCCAGACGGATGTACTCAAACAGATGGTTCATGTCCAACACTTGCTACATTAATGACTGGTAATGATGGTATTACAGATTATTGGGATGTAGATCAAAATGGTAAAGGATTATTAGAAGTTGGTTCAAAATATGTAATAGTTGAAGATTTAAATCAATATACTGGTGAAGCAAATGTGTATGATGCATCAGGTAATTTAATGACTAATAATTATCCATATTTAACACCAGTAAATGCATTTAAACAAGTTACTGTACCAGAAGATGAAATAACTGTTCCATATGCAAACTCAGATAATTATGATCAAGAAATAAAAGTAGAATTAAATAAAAAAGTAAATGATATTAATAATTTTGATTTTAGTACATATCACTTTAAATTTAAAGTATATCTAAATGCAACATCTTGTACTGATAGTAATTATGGTACTGGTGCGACTGCCTCAGCTGATTTTTATACAGATGATAATGGTGTTATTTCAATTACTGATATAGGCTCAGTTGAATTATCAGATGCTAATTTGAATGATAAATTATGTATTGTTGAGTATGTAGAAGACACAACAACAATGAGATCATCTATTTATGATAGCTCACAAAGAATAATGTCTAGTTCTTCAATTCCATTTTTTTCAAAACCAGCTCAAAGACCTGTAGAAGTAAGAATTAGTGATTTACCAATAACTGGAACTTATAGCACGGGTGGTTGGAATACAGGTAATATTTATTCTTTAGATATAAACAATACAGTTCCAAAAGGATATTTTGAAGTACAAAAAGTAGTAGATGGAATACCTGATTATGATTTTAGTACATACCATTTTGCTTTTAAAGTTTATAATTCAAATCATCAAATTGTTTCATATATATATACGGATGATACAGGTAAAGCAACATATGGAAAAGACAGTAATGGTAATGGTACATTAGAATACGGTTCAACATATTATCTTCAAGAGATTACAGATTCTACTAGTGGTTATGCGCTTAGATATGCTTCAGACCATAGTCACATCATAGCAAAATCATATTTAAACCCTGATTATTCAGTATCCACATCTTCTAATGAGTTAGAAGTTACTATTGATAATGTAGGAACAGGAATTGAAGGTAGAAATATTTCAGATGATATGGTAAATATTCCTGATTATGGATATATTACATTAGTAAAACAAACATATGATGCGGATGATTTAGATTATAGAATACACCATTTTGGACTTGAAATTTATGATTCAAATGATAATTATATAGATACAGTATATACAGATGCAAATAGAGAAGCAGTTTATGGATTAGATCCAGTTACTGGTAAACCAACATTAGAAATGGGTACTACATATCATATTAGAGAAATAATGGATTCGGAACAAAATGCAGTTATATTTGATGATAATCATAACCCGATAACTACTAATATAAAAGTAAGACCCAGATACTCTGGTTTTACCGGATCAATTCTTGCTACTATAACAAAAACTGGGAATAATACTTATTCTGTAGCAAACCAAGTTCAATATGGTTATATTTCTATTAAGAAAGATATTACTACAGATGATCCTGATTTCTTATCTAATTATTTCTTTGCATTTGATGTATATGATGAAAATGAAAATTATCTAGAAACTGTATATACAGATACAACAGGTGCAGCATCTTATGGTATGGATTCGTTAAGACAACCATATCTAGAAAAGGGTCAAAAATTTAGAATTAGAGAGTCTGTTAATAGCAGAGGTTTTGCTAATTTATATGATAGTAATCATGATATAGTTACACCTTCTAATCCAGATTATTCTAAAATAAAACCAGTATATCCACAAGGAAAAGATTATAAAGAAGTAGAAGTAGTTAATGTTACGGTTGGTAACTATTCAGGTGTTACAATTGCAACTCTAACAAATGAATTTAATACAGCACAACAAGGATATGTAGGAGTACAAAAA
The DNA here is from genome assembly GCA_017511805.1 of Bacilli bacterium. GTDB lineage: Bacteria > Bacillota_I > Bacilli_A > RF39 > UBA660 > RUG13038. The sequence continues at coordinate 4,806 of JAFWJA010000004.1, forward strand.
ACAATTAATGGTGGAACTTTAGATCTAACTACTAATCACTTTAAATACACAGTAACAGATTCTAATAGTACTAATTTAGGTACAGTATGTACTTCTAATTCAGGTTTAGCAACATATGGACAAGATACTAATGGTGATGGTACTTTAGATTTAGGTGATGTTTATACATTTGAAGAAGAAGTAGATTCAAATGGTTATGCTGTAGCATATACTACTGATGCATGTACAACTACAGTTAGTACAAATCCTAATGTTAAACCTACAAATTTAACAAAGTCAGTAACAGTAGCAAATGTAGGTTTAAGTATAGCAGGAGCAAATATAGAAAACTATCCAAATAATAAAACATTTGGATATGCAGAAATACAAAAAACTAGTGTACCAACAGGAACAACAATAGATTACACTAATAATTTCTTTAAATATGAAGTAACAGGTCCAGGAATAACAACATCTGAAACAATTTGTACAGATAGTACAGGTAAGGCGACATATGGAAAAGATACAAATAATAATGGTACATTAGAAAAGAATAATACATATACATTTACAGAAGAAGTAGATTCAAATGGATACGCAGTAGTTTATACTGATAATACATGTGGAACTGTTTCTACAAGTTCAACTAAAGCAGTTGTTAAACCAATTAATAATAGCATAAATGTTACAATTAATAATATAGGTACTGGAACTAATGGTGTAAATACTAGTAATTATCCAAATAAATATTATGGATATGTTGAAGTAAGAAAAACTGTAGATTCAGGTACTATTAATTATACTGATTATCACTTTAAATATACAGTTACAGGTTCTGGTATAACAACACCAGTAACAGTGTGTACTGATAATTTAGGTAGAGCTAATTATGGTCAAGATGCTACTGGAAATGGTATATTAGAAAAGAATAGTTCTTATACATTTACAGAAGAAGTAGATTCAAATGGATATGCAGTAGTATATAGCAATAACACTTGTACAACTGTTTCAACAAATGTTAATAAACCATTAGTATCACCAACAAATTCATCAGTTAGTGTAACTGTTTCAAATGTTGGTAGTATGACTAGTGGATTAAATGAAGTTAATTATCCAAACCATAAATACTTTGGATATGCAGAAATACAAAAGAAAATTAAACCAGCAAATTTAACAATTGATTACACAGCAAATCACTTTAAATATAGTGTAACAGGTCCAGGAATAACAACATCTGAAACAATTTGTACTGATAATTCAGGTATCGCAACATATGGAAAAAACTCTAATAATGATGGAACATTAGAAAAGAATAATACTTATACATTTGTAGAAGAAGTAGATTCAAATGGATATGCAGTAGTTTATACAAATAATACATGTTCTACAGTATCAACAAGTTCGACAAAACCAATGGTAAAACCTATTAATAATGGTGTTAGTGTAACTATAAATAATATTGGTTCAGGTACAAATGGAGCTAATTCAAATACTTACACTAATAAATATTATGGTTATGTAGGAGTAGTCAAGTCAGTAGACGATTTATTATTTGATTATTCAGCAAATCACTTTAAATATACAGTAACAGGTTCAGGAATATTAAACCCTGTAACAATTTGTACTGATAATGCAGGATTAGCAACATATGGTAAAGATTCTACTGGAAATGGTACTCTAGAACAAAATAGTTTTTATGTTATAACGGAAGAAGTAGATTCAGATGGTTACGCAATTGCGTATACAAGTGATACTTGTTCAACAGTAGTAAGTACAAATCCAAATGTTAAACCAGCTAATAGCTCTATAACTATAAATGTTAATAATGTAGGAAACTTTACTGATGGTAATAATGAATCATCTTATCCAAATACTAAATATTCAGGATATGCAGAAGTACAAAAAACTGTTGATTCAACTGCAACAATAGATTATACAACAAATCACTTTAAATACACAGTAACAGGAACAGATATAACTACAACACAAACAGTGTGTACTGATAATAATGGTAAAGCAACATATGGTAAAGATAATAGTGGAACTGGTACATTAGAAAAGAATAATTCATATACATTTACAGAAGAAGTAGATGTAGATGGTTTTGCTGTGGTTTATACAGATAACTCTTGTGGAACAGTATCAACAAGTGCTAATAAAGCTATGGTAAAACCAATAAGTAATAGTGTTAATGTAACAATTAATAATATAGGTAGTGGAGTAAATGGTGCTAATACAGAAAACTATCCAAATAAATATTTTGGTTATATTGAAATACAAAAAACAACAGGTGATTCAACAATTAACTATTCTCAATATCACTTTAAATATTCAATATCAGATGGTACAAATGTAACTTCAATATGTACTGATAACTCTGGATTAGCAACTTTTGGTAAAGATAGTAATGACAATGGAACACTAGAAAAGAATAGTGTTTATGCAGCATCTGAAGAAGTAGATCAAAATGGATATGCAGTAGTTTATTCTGATAGCGCTTGTTCAACTATTTCAACAGATACAAATAAACCAATTGTAAGTCCAGCTAATTCACCTGTTAATATAACAGTTACTAATGTTGGAACAAAAGCAAATGGTTTAAATTATACAGAGCAATTAAATAATAAATATTATGGTTATGCAGAAGTACAAAAACAAGTAGAACCAACAGGAACAGTGATAGATTATACAACTAATCACTTTAAGTACACAGTAACTGGCACAGGTATATCACAAACAGTATGTACAGATAATACAGGTATCGCAACATACGGAAAAGATACAAATAATAATGGTACATTAGAAAAGAATACTGTACTAACTTTTGTAGAAGAAGTAGATCAAAATGGCTATGCTATTGTCTATACAGATAATACATGTTTATCTGCTTCAACAACTTCTAATAAATCAATGGTAAAACCAGTTAACAATAGTGTTAATGTAACAATTAATAATATTGGTGCAGGTACAAATGGCGCAAATACAGAAAATTATACTAATAAATACTATGGATATGCTGAGGTACAAAAACAAGTAGAACCAGCAGGATCTACATTAGATTACACAACAAATCACTTTAAGTATAATGTAACAGGTCCAGGCATATCACAAACTGTATGTACAGATAATACAGGTAAAGCAACATATGGTAAAGATATTACTGGAAACGGAACATTAGAAAAGAATACTACTATAACATTTGTAGAAGAAATAGATACGAATGGTTATGCAGTAGTTTATGATAGCAATACATGTTCAAATATATCTATAAATAATCCAATGGTAAGACCAACTATAAATAGTACTAGTGTTACTATTTCAAATGTAGGTTCATTATCAAATGGATCAAATACTAGTACTTATACAAATAAATATTTCGGATATGCAGAAGTACAAAAAGAAATAGAACCAGCAGGATCAACAATAGATTATACAGCAAATCACTTTAAGTATATAGTGACAGATTCAAGTAATACTAATTATGGTTTTATTTGTACAAATGATCAAGGTATAGCAACTTTTGGTAAAGATGTTATAGGAAATGGAAACCTAGAAAAAGGTAGTTCATACAAATTTACAGAAGTAGTAGATACAAATGGATATGCAGTAGTATATACAGATAGTACTTGCGGAACTACATCAACAAGTGCTAATAAAGCTATGGTAAGACCTAATATCAATATAATTACTATTACAATTAATAATATTGGTTCATTATCTAATGGAGCAAATTCAAGCACATATCCAAATAAATATTATGGTTATGTAGGAGTTCAAAAACAAGTAGATGGAACAGCAGTTGATTATAGTACATATCATTTTAGATACCAAGTAAAAGATTCAAATAATACTAATCTTGGTTATGTTTGCACAGATAATTCTGGTAAAGCAATATACGGACAAGATAGTACAGGAAATGGTACATTAGAGAAAAATACAACTATTACATTTATAGAAGATGTGGATACAGATGGTTATGCTGTCGTATATGATAGTGACACATGTTCAGGTGTATCAACTAGTACATCTAAACCAAATGTTAAACCTGCAAACCAATCGGTAAATGTAACAGTTACTAATGTAGGTAGTATGTCAGATGGTGAAAAACTATCTACATATTCAAATGATTATGATAAATGTTTATCTATTAAAAAGACTGATAGTCTAGATGAAAGTGTACTACAAGGTGCTGAATTTGAATTATTTACAGATAGTGCATGCCAAACAACAACAGGAAAGACAGCAACAACTGATACAAATGGTATTGCAACATTCAATAATTTAACAAATTCAACATATTATGCAAAAGAAATAACAACTGCACCTGGTTATTCGATAACAGGTACAAGTAATTGTAAGCAAGTTACTTCAGGAGAAGCAACAAGTTCAACAAGTTCATGTAGAATGAACACAATAACAAATGATGCATTATATATAGGATTCTATAAGCAAAAAGAAGATGGAACACCATTAACAAGTGCGACATTCAAAGTAAAGAACCAAGATACAAATAAATATGTACAAGTATCAGGAACATATAACAATTGTTACGCATATAGCGGAGAAACAAGTGATGCCACTGAAGCATCAGTATTAAGTGTAAATGACGCAAGTACAGGATTATATTGTATAGGAAAGATACCAAGTGGAACATATACAGCAGAAGAACAAGCAACAGGAGATGAAGGATATTGGTTTAATAACGGAACAATCACAGGAATAACAACAAGTAAAGAGATACAAGCAGTACA
>JAFWJA010000005.1 GCA_017511805.1 Bacilli bacterium
ACCATCCTGCAAATGTATATCCTCTCTTTTCTGGATTATTTAATGTTATACTTTGACTTTCAATTGTATATTCAGTTGGATTACTTTTTCCACTTGGTAAACTACCATCATCTAAATCATAAGATATATTATATGTTACTAAATTATATGTTGCTATAACTTCTATTGGACCATTTATTACTGTGTCTTTTGTTATTTCATTTCCTTCTGCATCTACCCATTTATCAAATGTATATCCATCTTTACTTGGATTTGCTGGTAAATCTCCAATCTTTTGTCCATATGTTATATCTTTTACTGTTGGTGCATCTCCATTATTTGGATCTATTGTTATGCTATATGTTTCAAATTCACCTTTTACTATTATGTCATTAAATTTTATGTTTATTTCATATTGTTCTTTTGCGATTGCCGCAAATGGTATCATGATAATTGTAAATATTAATAATAAGTTTCCTATTTTTATTCCTTTTATTTTTTTTCTTTTAGCTATTAGTATTAAACCTGTTAAAGCTATTATTAATAATACTAGGTAATGGAATATATTATCTCCTGTGGTTGGATTTATTATTATTTCTTCTTCTTTTCCATCTTCATTAGCTAAACTAATCTTAATAGTTAAATTATTTAATGAAATTTGATCTACATTTAATAACTTGTTCTTATAAGTAAGTTTTATTGTTACCTTACTTTCGTCTCCTGTATTCATGTAGTCTTCGCTGAAGGAGTATTCTGTTTTTATATTTTCATTATCGTTATTATCTGTTACTGAAATAACTTTATATTTTTCTGATTCATTATTTTTTAGTGTTAATTCAAACGTAACAAAATCATCTATTTGATTAAATGTTATATTACTTGTTACTTCGTTAGACACTAAAACTGGATCAACTACTGTTATTGTTCCAGACTTATCTTTAACACTTATATCCTTTACTTCTATATTTTTTGTTGCTGCATTTACGTTTGTTATTCCAAATAAAAATAACAATAAAAATAAAAATATTTTCCCCTTTATTTTACTTATCATAATACGCAATCTCCTATTCTATTATCTTATAATATTATTCTACCACAAATAAAAAAAATAATAAAGAATATTTTATTATTTTTTATCTTTTTTTTCTTTATTTTTCAAAGATAAAACCATAGTTTTATCTGCTCCTATTTTCTTCATAACATCTTTAACATATAAATCTTTTATTAACTTCTCTGCTTCTAGCCTATGTTCTTCAGTCATAAAAGAAAACATAGATTCTATATTATCAATTCTAATTCGTAATTTTTTATATTCCTCAATATCCATAAATCCCCCTATATGTTATATTATTTATTTTCTAATTTAATTATAACATACTAATAAAAAAAAAGACATAATTTTGTCTTTTTTAAATATTACTTTTTATCCACCTTCTTCATCAATAGAAATAAATAATGGGATCTTATTATATTTTGAATTTAATAACTTTAATATATTATTCATTTCCTTTCAAACTAGTAACCATGTCTATTTTTTAACTCTTTCTAGCTCTAATAAATAAGAAAAATGGTCTATCCCATTGATTTATATATTTAGGGTTTTTTTCTATTATTTCACTTGTTGGTTTTGGTTCTAAAATCTTGTCAATTATAAAATCATTTTTTATTAGTGTATTTATTATTTCTTCAAAATTACGATGATACTTGATTACTTCCTTACCAAACCATTCTTTTGTCCTTAAACCAGATCTATTATAATCTGAGAATAATCCAAAATATTTGTCATCAATCATAATATATCCTTTTTTTACATTATCTGTATATTTAATGCATGTAGTGAAAGGATGTTCTTGTGAAAAAACTAAATAACCATTTGAATTTAATAAGCCAGAAATATCTTTTATTAATTTTCCAAAATTTTCAACATAATGAAAAGCTAATGATGAAATTATTATGTCAAATTTACCATCTATATTTGAAATATCCTCCATTGGTAATACCTTATATTCGACTCCATCAATCTTATTATCTCGATTGGCTTTATCTATCATATGATGTGAAATATCTATTCCTAATACACTTTTGGCACCATTTTCTTTATAATATTTATCATTTTCTCCATATCCACAACCTAAATCCAATATTGATTTGTTATTAACATTTGGCATCAACTTTCTAAAATTAGGAATCTCTATTAAATCATTAGCATTTGTCCCTTTTTGTTCTTCTCTTAAATTATCATAATTACTTGAAAATTCAACATCATCATAAATATTTTGTTTCATAAAAACTCCCTTCAAATACAACTATATATCACATTTTAATCTATTTTATTTTTTCAATATCTGACATTCTAAATACAATGTAATCATCTTTTGTATATTTTAAATTCTTATCATTCACAGATTCTAATATTGTACGAATTTTAAATTGGTATTCTTCAAATTCTATTAGTTCTTCACTCTTTTTACCTGTATTATTGTAATCTTCTAATAATTCTTGATATTTATCATATCTTTCTCTATATTTTGCATATGACTCTGCATTGCTCCCTCTTTTTAATATTGCAACCATTACTCCATCATAATCTTTTGGTACCTTTATCGTAAATAATGCTGTTGATCTTGATGTATCACCATATACTGCGTTATCTCCATCTCCGCTTAATTTCGTTTTTCCATCCCATTTAGCAGAATATTCTTCAAGTACACCTATTTCATATTTATTATTATCCCATTCAATTGTTGTCATTCCCATGTTTGCTTCACTAGAATCAATACCAATTCCAATTAAACTATTATCTGCAACTATCATACCTTTACTATATTCTTCACCTGTATAGTAATCAAATAACAGAGGATCTACTTGACTAAACGAATAAGTCCATCTACCTCCTTTATAAGTTGATGTATATTCAACTGGTATAGTTATATCTTGTTTGAATGTATAAATATCATATTTACCATCTGTTTTCTTTTTTAAATCATAGAATTTATATTCTGCTTTTGAATCATTAAAATTAATGCCCTCATTAATTTGTTCACCATTTGAATTTGCTGCATATAAATATACAGGATTTGAATATTCACCTTTTGCATCTAATATTTCAATTTTTTCTCGAACCACAAATGGAACTGGTCTAGTAATATGCCATATTAAATAAGCTAGTGCTACTAGAAATAATAATAATCCTATAATTATGAATATTATTTTTTTACTTTTTTTCTTATTTTTAGTTTCTTTTTTCATATTTACCACCTATATTTATTATATCAAAAAAAGACTAAAGTAATCTAGTCTTTTAATTTTGTATTTGTAGATGTATTTGTAAAAATACAAGAATTAACATAAAACAAAAAAATGGAGTCTTTCGGCTCCTTCAGGGGGAATAGAAGAAACTGTAGTACTTCCTATCGATTTTTAGAAATTCCTTTATTTTATATCAAAAAAACAGATTATTTATTTTAATCTGTTTTAAATTATTTTAATTAATTTTACTATTTTGTATACCTAATTGTATACCTAGAATCAGAATATCTTAATATTGCGATTGTTCGTGAATGAATAAATTTTCCGATCACTCATTTTTAGAAATCACATGAATATTTTCCTGCTTTTAGAGAATCTGTATTAAAATAATTTTTCCAACTTTCTAAATCAAAAGTTCCATCTTCTTTAATATATGGTTCAAGAAATTTGTAAATAGAATTAAAATCA
>JAFWJA010000027.1 GCA_017511805.1 Bacilli bacterium
ATCTGCCATTGCTTGTTTTATTATATCTGTTCTCTCTCTTTTTATAACATTTTTAATATTCAATTGTAATGCCATTTTAATATATGCACTTTTCTTTGATAAATAATAACCATTTTTATATGTCATTAATCTATCCATTAATTCTTCATCTGTTTCAGGTGGATTATCAAATTCTAATGATTTAATTATAAACTTTTCTACTTCATTTAATTTATCATATGAGGCTTTTACTTTTTTTAAAAGAATCATGCACATTTCTATAGATTTATCATAGTTTTTTCTATCTAATGTAATTATGCCAGTATTTGTTTTTGAAAAATATGAGTAATTAGTTGCAAAATCATAGGTCATTGTATAATCTTTAACATTTTCATCAATAAAAATTTTAAATTCCAAGTCTTCAGTTATTTCATATTTCAATGCCTCTTGATACATAGCATGAACTAACATATTTGTAGATAATATATCTACTATTTCAGCAAAATCATTTTTTAGTTCAATATAATCATATTGTTCAATTATTTTGTTAGATAATGTTCCTTTATTATCTAGTAATTCAGCTTGTAATTTACCATCCTTTACTTTAATCATTTTACCACCCTTACTTCTAAATACTACGAAAAAAGGTGTCAATAGTATTAAAGTGTTTAAATACTACCGACACCTCTAAATAATTCATTATAAAGATTTATTAATTTCGATTGTTTTTTCATAGCTGTACCTCCATTTCTAGAGAATACCTCTTTCATTGGTTATATATATTATCACTTTTTAAAAATTTGTCAATTCCTTATTTAGGGAATGATTAATCTTGATATTCTATATCTTGTACAGGTGGAATATCTAAAGTATTAGCATAATCTTCAAATTTATTAACTGTTTCAGTTTCCATTTTATTTGTTACTCTAACATATATATTATATGTAGTCATTATAGTTGAATGTCCTAATCTTTTAGATACTGCTTTTATATCAGCGCCTTGTTCTATTAATCTAGTTGCATGAGTATCTCTAAAATCATGAAATCTACAAGGTATTCCAAGTTCATAATTAATAACTTTAAATGCATGTCTTGGTGATTCAGTTCCTCTAAAATCTCCATTAGCTCTTACAAATACTAATTTAGCTTCAGGTAGATCTACTTCTATTTCTGCCTTAGCATCTACTATTTTTATTTCAGGTCTATTTGTATATTCATTCATAATTCTTTTTTCATAATGTTTTAGATAAGATTCGCCATAGTATTCTTTATTTTCTTCTTGAAGTTTCTTATATTCTTTTAGTGCTTTAACTAATGTATCTCCTATAGATATTGTTCTTTGACTTTGAGGATTTTTACAGGTACCATAACTCCATACTTCAACAGAATGTCCTTTACTTATACAATATCTTTTAGGTAGTCCATACTTATTCTTTTTAATAATATTTTTATTAACAGTTATAGTCTTTTTTTCAAAATTAATATTATCCCAAGTTAATCCATATACTTCTGATACTCTCATACCTGTGTAATATGCTGTTAGAAATGAATAATAAATATAAGGAACATCTTTAAATCTATTTAATATTTTTTCTATTTCTTCCTGAGTAAATATATGTGCTGGATCTCCACATACTACTTCATATCTTGGAATATGTACTTTTTCAGCAGGATTTTCATTTATAAAATTAACCGAATAACATGCATATCTTAATGAACCTTTAACTACTTTCATAATGTTTTTTAAATACCATTTAGATAAATTCTTTTCTACAAATATTTTATTAATAAATTCTTGTAACATTTGAGAATCAATTTGCCATAGTGCATATCTTCCTAACATAGGTTTTAAGTATAGCTTAATAATATTTAAATATGTAACAATAGTTGAATATTTTAAATTAAAATTACAATAAGTATCAATCCAGTAATCTAAATAATCTGAATATGACATATCTTTATTTTTTCTTACTCTTCCTATCTTATAATATTCTGTATAATCTAATGCACCTTGATTTAATGCATCTTGTCTTGTTGGAAATCCTGATTTAGATATCCATTTTCTTGTGCCATCAACTGAAGCTGTTTCAAATCGGTATTCATATACCTTTCCACGTTTTCTTACGCTTACCATTTTTATACTCTCCTTTTCTAAAATTGGTAAACAAAAAATGCCATCGAATGATGACATTTATCTTTATAAA
>JAFWJA010000028.1 GCA_017511805.1 Bacilli bacterium
AAATAGTTATAGTCCATTTCGATTATTGATACAATTTGTTTTGCTTTACTTAAATCCTCTTTTGATGGTTCTTTTTGAAAGCGTTTATTACTTTTTAGATACTTTAATATTTCTTCTTTTCCTATAACCTCTATTATTTCTGGATTTTGCATTTCCCAGTATGTATCTTTGTTATAGATGTAACCGGTTGAAGTATCATAAATAAATGTTCCATTTTTTGTGGTTCTTTGTACTACAAAATGTTCTGCATAAGTTTGAATATTTAAATTAATGAGTTCTGGATTTAATCTTAAAGCATCTACAGTTATATGAAGCAGTTTAACTTCTTCTTCATCATCTAAAAATGCACTTGCCATAAGATGTGACATATTAAGGCAAAGTTTATCTGACAATTTTTTACATAAAAGAATAATAGAAGCAGGAACTCCTTCAAAATAAATGTTTCTTAATTTTTTTATAAGTTCATCATCATATAAAGTGATATAACCATTTTTTAAACCGTTGTATAATTTTCTTTGTAAAAAAAGTCTATATTCATACCATTTTTTCTCCATTTCATCTGACATTTTAATCCCCCTCAAGTTGGTTTGTATAGTATCATACATTTATAGATTTTACAAGGAGTATGTATTTTTTATATGTTGTTAGTCAGTCCTAAAAAATTAAAAACCTGGAAAAATGTGGAATTTTGTGTAAATGCAGTTTTGTTTAGCTAAATTTATGTGTTATTATTTCTTTAGTTTGACAGTTAAAATAAGCAAAACCTTATAGTTTTGCTCATTTTTTAGTTGTTGTGTATCAAAAACTTTAGTAAATTATAAAGTAACATATAATGCTGCAAAACATGAAAGAAAATGTACCTCAATATGTTCTTTTTTTATTTTTTGAATTAAGTTTTTGAATAAAATTGTTTAAATCCGAAATGAAGTGTGGATCGCGAGTTACAGTTACATGATTTCCTTTATATATGTTGAAGCTAGAATTAATTTTATTGTTAGAGTATATTTGTTTTGCGTTTTCATATCTATCTAGCGGAAATGTACCAAAATATCTATATATGATATCAATTTCTTCATCTGTATATAAACTTTTATAATATGCTTGATATTTTCCATCTTTTAAACCAGGAATAATATTTCCATTTTCATCTAATTTTGGTAACACATTTCCATTAACATCTTTCTTATCATCAAGCTTGCATTTACATAGTGCAGGGTCATTGTTATCTTCATCTCCTATGTAAAAAAACTTAGGTATTTTAGCAAATTCTTCTAAATCTGTCTCTACATCATTAATTCCTAGCGGAAAATTTAATTTAACACCGTTAATTTCTTTAATTGGTCTAATCATTAATCCTGTTGTTCCTCCGGCAATCACAGCTCTACAAATTTCTGGATGCAAACAAGAAAATGCAGTAACAAATTTGCTAGATGCAGAGTAACCATTTAGAATAATTTTATCATCCACATCATAACCTTTTTTGTAGATAATGTCTAAAGCATATTTAAAGAGTTTAATGAGTTGAACATCGATATCTTTCATTTTTTCTCTTTCACTTTCATCAAGCTCTTTAATAAGCTCTGTTTCATTTTTATAGACCATACTTGTATAATATGGCATTGCGTAACCATTAAACCTTGGAATTAGGGGAACAATTGTTATAGTATCATTTTCACTAAAAATACCTCCTGGATAAGATTTTTCTTTTAGCTCTGAAAAAATATCTTTTAAATTGCTTTTATTTGTTACAGGCGGAGTCATAAAGTTTGCTGCCACTAATTTTGAAGATTCATCCTTAGGATAAAAAATTACAAAAGGAATATTGAATCCTAAATCAGGTCTTTCACTATAATAATATCTATCCATTTTAAACCACTCCTTTTATTTACACATCAAATTATTAATAAAATTTTTTTTCCATGATAAATCCTATACAAAATAACGCCGTAATAATACTTAGTGCTAGAACGCCTTTCATAGGATCAGTTCTACCCACTGTATCTATATAAAAAATCAGTGCTGCAATTAATACTATAATAACAGAATTTATAATATTTCTAATTCTTGCATTACCCTTTAGCCCCTCTTTATCAACCCAAACATCCATATAATTGTTATTTAAATACTTACTTTCATATAATAAAGTAGCTT
>JAFWJA010000029.1 GCA_017511805.1 Bacilli bacterium
AGAATAATACTGACTTAATACATTGTTTAGATTGTTTCTTAATTGGTTTTCATCCGTTGTATTCAAGTCTGTAGCCTCAGCCTCCATCTGATTTTTTAATTTATTGGTAGCATAGGTATTATATAAGTTCAAATCATTTAATCTTGATTGATTTAATAGATTTAATTCATTTGATGCAGCTTGGAAGTTTAATTGATTTTGTAATTGTTGTTCAGGAGTTCTAAATGCTGCTGTTTGCATTGCAAATCCTAATCATGCTAATTTATTATTAAACACTCTACTATCTTCAGCTCATTGCATTTGTAAAGCTGTTGCACTTTGATTTGCTATTGCTAGATTTTGTTGTCTTTGATTGTATAAAGCATTATATGCATTCTGTAAATCGGCATTTCTTGCATCATATATAGCACTTGTTTTTGCCATCTCAGCATTAATTAAATTCTGAGCTTTTCTTCATGCTCATTCTTTAGTTATTCTTTCTAATGCTCTTGTTCTTTCATTAGCATTTTGTTCAATCTCAGCTATCTTTGATTCTAGTCTAGAATTCAATGCAAATACTCCTAATTGTTCACACATTCCATACCAATTTTCATAGATTTTGTATGGATCTCATTGTTGTAATCCTAATTTTTCTACTAATTGATTAAAAAGTTCTGCTGTATTTACTGGATCAGCAGGTACTGTATAATTAGCTATCCTTTTATTGACTAATTCCTCCTGTTTTTGTTGCCATTCTCTATATGCTTCAGGATTCATTGATTTAATATAATTCATTTGGTCTGTAGTGATTTCTCAACTATTCATACCTTGAACTATAGAATCTCCTGTAGAATAGCTGCTAGCTTTTTTTCTATCTTCTTGTCCTTTCCAAAAGCTATCTAATAATGCTTTTTGTCTCTGATTTCTTTCAGAATAATGAAAATTCTGATTAAATGTAGCTCTATCAGAAAAGAATTCAGGATTAGAATTTATGTAAGCATTCAAATTATTTACTATTTCATTATCTCTTGCATCTGAATCAGCTTCATAATCAGGCATTCAAGTCTGTGCTGCAGTTCATTCTTTTACACTTACCTGTGCATTATCATTTGTTAATCTGCTTTGGTCAAAATTTTCTGCAACTACTGATTTATCTGTTTCAGGTTTTTTTTGTTCTGAAAAATTAGTCTGATTTTGTCAGTTAGTTTCGTTATCATTTGTTTGATTTTGATTATTCACTACTCATTGTTGAGTATTTGTTCACTGGTTTGTATTTGTATTCAAATTTTGATTTACATTTCATTGAGAACCAGCATTTTTCATTTCTTGAGAATATTGGTTAGCAAATTGCTGAAATTGTGCATCATTTTTATACTGTTCTGTGTATTTCTTTCTTTCAGCATTTCACATACTATTCCATGCTTTTTTGAATTGATCATAATTAGGCATTTAAACTTTATAAGAAAATAAAGACTTCTTTATTAGAGGTCTTTATAATCAGAATTATAATTTTGGTTATTTTTTGTAGTATTGTATGCTTTCTCTATACTCAGTTGTATTCTTTAAAGCAGCTGCTCTTTCTTCTATTTTCTCTTCAACATAAGCAACTTCTTTATTATAATTAGTTACTATATCTGTATTTCTAAGAATAGTCTGAAATCGGTTTATTGGATAATCTTTTATTCTGATTTCATTTCAGTTTTTTCAACTTCAACTATTCTTTCAGGTTCAATTCTGTTCTAATACATAGACTCTATCATTTAATATATGGTCTACTATAGCAATATGTCAGTATATTCACTGAGTATGTACTATAATATCTCATTGAATCATAGTCTTTTTTGGATCTAGCTTGCAGAATCATTTTTTTTCTAAATTTTTTGGTACTTGATTAGCATTTCATAAAGCTCCAACCTTTCACCATCATAAACATACATCTAAGTATAGCTTTATAAGGTCAATACATTGATAGCCGAATGCCTTATCATAATCAATTCTATTTCAGATACATTTATCTCTGAATTCTTTATACGGTCTATTCATCTTTTAATATTCAGATAAAATTAAATATAGGTGAGATACATCTTGTTTGGATATTCTTTCAAAAATATAAAATATCATAATAAAACTGATTATTTTTGCTATCATCTCACCAAGTTCAGAGTTCTTTTAATAATTTTTTTTCTGGATCATAATAGATATTAGTACTATGCCAACCTGTAGCTTGATATGGTTTATAAACTTCATTTACTTTTCAATCATCATGAGCATCTAAATAAAGCATTGGAGAATTAAATCTGCTCATCTCAAATACTACTCATTTCTTTAATAATTCAGCTAATTTTAGAGTATCTTTATAGAAATCTATCTGAAAACATCTTACAGGTAAATCTAATTTTTCTGATAAGTATTTAGCAATAAATGCTCAAGATATACTTCAATCTCATCATTCTTTCATATTAAATCATTCAGATTTCATAATATTTTTTACTTCAATAAGATCAGAAAGATTAAAATTCTGAAGATTATAATAAGCATTATTACACATTGAATAGAACCAACAATTACTAGCATCTTGTTCAAATTGTGGAGTTTTATCAGAATTATTTTCTTCTATTTCTGCAAGTTTTCGGTCTATTCATGAATATTTATTCATCATCTCAAGTAGTTTGTTCATTTTTCATATCTTGATAAGCACATAAA
>JAFWJA010000006.1 GCA_017511805.1 Bacilli bacterium
AGAGTTCATAAACACCACGTATAACCATATTTTCAAGCACCATACACAAACGTTTTAACCAGTCAAGTGTAATTACACTATACCACTAGAAACACGCGAAATACTATGCTTAAATTAAGTCAATGGAGATTCTAGATTATTATACTAATTTCCAAGGTACTGTGAAGTAAATTGTACCACCAGATAATCCAGCATTAGCAGGTAACTTATATGCACCATAATACCAGTATAAGAAGCTTGTATGACCTGTTTCATCAGTACAAGGTAAGTATGCAGCATTATTTGGTAAACCTGACATATATACATCAAGAGCAGTTCCAGATGTATAACCATATATTTTAACACCAATTTCAGTTTCACATACAAAATCTATTTCAGGTGTTCCTTGACTACAAGTTATTGGTGTAGTTTTTATATAACTATTTGAATCACCCATTATACTTCCAAATTTTGTAGTACCATTTTCAATGAAGTTTGCTAACATTTTTTCACCAAGTGATGAAGGGTGTCTTTGACCACCACCATTAGCACTACCAAAATATCCTTCTTGACATAATCCAAAATATTCACCATTTATAAATTTTAAATTTGTATAAGATGAATTACAACAAGCAGTAGATAGTGCATTTTGGAATGAAGAAGCTCTATCATAAGCAGTAAAGCATGATGTACCAGTATAATAGTTATACCATTGGAATGGTAATATACCAACAACAATTATATTAGCATTTGGAAAGTTTGTACAAGCATAAGTTAAAGTATTATTAACTCCAGTTGTAAAACTTGATACATTAATTGATGTATTTCCTAAGTCATTTAATCCACCTACAATATATATTTCAGATACTTTATCATTATCAAGTGATGTATCATTATAAGCATTTTGTAATTGAGTTAAAAAGTTATTAGTACCAACAGCATATCCTTGACCATCTGAAGCAGTTGTATAAACTGTTTTCTTATGCCAATTTGCTATATATGTATACCAAAGTGGAGTGCCTGACTGTGCAGCATTAGAATAACTATCACCAATTACTAATATTTTATTACCACCTATTAAAGTATTAATTTCATTTTGAATACCAGGTATAGTAGTATTATTGATAGTATTTATATCACCTTGTATAGCAGGTATAGTAGTATTATTAATAGTAGAAATATCATCTTGAATACCAGGTATAGTAGTATTATTAATAGTATCTATTTGGTCTTGTATACCTGGAATAGTAGTATTATTAATAGTAGAAATATCATCTTGAACACCAGGTATAGTAGTATTATTAATAGTATCTATTTGGTCTTGTATACCTGGAATAGTAGTATCATTGATAGTATCTATTGCATCATTAATTTGATTTATTTCATAATTAGGTAATTTTTCAGCTACTAGATCATCACTATTAGTTATTGCTACAATATTATCACCATCAATAACATCTAATATAGTAATTTCTCTAATCTTATAAAATGCACCTTTACCATCATTATAAGTTTCTCTTCCTAAACAATATACAGAAGAGCCATTTTTTAAATTTTCACTAACTGCCATATCACTAACAGTATTAAATCCAAATATAGCAGCTAAATCAATATATGCAGCTATAATTTCTTCAAGTTCACCAGATTCAGCCATTTCATCTAATTTATGGTCTACTTCAGTTTGAACATCTAAGTTATCAAAATAATTAGCTACATATTCTTGAAGTTCAATAACAGCTTCACTGTTATTATTAACAGTAGGAACTACTGTATTTTGTAAAAAATTACAAAACCATAATAATTGTTCTTCATAAGTCATTGACATTAAATAAGAACTAGGTAGTTCACCTATTGTCATCAAAAACCTTGTAAAAGGTTTAATTGTTTTAATTTCTTTCATAAGTATCACCTTCCTTTTATTATATTATAGCATATTTTAACATATTAATAAAGTCCCATAAATAGAACTTGAAGTTCTTTTATTATTTGACTATCAATAGCTATAATATTTTGTCTATATTGCTCAACCATCTTTTGAGCTGTTGCACTAACACCTGAATTACCTTTAACTCTTTTAGTGTAATTTTCATTAGTGTTACCAGTTGCACTAGATTCAGTAGTAGTATCAGTTGTATCTTCAATACTTCCTTCAGTTTCTGAAGCAGTTGTATTTGAAGCATAAGTACCACTTAGTATAGCTTGTTTATTTATTTGACCTTGTGGTGTATCACTATTAACATTTAATCCTGAAGAATTGTTTGAAGTATTAGAAGTTGTATTACCTGTAGAAGTAGTTTCATTAGTATTTTCAGCTTCTCTTTCAAATGTTTCAGTATAATCAACGTTTACTAATGGATCATATTTAATACTACTTGAATAAATAAGTGGTAAATACTTTTCCATTATTTCTTGCATAGTAACTTTAGCATAATGTTTAAATAACCCAACAGTTTCAAAGCCACTTTCACGCATATAATAATGGTCTACTATTTTACGTGCTAATTTATCCTTTGACCAAATACCAAAATCTTCAATAGTTTGTATTTGTTCTTCTGTTAAATAATCAGTTAATTCATAATCTTTAAACCAACCTTCAACATTTTCTCTTGAGAAAAGTGTAGGTGTAAATTTTATAGGTTCAAATAATTCTCTAAGTTCAAAAGTATATTTAGCCATCTATTTCACCTTCACTTTCAATTTCTTCTTTTTCTATTAAACCATCATTATCAAAATCTTTTATACTTGATAATTCAGTTTTAATAACATTAAATAAATCAGAACGTACTCTAACTGAAATTTCTTTATCAGTTCCAGTTAAACCAAATAGTTCATTAAACTTTTTACAAGCTTCTTGTCTAGGAACTAAGAAAGACTGTAAATTAAGATTAATAAATTCATTATTAGAAGAAGCTTCATCAGTAATTAATCTTTCTTTCTTTTCCATAGAAAGAGTATTAATTCCAAGATATTGAAGTGCTTCATTCCATATTTCCTTTTTATACTCAGTTATTTTATCTGCAACAAATGGAGCACCTGTATTAATTGATTTCATTATATCAGATGATAATTGACCATTATCACCAAATATAAATGGTTGATTTCCATCATATTGATTATATAAGTTTTCCATTAAAAGTCTTTGTTTTTCATCTACTAATAATAAAACAGGTGTTTTCATTGCTTTTATATTAGTATCACAAGACCTTTGAGCTTCATATAATCTATAAGCAAATAATTCCATTGTAGATAATGTAGGTGTTGCTTCCCAGTTATTCATAACTACAATACATTCATTATTTCTTTTATTCTCAATTTCTTCATCAGAATCAAAATCATTAAAACCAGTATATAGATTCCTTTGACTTTGGAAGTCAAAAGAATAACAATTTAATTTAGTAGGTAGACCATATAAATTAACATATCTACCTGATGAACAGTTTGTATTTATAAAACCATATTTATCATCATATAAAAGAGCTGCTTGACCTTTATAAAATAAACATCTTTCAAGCCATCTAGCATTCATTGACTTTGGTAAATTAACCCATTCAAACATTGATAATGCTACTCTTTTAAATCTTTCTAAGTAATCTAAATAAGTTGCGTCATTAACGATTGCCGAATCAGTAAACTTATAATTTTGTCTTTTTTGTGTTTTTCCCATTATTAACACCTTCTTTCTTAAACAATATAATTAGGTTGAGAATAATCTAAGAATGTATTTGCATTGTGCCAAAATGTTACACCATTATCAAATATTCTTCTTATCTTTTGTAAATCTTGCTGTGGAATATCACCAACAAAATTACAATTTAATGTTTTTATATAATTCCAATTTTTTCTAGAATGTAATTCAACATTTTTTAAACTATTAACTTTATATCCAAACATAGTAAAATAATCATCAATAATCTTAGCATACTCATCACGTATTGACATACAATATGGAGTAAATCCCCTTTTATTAGCAAAGTTTAAATCACCTTGACTTTGTCCACCTTGTGCTGTCATTGGTTCTAATGATTTTTTATATCCTTCTGTAACTGTTTGAGCAATACTTGCAATACCAGCACCAATACTTGCAACACCAAGTCCAGCTGTAGCAGGAGTTGCGAGCATTCCAGTACCAGCTACAATACTAAGAGCTGAAGAAGCAGTAGATATACCAATATTAACAGCATTTTGTGATAACCAGTTTAAGAATGGATCAGTAAGCCACCCACAAGTAGGAAGTTTATAAAAATCTATTCCTTCAAGATAATTTTTATTATCACTTTCTTGAACAGTACCAGGATTATTATAAAGATATGGATATAATTTTATTGAACAACCTATACTAATAGCACCATGTATACCAAAATCACAATAATAACCATTTTTCTTATTATTATTACCAAAATATTCATATCTATATTGATTAGTTTGACCTGCATTATTAGATACTGTTATATATCTATATGGAAAACATAGAACTTTATTATTTTTAGGTACATAATTTTCACCACATTTTCTTGAATCAATAACAAAACAATTTTGTAAATATGTAAATTTATTTGAATATTCAAGTTGCTTTAGATAAAAATAATGTACAGTTCCATCATCAACGTAACTATCCATATTCCATACTGTACTATCATTGACACCAAGTAAAGAATCAGGTGCCATAAATATAGCATAAAGTCCTTCAATTTTATTTCCAGCCATGTGCATTAAATCTTGAATATACCAATATGCTGAATCACCATCTTTCATTATAAAATATCTAAGTCCACTAAATACTCCATTATATAATCTTGAACCTGATGGTGAATCATAAAAGCTACCATAATGCCCTGGATCACTCATAGCAAATACTATTCTACAATTTTTTACTATATCATTCCAGTTTGTATCTCTACCACCATTAACAGGTTGATACATATATTCACCAGTTTCTAAGTTTTCAGGTACAGTATGTTTTCCAAATGTATCATCTGATACGTGTTCTCTTTCAATAAAGCATTTTTTATAACTTATTTGAAAACCCCAAGTTTGCCAAACATCTGTTTCAAGTTCTATTTCACACATTCCATCATTAATATATCTCATATTTTTGATAAAAGCATAAAACCATTTATCTGAATAACTTTCATTTCTATACATACAATAGTTATAACTAAGTAAATCATCAAAAGATATATTAGTAGTAGGGTATCTTAAAACATTATCTTTTCTTTGATAGGTAGCATTTTCAAGCTCTAATCTAGGTAAATTATGAAAATAATTATATTGGTCATTATATGAAACAAATATTAATTGATTAGTTTCATCTATTTCAATAGGTAATTTTAATAAGTATATATCAGTATTAGGAGCTATCATATAGTTCACCTTCCTTCAAATTTTATTTAACGTACCATGCCTATCCTTCAAACAGCTAATAATTGTACGTTGACCTGTTTCCCACACCTTATAGGTTACTCCTTTATTATTAAAAAGAGCTAAGGAATTAACTCCTTAACCCTTATAGATTATTAAGCAGATGTTACATTAATTTTGCAAGTAGCTGTAGTTGCACCACTATTTGCTGAAGCAGTACAAGTTTTATTAGTTCCAGCTTTAACACCTAAAATAGTAACTTGTTTTGGATTTCCTGAAACAGCTGTAGCTGTAAAGTATTCACCATCAGCACCATCACTATAAGTTATTTCGCCATTAGCAGGGAATGGAGTAGTTTCAATATTTAATACTACTGATTCACCAACTTTAACACTAACACCTGATTCTGAAGCTTCTAAGAATCTCATTGAAGTTATAGCAACTTCAGGATCATCAACAGCTAATACAACACCATTAGCAAATAATGAATAATTGTACATCTTAGTTAGGTTAAGATAATATTGCCATGTTCTATTATTTGCATTATAGAACTCATCAAGATACATATCTTGTCTCTTAATTCTAAACCAACTAGAATCACCAATGAAACCAATAATATCAGAACCATCATATATTTTAGTTCCATCATCATCAAACATATCAAAGTTATCAACTGGAATAATTCTTCCTAATAGGTCGCTTTTTGACATATTAAAACTTTCGGCAAGGACGTTAACATCTAAGTAACTTCTTACATCATTTCTAATTAAGAATACAATATCTTCTGGTCTAGAGTAAGTTAAAATATCTTTACCATAACCACCAACTTTAGCCCAAGCATTATATGATGTACTAGGTAATTGCATATTTAAGAATAATTCTCTTACTTTAGTAGTAAATGCTTTAGCATTAGCTTCACTATTAACAGCTGAAACTTTCTCATATTGTACTTGATTTGATTTGAATGCAGCACTAACTAATCCTTTAGTAAATCTAAATTCATCAATGTATGCTCCATTATAAAGTGAGTTAGATAATTCCATTATGAAGTTATCTAATGAATCCCAAGATACAAATGCTTGTTTTAATTTGTGTCTTGAAACTGTTACTGGATATTGTAAGTCCATATTAACTGAAGTATATTGAACTTTTACATCAGCTTCATATTTTACAAGTAAACCAGCGAAATCATTTACATCATATTGTCTACCTTTAGCAGGATTGATGTAAATTTCTTGTCCAGAATAACCAAGTGGTATTCTATCACCTTCAAGTATTTGTAATGGATTATTAAAATACTTGTTTTCAAAACTTGTATAAACGATTCTGTTTACAAGTCTATTCATAAATTCATTCATTACAGCAGTATTATTTAGAATTGGAGTACCAAAACTAGCAATATCAGTTTCTTCATCTACTATAGGTACATATTGATGATAAATAGTAGATCCAGATACTGAAGCTTCTCTAATAGCATTTAAAGAAGTAACTAAACCTTGAGATGGATTCATGAATAATCACCTTCCTTTCTTTAATTAGTGTTTTATAAACACCTATAGAATAGATATGGCGATGGATACACATCATTTCTTTAAGAACAAGAAGAAGTTTGTGCTATATCTACTCTATAGCTGTCTATAAAGACAGCTAGGAGAATAATATATGAAAAATAACTATTTTATAAAATTCCCATTTTTATCAAATGCAGCTCTTAAATCTATTTTCTTTTTTGGTTCTTCTTTTTCTTCAGTTTTCTTTTCTTCTATTCCTGCAGATACTTTTTGAAGAAGATTACCATTAGCTTCTATTAACATATCATTCTTTTTAGTTAGTTTTTCTATTTTTTCATCTTTAGCTTTAATATCATTATTTAAAGCTTCATTATAACCCATTAGATTAGCTATATCATCTGAAATCATTCCAAATGTTTCTTCACCTAGTTTTTCATCTATTGAGTTTAAAATTTCATCAAAGTTCATATCTATACCTTCTTTCTATTATTATATCATATTTATATTATATAGTCAATATTAGTGAAATTTACCTATATTATTACGTTGTTTAAATTTATGTAAATATATTGCCCAAGGAAAATTTCCTGATGTAGGTATACTTAATGGTGGAGTAGGTCCACCACCACTATAAGGATTATAAATAAAACCTTGAAATACATAACTACCCCAAGCATAATTATTACTTGCTGATAATGTTTGTGTATAAAAGTAAGTTCCACCATAAGCACTATTAGATGTTATAATTGTTCCATCATTATTTATTTGTTCTACTATAGCAACGTGTCCTGCATATCCAGGTCTTTCAAAGCATATTACAGCTCCAAGTTTTGGTGTAGCACCAGTTTCATAAACATTCCTATTAACTCTATTCCACCAAACACCACCATCATAATATCCTGGTAAATCATTTGGATTTGGTTTATGTTCACCTGTATTATCAGGATCTCCTACTTCCCAAAATCTACCCCAAGCATAAGCAGTACAGTTTGGCATTCCATATCCAGTAGCATAATAAGGATTATTATTAGAGTACCAATGAAAATTATTAAGCATTCCTGAATCATCTAATCTAGGTACATAAGCCATTTATATCACCTTTGATTAAGCCATTTTTGAAATTCTTTAACCATCATTGATGGATAAGATACTTTACCATCTACAGGAGTACCTAATTTTCTTTGCATAGCTTTTATAGTATTAGTTCCAATAAATCCATCTGCAGAAGTTCCACACCATTTTTGAATAGCATATATTAAGTTACTTCCACCTTTAGGATTTGTTTTCCAGTCAAAAGTATTTGATAATAAACCAGGATTAGAGTTTTTATAATAAGCATATTGATTTGAAACTCTACCATCAACAGGAGTACCAAATACTTCTTGAGCTTTTCTAGTTGTATCAACACCCCATATTCCATCAACACTTATTTGATGTGTAGGAGTTGGAGCAGGTTCTGGATTACTAGGATTAATTATACAACCTATAAAAGAATAATTACTTCCCATATCCCAGTTACCATTACAATTATATCTTGTTTTATTATAAAAAGCACTTCCATTATAAGCTGATTCAGATGTAAATATTTGATTATTACTATCTATTCTTTCTACTATAGCAACGTGTCCTGCTAAACTTCCTTTTCCTTCCCATACCATAATACCACCTAATGTTGGTACTGCTGATATTTTAAGACCATAATTTTTAGCTTTATTTATAAATCCTTCTGCATTACATATAAATTGATATTCTATTTTATCTTTACCTATTATTTCAGCAAATCTTCCATTTGCATAACCTACACAGTTAGCAAGTACATTTGCTCCTGCTTTTGTAGGTTTTCCTTGAATAGCCATATTCCAGCCACCTTGACCAGTTGTAATATAATATTTGTTATTATTAGGACAAGTAGTCCTTATTTCCATATTAATCACCTATTCTTTCTTTAATTTTTCTTTTATTTCTTCAATATCTTGATTCATAAGTTTTAAAGAAGTAGATATTTCTTGCATAGTTTTATTCATTTCTTTCATTGTAGTTAAGTTAAAGAAAATTAAATAAGCTACACAAACAATACCTATTCCATTGTTTACTATTAACTCTATTAAATCACTCATAAGCTCATACCCTTTCTACTATTATTATATCATATTTTAAAACATTTTAACATTCTTCATTAAACGTTTATCACCTTTAATAGTAAATTCTGTTTCAATTAGTTTTACACCACCTTTAACACGCTTAAAAATAAGTTTTCCTGGACAAGTAAAACCAGTTTTAAATTTTTCCCATTCAACATATTTATAACATGACTGCGGCATTCCTGCACACGTGATCTTAACTTCATCATCTATCATTTCAAGATAGCATTTTTGCCTAATAAATCTTGCTTTTGTAAAATGTGATTCATGTTTCCAAGCACCTAGTTTTACATCATCAATTTCACAAAATTTTTCTAATTCTTCTATCCCAAGTAATGTATGAACTGAATCAGTATCAGAATAACAATACATATCCTTACCATATTTTTTAATAGAATATGTTTTAATTGCTTGAGAAGTTCTAATAGTTTTATTTCTTGCATAACTTGTTATAAATATACCTATAGGTAAATAAAGACCATCAACCATTTCAATATCAGATAATTTATAATGGATCATTCCATCTAAATCATCATAAAAAGGTATTTTACATTGCATTTCTTTACCCATTGCAAATTTACCATATAAACTATTAAGCATAAGTTTAGCAAGTGCTCTTTGTCCTTTATTACCTTCTTTAGTTGCTTTAATTTTTCTTTCAGTCCATTTATCTATATATTTATCAAATAATCCATAACTACCTTTAAATTTGTATCCACGTATATATTCTAGTTCATATACATTATAATGCTCTAAAAATAGTTCTAAATCTATATTACTAAGTACAAGGCATACAATATCACCATTAGATGATGTTAGATATTCATTTTCAATAAAATAACTGCCTTTAATTTGTATAGTTGGTATCATATTTTCTTTTATTTCAAATGAACAAGTAATCATTTGTATATAAAGTGGATATTCATCATCTTTTTCATATTTACCATCATAAGGAAGTGGATATCCTATTGGAAGTAGTTCATATCTCATAACTGAAGCATATAGACTGTTTACATCTAATACTTCACCAGAAGCTACATCTACTTCTTTATAAATTGGATTAAGATAAGTAAATCCACCTTTATAACTTTGCCTTATGTCTTTATCTATTTCATAAGGAATAGTTGGAAAAAGTTTACTAAATTTATCTTCTTTATAATTCCTTTTAAAATCAGATAGTGCATTACTTGCAGAAGTAATATGATTAAGTCCTTCATCAAATAATACTTTTAAAGCCATTGCTACTATCTTAACATCATTCTTGATATACTCAATTTCATCATCTTCTAGAATGTGCCCTAGTTCACGTGGTTTATTATAATCTAATTCTAGTTTACTTATTGGAAGTCCAAAAGCTTTTGCAATTCCTGAAACTGAAAAAGGTATAATTTTTAGTGAATCAATAAATGTTGCTTTTTTAACTTTTTTACCACTTGCTTTAACACTAAAATATACTTCTATTGTATAAAACATTCCCATATCACTAATTAATGTAGTAAATGTTTTATCTCTTTTATCCTTTTTATCTTCTATAAATTCAAATCCATTCTTAAATAAATAATCAAGTATAAATGATCCATCAAAAGCTAAATTATGAAAATAGTATTTTGCATTATTAGTCTTTGATATATATTCCATAAAACTATCTATTGTATTACCAATTTTTATATTATCTTCATTACCTATCTCAGATATAGCCCATGCCCAAACATAGCTTGAATCATCAAGCCATATAGCAGTTTCAAAATCAGCTGTAAAATTCACTCAATAGTTGATATTTGTCCTGATACATCAGATAAATCATATTCCTGTGGATTATAATCAATATCTAATATACCAAGTTCTTGCATTGCTCTATTAAAAGCTTCTTGATTATTATCAAAACCTGCTACTGTTTGAGCTTCAGGTGAATCATGATAATAATCAAATAAATCTGATAATGTTGGTGATTTTTGAATAAATTCATAAAATTGTTCTGGATTCTTAATACTTTCTAACTTTGCTTTTAATAAATCAAAATTATTATAATTACTCATTTGTTCTAATGCTTCCATATAATTATTTCTATAATTCATAGCTTTACGCATTTCATAATCATAACTACCTAGTTTCATAATTCTATCAACTAATCTATTAAAATCAAAACCTTTTGCTTTAGTTTCTAATTTATTTAAACTTTCAATAGTCTTTTTAGTTACTTCTATTTCTTTAGTATCTATTCCAAATTTTGCATAAGGATTTTCTCTTTGTTGCATTTCTAATTTATTTTCAAGAGTTTTTCTTGCTCTATTTCTTGCTAATTTTAATTCCTTATACTCCCAAGATGTTAAAGTTTTTCCTGAAGGTAATTCTACCTTCTTAGCTGTTTCAATAGAGAATTTTTTCATAGAATTAATAAGTCTATTTAGTTCTTTTCTAGTAGAAATAGTTCCTTTAAGAGACTGATAATTTTTTACTTCAGGTAAATATTTAAAACCCATATTAGAAAATTCATCTACTTGTTTATTAAACTTATTAACAGCTTTACTAAGTTTAATATAATCACCACGTTTCCATCTAATTAAATTATCAGCCATAAAGAACACCTACCTTTTTATTATAATGAAATTATAAATGTTAAATTATCTTTTATTTCAGCACCAGTTACTTTATTTATTATTCTAAATCCCCTTTTTTCAATACGTTTATAATAAGAGAATAATAAATAGTAATTAGCAATAATATTTACTTTATATTTATTTTGGATTTTTAAATTTTCTTCTTTAACATATTCTTCATATCCTTTAAGAAATCTTTCTTTGTTAAACTCTGAAGAAAAGTATATTTTAATTTTATCAAGTTCCACATAGTAGTTGCTATCATTAATGTCATTATAAACCTTTGCACCCATTCTTGTAAACACCACCCTTCAAAATTTTTAATTATTTTTACATTCGACTACTTCATTATGTACTAAATCAATATGATCTACTATTACCCAAGCAAACATACACATTGAAAAAGCAATAATAACTATAATTATTTTTATAAATGTAATATCATCTATTTTTCTCATCTTTACTTTTTTCCTTTAATATAATTACTTTATCATCACCATCACAAATAAACTTATAATCTGGAAATATTTCAATTAAGTTTAAGATAGTTTTTAAAGTAATGTTTTCATAATTAAATCTCATAACAATTCCTTTCAAAAGAAAAGAGCTAGTTCACTAAACTAGCTCAAAACCTAATGCTTTGTTTGGTGAATTTTTAACACTTCTTTTAATAATTTTTATAGTAAACTCTTTGTCAATATCATTTTGAAGATAATCCATTAATTGATTTGCAAACATCTTTGAAGCTGTTACATAACTTTTATCTTTATCATCTATTAATATTGTTATCTTTTTAAATACTACTTCATCATTTTCAGATGGAGTTTCAATTACTTTGATAAGTACATTTTTTACTTTAATTTCTTTGTTTTCACATTCGTTTAATTTAAAGTCGCATTCAGTATTAAGAAGGTTAAATATAACTTTCTCATCTTTAATTGACGTATATATACTTTGTTTACTTTTTCTTGCGTTATTTATTTCACCAAATCCCTTGATAATAACATCATTCATAAGGATTATTCACTTTCTTTTTCTTCTTTTTTAGTTTGTAAGAAAGTTACTTTATCACATACTAAAGAAGTAACTTTTTCTTTTCCTTCTTCAGTTTCTTTCATTCTTGTTTCTATTCTACCATTTACAGCAATTAGATCACCTTTATGACAATATGTATTAATTCTTTCTGCAAGTTCATTCCATACTATCATATCAATGAAATCAGTATCATATTCATCATTAGCATTTTTATAACTTCTTTGAACTGCTAATGTTAAATAAGCATATTTCTTTTTATTCTCACTTTCTTTTAATTCTAAATCTTTTACTAATCTTCCAATTAATGTATAATTATTTATCATTTTATATTTTCCTTTCTATCATAAATAATATCAGTTGAATCTTCTATCAGGATTAAATTCCTAGATAAAAAATATTTCATTTTTCTTAGATACTTTTCTTTTTCATTTAAAGTATCAAAATATCTAGTAAAATATCTTTTAGTTTCTTTATTATATAAAACTATCCATATTTTACTCATTTTACTTTTCTTTCTTTTCTTGGTTTAATTCATTAAGCTTTTTATTTACTTCATTACTTTGTTCTTGTAAATCAATAGCTTTTAAAATTAATTGAACACATTCATATAAATCTCTATATTCATCTTTTTCATTTGGATGTTTAATGAATATTTCATTTATTTGTTTGTAAAATTCATTTTTCATAATCCTTCTTCCTTTCTAGTATCTTTATAGATACTTTACTACCTACAACCTAATTTTGAATTTATTGTAACACTAAAAGTGGCTAATGCGTATTTATAAAAATTTTAAAAGTTTGGATTCAATTATAGGATTATAAAGATTAGGTTATAAGTAGTAAACTAACTACAAAGAGTTAGTTTACTCTTAATGAGTAATTGCATAAATAAATGCTATAAAGTTTCCTACAACAGCTAATATAAACATAGTTGTAAATATTACATCTGCTAAAGTTGGATTTTTCTCACTAAATTTATCTATTCTTTCAATATACTTTTCTATTCCCATTTTATTCTTCTCCTTTTAATATATTTATTAATTTTTCTATATCAGTTACATAAATTTCTTCTCTATGTTTATTTATTATATCTTCATTATATCTTGCTTTCATATATTCTATATCAGCAAAATTTTTTCTTATATATTCTATTGCTTCTTCTATTCTAGTTGCTAATTCATTATGCTCTCCTACCACAATATTATAATCACTTTGTAAATCAAACATTTTTCTTTTTAAATCTTCAATTTCTGTACCTAATTTATTACATTTATTTGAATTTTCAACTGCTATTCTTTCTAAAAACTATTCATTATTATCACCACCTTTCATTTTTACTTATTATTCCTGCTAGTCTAATTACTGCATACATACATATCATTAATATTATAACTAAAATTATAAACATTAAAATTAATAATATCTTCATAATCTTTCTACCCATTCAATTAATCTTGATAAATCAGACATGTTTGATAAATGGTTTTGTTCAAATTTTCTTCCAAGTTTGATTTGTAAATCTTTTATTTCTTTATATTGTTTCCATGTATTTATCTTATGCTTAATTAAAAGATATTTATCATTCTCTCTTGAATATTCCTTTCTTAAATATTTAATGATCATCTGCTTGTTCTCTTCCTTCATAACCCTGCTCCTTTCTATTACACCTTAATAATATCATCTAATTAAATTATTGTCAATAATTTTTTAAAAAATTTTTTAATTATTTTACAAAAAATTATTTTACCTTTAAATTATTGAAAAAATTTGACTATTATGATATAATGTTTATAGTGAAATATAAAGTTCAATATATTGTAATCTTGCCTGGATAACTATACATGAAGAATGTACCAGGTAAAGTTTTGATTAGTTATCTGCAATATAACTTTATATTATCACTTTTAGAATGGAAGGTGTTATATAATGTATTATGACTTGACTAAAGTTTTATCATATAATGCTTTCCTTAATATATTAATTGGTGGTCGTGGTATTGGTAAAACTTATTCTTGTTCTAAATTTGTTACTAAACAATTTATTAAAAAAGGTGAAGAGTTTGCTTATATCAGAAGATATAAATCTGATTTGAAAAAATCAGTTCCTAAATTCTTTGAAGCTCTTAATAAAAATGAAGAATTTACAGGACATAAGTTATATACTAAAGGCGATTCATTTTTTATAGATGATAAACAATGTGGTTATGCTTTTACACTGTCTACTGCTCAAGATCTAAAATCTTCTAACTTCTCTAAAGTAAAATATATTATATTTGATGAGTTTATTTTAGAAGAAGGACAAAAACATTATATTAAAAATGAAGTTGAATCACTTCTTGGTTTAATTGAAACTATTGGAAGATTACGTGATATAAAAATATTTATGTTAGCAAATGCTGTAACTATTGCTAATCCATATTTTATTTATTTTGACTTAACACTTCCTTATGGTTCTGATATTAAAACATTTAAAGATGGATTAATATTAGTTAATTATATTGAATCATCAGAAGAGTTCTTAAATGCTAAAAAGAACTCTAGCTTTGGTAAATTAATTGAAGGTACTGAATTTGGTGATTATGCTATTAATAATATAATGAGATTAGATAATAAAACATTTGTTGAAAAGAAAACAGGTACATCAAAATGTTCTTTTGCTTTTCAATTTAAGAATAAAATTTATGGTGTATGGTTTGATTTCAATGCAGGTAAAATATTTGTATCAGAAGATTATACTGAAAATGTTCAATTCTTTGCTTGTACTAAAGATGACCAAACACCCAACACAATGCTTCTATCAGCAGCTAAAGATTATCACTGCTGGAAACTCTTTGTAAAGAATTATAAATTAGGTAACGTGTATTTCGAATCACTCAAGATAAAACAAGCAACTCAAGAATTACTTCGCATTATGCTTATCAAATAGTTCCACTTGGAACATAAATAATCTAGAATCTCCATTGACTTAATTTAAGCATAGTATTTCGCGTGTTTCTAGTGGTATAGTGTAATTACACTTGACTGGTTAAAACGTTTGTGTATGGTGCTTGAAAATATGGTTATACGTGGTGTTTATGAACTCT
>JAFWJA010000007.1 GCA_017511805.1 Bacilli bacterium
AATGTGCAACATTAACTATAAACAAGAAAAAAGGAACAATAACACTAGGAACAACACCAACAGTAACATATGGAACAGATAGTACATTAACATATACATATGACGGAGATGGAACAGTAAGTTGTGCAAGTAGTGATACAACAGCAGTAACATGTAGTGTTAATACATCAACTAAGAAGATAACATTACATCCATTAAAAGCAACATCAAATAATGTAACAATAACAGTAAGTGCTGGAGCAGGAAATAACTATAGTGCAGCAGATAATAAAACAGCAACAGTAACAGTTGGAAAGAAAAAAGCAACTATTACACCATCTGCATCAACAAAAGTATTAACATATCCAACAGCAGATACAGTAACATATACATATGATGGAGATGGAACCGTAAGCTGTGCAAGTAGTGATGCAACATATGTAACATGTTCAGTAAATACAAGTACAAAAACAGTTACATTAACACCAGTAAAACCAACAAGTACTGCAGTAACAGTAACATTATCATCAACAGCAGGAAATAATTATAGTGCAGCAGATAATAAGACAGTAAGTGTAACAGTTGGAAAAGGAACATGTAATGCTCCAACAAATGTTACAATAGGAACAGATAAAAAAGTAGGCTGGACAAATTCATCAAATGCAAGTAGTTATCAAATAAGTATGAGTGCAAGTAGTGGATTTGCAGCACATACAAATGGTGCAGCATATAATTCAATAACAGCATCAACTGGAACAAGAACAGTATATGTAAGAAGTGTATGTGATACAACATATTATAATCAATATAGTTCAAATGCTTCTAAGTCTACAACAGTTTATAGTGTTACATTAACAAAAGGAACTGGAATAGCAACAGTGTCAGGAGCAGGTAATTATATTACTGGATATACAGTAACTCTAGGAGCTACAGTATCAGATGGATATGCATGGTCTAATTGGACACAAACATCTGGAGGCTCACAAGTAAGTACAACAAATGCATATAGTGCTGTAATAACAGGTAATTGGGCATATACTGCTAATGGAATAGAATCAACAGCAACATTTAATGATGGAAGCACGGTTAATAATAGAATGCATGAATTGGCTCAATTGTCTAACCCAGATTCAACTTTCGGACCTTTCTCTATTAATTCAGTATCAAAATCTGATGTCAAACCTTCATCATCAATTTTGATTCCTGAAAATATAGTTTCAACTATAGATTCAAATTGTCCTATATACATGTGGTATGACAATGGAACTATTTATTGGTGGAGTGAAGCGGAGACAATCTATTTAAATCCTGATTCCTCATCAATGTTTGAATATTTACCATTTACTACTTCAATTGATATAAGTGATTTTAATACTAGCAAAGTAACGAATATGTCAAAAATGTTTAAAGACTGTGGTGTATCAGGTTTAGATTTAAGTTCATTTGATACAAGCCATGTAACAGATATGTCTCATATGTTTGATAATTGTAATAGTTTAACAAATTTAGATGTAACAAAATTTAATACTAGCAATGTAACAGATATGTCATATATGTTTTATAAATGCTCTAGTTTAACAAATTTAGATGTAACAAAATTTAATACTAGCAATGTAACAGATATGTCTTATATGTTTGATAATTGTATTAATTTAGCATCATTGGATGTAACAAAATTTACCACAACCAATGTAACAGATATGTCTCATATGTTTGAAGCTTGTAATAGTTTAACAAATTTAGATGTAACAAAATTTAATACTAGCAATGTAACAAATATGTCTTATATGTTTGATAATTGTAGGTCCTTAACATCATTGGATGTAACAAAATTTAACACAAGCAATGTAACAAATATGTCATATATGTTTAGAAATTGTAATAGTTTAACATCATTGGATGTAACAAAATTTAACACAAGCAATGTAACAGATATGTCATATATGTTTAATAGTTGTAGAAGTTTAACATCTTTAGATGTAACAAAATTTAACACAGAAAAAGTGACAACAATGTCTGGTATGTTTTGGTATTGTGAAAGCTTAACAACAATAGATGTAACTCATTTTAATACAAGCAATGTAACAGATATGAGTATGATGTTTACTCAAGCTAGTTCTTTAACAAGTTTAGATGTAACAGGCTTTGATACATCTAAAGTAACAACTATGTGGTCAATGTTTGCTAATTGTAGGAGTTTAACAACAATAGATGTAACTCACTTTATTACAAATAACGTTATTGAGATGCAAGCTATGTTTAGTGGTTGTAGTGGCTTAACGTCTTTAGATGTAACTCATTTTAATACAAGCAATGTAACAGATATGGGGGCTATGTTCTATAACTGTAGTGGTTTAACGTCTTTAGATGTAAGTAATTTTGATACAAGTAATGTAACAAATATGCTAAACATGTTCTTTAATTGTAGAAACTTAACTAGTATAGATGTTAGCAATTTTAATACAAGTAATGTAACAACAATGGAAAGTATGTTTGCTAATTGTAGTAGTGTCACAACTATAGATGTTAGCAGTTTTGATACAAGCAATGTAACAGATATGGAGATGATGTTTAATAGTTGTACGAATCTAACTACTATTTATGCAAGCAATACCTTTGTAACAACAAATGTAACACAACATAATTCAATGTTTTATTCATCAAGAAATTTAATTGGAGGCGCAGGAACTACTTATAATTCTAGTTATACAAATAAAGAATATGCTCACATAGATGGAGGAACAAGTAATCCAGGTTATTTTACAGAAAAAAAAGTAGCACAATTTACTTATGGAACATTTGTAAATCGTAATATGAAAAGATTAGCGGGTGATTCATCAGCAACTTATAATACAAATAATACAACGATTACCTCAATTACTAAATCCACATCCCAACCTTCTTCCTCTATATTAACAGAAAATAGTATTGTTTCTTCTGATGAATCTCCATTCCCAATATATATGTGGTTCGATAATGGCACTATATATTGGTGGAGTGAAGCAAACTTTATATATTTACATGAATCTAGTATTAACATGTTTGCAGGACTGAAAGGATTAACAAATATTGATGTAAGTAGTTTTGATACAAGATATGCAAAAGATATTGGTGGTATGTTTTGGGGAGATTCTAGTTTAGTGACTTTGGATTTAAGTAGTTTTAATACAAAAAATGTAACAAGTATGAGTGGTTTATTTGGCGGTTGTACTAGTTTGACAAATTTAGATATAAGTTCATTTGATACAAGTAAAGTATGGAGTATGTCACAAATGTTTGCATATTGTAGTAGTTTAACAACTATAGATGTAACTCATTTTGATACAAGTAATGTAACTGATATTAATCATATGTTTGAACGCATGACTAGTATAACAAGTTTAGATTTGAGTTCATTTGATACAAGTAAAGTCTATAATATGTCTGGATTGTTTATTTATGATTCTAATCTAACTACTATTTATGTAAGTGATTCATTTGTAACCACTGACTTAGACAGTTCTGGTGGATATTATATGTTTGATGATTGTAATTCACTAGTTGGTGGTTCTGGTACTACATATAATAGTTCTTATACAAATCAAACATATGCTCACATAGATGGTGGAACAAGCAACCCAGGTTACTTTACAAGAAAACAATAAGAAATTAAGATTCAGTTTTTCTGAATCTTTTTTCTTTTTTTTATATAAAAAATAGTATATAATATTAATAGAATAGGAAGGTGTATTTATGGTAAGTAAGAAAGAACTAAATATACTAAATAGATACTTTAATGCGGCAAATTATTTATCAGTTGCGCAGTTATATTTACTTGATAATCCGCTACTTGAAAGACCACTTGAAATATCTGATATTAAGAAAAAGATAGTAGGTCATTTTGGAACAACACCAGGTCAAAATTTTATATATACACATTTAAATAGAATTATTAAAAAATATGATTTAAATATGATATATATATCTGGACCAGGTCATGGTGGAAATGCTATGATTGCGAATACTTATTTAGAAGGTAGTTATTCTGAAATATATCCTGATATAACTAGGGATAAAGAAGGACTTAAAAAATTATTTAAACAGTTTTCATTTCCAAAAGGAGTTTCATCACATTGTTCTCCTGAAGTTCCAAGTTCTATTCATGAAGGTGGAGAATTAGGATATAGTTTAGCTCATGCATATGGTGCTGTATTAGATAATCCAGATTTAATTGTATCTTGTGTAGTAGGTGATGGAGAAGCTGAAACAGGACCTTTATCTGCTTCGTGGCACCTTAATAAAATAATTAATAAAAAGAAAGATGGTGTAGTACTTCCTATACTTCATCTAAATGGATATAAAATAGCTAATCCAACTATTTTATCTAGAATTAGTAATAATGAACTAATTAGTTTATTTAAAGGATATGGATATGATCCTATTATAGTTGAACATAATGATATAGAAACTATGCATAAAGATATGGCTAAAGCTATGGATACTGCTATAGAAAGAATTAAAGAAATAAAAAATGAAACAGGTAATATTAGACCAATTTATCCTATGATTATACTTAGATCACATAAAGGTTGGACTGGTCCTAAAATAGTTAATGGTAATATGGTGGAAAACTCATTTAGATCACATCAAGTACCATTATTAGTAGATGAAGAACATCCGGAGAATATAATTCCATTAGAAAACTGGCTTAGAAGTTATAAGATAGATGAGTTTTTTGATAAAGAAGGAAAGCTATTAAAAGATATAGAGGATTATTTACCTAAAGGTGAAAAAAGAATGGGTATGAATCCTATTACTTATAAAGGTATAATTAAAGATTTAAAGTTACCTAAGTTTGAAGATTATATGTATGAGTTTAAACCAGGTTCTATTAAGAAACAAGATATGATGGAACTAGGTAATTATTTAAGAGATGTAGTTGATAAGAATAAAGATAATTTCTTATTATTCTCGCCAGATGAAGCATTATCAAATAGATTAAATCATGTATTTGAAAAAACTAATAGAGAGTTTAATGCCAAAATATTGGATACAGATGAATATTTAAGTAATGATGGAAGAGTTATAGATTCAGTTTTATCTGAACATATATGTGAAGGTTTACTAGAAGGTTATATACTAACTGGTAGACATGGTTTATTCACATCATATGAGGCATTCGTTAGAATAATTGATTCAATGGTTTCACAACATGCTAAGTGGCTAAAAGTATCAAAAGAATTAGGTTGGAGAAAAGATTTATCTTCACTTAATTTAATACTTACTTCTCATATATGGCAACAAGATCATAATGGATATACTCATCAAGATCCAGGATTCCTTAATCATATAGTAACTAAGAAAAGTGATACAGTAAGAGTATATTTACCACCAGATACTAATACATTAATATGTACAGTAGACCATAGTCTTAAAACTAGAAATTATGTTAATACAATAGTTGCTTCTAAACATCCTAGTTTACAGTGGTTTACTAAAGATGAAGCAATAGAACTATGTACCAAAGGAATAGATATAGTTAAATGGTGTTCTGATGATAATCCAGATGTTGTTTTAGTAGCTTCTGGTGATACACCAACACTTGAAGTATTCGCAGCAGTTAAATTATTAAAAGAATATTTAAATATTAAAATTAGAGTAGTAAATGTAGTAGATTTAATGAAACTTGAATCTAACACTAAACATCCTCATGGTCTAACAAATCCTGAATATAATGAAATATTTACTATTGATAAACCTATTATATTTAATTTCCATGGATACCCTAATCTAATACATCAATTAACTTATAATAGAGATAATACTAATATGCATGTACATGGTTATAAAGAAGAAGGAACAATAACAACACCATTTGATATGCGAGTTCAAAATGAAATAGATAGGTATCATATAGTATTAGATGTATTAAAATATGTTGAAGTAGATAATGAAGAAAAATTAAGAGAATACTGTTTAAATATGCTTGATAAGCATAATGGTTATATTAAAGAATATGGTATTGATATGCCAGAGATAACAGATTTTAAATGGTAATTGCTTGAATAATAATAAAAAATATGATAATATGAATGTAATGAAGGAAACTTCATATAATAAAAAAGGATACGTTTGAGTCTTGCGAATCAGACGTAATCCCTTGGGATATCATCTGAAATCAACTATGTTGAGATCAGATGCTTTTGTTTCTAATTATATTAATATAATAAATATCAAAATAAATAGAAGGAGTATAATGAAGTATAGAGATCTTTCTCTTTTAGTCATTATATCACCTCCCTTCATAGTTGAAGGGAAAACATCTGATATATTTCAAACGTATCCAAAATGATTATATCAAACATTTGTATTTACACCAAGTAAAAAACGATAAAAAACCGAAAAATGTAGATTAGATTTTTATCTAATCTATTTTTATTTATGTTATAATGATAATGGAGGTATTGGTATGAAATATGATGTAGTAATAGTAGGGGCAGGACCAGCAGGATTATTTTGTGCGTATGAACTTATAGAAAAGAATCCTAAATTAAAAGTATTAATGTTAGAAAAGGGTAGTCTAGTTAAAAATAGAGTATGCCCTATGAATAAATTAAAAACTGAATGTAAGAATTGTAATCCATGTAATATATTATCTGGCTATGGTGGCGCAGGTACTTTTTCTGATGGAAAACTAAACTTTATTCCAAAACTAGGTAAATCCGATTTATTTAGATATATGTCTGAAGAAGAAGCATATAAATTAGTTGATGAAACAGAAGAAATATTTAACAAGTTTAACATGGATGCTGAAGTATTTCCTTCTGATATGACTGAAGCAAAAGAAATACAAAAGAAGTGTACTAAGTTAGGAATGAGATTACTTCTTATTAAACAAAAGCATTTAGGTAGTGATCATCTACCTAGTTATATAGAAGGTCTAGTTAACTATCTAGAAGAAAAAGGTGTAGAAGTAAAAGAAAGAACAGATGTTATTACTATAGATAGTGAAAAAGAAGATAAACATGTTGTTAAATTTAAAAAGGGTAAAGACCTTCAAGAGGTAATAGCTAAGAATGTGGTAGTTGCGCCAGGTAGAACCGGAGCTAAATGGGTACAAGAGTTAGCAGATAAATATAAAATTGACTATCTATCAAAGAGTATTGAGATAGGTGTT
This sequence comes from Bacilli bacterium, assembly GCA_017511805.1. Lineage (GTDB taxonomy): Bacteria > Bacillota_I > Bacilli_A > RF39 > UBA660 > RUG13038. The sequence goes on from JAFWJA010000007.1 coordinate 7,136, forward strand.
AGAGTAGAAGTTAGAAAAGATGTACTTGAGGAATTATGTAATGTTATATATGATCCAACTATATTTATTAAGACTAAGACTTACGCTGATGAAATAAGAACATTTTGTACAAACCCAGGTGGATTTGTAGCAAAAGAAAATTATTATGGATATATATGTGTTAATGGACATTCTCTAAAAGATATTAAATCTAATAATTCAAATTTTGCCTTTATATCTAAAGTTAATTTAACAGAACCAGTTACTAATACTAGAGAATATGGAGAATCTATAGCTAGAATAGCAAATGTACTTGGTGATTCAAAACCAATTATACAAACTTTAGGAGATTTAAAACAAGGAAGAAGAAGTAAGTGGAAAAGAATTGATAAAATGTTTATAACACCTACTTTAAAAGATGCAGTAGCAGGAGACTTAGCATTAGTTCTTCCTCATAGAATAATTGTTAATATACTTGAAGGATTAGAACAATTAGATAAAATAATACCAGGTGTTAATAATGATGAAACACTTCTTTATGGACCAGAAATTAAATTCTTTAGTAATGAAATAACAACTGATGATAAATTTAAATTAGAAAATCAAAATATATATTTTATTGGTGATGGAGCAGGTAAAGCAGGTAATATTGTAATAGCGGCCGCTACTGGTCTAGTATCTGCTAGGGATATATTAAATAGAAATAAGAAAAGTTCAAAATAATTGAACCTTTTTATTTTATTTAAAGGATTTTTCTTTTTTAACAGAGAATATAATTATTGGATGCATTAATCAGTGTTAGGTGTACCTCCTAAAGGAGGTGGTAATTATGACTAGAAGAGAAGGTAAACTTCATAGAATAATTACTTTACTGTTAATAATAGTAATTTTACTATTATTATATATTTTTAAAAATTAATTTAAAAATGAAAAAGTACACTTAACACCTCTTTATTCGAAGTTTAAGTGTACACAAAACAATTCAGTACACCTAACTTCCAACGATTAAGTGCATCCTTTTTTTATGAAGTTACCTTCATTACAAACATAATAACATACATAATATAAAAATTCAATATTATTAATTATTTTCATTTTTATAGAAGACTTTTACTTATATATAGAGAATATAATTATAGGATGACTTAATCAGTGTTAGGTGTACCTCCTAAAGGAGGTGGTAATTATGACTAAAAGAGAAATAAAACTCCATAGAATAATTACCTTGTTAATAACAATTATATTAATTCTATTAATATATATTTTTATTAATTGATTTTAAATTAAAAAAATACACTTAACACCTCTTTATTTGAAGTTTAAGTGTATAACCAAAAACTTGGGTACACCTAACTTCCAACGATTAAGTGCATCCTTTTTTATGAAGTTACCTTCATTAATTAAATAATAACACAAGTATTTATTATTTTCAACTACATAAAATGAAAACCAATAGATTTATATATTTCAATTGCTCTAGGTAGATTTAATAGTTTATGAAAATAAAGATTATAGAATTCATCAAGTAAGAATATAGATACTATTATTAAACATATAATCATAAACTTTTTACTATTTTTATTTTGAGCTATTTTAATACAAAATGGTTTTATTAGATAAACTAGTATTAATGCAGATATTCCAAAGAATAGAACACTTCTTAAACATATAAATCCATTTATATTACCAAAGTTTAGTATTTCAGTATTATAATCCCAATATCTAGTACCATTTTGAAGTTCATATATTAGGTATCCTGATATATATTCGAGAACACCAGTTACTACCATAGATATTAAAAAAACCATTAAAGGTTTCTTTTGAAATCTTTTTGTCATTATAAGTATCAAAACAGCCCCAATAGCGTAGATATTTATCCATGGAAGAAAATTACCACCTCTCCAGTAAAACTCTTTCATACCACCATTAAAATAGTAAAATATGAACTCATATACCCAACCAAATATTCCTGATATTACTATTATTAAAGATAATATTCCTATACTTTTATATCTATCTAACTTCATATTATCACCTAATATAATAATATCACATTTTATAGAATAAAATTAAGTCTTTATGTTATAATTTACATAGGAAGTGATAATATGGTAGTTTTAGTAACAGGGGCTAGTAAAGGTATTGGATTTGAAACAGCATTAAAGTATGCGAAAGAAGGCTATGATGTTGTTATTAATTATAATAATTCAATGAGAGAAGCTTTAACTTTAGAAAATAAAGTAAGAAGTTTTGGGGTTAATGCAATGGTTATAAAATGTGATATATCAAATGAAAAAGAAGTAATTGATATGATTGAACAAGTAAAAAAAGAATTTGGTAGAATAGATGTACTTGTTAATAATGCAGGAATTGCTATAGATACTACATTTGAAGATAAAACTGTGGATAACTTTAGAAAAACACTAGATATAAATTTAATTGGGACATTTTTAGTATCTAAATATGCTGCTAAGATTATGGATGAAGGAGTAATAATAAATGTTGGTAGTACTAATGGTATAGATACTACATATCCAGAATCACTTGATTATGATGCATCTAAAGCTGGAGTTATATCTCTTACTCATAATTTATCTACAGAATTTAGTCCTAAAATAAGAGTTAATTGTATTTGTCCAGGTTGGGTTAATACAGATATGAATAAAAAATTAGATTTAGATTTTGTTAAAGAAGAAAAAAGTAAAATTAAATTAGGTAGATTTGCTGAACCTAGTGAAATCGCAGATGCAATATATAATATATCTATATGTTCTTATATAAATGATAGTATTATCAGAGTGGATGGTGGGGAACATGCGTAATATAGAAGAACTAGTTAATAGATGTGAAAAAGAACTAGAAACAGAATTTAAAAAAGTAGAAAAGATATGCGAAATTAATTCTAAAAAAGTATTAGATGCATTTCAAAAGAATAGAGTATCTGAATCACATTTTAATTCTACAACTGGTTATGGATATAATGATTCAGGTAGAGATGCTATAGAAGGAGTATTCTGTGATATCTTTGGTACTGAAAGTGCTTTAGTTAGAAGTCAGTTTATATCTGGTTCACATGCATTAACTGTGGCGTTATTTGCTATTTTAAGACCAGGTGATACTTTACTTAGTATTTCAGGACTTCCATATGATACATTACATGAAGTAATAGGTATTAAAGATAATCCTAGTTCATTAAAGAGTTTTGGAGTTAAATATGATCAAATAGATTTAGTAAATGATGATTTTGATTATGAAAAGATAACTGATTATTTAAAAAATAATAATGTTAAAATGATAGAAATACAAAGATCAAAAGGATATAGTACTAGAAAGAGTATATCAGTAGAAAAAATAGATAAAGTTGTTAATGAAATAAGAAAAGTTGATAAAGATGTAGTAATAATGGTTGATAATTGTTATTGCGAATTTGTTACGGGTGAAGAGTGCACAAAATGTGATGTAGACTTAGTTGTCGGTTCTTTAATTAAGAATTTGGGTGCAGGTATTGCTCCTAATGGAGCTTATATAGTTGGTAAAAAGAAATATGTAGATTTAGCAGGAGAAAGATTAACATTACCAGGTGAGGGTAGTGAAGTAGGACCTACTTTAGGAATAAATAAAGATATATTAAAGGGTCTATTCTTTGCACCATCAGTAGTAGCTTCTTCTATTAAGACTGCAATACTAACTAGCAAAGTAATGGAAGAATTAGGTTTTGATGTAGAACCTAAGTATAATGAAGATAGAGTAGATATAGTACAAAATATTATATTTAAAGATGAAGAAAAGTTAATTAAATATTGTGTTGGTATACAAAAGGGATCACCAATCGATAGCTTCGCAGTATGTATGCCAGTAGATATGCCAGGTTATGATGATAAAGTAATAATGGCAAGTGGGAGTTTTACACAGGGTTCTTCAATTGAACTATCTTGTGATGGACCACTTAGAGAACCTTATATAGCTTATCAACAAGGTTCCTTAACTTATGAATATGGTAAAATGGGGTTAATTAGTGCGATAAATGAACTAATGTCAGGGGATGAATAATTATGAATGATACATTTGATACAAATGCTTATATTAGAACAATAATAACATTTCAATCAAGAGATGATATATCTAAAGAAGAATTAAAAAATAATTTAAAAGTAGCACTTTTATTAAATGATAAAAAAAGTGAATTTATAAGAATGAGTTTTATACCTATGCTTTATATAGACGCGTATAAAATACTCAAATTTAGATTAAAAAATGGTTTATCAACAGAAGCTGAATATCAAATGATATCAATATTAGATAAAGTAGAAGAGATGGAAGAGTTTAATAAGATATTAATTGGAAGAGAAGATTATCTATCTTATTCAATAGGTTGTGTTGAAACAGTGAATAATACACCTTATTTAGGTAAAATAAGGATGATGAAAAGTCTAAGTGAAGATGAGAACTGTAGATTATCTGATCTAACTGAATTACATAAAAATGATATTGAAAAATATGATATAGATATTAATGAAGATTTTCTATATAAATACTTTAAAGATTATTCTATGCATCTAGTTAAAGAAAACGTTAGTTATTCACCAGATAAAATATTAGAAGCTTTAGCGGGTTTCTTACAAAATATATATATTAAAAATGGAGAAGATATATATGAAATAGTAAGTCGCTTAAATGAAACAGTATATACTCATATAGATGATTTAAAAAAGGTATATGATACAGATTATAGATATATAGATATATTAACGGAAGATTATTTTAAAGATAAAGAAGAATTTAATGAATATGCTTTATATGAATGTCCTTTGTTAGTAGATAGTTTATCTTTATATGTATTAATGAGAGATCGTAATATACTAGGAAATGATAAGGTGTTAAAAAATGAAAGAAATGAATAAAGAAGTAATAGATCAAATAGATAAAGAAGCTCATAATAGTTTAAGTATGACTAAAATTAATGATGATTTATATTTATCACAAAAACAAATAGATGTACTTGATAGATATGAAATAGAGTATAAAACTAAATCAATAGATTCTCTTATGTTTGAAATAGATGAGATATTAAATGATTCATATGATGATTTATTTGATCTAGAAGATATAGCAAAAGAGATATCTGAATTTAATTATTATCACAATACAAAAAAATAGAGTTATTAAACTCTATTTTTTATTGTACTGTTACTTCTTTAGATAACGTATCAAGTACAGTTCCCTGATATGCTACATTAATTTTAATTATATATGTTCCAACATCACTAAATGTTGCTAAGTCAGAAGATACTGAACATGTTTTACTATCTGAATCAACTGCTTTACATGTAGCATCTGTAGTAAAGTCTGTAATTTTTTTACCATTAATATCAGTAACAGATATATTATCTGAAACATTGGCTAGTGTTGCAGTACTTCCACTCATACTAACAGTTTCTGTATCAACACCATCACTAAACTTAACTGTATAATTATCTGGATCAACTGTTATCGTTGAAATGTTTCCTTCAACATCAACACTTACACCAGATGATGCTGTAGCATCTAGGTTTCTATACCTTGTTCTCACAGTATATGTTGCATCATATGGTTGTCTATTAATATTAACTGAATTACCTGAAACAAATGTTACTTCTCGTTCAGCTCCAGTTGAATTATTTCTTTCAATTATTTGATATCCAAAGTCTCCATTATTAGATTGGAATTCTGCTAATTTTTCTTCTATATGTTGTGCATATAATACTTCATAATACTTTTTAAAGTTTTCTGGAGAGTAGAAGGCTGGTTGGCTAACTTCTTTCCATGAAAGTGTAATTGTTTTATCTGATACCTTTGATGTTAATCCAGATACATTTTCTAATTGATTATATCTAGGACTTACTGTTGTTGGTTCAGCACCAACTCTACAATATTCAGTTACTATCATATCTCCAGGTGTATTAGCACTAGGTTTAGCAACTGGATAAGTTTCTCTTTCAACAGATACTTTAACAACTGAACTAGGTACATCAAATGTTTGTTTAGCATCTCTATTTGATAATGAATCAACTATTTGTCTAAATAATCTATTCTTAACAGATCCTTCAACGTTATAGTATCCTTCAACTAGTTTATCATAGCCATACCATAATGCTATTGATAATTCTGGAGTATATCCAGCAGTCCACATATCGTTAACAGCATTACTTGGGAAATTATATCTAGCTATTGTTTCTGAATCTAGGTTTGTTGTTCCTGTTTTAGCAGCTAACTTAACTCCCCAAACAGTACCACCTATATTTCCATAACTTTCAACCGCATATACTAATGTATCTGTAATCATGTATGCTGTTGAATCTTCCATTACTTTTGTTTTCTTTCCTTTTAAACTGACTGTTTTATTTGTATCAATATATTCAACTTTTGTTACAGAGTATGGTTTAGTGAAATATCCACCATTACCAAATGCTGCATATGCTCCTGCAAGCTGTACTGGATTAGTACCAGTAAATGCTCCAAGTGCATGTGCTTCATGAAGTTTTCCTTCTGAATCTATTTCTGGCGTCATACCTAAGTTTGTAACAAATTCTTTTATTTTACTATTTTCAACTGATTGGAATGCCTTAACAGCTGGTATATTTCGTGATTCTGCTAAAGCTCTCTTTAATGTTTCAACTCCCTGGAATGAGAAGTCCCAGTTCTTTAACGCAGCTCCTGATGAATATGTATAAGGTGCATCATTAAATGGAGTAGACTCACAGAAATTGTTATATTCTATTGCTGGACCATAGTCAAATATCGGTTTAGCAGTAGATCCAATTTGTTTTTCAATCATCGTCGCATAGTTATACTGTCTTTCACCAGTTCTACCTCGGCCACCACCAATTGCTAGTATTGCTCCTGTTTGAGTATCTATAACACCAACACCAGCTTGAATTAAATCATCTTTCCATTCCCATGTGTTTCCGTTCATTATATCATTTAATACTCTTTGTTTTCCTGTATCTAATGTTGTATATATTTTCATACCAGTTGTATAAGGACTTTTACCAGTCTTTTCTTCAACTTCATCTATAACAATATCTATAAATGATTGGAATTCATTTCCTTGTACTTCTGGATTTGAACTATTAACTAATTTTCTAACTGGAATAGAGTTAGCTAACTTTTCTTCTTCTTCAGTTATATAACCATGTGTCTTCATTAGGTATAAAACTGTTTCTCTTCTTTCTTCTGTTGCATCTGGGAATCTATATGGATCATAAGCAGATGGTGCTTGGAATAAACCTGCTATAATTGCAGCTTCTGATAAGTTTATATCTGATACTGATTTACCAAAGTAACTTTGACATGCTTGTTCAACACCATAAGAACCATTTCCTAAGAAAGGAGTATTAACATAGTATTCCATTATTTCTTCTTTTGAATAATTCTTTTCTAGTTTAAATATTGCTAAATATATATCTGTAAATTTTCTCTTAATAGTTTGTTCAACATCTGTGAAGTTATTCTTAACAACTTGCATTGATAGAGTAGAACCTCCACCTGGGTCTCCTCTATGAGTAAGTTTACTTATTATTTGACCAAATGATGCTTTCGCAAATCTTGGTAAGTCAAATCCGTTATGTTGAAAATATCTTGAATCTTCTGTTGCTACTATTGCATCAATTAATATTTGAGGAAGATCATCATAATTAACTTTCTTTCTCTTTTCTATACCTAATTTAGTTAATTGATTACCATCTTTATCATAAATGATAGAGGACTCAGCTCTATATAAGTTATCAGGATTAAAGTCTGGTGCTTCAACTACTATATAAATTGCAAATATAACGATTCCTACTAATAGTAATAAAATCATTACTAAGAAGAAATTAAGTATAAATTTAAGTAATCTTCTTTTTTTCTTCTTTTTAACTTTTTTATTAGGATTATTACTATTTAATTCTTCAATAGTTTTTTTATCCTTCTTAATAGTTTCTTTCTTTATTTTATTAATCTGTTTTTCTTCTTTTGTTAATCCCTTTTTCTTCTTTACCATTTTTTCATAACCTCCACTTTTAATAAAGACAATTATTAATAACAACCATAATATTATTAATAATAACCCTAATAATGGTTTCATCAAAAATCCTAATATTATTAATAAAACAAATATTACGTTTAACAAAGTAAACTTTGGATAGTTTTTAACATAATCAATTCCTTTTTTTAATATACTTTTAAATTTTTCCATACACATCTCCCATTTTATCTACAATATCTAAATAATTAAGGATAGGATTATATCCTTCTTTAATTAAGTAACCGTTATCTTCAATATAACTTAATGGTATAGACTTTCTATCATTATTATTAATAAATGATTCAAAGTCTTTTGTAAATAATAAATATGTTTTTCCAATCATAACAAATCTAATTATAAGAAAAGATATTCCACCATGTCTTTCAATACTAATAAGATGCCTAATTTGATGTTCATGTATATTGTTTAAAGAAAAGGATGTTTTAGATTTTGTTTCTTTTGCTTCAAAGTCTATATACTTTCCTTTATATATACCATTGTAATCAGTAGTTGATGGTACTTCATAATAAGCTTCTGTTATCTTAGTATTAATTCTATTGTTATAATTCACTTTAACTACTCTTATTGGAGTAGGTTTCTTATAAATGATTGCTATATCATTATCTAAATAATATTTATTAGAACTATTTATATCACTTTCTAATGTCATACCTCGATTGCCATACTCTATAAAGTTATTGTTGCTTTTTACTTTTTTGTTAGGATAGTTCATATTACCACCTATTTAATTATACTATATTTTTAACTATATTGGTAGGGTTATTAGTAAAAAAAATTAATTTGTTAGTTATTCTCTTATTTATAACTTCTTTGTCGAAAGTAATGAAAAAAATAGGCTTTTATTATATTATAGAAACGGGAGGAATTATGAACAATTTATTTTTGATTTATGTAATGAATAATATAGTAGATGATTGTAATGAAGTAAAGCAGGACCTAGTATATAAAGCAACCGTAAAAATAAGTAAATTGTTGTAAATTGACAAAAGTATTATTTCCTAATATAATCTTTTTAGGTGATTGAATTGAAAAATGAAGTAGTACTTACCCCTGAAACATTACTTAATTGGGATTTTAAAATCGATGCAAGAGGATATAGACCTCAAGAAGTAGATAAGGCTCTTGATATTGTTATAAGTGATTACAAAGCTTATGATAAAAAGATTGCTTTATTAGAAAAAAAGATTGAGGAACAAAATAAAGAAATACTTGATTTAAAACATCAATTAAGAAGTGCTAATGAGAGTATGCAAATATTTAAGAGTAATGAAAAAGAAGTTACTAATCTAGATATTATTAGAAGAGTTTCTAACTTAGAAAAAATAATATACGGAGATAAAAACGAATAATAATTTTTTAGGCAAACGCTGCATTTTAAAAGTAATGCAGAGGAAAGTCCATGCTCACACTATCTGCGATGATAGTAGTGTTTGTGTGTAGGGAATAAATAACCTACAGTAGCTTTACGCTAACGGCGAAACAAGTCCTAAGGGTAACTATGGATAAGTTTCTTAAAGTGCCACAGTGACGAATTCTTTTGAAAGAAAGAAATGAAACGAGGTAAACCCCGCAAGTGAGAAACCCAAAATTTGGTAGGGGAACTTTTAAATGGGAATTTGAACCAAATAAAAGATGATTAATCATAGATAAATGTTTGCCACCTTTATGGTACAAAACATGGCTTATTAAAAATTATTATTATTTAAATTAAGGAGTGAAAGAATGAAAGATATTGCTGAAAAATTAAAGAAAGCAAGAGAAGCAACTGGTATATCTATCGAAGAGGCAGCTGAGGACTTAAATTATAAGGTTTCACAACTTGAAGAAATAGAAATTGGTAATTATAAAAATTTTAAAGATAAATTTTTATTAAAGACTTTAATTACTGATTATGCTAAATATTTAGGTTTAGAAGTAGATGAAATAATAGATCAATTTAATGATTTCGTATTTGAATCAACTTCTAAGATTCCACTAGATGATATAGCAAAAGCTAGTAAACAAAAAGAAAAAAAGAGAGATGACAAAATAGCATCACCTTATACTGCAACTGAAGAAAAGAATAATACATCAAAACTATTAATTATTATTTTAATAATACTAGTTTTAGGAGTAATAGGTTTCTTCTGTTATGATCATTTCTTTAATAATAAAACTAATCCATCATTTGATGTTAGCTATGTAGATGGAGGTAAATAATGAAAAAAGAAGTAAATAAAAATTTACCAACACGTTTAACAATATGTAGAATGATTTTGGCATTTGTAATTATTATATTTATACTATTTCCATTTGATATGATTAATTTTAGTTTTCCAAAATATCTAATTGACGATAGTGTAATAATAGATGTTAAATTAGTTATATGTGCTGTATTATTTGTAATCGCATCTATTACTGATTTCTTAGATGGTCACATAGCTAGAAAATATAATCTAATATCAGATGTAGGTAAAGTAATGGATTCTATTGCTGATAAAGTATTAATCGATGGTCTACTAATAGTTTTATGTGGTCAAGGTTATATTAGCCCAATTATTCCAATTGTAATTATAGTTAGAGATATATTAATTGACGCTATTAAAATGTTAGCTTCAAAGAATGGAGAGGTAGTAGCATCTATAGTTTCAGGTAAATTTAAAACAACATTTTTAATGATAGGTATTGGATTAAAACTTATTGGTAATTTCCCAATGGGACTATGGAATGTTGCCCTAGATGACTTCTTTATTATAACAGGAACATTCTTAGCAGTTCTATCAGGAATAGAATATTACAGAATATATAAAAAGTTTTTAACAATAAAATAAAAAAATAGAAGAGAACTTATAACAAAGTTCTTTTTTTTGTTAAGCAAATATTAGTATTTTACAGGCGAAAGCAAAAAAACAAACAAATGTACGAAAAAGACTTGCAATTAATTTTTTTATGTTATATAATGAGAATGTACTGATAGAAGGAGGAATTTAATAATGGCAAAATCTGTTGAAACAAAAGAAAAAGATGCAATATTGTCGCAAGTATTATCAGATATAGAAAAACAATTTGGTAAAGGAGCAATAATGAAATTAGGTAGTGATTCACATTTAGAAATAGATGCTGTTTCTAGTGGATCATTAAATTTAGATATAGCTTTAGGTGTAGGTGGATTTCCAAAAGGAAGAATAGTAGAAATATTTGGGCCTGAATCAAGTGGTAAAACTACTTTTGCATTACATGCAATTGCAGAAGTTCAAAAACAAGGAGGAAGAGCAGCTTTCATAGATGCTGAACATGCTTTAGATCCTGTTTATGCTAAAAACTTAGGTGTTAATATAGATGAATTATTATTATCTCAACCAGATACTGGAGAACAAGCACTTGAAATTTGTGATGCATTAGTTAAAAGTGGAGCAATTAATATAGTTGTTATAGATTCAGTAGCAGCTTTAGTACCACAAGCTGAAATAGAAGGTGAAATGGGAGACAGTCATGTTGGTTTACAAGCAAGATTGATGTCTCAAGCACTTAGAAAATTATCTGGAAGTATTAGTAAAACTAATACAATAGCTATATTTATCAACCAATTAAGAGAAAAAGTTGGAGTATTATTTGGTAATCCTGAAACTACTACAGGAGGAAGAGCTCTTAAATTCTATTCTTCTATAAGACTTGAAGTAAGAAGAAGTGACCAAATTAAGATGGGAGAAAATGTAATTGGTAGTTATACAAAGATTAAGGTAGTTAAGAATAAGGTTGCACCTCCATTTAAAGCAGCTACTATAGAAATAATGTATGGAACTGGAGTAAGTAAAGAAGGAGAAATCGTTGATATAGCAGCAGAAGATGGAATAATTGAAAAGAGTGGATCTTGGTATTCATATAATGGTGAAAAGATTGGTCAAGGTAGAGAAACTGTTAAAGTTTTATTAAAAGAAAACAAACAATTAGCTAGTGAAATAGAAAATAAAATAAGAGAAAAACATGGTTTACCATTGTTAAAGGAAACTAAGGAAGGCAAATAGGCCTTCCTTTTTTTTGACAATATTTATAAAAAATTGTATAATACCAATTGTTTTTTGAAAAAAAGGGAGGCAATTTTATGTATAAATTTAATTATTCATGTGAAAAAGATAAAGATATGTTTATGTATAGTTTTGATGAACTAGCAAATATATTATTTGGTAAAAAAACAGGTTCTACTAAAAATGATTTTAAGGAATTTTGGAAAAGTAGTATTAGTTCAGTAAATATTTATCCACAAGTATCTGAAGATGAATTTGAAAGTTCTACTATATTTAGCAATGGTAACTATTTTATAAATTTATTTGGTTATAAGGGCTCATTACCTGAGGAACAAGGTGAAATTCATTATCATTTTGCTCACGAAATATGTAATTCAATTACTAATTTCTTACCTAAATTTAAGAAAAATAGAGGGTATAAAGATTCAAAAGGTAATATAAAAAGACCATTTATGGGTAGTATATATGAAGTATCACATAAAGGAGTTAAGTCTATATATGGTACTATGTTTAATGTTACTGCAGTAGATATGATTACAAATATGTCTATAAAAGCTAATAATGGTGAAAGTATTAAAAACATTTTTAATACACCATATAATAATGAATTAATGAATATTGATAACTATACATTATTTACTTCACTTACTCAATTAGCAATTGCGGCTTTTTCTAATAATCCATGTGTTAATTATGATGTTGCATATGAAAATAATAAAGAATTATTTAATGCTAAATCATATGTTAGTAATGAAGAAAAATTATGGGCAAATGATTTCTTATATGGTATTATGTATGATCCAACTCATATAGAAAGAGTATTTGATAGATATATGGGTGAAGGAAGTTATAAAAAATTATGTATAGATTTAGATAAAGCATTTGAATTTGCAATTAATGGTGAAGAAATACCTAAAGTATTAATTGTTAGATCAATGCAAAAATTAACAGATTTTTCTAATACTAGAACATATGCTAAATACGATAGTAAGTCATATAGTAGAGAAATAGCAAAGGCTATAGTAGAAAACTATAAAGATGTTTTTGAACAAACTAGTGTAGAGTTAGGAAAAGTTAATAGAAAAAGAAAGATAAATAAAATGAACTAATTTAGTTCATTTTTTTATGCTTGACAAGAAAAAAATATTATAATATACTACCTCTTGAAACGAAAGGAGTGTGATTAACATGAGAAATAAAAGAAATAATAATTTAAAAATAACAATTAATAATAGTGGGTTAGTCGCACTTCTTTTAAACTTGTAATAAAAAAGTATAAGTATTTTTTAGTGTGATAACTCTCTATTTGGAGAGTTTTTTTGTGCGTAAAAACTCTATAGGAGGCTAAAATGTATAAAAATATATTTATAATGGGGCCTGGTAGAGCTGGAAAAACAACATTATCAAAAATGTTAAATAAAAAGTACGGATATAGTATAATAAGTATAGATGATATAGTAAGTGGATTTGAAGCATATCCAGAATTAAAAATTCATCATGATGGTGATGAAAATGATACTGCTAAAAGATTAGTACCATTTTTATTAAAGTATTTAACAGAACTATCAGATGGTAACAAGTTTTATGGTGGATGTAAAACTGTTATCGAAGGTACTCATATTGATTTTGAAAGATTAATTCCAAATATAGATTTAGATAAATATTTATTAGTAGGTTTAACTTATAACAATAGAACTAAAGAAGAAATGTTTAATATAATTAGAAAATATGATACTGAGGATGATTGGACTTATTGGTGTTCTGATGAAGAATTAAAAGGAAATTCTGAGCATTTTATTAAAAGAAATAGATACTTTGATGAAAAATTTAAAAAATATGATATTAAAACATTTGATACATCTAAAAATAGAGAAAAAGTACTTAAACAAGCATTAAAATATATTGAGGAAAATGCATATGGGAAGAAAGACACAGATTAGACTTAAAGGATCAGTAGATAGATTTGAAGAAGTTGCAGAATTTATTCATGATAGATTTGGTAATAGTATCAAATATATAGCTGATGTTGCTGGTGGACAGGGTATGCTTTCTAGGATTCTTAATAAGAAATATAACTATGAATCAGAAGTAATAGATCCAAGACATTATCAGGTAGTAGGAGTATCTAATAGAGAATCAGAATACTATTGTTCTATGGCTGGATACTATGATTTAATAGTAGGTCTTCATCCAGATGAAGCAGTTAGAGAAGTAGTAGAATCAGCTTTAACTAGACCAGTATTAGTAATACCATGTTGTAATTTTTGGGATAGAACTAAAAAACTAGGTACTAAAGAAATGATAGAAGAAATATCTAAATGGTTAGATGAACATAAAATAAAATATGAAATAATAGAATTTAATTTTAAAGGACCTAAAAATATAGGAATATTAACAAGTAAGTAGGTGATAATATGAATAATTTCTTTAAACAAATGGCAAATGAATTAAATCTAGGGAATTTATTATCTAATCCTTCAAGGTTATATGGTGGATTAACACATAAAATGTATTTGGTAGAAACTGATAAAGGTAAATATGTAGTTAAACTATTAAATAAAAACATTATGAAAAGAAGAAATGCATTAGATAGATTTTCTAAGGCAGAAAAATTTGAAAAAATACTAGAAGAGAATAATATACCTTGCAATTTTTCATTAGAATTCAATGGTAAAAAGATGCAAAAAATAGGTGATCAATATTACTATGTATTTAAATACTATGATGGAAAATCATTAAAGAATGAAGAAGTAACTATTAAAAACATAAGAAAGATTGGTCAAGTTATGGCTAGAATTCATAATATTGATGTACAAAATGTAAATGTTCTAACTAAAATAGAAATAGATTTTAAAAAATATATTGAACTAGCTAAAGAAAAGAATTCAGTAATATATGATTATATTTATGATAAACTTGATATTTTAAATGAAAGATTAGATAAGAGTAATGAAGCAGTATCTAAGATAGATAAGATATCTTGTTTATGTCATAATGATTTAGATTCTAAAAATGTATTATGGAATAAAGATGATTTTATGATAATTGACCTAGAATGTTTGTGTTATTCTAACCCATATAAAGAACTATTTGAAATTGCTTTATGTTGGTCAGGTTATGAAGAATCTAATCTTAATTTAGATTTGTTTAAGGAATTTATTAAGTCATATGCTGAAAATTCAAAAATTAATTTAAATGTTGATTGGGAACAAATATACTATACAAATAATGGTAGTTTAGGTTGGTTAGAATATAACATTAAAAGAGCGTTAGAACTAGTTGAAGTAGATGAAGAAGAAAAAGAACTAGGAATTAAAGAAGTAAAAGAGACAATTGACCATATTATGTATTATAATGATATTAAGGATAAAATAATAAAAATAATAAATGAAATAGTAAAGTAGGTGATTAAAATGAAATATGTTGATAATTTATCCACAGGAAAAAAAGTAATAATAGAAAGATATCCACAGTTTATAGATAGTATTTTTGTAGAGGATACTACTGGTTGGGATAATTATGTTGTAAAAGTTGATAATGAATATATATTTAGATTTTCTAGAGATGAAGGAGCACTTAGAACTATTAAAATGGAATATGATGTTTTAAGTTATCTTCATAAAGAATTACCATCAAATATAGAAGTACCAAATTTTATATTTAGTAATTTGGATTCTGATTATCCATTTGTAGGATATAAGATGATTAAGGGTAAGTTCTTATCTAATGAATTATATAATTCTATGACTGAAGAAGAAAAGAAAAGTTTTATAAAAAATATGATGACTTTTACAAATATACTTCATGGACTTGATATTAATAGATTTAATTTAGATGTAGAAGATCCTTATGAAATTTATAAAATGAGATTTAATGAGTTCAAAGAAAAATGTTTTCCAGTATTTGATGAAGAATTAAAACAAAAAAGTAATTTGTTATTTAATAATTATTTTAATGATAAAAATATGATGAATATTAATAAAACGGTAATACATGGAGATTTATCTTCTGATCATATAATTATTACAGAAAAAGGGGTTGGAGTAATAGATTTTGGAGATACAAGAGTATTTGATAATGCTTATGATTTCCAATGGTTATATATGCTTGGAGAAGATACTTTAGATAAAGCTTTAACTATGTATAACAACAAAATTGATGATTATTTTAAAAAGAGAGTACAGTTTTATACAAGTATTATTCCATATCATGGAGTAGTATATGCATTAGAAACAAATAATAATGAAATGTTAAAAAAAGAAATAAAAACTTTAAAGAAGGCAAAATAAAAATGGAATATATATGTAGAATTCCTACAATAGAGGAAGTAAATGAAAGATGGAAATATTTAGTTGATAGTCATGAAGAAGATAGAATGAACTGGGAACAATGGAGAAATGAAGCATTATATAATTTTGGTAAAAGAAGTTTTATAATTTATTATGGATTTTTAGATGGAAAAGTAATATGCGAAGCAACTGCGATTGTTAACACAACAACTGATAAATATGTAGAAGACTTAATAAATGAAAAAACTGCTTATTTATCAGCTTTTAGAACAGATAAAGAATATCAAGGAAAAGGTTATTTTTCAAAATTATTTAAATATATGCTTGAAGATTTAAAAAATAAAGGTTACGAAGAAGTATCTTTAGGAGTAGAACCTACTGAAGAAAAAAATAAGGAAATATATTTTCATTATGGTTTTACAGAATTTATAAAAGAAACACATGAAACTTATCCAAATGGAGAAGAAGTAACTGTGGATTACTATAAAAAAAGATTGTAAATAAAAATAAGAGGTGATTGGAATGCGAAGTTTAGTTAGGTAAGTATGGCATAAACTTTGATTATGCCGAAAAAAGGAGGCATAATATGTTTGAATTAAGAGATTTAAGTATAAAAGTAAAAGATAGATATTTAATAAAGGGGTTAAATTTAGTACTTGATAAAGGTGATAAACTTGCTATTATAGGAGAAGAAGGTAATGGTAAGTCTACACTTTTAAAAGTGATACTTGGTTTATGTGATTACGCTGAGGTAACTGGTTCTATTAGTACAAAAGGAAATAGAATTGGTTATCTCGAGCAGTCCATGAGAAAAGAATATTTAGATAAAAAAGTATATGATTATTTATTTGTAGACGATAATGATTATTATAATAAAGTGAATGTTCTATATAAGTATTTAGAGGTCATTAAACTAGATGATAGCATTTTTGAACAAATAATATCTACATTATCTGGTGGAGAAAAAGTAAAAATAAGTATATTAAAACTATTACTAGAGGAATATGATATCTTATTTTTAGATGAACCAACAAACGACTTAGATATTGAAACTCTAGAATGGTTAGAAGGTTTTATTAATAATACTTCTAAACCAATTATGTATGTTTCACATGATGAGACATTACTTTCTAATACAGCTAATATGATTCTTCATTTAGAACAAATAATGAAGAAGACAGAACCTAGGCATACATTATTAAAAATAGATTATGATACATATGTTGAGGAAAGAATTAGAAGAATTGATAAAGAGACTCAGGTAGCTAGATCTGAAAAAAGAGAATTAAATAAAGCTCAAGATAAGTTAAATAGAATAATGCAAAAAGTAGAACATCAACAAAATACTATATCAAGAGGGGATCCACATGGGGCAAGAATGCTAAAGAAGAAAATGCACTCAATTAAGAGTCAAGAAAAAAGATTAGATAAGACTGAATTAACAGAAGTACCTGATGTAGAAGAAAGTATTAATTTCTTTTTTGAAGATGTTAAAATACCAAATAGTAAAAACATAATAAAAGTCAATTATCCAGTTTTAGAAGTGGATAATAAAGTATTATCTAAGAATATAGAATTAGAAATAATAGGACCCACTCATACGTGCATTATTGGTCAAAATGGGGTAGGTAAATCTACATTAATTAAAAAAATATATGATGAACTAAAGATGAGAACTGATATAAATGTGGGTTATATGCCTCAAAACTATGACGATATTTTAGGTAAATATGAAAAAGTATTAGATTTTTTATGTCCAAAGGCAGATAAAGAATATATAGCAATTGTTAGATCATATTTAGGAAATATGAATTTTACTAGAGAAGAAATGACAGGTAATATAAAGGATTTAAGTAACGGTACTAAAGCTAAATTATTTCTAGTTAAACTTGTTTTAGATAAGTGTGATGTTTTAGTTTTAGATGAACCAACAAGAAATGTTTCACCACTATCTAATCCAGTTATCAGAAAAGTATTAAGAGATTTTAATGGTACAATTATCAGTGTTTCACATGATAGAAAATATTTAAATGAAGTAATTGACGATTTGTACGTATTAACTAAAGAAGGAATAAAAAAAGAAAGATGAGGTGGTAATATGAAATTTACTCTTGAAGAAGCAATTGTTTATTCAAAGGAAGGAAGAATAGATGAATGGATTCAAGAATTTTTAAGAAATAAATTTGATGAACATGCTAATCCAAATTTACCTTTAGCTGATGGACTTTTGCTAGAGGAAAGATTTTATTATGGACCTGTCGAAATTGATTTAGATAAAATAACAACAATTAGAGTAGAAGAAGATTTAGAAGGTAATGAATTAGAATGGTATAATAAAGTTGTTGATAGAATGAGTAATGATTTTAATGGTTCTAATTTTCCACCTTTAATACTAGAATATAAAGATAATAAATTATATTTAACAGATGGAAATCATAGATATAGTACGTTAAGAAGAAAAGATGTTGACAAATACTATGCAATCATATGGGGAAATAAGAATCTAGAAAATGACATTCATAAGAAATATGCTATAATTAAAACAAGGAGATGATAATATGTATAACAACGTAATTGAATTTTATAAAATGGCTAATAATTTAAAAAATGTTGTTAGAACAGGTTGGAAAGAAGTAGGAATACCAAGTGATAAAGTAGAGTCAGTTGCTGATCATGTATATGGTACTATGATTTTATCTCTAGGTATTGTATCAGAAGCAAAATTAGATTTAGATTTAGAAAAGGTATTCAAAATGATTCTAATAAAAGAATTATATAAAGGAGTATCTAATAAAGAAGAATCTATTATTACTTCAAATGAAGTAGAAGATAAGAAAGCATCAGTAGAAAAAGTGGTATCAAAATTATCTAGTAATGGAGATTTATTAGGTATATATGATGAATATGATTCTCAAAGCACTAAAGAAGCAAAATTTGCTAAAAAAGTATGCAAATTAGAATCAGATTTACAAGCTAAAATATACGAAAAAAATGGTGATTTTACTATAGAAAATGCTAAATCAGATATTGAAAACTATCCAGAAGATATCAAAGTAAAAGTAGGAACAATAAAGAATGCATCAGATGGATGGATAATATATGATAGAGATTTCTATGATGACGAATTATTTATTAATTTTTCAAAAGAAATACAAGAGATGGAATAATACATCTCTTTTTCTTTTTCCTTTTTCATTGACTTTATCTAAAATTAATTCTATACTAGAAGTGTATAGTTTATTAATTTAAGTTATATGAAAATAAAGGAGAGAAAAATATGGAACAAAAAATATTGTTTTCCATATTTGGATTGATTTTTGGTGTAATAATTACGTTTATAATTACATTTATATTAAATAAATCAAAAGAAAAAAAATCTGATAATATAATTGAAAAGGCTAAAAAAGAAGCAGAAAAGCATAAAAGAGATGCAATTCTTGAATTAAAAGAAGAACAATTAAAATTAAAACAAGATTTTGAAAAAGAATTAAAAGATAAAAAAGAAGAAGCAAAAGAGCTTGAAGAAAGAATGCAAGCTAGAGAAAGTGGTATTGATAGACGTGATCAAATACTAACAGATAGAGAAAATTTATTATCAGAAAAAGAAAATAGTATTATTGAAAGACAAAAAGAAATTCAAAAATTGGAAGACAAAGCAAACGAAATTGTAAAAGAAGAATTAGTAAAACTTGAAGAAATTTCAGGATTAACTAAAGAAGAAGCAAAGAAAAGAATAATGTCAAAAGTTGAAGAAACTATGACAAAAGAAATAGCAGCTTTCATAAAAGATAAGGAAGCAGAAGCTAAATTAGATGTTGATAAGAAAGCAAAAGAAATGCTTGTTTCATCTATGCAAAAATATAGTGCTGATGTAACAAATGAAGTAACAGTATCAGTAATTAATTTACCTAATGATGACATGAAAGGTAGAATTATTGGTAGAGAAGGAAGAAATATTAGAACTATTGAAGCAGTAACAGGTGTTGATTTAATAATTGATGATACACCAGAAGCAATAGTAATATCTAGTTTTGATCCTTTAAGAAGAGAAATAGCAAAAGTTACTATAGAAAGTTTAATTAAAGATGGTAGAATTCATCCAGGTAGAATTGAAGAATTATATGATAAAACATGTGAAGACTTCAAGAAGGTTATCATAGAAAAAGGTGAAGAAGCTATATTTAAACTAGGTCTTGGTAAAATGGATCCAGAATTAATTGAAACAGTCGGTAAATTATACTTCAGAACAAGTTATGGTCAAAACGTATTACAACATTCTATAGAAGTAGCAAATTTATCTGGAATAATGGCTGCGGAAATTGGCGAAAACGTAACTTTAGCTAAAAGAGCAGGTTTACTACATGATATAGGTAAAGCAATTGACTTTGAAGTAGAAGGAAGCCATGTTGAAATAGGTGCTGAAATAGCTAAAAAATATGAAGAAGATGAAGTAGTTATTAATACAATTATGTCACATCATGGTGACGTAGCACCAACTAGCATAATTGCAGAAATAGTAGCAATTGCAGATTCAATTAGTGCAGCAAGACCAGGCGCTAGAAATGATTCATTAGAAAATTATGTTAAGAGATTACAACAATTAGAAGAAATAGCAAATGGCTTTGGCGGAATTGAAAAGAGTTATGCAGTTCAAGCTGGTAGAGAATTAAGAGTAATTGTTAAACCAGAAGAAATTGATGAATTAACTTCAGTAAAATTAGCTAGAGATATTAAGAATAAGATTGAGGATGAAATGCAATATCCAGGTACTATTAAAGTAGTATTAATCAGAGAAACAAGAGTTGTAGAAGAGGCTAAATAGCCTCTTTTTTTTCATATTTAAAAGTACATAATCATAAAATAAAACAGGTGATTTTATGAAGAATATCTTAAATTATTACTATAATCTAAACTTATTAGAAGTTTTTAATTTAGAAGGAAAGTATTATTTTAATATTAATGGAAACAGTTATTTTTTCATTCCATTTGAGAGACCAATTGGAGATTTAAAGTCTATTAATAATTTATGTAATGAAATCAAAAAAAGAAATATTTTAACAAATACCATAGAAATGAATAAATATAATCAATTATTCACGATGGTTGATGAAATACCTTATGTATTGATTAAAGATAATTCTAGAAAAACATTAATTAATATTAATGATATTCTTTATATACAAAATAATTCACTTAACATTTCAAATGATATAAAACTATATAGAAACGATTGGATCAAAATGTGGGAAATTAAAATTGATTATTATGAAAGTCAAACAAATAATTCTTTTAGTAAATATCCGCTTTTAAGACAAACGTTGGACTATTATATTGGACTTGGTGAAAATGCTATTAGTTATTTAGTAAACAACAATATAAATATAAAAAATGTTGTATTATCACATAGAAGAATAAATAGTAATTGTACTTCATTTGATTTTTATAATCCAATTAACTATATAATAGATAATAGAGTAAGAGATTTTGCTGAGTATATTAAGAGTATTTTTTTTGAAGTAGGTATAACAAGTGATATATTTAACAATTATTTAAATAACTTTAATTTTACAAGAGATGAATACATTTTGTTAATTGCAAGATTATTATTTCCAACATATTATTTTGATAAGTACGATGAAATAGTAAATAATAGGTTAGATGAGAGCATAATAAAAAATGTACTTAATAAGAATAATGAATATATAATTTTCTTAAAAAATACACTTTATTATATTATTTATACAAAAAAGATAAATATTCCATTTATAGATTGGATTTTTAGATATCCGAATTTGTAATATTTTTAACTTCTATTACTTCAGGAATTTCAGAAGTTAAAATAGATTCAACAGTATCTTTGATTTCACTATCTCCAAATGTACAATCAGCACATGTACCTATTAATTTAACATATACAATTCCATCTTCATATTTAACAAATTCAACATCTCCACCATCATTCATTAAAAATGGTCTTATTTTTTCAATAATAAATTTTATATGCTCAATTGTTTCCATAATTATCACTTCCACAAGACCAATTATACTATAAAAAAATAATATTTCAAAATAAAAGAAAAAATGATATAATACTTTCAGGTGAAAAAAATGAAGTATAAAATCGATGAAATAATTAATGTTACAGTTTCCTCTATAGTTCCATATGGTGTATTTGTTAATGCTGACTATGGATATACTGGTTTAATTCATATTTCAGAAATAACTGGTGGCTATGTAAAAGATATTTCTAAATATTTCAAAAAAGGAAATATAGTTGAAGCAAAAATAATAGGAATAGATGAAAAAGAAAAACATCTTAGCTTAAGTACAAAAGATATTATGTTTGATCAAATTATAAGTGAAGATAGTAATTTAGAAGAAGAAGGTATGGGTTTTGAACAACTAAGAGATAAATTACCTGAGTGGATAGATATAACTAAAAAAGAACTAGAAAATAGTAAATAAATCAAAAAAAATTGTAAATCTCATTGACAAAAATAGATATCAATGTTATATTTAATAACGTCAATGAAATTTGGATTCTTAGCTCAGTTGGTTAGAGCATCTGCCTTACAAGCAGGAGGTCGTAGGTTCGAGTCCTACAGAGTCCACCATTGTGTGCCGAAATAGCTCAATTGGTAGAGCAACTGACTTGTAATCAGTAGGTTACGGGTTCAAGTCCTGTTTTCGGCACCATCTTTTTATTGGGAAGGTAGCGAAGTGGCTAAACGCGGCAGACTGTAAATCTGCTCCTTAGGGTTCAGTGGTTCGAATCCACTTCTTCCCACCACTTAATATATTGCCTTGTAGCCAAGTGGTAAGGCATCAGACTTTGACTCTGACATGCGCTAGTTCGAATCTAGCCAAGGCAGCCACTTGTGTCCTGTTAGCTCAGTCGGTAGAGCACTTGACTTTTAATCAAGGGGTCATGCGTTCAAGTCGCATACAGGACACCATTTTAAAAAAACAGACTTCAATTGAGGTCTTTTTTTGTTTTATATAGAAGAGATATAAGAAGAGTTAAACTCGTTATTAATGAACCTATGAAATCTAATTTTGGTATTAATAAAGAAACAGAGGATAATATTAAACCTGAAATAATACTATATGTTAATCTATATTTTTTGATTAATAGAGTTTTTAATAGTTTTGAAAAAATAATAATACCAATTATAGTGCCAATTATAAAGGGTAGATAAAAATTAATGTTTTTAATTATTAAAAATGGATTTAAAATAATAACAATTATATTTTCGTATATACCTAATGATAATAAGAAAAATGAACTGCTAACCCCAGGGAAAATTTTACCAAATGAAAAAAGTATACCTCCAATAAAGTAGTGAAGCAGAGAAGGGTTATGTTTAATTGAATGATTAATAGTACAAAGAAGTGTTGATGTAATAAATGAGATTATAAATGGTATTATTTCTAGTCCTTTATTGGTATTCTTATTGATTTTCTTGATAATTAGAGGGATTTCACTAAGAATGATTCCAATTAAGATGTAGTAAAAAGTATTATTACTTGTTATTATATTAATGAGGAATAAGGCTGTTATATATATTCCTGTTATTAAACCAAAAAATAATATTAATAAAAATTTAGTATTCCTCAAAGAACTTATTGATTCTATTGTTTTCTCATATACTCCTAGAGAGATAGCAATTACTGATCCAGAAATACCAGGAAGTAATGCACATATACCAATGATTATTCCCTTTAAAAAGATATTCATAAAAAATCACCAATACATTATATTCTTTTTTAATCTATAAAATGAAATAAAAAAAGTAGAATTAATCTACTTTTTTCTTTTTACATCCACATCTTTTCTTTTTGTGACAACCGCAAGTGCATTTATCATCGCATTTTCCATCACATGTGCATTTTTTACCTTCTTGACATCCGCATGTGCAATCCTTAGTGCATTTGCATTTCTTTTCTTTTACCATAGTTTCCTCCTTTTCTTTATTATTGATTTTTTCTCATAAATACAAGTGTTGAAAGACCAGCAAATATAAAACCGAATATTATAGGTGCTATAACATGTTCTGTTACTGAATAAGTAAATTGTCTATTATCTATTGAATTAAATAAGAAATAATCCAATAACGGCCATATTATAATACCTGCTATACTAGTAGCTATAGCATCAAATAAAAAACTCAATAATTTATTTCCTTTAATTTTTTCAATCATATAATAATACTCCCTTCATAGAATCTTAGTTAATAAAATTATACAATATTTTTTAAAAATATAAAATAAAAAAAATACAATAAAATTGTATTTTCCTAAATTCAAATTTCAACCGCACCACTTGGTGTGGTTTTTTGATACAATAAAAAGAGCCCACCCGCCAAGGAAAGGACTCCAATATGAATTATACACAATTGACAGAAAAAAAGAAAGTAGAAATTGATATTTTAC
>JAFWJA010000008.1 GCA_017511805.1 Bacilli bacterium
GGCATTTGATAAGTTGTGTGAATTATTAGATGGATATGTTTGTAAAATATTAATTCATTTTATTAATGATTATAAAAATGTTAGAAACAATTATAGTACTTTAAAATATAGAAAATTAACAGAAAAAGATTATGAAATTATTGGAAGATCATTTAGTGAAAGTGCGAAGAAGCATAATATAGTAGTTCATACTTGTAATGAAGAAAGAGATTTAACTGAATTTGGATTTATTAAGGATGATTGTATATCAAAAGAATTAGCTTTTAAATTAACAGGAAAGATTTATAAAAAGAAATGGAAAGCTAGAAAAGATTTAATATGTCAATGTGTAGAAATGGTTGATATTGGAGTATATAATACTTGCAAACATTTCTGCAAGTATTGTTATGCTAACTATGATGAAAAAAAAGTAAGTAATAATTATAATAAACATAATCCTAAATCATCACTATTAATTGGTGAATTATCTGATGATGATATTATAAAGATTCGTAAATAGAATAATCGGAAGATTAAGATATTCTGATTCTAGGTATACAATTAGGACTACAAAACAGTAAAATTATTTAAAATTTTTTAAAACAGATTAAAATTATTAATCTGTTTTTTTGTTATAAAATAAAGAAATTTCAAAAAATTAAAAGGAAGTATTACAGTTCTTTTATTCCCCCTGAAGATAGGCCGAGAGGTCTATCACTTTTTTTATGCCTTATTTTATAAAGGTTTTAAGAAAATACGAAAAATTTTACCTACCCAGCTACCTACCCAAATTATTTATAATAGATAATGAGATTTATTGATTATATGATATAATAAATTGTAACAGGTGGTTATTATGGTTAAAGATTTATGCTTTGAAGTAATAGAAAAATGTCTTAATAATTGTAAATTTTGTTCATCAAATTCAAATTGTAATAA
Source organism: Bacilli bacterium (assembly GCA_017511805.1). Taxonomy (GTDB): domain Bacteria; phylum Bacillota_I; class Bacilli_A; order RF39; family UBA660; genus RUG13038. Next base: position 919 of record JAFWJA010000008.1, read on the forward strand.
AACACAAATAATTAATTTTGAAGATTTCAAACGTGTAATAGATTATTTTATTTCTACTGGTGGAATAGAAGAATTATCCATTTCTGGTGGAGAACCTTTTCTTCATCCGGATATTTTAAAAATGATAGAATATTCAAAAAATAAAGGAATCAAAACTGTAATATTTACAAGTGGAGTAGTTGAAAAAGTAGTGCCTGAAGAGTTAAAAAAAACAATTGATAAAGAAATAGAAAAAGCATTACAAGAAGTAGAAGAAAATGAACCAGATAATATGTTTCTAAAAGAAAAAATTAGAAACAATTATAAAAATATGATAAGTGGTAATTATGATTCATTATCAAAAGAAAAATTATCATACTTAAAAAGTATTGGCTTAGATAAAATCGTCTTTGATTATCAAGGATATGAATATGATACAGATCATAAGTTAATGGGGAGAAATGAAGAAGCAAGAATTTCATTATTGAAATCATTAATAAATGCTTCAGCTGTGGGACTAGATATAGATGTTCATTTTGTTCCAATGAAACCTAATTATAGAGAAATTGTGGATATATTAGAAATGCTAGAAATAACACAAGTAAAAACTATTAGCATTTTAAATTTTTTGCCACAAGGTAGAGGTAGACAAAATAAAAATCAATTACAATTATCTAAAGAAGAATTTAATGAATTTTTTGAAATATTAAATAAGTGTAGAAATAATTATTCTGGAAAAATACGAATAGGCATTCCATTACAGGGTGATAATACTCATAAATGTAATGCTGGAATCGAGAAACTAGATATTAAATTTGATGGAACTGTATTACCTTGTCCAGCTTTTAAAGAATTGACAGAAGAAGAATGTAGAAAATATAATATTAAACTACCAAATATTTATACAAATTTAGAAGATGTAAAAATATCTGGTGAAGGTACAAGAAATAAGCCTTTGTGTAAACAGATATATAATTTTACCCACACAGTTACCTACCCAAATAGATAAAAAGTAGTGGAAAGTTAATTTTTGATATATGGAAAAGTCCTTATTTTATAAGGAATTATGGAAAATTTTAAAATACAGTGGAGGTTTTAATGTGCGCCCCCTGAAGGAGAGCTTAGCTCTCCATTTTTTGTTATTTTAAGCCAATTTTATTTATTTTAGGTATACAATTAGGTATACAAGATTAAAAAAGTTTAATTTTGTTTAAAAAAGTTTAAAAATTTGTATACCTAAAATTGTGTTTTTATTATATTATTCGTAAAATAGTAATATTGCGATTGTTTAAAAAATTACAACTTAGCGTAAAAATAAGTAAAATATATGATATAATTTATATAGATATATAATAATGGAGTGATAATTGGTGAAAAAGAAGATAATAATAATTAGTTTGATTGCTTTATTACTTGTTATTGGATTAATTATTTTAATAATATGTATAAAAAATGATAAAGAAAGTACTATAAAACCTTATGTTGAAGAAAATAATATTAAAGTAGTATCTTCAAAAGATGAATTTAAAATACCATTTGAACCATATGCTAGAGATAATAAAGATAAATTACCTATTGATATAGATGGTGTTAACTTTGAAGATACGATTGGAATATATAAATTTTATGGCTATAGTGAATCCGATGTTGATGAAAATGGTTATGTTACTTACTCTTTTAAGTATGATGTTGTTGTTCCAATTAGCTATACAATTGATACATCAAAATTGAATAATACTAATTGGTCTCGTTCATACGCATTTCTTCAGGCAAATGTTTTTGATTATTATACGGGAGAATTATATCGTGAAAAAAATATTAGTATAACTGGAAATGTGCATTTTCATAATATCGATGATGTAACAGACGATATGGCATATACTAATATTACTTGGAATGATAAAGAATACAAAATCGGTGTTAGAATGGAAAGTTCTTCTAAATGGGATGGAGTAACTAAAGTTAATAGTACTGGTAGTATAGATACATATAATGATACAAATAGATTAACAGTAATTGGTTATATTTATGCACCTAAAGATTATGATGGAGTGATGGTTTCATTAAATAAAAATGGGACATCTAAGGATATAGTTTTAAAACAAATTGAATTTAATAATAGATATAATGAGTTAATAAAAGAAGAACAAAATAATAAAGAAAAGAGTACTGAATTAACTGAAATGAAAAACAAATTAAATAAAATATATAAGTTATTAGATAATCGATATATGGATATAAAAGAAAGAACAGCTGATGACTTTTATGTTATAAGATTAAATAAAATTTCAAAAGACTAATTAATAATATTAAGGAGTGATAATTTGTGCGAAAGAAAATTTTATTAGGAATATTGGTATTTATAGCGTTATTTACCATTACTGGATGTGGAAGCAATAATAATAAAGAAAATTCAAATGAAACAGGTAATAAGAAACAAGTAGAAAGAGAGTCTATTAAAAAACAACAAGGTTATCAAGAAGGGCAATATTTTATTGACGATTTAACTTTTAACTTGCCAAGTGGATACGAATTAGACGGAACAGATCGTTATACATATCGTGATACTAGTAATGCCCTTATTGTTGAACTTTATGTTGATAATAATGTTGAAGATTTAAATGCTTTTATAACATCGGATAAACATTCATTTTATCCAACTATTGGTGATTTAAAAGAAACTGTTATTAACGGTAATATATGGACAAAAGGAAAAACTATGGATAATACAACAGTATATTATATTAAAGATGGAAATAAAGTATATTCTGTTATGTTATCTCCAGTATATACAACATCAGGGACATTTAATGAACTAGTAACTACTTTTGAAACAAGCTTATATTTTAAAATAAATTAAAAATAAAAAAAGGAGTGATAAAGTGAAGAAAAAAATATTATTAAGTTTAATCGTAATAGTAGCATTATTTACTATAACTGGATGTGGTAAAAGTGATAATAAAGAATCATCTAATGCTGCTAAAAATGATGAAGTTGTAAATAAATCATCATGTGTAGCAGAAGAGTATTTATTTCATTCTAAAAAGCGTGTTAAAAATATAATATATCTTGATAAAAACAATAAAGTGATTAATTATGAACGTATTGAAACACTTTATGATTTTGATAGCGATAGTGATTTTAATACGAATTATGAAATATGTGAGGATGCCTCAAAAGAGAACTTTAATTATTATACTCAAGTAGGTGATTGTAATCGTGATACGAGAATTTTAACTATAACATCAAAATATAATATTTCAAAAATGAAATCAAAAGAATCATTCCCTACAAAATATATAAGAGATAATATATCTGATGATTTTATATTAGATTTGGATAATTATTTAAGTATAGTAAATAAAAACGGATATGTATGTGAATAGGAGAATAAAATGAAAAAGAAAATTATTTTAAGCTTATTAGTAATAGTAGCTTTATTTACTATTACAGGATGTGGTAAAAGTGATGAAACTAAGGAAACAAAATCTAAAAATAAAACTTATGAATGTAGATATAGTAAAGATGATGATGCAGAAGGAAAAAGATATCTTACAAAATATATAATTGAATTAAATGATAAAAATGAAGCCGAAGTTTATACACTGATTACAGGTTTTTCTAATTATGGAAGTGAAACAGATGGATATAAGGAATATTGTAATGGCTTAAAAGATAACAAACAAAAAGACTTATTGGAAAAGTATAAAGATATAGTTGATATGAAAGTTGTTTGTGATTCCAAAAACAATTATGAAGCATATGTGTTAAAAGAATACCAAGTTAAAAAAATTAAAGATATAGATGATTTTAATTCTATTTACAAATTTCTTGAACCATATATTAAAGAAGATGGAACTTTTGATTTAGAAAGTTGGAAAAATTATTTTAATACAGATTCTCTAAAAGCAGGAAAATATTCATGTGATTTCTAA
>JAFWJA010000009.1 GCA_017511805.1 Bacilli bacterium
GTAAAATATCAATTTCTACTTTCTTTTTTTCTGTCAATTGTGTATAATTCATATTGGAGTCCTTTCCTTGGCGGGTGGGCTCTTTTTATTGTATCAAAAAACCACACCAAGTGGTGCGGTTGAAATTTGAATTTAGGAAAAAATAGTTCTCTAAATGAGAATTATTTTTTTAAAATTGATAATACTAATATTGGTGAATAGTAAATGTTAAAGAAATCTAATTTAAGGAAATTAAAAGAAAAATATTATAAGGATAAAAATAATCATTTAAAAACAAGAATCTTAAATAAAACAGCACTATTAGATTTAGTAACGGATTATAATGACAATTTAGATGAAGTATTTAATATTGAAGTAAAAACACATGGAGTAATAGATCAAAAGTCTACAGGTCGTTGTTGGTCATATGCTGGTTTGAATATATTAAGAGAGCAAGTAATAAAAAAATGCAATATAGATAGTTTTGAACTATCAGGTAGCTATATTGCTTTTTATGATAAATTGGAAAGATTCAATATGTACATGGAAAAATTAGAAAAGTATTCTGATGAAGACAGGGATATATATGATAGAGACATACATTTTATATTAAAGATGGGGTTTGATGATGGAAGTAATTTTTGTGAGTTTAAGGAGTTAGTTAAAAAATATGGAGTAGTACCAAAAAATACGTATAGTAATAGTTTTCAATCAAATGATACAGTCGAATTAAATTATTTATTATCAAGATTATTAAGAAAATATTATATAGATTTAATTGAGTCTAAAAAAGGAATAAAAGAAAAATATTTGCAGGATGCATATAAGATACTTGGCAATGTTTATGGTATTCCAAATGAAAAATTTGATTTTGAATATATAGACAATAACAATACATATCATATTGACAAGGGAATAACTCCAAAACATTTTTATGATAAATATATTAATTTAGATTTAGATGATTATATCGAAATTTATTCATATAAAGATGAAAAGTACGATTACGATAATATGTATGTCTTAGATGATAGTAGCATGATATATGGCAAAAAGTCTTCGCCAATATTGAATATAAAATATAATGAATTAGAAGATTTAATGATAAAACAATTAAAAAATAATGAACCTGTATATATTAGTGCTTCCACTACACCTAAATATGTAAATGGAATATGGATAGATTTAATTAGTAGATATTCTAATTTTTTTAATGTTGATTTTGAATTAACTAACAATGAAAACGTAAGAACTTATGGTACTACAGGGGAGCATTCAATGTTATTAACTGGTGTATCAATTAAGAATAATAAAATCAATCGGTGGAAAATAGAAAATAGTTGGGGTTCTTCTGAAGGATTAAATGGATATTTTATAGCGGAAAATGAATATATGCATAAAAACTTAATAAGTGCTGTTGTTAATGTAAAGTATTTAAATAAAAAGCAAAAAGAACTAATTAAAAAGAAACCTATAGTAATAAGTAAATGGGATTATAAGTTTTGGTAATATTTTATTGATTAAAACATCTTAATTTGATAAAATAAATGCTATAGGAGTTGATAGGATGGCTAAGTTTTGTAAGAATTGTGGCACTGAATTAAAGGAAGGTGCTATATGTCAAAATTGTGGTACTGTAAATGAAAAAGTAAAAAAAGAACTTGAAAGTAACAAGTCAAGTGATAATAAAAAAGAGGATAATAAGAATTATACAAATACTAATCAAACAAATAATAACACAAATGGTAGTTATACAGGAATGTATCAAAATCAACAAAATAGTATGGCATTAATTGGATTTATTCTATCGTTAGTATCTTTCTTTTGCTGTGGATTTTGTAATATATTAGGATTGGTTTTTTCAATTATAGGATATTCACAAGCATCAAAGTATAGTGATACTAACAATAACAAAGGATTAGCAATTGCGGGTATAGTTATAAGTTCAATTTCTATAGCTTTAACAGTTTTTGCAACAATATTTGGATCGGTTTTTAGTTTTGGATTTTTCAGTAAATATTATAAATAGTATATGGTAAAGAGAATAATAAAATATCTTGTTTTCTTATTGATAATTATCTTTAGCATTTTTATAACAATTTATGTACTTGAACAAATTGGTTATAAATGCTTTTATCTAGAATTATTTAATGTATATTGTCCTGGTTGTGGAACAACGAGAATGATTAAATCAATAATTGAATTAGATTTTTATCAAGCATTTAGATATAATCCTTTAGTATTTATACTATCAATAATTGGTTTTATATATTTTGTAATAAATTCAGTAAGATATATATCAAACAAAAAATTAATTAAAATACCATTAAAGGTAATATATGTTTTATTGGCAATTTTAATAATATATGGAGTATTAAGAAATATTCCTGGTTTTGAATTTTTAAGACCTGTGGAAGTGTAATACTTCTTTTTTTATTGAAAAAAAGTATTCTATAGAGTATAATTACAATAGGTGATAGTGTGGTAAAGAAGAGAATAAAAAAGAAAAAAAGAAGACAAATAGATGATAATAATTATCCAGTAATTAGAAAGTATAAGATATTAATTTTAGTTTTAATAATTATATTCACTATAGGATTATTATTTTTTGTTTTTAATAAAAAATCTATGTATAGATGTAGTAAGATAGTAGATCAAAGTGGCATAGGTTATAAAGTTAAATCTAGTTATGATATTTATTCAGAAAAAAATAAAGTAACATATGTAGAAATAACTGATACTATTTATTCTGATGATATTAATATACTAAAACAATATAAAAATGATTATATGAATAAATATGAAGAGCAAAAAAACAGATATGGTGGTTATACAATTAGTGCAGATGATGAGAAAGGTAAAACTATTATCAAAACTAAAATTGATTATTCAAAAATTAATTTTGAAGTGTTAAAGCAGGAATATAGATTTATTGAAGAATATATTGATAATGATTCAGTAACAGTAGAAGGTGCAAGAAAAATATACAGTGTAGATGGAGCTTTATGTGAATAGTGAGGTGTATTATGAAGAATTTTAGAAATATATTAATTACAACAATTTTAGCGGTTATAACAGCTGGTTTTACGTATATAGTTAGAATTTATGATGTAGCATACATCGGACCAAATGAAACAAAAGTAGGTTTTAGTAAATTAAATAGTTGGTTTAGAGACTTAGTTGGAACTAACATGAAATTATATGATGTTGCTAAGTATGCTGGATATGCAGTTTTATTAATTGTAGGAATATATGGATTAATAGGTCTAATTCAATTAATAAAAAGAAAGAGTTTATTTAAGATTGATAGAGAAATAATAGCATTAGGCATATTATATGCATTAGATATAATTGTATATATGGCATTTGAACATTTTATTATAAATTATAGACCAATTCTTATCGATGGAAAATTAGAAGCATCTTATCCATCTAGTCATACAATATTAGCTTTTACTGTATGTATTAGTTCTATGGTAGTATGTAGTAAATATATTAAGAACAAAAAGTTAACTAATTTAGCATATTTTGTTACAATGCTTTTATTAACATTAGTGGCTTTAGGAAGAACATTATCTGGTGCTCATTGGTTAACTGATATTATAGGTGGAGTATTAATATCAATTACTTTATTGATGATATTCTATTCAATATTAAAATATAGTAAACCAAAGAAGAAAAAACGTAAATAAAAAAAGTAAAGAAGGTAGATTGTTAATTCTGCTTTCTTTTTTTGATGATATAATATAATAAAGGTGATTTCATGAATATAAAAGATATAACTATAAAAAAAGAGAATAATGAAATTTTATCAAAAGAAGAAATAGAGTATGCAGTAAATAATTATGTTTCTGGTGATATATCTGATGAAGCTATGACTTTATTATTAAAAGCAATTTGTAAAAACGGAATGACTTTTGATGAGACATTTAATTTAACAATTACAATGCTTAATAGTGGAAATATAATAAAGTATGATGAAATAGAAGGAACTATTGTTGATAAACATTCAACAGGTGGAGTAGGAGATAAAACTAGTTTAGTAGTTTTACCTTTAGTAGCTGCATGTGGAGTTAAAATCGTTAAGATGAGTGGGCGTAGTTTAGGTTTTACAGGAGGAACTGTTGATAAGTTAGAATCTATTAAAGGTTTTAAAACTGAAATCGATTACGAAGATTTATTAAAACAAGTAGATGATATTAATATTGTTATGATGTCACAAAGTAACAACCTTGTACCTGCGGATAAGAAGATATATGCTCTAAGAGATGTTACTGGTACAGTTGAATCTATACCATTAATCGCATCTAGTATTATGAGTAAGAAGTTAGCTTCAGGATCTGATGTAATAGTATTAGATATTAAAGTAGGTAAGGGTGCTTTCATGAAGAATATTGATGAAGCTAGAGCTCTATCTAAAACAATGGTAGATATTGGTAATAGATTTGGTAAAAAAACAATTGCGGTTCTTACAAATATGGATTATCCATTAGGTTTAACAATTGGTAATTCAATAGAGGTAATAGAGGCAATAGATACTCTTGAAAACAATGGTGAAGAAAGATTTACTAAATTATGTTTATCACTTGCTAGTTATATGGTAAGTCTTGGAAAAGATATTTCAATTGATGAAGCTTTAAAAGAAGTAGAAGAAAAGTATTATGATAAATCAGCTTTAAATAGATTTAAAGAGCTTGTTTCGTATCAGCATGGTGATATAAATGAAATACCTCTTTGTAAAAATAAAATCAGTATTTATTCAACAAAGTCAGGTTATATAACAGATATAGATACAATGAAGTTAGCCACATTATGTAATGATTTAGGTGCAGGTAGAAAAGTTAAGGGTGAACCTGTTAATCATGAAGTTGGTATAAAACTAAATAAAACTATAAATGATTTTGTTAAAGAAAATGAACTATTATTAGAGGTATATACTAATGATAATATAGATGAAAATGAGTATAAAAATGCATTTACAATTACAGATGAAAATATAGATAAACCTAAAATAATATATGAAGTCATAAAATAACTATTTTATGACTTTTTTTCTTTATTATAAAAGAAAAAATTGGTATAATATTACTTAGGAAGATTCAGGTGGTAGTATGGACGATAAGATAAAATTATTTTTAGAAAAGATAAAACTCAAAGATGATTATTATAGTTTTTTTAACAACAGTAAAATTATAAAAATAAAGTCATCTAAAGATAAATTGAATTGGAACTTTTTTATTGAAGTAGAATCTTTATTGCCAGTAGAAGTACTGGAGTTTTTAGATAAGAATATATCATCTGGATTTAAAGATTTAAATAGTGTTACTTATACATTATTTCCAAAAGAAGTAGATAAGATGTCTATAAATAACTACTATCAATATGTTATTAATTCAATTGGTTTAAGTAAATCAATTGTTAGTTTATTTGCGGATAAAACTATTAAGTTTACTACAGATGGTCTAGTACTTGAAGTAGATAATAAAGCAATGGAAAATATAGCTAGTAAGAACATAGATGCTATAGAGAATAAATATAGACAAATTGGTCTAGATATTAAATTAAATATAGTAGATTATGATAAAAAGATAGATAATGAAGTAGAAATAGATATGTCTGAAGTACATATACCTGTTAAAAAAGTAGAAACTAAGAAGAAAGAAGTAGTTAGAACTAATACTAAAGAAATAGAGGGAAGTAATGCAGTTCTTGGTAGAGAAGTAGAGGGTGAATTAACTAGTTTAGAAAACTTAACTGGTGAAATAGAAAATGTATTTATTGAAGCAAAAGTATTTGGTAAAGATTTATTTGAATCAACTAAGACTGCATTTAAAATCATCACTTTAAAAGTGACTGATTATACAGATAGTTTTTATGTAAAAATCTTTTTTAGAAATCAAGAAGATTATGAAAGAATTAATTCTAAGATAAAAGAAGGTAACTGGTATAGAATTAATGGTAATGTTAAGTATGATGATTTTGCTAGAGATTTTGTATTAAATGCTAATAATATTATGGATATTCCATCTAAGGATATCGAGATAAAAGATGATGCAGAAGAAAAAAGGGTAGAGTTACATGCACATACTTTAATGAGTCAGATGGATGGAGTAGTGTCAGTTGAGAATCTTATTAAGACCGCTAAGAAATGGGGACATAGAGGTATAGCCATTACTGATCATGATGGAGTACAAAGTTTCCCTAATGCTTTTACTATGGTTTCAGGAATGAATAAGGAACTAAAAGAAGGGGAAGAACCTTTTAAAGTTATATATGGTTGTGAATTAACTATGATAGATGATTCTGTTGATATAGTTTTAAATCCTGTGGATACAGATTTAGAGGATGCAGTATTTGTTGTATTCGACTTAGAAACAACTGGTTTTAATGCAGGTGGAGCAGACTCTATTATAGAAATAGGTGCGGTTAAGTTACAAGGTGGAAAAATAATTGATCAATTTGATGAATTAATTGATCCAGGTAAACCATTAAGTCCTAAGATTACAGAAATAACTCATATTACAGATGAAATGCTTGCAGGTAAAATGAATGAGGAAGAAGCAGTTAGAAAGTTCAAGGATTGGTATGGAGATTTACCATTAGTTGCGCATAATGCTAAGTTCGATACTTCATTTATAAAAATGGCATATCAAAAATATGATTTAGGAGATTTTAATAACTGTATTTTAGATACATTAGAATTATCTAGAACTCTTGATAAAGGAGAAGCTAGACATTCATTATCTGCGATTACAAAAAGATATAATGTAGTATTTGATGAAGATGCTCACCATAGAGCTAATTACGATGCTGAAGGAACAGCACTTGTTCTTGCTAAAATGATTAGAAAATTAATCGATAATAATATGACTAAGATTAGTGATCTAAATAATTTAGTTCCAAGAGAAGAAATATATAAGTATGGTAGATCACATCATATAAATGTTTTAACATTAAATAAAACAGGTCTAAAGAATTTATTTACATTAGTATCTCTTGCAAATACAAAGTATCTATACAAAACACCTAGAATACTTAGAAGTGAGATAGAAAAATATAGAAAAGGTTTATTAATTGGTAGTGGTTGTTATGAGGGCGAAGTATTTACTCAAGCATCAACTAAGTCAGATGAAGAATTAACTAATATTATTAATTTTTATGACTATGTTGAAGTACAACCAATAGATGAATATTGTCATTTAGTACCTGGTGTATTTGCAAATGAAGCAGAACTTATTCAAAATATAGAAAAGATTGTTAGGGTAACAACAGATGCAGGTAAGATAATAGTAGCGTCTGGTGATGTACATCATTTAACAAAAGAAGATAAAATATATAGAGAAATAATAATACATCAAAAAGTACCAGGAAGAGGAAGACATCCATTATCTAGAAATGGTAATGGTAAAGTGCCTTCACAACATTTTAGAACAACAACTGAAATGCTTGAGTGTTTTGAATTTTTAGGTAAAGATAAAGCTAAAGAAATTGTTATTACTAATCCAAATAAGATACTTGATAAAGTAGAAATATTTGATGTAATTATTCAAACTGGTGGAGTACCTTTTTCACCAAGAGTTAGAAGTGATGATGGTAAAACATATCTAGATTGTCCTAGAGTAGTTACAGACCTTGTTTATGAAAAGGCAAAAGATTGGTATGGTAATCCACTTCCACATAATATAGAAGGAAGATTAGGTACTGAGTTATATGGTGATATAGTATATAATGCGATTAAATATAATTTAGAAAAAGAATCATTTACAGGTGAAGATTTAGAAAATAAAACATATGAGTTATTACATGAAACAATATTTAAGGGTAAAGATGAAGTATTAAAATTAGTAACTGAATACACAAAAGAAACAACTGAAGAAGAATTAAGTGATTCTGATTTAGAAAAGAAAGTTAAGAAGTCATTAGGTGGAGTAATAGGTGCGGGATTTGATCCTATTTACTTAATTGCGCAAAGACTTGTTAAGAAATCTAATGATGATGGTTTCTTAGTTGGTTCAAGAGGTTCTGTTGGTTCTTCATTTGTTGCGACAATGATGGGTATAACAGAAGTTAATCCTTTACCAGCTCATTATAGATGTCCTAAATGTAAATATAGTTTATTTGAAGAAGATGGAGTAGCGTTAGGTATAAATTATTCTAGTGGGTTTGATTTACCAAATAAGAAATGTCCTAATTGTAATATAGAAATGTTAAAAGATGGACAAGATATTCCGTTTGCGACATTCTTAGGATTTAACGCAGATAAAGTACCAGATATAGATTTAAATTTCTCAGATTTAAACCAAGCTGCAATACATGAGTATACTAAAGTATTATTTGGTGTTGATAATGTTTATAGAGCAGGTACAATAGGTACAGTTGCGGATAAAACTGCATATGGTTTTGTTAAAGGTTATTATGAAGATAAAGGTATAAGTAAAAGATCTCTTGAAGTAGAAAGATTATCTATTGGATGTACTGGTGTTAAAAGAACAACAGGTCAACATCCAGGAGGTATAGTAGTTATACCAGATTATATGGATGTATATGATTTTACTCCATATCAGTTTCCAGCAGAAGATCCTACTTCAGCATGGAGAACTACACACTTTGATTATCATAAGATTGAAGAAGATGTTTTAAAACTAGATATATTAGGTCACTCTGATCCTACACAATTACGTATGATACAAGATACATCTAAAACAGATGTTACTAAAGTACCACTTGATGATAAAGAAACTATGGCTATATTCTTAGGACCAGAGCCACTTGGAGTAACAAAGGAACAAATTCTTTGTAATACTGGTACTCTTGGTATACCTGAATTTGGTACTAAGTTTACTCTTCAAATGGTTGAGGATTCTAAACCAAGAACATTTGGTGAATTGATTAAGATATCAGGTTTATCTCATGGTACTGATGTTTGGCTAGGTAATGCACAAGAGTTAATTCGTAATAATGTAGTACCATTCTCTGAAGTTATTGGGTGTCGTGACGATATTATGGTTTACTTAATGAATCATGGTTTAAAACCAATAACAGCATTTAAGATAATGGAGTTTGTTAGAAAGGGTAAACCTAGTAAAGATCCAGCTAAGTGGGCAGAGTTTGAAGCTACATTAAAAGAAAATGGAATAGCGGATTGGTATATAGATTCATGTCATAAAATTAAGTACATGTTCCCTAAAGCGCATGCTGCTGCGTATGTAACAAGTGCATTTAGAATTGCGTGGTATAAAGTACATATGCCAGTTCATTACTATGCATCATGGCTTTCATGTAAAGCAGCGGATACTGAAGTAACAACTATGATTAAGGGTTATGATGCTATAAAAGCTAGATTAGAAGAGATTAACAATAAAGGAAGAGGAGAAGCAAGTAAAAAGGAATTAGACGTAGAAGAATCTCTTCACGTATGTTTAGAGGCAACTGCTAGAGGAATTAAGTTCTTAAATGTAGATTTATATGAATCAGAAGCAACTACATTTAAAGTTAAAAATGATACAGAAATTATTCCTCCATTTAATTCAATTGAAGGGCTTGGAGAAACAGTTGCGAAGAATATAGTTGAGGAAAGAAAGAAGAGAAAGTTCTTATCTATTGAAGAATTACAAGTAAGAGCGAAGATTTCAGAAACTATAATAGAAACAATGAAAAGAATGAATATATTTGAAGGAATGGATGAATCTAATCAGTTAAGTCTATTTTAAAAAATAAACAATATAATTTAGTGGAGGCAATTAATGAAAAAAGTTGGAATTGTATTTGGTGGAAAAAGTACTGAAAAGAAAATATCAGTTATTTCTGCTAAAACAGTTATAGATAATATTGATAAAGATAAATATGAAATAAGTAAAGTGTTTATCGAAGAAGATGATTGGTATCTATGTGATGATATAGATTCTAATTATGAAATGATTAATAAAAAAAAGATTGATAATATAATATCATTCTTAAAAGATTTAGATACTGTTTTTCCAGTATTACATGGTAAGTATGGAGAAGATGGAACAATTCAAGGTATGTTTGAAATGTTTAATATTCCATATGTAGGATGTGGCGTAATAGGTTCTGCTATGTGTATGGATAAAGTATATACTAAAACAATATTAGAAAAAGCTAATATAAATCAATGTAAGTATGTTTATGTTAAAAAAATCAAAGATAAGTATATATATGTAGATGAAGAATTTAATGAAACAGAACTACCTATTAAAGAAATAATTAGTAAAATAGAATCTAAAATTAAATATCCAGTATTTGTTAAACCATCTAGATCTGGTTCTTCAATTGGTGTTAATAGAGCTAATTCTAGTTCAGAATTAGAATCTAATATAATTGAAGCATCTAAATATGATAATGAGATACTTATTGAAGAGGGTATAGTAGGTAAAGAAATAGAATGTGCTGTACTAGGTAATAATGATGTAATAACTTCACCACTTGGAGAGATATTACCAGATGAAGTATTCTATTCATATGATTCAAAATATACAAATAATGAATCTAAATTATTAATACCAGCTCCTATTGATGAAGAGACAACTAAAAAAGTACAAACAACCGCAGCAAAAGCATATAAAGCACTTAATTTAAAAGGTTTATCTAGAGTAGATTTCTTTGTAACTGATAATAATGAAGTATATCTAAATGAAATTAATACATTACCTGGTTTTACTAGTATAAGTATGTACCCAATGTTAATGAAAGAAAATGGAATAGAAATAAAAGATCTTATTGATAAATTAATTGATTTGAGTTTAGAAAAATAGTAGAAATGCTCTACTATTTTTTTTATTATTTTTGTGCTATAATTTAACTATAATAGGTGAAGTATGAAAATAAATGTAGTTAAATTATTTTATATTTTTATTATAGGATCACTAGTAGGTTGGGTAGTTGAAGGACTATATACTTTAATAGTATTTCATGAATTAGTTAACCATTCAGCAGTAGTAATAGGTCCATTTGATATGGCATATGGAATATGTTTTGTAGCGTTAACTTTATTATTTTATAAGTTTAAAAATATCAATATATTTAAAGCTTTTATTGTAGGATTTATAGGTGGTACTGTTCTTGAATATATAATGAGTTTAGGTATGGAGATATTCTTAGGATTTACTGCATGGGATTATTCAACTTATCCACTTAATATTAACGGAAGAGTATGTCTAATATATTCAGTATTCTGGGGATTATTAGGTATTTCGTGGGTAAAGATAGTATATCCATTAATTCAAAAATTATTAAACAAGTTTAATTATAAAATCGCAACAAGAGTCGCAATTATTTTATTCGTATTTTTAGTATTTGATGTAATGCTTACTATTCAAGCTAGAGAAAGAGCAAGACAACTATTAAAAGGAATAGAACCAAAGAACAAATTTGAAGAGTTCTTGGATAAAACATTTAATTATGATTATTTAAAGAATATGTATAATAACATAGATTGGGGTAAAGAATGAAAGCAGTAGTATTCTCATGTTCAACAGGTGGTGGACATAATTCCTGTGCTAGATATATAGAAGATGAATTTAGAAGAAATAATATAGAAGCTGATTATGTTAATTATTTATCTTTAGTAGGAGAGAAACAAGCAAAAAGAGCAGAGAATTTATATTTAAAATCAGTTTCAGGGAATGGTAAAATCTTTAAAAATGTATATAAATTAGGAGAACTATATAATAAAACAATATTAAAAAGTCCAGTTTACTTTTTTAATTGTTTAAATAAAAAAAGGGTACTTAATTTTATAAAAGAAAATGGTTATGATTTAGTAATTTGTACTCATTTATTTCCAGCTTTAGCAATGACTAAAATAAAAAAGAAATATTATATTCCTTTAATAAATGTAGCAACTGATTATGAATGTATACCATTTTGGAATGAAACAAGACCTGATGATTTTATTATTCCAAGTGAATTATTAATAGATTCTTTTGTTAAAAAGAAAGTCAATAAAGATGTATTAGTACCATTAGGCATTCCAGTATCAACAACATTTAAAACTAAATCAAATGAATTAGATTTACCAGCTGATAAACCAAAAGTTCTAATTACAAGTGGTAGTATGGGTTTTGGTAAAATGAAAGATATAATAAATCTAATACTAAAAGAAGTACCAGATATATATTTAATAGTAGTTTGTGGCAATAATAAAGAACTATATAATAGTCTAAAAAATATAAAAAATAAAAACCTAATACTTGTAGGTTTTACTGATAATATGAAAGAGTATATGCAAAAAAGTGATATTATTATTACTAAACCAGGTGGACTTACAACAAGTGAAGTTGCTACCATGCATAAACCTCTAATACATATGATGCCTATTCCAGGTGTAGAAAATTATAATGCTAAATTCTATAGTGATAATAAAATGAGTTTATGTGCTAATAATGAGAATGAAATAGTAGAGGATATAAAACTACTTTTAACTGATAAAGAATTAGCAAAGGAACTAGCAGCTAATCAAAAGAAGATAATTAATGAGAATAGTGCAGCTGACCTAGTTAAGTATATAACTAAAAAATATAAATAAAAAAATAAAAGATTATTCTTTTATTTTTTTTCTTTTTTAGCCTTATCATCTTTGTACGCTATTTCTATATCAGTAGCTGAAACTTGAAGTGCTAATTGTACATATTTTTCAACTTCTTCTTCAGTTATTTCTGGTCTATATTTATGTATTATCTTTTTTAAAGTATCTTGATTTAATAAATTTCCTTTGCTATCAGTCAATACAGATAAAAATGATACAAAATCTTCATCAATTATAAATTTTGTTTCTGTTTTTTGTTCAATATTATCTTCTGTATAATGATGAATATCTAATAATAAAGTTTTGAATTCTTCTATCTTTTTAAGAGTTTCATCATCTATATCACTTAATTCTGATTTATATAGTTCTATAAGATTAATTACTTGTATTAAATAATTTACTTTCCCTTTGTTATTAGTTCTAGCTTCTTTTCTACTTTTTATTTCTTCAAGTTTTTCTTTTAAACTGTTAATAATATATATAGTTCTATTTTGACTTTTTTCTTTTTTTCTTTCATCTTCTTCAAAACAAAGCATGAAATAGTCATAAGGTAAGATTGGAAAACCATCCCTTTTTAAACAATATTTTTTATTATTATTTTCTCTTTTAAGAATTTTATCAAAACGATGTCCATTATATGGTGTAGTTTGTTTTATTTGCTCATCAATTTCTTTAATTTCTATTTCATCTTGATCCATTTCTTCTTTAGAACTATTAAAGAAAGCTATAGTATCTTTATTAGTAAGTGTATAGTAAACAGTTGCTAACTCTATGTATGTTCCATCTAAATATTCAATACCAATACTTTGTTTAGCAGTAATAGTTTGATCACTACCGTATCTTAAATTAGTTGAAACTATATATCCTTCTAGAAGACTTGGATCAATTGGACCATTAGATAATATTTTAAATTTATTATCTTTTTTATCTTGATTTATAAGTATATAAACATTTGATGAAATCATATTTATTAGAGCTTTTTGATATTTTTTAATATAGATTTCTTTCATTTTTTCTTGATCTATTGTAGTATCTTCTTCATTATGATTAAAAGGAATATTCATTTCTTTTTTCTTTTTTATAATAAAGCTAATTGTTTCATCTATTAATTCTTGTCTTAGTTCAGGCATTTTAATCTTGATATCAAGATATATTTCTTCTATAGAATTTGCTTCCATAATAATTTCTTTTAGTCTGTCATCAATATTTCTTTTATTTTCCTTTTTTCTATTAAAGAATTCTTCTCTTAATTTTATTATTGCTAATTCTAATTCTTTTTTAGTTTTTTCATCATTTGTTTTAATTCTAGATTTTAAATACGCTATCGTATTAAAGAATAATTCTTCATTAGTTAAATCATTAATTCTTTTCATTTCTTTTATTACTTCAAATAATTGTTCAATTGATTTAAAAATTGGATGATCACTAGGGTATTTAGATTTCTCTAAACTTTTTTTTCTTTGTTCAACTAAATTTGATAAACAATCTATAAAGTAATCTCTATATTCCTTAATACTAGAAGTAAATTCTTCTTCATTTATAATACCTAGCTCATATTTCATTTTATAGTTATTATAGAAATAATAATATGCTTCTACCATACCACTAATGTGGTATTTATCTAAGTCATATTTAGATATGAATTCATTTAAAATGTAATCAAATGTTTCATCTATATCCATATAAGAATATACTTCTATATTACTTAAATTGTTTTTCTTAAGATAGGCCATTAAGTATTTTATAGTTTCAAAACTATCTGCTTCAGGTATATTTTTTATGTCTTTATATCCTATAATAGACATTATAATAAATTTTTTTTCTTCAGGTAATTCAACAGAAGATAAAGAGTTTCCATTATCCTGAAGGATTGTTTTTATTATTTCTAATTCTTTATTGTTTTCTTGATTTGCCTCATTTTTATCTTTTTTCTTTTTTTTAAACCTATCAAATAATCCCATATTGTACACTCCCATTATAATAATATCATTTTTTTTCTATTTTTAAAAGAGTTTTACATATTAGAGTGGGGGATTAATACATAAAAAAACACTCAAATGAGTGTTTTTATTATCTACTATAGTATTCAACAATTAATGATTCGTTAAATTCTAGACTTAATTCACTTCTTTCAGGATATCTAACATAAGTACCTTCAAGTTTGTTCTTATCAAAATTAACATAATCAACTGTTTTGTTAATTGCTTCTAAACTAGATTTGATAGCTTTATGTTCTTTAGATGCTTCTTTAACAGAAACAACATCACCTGGTTTAACTATGAATGATGGAATATTAACTTTTCTACCATTAACTAAGATATGACCATGGTTAACTATTTGTCTAGCACCTCTTCTAGTAGCGGATAATCCCATTCTATAAACGATATTATCTAATCTACTTTCAAGAAGTTTTAAGAAGTTTTCACCATGGATACCTTCCATTTTTCCAGCTTTGTTAAATAATTGACGGAATTGTTTTTCAGTCATTCCATAAGTAAATTTAACTTTTTGCTTTTCGTTTAATTGTTCAGAGTAGTTAGATGGTTTAGCTTTTCTATCTTGTCCATGTTGTCCTGGTTTATAACTTCTTTTAGCTAAATCTTTACCATTTTCTAAAGTAGAAAATGCAACTCTACGACTCTTCTTATAAGCTGGTCCAGTGTATCTTGACATACATTTCCCTCCTTTACTATATTTCAAACTATTTAGTAAATTTTAAGTTATTCCTAGGGTGTTACTCTTAATACTTTCCTGTGTGTAGTTTGGGCACAGTACTTATAACGCTATACGCAAAGCAACGCATTAAAAATAAAATAAAACACTACAAAAATGTTTGCGATTTATATTATATAATAAAAAATAAAAAATAGTCAATAATAAATATAAAAAATATTTACACGTGGTATAATGATAATAGGTGATATTATGAATAGACTTGAAGGGCAAAATCAAATATTTAGTTTAATCAAGGATTATTATCTTAAAAATGGAAAAATAGATAGCTCAGATATATATAAAATAATAACTGAATTCGGTTTTACAGATGAAGAAAAGGTAATGAGAGTAAAGAAAAGTCTATTTAATTTTAAGGGAATAATTAAAACAAGAGGTCTTATTGCGGATAATGAAGATATATCTTTTATACCATTTTCATATTCTTCACTATCTAATGATGAATTAGAAACAGCACTTAAACTATATATATCAGTCGATTCTAAGTCATTATCTTTATCATATTCAAAAATAAGAAATTTTGTATCAAAGCAAGAAATAAAATCAAATAATAAAGCTAGAAACAGAGTTACTAATGATGATATAGTATTAAGAATACCAAAAATGGATGATGTTGAAAAGGTGCGTAGCTTTATAAAAAATGATACTAGTCTTAGAAATAATATTAAACATTCAAATCCTTTTTTAGTACAAGATGAACTTGGTATTTGTTATTCTATGGATGGTGTTAGTACTTCTGTTAATAATGAATTATCTATTTTGTTAAATAGTTTTATGAAAGAATGTAATGGTAATTTGAATATGTTTAACAGAGATAATTTTAAACAATATCTTAAAAATAAAAGGACAAAGTTTTATATTGATTATCCTCAAATGAGTTTATATTATCCTGAATCTAATAGAATTAATAATTTGATTTTATTATCTATGGATGATGATTTTGATTATAAAAAAATGAAAGAATATACGTTAATGATTCAATCTCTTAAAGATTCTTTAAAAAGAGTAAACATATCTAGTTTAATATCTATAGTTTATAATAACTTAATAAAGAAATATTCAAGAGTAGATACAATTAATAAGATTTGTAATATAGATTCAATACAAGAAAATGATTTTGATACTCCATTTTTATATATTTTATCAAAAATGTATCTAACAACTGATCTAGTAGTTAATTACCTTTCTACTATGAGTTATGAAGATATGGAAAGAAATAACAAAAAAAGTGTATAAAAAAGTAAAAATATGTGTTAAAATAATTAATATAATAGAGGTGTAATATGAAGGGATTAATAATTGCGACAATTTATATAGTAGTTATAATTCTATTAATCGTTATCTTCATTATTAAAAATATAAAAGAAGCTAAAAGATTAAAGGAAGCTATCAGAGAATTAGAGACTGAAAAGAATCTTATTTTAAGCGCGCCTATATTAAATGAGTTGTCTAAAGTTGAAAGCTTAGTTAAAGATGATAAAACTAAGAGTAAATATGATAACTGGCAAAATAGATTTGATAGTATTAGAAATAAAGATATACCAGAAGTAACAGATATGATTCTTACTGCGGATGGTTATGTTGAAGATAAAAACTATAAAGATTTAAGAGTATTACTTGCGAACATAGAACTTAGAATTTATAGATTAAGAGAAAGAACTGAAAAACTTCTTAACGAAATAAAAGAAATAACTTTAAGTGAAGAAAAGAATAGAGAAAGAATAGTTAAATTAAAATCTGAATATAGAGTTATTAAATCTGATTTTGAAAAAGATACAGATGCATATGGTAATGTAAAAGAAGCAATTGATCTTCAATTTGAAACTATTGAAAAAAGATTTCAAGAATTTGAAATTGCGATGGAAAAGAAAGATTATGATGACATAAATTATATAGTTAAATCAATTGATGAAATGGTTGAACATATGAAATATGTTATTAAAGAAGTTCCAGCAATCTTAATTATGTGTAATGAACTTATTCCAAATAAGATTTCAGATATATCTGATATATACATAAAAATGACTAGAGATAATTATCAACTAGATTATTTAAATGTAGATTATAATATAGAAGAAACTAATAAAAAGATTAGTGATATATTAGATAGAATAAAAGTACTTAACTTAGAAGATGTAGTATTTGAACTTAAAACTATTATTAATTATTTTGATTCTTTATATAATGATTTTGAAGGAGAAAAAATAGCAAGAACTAAGTTTGAAGAAAATGTTGATTCATTTAAGTTTAAACTAGGTAGAACTGATAAAGTATTAAGTTCGTTATTAGCGCAAATAAATGATTTAGAATCTAATTACGATTTATCTAAAAATGATATAGATAGATTAAATATATTAAATAAAGAAGTTAACTCTATTAAAACTAGTTTTAATGATCTAAATGAATGTAATAATAATCATTCATTTCCATATAGTAGATTATCTAAAGAATTAGATTTCTTAATTATAAAACTATCTAAAATAGATGAAAGTCTAGAATATGATGTTCAAACAATTGGTAATATGAAAGAGGATGAAGCTAGGGCAAGAGAACAATTAGATAGTATTAAAGATCTTATTAAGAAAGCTAGAAATAGAATTAGATTATGTAATATTCCAGTAGTACCAGATAATTATTTTGTTGAATTAAAAGATGCATCTGATGCGATTAAAGAAATAAATAAAGAATTAAATAAGAAACCAATTAATATTGAAACGCTTAATATTAGAGTAGATACAGCTAGAGATTTAGCATTTAAAATATTTAATACAACTAATGACTTAATTAAGAATGTTATGATGGCTGAAGAAACTATAATATATGGTAATAGATATAGACCTATAAAAGAACAAGTTAATATTGGTTTAGATAAAGCAGAAGTTTTATTTAATGAAGGTTCATATAAGAAAGCATTAGAAGTTGCTATGAATGCAATTGATTATGTAGAACCAGAAATACATAATAAGATTTTAAAAGCATTTAATGAGGAAGGGAGTTAGGATTTAAATGACAAATGAAGAGTATATTGAAAAGAAAATAGCAAATGATAAGAAGCATAGAAAAAGAGTTATGCAAGTTAAAGGATTAAAAGGACTTATAATTGGAACTGGTTTATTATTAGGATTAGGTGGAATAGGAACTGCTGTTATAGATGATAAGGAACATCTATCTTATTCTGAAATAATAGAGGAAATGGATATACATTCAGGACATGGCATTACTCCAGATGGAAAGCATATTGAACCATCTGGACATTATGGATGTGATATACCTGATGATGGTGAAGAACATGTATATTTCACAGATAGATTAATTCAAGCAATGTCAAAAGATTATTCACCAGAAGTAATTAGAGAAACTGCTATATTATTTCCACAAATGTGTGGTTCTGAATATAAAGAAGCAAAAGAACAATTAGAAGAAATAGAAGCTTCACTTGTTATGGATGAAGATGGTAAATATTATATACCTGTTAAGAAAGCTGCGATGAAGTAGCTTTCTTTTTTAATAATTCTTTTTTTTTATTCATATTATATATTAGGTGATATTATGAAGAATAAACTTAAAATAATAGGTATTCTTATATTCGCAGGATTTAGTTTTTATTATACAGATAAAGTTGCGAGTATTATAAAAAATAACGATCCAATTATGACTGAAATAAATAGTAAAAAAGTAGATATGATTGTTAGTAAAATTGAACCTGTTTTATTAGAAGATGAATATTTAACTGGAATAAATGGTTGTATAGTTGATGAAAAAGAAAGCTATAATAAGATGAAAACAATTGGTCACTATAATGAAGATTTATTTGTTATGAAAGAAGATGAAATAAAAGAAGAACTAGATAAATATATAATTGGAGGAAACAAAGAAAAGAGAAATGTATCTATAATTCTAATTAACAATAGTGAAGTAATAAATAATTATGTATTAAAAAACAATTTAAAATTAGATTATTTTCTAGATGGTGAATATATAAAAGATAATGCTGCTAAATTAATAGATATAAGTAAGAATATTAATATATATAATTATGGTAGAAATAAGAATTATACTAACAAGTATCTTATGTATGATAATAAAGTAATAAAAACAAATTTTAATAATACATCTGATTACTGTTTAGTTACAAAAAAAGAACCTGATATCTTAAAAACATGTACTTCAAATAATATGAAAGTAATTAAAACAGAACCAATTAAAAATGATATTCTAACTTATATAAAAAATAATCTTTTTAATGGAAAAATATACTTAATAGATAGTGATAATTATGATGAAATAAAATTATCAATAAAATATATATTATCAAAAGGATATAATATAGTTCATTTAGATGAACTGTTAAGTACTAAAAAAGAATGTAATATGTAATTGAATAAACAATTTATTTATTGTAAAATTATATTAGGTGATAATATGACTTGGATAGAATATGTAAATAATTATGTTAATGAAAACTTGCCAAAAGAATTTACAGCTAAACTTCAAGATATTATTAATTATTTATTAACCCATAAAGACAAAGTTGTTATTGAAGAAGATGGATTTGATATTTCAGATATTTTGAAATTTATGAAGAAAGAAAGAAAAAAGAAAATGAAGTAATTATAAAAAGGTAAGGTTATACCTTACTTTTTTTAAAGTACTTTTCTTTTTTATAAATATTTGATATAATCAATGTACTTAATTCTTTTTTAATTTTATATGAAAGGAGATAAAAATGAGTAAAATTAAGATATTTAGTCTCGGAGGACTAAATGAGTGCGGTAAAAATATGTACGTTGTTGACGTTGATAACGACATATTTATCTTTGATGCGGGTTTAAAATACGCAAATGATAAAATGTTGGGTATAGATTATATAATTCCTGACTTTTCGTTTTTAAAGCAAAATATTAAAAGAATAAAAGGTATTTTTATTACACATGGTCATATGAAAGCTATGGGAGCTTTATGTGATATAGTTAAAGAATTAAAGGATATTAGAATCTATTCATGTAAGTTTACTTGTGATGTTATTAGAAGAAACTTTCAAGATGAGGGAATAGAATTTAATAATTTACATGAGATAGAACCTCATAAGAAATTAGTATTTGGTAAGAATAGTATATTTCCAATCAGTTTAACACATTCAATCCCAGATAATGTTGGATATGTATTAAATACTGAAGATGGAGCTATATTCTATACAGGACACTTTGTATTTGATTCGTCTATGCAAGGTCCATATGGAACAGATATAGGTAAATTAGCATATATTGGTAAACAAAAAGTATTATGTTTATTAAGTGAGTCAGAATATGCAGAACATACTGGATATACAGTTCCAAATAATAGAATTGCGCCAACTGTTAGCGATATTCTTATTCATACTGAAAACAGAATAATAATAACTGTATTTTCTGCTCATATTAGTAGATTACAAGAATTGTTATCTGAAATAATGACAACTCAAAGAAGAGTAGTTATTATGGGTAAAAGATTACAAGAATTAGTAAACTATGTTATAGACAATGGTTATGTTAAATTTGATAAATCTAGAATTGGTTCATTAAATAATATTAATGATAAAGATTCAGTTATTCTTATTTCTAATGAAAATGAAAAACCATTTGTTAACTTAGAAAGAATAGTAAATGGTTATGATAAATATATAACTATTGAACCAACAGATACAGTATTTTATCTAGATCCAGTTTCAACTACAAATGAAACAATTGCGATAAAGTTAAGTGATGAAATAGCTAAATTAGGTGCTAAAACAATTAATTTATCACCTAAGAAATATTTCTTAAATCATGCATCAAGTGAAGATCTTATGTTAATGTTAAACTTAATTAATCCTAAGTATTATTTTCCAGTTAATGGAGAATATCGTCATCAAGTAGCTAATGCTGATATAGCATATTCACTAGGTATGAAAAAAGAAAACATAATATTAAAACAAAATGGTGAAGTAGCTATATTTGAAAATGGAGTATTAAGTGAAGAAACTGAAAAGATAAAAATAGATGATATATTAATAGATGGTAATTCTACTAAAGATATTGGTGAATTAGTTTTAAAAGATAGAGAATTATTAAGTGAAAATGGAATTGTTATAGTATGTGCTACTTTAAATAAAAAGACTAAGGCGATACTATCAGGACCTGAAATAATTACTAGAGGATTTATTTATGTTAAAGAAAGTGGTGATTTTATTAATCAAATAAAAGAAATATCACTAGAGTTAATCAATAATAATATATCTAGTAATTATGTAGACTTTAATAAAATAAAGAATGATATTAGAGAAGAATTAGGTAAGTTTTTCTTTGAAGAAACTGAATGTAAACCAATGATTATTACTATTATTAATGAAATTTAAACACTTTTTTAAAAAGTGTTTTTATTTTTTTATAAAAATGTTATAATTAATATGTAAATAGTAGAGGTGATATTAGTGGCTAAGAGAAAAAAACGTAGTAAAGAATCATCTAAATCTAGATTTCCTATTGAATTAGTTGGAATATTATTAATTATAATAGGTATAATTGGATTTCTAGGATATAAAGCCAATATATTAGGAACTGTTTTTAAAGGTTTTGCAATGTTCTTAATGGGATCATTTGATTTCATATTTTTAGCGTTGTTAATAATTATTGGTGGATATATGATTATTAAAAGAAAGAGTCCTAGATTTGGAAGTATTAGATTTTTTGGTTTAGTAATATTTATTATAGGTTTATTAGCACTAGCTCATTTAAATTATTTAGGTGATAATCCTACTATACAAAATACAATGAAAGAAACTGTTGATGAATTTAGTAAATGTATTCAAAGTAAGACAGTATTTAATGGTGGTGGAGTAATAGGAGCATTCTTTATTTCATCATTCAATATTTTATTAGGTGAAGTAGGAAGTATTATAGTAATTGCAGTATTAATGTTAATTGGTTTAATATTATTCTCTAATATTTCATTTGTAGATATATTTAACGCTATTAAAGAAAAAATAGCTAATAGAAGAAATAGAGAAGATGATGAAGAAGAGGAAGAAGATGATGAGGATTATGAAGATGAACATGAAGAAACTAAAGTTAAAGTATCATCATTAAGTGAATTAACAAATAATAAAGAAAAAGAAATAGAATATGAAGAAGCTGTTAAAGAAGCAGCACAAAATCAAAAAGCAAGTAATTTATATGCGAATTATCAATTCCCAAGTGTATCTTTATTAGATGCCGCTAAAAAAACTAATAGAAAAGATGATGAAGCAGAAATCAAAAAGAATATAGGTATACTTGAACAAGTATTAAAAGATTTTGAAGTAGTAGCAAAAGTAAAAGAAGTTCATGTTGGACCATCAGTTACTCAATATGAATTAGAGATTAAATCAGGTACTAGAACAAGTAAAATAACAAGTATTCATAGTGAAATAGCTCTTGCATTAGCAGCTAAAGATGTTAGAATACAAGCTCCTATTCCAGGAAAAAGTACAGTTGGTATAGAAATACCAAATAAAGTAAATAGTATGGTTACATTTAGAGAAATAATATCTAGTTTTCCTAAAGAAAAACAAACTAATAAATTAATGGTTGCATTAGGTAAAGATATAATGGGTACACCAAGATATTGTGAAATTAATAAAACACCACACCTTTTAGTAGCAGGTGCTACTGGATCAGGTAAGTCAGTATGTATTAACTGTATATTAGCATCAATACTTATGAGAGCTAGACCAGATGAAGTTAAACTTATAATGGTTGACCCTAAGAAAGTTGAACTTGGTATGTATAATGGTATACCACATTTACTACAACCAGTTGTTACAGATCCTAAAAAAGCAAGTATAGCATTACAAAAAGTAGTTGCTGAAATGATGGATAGATATGATAAGTTTGAAGATTCTCATACTAAAAATATTGAAAGTTATAATGCATATCTAGAAAAGAAAAATCAAAGTTTACCAGAAGAATCTAGATATCCATTATTACCTTATATAGTTGTAATAATAGATGAACTTGCAGACCTTATGGTCGTTGCTAAAAATGAAGTTGAAGATTCAATAATGAGAATTACACAAATGGCTAGAGCAGCAGGTATACATTTAATAGTTGCTACTCAAAGACCATCTACAAATGTTATTACAGGTGTTATTAAAGCTAATATTCCATCTAGAATATCATTTGCAGTTTCTTCTCAAATAGATTCAAGAACAATTCTTGATATGGGTGGAGCTGAAAAACTATTAGGTAAAGGTGATATGTTATTCTTACCTATGGGTGAATCAGTACCTCAAAGAATACAAGGAGCATTTGTTTCAGAAGAAGAAATTCAAAAATTAGTTAATTTTGTATGTAATCAACATATGGCATCATATGATGATAAATTTAATTTAGATGCATCTTCTTCAGGAGGTAGTACACATTCTGATATAGATAAAGATGATGTTGATAATGATGATCCGTTATATAATGAAGTAGTTGAATTTGTAGTTAGTACAGGTAAAGCATCTGCTTCACTTATTCAAAGAAGATTTAAAGTAGGTTATAATAGAGCAGCACGTTTAGTAGATGAACTAGAAGAACGAGGAATAGTAGGTCCGCAACAAGGTTCTAAGCCAAGAGAAGTTCTTGTAGAAATAGAATCAGAAGATGAATAAGATATAGTTTTCTATATCTTTTTTCCTTTTTTTGTGATAAAATTATATAGAATAGGAGGGATAGAATGAATGATATAAATAATGAACAAAAATTAGAACAAACAGATTCTTTTTCAGAACTACCATTTGATTCTGTTCCTCAAAATACTAACCCTTCAGATAATATAATTATTCTAGATGATAGGATTAAAGATATACCACCAATGCAAAAGTCAATTGATCCTATTGTTACAGATAATAATATAATAATATTAGATGATAAGATTAAAGACATACAACCTAAGAATGTAAAAATATCATTTAAGAAGACATCTATGATATTTCCAATAATAGCTTTTGTATTTGTATCTATTTTGGGTATGTATATCTTTATTAATAATAGTAAAGCTGATACAACTGATTTAATTAGAATAGAAGAAAATTCTAAAGTTGGATATATAAATGATGAAGGAACAATTGTAACTAAACCAAAATATCAATATGGTTCTGAATATTATAAAGGATTAGCGGTTGTTAAAAATGATAACAATCTTTTTGGCGTTCTAAATGGTAAAGGTGTTTTACAAGCATCATTTGGTACATATTATTCAATTGGTTTATATGGAGAAAGATATATTGCTAGTAAAATAACTAACAGTGGACTTAAAGTAGCGCTATTAGATGATACTTTAGGTGAAGTAACAAGATTCCAATATGATAGTATTAAGCATTCTAAAGATGACATATACGTTTTTACAAAAGGCGAAACAATGGGTCTTTTGAATAAAGATGGTGATGAAATATATACATTTAAAGTAGATGAAGTTGATGATAAGAAAATAGAAGTTGAAATATCACCAACTACCAAGGATGTACCTTTAACTGAAAGATATGCTAAAGTAAAAGTAAATGGTTCTTCTACAATAGTAAATGTTTCTTCAGGTAGAGAGGCATTTGGTTTTACATTAAAAGAAATAAAAGTATTAGAAAACAACGTATTTTATATAGAGTCTGAATCAGAGGATACTAATAGTACATATATGGTTGTTAATAGTGATCAAGTTAAATATAAAACTGATAAATATAAAAGAGTAAGAGTAGAAGATTATTTATCAAATATTGCAATTGGTGTTAATAATGATATGACTATTGATTATATTGATATTAATTCTAAGAAGGTAATAAATGATAGTGATAATAATGTTTATACATATGGTTCAGGATTAATATTAGAACAAACACATGATTTTGATACAAATCAAGATATATATAATATAAAATCAGTTAATAACAATTTAGGTTCATTTACAGATTATAAACCAGTAACAGGTTCATTTAGTAATGAATTATTAGAAGTAGAAGTACAAGAAGGTAAATACAATTATGTAAATAAAGAAGGAAATCTTATTAATGATATGTTATATGATTCAGTAGATGATTTTAATAATAATGGATATGCAATAGTAGGTATTGATAATACATATAGTTTAATTAATAAGAATGGTAAAAAAGTAATATCTATGAAGTATTCTTCTATTGAATATATAGACGAAGATTTATTTGATAATATTAAAGAAAACTATAGTGAAGAAATATTTAAGTTTAAAAATGATTTAGGGAAAGTAGGACTTATTAATAGTAAGGATAAAACTATAATAGAAGCTAAATATGATGATATTGAATTTTTATCAGATAAATATCCATTTGTACTTTGTACTATTGAAGGAAAGAAAGTAATTATCAATTATATTACTAATAAAGAATTACCAATAGAAATGATTGCAAATGATATAAAAATAGAAAAGAATTATATATTTACTAATAATACATATTATAATTATTCAGGTAATTTAATTTATACTATAAAATAGAAAGGATTCTTTCTATTTTTTTTTGTTAATAATTTGACAAATTCATAGTTTTTTGTTAGTATAAACCCCGATAAAAAAAAGAGGGGTTTTATCAATTATTTTAAGATATTAAATCTAAAAAAAATAAAGGGGGAATTTTAGATGGAATACGGAAGTAAAATAGAAGAAAAAATTGAAATTATTGAGAACTTTTTAAAAAAGTATCCAACATTAATTCTTAACTCTAATAGGATAGAAAGATATCCGGAAGAATGTGAAAAATATGAAGCATTAAAAACAGCTATAGATGAAGAATATAAAATTGTAAAAAAGTATTATGATTATATTCATCATAGAAACTGGGAAGGAAAACTATCTGAAGAAAACTTTAATAAAATGAAAGAGTTTAATATTATAGGTAGTCCTTTTGGTTATTCA
The DNA here is from genome assembly GCA_017511805.1 of Bacilli bacterium. Lineage (GTDB taxonomy): Bacteria > Bacillota_I > Bacilli_A > RF39 > UBA660 > RUG13038. The sequence goes on from JAFWJA010000009.1 coordinate 26,174, forward strand.
AAAGATGTTGAAACATTAATGAATGGATATGAAATAGGTCCTAGATATGCTGTTTATTTAGTTAGAAGATATGGAACAACTGAAAAACTATTTAATAAATATAGAAATGGTGAAGAATTAACACCAGAAGAAAATGAGTTATTAATGTATATTATTAAACCATTTCATGATATAGATTTAGATGAACAAAAAGAACAATCTTATTCTGTATTAGTTAAGTGTATTGTTGGGGGAGTTAATCCTGATTCTATAGTTTTATATTCTAGTAAGATGATTGATGAAGAAATTGAAAAATTAAGTGATTATCAAAAAAAAGTACTAAAATGTAGATTTGGACTTGATGGAAACAATCCAATGACTTTAGAAGAAACTGGTAGAGAATTTAATGTCTCTAGAGAAAGAGTACGTCAAATAGATGCTAAGGCAGTTCGTTCTCTTCGTAGAATTGCAGATAAAGTCTTATTCATTAAATCACAAATGGATGATTTATTAGGTTTAACTAAGGAAGAACAAAAACAATATAGTGAAGCAGAAAAAGTATTATTTTTATCTAGAGATAAGGAACAAATTGAAAAAGCTAACGAAGTAATAAAGAGTTTTGTATTACAAGAAAATGGTAATTTTAAAACTAAAGAATCTATTGAATTAGAAAGAACAAACCAATCAGGAGATGTACTTGATACAAAAATAGAAGATTTAAATTTATCTGTTAGAACTTATAATTGTTTACATAGAGGACATATAAATACTTTAGGTGATTTAGTAGCGTATGTAGATGTTAGAAAAATACGTAATTTTGGTAAAAGATCTTTAGATGAATTATTACCTATAGTTCATGAATATGGTTATAAACTAAGATTTGAATTATTAGAAGAATTAAGAAATGGAAAACAACAGGAAGTAGTTCAAGAACCAAAACAAGAAGAGGTAATAGAAGAACCTTCTAAATCAGCAAATGAAGATGATATAGATAATATAGAAAAAGCTATTGAAGAAACTGAAAAGAGAATTGAAGAAAAGAAAAATAAATCTAAATTACTTGATGAATATATAAGATTAGCAGAAATACATAATAACCTAAAAAAAGTAGAATCAGATTTAGATAAAGAAATAAAAGAAAAAGAAGAAATCTTAAGAAAAAAGGGATTTACATATGAAAAAAAATAAAAAATATGATGAATTACTAGATAAATTATCTATAGAACAACTAGAAAAAATGATTAAACAAAAAAAGATTGATATAGAAATAACTAAGTTAAATATTATAAAAAAAGATTTAATTAATAAACAATTAGAAGAATTATTAAATAATTAAGACAAGTCTTTTGACTTGTTTTAATTTAGGTGATAATATGGATAGGGTAAGGAGAGCAGAATATGGAAAAGATATTATTTTTAAATAAAGAAGAATTAACTAAAGAAAAAGAAGATGCGTTATATTTATATAATTATTTATTAGAAAATGGTTTTAATCCTAATCAAGAGATATTAGAATTATCTAGTCCAGTATCTAAATCATTAGTTAGTATAATTGGACATGGATTTTTATTATCAGATAAAGTTAAAAGTGATGATATTTTAGAATCAGGTATTAAAGGTGCATATGGATACTATAGTGAAACTGGAATATATATTCCTAAAACTATAGTTAATGATAGTATATTCTATGATAAATATAGAGATAAGGTATTAGCATATTTTCCAGGATATCATGTTCCTGCGATAGATGATTTTGATACTATTATCTCAGCATCAGTATCTGATGATTTATATAGAACAGCTAAATTAGAACAAGATAAATATTTTGGTTTTTGTAAAGATCAATCTAAGTTAGCTAGTAAAATGCTTAAGTATTATGAACATCTATTAGAATACATAAATCTAGTAAATTATGATAGTTATGAAATAAAGCATGATACTATTCAAGAGAAGGGTAAAGAACTATGTCTAATTAAGAAGAAAATGTAATTTTTACACTTTCTTTTTTTTATGTCAAAAAAAAGTAAAAAAAATAGTAAAAAGTTGTTGATTTTAAAGGAAAAGAGTGTTAAAATTGATTATGTGTGACTGGCAAAGATGTGCAAGGTTGCTGATACACCAGGTTAAGTTGCTATTTAAAATCAACCTAAAACTGGTAAAATCAGGTTTTTGTGCGGAGCAAGTCTATACAATGATATAGGCGAAGGGAGGATTAATGATGACAAACAAGATCCAAATTAACTTAAAAGCATATGATCATAGAACAATAGATCAAGCTGCTTCTAAGATTGTTGAAACTGTTAAAAGAACAGGTGGAGAAGTAAGTGGACCAATTCCACTACCAACAAAGATTGAAAAAATCACTATTCTAAGAGCAGTTCACAAATACAAAGATTCTCGTGAACAATTTGAAATGAGAACACACAAAAGATTAATTGTTATCAATAACCCTAGTAAAGACACAATCGAGGCATTAACTCGTTTGGATTTACCTAGTGGTGTTGAAATAAATATTAAATAGTAGGAGGAAAATATGAAAGGAATCTTAGGTCGTAAGATCGGGATGACTCAAGTTTTTGCTAAAAACGGTAAGTTAACTCCAGTTACAGTTATTGCTGTTGAACCAAACTTTGTTTCACAAATCAAGACTGTTGAAACTGATGGATACAATGCTATCCAACTTGCAGCTTTCGATAAGAGAGAAAAACTTAGCAATAAACCTGAATTAGGTCATCTAAAAAAAGCTAATGTAACACCTAAGCGCTTCGTTAAAGAAATCAGAAATGTTGATGTTAGTGCTTATACATTAGGACAAGAAGTGAAAGCTGACATCTTTACTGTTGGAGAAATGGTAGACGTTTCTGGTGTAAGTAAAGGTAAAGGTTTTCAAGGTGTTATTAAACGCCATAATCAAAGTAGAGGTCCTATGGGACATGGTTCACAATACCATAGAGGAGTAGGATCACTTGGAACAATGCTTCCAATGCATGTATTAAAAGGTAAGAAATTACCAGGACATATGGGTCATAAATTAATTACTGTTCAAAATCTTGAAATAGTAGAAATTGATTTAGACAACAATATTATCTTAGTTAAAGGTAATGTTCCAGGTCCAAAGAAGTCATTAGTTATTATTAAATCTGCAGTTAAGCATGATGGTAAAGTTAACGCTCAAGACGAACTTGTTACATATGTTGAAAAAGTAGAAGAACCAGTAGCTGAAGAAGTAACTGAAGAAACTACTGAAACTGCAACAGCAGAAGCAGAAGTTGCTGAACCAGAAGTTGAAGAAACTAAAGAAGAAGCAACTGAAGAAAAAGCTGAAGCATCTGAAGAATCATCACAAGAATAATCTTCAAAAATATTAATAATAATTAACAAGATTTGTGATGAAAGGAGGAAATAATATGCCTAAAGTAGCACTTTTAAATTTAAAAGGTGAAAAAGTTAAAGATATAAAACTAAATGACGAAATATTTGGAATTGAACCAAATAACCAAACAATTTATGATGCTGTTGTTAGAAAAGGAGCATCATTAAGACAAGGAACACATGCTGTTAAAGACAGAAGTGAAGTTAGTGGAGGCGGAGCTAAGCCATGGAGACAAAAAGGTTCTGGTAGAGCTAGACAAGGTTCTATAAGAGCACCACAATGGTATCATGGTGGAGTAGTATTTGGACCAAACACTAATAGAAATTATGAAAAGAAACAAAATAGAAAAGAAAGTAGATTAGCTTTAAAATCAGCATTATCTTATAAAGCTAGCAACAAAGGAATTATCGTTGTTGAAAATTTTGATGTTAAAGATAACAAGACTAAAACATTTATTAAAACTTTAGAAACTCTAAAGATTGAAGGTAAAGTATTAGTAGTTGTTAAAGAATTAACTGAAAATTTAATTTTAGCTTCTCGTAATTTATCTGATATTAAGTTAATCGAATCTCATGAAATCAACACTTATGACGTATTAAACTATAAAACAATAGTTATTACTGAAGAAGCTGTTAAAATGCTTGAGGAGGTACTTAAATAATGATGGGAAATTATAGAGACGTTATATTAGCCCCAGTAATTACTGAAAAGGCTTCTAACGTAGCTGCTAATGGAGATAGAATAGTATTCAAAGTTAAAAAGGATGCTAATAAAACTCAAATTAAGCAAGCTATTGAAAAAATATATAACGTAAAAGTTGTAAAAGTAAATACATTAAACGTAAAACCTAAAAAGAAAAGAGTAGGTCGTTACACAGGAACTACAACAGCTTATAAGAAAGCATATATTACTTTAGCTGAAGGTAGTCAATTAGAATTATAGGAGGTTTTAGAATGGCTATTAAACATTTTCGTCCAATTACAGCTGGACAAAGAAAGAAAAGTACATTAGTAAATGAAGAGCTAACTAAAACAGCTCCAGAAAAAAGTTTACTAAAAGTAATGAAGAAAAATAGCGGACGTAATAATACAGGTAAGATAACAGTTAGACATCAAGGCGGTGGAGAAAAGAGAAAATATCGTGTTATTGATTTTAGAAGAAATAAGTTCGATATAGTAGGTACTGTTGCTAGTATTGAATACGATCCAAATAGAAGTGCAAATATTGCATTAATTAATTATTCTGATGGAGAAAAGAGATATATAATTGCTCCAAAAGGATTAACTGTTGGAATGAAAGTAGTTTCAGGAGAAACAACTGACGTTAAAGTTGGTAATGCTATGAAACTTAAAAATATTCCAGTTGGAACTACAATCCATAATATTGAATTAACACTTGGTAAAGGTGGTCAAATTGCTAGATCAGCTGGACAAAGTGCTCAAATTCTTGGTAGAGAAGATAAATATGTTTTAATCAGATTGTCATCTGGTGAAACTAGAAAAGTACTTGGTGAATGTATGGCTACTATCGGTGAAGTTGGTAATGAAGATTATTCATTAGTAAGACTTGGTAAAGCTGGTAGAACTAGACATATGGGAATCAGACCAACTGTTAGAGGATCTGTTATGAACCCTAACGATCACCCACATGGTGGTGGTGAAGGTAGAACTCCAGTTGGACACAAGAAACCAATGACACCATGGGGTAAACCTGCACTTGGTTATAAAACTCGTAAGAACAAGAAGAGTTCAACAAAATTAATTGTTACTCGTCGTAAATAAATAAGGAAAGGATGAATATAAATGGCTAGAAGTTTAAAAAAAGGACCTTACGTTTTTGATAGATTAATGAAAAAGGTTCAAGAAATGAATAATAGTGGAAAAAAAGAAGTCGTTAAGACTTGGTCACGTCGTTCAACTATTTTTCCTGAATTTATTGGACACACATTTGCAGTTCACAATGGAAAAGAATTTATTCCAGTTTATGTTACTGAAGATATGGTAGGTCACAAACTTGGAGAATTTGCTCCAACTAGAAAATTCGGTGGACACGGAAAAAATAGTGATGAGAAATAATAGTTGAACTTAACTTTAGGAAGGAGATTTTGTAATGGAAGCAAGAGCAACTGCTAGAACAGTATTACTTGTTCCTAGAAAAGCTAGATTAGTTACTCGCTTAATACAAGGAAAAAGTATTGCTGAAGCTAGTGCAATATTAAATAATATGAATAAAAAGTCTGCTCGTTTAATAGAAAAAGTTTTAGTTTCTGCAGTAGCAAATGCTGAAAATAACTTAAAATTAGACAGAAACAACTTATATGTTAAATCAGCATACATAAATGATGGTCCAATTTTAAAAAGACATAGATTTGGATCTAGAACACATATTGATAGACACGATAAGAAAACAAGTCATATCACAGTAGTGGTAGCAGAGAAAAATTAGTGAAGGAGGTTAATTTATGGGACAAAAGGTAAATCCAGTCGGAATGAGAATTGGTATTAACAAAGATTGGTCAAGTAAATGGTTTGCTGAAAAAGCAGATTTTGCTAAATATTTAAAAGCAGATAACGAAATCAGAAAATATTTACTTGAAAAATTAAAAGATGCATCTGTATCTTCAATTGATGTTAATAGAAATAACAAGAAGACTGAAGTAGTTATTTACACTGCTAAACCTGGTATTGTTATAGGTCATGGCGGTGAAGAAATAGAAAAAATTAAGAACGAATTAAATAAATTAACAAATGAAAATATAATTGTTTCAATATTTGAAGTTAAGAATCCTGATTTAGTTGCTAAATTAGTTGCTGAAAATATTGCTAAACAAATTGAAAACCGTGGATCATATAAAATGGCACAAAAAAGAGCTATTCGTAATACTATGAAAGCTGGTGCTAAAGGTATTAAAACAATCGTTTCTGGAAGATTAAACGGGGCTGATATAGCTAGAAGCGAAGGTTATAATGAAGGAACAACACCTCTACATACATTAAGAGCTGATATCGACTATGCAACAGCAGAAGCTGATACAACTTTTGGTAAAATTGGTGTTAAAGTTTGGATATACAAAGGTGAAGTACTTCCAAAGAAGAATGTAAAAGGAGGTAAAGAACATGGCGTTAATTCCAAAAAGAACTAAGCACAGAAAAAATCATAGAGTTTACTATGATGGAAAAGCAAAAGGAAATACTGAATTACATTTCGGTAGTTATGGTTTACAAGCTAAAACTGGTGCTTGGGTTACTCAACAACAAATTGAGGCTGCTAGAGTAGCAATGACTCGTTATATGAAAAGAGGAGGAACTGTTTATACTAACATTTTCCCACACTTATCATTAACAAGACACGCTGCTGAAGCTAGACAAGGTAAAGGTAAAGGTGAACCAGAGCTATGGGTAGCAGTAGTCAAAGAAGGCAAAATAATGTTTGAAATTGACGGTATTACTGAAGATGTAGCTAGAGAAGCATTAAGACTTGCATCACACAAATTACCTGTTAAATGTAAGTTTGTTAAAAAAGAAGAAAGTGGTGAAGTAAATGAAGGCTAAAGAATTAAGAGAGTTAACCACTGAAGAGTTACTAAAAAAGGTTGAAGAATTAAAAGCAGAACTTTATAATTTAAGATTTGCTAATGCAACTGGTAATTTAGAAAAACCTTCAAAAATAAAAGAAGATAGAAAGACAATCGCGAGAATTAAACAAATTTTAACTGAACGCGAAAATGAAACTAAATAGGAGGCTTAAATGGAAAAAAGAAGAAAAGAACTAATTGGAATTGTTACAAGTGATAAGAACGATAAGACAATAACAGTTACTATTGAAACTTATAAGAAAAGCCCATTATATGGAAAACGTGTTAAATCTTCAAAGAAATATAGAGCACATGATGAAGAAAACAAAGCTAAAGTTGGAGATAAAGTACGTATAGTAGAGACTAAACCAGTATCTAAAACAGTTAGATATGAATTAGTTGAGATTGTTGAAGAAGCAATAATCTTATAATCTCTAAAGAAACAAAGGAGGATTAATATGATTCAACAAGAAAGTCGCTTAAAAGTAGCAGATAACTCTGGTGCTAAGGAAGTATTAGTTATTAGAGTTCTTGGTGGAAATAAAACTTTTGGTAGCTTAGGAGATGTAGTTGTTGCTACAGTTAAAAAAGCTACACCAAACGGTACTATTAAGGCTGGAAAAGTTGTTAAAGCTGTTGTTGTTAGAACTAAGAAACCAGTTAGAAGAAATGATGGTTCTTATATAAGATTTGATGACAATGCATGCGTTATAATTAACGATGATAAGAGTCCAGTTGGTACACGTGTACTTGGTCCAGTAGCACGTGAACTTCGTGATAATGATTATATGAAAATTGTTTCACTAGCTAAAGAAGTGCTATAGGATAAATAAGGAGGACATTTATGAACTTAAAAGTAGGAGATAAAGTTGTAGTTATTTCTGGTAAATCTAAAGGTTCTGAAGGTAAAATAATTAAAACATTAAAGAAAGAAAATAAAGTTATTGTTGAAGGATGCAACATGGTTACTAAACATGTTAAACCTAGTGGACAAAACGAAAATGGTGGTATTGTTAAACAAGAAGCACCTATTCATGTATCTAATGTTATGATTATAGATCCAAAGACTAAAAAGAGAACTAGAATTGCACACAAAGTTGATGAAAAAGGAAATAAAGTTAGAATTTCAGTAAAATCTAAAGAAATACTTAAATAGTGGAAGGAGGGTAAATTATGAACCGCCTAAGTGAAAAATATAAAAATGAAATTGTTCCAAAATTAATGGAAAAATATAATTATACTTCAGTAATGCAAGTACCAAAATTAGAAAAGATTGTTATTAATATTGGTGTTGGTGATGCAACATTAAATGATAAATATTTAGAAGCTGCTTGTAACGAACTTGAATTAATTACAGGTAATAAACCAGTAGTTACTAAAGCTAAGAAATCTATAGCTGGTTTCAAGTTAAGAGAAGGACAAGCAATTGGATGTAAAGTTACTCTAAGAGGAGATAAAATGTATACATTCTTAGATAAATTAATAAGAATGGCATTACCTGGTGTTAGAGACTTTAGAGGTGTTTCACCAAAAGCATTCGATGGAAGAGGAAATTATACATTAGGAATTAAAGAACAAATGATTTTTGCAGAAATAGAATACGATAACATTGTAAAGACTCGTGGAATGGATATTGTTTTTGTTACAACAGCAAAGACAAATGAGGAAGCGTTTGATTTATTAAATGAAATCGGAATTCCTTTTAGAAAGTAA
>JAFWJA010000010.1 GCA_017511805.1 Bacilli bacterium
GCTTATACTCAATAACTCAATATACAGCAACCAAACAACCTATACAGTATAAACATATAACCTAATAACCTAAAGCCTCTTAAATGCAATAAAAAAGGCTACTAGAGTAGTAGCCTTTTTATCTATGCGTACGGTGGATTAACTTAGTGATCTCAGATTTAATAGTTTGATTCTCAAAGAATAACTTACCAGTATCATAGTGAGATATTATATTCTGGAAGAATACAGATCTAGATTTTATTAAAATAGATTTTTCTGTATGATCTTCATAATTAAAAGTTAATTGAATAGGTCTATTATCATTATACTTAGTAGATACATACATAGTAAACTCATCATAGTCTATCCAGATACCGTATTTAACTTTATTTAATATAAGAGTAAAAAAGAATTTAGAGTTAGGACTTTTCTTTCTGATAAAGTTATTATTATCAAGTAAGAATTTATTATCTATAGCATAAGAAGAGTATTTAGTGCCTTCTGTAAGTTTACCGAATTTAGTTTGTTTCTTAGCTTCTCTATATACTTCATTTTTAATATAGTTAATAAGAATAAGTCCTTCTTTAAATGTTTTAATATCTGAGTTATAAGGTAGAGAGATATTAAAGTAATCGAAATATGGATTTACTATAGATATAGAGTTACCTAGAAGGAAAACTTGAATATCTCTAAGACGTCCTACAGTCTCCATAAAATCGAGTACTTTTTCAGGTTCATTTTTCATATAGTGATAGCAAGTACTAGGATCTATTAAAAATTCGTCAAATATAATTATATCTACATCTGGAAAAGGTACGGACTTGAAAATAGTAGATTTAGAAAGTGGAATAGCATAACCTGCTACTTTATCGTTAACTAAGAATTTATCTCCTTTAGCTTTTAATTTAATATCTTTAAAGTCAGGATCTTTACATATATCTTTAAAGAACTCATTATCTTTTAAAGATTTTTCTAGCTCAGTCTCATAACGTCTAAGATATATAAATTTACGATTCTTTTTTAAGAAACGTTTAATAACATGCTTTTTTAAACTGTAGGATTTACCTACTCCACGCTCTCCGATAATAAAATTAAGCATAGCGTTATATGTTAAAACTCTGTTAATTGTATACCACATAAGTTAACCTCCAATAAAAAACGTGTATAGATAATTTATTAATTTTATAACTGTTTTATCAGAACATTAAATAGGATAACAGCTTCTCGCTGTGATAGTTTATCCTAATTTAGTTATAAGTTAAATTAATAACACCTATACACAAAAATATTAATCAGGATAACCTCCTGTTATAATTATTATATAATATAGAAAGAAAAAAGTCAAATAAATAAAAGTTTACAAAAATTGAAAAAATTTTTTAAATTTTTTATTGACTTTTTATTTTTATAGAGTTATTATTAATGTAGCAAGGAGGAAATGATATGAAAGAATTAGAAAATCTAATCGAGAACATGAGACACAGTGAGCCAAAACAAATGAAGGAGTATATATTTATTGATAAGATAAAAAATGATACTTATTCATTTAATACAGATGAAGCTAGAGAAAAATTTATTTTTGCTTACATCAGTCAATACTACTATAACGATAACTGGATTATAGAAGTCTCAGATGATTGTAAAGAATTAACAGTAAAATTAATAGAAAAGAGTAAATAATATGAGATTAAAGAAATGGGTACAAAATTTATTAGCAATTAATATAGTATTATCATTAATGATTATAGGTAGTATTTTTGATAGTATAGTAAGTTTAACATATACAATTTTGCCTATGATATTAATGATCCTATCTGGATTAATGTTATATAAATGGGGTAGTTTTGATGAGTAAATATTATAATAAAGAATTATTAGAGAATCCGAAAATTTTACAAAATATTTATGTATGTTTTGGAGCTAGAAGAGCAGGAGTAACATATCATGAATTAAAGAAAAGAGGTTTAAATATGACTAAAGAAGAAAAGATTAAAAAATTAAATGATTTAAAGGATAAAATAATTGAAAACTTAAGTACTTGTACTTTTAATGAGTTATTAGTATTATTAGGAGAGAGTACAGAAAGTTTAATTAGATCATGTATAGTTGATTCAATGGAAAAGTATTATCCAGAAGAATATAATAAGTATCTAGGAGATGGGTATATATGTATGTCGGAAAATATGAAAAAGTAGACTATGAAAAGTTACTAAGAGAATACGAAAAGAATCAAGAAGTAGAAAGTATAAGGTATTATATGAAATATATTTTAATAGGTATAGGTATAGTAGTTTTAGTTATTTTAATAGCGTTTATTATCTGTGCTTGTATTACAGGTGGACGTTATGAATAATATATATTTAGAGATATACGATAAAACTACTGGAAAAACATTTAAAAAGTATTTTGATACTGAATTTAATAAAGATAAATTTAAACGTAAATTAAAATATAGTAAGAAGCTTCAAGTAGTAGGAGATTCTTCAGATAAATTTTTAGATAGTAACGAATTTTTTGAAGGTTAAAATGGAGAAAATACTTAAGTTATTATTAGTTATATGCGTTTTAATACTATTAGTAATAGTTATGTTGATGATTTAAAAGCATCAAAAGAATTATTATCTATATTAAGAGGTGAAGATAATGAATAAAGAAGAAAAAGAAGAGTTTGATATATTAGTAGAATTAGGTGTTCTTCAAAGTGAAGTTAGAAAAGTAGACAGGCATATACATAATAATTATAGAAAGAAAATATATAAATTAGAAAAGAGAATAAATAAAGCCATAAAATATATAGAAGAAAATGAGTTTTATTACGATTATAAAACTGGTGCTTGTGTAAAAGGTGTAATACCTTTACTAAATATATTAAGAGGTGAAGATAATGAATAAGTTTAAAAGAACATTTATTCCTAGTTTTACTTGGTCTAGTAGAACTCCATTATTACATTGTATTCCAACAATTAAAATAACAACTAATACATATAAAAATGATTATAGAACTTATTTATTATCTATATTAGGAACTAACTCTAATCTAGCAATAAATATAAGGTGGTGAAGATTATGAATAGAGAAAAAGAAATTAAACAATTACTTTATTTAAAATCTGAACTTATCAAACAAACTAAAAAAGAAATTAAAGAACTACGAAACGAGTATAATATGATATACGGATATAAAAAATTAGAAAAGAGGAAAAAACATGAGTAACTTTTCTCGTAAAATTAAAAAACATAGAGAAGTTTTAACAGGACGATTAATAGGTGGACGTTTTCCTAAACATAGATGTAAGAAATGTCATAAAATGACGTTATACGATAAAGAAGGAAAATGTATCTACTGTTCTGGAAAAGATAAAGAATTAGTAAAAGAAATATATAATAAAATAGGTTTAGATGTTAAGGAGGTAGAAAAATAAAGTTATCCTATCTAAAGGATAGCTAGAGACTATTAAGTTATTCTTCCTATAATAAAAACTTTTTAATTAATTTATAAACATATAAACTCGCACACGCAAAAGATTAGAATCGATGATTCTTATGTATCACACTTAATAGTCTCTAGGTATTCTTTAGAGTACCTAGAAGGAAGGTGTTTCTCATGGAAGAAACAAAAAATAATGTAAAAAATGAAGAAAGGGGATTAATCGTATCTGACGCTACTGTATTTAATGAAGCTGAGACTTTTCAATTTACTACTTTAGATTTGTCTGAAATGGAAAATAAGAAAGCTTTATATAACGCTTTACAACAATGCGACGTTAAAATAAACGATATTAAAGGTCAAACTATCGAAGTAAGAGACTTATATATCGAAAAGAAAGACGTACCAGAAAGAGACGAAAAGACTGACGAAGTTATTACAGATGAAAGCGGAGAAGTAGTTACTAAAAAACATTTTAGAACTATTTTAATTGATACTGAAGGAAAGACTTACGTAACTGCTGCTTATGGAGTATATAACTCATTAAAGCAAATTATCGCAATCTTTGGAGATCCTACTCCAGAAAATCCACTAACATTAAAAGTTGGAACTAAGACTTTAAAAGGTGGAAAAGAATCACTAATATTAACAGTAGAATAATTTTCTACTGTTAATTTATTAGATAGGAAGGTGTAAAAATGAATATAATTTATCATGATATTAATAAAAGTAAATATTATTTTAAACATGAAAATTTAACTTTTTATTTTTCTTCTCTTCTATATCTAAATAAATTTACTGATCTATATACAAGTTATATAGAAGACGAATCATTTAAACTAAATAATAAGTTTAATATGAATATAAACGCTAAAAAACTTTTTCTTTTATCCTTATATAAAAGAATCGAGAAAAGAGGATTTAGAGTTATATTTAATGATAAACCTTTAGATAAGGACGTTACTTTAGTCCTATCAATTAAGGAGGTTTAAGTATGGCTATTAGATATAGTAAGAAGACTAACGAAAGAATAGATAAGTTAGTACGTAATTATAATGCTAAAATAAATAGATTAGCTAAATCTGGATCTGATTTAGTTTTACCTAGAAAAATGAGTAGAGAGGCAGTAGTAGCTTTAAAAAATTCTGTCTCTAATCGTGCTGACTTAAACAGAAGACTTGCTGACTTATCTTCATTTACTGCTAGAGGAGGAGAAAAATTTATAAGTGTTAAAGGAACTACTCTTCCTAAATATCAATATGAAACTATAACTAGATATAAAAGATTATTATCAAGGAGAATAAATGCTAAAATAAAATTCTATACAGAAGAACGTCCTAAGAATAAAGGAGTAGATGAATATTCTACCTATGCTCAAATGGGAGATAAAGATTATCTTAACGCTGTAGCTAAGAAGAATTTACTTCTTAATAAAAAGCTAGAGGATTTATCTGGAACTGATATAGATACATATATAGATTTATTACAACGTAATGCTAAAACAAAATCTAAAGAGTTATGGAAAGAAAATTATATAGATATCTTAGTAGATACTGCAGATACTTACGGATATGATAAAGTAAAAACAGATCAACTAGTAAGAAGACTTAATAAATTAACTCCAGCTCAATTAGATAAGTTATTTACTTCAGAACGTACAATTCAACAGATATTATATTATTACAAACCTATAAAAGATTTAGGTATAGAAGTAGCCGTAAAAGATATGCAAGATGACGCTTTAGTTAACTTTGATAATTTATATAATAATTTAGACGAAATATTAGCCGAGTATGAGTAAAATGTATACGGCTGACTTTGAAACAAACGTTTCAGAGGAAGACTGTAGAGTTTGGGCTTATGCTATATGTGAGATAGGTAATCCTGATAATTTTATTTACGGAAACTCGATAGAAGACTTCATTAAATGGTGTTTTAATGATAAAAAAGAAAACTATTCTTTATATTTTCATAACTTAAAATTTGACGGAGAATACATTTTTTCCTATCTTTTAAATAATGGATATGAATATATTAAGAATAAAAAAGATCGTAGAGATAAAACTTTTACTTGTCTTATATCTGATACAGGTCAATTTTATAGTATTGAGATATACGAAGAAGTAAAAGGAAAACATAGTAATAAAGTAACGATATACGATAGTTTAAAGATATTAAATTTCTCAGTCGAACAGATAGCTAAAGATTTTTCTTTACCTATTAGAAAATTAGATTTAGACTATAAAACAATTAGAGAAGTAGGTCATGAGTTAACGCCTCACGAAATAGATTATATTCGTAATGACGTTGAGATTATGGCTAGAGCGTTACATATCATGTTTACGCAAGGATTAACTAAAATGACAATAGGATCGGACGCTTTAAGCAGTTATAAAGGTATGTTAAAAAGCTTTTCTATGTATTTTCCGATTCTACCTTATGAGATAGATCAAGATATACGAAGAAGCTATAAAGGTGGTTTTACATGGCTTAATCCTTTATATAAGGAGAAAGATGTAAAAGAGGATATTATTGTAGTAGATAGTAACTCCATGCACCCCTCACACATGCTAAATGATTTTATGCCTATAGGAAATCCTGTTTACTTTGAAGGAGAATATATAGAGGATACTTGCTTTCCTTTATATATCGTTACGCTTACATGTAGTTTTAAATTGAAAAAAGGAAAAATTCCTTGTATTCAATTAAAAAATACGTTAGGATTCTTACCTAACGAATATGTAGAAACAACAGACGGCGAACTCGTAACGCTAACGCTTACGAGTGTAGACGTTAAATTATTCTTTATGCAGTATGATGTAGATAACATCTACTGGCATGGTGGATATAAATTTAGAAGATTAAAAGGTCTATTTAGTAATTATATAAATTATTGGACTAATGAAAAAGTACAAGCTAAAAAAGATAAAAATACAGCTTTATATAGAATCGCTAAATTAATGCTTAATTCATTATATGGTAAATTCGGACTTAATCCTAACGTAAGAGGTAAATATCCTACTTTAGACGAAGAAGGTATAGTTAGATATAAGTTAGGAGAAAAAGAAATTAGAGATTCTGTTTATTGTCCTGTAGCGTCTTTTATTACAGCTTATTCTAGATATGATATTATAACTAACTCTCAAGCTATAAGAGACTATACTCTTAAAAAATATGGAAGAGATTATTATATCTACTCAGATACTGATTCAATTCACTGCTTAAAATTATCTGATGAAGAATTATCTCATATCATGGAAATAGATGACTATAAATTAGGAGCATATAAGAAAGAATCTGAAGCTGTTAGAGGTATCTATATACGTCAAAAATGCTATGTAGAAGAAGCTCCAGACGGAACTCTTAATACTACAATAGCAGGACTTCCTAAAAAGTTAGGTAAATACGTTAATATGAATACATTTAAAAAAGGTTTTTCTGTACTTGCTGAAGAAACTGATAAAGATCATAAACTTACATTTAAACACGTTAAAGGAGGCGTTTTATTAGTGGATACTGACTTCACTATTAAATAGATTATGAAAAAATTAAAATATATAGAAAAGAAAATAATAAAACTACTAAATAAAAAAGTATCTATCGTATCGTTATTTTGGATTATTATATTCAATATATTATTTATAATCCTATTCACAAATAATATTAATAAATCCAAATATAGATATGTAGATATGAATAATTCTACTGGAAACAGTACTTCATGCTATTATAATGAAGAAAGTAGAGACTTACGCTGCTTAATACCAGTCAAGGTAAATCAATATTATAAAATATGATATAATAATGATAGAAAGGAGTAAGAATTATGAAGGAATTTCTAAGCGTACTTAATGCAGGTTTAGCAACTACTTTAATCTATATCTTTGGTGGTTTAGACGTTGCTCTTCAATGTTTATTAGTAGCTATAGTTATAGACTATATTACAGGACTTATAAAATCCTATAAAAGTGCTAGTCTTAATTCTAAAGTAGGTATAAAAGGTTTACTTAAAAAAGTAGGTATTTTATGTTTAGTTGCTTTAACAGTAGTTATAGATAAACTTACAGGTAATACAGGTTATGTTAGAAGTATGGTTATTTATTACTTAGTTGCTAATGAAGGATTATCTATTCTAGAAAATTTAGGAGAAGTAGGTATCATAGTACCTGAATTTTTAAAGAAAAGATTAGAACAATTAAAAGAAACTGAATCCGATAAAAAGGAGAAAAAATGAAAAACATAATAACTGATGAATCAATAGACTTATTGATTCTTCAGTTAATTAAAGGAGATGATTATATGTATCCTATAAAAACAAAAAAGTTAGTCATGACTTCTGGTTATGGAAAAAGAACTTATACATTAAACGGAAAGAAAGTATCTGACTTTCATCATGGTATCGATTTAGTGGGAGGCACTGATATTTTAGCTACTGCAGACGGAGTAGTTACTAAAACTGTTAAAGTAGGTAAAAAAGGCGGTACAATGTGTCAAATACGAATAAGACATAAAGATTATGAAACTGCTTACTACCATTTAAAAAGTGGATCTATTAAGGTAAATGTAGGAGATACAGTTAAACAAGGTCAAGTAATTGCTGAAATGGGAGATACTGGTAAAGTAACAGGCAAACATTTACACTATCAAATTGATAGAGGCTCTAATCTTACTTCTATAGATCCTTATGATTATGTATTTAATGATAAAGTTATAACAGGTATTACTACAGGTTTATATAAAGTATCGGCTCGAGCTATGGCTATTAGAAGTGGAGCAGGAACTGAATACAGAATAAAGAAAATAAAAGAAGTTAGTACTTATGCTAAAAATCACGCTACATCACAAAAAGCAACTGCTGACACTTTCCTAAAAGTAGGAACTGAAGTAGATATATTAGAACTAAAAAACGGAAAAAATAACTCAATATGGGGACGTACTTATTCTGGCTGGATATGTTTATATTCTCATTTATTTAAAGAATACTGTAAGAGGATATAATGGCAATACAACCCGTTAGAAATATAGCTCCGTTTATAAATGTAGTATTTACTGTTACTTCTAAATGGTGGACTTATAGAGACGGAGTTTTGCATAGAGGACTAGATATAGCAACAAGTACAGGCTTAGACGAGCCTGTATACTCTATGTTAACTGGTAAAGTTTTAGACGTAGGATAT
Organism: Bacilli bacterium; assembly: GCA_017511805.1. Taxonomy (GTDB): domain Bacteria; phylum Bacillota_I; class Bacilli_A; order RF39; family UBA660; genus RUG13038. The sequence continues at coordinate 8,583 of JAFWJA010000010.1, forward strand.
AATTCCTCTGCTGGAAATTATATTATAATATATGACGATAGAGAAACTATAGACGGTGTACCTAATCCTACTTATGGATATGCAACTAGATATTTACATTTAGCTTATCGTCCTTTATATACAATAGGAGCTCCTGTTACTGTTGGAGAAGAAGTAGGATCTGAAGGAAATACTGGGGCGTCTCAAGGTCGACATCTTCACGTCGAAATGCAAGACATTTCCAGATTCAATTTTGAGTGGCATGTATCAAATACACAGTCTGACTATTTAGATCCTACTCAATTTATGGGTATTGATAATATTGAAGGTACTCAATGGAAGTATACAGGAACTCCAGCACCTACTAGAAGAAAGAAAAAAGGTTTTCCGTTTGTACTTTATGCTAAACAGATAAGAAAAAATAGAAATATTATATCATAGTATAGTTGACTTTTCAACTAAATTATGATATATAGGAAGGGAAGGATAGTTTATGAAAACAGAAGATTTTAAAACAGAAAGTTTAGAGATTTTAACTAATTCAATTCAAGAAAAGTTAGGAAAAGAAACTTCTGCTACTATTAATGATAAGTTAGCCGAAATTGTTACTTTTAACAGTGGGGCTTACGAACTCCTTAAAAGTAAAGACGAAGAGATCGCTAAGAAAGATAAAAGAATAGAAGAGTTAACTTCAGCAAACGCTAATTTATATCTTCAAATCCCTAGAGGAACTTCTTACGATAGTAGGGAAACTCCTGAGGAAGAAACTAAAACATCTTTCAATTTAAGGGACGCTTTCGATGAACGAGGACGTTTCAAAAAATAAAATATAGAAAGGATATGATATTATGGCAATATCACAAGGGTTAAAAAACTCATTGAACGAAATTAGACAAATTTCGTCAACTATTTATCATCAATATATACCTGTTATTGACGACGATACAGATATTTCAAAATTAGCTGCACCTGTTTTACAATATCCAGAAGTATATAATGAATTCTGTAGTGCTTTACTACAAAGAATAGTTTATACTCAAGTTGATAGTATGAACGAATTTCAAAATCCTTTAAGAGCCTTAGAAGGTAATGTAATGCCTTTAGGCTATGCAGGTCAAGAAATTTATATTAATCCTGCTAAAGGTAGAAGATATAATCCTGATGACTTCGCTGGTATTTTACAAAAATACGAAGCTGACGTAAAGGTACAATATCTTATTAAAAACATGGATTTACAATATCCAGTTACAGTAATTAGAACTAAATTAAAAGAAGCTTTCGTTTCATGGGACGCTTTAGATAGTTTTATTACTGGATTATCTAGATCACTATATAACGGCATGTATGTAGATGAATATAGATATACTAAAGCTTTAATTTCTAGTGCTTACATAAATGATAACGCTATTGTTAAGACTATTACTAATCCTACTTCTGCAGAAGCTGCAGCTAAACAATTTATTCAAGATTCACGTTTCTTATTCTTAGACTTTCAAAGTCCAAGCTCTAAGTATAACGCATGGTCTAAAGTTGGTGGCTCAGGACGTCCTATAGTTACATGGACTAATCCAGAAGATATAGTAATTATCTTAAGAAATGATATTAGAGCTTACGTAGATGTTAACGTTTTAGCTAACGCTTATCAAATCGGTAAAGCTGACTTCTTAGCTAATAATATTTATACTGTTGATAACTTCGATGTATATGATGACGAAGGTACTAAGATTTATGACGGATCTAAGATTTTCGCAATGATCGCAGATAGAAACTGGTTCAAGATTAAACCTATCGATCAATTCATGGAAGATCAAAGAAACGCTAATAATAGATCTTATCAATTATACTTAAATAATACTAAGATGTATGAATATAGCTTATTCGCTAACGCCGTAATTTTTGCGTCTGAAGGAGCTACAGTTAAACCTACAGCTATTTCTGCACCTGCTAGTCTTTCCGTTGCTGAAAGTGGCACAGTTAAATATACTGTAAATACTACTCCATTTAATGCAAATTCTACTTTAACAGTTGCGTCTTCTGCTTCTGCTAAGGCTACTGCTACTATTAGTGGTAAAGAAGTTACTGTTACTGGAGTAGATGAAGGCTCAGCTAATATTACAGTAACTGGAACTAATGCAGCTGGAGAATCAGTTACTGCTGTTACTGTTGTTACTGTTACTGCAGCTGTAGTGGAAGGATAATATTATGTTAGTTAGAGTTATAAAATCTTTTAAAGATAAAAACGATAATAGTATAGTTTATCCAGTAAATGTATTGATAGACTTTTTCGACAAGAAAAGATGTCAAGATTTAATTAAAAGAGAGTTAGTAGTAGAAGAAGGTTTAAAAGACACTAAAGCTGACGATAAAGCTGACGATAAAACTGACGAAACTAAAGACGAAAAATAGGAGGAGGAGGGTATCCTCCTCTTTTTATATAGAAAGGAGATTTATTCATGAATAATCAAAATAATCAAAATAGCACTTATTATGAAGATCCTATAACTGATATAAGACTTGTAAAATGTCCTATTAGTTTAGATGATAAAAATCAATTAACTTTTAATACACTAAACGATCAACTAGATTATTTTTTAAGTTTACCATATAAAGATATGGGAAACGCTACTTATCAAAGAAGAGACTCAGTTATTTATTATGATGATGTTATAGAAAATCTAGACGAGTACAATTATGTTATGTATAAAAACGCTAATTATAGGAATAAATGGTTTTTTGCTTTTATATCATCTATGAAATGGGAAAATAACAGCATGACTGATATATTTATAGAAACTGACTCTTTTCAAACATGGCAATTTGATTTAGATTATAAAAAATCTTTTGTAGAAAGAGAACACGTTAACGACGATACTATAGGAAAACATACAATACCAGAAAGTTTAGAGTATGGAGATTATATTACTAATTCAGATCCTACTAAAATAATGACTTATTCTACAGATATCTCAGATCCTAATGGTTGCTATATTTGTTTTGGTATAACTAATTTACCTTCAGGAGTATCGTCTAGTATAGATTTAGAATCCTATAGATTTATTAATGGAATATACGGAGGTTTAATATATGTAGTTTGTAGTGACGCAGCAAACGCTAAAGACTTCTTATCTAACTTTGGTGAAGAAGGACGTTTAAATTATATTCAAACTGCTTTTATGATACCTAGAGCTTTCACAGTATTTACTGAAGGAGGAGCTTCTGAAGTAAGAGAAACTTTCTTTAATATAGCTAAAAAACAATATATAGTTATTAAACCTGCTTCTGATGTATCTAAAAAGTTTATAAATGCTTTTAAAGTTGCTACAGATTCAACTATTAATATTAATAATACTATTGACGGATATACTCCAAAAAATAAAAAGTTATTTACCAGTCCTTATAACTATATAATGGTTACTAATAATGCAGGTATTGATATACCTATGAAGTATGAAGACTTTAAAAATAATACTCCTAAGTTTAGTGTATATGGATCTATTACTCCTGGCTGTAGTATTAAATGTATACCTTTAAACTATAAACATAGAGACGATAACGGAACTCTTAATTCTTACGTATATGGAATATCTGGAGCTAAATTTCCTATATGCTCATGGGTAGGAGATATTTATACTAACTGGTTAACTCAAAATGGAGTAAACGTAGCTTTAAGTGCAGGAGGATCATTATTACAAGCAGGACTAGGAATAGCTGCTTTAGGTACTCCAGCTACAGCTCTAGCTGGTGTAAGTATGTTAGGCTCAGGTATCATAGGAGTAGGTCAAGCAGTATCTCAAGTTAGACAAGCGTCTCTTACTCCAGAACAAACCTCAGGAGATATTAATTCAGGAGATGTTAACTTTTCTACTGGAAACTCAGTATTTACAGTTTATCCTACATGTATAAGAAGTGAGTACGCTAAAATTATAGATGATTATTTCACTATGTTTGGATATAAAGTTAATAGCTTAAAAGTACCTAATATAACAGGTCGTAGAAACTGGAACTTTATAAAGACTATAGATATTAATATAGAAGCTTACATACCTCAAGAAGACTTACAAAAGATTAAAAACATGTTTAATAACGGTGTTACATTATGGCATAATTCAGCTACTTTCCTAGACTATTCACAAAATAATGATATAATATAATTAGAAAGGATATGATAATATGGCTAAAGCTAAAAATAGGTTAAGAGTGAAAAATCAACAATTTATCGACTCAGCTATAGTAAATAATGAGACTTACTTCGATTATCTAGAGAGATTTAAAAGAATTGCTCTTTCAATGTTTGAGTGGGTTAATCTTCCTGAATCAATGAACTCTTTATTCTTAGAAAAGTGTTTATATTATTTAGGATCTGCAGCCTTCTTAAAAGATAGTACGATAGGTTTTATCAATACTAAAGCATGTGATAGAGGTAACTTGAATTTTTACGATCAACCTACAGAAGTAACATGTTATAGTTACGGTGTTAATGAATATAAGAAAAATTATTTAGGCTTTAACTTACTAGAAAATCAAAATCCGGAGGACTTTTGTATTCTAGTAATGAATAACTGGGATAGGTATCCTACAGCTTATAGTATGGAACTATTCAGTTATCGCCTTTATGTACTTGAGCGTACGATAGACGTCAACGTAAAAGCTCAAAAGACGCCAGTAGTAATAACTGTAGATGAGAATCAACGTCTAATGATGACTAACTTATTTAATGAGTACAATGGTAATCAACCTTTTATATTCGGAGATAAGAATCAATTAAAAGACGGTGTAATCAAAGCCTTAAAAACTGACGCTCCTTACGTAGTTGATAAACTTCAAAAACAAAAACAAGAAGTTTTTAACGAAGTACTTACTTTTTTAGGTATCAATAATATTGCAGCCGAAAAAAGAGAACGTTTAAATACAGAAGAAGCTACTGAAAATAACGAGCTTATTAATTTTAACTTAGAGTCAATGTTAGCACCTCGTAAAGAAGCCTGTAGATTATTTAATAAATTATTTAATCTAGAAGGTGATAAAGCTATAGATGTTAAAGTACGCTCTGACTTGTTTAATATAATTAAGCAGGAAGAATCAATTATAACAGGATATGATAAAGATCCTGAAGACGAGGAGGTTAAAGACAATGGCTAAATATACTATAGAACTTCGTAAAGTATGTGATCTATACGGTAGAGATACTGTAGAGTCATGGTTTAAAGAGTGGAATCTAGAAGACTATTTAACACAAGACGAAATAGATGTTATAAATGAAAGAGGAACTTTTAATAAAGATAGACTAGCTCGTATGATAGTTAATAATTATTATATGAGAGAAATCGGTTTAGAAACTCCGGCTTTATTTCATCTAGCGGTTACTAATAAAATGTTTAAAATAATGGAAAAATATTCTTATGAGATTTACTCAGCCTCTATACAATTTGATCCTTTAGTTAACGTAGACTTCGAGGAAGTTTATAATCGTGAAATAAACGATACAGGATTAAGTAATTCATCTGGATTAAGTGTTAATTCTAATACTCCTCAAGGTCAAATTAATAAAAATCAAATTTTACAAGGAAAATATGCTTCTCAAACTTCAGCAAGTGAAGGAGAAAGTAATACTTCATCACAAAGTTTAGAAACTTCTTCTAAACGTACTAAAGGTAATTCAGGTGTCTCAGCTACAGCTCAAGCTTTAATTAAACAATATAGAGACATTATAATTACTATTAATACAAATATAATAAATGATTTAAACGATCTCTTTATGGGATTATATTAGAAAGGATATGATATTATGAGAAATATAAAAACTTTACCAGATATAATTAGATTCTGTGCTACTATAGGAAATCTGCCTACTTCATATATAGAAAGTTTAACTTATGAAGAACAATTACTTTGGTTACTTGACTTTTTAAATAAAACAATATTACCAACAATGCACGAAACAATAGACTCAGTAGAAGAACTAGAAAACTGGTTTAATAATTTAGATGTACAAAAAGAAATTAATAATAAACTTGATGAAATGGCTGAATCTGGAGAACTAGAAGAAATTATAGCTTCTTATTTGCAGTCAAACGCTGTTATATCTTATAATACTTTAGTAGAGTTAGTAGCGTCTGAAAATTTAGTTTCTGGTATGACAGTAAGAACTTTAGGAAATCAAACTTATCAAGACGGAGATACTAGACTTTATAAAATAAGAGAAATAGTTAATACTGATGTAGTAGACGGTGTTAATATTGTCGCTTTAACAAACTATAATACATTAATCGCAGAACTAATAAAAGATAAATATATTAATCAATTAGATAGAGTTGTTAACAGAAAATTTATCTTTATAGGTGATTCTTACGGAGTACATACTACAAATAGAGGTACTTCATGGATAGAGTTTGTTATAGCTAAATTAGGATTAACATTAAATAGTAACGCCTATATAAGTGCTGAGGGATCATGTGGATTCTTAGGAGATCCAAATATCCAAAGTGATAAAACTTTCTTAAGAAAGTTACAAGAGGCTTATAGTACTGTTGATGATCCTAACGAAATAACTGATATTATAATCGGAGGTGGAGTAAATGATTCATCATATAATACAACTCAAATTACAGGAGCTATATCAACATTTATGACTTATGCAAAGACTAACTTTCCTAACGCTAAAATTAGTTTAGGTATGATAAGCTGGGCTAAATCAAAAACATACTTAAATGCGTTTGCTAAATTAATAATGGGTTATCAAAATATAAGAAATTATGGCGGAAGTTATATCGAAGGCTCTGAGTGCTGCTGGCACTATAACAGCTTCTTATATGATACAGTACACCCAACACAAAACGCCAGCGAAATAATAGCTCAATGTATTGTTAATTATATTAACTGTGGAACAGGTAGTTATGCTTACGGACAATCAGTTACCGGAACTTTAACAGGTGTAAATTCATTTAATTTATCAACTTCATTTTTAACAACAGAACAAGACGGAAATATTATTAAAATATCATTAAATATGGTTGCATCTCATACAGGACTATCTTATACATGTAACGGAACATGGTTTAAAGTTGCTAGTTTTGTTAATGCTTGGTTAACAGGTGGCGGAACTAATCAAACTCCTATTCCTGTATATATTGTAGATACAAGTAATAAAGTATATAAATTTATGGCTGAGATTAAATTTGAAGATAACGAAATTTATTTACGTTTAGTAGAAAAACAAAATAATACTACTACTGACTTATCTTTAACTATTAAAACAGTACTAATTAATCAAGTACAATTTACTTTACCTGCTGTCGGAAACTAATCCACCGTACGCATAGATAAAAAGGCTACTACTCTAGTAGCCTTTTTTATTGCATTTAAGAGGCTTTAGGTTATTAGGTTATATGTTTATACTGTATAGGTTGTTTGGTTGCTGTATATTGAGTTATTGAGTATAAGC